>NZ_WWCJ01000016.1 GCF_009857475.1 Pseudoduganella guangdongensis | reverse complement strand
GCTGCCGCGCCTGTGGGCGGCGCCGCTGGCGCGCCGGCCAACCGTCCTGCGCCGACTGCAGCGGCGCTCCCGCCGGCGGCGGCTCCGGTGGCTGCGGCCCCTACTGCGCCGGCGAGCGGCGCTGTCGTGGGCGCGGCCGGCGGCAAGCTGACGCTGACGGTGAAGGAAGATTCCTGGATCGAGATCCGCCGTCCAGGCCAGAATTCGCTGATCGCGCGCCTGGTGAAAGCCGGCAGCACGGAAACGTTCAATGTGCGCGAGAAGGACCTGCTGATCGTCGGCAAGCCAGGCGGCGTCAACGCCAACCTGGCCGGCGCCCAGCTGGAGCTGCCGCCGGTACCTGGCGGCACCATCTCGCGCGTCAATATCAAGTAAGCAGAGTAAGCATGTCTTCTTCGAACAATCCGATCCCTTCCGGACCGCTGGCGCGCCGCGCCAGCCGCCGCGTGCTGATCCAGCACGGCGAGCGCAAGATCTGGGTCGGCGGCGACGCGCCGGTGGTGGTGCAGTCGATGACCAATACCGACACCGCCGATGCGGTGGCGACGGCGATCCAGATCAAGGAGCTGGCGCGCGCCGGTTCCGAACTGGTGCGCCTGACCGTGGATCGCCCGGAAGCGGCGGCCGCCGTGCCCTACATCCGCGACCAGCTGGACAAGATGGGGGTGGACGTGCCGCTGGTGGGCGACTTCCACTACAACGGCCACACCCTGCTGACCGACTACCCGGACTGCGCCGCCGCGCTGTCCAAGTACCGCATCAACCCGGGCAACGTGGGCAAGGGCGCCAAGCGCGACACGCAGTTCGCGCAGATGATCGAAGTCGCGGCCAGGCACGACAAGCCGGTGCGCATCGGCGTCAACTGGGGCTCGCTCGACCAGGCCCTGCTGGCGCGCATCATGGATGAAAACGCGGCGCGCGCCAATCCATGGACCGCGCAAGCGGTGATGTACGAAGCGCTGATCACCTCCGCGATTGAAAACGCGGTACGCGCCGAAGAACTGGGTCTGGCGCGCGACAAGATCATCCTGTCCTGCAAGGTGTCCGGCGTGCAGGACCTGATCGCCGTCTACCGCGAGCTGTCCAAGCGCTGCGACTATCCGCTGCACCTGGGCCTGACCGAGGCCGGCATGGGCAGCAAGGGCATCGTGGCCTCGACCGCCGCGCTGTCGGTGCTGCTGCAGGAAGGCATCGGCGACACCATCCGTATTTCGCTGACCCCGGAACCGGGCGGCGACCGCACCAGGGAAGTGGTGGTGGGGCAGGAAATCCTGCAGACCATGGGCCTGCGCAAGTTCACCCCGATGGTGATCGCCTGCCCGGGCTGCGGCCGCACCACCTCCACTGTGTTCCAGGAACTGGCGGACGATATCCAGACCTACCTGCGCGAGCAGATGCCGGAATGGAAAAAGACCTACCCGGGCGTGGAGGCGATGAACGTGGCCGTGATGGGCTGCATCGTCAACGGCCCGGGCGAATCGAAGCACGCCAATATCGGCATCAGCCTGCCCGGCACCGGCGAATCGCCGGCCGCGCCGGTGTTTGTCGATGGCGAGAAGGTGGCGACCCTGCGCGGCGAGAATATCGTCGGCGAGTTCCAGGCCATCGTGCTCGACTACGTACAAAAAAACTATAGCAAAGCAGCGTAAAGAATATGTCCAACAAAGCAGACAAAATCACAGCGATCAAGGGGATGAACGATCTCCTGCCGGCTGACGCCCACCTGTGGGAGATCTTCGAGAACACCGCGCAGTCCGTGGTGCAAAGCTACGGCTTCCAGCAGATCCGCACCCCGATCGTGGAAGAGACCCGCCTGTTCTCGCGCGCCATCGGCGCCGTGACCGACATCGTCGAGAAGGAAATGTATTCCTTCGAAGACGCCATGAACGGCGACAAGCTGACCCTGCGCCCGGAAGGCACCGCGGGCGTGGTGCGCGCCGTGCTGGAGCATAACCTGGTGTACGAAGGCCCGAAGCGCCTGTGGTACAAAGGCCCGATGTTCCGCCACGAGAAGCCGCAGCGCGGCCGCTACCGCCAGTTCCACCAGTTCGGCGCGGAAGCCGTGGGCTTCACCGGCCCGGACGTGGATGCGGAAATGATCGCCATGTGCCGCCGCCTGTGGGATGACCTGGGCCTGGAGAACATCCGCCTGGAAATCAACTCCATCGGCGACGCCGAGGAGCGCGCGCGCCACCGCGTCGACCTGATCGCCTACCTGGAGCAGCACGAGGAGCACCTGGACGCCGACGCCAAGCGCCGCCTGCATACCAACCCGCTGCGCATCCTGGACACCAAGAACGCTGCCCTGCAAGGCATCGTCAACAGCGCGCCGAAGCTGCTGGACTACCTGGGCGCGGAATCGCTGGCCCACTTCGAAGGCGTGAAGAAGATCCTGGACGCCAACGCGATCCAGTACACCGTCAACACGCGCCTGGTGCGCGGCATCGACTACTACAACCGCACCGTGTTCGAATGGGTCACCGACGAACTGGGCGCGCAGGGCACCGTGTGCGCCGGCGGCCGCTACGACCCGCTGATTGAAATGTTCGGCGGCAAGCCGACCCCGGCGGTCGGTTTCGCCATGGGCATCGAGCGCCTGATCGAACTGATGAAAGGCGCCGGCGACACCGCCGCGCCGCGCCAGTGCGACGTGTACCTGGTGCACCAGGGCGAGGCGGCGCAAGCGCAAGCGTTCATCCTGGGCGAGCGCCTGCGCGACGCCGGCCTGGACGTGATCCTGCACTGCGCCGGCAGCAACGGCGCCGGCAGCTTCAAGTCGCAGATGAAAAAAGCCGACGGCTCCGGCGCAACCTTCGCAGTCATCATCGGCGAGGACGAAGTGGCCAACAACACCGCCGTCGTCAAGGCAATGCGCGCTGAAGAAGGCGAAGGCCAGCAGCAAAGCGTTGCCTTTGAAGGCGTTGTCGATTACGTCGTGGACCAGATCACATGCGGAGACGATTGTGACCACGACCACCACCACCATCATTGATAAATAAAGACTGAAACATGGCATACGATCTCGAAGAACAAGAACAGCTCGCTACCATCAAGGCGTGGTGGGCGAAGTACGGCAACCTGACCACCTGGGTGGTGATCGCCGGCCTGGCCGCCTATTCGGGCTGGAATGGCTGGAACTACTACCAGCGCAACCAGGCGGCGCAAGCGTCGGTGCTGTTCGATGAACTGCAGAGCGCCGCCAACGCCAAGGACAACGCCAAGGTGCTGCGCGTGGCCAGCGATATCGAGAGCAAGTTCGGCAGCTCTTCTTACGCCGCGCTGGGCGCGCTGACCGCCGCCAAATCGGCCTTCGACGCCAACGACCTGAAGTCGGCCAAGGCGCAACTGGAGTGGGTGGTCGCGCACGGCAACGACGAGCAGAAGAACGTGGCCGCGATCCGCCTGGCCGGCGTGCTGCTGGACGAGAAGGCCTACGACGCCGCGCTGAAAGCGCTGGCGGGCGCCGCGCTGCCGCAGTTCAAGAGCGCCGTGGAAGACCGCAAGGGCGACATCCTGGCCGCGCAGAACAAGCTGGAAGACGCGCGCAAGGCCTATCTGGCCGCGCTCGAATCGGCCGACAAGAAGAACCCTGGCCGCCAGCTGATCCAGCTGAAACTTGAATCCATCGGCGGCACCGCGCCGGAAGAGAAAGCGTAACCCAATGCGTGCAACCCGTACCATCATCGCGCTGGCCGTCCTGGCAACGGCTGCCGGCTGCAGCACCATGAGCAAGCTCAATCCGTTTGCCAAGGAGGACAAGTTCGCCCCGGCCAAGCTGGAAGAACTGAAGCCGGGCGTACCGGCCCGCATCGTGTGGAAGCACAGCATCGGCAAGGCCGGCGTGCATGTGTTCTCGCCGGCGCTGGCCGACAACAGCGTGTTCGTGGCCGATGCCGACGGCACTATCGAGCGCCTGGACGCCGCCAGCGGCAAGGTGCAGTGGCGCAGCAAGTCCAAGACCGACCTGACCGCCGGCGTGGGCGTGAGCCCGAACGGCCAGGTGGTGGCGGTGGGCGGCGAGAAGGGCAAGCTGCTGGCCTTCGACGGCGCCGGCAAGGCGCTGTGGGAAGTGCAGGCATCGAGCGAGATCCTGTCGGCGCCGGCGGTCGGCAACGACGTGGTCATCGTGCGCACCGGCGACAACAAGGTTACCGCCTACGATGCGGCCGATGGCAAGAAACGCTGGTTCATCCAGCGCGTGACGCCGCCGCTGACCCTGCGCAATACGCCGGGCCTGGTGATCGCCAACGGCAACGTCTATTCGGCGCAGCCTGCCGGCCGCATCCTGGCGCTGGCGCTGACCAACGGCGTGCCGCGCTTTGAAGCGCCGCTGTCCGAGCCGCGCGGCGCCACCGAGCTGGAACGCGTGTCCGACATCAGCGGCACGCCGGCCGTGTACGAGGGCGACCTGTGCGCGGTGAGCTACCAGGGCAAGGTGGGCTGCCTGGACCTGGCCACCGGCGTGGCGCGCTGGAGCAAGCCGGCATCGTCGGACGTGGGCGTGGGCGTGGACCAGCGCTTCGTCTTCGTGTCGGACGAGAAGGGCGCCGTGCAGGCCTTTGCGCGCGAAGGCGGCGCCTCGGCCTGGAAAAACGACAAGCTGGCTTACCGCCGCTTGTCCGCTCCTGTCTCTTACGGCCGTTTCGTGGCCGTGGGCGACCTGGAGGGCTATGTGCACTTCCTGTCGCGGGAAGATGGCACGGTATTAGGTCGGATCGCCACCGGCGGCGGCGCCATCAAGGCGGCGCCCGTGGTGGCAGGTTCGAATGTGATTTTACAAACCCAGAATGGGACAGTGGCCGCTATCGCGGTCGAATAAAAACAATATGAAGCCGGTAATTGCACTCGTAGGTCGCCCGAACGTCGGGAAATCGACCTTATTCAATCGACTGACCCGCTCGCGCGATGCGCTGGTGGCGGACCTCCCTGGCCTGACGCGCGATCGTCACTACGGCGAGGGCCGCGTCGGCAATCGCCCGTTCCTGGTCATCGATACCGGCGGTTTCGAGCCGGTCGCCAAGGAAGGCATCATGTTCCAGATGGCCCTGCAGACCAAGCAGGCCGTGGCGGAAGCCGACGTGGTGGTGTTCCTGGTGGATGGCCGCCAGGGCATGACCCCGCACGACAAGACGATTACCGATTTCCTGCGCAAATCCGGCCGTCCGGTGCTGCTGGTGGTAAACAAGGCCGAAGGCATGCGCTACACCGCCGCCGTGTCGGACTTTTATGAACTGGGCCTGGGCGACCCGTACGCGATTTCCGGCGCCCATGGCGACGGCGTGCACGACCTGGTGCAGGAAGCGCTGGACAAGGCCTTTGCCGGCCGTCCGGCCGACGAGGAAGAACTGCTGCCGCAGGACCGCGGCGTGAAGATCGCCCTGGTGGGCCGCCCGAACGTGGGCAAATCGACCCTGATCAACACCCTGGTGGGCGAAGAGCGCGTGATCGCTTTCGACATGCCGGGCACCACCCGCGATTCGATCGAAATCCCGTTCGAGCGCGACGGCCGCCAGTACACCCTGATCGACACCGCCGGCATCCGCCGCCGCGGCAAAGTGTTTGAAGCGATCGAGAAGTTCTCGGTGGTGAAGACGCTGCAGTCGATTTCGGAAGCCAACGTGGTGATCCTGATGCTCGACGCGCAGCAAGACATCTCGGAGCAGGACGCCCACATCGCCGGCTTCATCCTGGAATCGGGCCGCGCCCTGGTGGTGGCGGTCAACAAGTGGGACGGCCTGCAGTCGGACGACCGCGACCAGGTGAAGATGGACATGGACCGCAAGCTGGACTTCCTGTCCTTCGCCAACACCCACTTCATCTCGGCCCTGCGCGGTTCCGGCATCGGCCCGCTGATGAAATCCGTGAACGGCGCCTACGCCGCCGCCACGGCCAACCTGCCGACGCCGAAGCTGACGCGCGCCCTGCAGGAAGCGATCGAGAAGCAGGAGCCGAAGCGCAAGGCCGGCACCCGTCCGAAAATGCGCTATGCGCACCAGGGCGGCCAGAACCCGCCGATCATTGTTATCCACGGCAATTCGCTGGATGCGATCTCCGAGCCGTACAAGCGCTACCTGGAGAAGCATTTCCGCGATACCTTCAAACTGGTCGGCACCCCGCTGCGCATTGAATTGCGTAATGGCAAGAATCCTTTCGACAAGCGCGAAGGCTGAAAAAGCGGGCATTCCGCTTTAAGCGGGGCTTAAAGAGGGGCCCGCCCCCCTTTAAGTTTCTGCAAAAATTGACAAAACAAGGTACAGTATCCTTGGAGCATCCCCAGCAGCACTTGAAATTTAGGCGCAGCGTCTCCATTTCGTACACAACAACATAAAACGGAGCTGTTATGAGCAATAAAGGGCAATTGTTACAAGACCCATTCCTGAACGCGCTGCGCAAAGAGCACGTTCCAGTCTCGATCTACCTGGTCAACGGCATCAAGCTGCAGGGCCATATCGAGTCTTTCGACCAGTATGTGGTACTGCTGCGTAACACCGTCACCCAGATGGTGTACAAACATGCGATTTCCACCGTGGTGCCTGCCCGCGCCGTGAACCTGAACATCGACAATTCCTCCGAGGCAGCGGAGTAAGCCCCAACGTATGCGTGCAGCTTTAGTCGGGGTAGATTTCGGTCAGGGCGACTTTGCTGCCAGTATCGAGGAGTTGATGCTGTTGGCCCGCTCAGCGGGCGCAGAGCCTGTCACCACCATTACCGGTAAGCGCTCGGCGCCGGATGCGGCGTATTTCGTCGGCACCGGCAAGGCCGACGAAATCGGCCTGGCGGTGCAGGACCACAAGCTCGAGATCGTCATCTTCAATCATGCGCTGTCCCCAGCCCAGCAGCGCAATCTGGAAAAACGCCTGCAAGTGCGGGTGCTCGACCGCACCAGCCTGATCCTCGATATCTTTGCGCAGCGCGCGCAAAGCCACGAGGGCAAGGTGCAGGTCGAACTGGCCCAGTTGCAGCACCTGGCCACGCGCCTGGTGCGCGGCTGGACCCACTTGGAACGCCAGAAGGGCGGTATCGGCCTGCGCGGCCCGGGGGAAACCCAGCTCGAGACCGACCGCCGCCTGTTGGGCGAACGGGTCAAGATGCTGCGCGCCAAACTGGCCAAGCTGCGCAAGCAGCATGAGACCCAGCGCCGCGCGCGCGGCCGCAACCATACTTTCTCGGTGTCCCTGGTCGGCTATACCAATGCCGGCAAATCGACCCTGTTCAATACGCTGACCAAGGCCGGCGTCTACGTGGCGGACCAGTTGTTCGCGACCCTCGACACCACGTCGCGCCGCGTCTACATGGGCGAGGAAATCGGCAATGTGGTCCTGTCGGACACGGTCGGCTTCGTGCGCGAACTGCCGCACCAGCTGGTGGCGGCTTTCCGCGCCACGCTGGAGGAGACCATCCACGCCGACTTGCTGCTGCACGTGGTGGACGGCGCCTCGCCCAGCCGCATGGAGCAGATCGAACAGGTCAACCTGGTGCTGCGCGAAATCGGCGCCGACCACATCCCGCAGATCCTGGTGTGGAACAAGATCGACGCGGCCGGCCTGGAGCCGACGGTCGAACGAAATGAATATGATAAGATTTCCCGCGTATTCATCAGCGCACGCACCGGGTCCGGCCTGGACCTGCTGCGCGAGGCGATCTGTGAGGCAGCACGGGATGAGCAGGAAGCGCTCGCCAACCCCAAAGAGGAGCTGGCGCCGGACAGTATTCTCACCTTTACCCAAGTAGGATCTCACTAAGAAAAATATGCCTTTTTCCTCTCTCAAGAAAAGACTAGGCCTGAAGCTGTCCTTGAACGACCATAACTGGGGCAACGACAAGGACAAGGACAAGGACAACCGCAAGGCCCAGGAAGGCAAAAAGCCCGGCGAAGGCCCGCCGGACCTCGATCAGCTCTGGCGCGACTTCAACCAGCGCCTGAACGGCCTGTTCGGCGGCGGCAAGAATCGCGGCAACGGCGGTGGCGGCGGCGGTGGCGGTGGCGACAATATGAAGGGCGCCGGCATCACCTTTGGCGCGGTCGCCTCGGTGGCGGCGCTGGTGTGGCTCGCTTCCGGCGCCTTCATCGTGCAGGAAGGCCAGACCGGCGTGGTGACCACCTTCGGCAAATTCAGCCACGAGACGCCGGCCGGCTTCAACTGGCGCTGGCCGTACCCGTTCCAGAATAATGAAACCGTCAACGTGTCGACCGTGCGCACGGTGGAAGTGGGTTATCGCGGCAGCGCGAAAACCAAGATGGCTTCCGAAGCGCTGATGCTGACCGAGGACGAGAACATCATCGACATCCAGTTCGCCGTGCAGTACAAGGTGAAGAAGGCCTTCGACTGGCTGTACTCCAACCGCGACGCGGAGGACACCGTGCGCCAGGTGGCCGAGACGGCCATCCGCGAAGTGGTGGGCCGCAGCAAGATGGACTTCGTGCTGTACGAAGGCCGCGAGAAGGTGGCCAACGACACCCAGGCCCTGATGCAGTCGATCCTGGACCGCTATAACTCGGGCGCGCAAGTGACCAATGTGACGATGCAGGGCGTGCAGCCGCCGGAGCAGGTGCAGGCCGCCTTCGACGACGCGGTGAAAGCGGGCCAGGACCGCGAGCGCCAGAAGAATGAAGGCCAGGCGTACGCCAACGACATCGTGCCGAAAGCGCGCGGCGCGGCATTCCGCCTGATCCAGGAAGCCGAAGCCTACCGCGCCCAGTCCGTGCAGAACGCGACCGGTAATGCCGACCGCTTCAAGTCCGTGCTGGCCGAGTACCAGAAGGCGCCGGCCGTGACGCGCGACCGCATGTACATCGACACCATGCAGCAGATCTTCGCCAACACCAGCAAGGTGATGGTGGACTCCAAGGCCGGCAGCAACCTGCTGTACCTGCCGCTGGACAAGCTGATCGCGCAAGTGGCCGCGACCGAGGGGCGCGCCGCCAGTGTGACCGCGCAGCCGCCGACCGCCGTGTTGCTGCCGGAACCGACTACCGACACGAGCCGCCGTGATAGCCGCTCGCGTGAATCGTCCCGTGACCGGGAGGGCCGTTAATGAACCGCTTAGTAACCATTCTGATTACGGGCTTTATCGCCCTGATGCTGCTGTCCTCTACGGTGTTCGTGGTGGACCAGCGCAAGTACGCCATCGTGTTCGCGCTGGGTGAAGTGAAGCAGGTGATTTCCGAGCCTGGCCTGCACTTCAAGCTGCCGCCGCCGTTCCAGAACGTGGTGTACCTGGACAAGCGCATCCAGACCCTGGACCCGAAAGAAGCCGACCGCTTCATCACCGCCGAAAAAATGAACATCCTGGTGGATGCCTTCGTCAAATGGCGCGTGACCGAGCCGCGCCTGTACTTCGTGTCCTTCGGCGGCGACGATAACCGCGCCGGCGACCGCATGCAGCAGATCGTCAAGGCGGCGCTGAACGATGAAATCACCAAGCGCACCGTGCGTGAAGTGATTTCGGGCCAGCGCGGCAAGGTGATGGAGTCGATCCGCAGCAAGGTGGTGGACGAGGCCAAGCAGATCGGCGTGGAAATCGTCGATGTGCGCCTGAAGCGCGTGGACTATGTTGAGCAGATCAACAACTCGGTGTACGAGCGCATGAAGGCCGAGCGCGTGCGCGTGGCCAACGAGGCGCGTTCCACCGGTTCCGCGGAATCGGAGCAGATCCGCGCCGACGCCGACAAGCAGCGCACCGTGATCCTGGCCGAGGCTTACCGCGAGGCGGAGAAGATCAAGGGCGAGGGCGATGCGAAAGCCTCCCAGATCTATGCCGAGGCCTTCGGCCGCAATCCGGAGTTCTACAAGTTCTACCGCTCGCTGGAAGCGTATCGCGCCTCCTTCAAGAGCAAGGCTGACGTGATGCTGGTCGATCCGCAGTCGGACTTCTTCAAGTACTTCAAGAACCCGGGCTCGGGCAAGTAAGGCTCTTAAACCCGGAAACCGGAAACCAGGGTCCGACCCGCAGGTCGTCCCCTGGTTTTCCGGTTTCCGGGTTTACTGTTCCAGCAGCCTCAAATTTCCACCTGCATTGCAGCAAATTCGCGTAAAATACGCGGTTTGGTTCTCCGGTTTTCGGGGCGCGCAGCCGCGCCTGCATTGTTTATATTTCAATAGCACCAACCATGCCGAATTGGCTTCTGCCTGAATACATTGCCGACGTCTTGCCGTCCGAAGCACGCAAGATCGAGGAGTTGCGCCGCCTGATGCTGGATAACTTCCGGCTGTACGGCTACGAGCTGGTCATGCCTCCGATGCTGGAGTACGTGGAGTCCTTGATGACCGGCGCCGGCGCCGACACCGACTTGCGCACCTTCAAGCTGGTGGACCAGATTTCCGGCCGCATGCTGGGCCTGCGCGCCGACATGACGACGCAAGTGGCGCGCATCGACGCCCACCTGTTGAACCGCGCCACGGTGACGCGCCTGTGCTATGCCGGCTCGGTGCTGCACACGCGCCCGTCCGGCCTGCACGCCACGCGCGAGCCGTTCCAGATCGGCGCCGAGATCTACGGCCATGCCGGCCTGGAAGCGGACGCCGAGATCCAGGAGCTGGCGCTCGGTTCGCTGGCCCTGGCCGGCTTCACCGAGGTGCGCCTGGACCTGACCCACGTCGGCGTGCTGCACGCGATCCTGGAGCAGGATGCGGCGGCGAAAAAAGACTACGACGCCATCGTGCAGCTGTTGCGCGCGAAGGATGTGCCGGGCCTGCAGCAGCAGACCGCCAAGTACAACGAAACGACGCGCGCCGCGCTCTTGGCCTTGCCAAGCCTGTACGGCGACGTGGACGTACTGAAGCGCGCGCGCGAAGCGTTGCCGGCGCTGCCGGGCATCACCCACGCGCTGGCCGAACTGGCGGCGCTGGCGGCATCGGCCATCGGCCGCGCCGACGTGGCGATCGACCTGGCCGACCTGCGCGGCTACCAGTACGAGAGCGGCGCCATGTTCGCGCTGTACGTGCCGGGCCTGCCGAACGCGGTGGCGCGGGGCGGGCGCTACGACCACGTGGGCGAGGCTTTCGGCCGCGCGCGTCCGGCCACCGGCTTCTCGCTCGACCTGCGCGAGCTGGCGCGCCTGCTGCCGACCGCCGAGCGCAAGCATTCGATCCGCGCGCCGTGGGGCAATGCGCCGGAGCTGAAGGAAAAGATCGCCGAGCTGCGCAAGGCCGGCGAGGTTGTGATCCAGTCCCTGCCGGGTCACAGCAATGAACAGGACGAGTTCGAGTGCGATCGCGCGCTGGTGCTCGACGAAAGTGGTAGTAACTGGATTCTCAAAAACTTAGGTTAATTGTGATGTCAAACAAAACTGCAAAGAACGTTGTTGTTATCGGCACCCAGTGGGGCGATGAAGGCAAAGGCAAAATCGTCGACTGGCTGACCGAACACGCCCAGGGCGTGGTGCGCTTCCAGGGCGGCCACAACGCGGGCCACACCCTCGTGATCGGCGGCGTCAAGACCGCCCTGCAGCTGATCCCTTCGGGCATCATGCGCCCAGGCGTGGCCTGCTACATCGGCAACGGCGTGGTGCTGTCCGTGCCCGACGTGCTGCGCGAAATCGACAAGCTGGAAGCGGCTGGCGTGGAAGTGTCTTCGCGCCTGAAGATTTCCGAGGCTTGCCCGGTCATCCTGCCTTACCACACCGCACTGGATGCGGCACGTGAAGCCGCGCGCGGCGCCGCCAAGATCGGCACCACCGGCAAGGGCATCGGCCCGGCCTACGAAGACAAGGTCGCCCGTCGCGCGATCCGCGTGGCCGACCTGCTGAACGCCGAGCGTTTCGCCGAGAAGCTGAAAGAGAACCTGGACTACCATAACCACGTCCTGGAAACCTACCTCAAAGCGCCGAAGATCGACTACCAGAAGACCCTGGACGACGCGCTGGCCTACGTGCCGCGCCTGCGCCCGATGGTGACCGACGTGTCGTCCGCGCTGTACGCCACCCACAAGGCCGGCGGCTCGCTGCTGTTCGAAGGCGCGCAAGGCTCGCTGCTGGACGTCGACCACGGCACCTACCCGTTCGTTACCTCGTCGAACTGCGTGGCGGGTAACGCCGCTGCCGGCGCCGGCGTCGGCCCTGGCATGCTGCACTACATCCTGGGCATCACCAAGGCCTACACCACCCGCGTTGGTTCCGGCCCGTTCCCATCCGAACTGCCGACCGATGCCGGCGTGGGCCACCACCTGTCGTCCGTGGGCCATGAGTTCGGCACCGTGACCGGCCGTGCCCGTCGTTGCGGCTGGTTCGATGCAGCGCTGCTGCGCCGCTCGGTGCAGATCAACGGCGTGTCGGGCATGTGCCTGACCAAGCTGGACGTGCTGGACGGCCTGGAAACCCTGAAGATCTGCACCGGCTACACCATCAACGGCAAGCAGGTCGACATCTTCCCGGTCGGCGCCGAAGACGCGGCCCTGTGCCAGCCGATCTACGAAGAAATGCCTGGCTGGACCGACAGCACCGTCGGCGCCAAGTCGATGGAAGCGCTGCCGGCAGCCGCGCGCGCCTACATTAAGCGTATCGAAGAAGTGGTCGGCGTGCCGATCGACATGGTATCGACCGGTCCTGACCGCGAAGAGACCATCGTCCTGCGCCACCCATTTGAATAAGAAAGAACCTAGAGCATGACCACTCCTGTATCCGACCAAAAACACCTGTGGGTTAGCTGGGACGAGTACCACCGCCTGATCGAGCGCCTGGCGCTGAAGGTCCATGAATCGGGCTGGAAGTTCGACATGGTGCTGTGCCTGGCGCGCGGCGGCGTGCGTCCGGGCGACGTGTTCTCGCGCATCTTCGACGTGCCGCTGGCGATCCTGTCGACCAGCTCCTACCGCGAAGAAGCCGGCACCGTGCGCGGCGACCTGGATATCGCCAAGTACATGACCATGACCAAGGGCCCGCTGTCCGGCAAGATCCTGCTGGTCGACGACCTGGCAGATTCCGGCGTGACCCTGACCAAGGTGATGAAGCACCTGAAGGAGAACTTCGAAGGCGTGACCGAGGTGAAATCGGCCGTGATCTGGACCAAGGGCTGCTCCGCCTTCAAGCCGGACTACCAGATGGAAGAACTGCCGCACAACCCATGGATCCATCAGCCGTTCGAAGACTACGACGGCCTGCGCCCGCACCAGCTGGCGGCATGGATCAAGAAAGGCGAGACCGGCGCTTAATTGCCGACGGTTCCTGTTAAAGAGCGGAAGGGCGCGAGCCCTTCCGCTTTTTTTTATGGGCGAACTTCCAGCAGTTCGACATCGAAGATCAGGTTGGAGTTGGGCGGGATCGGGCCGATGCCGTTGCTGCCGTAGCCCAGGGCGGCCGGCACCACCAGGGTGCGCTTGCCGCCGACCTTCATGCCCTGCACGCCTTCATCCCAGCCCGGGATGACCTGGCCCGCGCCCAGCTTAAAGTTGAACGGGCTGCGGCCGACCGAGGAGTCGAACTGGGCGCCGTGCTGCTGCGGCGAATTCGGCTCGTAAATCCAGCCGGTGTAGTTGACCACCACTGTCGCGCCGGCGACGGCTTCCGCGCCGGTGCCGGTCACGGTATCGATCTTTTGCAGGGGGAAGGCGGGGGCGGTGGCTGGCGCCGGCGCCTGGGTGCGTTCGCAGGCCGCCAGGGACAGGGCCAGGCTGGCGCCGATAATGCAGGAGGAAAGCAGTCGCTTCATCAATCTCTTTCTATAAAAGTGGACACGAGGCGCAGGGTAAGCGACTTGAGCGTTGCTAGCAATGGCGGAATGGCGACAAGCCTTTCCGCCGCATTGTTTTTATGGCTACAATGGGTTCATGACCTTGCCCCGCCAAGTTGTCGCACCCCTGATGCTGGCCTGTGCCGGTGTGGCCGCCGCCGCGCCGCCGCCCGACTCGTTCAGCGAGCTGTCGCTGGAGGAGCTGGGCCGCATCAACGTCAGCGCCGCCTCGCTGCTGCCCGCCAGCGTGCTGGATGCGGCGTCCACTGTGGCCTCCATCACGCAGGAAGACTGGCAGCGCCGCGGCGCACGGCGCCTGTTCGACGCGCTGGAAACGCAGCCGGCACTGAACGTGCTGCCGCATCTCGCGGGCAGCCAGTCGGTGGTGATGCGCGCCATGGTGCCGAGCGGTTCGCCGGCCGGCGTGGCCCTGACCTGGGACGACGCGCCGCTGACGGACCTGATGCGCTCCTCCACCCAATACATGTCGGGCCTGAACCTGGGCGTGCTGGGGCAGGTGCAGGTGATCCAGGGGCCGGGCTCGGCGATCTACGGCAGCGACGCCTTTCATGGCCTGGTGGCCCTGCGCAGTCCCGAGCCGGGCGGCGCGCCAGGCGGGGCGGGCGGCCGCGCCGGCTTGTCCGCGCGCAGCGACGGTTTCGGCGAGGCCTTCGTGCAGGATGGCCGCGTCCTTGATGGCGGCACGCGCCTGCGCCTGGCCGCCGCCGCCAACGTCCAGGCGGGGCAGGCGCTGCAGGCGCCTGCCGCTGCGGGCCTGCCGCTGCGGCGCGAGAACCGCCAGCGCGCCCAGAGCGCCGTGCTGCGCATGCTGTCCGACACCGAACAGGACACGACCTGGCAGGCCGGCCTGTACCTGCACCATTACCATATCAACGACAGCAACGGCATCGGCACGCGCGCGTCCGGCGGCCACGACATGGGCTGGTCGCGCACCCATTTCGCCATGCTGCAGGCGGGCCTGCGCCACAGCTTCAGCGTGGCGCGTTCGCTGGAAGTGAAGGGCTACTACTGGCGCGCCGACAGCACGATCGGCAGCGTGGTGGCGGGCGTGCCCAGCGTGCAGTTGCGCGACCTGCAGGCGGGGCAGCACCGCGCCGGCCTGCAGGCGACCTGGCGCGACGTGCTGCCGGCGCTGCGCACCGAGTACGCGCTGTCGGCCGGCATGGAAAAGCTGGCGGTGGACGAAGCCTATTCCGAGCTGCGCAGCCTGGACGGGCAATATCTGAGCCGCTTCGCCAACCCGACCGAGGGCGCGCGCCGCAGCGTGCGCCAGTTGACGCTGGAAGCCAATACGCGCTGGGCCGACGGCCGCTGGCGCCTGGTGTACGGCGGGCGCCTGGACCACTACTCCGGATTCGGCAGCCATGGCTCGCCGCGCGCGGGGCTGGTGTACCAGCCGGCGCCGGAAAACGCGCTCAAGCTGCTGTACGGCCAGGCCTTCCGCGCGCCGTCGGCGCAGGAGCTGGCCGGCACGCCGAACAGCATCCTGCCCAACCCCGGCCTGCAGCCGGAAATCATCGACACGCTGGAACTGGTGGCGGTGCATCAGGGTAGCCACCTGAGCGCGCAGGCCACGCTGTTCCGCAGCCAGTGGCGCGACGGCATCGTCTCGCAACTGCTGCCGGGCAACCGCCTGGTGCAGTTCGTGAACGCGGACCGCAACCAATCGCACGGCGTGGGAGCGAGCCTGCGCTACCGGACCGGCCGCCTGCTGCTGGAGTTCGACGGTTCCTATGCGCGCGGCCGCAACCAGCCCAGCGGACGTGAATTCCGTACCTTCCCGCGCGCCAAGCTGGTGGCTGGCGCGGCCTGGACGCTGGCCGACCCGGCCTGGCAGTTGATGCTGGAGCAGCACTGGCAGTCGGCGGTGAACGACGTGTCGGCCGGCGCCGCGTTTGCCGGGCAGGGCTTGCCGCACTACGTGCGCACCGATATCGGCCTGGGCAAGCGCCTGTCGCCGCACAGCGAGCTGGCGTTCCAGGTGCGCAACCTGGCGGACCGGCGCAATATTTACTCGTCGCCAAGCGGCGCGCGCGGCGGCATTCCCGATTCCGGCATCACCGGCGCCATCACCCTGCGCAGCATGTACTGATTCCACCACAAGCTGTCAAAAAAATAGCCGATAGTGGCAATTCGAGATATTTCCTTACGGAAATTACTCTACAATTCTTGGCATTGTTTTGCTGTTGCCGGGATTGTCGATGTTTCCTTCCTTGTTGTTGTCCTTATTGCTAGCCAGCGGCGCCCAGGAGCCGGGCAGCGCCGCCGCCAAGCCGCCGGTGCTGCAAAAGCAGTGGAGCGAACGTAAGTTCGAGGCGATTGAACGCGGCCTGCGCGAATGGTGCATGGGCGACGGCGCCGGCTTTGAAGCGCAGTTCGACAGCTATTTCCGCACCACGCAGAGCTGGGCGGCGGACCGTAGCGCCCTGGCCCAGTGGCGCCAGCAGGCGCCCGATTCCCTGGCCGGCGCGATGGTCGAGGCGATCTACTGGCGCGCTTACGCCTCGCAACTGCGCCTGGGCGCGATCGGCCAGATGCCGAAGGAAGCCATGGACTTCTACCAGGAGCAGCTGGGCTACGGCAAGGCGCGCCTGCAGCAGGTGAAGGCGCAGGCCAATGCCTGTCCGCTATGGCATAGCCTGAACATCAGCCTGCAGCTGGAAGGCGCGGTGTCGAACCGCAGCGCCGCACGCGCCTACCTGGACGCGGTGCAGGTCTTTCCGAACGACCCGCAGATCCACTTCGCCATGGCGCATGCCTACAGCCCGCGCCGGGGCGGCAGCCTGGTGCAGTTCGACCAGTTCGCGCGGCGCGCCGTGTTCTTCACCAGGGCGGTGGAGGGCGGCGCCATGTACGCGCGCCTGTACTGGCGCGAGGACGGCAACGGCAGCGACGCCATCCAGTTCCGCGGGCAGCGCGGCCTGCCGGAGTGGCGCATGGTGAAGACCGGTTTTGAAGACCTGTTACAGCGCAACCCGCACGACCTGCGCGGCCGCAACAAGTTCGCCTCCTTCGCCTGCCGCGCCAACGACCGCGAGACTTACCACAGGCTGCGCCAGGAACTGGGCGAGCGCATCGTGCCCGAATTGTGGCCCGACGTGGCCGACGTGGAAGCCTGCGACCGCAAATTGGGCAAGGGCGCGGCGGCGGTCGCGACTCCTGCTGCGCAAGCCAGTGGTGTAAACTCACGCTCATGACCCAAGACTTCCTCCAAACCTTTATCCTGCTGATGCTGGTCACTGACCCATTCGGCAACGTTCCGATTTTTGCATCGGCGCTGGCGACCGTGCCGCCCAAGCGGCGGCCCAAGATCGTGGTGCGCGAATGCCTGATTGCCTTCTTCGTGCTGCTGGTGTTCATGTTCTTCGGCAGCCACTTCCTCAAGGCCCTGAGCCTGTCGGAAGCATCGCTGCGCATCGCCGGCAGTGTGATCCTGATGCTGATCGCGATCCGCATGGTGTTCCCGCATCCGGACGGGGTGCTGGGCAAGCAGGAGGGCGGCGAGCCGTTCATCGTGCCGCTGGCGATCCCCGCCCTGGCCGGCCCGTCGGCGCTGGCCACCGTGCTGCTGTTCTCGCGCGATACCACGGGCGAAGTGCTGGTGCACATGGCGGCGCTGGGCGCGGTGGTGGTGGTGTGGCTGGCCGTGTTCCTGGGCGCCGAGCGCCTGCAGAAGGTGCTGGGGCCGCAGGTGATGACGGCCTTCGAACGCTTGATGGGTCTGATCCTGGCGGCGATGGCGATCGAGATGCTGCTGGGCGGCGTGCGGGAGTTCGTCAAGACGCTTTGACGCCAGGCGTGACTTTGCGTGACTTTTTCTGCCGGGCAATGGCTCTATAATCGTCGGCATTTGCCGCATTCGCGGTGCCTGGACGAGGGTGACCATGCATGTCCTGATAGTGTTGGGAATCGTAGTGCTGCTGGTGCTGGTGTTCTATAAGGCCACCAACCAGTATGTGCAGCCGGCCGGCGCGGCCGCTGCAGCGCCTGCCATGGGCGGCAACGCGCCGCCGCTGCAGGTTGGCTGGGTGTCGAACGGCAAGCTGTTCGTGCAGGGCGGCTACGGCGCGGTGCAGGAGATCAGCAGCCCCTACGCGCAGCAAGCCATTGACCGCGCGGAGCGCAGCCGCGAAAAGAACGCGTGGAAAAAGGACACCGCCTTCGGGGTCGCCGCGCAGGGCAATTATCGCGACTTTGAGCGCGACGCCGATCCGATCCTGATTTCCTCGGCGCGCTTCACGGGCGACGGCAAGCTGCTGTACTTCCAGGCCGACCATGGCATGGGCGGGCTGTTTTCCTATGACCTGGCGAGCGGCCATGAAGAGCGGCTGCTGCACCGCCAGCAATTGCGCCTGCAGGACATGGCCCTGTCGCCATCCGGCCAGACGATTTATTGCACCATGGAGTCGCGCGGCGGCACCAGCCACATAGCGAGCATGAGCGCGGGCGGCGACGGGCTGCGCGAGCTCACCGGCGGCGACACCATCGATGCGGCGCCGACGGCGGTGCCGGGCGCCGACGGCGTGGTGATCTACCAGTCGGCCGGCATCGGGCGCGACCAGCAGGGCGGCTGGGCCGGCATCGGCCACGTGACGCTGCAGGAACTGAATACGGCGACCGGCCGCATCACGCCGGTGCTGGAAGACCCGCGCTACGATTTCCTGGCGCCGCGCGTGGCGGCGGACGGGGCGCTGTTCTTTATCCGTCGGCCCTATGAGCCGCCGCAGTACAACGCCGGCAATGTGGTGCTGGACACGCTCCTGTTCCCGTTCCGCTTGCTGCGCGCGGTGTTCCATTACCTGAATTTCTTCTCGCTGATGTACTCGCGCAAGCCCTTGAGCGGCGCCGGCGGCATGCCGATGCAGGCGGACCTGAAGAACATTGTGCTGCAGGGCCGGCGCATCGACGCCGAGCGCGCGCTGCGGCGCGAAGCCAGCATCGGCGGCGTGCCTTCGCTGGTGCCGTCCACATGGCAACTGGTGCGCCGCACCCGCAGCGGCAGCGAATCCGTCGTGGCCAGCAATGTCAGCTCCTTCGATATCACGCAAAACGGCACCATCGTCTACAGCAACGGGCGCGGCATGTTCGCGCTCGATGCCCAGGGCCGTTCGTCGCTGGTGTCGCAGGGCGACCTGGTGGGCGCGGTGCTGGTGCAGGACCGGGCGGCGGCATGAGGGACGTTACGCCGAAATTCCGCTGCGCGGTCTGCAGGCGCGGCGTGTTGAACCGCGCCGTGGCGCGTTGCCTGTACTGCGGCGCCGACTTGCCGCAGGAGGTCAGGCTGGCGCCCGAGCTCGTGGCACAGCGCGAGGCCAATCTCGCGCGCGCTGAAGCGGCGCGGGCGCGCCTGGCGCAGCCAGCGCCGCAGCAGGCGGCGGAAGGGACGGGTATCGGTCCGCTGGACGTGATTGAAGGCATCGATGCGGCGGCTGGACTGGCCGACATGATCGGCGACGGCATCTCGGCCATCGGCGACCTCCTTAGCTGAAACATATTGCTTTGATAATGACGGCATGGCACGATAACAACCCACCCAAGCCAATCATTAAAGGAGTTGCCATGTCCCTGCGCATCAACGATACCGCGCCTAACTTCAAAGCCCAGACCACCCAAGGTGTGATCGACTTCCACGAATGGATTGGCGACAAGTGGGCCGTGCTGTTCTCCCATCCGAAGGACTTCACCCCGGTCTGCACTACCGAGCTGGGCTATATGGCCAAGATCGAGCCAGAATTCACCAAACGCAACACCAAGATCATCGGCCTGTCGATCGACCCGGTTGAGAACCACAGCAAGTGGGCGGCTGACATCGAGGAAACCCAGGGCGCAGCCGTGAAGTACCCGATGATCGGCGACACCGACCTGCAGGTGGCCAAGCTGTACAACATGCTGCCGGCGGAAGAAGGCGGCACCTCGGAAGGCCGCACCGCAGCGCTGAACGCGACCGTGCGCTCGGTGTTCATCGTCGGCCCGGACAAGAAGATCAAGCTGATGCTGACCTACCCGATGACCACCGGCCGCAACTTCGACGAAATCCTGCGCGTGCTCGATTCGATCCAGCTGACCGCCAAGCACCGCGTCGCGACGCCGGTGAACTGGAAGGATGGCGATGATGTGATTATTGCCGGCTCGGTCAGCGATGAGGAGGCCAAATCGATTTATCCGAATGGCTGGAAGGCACCGAAGCCTTATCTGCGGATTGTTAAGCAGCCTTCTTAAACCCGGTAGTGCGGGGGCAGACCCAAGGGTCTGACCCTGTACGGTCTCTCGGCCACGGGCGCTAGCGCTGACAGGGTCTGACCCTTGGGTCAGACCCAGGTTTACCGGGGTTAAAGAGCGTCGGCGCCGGGCGCGCCGAAGAGCTGCTCCTTGAGGTGGTGCAACTGGTCGCGTACCTGCGCCGCCTTCTCAAACTCCAGGTTCTTCGCATGATCAAGCATGAGCTTCTCCAGCCGCTTGATCTCTTTGCTGATCTGCTTCTCGCTCATGGCCTCGTACTTGGCCGCTTCCTGCGCCACTTCCAGCTGCTCGCGCGCGGCGGAGCTGTAGACGCCGTCGATCATATCCTTGATAACCTTCTTCACGCCGCGCGGGACGATGCCCATCTTCTCGTTGAAGGCCACCTGCTTGGCGCGGCGCCGCTCCGTCTCATCGATGGCGCGCTTCATCGAATCGGTCATATTGTCCGCGTACAGGATCGCCACGCCGTTCAGGTTACGCGCCGCGCGGCCGATGGTCTGGATCAGTGAACGCTCCGAACGCAGGAAGCCTTCCTTGTCCGCATCCAAGATCGCCACCAGCGACACCTCCGGCAAGTCCAGGCCCTCGCGCAGCAGGTTGATCCCCACCAGCACATCAAAAGTACCAATGCGCAGGTCGCGCAGGATTTCCACGCGCTCCACCGTGTCCACGTCGCTGTGCAGGTAGCGCACCTTGATGCCGTGGTCGCCCAGGTATTCGGTCAACTGTTCCGCCATGCGCTTGGTCAGCGTGGTGACCAGCACCCGCTCGTCCTTGGCAACGCGGTCGTTGATCTCGCCCAGCAGGTCGTCGACCTGGGTGCGGGCAGGGCGCACGATCACTTGCGGGTCGACCAGGCCGGTCGGGCGCACCACCTGCTCGACCACGGCGCCGGCATTTTTCTTCTCGTAGTCGGCCGGCGTGGCGGAGACGAAGATCGTCTGCCGCATCTTGCCCTCGAATTCCTCGAACTTGAGCGGCCGGTTGTCCAGCGCCGACGGCAGGCGGAAACCGTAGTCCACCAGGTTGGTTTTGCGCGAGCGGTCGCCGTTATACATGGCCGACAGCTGGCCCACCAGCACGTGCGACTCATCCAGGAACATCAGCGCGTCGCGCGGCAGGTAGTCCACCAGGGTCGGCGGCGGCTCGCCCGCCTTGGCGCCGGACAGGTGGCGCGAATAGTTCTCGATGCCTTTGGTAAAGCCCACCTCGGCCATCATCTCCAGGTCGAAGCGCGTGCGCTGTTCCAGGCGCTGCTCCTCAATCAGTTTGTTCTCGCGGCGGAAGAAGTCCAGGCGCTCGCGCAGCTCTGCCTTGATGGTCTCGATGGCGCGCAGCACGGTGGCGCGCGGCGTGACGTAGTGCGAGCCGGGATAGACGGTGAAGCGCGGGATCTTCTGTTTGACCTTGCCGGTCAGCGGGTCGAACAACTGGATGCTTTCCAGCTCGTCGTCGAACATTTCCAGGCGCACCGCCAGGTCGGCGTGTTCGGCCGGGAAGATGTCGATGGTGTCGCCGCGCACGCGGAAGGTGCCGCGCCCGAAGTCGACCTCATTGCGGGTGTACTGCATCTGGATCAGGCGCGCGATGACGTCGCGCTGCGAAACGCGGTCCTTGGCGCGCAAGGTCAGGATCATCTGGTGGTATTCGTTCGGGTTACCGATACCATAAATGGCCGACACGGTGGCCACGATCACCACGTCGCGCCGCTCCATCAGCGACTTGGTGCAGGACAGGCGCATCTGCTCGATGTGCTCATTGATGGACGAGTCCTTCTCAATGAACAGGTCGCGCTGCGGCACGTAGGCTTCCGGCTGGTAGTAGTCGTAGTAAGAGACGAAGTACTCGACCGCATTCTCCGGGAAGAACTCACGGAATTCGGAATACAGCTGCGCCGCCAGCGTCTTGTTCGGCGCGAACACGATGGCCGGGCGGCCCATGCGGGCGATCACGTTGGCCATGGTGTAGGTCTTGCCCGAGCCGGTCACGCCCAGCAAGGTCTGGAAGGACAGGCCGTCATCGATCCCCTCGCACAACGCTTCAATCGCGGTAGGCTGGTCGCCGGCGGGAGGGAAGGGCTGATGCAGGCGGTAGGGGGAGTCGGGGAACGTGACGACAGTCGGCGCCGGGGCGCCGGAATTTTGCGAATCAGACATGAATGCAGACCTTTGATAGAATATGCGATTGTCGGTGGCCCTGACCGGATATTCTTCGGGTGCCGGCAAGCTTCTGCATCGCCCCGCTCCCAAACGTTAATAATCTAATCATGACGAACCCTTCCGTTTTCAGCGCCATCGAGATGGCCCCGCGCGACCCGATCCTCGGCATCACCGAAGCCTTTAATGCAGACACCAACCCAGCGAAGATTAATCTGGGCGTAGGCGTCTATTATGACGACAATGGCAAAGTGCCGCTGCTCAAGTGCGTAGAAAAAGCGGAAGCAATCCTGATTGAACAGCACGCGCCGCGCACCTACCTGCCGATCGAGGGCCTGGCAGCGTACGACAAGGCGGTGCAAGAGCTGGTATTTGGCGCCGACAGCGCTGTAATTCAAGAGAAGCGTGCCGTCACCGTGCAGGCACTGGGCGGCACCGGCGCGCTGAAAATCGGCGCCGACTTCCTCAAGCGTTTCTCGCCGGATTCCGAGGTTTACATCAGCAACCCAAGCTGGGAAAACCACCGCGCCCTGTTCGAAAGCGCCGGCTTCAAAGTCAACAACTACGCCTACTACGACGAAACCACCCACGGCGTGAACTTCCCGGCCATGCTGGCTGCGCTGAAGGCCATGCCGCGCGGCGCCATCGTCGTGCTGCACGCGTGCTGCCACAACCCGACCGGCGCCGACCTGACCCAGGCGCAGTGGGATGACGTGATCGCGGCGGTGGTCGCTGGCGGCCTGGTGCCGTTCCTGGACATGGCTTACCAGGGCTTTGGCGCCGGCATCGCGGAAGACGGCGCCGTGGTACGCCGCTTCGCCGCCACCGGCGTGGCGCTGCTGGTATCGAACTCCTTCTCCAAGTCGTTCTCGCTGTACGGCGAGCGCGTGGGCGCCCTGAGCGTGGTGGCGGCATCCGCTGACGAAGCGGCACGCCTGCTGTCGCAGCTGAAGCGCGTGGTGCGCACCAACTACTCGAACCCGCCGATCCACGGCGGCAAGGTCATCGCAACCGCGCTGTCCACTCCGGAACTGCGCCAGATGTGGGAAGACGAACTGGCCGGCATGCGCGTGCGTATCAAGGAAATGCGCGAGACTTTCGTGCAGAAGCTGAAAGCCAAGGCGCCAGGCCACGACTTCGACTTCGTGCGCGAGCAGGTTGGCATGTTCTCCTACTCCGGCCTGACCAAGGAGCAGGTAGGCAAGCTGCGCGAGCAGTCGATTTACGCGGTGGACACCGGCCGTATTTGCGTGGCGGCGCTGAACTCGAAGAATATCGATGTGGTAGTTGACGCCATCGCCAAGGTTCTGTAATATCTTGGTCTCTGATCGCAACGCGGTCAGAAATGATCCCTGATAGCTCAGTCGGTAGAGCGACGGACTGTTAATCCGCAGGTCCCTGGTTCGAGTCCAGGTCGGGGAGCCAGAATTCTGCAGTATGCCAAAAACCCAGCCCTAATCCGGTTGGGTTTTTTGCATTTCCGGGCCTGTTTGTGTGGCACAGAAGGCCTGCAGGACTACGCAATCGCCCAAGCATATTGTTGACGGTCATTGTTTTGCATGATACCTTGCAATGCATAGTATGCTGTTAAGCAGGGTAACTTATGAATAGTGACGACAATCAAGACAAATGGCAGGTGCAGCTGCGGAAGGGCGCGCTGGAGCTGGTCATTCTTGCCGCCTTGCGCGGCGCTCCGGTCTACGGCCTTGAGCTGCTGCGCCATTTGCAGCAATACCCCACCACAGCGATCAGCGAGGGCACACTGTATCCCCTGATGGATCGCCTCAAGCGCGAGGAGCTGGTCAGCGCCGAGTGGGTACAGGATGGGGATACCCGGCCGCGCAAGTACTACCGGATTACGGCCAAGGGGGAGCGGAAATTCCAAGTGCTGGCCGCGTCCTGGCGCCAATCCATCACCGACATCAACGCTTTGCTGGAGCATCCCGCCGGAGCGCCAGCCGATACCAAAGGAGCCTGACATGACCTCCCGGAATTGGATCCGCGCATACACGCGCGAACTCTCGACCCATCTCAAGGTATTGGCCCCAGCCGATGCGCAAGAGGTGATACGCGAAATCGAAGGGCACCTGCATGAAGTGGCCGACCTGGCCGAGGAGCGCGGCGAAGACCTCGATGTCGCCGCTTTGCTGAAGGGATTTGGACCACCCGAAAAGCTGGCCACCCAATACATCGAGCACCTCCAAAACGGCGCGCCGCCACCGACTGGCTTCCGCGCGCTGCGGCGCGGCGTGACACGCGGGCTGTACTTCTCTATCGGCGGCCTTGGTTTCTCGTTCGCTCTTGCGCTGCTTTGCCTGGCGGTAGCCAAGCTGCTCGACCCGAATGCGGTGGGCGTCTGGTCGGTCGCGGACGGCAACGCCTATGTGATCGCCTGGTCGAGCGCGGCGCCACCGCAGGGGGAGGAACTGTTCGGATGGCCGCTGGTGCCCATCGCCTTGGTTGTGGCGTTGTGGTGCGCGGAAGTGACGCGTCGGGTGTTGCGGGTGCTGCGTCGCGGCCTGCTTGGCGGGCAGGGGTAGGCATCATGAAAACGCTATGGACTTTTACCTGGCACTTCCTGGTGGTGTTGATCGTACTGGCATGCGCCGCCCTCGGTATTGGATTGTGGTTCGGCGCAGACATGGATATTGGCGACAATATGACCGCATACAAAGTCGGCGACGAGGGCCCGCATGTTTTCCTGCAGGGCGAGCGCTGGGTGCAGCAAACCTTGCGCGGCAATCGTGAGGAAGGTTTCTGGATCGAGGAGAAGAGCCATGCCCTGGATGAAACGATGCCGCTGAACGTCACTTTCCCGCTCGAGAATAGCCACTTCAGCGTGCATGCCCGCGCCGAGTTCGTGACGCCGCCGGTACGTTACCAGGACGACCAAGCGATCCTTGCGATCTCGGACATCGAAGGCAATTTCAAGACATTTCGGGATTTCCTGATCAGCGCCAAGGTTATCAATGCGGACCTGGATTGGATTTTCGGTCGCGGCCACTTGGTGTTGGTGGGCGATTTTGTCGATCGCGGCGCCTCCACCACGCAGGTGCTTTGGCTGATCTATAAGCTGGAGCAAAGCGCTGCCGCACAGGGTGGTCGTGTGCATTACATCCTGGGCAATCACGAGATCAAGAACCTGCAAGGGAATTTCCAGGCCGCCCATAAGAAGTACTTTAATATCGCCGGCATACTTGGGCGGCAGCAGTCAGACCTGTTCGGCGACTCCTCCTTCCTTGGCCGCTGGCTGATGAGCAAGAATAGCATCGAGGTGATCAACGGCAGGGCGTTTGTACACGGTGGACTGCACCCGAAGTTGGCGAGCCTGCCTTATGGCCTGGAGGACATCAACCGGATAGTACGCAGCCGGTATCGGCAGATGTGGTACCCGAAACGCCAGCCCGCGCCCGAGGATTTTCTGCTCGATACCGTCAACGGGCCTTCTTGGTATCGCGGCTACTTTGAGGGCGACCTGACCCAGGACCAGGTCGAAGCCACCCTGAAGAAACTCGAGGCGAACGCCGTGGTTGTCGGCCACACGCCGACTGGCAAGGTTAAGTCCCTATTCGACCAAAAGGTGTTCGCCATTGATGTGAAGCACCCTTTGGATTACCGGGCAAGCTTACCGCTGCGCAGTTCGGAGGGCTTGCGATTCGAGGCGGACAAAGCCTGGCGCGTGAAGGAGGATGGCAGCCGGGCCGCGCTCTGAAATGTCGTCGGTTTGCGGCCCATCAGCCTGTTCGCGATCTAGGGCGCGTACAGGCTGATGGGCTTTTTGCTTTTCGGTGCCGCGCCCAAGCGGTAGTGTCGGAAAACTTTACAGTCCTTCCGGAAAGTAAATTTCTCTTAAAGAATAAGTTGTTGATTTAAATCATTATCTGCCCTGACGTGGTCACTTGGCACATAGTTTGCTTACATTGTTACTTTTGATTTAATATCATCTGACTACCCATGAAAGTACAAAAATATCTTCGCGCTATTGGTTTCGTTGCTGCATTTGCCGTCGCTGGCCTGGCCCAGGCCGGTGTGGTCGCGGTTTCGGTTGATTCGAGCGCCAACAGCATTGGTGGTGGCGTGGCAAAGGACAGCGGCATTGTGCTGGAAGCTGGTCAGTATGTAAAAGTTGACGTCGACGCTTCCCAGTTGTGGAACTTCAGTCATGGCGATTCCTGGTACGACACCAACGCGAACGGCAAGACCGAGCCAGGTTGGGTAATGACTGCGCTGAACCCGGACGGCACCTACTTCACCGGCGTGATCGGTAGCCTGGTTGGCCAGATCGGCAACGGCAACTTCTTCACCATTGGCACCCACTGGGAAGGCGCTGCCAATGCGAGCGGCAAACTGTCCCTGCATTACTGGGATTCCGATGCTTGGAACAACATCGGCAGCGTCAAGGCCAGCGTAACTGTGCCTGAGCCTGCTTCGATGATCTTGCTGGCCCTCGGCCTGCTGGCGCTGGCAGGCATCCGCCGCCGCGCATAATCCAGCGAAGACTCCGTAAAAAACCCAGCCTTGACCGGCTGGGTTTTTTTGCTTTTGCGCGAGCGTCCGACGCCAACTTTGCCGGCGGTCGCGCCGTTAGCGGGTCGCGATGGCGGCGATGTCGTTGGCGATTTCTTTGGCATCGACGATACCGCTGTCGCTATTCGTCAGCACCGCGATAAAGAGGCCGTGACCCGGCAGCCGCATAGCGTGGGTGGCGAATCCGTTAATGCCGCCGTCGTGCTCAAGCTTTGGGCTGCCATGCAAATCGCCCACATCCCAGCCATAGCCGTAGCCAGTGGAGCTGCCGTCGTTCAGTGTGTATGCGGTGAAGGCTTTGCGCCAGCTGGCTTCGGGCAGCAATTGGCAGGAGCTGATGGCCTGGTCCCAGCGCGCCAGGTCGTCCACAGTCGACACCAGCGCGCCGGCGGCGTAGGGCTGGCTCATGCTGAGTGTGTCGGCCGTGACAAAGTTTTCCTCATCATGGCTATAGCCGCGCACCTGTGTTACTGGATTGCGCTGGTGGCCCTCGTAAGCCGTATGCAGCATGCCTAGTGGCGTAAAGATGTTGTTGGCCAGGTAGGCCGCATAGCTCATTTCGGACACCGCTTCGATGATCGCGCCAAGCAGGAAGTAGCCGGAATTGCAGTATTCGAATCGTTCGCCTGGCGTGAATTCGAGCGGCAGGTCCTGGAAGGTGGCCAGCATGCCTTCCACCGTCATATCCGTGGCCATATTGGCCTCGTACTCGCCGAAGCCGGTAAAGCATGGAATGCCCGAGGTGTGCGTGAGCAGATGCTCGATTGTGATGCTGGTGCCCTTGTCCGGGAAGCCGGGCAGGTGCTCGCGAAAATCGTCGCGCACGTTCAGCTTGCCCTGTTCCACAAGTAGCAGAATGGCGGCGGCCGTGAACTGCTTGGTTATGGAGCCAAGGCGAAATGCCATGCCGGGATCTATTGGCTGATGGGTCGCCAGGTCGGCCAGGCCGTAGCCTTGGCGGAACATCGTTTTGCCATTTTTGGCGACCAGGACGGCAGCGCCAGGTGCGTCGGCATTAAACAGTGGCCGCATAAGCGCATCGAAAAGACTCTGCATGATTAAACGTTAATGTTGCGAATTTGCAATTAAAGTATAACGTGTCGCATTAAATTCATGCAAATTCATTAATATTCCTCTTCCAAGTCTTGCATGAATGACCAAGAATACGGTCATTCGGTTACTTCTTGGAAAGGTTGCAATGAATTTTGGCGAAAAACTCAGGCAGATTCGTGCTGAGCGTGGACAGACGCAGCCCCAGTTTGCGGAGGCGTTAGGGATCGAGCAGTCCTATCTTTCGAAGTTGGAAAACGATAAGTCGGTGCCGTCGGCTGAAATGTTTTCCACGATTATGTCCGGCCTGGCCATGGATGCGGCGACTTTCCTGAAAGACCTGGATAAGCAAGCCCTGGACACCACGCTGCGCCATATCCCGGCGGTCAACCAGTTCACCACCCAAGCCATCGTGGTGCAGGTCGATCATTCCAAGCGCTGGATGTATGGATCGGCACTGGCCTGGGTCCTCGGCTTTGCCATGATGCTGGCGGCAAACGATGGCATTTTCTTCCCGAACAAACTCTACAAGTACTCGTCGCCCGGCGTGATCCTCGCCGGGGAGCCGGAGAACGTTTTCGAGACGTTTGAGAGCGTCCTGCTGCTGCGGGTGTCCGCCAAGATCATGTCGCACGAAGAGTTTGCAAAGCAGATGGCGGACTTCAAAACCGTTCGCGTACGCCCGCAGGATATTGAAACGACCGAGAATCGGGGCGGCTTTTACATGGAACAAACAGATGTCGGCCAGCGCCGCTTTGACCTGGTCAGTACCGACCGCCTGCAAGCACCCGGCAACCGCATCCTGCAGTTCCTCGGCGCCGTTATCTTCGTCGGGGGCTTCGTCGGCATGTTCACCGAATGGCGCCTGCGTCGCCTGAAAAATAAACGCAATTAACCCCCACCCACAATAAAGAGGAGATTCATATGTCCCAGATCCGTACCTTCCTGTCCGGCGCCACCACCATGGCCGCCGCTCTGGCCGCAGTGTTCGCGCTGACCGCCGCCAAGACTGAAAAGAAGGAAAGCTTCGATGAGATTACCGTGGGCCGGATCAACATCGTCGAGCCGGACGGCACCAAACGTATCGTCATCTCGAACAAAGCCCAATTCCCGGGCGACTTCAAGGAAGGCAAGGAAGGCGCCCGCCCGGACCGTCGCTCCTTTGCCGGCATGCTGTTCATTAACGAGGAGGGCACGGAAAATGGCGGCCTGATCCAGAAGGGCAGCATCGGCGCCGACGGCAAGCTGTCGGCCGGCCTGTCGCTGACGTTCGATCGCTTCCGCCAGGACCAGACCCTGCAGCTCCTCAGTAACGACAGCGCGGCACACCAGATGACCGGCATCAAGATCAATGATGTGCCGAACTATAAGCTCACCTCGTTGGAGGATGTGACGCGCTTCGCCGAGGAGGCGCGCAAGCTGCCGGAAGGCGAGCAGGAAGCCTTCTACAAAAAGCTGAACGACGAGGGCCGCCTGAGCGCAAACCGCATCTGGCTGGGCAACACCCGCGACAAGGGCTCAGCGCTACAGCTGAAGGATGCCAAAGGCCGCGTACGCATGATGTTGCTGGTATCGGCCGACGGCAAAGCGCAAATCCAGATGCTGGACGAGCAGGGCAAAGTCGTGAAGTCGATCGAGCCCGCCACGCTGAACTAAGCACATTGTTAAATCGCATTGATCGTTCGGTGCGCCGCAAATCGCGGGCGATATCGCCGGGATGCTGTGGCGACAATAGCAAATTGCCGTTTTACATTTTTGCTTTTGCGACGGGATCAGTTATTCTTTGAGTATTCCGGCTTTTTGCGGCCTGGACGATCAATTGCGGAGCTATTTTAATAATGATTACAAAAGAAGAGCAGGTGGTGTACGGTACCGAGGACCTGCTGACGACCCTGTGCAGCTCTGTCACGCGCGTGCTGAATGTGGCATCGCAAAGCCGGATTACCTATTCGGCAATGGTTCAGCGTATTACCAAGATTGGCCTGAAACCCGACATCGGCTGCTTCGTGCTGTTCGATGGCGGCTTTACCGGCCTGGTGGTGCTGAACTTCTCGGCGGAAGCAGCGATGGAAATTTATGAGCGCTACATGCTCAGCATGGGCATGCCGAAGTCCGAGCTGGCCAGTTCCTTCACGTCCGACGAAGTGTCCAACATCATGGGCGAGCTGATGAACCAGATCGTCGGCGACTTCACCGGCAAGGTGCGCAGCGAGCTGCATACCAACATTACCCAGAACCAGCCGAAAATGCTGGTGCTGAACAAGCAGGTGATGTTGAGTGTCGATACCCCGCTCGACCGCCCGGAAATGCGCCGCGTGTCCTTCTTCACCGAGCGCAACAACATCTTCTACCTCGAGCTGGCGATCGATCGGACCGAGTTTATTAAACTGCACGATTTCGAGATCTCGGAAGACATCGACCCGGATGCACTGCTGGAGCGCGAGCAGGCCGCGAAGCCGGCTGCGGCGCCGGCGCAAGACAGCGCGTCGGACGATGCGGACGAGTTGCTGAAGTCCCTCGGCATGTAAGTAAAAAGGGGTTTGCAAATCCCAAAGCGGCAGATATAATGTTGCCTCTTTTCCCTGATAGCTCAGTCGGTAGAGCGACGGACTGTTAATCCGCAGGTCCCTGGTTCGAGTCCAGGTCGGGGAGCCAGAATTTTCAAGCGAGAAGCCCAGCCTATAATGGTTGGGCTTTTTGCATTTCGGAGCACGCATATGGAAAACATCGATCAGCGCTACATGGTTCAACAGAACAAAATCGGCGACGCGGAAAAGCCGCCAGTCTTTGCCCGTGTCATGCGTAGCAAGGAGGGCGTGTTCGAGGGCGTCTCCTTTATCAAGAACAAAGAGAAGGCGACCGTGATGACCAAGGCGCAAGCAGAGGAAGCGGTGGCGTGGGCCAAGAAGAAGAAATCCGCCGCCCACGAGTACGCGACCAAGATCATTTGCGTGAGCGAGTAATGCGGGTGTAAATTAGCACTAGCGAAAAGCCGCTGTCCTGTATAAAATGCTGCCTCCTTTCCCTGATAGCTCAGTCGGTAGAGCGACGGACTGTTAATCCGCAGGTCCCTGGTTCGAGTCCAGGTCGGGGAGCCAGAATTTGTAGTATCTCGAAAACCCAGCCCTAACCCGGTTGGGTTTTTGCGTTTCAGGGCCTGTTTATTTGCGCATAGTGGTCCGTGGTGAGGTCGTTGGCAGGTGGGGATGGCCCACCCCTACGGTTGGGCTTCGCGGGCACAGGGGGGGGGCAACAAGCAAAAACGGCCCCTCACACTTGGCACTCCTTTGATATATGAAGACAATGTTTGCGCCGAAGGTGTGCTTCCGATAGAATCGATAAATGGGAAATCGATTTTATCGGAGGTGAGATGACTGACCCAACAAGACCTGGATACGAAGCGCTGGCTGAGAGTCGTATGATGACTCGCTCTGAAGTCGCAGCCGCCAAGCGTAGCATTAGTGAACTGAGCAAGTCACTTGACCAGATCCAGCGCCAGCTTATCAACACTCCGGTTGCGAAGACCAATGCGCACGAGGTTGCTGAGAAGTTGCTGGCAGCATCGGCATTAAGAGAATCTTTGAATAGGCATGAAGCGCAAGTTTTGTCTGCTCTTCCCCAATCGAAGGGCGGGAAGTTGTCAGATCGTGAGCGGAAAGAAATTTCTGGCTACTACTCGACTGGTCATTTTACGCAGGGGGCATTAGCAGAGCAGTATGGCGTAAGTCAGTCAACAATCCATGAGATTGTTGCGACAAAGCGTGGTGATGATTAGCGTGTTCTGTTTAAATTTTTCAATATAGTAAGGAAGGTAGGTCTATGAAAATTTCAATTCCATGCGCTGACGGGACTGATCGTCATTGCTATAAAGTTATTGGCACGACCTTGCCGTTTCCAATGCTCGAAGAGCATATGGTTACGGTTTACGAGGACAACCCTAAAAATGTCATTATTGAAATTGCTCCGAGTCCCGATTGGATGAAGCGTTTTGCAAAAGACTATCTCACCGCTTATCAGATTGAGTGCGTGACTTCGGATGGTTACTTTGAGTATGATCCCGAGGAATCCGTTTGCGATGCTTGTGGCTCTGACCAAGACTATGACGATGAAGGAAATAATATCACTGGGCTGTAATACTAGGACCTTGGGAAAACTCTAATATTTTTTCGAGTTCAGGTCGATGAACCAGAATTTAGCAGCATGCCCAAAACCCAGCCCTAACCCGGTTGGGTTTTTGCGTTTCAGGGCCCGTTTATTTGCGCCTAGTGGTCCAGGGTGAGGCGACTTGGCGGAGGGGATGGGCTGACCCATGGGGCCGGGCCTGTGGGCACAACGGGGCTGTTAGCGGGGCACTCGGATTCCTGCATAATGGGCACTTGCTGCACTCCCGCCTGCTGGAATGTATATCGGTGGAAGCGCGACGTTAATCGTTACTGTCCATGGCTAATATTTTGCTGTGGATGAGTATGTGGATACCCCTGTATGTCGCTTCGAAAATATTGGAGGCTGCTCCTTCGTAAGTACTCCTAGGTCAGTTGTTTCCTCTATCCGGCGCCAGTCGAACCATTTTTCGCATTCAATGGCAACTGATCGGCTTTTGGTGAACCAAGCGTGGGCCTTCGCAAATTGATCGGGCTTCATCCACCTCTCAGCAGCTTGAAGCTCGGATTGCTTAATGTTTGGCTCATACCATTTGAAACACCCTCGCTCCCAACCGGAAGCACAGCGCCAGTAGGCTACTCCCAGCCCGCTTGTATCCCCAAGGATTGTAGTTACCCTGTCCTCCATGCTCCGTGCGATCATGGCATGCCCTTTAATGGCGCGAACGACGAAATGTGCGAGGATAAACGAGCCCTCGAAGGTAACTGCTGCAATATAGAAGGTCTGATCGGAAACAACGGGACGAATCGGCAGTGGAGGTTTCCAATATCCTAAGTTTCTTTGGACTCCTGTTGAGTCATCATCGTCCACAGAATTTGCGGAGCCACCGCGCGACGACTCATACGCAGAATTGTTCGGATTCATTTGATTCGAGCGGTTATCTCGATCTGACTTTGAAGACATGCCTTCCCCCTTCCTGGCAGTTCATTGTTGTTGCAAAATACTAATCAACATAGTTCGTTGATGACGACTTTGCAAGCCAGGTTTGACGCGAGAGTCCCGATGTGATCTGCGTGAGACCCGGTTCAGCTTCTCTGGTCAGAGCTAGGGAGCCAGAACATAGCAGCGTGCCAAGAACCCAGCCCTAACCCGGTTGGGTTTTTGAATTGCGGGGCCCGATTACTTTCGCATAGTGGGCCGAGGTGAGGTGCTTGGGCGGTGGGGATGGGGGAGGTCATGGGGCTGAGCGCGTGTGGCACAGGCGGGCACTCTGCTGGCCGGTCGATGGTGGACCGGGACGCGAGTGTAGGGTGGTCCACTGTGAAAATATTGGGAAAATCAACACAAGTAACTTGCACTTCATTCAGATGTCTGGTTATGTCGAATGAACATAATCGATTAGATCGTTGCATGCAGGTATTTGCTATGTAACAATATTCTCACGGGCAATCTTCCGAAAATCGTTATCCCTTGCCCGTCCCTTTACGATTTCAGTACCTCACCTCCTTTCTTGGATCCATCGCGACATGACTAAAAAGACTTTGATAAAGCCCGAAGGTGTTTGCGCTTTGACAGGACGAACCGGTCGCTATGTTGCGTCGCATATCATCCCAAAGGCTCTAACTAATCTTTCCGCTTCGGGCGAAATGAGGCTGGAGGTAGGCATGAATTTGCCTGTCAGGAAGCGTTACGACAGCTGGTATGACGAAAGGCTGGTGATTCGCAATGGCGAAGACATCCTCAGCGAAATAGATAATGAGGCGATTAGATCGCTGCGATTCCATAAGCTGATCTGGAGTGGATGGAAAGGTAAGGGACTCCTGGATGAGAGTCTGGAACAAGTTGAAGGCTATGGAATTCGTTCGTTGGAAATTTCGGCTCCGACTCTTCAGTTGTTCTTCCTAAGTTTGTTATGGCGCGCTGCGGCTTCTAGTAGGGCGGAATTCAGAGATGTGCGATTATCGCCGGATGTGCTGGAGGACTTGCGATTGCGCATTCTTATGAAACAGCCTGGTGATTTGCGGGATTACCCAGTTCAGTTGGTTCAGCTCACAACGCTCGGTGATTTGCATAACCGCACACCATTGCTCGAAGAGTGCGAGCTCCCTATTGAAGGATGGGCCGGCATCAAGGTACCTTACGTTCGATTCTATTTTGATGGGTTGGTGGCGCGTGTGCATCTGCCATCTCCACGCCAACTGCCTGAGGATTACCTGAAGACATGCATGGGATTGGGCCATGACGACCAGACGTTGATTGTATGTATTCCCTACGAGGATTCACGTGCCTTCTCTAACCTCAAGGAGTCGATTCAAGCTTCCTCTAAGCCTGAGCGACCCAAGTTGAAGGTGTTAGCATTGGCTGCGAAACACTACGCAAATTCTTACCCAAATGCAGGCGGAGCGTCAGAAATTCCGGTCCCCAAGCTGCAATTTTATTGCACTGGTTAATATTCAACTGGCCCGAAATGTCCTAGATAACCTATCTGCGTGAGAATTAGTCGATTAATGCATTCAGCGCGGACCAAACCATCTTCCAGCGGGCGCCCGAATAGAGCGAAGTTGGGAATGGTATATGCCTCAGCGTATTGCTCCCGTTGTGGAGCAAAACGGCGAACAGATAGGCCATAAGCCGTTTCAAAAGGATAGCCACCTGTACGAATTAGGCTAAAGTAGGACGGGTAGATTACTCCGTCAAAGCCTTCGTTCTTTGCCTTCAGAGCAATTGCTCGGGAAATGTCATATGAATGAGACCGGGCTAGGAACAACATGTGTACTGCCATATCGAGGCTTTCGAATTCTGATCCATCCTCTTCCAGTACATGAGTTAGGTCTAAGAGGCGCAATTCTTTCTGCGTTTTGAGAGTGGCCACATATAGATCATCGTCAATAGAGGCACGACATTCATGGATGCAGATGTCGAGATCCTGCGAACCATACATGACTGGAAAACCTGCGGAGTCCAAACGGCCTTTGCCAGCTAAATGGATTGGCGGACTGTCATACTCTGACGGGGCTGCAGGTTGCTGCGGGCTTATCCGAAGGCGGTAAAATTTCGTATTCTTTTCTATTACTCGGACAGGATATTCTGCAAGTATGCGCTTAATGACCTGATTCCGCGTTGCAGAATCCTGCAAAGCTTTGAGCGGTTCTACCTCGCCGATCATCCATAGACGCGGTCCGTAATGGAAAAAGCCCACCTTCACAGAATTCTCAATGAGCTTGAGGTCATTCTTAAGCCACTGTGACGGTGTTATAGTACTTTCCCCGTAATGGTGCTCATTGCACTGGATTATTGGAGCTCCACCGTATTCGTGTCGAACAATTGTCCCCCTGACAAAGAAGCGGTGCGCAAGGGCTTCTATTTGGTTTTCCATAAGCTTTCGACCTTCCGTACTTTTGCATTGAGGGCATTCGTCGGAGTTTTCAAGGCCGAGTTTAATTGCATCGATTCGAAGCCCTTCATCTGCAAAGCAGTTTGAGCAAAGAATGATCTGATCATTATTAGAGTCAATGCCGGTCATGGTGGTCTGGAACAGTTAGTGCAAGGGGTGCGGAGTTCTGATATTGGGATTAGGGTCATGCTCCGGTGGGAGAACTCAAAGAAAGGTTGCCGCAAGCTTTACCAGACGCATCCGAAATACATTGAATCAAATGTTGCCTCTGCCGCTTTCCTTAAGTTTTCATTCAATTGAGGGGAAAAAAATGCACCATATCCGGCGAGCTTAAAAGACCAGTCATCCCCCTTGATCTCTTCAATCCTTCTTTCTTCGACAAAGAAGTGGCGCCGAAAATCTGTACGCAATATCCAATCTAGTTCAACCTCCTCGCCAGCCACCGGGTACGGTGCATCGTGTGAAATGAGGATTTTTTTCGAGGTTCCCGAAAGAGCGCACTTGAGTAAGTAGGAGCAATGATAGGCAATGAAATCCGCTAGCTGAATTCCCGGAACCTTTCGAGAGTCACAGTTTGAAGTTAGCTGAATAAATTCGGGAATCTTTCCTTTCACACTGATGCCTTCATCTACAAACATCGCTTGCGGCTTATCCAATCCATTCACTTGAACAATCTTCGCTGCAGACTCAATGATCGCCGTTCCTAGAGCGGGGCGCTCGTGGATAGCTGCAATGTAAACTCCGATCTTGCACCTCTGCAAAACTATCTCATAAACTGAGTCTCTTAGAGATTTTCGTTCGCTGGAGCCCTCCATGCGGTAGCCACTTTTATACTCATCGATTCCCGGTGTTAGACCAGCGAGTGCAATTGCTTCATTAACGAGTGTGTCCGGTGTCTCAGTGCAATAAGCAAAGCCAACACAAATATAGCCGAGTTCATTTTGAATACTTTCGTCTACGAAGATCATTGATTAATTTCTTAAAGGGGTAACCTTGCAGGCGGCGCTTCGACAAATTTGTTGCGTGCGCTAAAAAATGAGCTCATTTAAGACTTGCAGGTATAGATGTAAGCAAGTGAGGCTTTCATTGTTGAATCATGCAGTCGGCTGCGAACCAAGGCTGGTCTGTGAGCATGAGAATATCACCTTGCTCGGTCGCAAAATACGCGAAATCTCACCTTTTGCAAGCCAGTAGTCTAGACTTCTGCAAGCGAGAATCGGTGCCGCGATGCTCCGGGTGGCCTGGAAGCAACGTGGCTAAAAATGATCAGCATACCGGCCCCAGGGACACCGCTGAGGGGCGGCCATCACAAGGGTCTCGGGGCGCGTATGCGTGGTGCCTGTAGTACTATCTATGCCGTGGTCGAATCGGTGGCGGTCGATAACTTGGAATAGTGTAAAACTCAGGTTACAGTTATCGCCGTCCTAGGGGAGTGCCATTCTCAGTGCATTTTCCTTACAAGGCACAACCATACATATGCCCACCTCGCAGCTCTTTGGCGAGTGATGTCATTAGATGCCTCGGCAAAGCGTTCCAGTGCCAGGCTTGAGCGGCACCTTGCGTAATTTACTTTCGAGAACTTCTTTGAGCTGAAGCAGACCATCTGCTGATAATGCGCTGCTTTTCGGGCCTGGTCTTGAGAAAGGTCAAGGATGCTTGAATCCAGTAGTCATGAGCTAGTGGCGCAGCGGCCATTAGGAGCCCTTTTTCTGCTCCCTATGGATTATCGCGTCCAAGCTGAAATCCGGATGAAGCACTTCCCATAGCTCCAAATTCAGTGCTTGAGCGACACGTTCGGCGGCGTCCAGCGTCGGTGTCACGTCACCACGTTCGATCTGCCCGACGTAGGTACGATGCAGATCAGCTGTCTCAGCGAGCTTTTCCTGGGAAAGATTTTTCACGCGACGCACCAAGCCGATGTTCTGGCTAAACGTGTCTTTGGCGCTGGTTGGGACGGGCTTTTTCATCCCCTAAGCATCCCGGAGGGGTGTGCATCTATCTACAGATCATATTATTTAAGATGATGACTATATGCATCTATTTGGTGATTAACTGCAATATTTTGAGTAAAATCTTTAGCCAATTTGGCAAGGGGGAATAGCCAGCAATCTTAAACCCGGTAGCGCAACTTCATCAAAAACATCGCCCTGGTAGTCAGGGCCCCAGTTCAAAGGACTCTATGAAAAGAATGGCATACGCATTGATAGCGGTGGGCATCCTAGTGGTACTGATCGCGTTCAACCTAGATGTAACTGTGGGGGAGACGAGCATTGTCAACATGGACATGATGGCCCAGCGCCAAAACTTGCTGATTGTCGGCTGCGTCGGCTTCCTGGCTGGTGTTGTGATATTCGTTGGGGCGCAACAGCAGAAAGGTTTGGACTCAAGTTTGGGACGAAACGAAAACCTGACGGAAGCGATTCAGGGCATGGGAGCAAAAACGCTTTCGATCGTTGACTCGGGTGTCTCGCTCGTTCGCGAAAGTCTATTGCGAGGCGAGACAGGTACTCAGTTTTGGGCTAAGGCTTTTGGGGGAGGGATAGCAGCGGTTGTGGGAGCAGTATTGGCGCACAAAATTGTTCGCTCGTTATCGGCGTTTGACTTCATTCCTTTCGAGCTGGAAATGGCCGTTTTGCGTAGTACGTGGATTTTTTATGTTCCAGTGATGCTCCTGATCTTTGTGGCAGCGATGAAAAAAGGCTTCCCGCTGCTACTTAAAATTCTTTGTGTCGAACTGTTCTTGTCCATCGCGTGGCCGCTTTTCTTTATAGCCTTGGGCGCAAAGTGGGCAGCCTTGCTGTATTTCATGGTCGAGGCAGTTGTTTGCTTGATGGGTATCGGGTTCCTGAGGTTTGTTGCCAACAAACGACTGACGGCCACAGAGTAGCTATCCCTGGCATCACTTCATGAATACCTAGCAACGACCCGGATCCTAGAAACTACCCCCGGCGAAATTTCACTTCCCGCAATCAGCAGTAGCAACTTCGAATTGGCCTTCTCGCCGACTGGTGGGAGGGCCATTTTTTTTATCCAAGAAAGGAATGTCACCAATATGCCCAACACCAAGCACGTCAACTTCACGATTATCGTCAACTGGAAGGCGAGGGGATTCGGATGCTCAAAGGTATGTGCATACTGCAACTGGCGCGGTTCTCCTTTGCTGCCTCAAGGAGCTCAGTCGGAAGCCGAAGTAAGGGAATTTATTCGTAAATGTGATAAATCGTTTATAACGATAAGTGGCGGCGGCGATCCCCTTTATCGCTTCGAGGAAAACTTCCCGGCATTGCTGTCGATGTCGGACACCATCAAGGAGGAAGGCTACAAGGTCCGAATCATTACCAGGGAGGTTCGGCATGTGGCGAAGCTGAAGGGCATTGCGGATCATGTCTCGATCTCCCTGGACGACGATGTGCTGCAACTGCTCGATAACCACCAGCGAATTTGGGATCTTCACCAGCTTGATATTGAATTCTCCTTGGTGCTGCCTCCATTGCCAATGGCGAACCTGCTGGAGTTGAAGCCTCAGTACGCGGCATTGCATAAGCGGCTTGGGCGTCGGCTGGTGCTGCGCGAGAACTTCAATAGCATCTTCTCGCTTGAAGCAGCAAGTATGTCATTCGGCCATGGCGGGATCGTGTTCGTGCCGAAGTCGTTGTGCCTGAATAGCCGGTATCTCTCGGCGATTGACTGCACAGGGCATGAGATTGTGCAAGACAATGCAGCATTGGCCGGCTTCTTAATGGCGAATCCTGATGCATATCTTTTCGGCGGCTTCGTCAAGCACCTGCTAGACCCCGTTGTTCATCTTGAATACAGCGACATCGACGTCATCGCACTCAATACAGGTGTGATGGATGCCTTGGTCCAGCAGTTCGGCTTCACATTCAAGGACGTATCCCCGGAAGGTGCATATCCCCGGTATTTCATGGGCAAGTCGGTGAGGGCAGGGAAGTCGATTCAACTGATCCTGATGGACTCGGATGCGGACGCCAAGAGATTCATCTTCAATGCTCAGTTTGCCGTTGATCGTGCCGGGTTCAACCAAGGCTTCTTCTTCGATCCCATGATTGGCGAAGATGCGATACACGAAGCCATCCACAACAAGGTCGCTCAGACAGTGCCAGGTACGCGCAGCATGGATCTATTCCAGCCTGATCGTCTGTTAGTCGAGCAGCGGCACAAGTCCCAGTTAATCAAGAAAGGATTCCTGATCTCCCGTCTGTAGCAGCAGTATGCAGTAGTAACCGCACATCACAAGCCCTTTAGCGGCGTCCAAAGTCTCCCTTCCTCGCCACGCAGCAGTAGCCTGTATATCCGCAGCATTTCAGGACTTCAGCATTCCGGCTTTTCAAAATCCCCGTAGCGCCAGCATTCCAGCAGCACCCGTCACACCAATCCAGCAGTCCCCACCAACCAATCATTTCACTATGAGGAGTACCTATGCAAGCAACCATTTACGTCTCCAGCGACGCTTATCAGACCGCACAGGCGATCAAGGACTTGGACTACTATGATCGACTCAACCTGAGCGACGAGATACCTGATTTCGACAAGCGGCCTGGCTACCACTTGAAGAACGCCAACGTGTTCAAGCTGGCCGTGCTGCCTGATGATGCAATGGTCATTACCCCTGACGCTATCGGGCATACGCTCTCAATGTCGGCTCCTTCGAACCTTCGTGGCTGCATCTTTGACGGTGCTCCCAACCTTCCTGACATGTATGCAGAAATCATTGGCTACTGGTCTGGGCCGAGCATCAATCTTAGTTCGTCAGGCGCGGCGTACTTTCAATGCCCATTGAACGAATACATGGTGAACCTCGGGCCCGATCCAATAGGTGAACCAGTGGTCAATGATCGGCTTCTGTCAGAAGGCACTGTCATTCTGATCTCCGGATTATCGAAGGTGCTGCAAGGCTTGTCCTCAGACTGCTATATCCAAATCAGTTTCCCCATTGATCCCGCAATGGTTGGTAATGAGCCCGATGACTTCCGGTCGACCAAGGACTATTCGATGCAGCGCGAACAAGGTCAGCACTTCGACCAAGTGTTCCTGAAGGTGTCCGATATTTTGCATTCACCTGACCCGGATCGGATCTACATCGAGCTGCTGCGAAACGAGCTTATCGATTACGGCTATTGGTACTGACATCCAGCTACAGAAGGGCCTTTGCGATCTTTTAGCCATCTTATATGAAGGCGCGATTTGCTTTCTACATTCTAACCACAGGAGAACCATATGCAAGATTCCATCAACCACGATGCAGAAATTAAGGTGCTGAAGGAGGCAGTGTGTCCGTCGCTGTCTGGGCGATCGAGCTTGACGTACCACATTGGATGCAGAGCCGACCATCTGGGCAAGGATGGTTCGGAGTTCAACGAGGGCATTAGCCTTCGCATCCACCACAACTCTGGTAGCGGTCTTTTCAGTAATCAATGGGTGCCGATCGCGTCGTTGAAGCCCGTATTCGACAAGGAAAAATCGCAGGACGCCGTTACGTCATCGTCGTTAAGTTCGGTCTTTGCAGGATCGTCCGTGAACACGGCTGGTTTCATCCTGGCCGTGCTGAAAGCGGAAGGGCTGGTGGTGCACATGCCGGAAAAGCGGCGCTACTACCAATGCACCAGCACGGAGCAGTTCTTCATAGATCTCAAGGCGTTATGTGGGGCGATCGCTGACGGTGCTGATATGGCGATTGCTTCCGATGTCACGGATTTACATGCTGCTGCCAATGGTGAGGGGCCTGATATGGCGATTGCGAACTCCGAAGCATCAACCGCCAAGCCTATGGCGATTGGGAAGTCCAAGAAGCGATAGATGGTAGTGACGGAGTTGTAGTCCGCAGGTCGGTCGGGACTTTGGCGCAGGAATGCTTGAAGCTAAAGGAAGTCTTCAGTCCAGACCTTCGGCCACCGGGAATTCCGAAACATAACCGACCGACACCGGCAACTGGTTTTCATAGATGACCAATCACCATAAAGAAAGGATTTCTATTGCTCGCATCCGCGACTTCCGTAGCCCTAATTTGCATAGTCGGACTTGCCTTCCCCAGCACGCAGCAAAGTGCAATGGCGGGACTGCTCGTTCTGCTAATCATCTGTCCCAAGGCCATTTTTATGGCCTTTCTTTTTATCTTGATCCTGCTGGCGGTGGGATCGAAGCTCGACTAAGGAGTGCTGAATGTCTATTTGTGACGTCATGATTGATGCTGTCGAACAGGTGCTGTTCTGGGAGATTCCTGATCGTGATGTGGGAAGGGTGGCGAGCTACCAAGCGGCGTTGATGGCGAAGGTGCATCCGGAATGGATCTACTCGAACCACCTGGATCAAATGGAGTTGTGACAACCGGGCTTCGTTAGGAGCAAGGTTTGGGCTTTGTGTCGGGGCGTCATGTGCGGGAAGTACCTGCCGACGCTCCACATTTTTCTGAATTATTTAGTGGGCCAGATCGATACAAAACAATGCAGTAGTGAGGATTGAAATGGGAGGTGACATTAGGCCATGCACAATCGCGCGTAGCTGTTACTTGCGTTTTCTGGGGTGTGTAGGGATGAGCGATGAAGCGGCTGTTGCCTAACTTTTCATCAAAAAAGTTGCCTTTGAGAACCCGTTCTCTTATCCCTATATGCCCCAGAAAGTAGCAAGCAATGCGAACACCGGAAGATGTAAATAATGCAACATGTGCTATTGCCGTTTCGCCAGCCAATGCAATCGATCTCGATCACGCAAAGCGGCTGGAATTTAGTTCATTTCCAAACTTACCCAATAGTGGAGGCAATCCACCATGTACCATCCCCAATATCAAACACCTCTTGGATAGCTACCAAATCCGGGTGCGTTATAACCTCATCAGCAAACGCGTTGAGATCAATTTGCCGGGCCATTCTAGGCTTGGAAGTGCGGACAATGCTGAGAACGTCAGTAGCTCGCAGATTGTTAGCCTGGCAGCGCTGAACGGAATTAACACAGCGCGTGTTTCTGAATTCGTTTATACGATCGCAGATCGGAATCAATACAACCCTGCGAAGGACTGGATAGAAAGCAAGCCCTGGGACAATACTGATCGCCTTGAAGAGTTCTACGGAACACTGACGGTGCGGGAGGGATACCCCCTGGTGCTGAAAAAGGCGCTCATGAAGAAGTGGATCTTGAGCGCGGTGGCATCGGTTTTGACACCAAACAACTTCCGCACAAGAGGTGTGCTTACTTTGCAAGGTCCTCAATCCATCGGGAAGACGTCTTGGATTCGTCGCTTAGTGGATGGAGAGGGTAGTGAGAATTTGGTCAAGCTCGACCAGCATATCGACGCGCACAACAAAGATACGCTGCTAACCGCTATCGCCCATTGGATTGTCGAAATCGGCGAGTTAGATAGTTCGTTTAAAAAGGACATCGGAAGTCTGAAAGGCTTCCTTACTCGTCCTGAAGACAAGCTCCGTCGCCCCTACGCCAAGGAGGATTCGTCTTATCCGCGCAGGACCGTCTTTTGTGCATCGGTGAATGACGACAATTTCTTGGTCGATAACACTGGGAACTCGCGCTGGTGGACGATCCCCGTTATTGAGATCAAGTACGACCATAGCATCGATATGCAACAGGTTTTTGCTCAACTCGCAGTTGAGTGCAAAGCTGGGGCGACATGGTGGCTGACGCCAGAGGAAGAGGAAATGCTGGGTGCGCAGAACAAAAACTGTGTAGTGCTCAATGCGATCCATGAACGTATTCGTGATGGGATCGACTGGAGCCGAAAAGGCGAAGAAGGGCTTCCGGCGATGACGCCAACCAAACTGCTCGGCAAGATCGGAATTGATCGCCCGACGAACACTCAGTGCAAGGAAGCTGCATCGTTCTTGAGGGAGAATTTTGGCGACCCTAAGCGCATCAATGGCAGCTATGTTTGGCGCATACCGCTGCTGCCAGATTCCGCAGGATTCGAAGTGGTGCCATCCACGAAGGTATCCGTGAAAAGCCTTCCTGTGTTGCCTCCGAGGCGTTCCGACGATGATTTTTAATGACGTCGAAGCCATTGGTTACACCTATTGCCAGTCCTGTCGGATGGGGGAGGTGGTAGCAGATTCTGAAAAAGGTAAGGGACAAATCCTAAGGATCATCCTTTCAGTAATTTCAGGCCTCCCACCAAGCCCGTACTTTAGTGCCTAGCCTACTGGTGGTGGGTGGTGGTAGCAGTTTTTTCAAATGAATTTATGCATAGAGAGTAGGTAGGGTGCGTAGAAACTTTCGATGCATCCATCCACCTCCCCCCACTGTCCACCCTAGTATCAAAAATCTGTGTCACGCCCAAAGCGTCTAGCTGCTGCAAGCATGGTGCTGGGGTTTGTGCCGCCGTTTTCCCGTAGTTCACAACAAATTCTCGCCACACCTTCGTGGCATCAAACTCATACATTTAAGGAGCCAAGATATGGCCTCAGTACGTTCAACCAAGGCTTTCAAATCGCTGCAACAGATCTACGTGGAGGGCAAGGGTGTGTGCAAACAGGATGCTCGATCTGTATTTTATGAGCAACTGCGTATGGAAATCGTGTCGCGACTACCCACGCTCCCCAATGACGTCCTTCTAACCCTAAGCAGGATCTGCTCGCCAGAGCTATGGCAAAGCCTCAGTGCAAATGAGCGCTGTACTGCCGGAGCTTATTTTCGCAGGATGGTATGGAATGGCGAGTTCTATGGAACCAGCGAAGAAGTGATTCTCCAAGTAAGCGGGAGCAAAACAAACTGCTATTCCATTCATGACGGTCGGAAAAAAGAGGGGCGAATTTTCCGCCCTGTATTCAAAGCGTCGTTTTAATGTTAGAGAGGAGAAGATATGCCGCCAGCAAAACTAACCGAAGCGTTCATTGCAAATCGCCTGACGTGTCCGGGTCGTCATACCAAAATCGAATACTGTGATATAGACTTTCCTGGCCTATACATCGAGGTCCGCGCCACCAGTCCCGGCCAAGGCACGTATTATCTGCGCTACAAGAACGCTCAGGGCAAGACCGCGCACCAGAAACTTGGGCGTACCACCGAAATCAATTTAGCCGAGGCTCGGAAGAAAGCCAAGCAGGAAAAGGCGAAGATCACAATGGGTGCCGATCCTCGTGCGGAAGAGCGTGCTCGGAAGGCCGTCATGACCTACTCGGAATTTTTCAACGACCACTACATGACACTGAAAAGTAGCAAGCGGTCGTTGAAGCGCGATGAGCAATTATTTCGACTACGTATCAAAGACGTCTTCGGTGATAAGCGTCTCAACGAGATCACTAAGCAGCAGATTCAAACCTTTCATGCTCAGGTAAAGGCCGAGGGCTTGTCTGCGGCTAGTGCTGATCATCACCTCAAGCTGTTGCGCCATTCGTTGAACATCGCTTTGGAATGGGAATTGGTGGCGAAGAATCCTGCGACGGGCATCAAGCAGTTTAACGAAGACAATAAGGTGGAGCGTTACCTTGACGATGCGGAGCTGGAAAGGCTGGTGTCTGTTTTGCGTGCTGATGATCCTCCAATGGTGTGCCGGGTCGCCTTGTTTCTGCTGTCTACTGGGGCTAGGTTGTCGGAAGCCTTGAACGCAGACTGGGATCACATCGATAGAAGGTCTCGGGTGTGGACTATTCCTGCGACAAACTCTAAGTCTAAGCGGTTGCGCTCGATTCCGTTGAATGACCATGCATTGGAAGTATTGGGCCGCTTGGGTACCGAGGGGAACTCGAAGCACCTGTTCATCAACCTGCAAACAAGGGGGCGCCTAACTGTTGTAAATAAGGTCTGGGGAAGGTTGCGGATCAAGGCTGGACTTCCGCATCTCCGGCTGCACGATCTTCGCCATCAGTTCGCATCGTTCTTAGTTAATGATGGCCGCACTTTGTATGAGGTTCAGCAACTTCTTGGTCATGCGGACTCCAAGGTGACTCAGCGCTACTCGCACTTATCGCAGAAGACATTGGAGCGGGCTGCAAATAGCGCGTCCAGTGTGTTGATGGGGGCTGGTCGGGGAGTGGAGGTGACAGAGCAGCAGGAGTTGGAGGCGGCGTAAAAGAGCAAGTGAGGCGGTGCTTGTTGAGGCCGCCTCAATTTATCGATGAAAGTCTTGTTCTTCTTGTGGCATGTCACTATCGACGTTATATTGTGGAAAAACCATTAATTTATTAGGTGGAACTGTGTCGGAAACCAAATTACCCAAATTGCGACTTAGAAGTTTTTCTGTGGACGGCTTATTCGGCCTATATTCCCACTCATTTGACTTAGATTCGTTCGAGCGTGTGACAATTTTGCATGGTCCGAACGGAGTAGGTAAGACAGCTGTCTTGCGACTCCTTTTTTCGCTTTTTGCAGGGCGAACTTTTCAAGTTTTTTCAGCGAAATTTGATTCGTTGAGACTTGAGTTTGAAAGCGGTGAGCTGTTGGAGATAAGACGAGTGTGGTCGGAACACCAGCGTGAAACCGAGCATGTGCTCGTCACTAAAAGTGGCCCTCTTGGATTGGAGGAACGTTTTGAGGCATACGTTGACAACCGTGTCTTAATTAAGATGGCTTCCTCAATCGCTCGGCGAGCACCCTGGCTTGAGCGTATCGACGACGATCTTTGGATGGATAGGCGTTCACTTGAGAGACTTTCCACTGCCGATTTGCTGTCGAAGTTCGATGACAATGATGCTGACCTTCGACTGGCACGGATTTCCGTTGGTGAGAATATTCGCCCATTGGTGCAACTGCATCTGGCCCTGCAGGAGTTTAGTAGGCAAATTGACGTTCACTTCATTGAAACACAGCGCTTGCTTAGCAAAAATAAAAAAGGGGAAAAGTCTAAGTTTTCACAGAGGGATGAAGGTGACTCTGAGGTTCGTACTACTGTAACAGAATGTGCAGATGAGCTCCGGCAGCGAATCAGTCAAAGTCTTTCTGGGTATGCGCGAGAGTCCCAAAAACGTGATCAAACGTTCCCGATTAGGTTATTAAATTTGGCCGCTCATCCAGTTGAGACAGTGGATTTGCAGGAACAATTGAGGTCGATAGCTGAAAAGCGATCGCAGTTGGCTCAAGTTGGATTGTTAATTGAAAAAACTGATCCCTCGACAATGAGTCTAGATCGTCTGGATTTATCTAATGCCGATCAGGCGCAACTCCGTGTGATTGAACTATTCGCCGAAGATGCGGCTTGGAAGTTGAAGACTCTTGATAGCGTACTAGATGTAGCGAGCCTGTTCTTTGGTGTGGTAAACACTCGCTTCCGCCATAAACAGCTTGCGCTCGACTTTGAAAAGGGGCTTGTTGCTACAAGTGAAACGCAAGGTTCGATAAATCTTGAAGCGCTATCCTCCGGCGAACAGCATCAGTTGGTTTTATTCTTTGATCTAATATTCCGTGTACAGCCTGGATCAATTGTCCTGATTGATGAGCCAGAATTGAGTCTGCATGTTGCATGGCAGAAATCAATGCTAGATAGTCTTATTGAGATTGCGGCAGTGAATAGTTTAGATATCATTATAGCGACGCATTCACCTTACATTGTCGGTGATCGCTATGATCTTATGCGCAACCTCAGTTCCCCAGATGAGTCTCATGATCTTTTCTAAAACAGCCGGTGTCGTAATTTCTGAGATGAAGATGCTGCGGGCTAACGGACAGTCGGGGGCATTTGCGCTTGTTGAAGGGCCTGACGATTTGCGTTTTTGGAAGATGCATCTTAAGGTGCCACGCGAGTGCATTGTAGTTGCTGACGGAGTGATAAATCTGCGTGGTTGCATGCAAGCTCTTCCGGTTGATTTGTTGGGTAGCGTTGTCGCAATTGCAGACAAGGATTATGAGAACTTTCTAAATCCCAGCCCGTTTGCCAGTTGTGTCGATACATTCTTTTATGACGAAGGATTTTTAGAGACATTCATCATCAATACTGTGGCGTTGCGGAAGATTTTGCGACTCCATGCTGATGATGTACGCCTTGAACGCTTCCTTGCGAGTCACCCTGGGGTCACAATTTACTCGCATCTTAGGAGGATCGCTGCTGTTTTTGGTCGATTGAGGGTGTTAAATTCGAGAATGGGGTTAGGAGCCTGTTTTTCAAAAACATTTACTCCCTATAGATACGTATGTTCTAGATCATGGATTCTCGATGAGCCACGGCTATTAACAGATTTTTCCACCGCAGTTGGCTGGACAGCTCAGCAGCTGCAATCAGCTATGCAAGCCCTTCCTAAGGGTTCAAGTGTTCAGCTAAGTCACGGACATGATATTATCAAGATACTTGTAATTGGTTTGAAGGCGCCAATTGGAAGCGCAAGTGTTGGCGAGGATTCGATATCTAAAGAATTGGCAATTGCATTTGAGGGGGCTGCTTTGAAGCATAAGCGCCTTTATCAAAATCTGAATTTATGGGCAGGTGCTAGACGATTGATCTGATTAATTTTTTTTCTGGGTGGCAGTGCACGATCTCGGTCCTAGTTCGGCGTTCGGTAGCCGCAAGCCCTTGACCTGACTCAACTTTCTGACAGGGATGCCACGGCAGCAGGTATACTGTTTCGGTATTAGGTCGGCTTTCAAGGGACTTCGCATTGGCGGCCAGGAAAGCCGTTACGTTTCTTCGACTTGGTGCCCATAGATTTGCAGGATCGTCGTTCTGTTAATCCGCAGGTCCCTGGTTCGAGTCCAGGTCGGGGAGCCAGAACATAGAAAAACCCAACCTTAATCGGTTGGGTTTTTTGCATTTCAGGGAACGCCAGGTCAATGTAGGGACAGCCTCCAGTGCGCAGAAATAGTTATTAAATGCAATACAATGCATTTTTAATCACTTTTTCGGGGGGCTGATGCGTTTAATCACGAGGATGCTGGTGTTTGCCGCGCTGGTGAGCTGCCAGGCGTGTACATCGGGGGCCGAATCGTCACTGTCTTCCCTGGAGCAATCACTGCTCGATAAAAGATACGACCAGTTCCAGCCCGCAGCCAAGGCCGCTGCCGCGAAAGGGGATGCGGAGGCGCTTTTCTTACTAGGCAAGGCTTACGCGCTCGGGCTTGGGGTGGCGCAGGATCTGGAGCTGGGGCGCAGTTATTATGAGAAGGCGGAAGCACTTGGCTACGTGCGCGCCATCCATAACCTCGGGGTGATGGATTTGGACGAGAAGCAGCATGAGAGCGCGATCCGCCGCTTCGAGCTGGCGCTGGAGAAGGGGTTGCAAATGCCTACCCTGCTGAATCTCGGTTATGCGAACAAGCCCCCAGATGGGGGCAACATCTATGCGGCACGTGCCTTGATGGCGCAGTCGCAAAAGTCGGCGGGCTACTTTACACGCGCTTTTGAAATTTCGGGAGACGCGGAGGCTGCCGCATTGGCTGGGCGGATGTATGTGCGCGCATTCGATTACGCGCGCTTTGCAGTGTCGGCTGGCCAGCTGGAAGATAAGGAGTTGCCGGTGCACCGTGCCCGGGCCGTGGAATGGCTGGAAAAGGGGATGAAGCTGGGCTCCGCAAACGCCTCAACCAACTATGGCGCGCTGTTGTTCATGGAGAAGGACTTTGCCGGATCGCGTGCCGCCCTTGAGCGCGGTGCGAAGGCGAACAATGCGGTGGCGCACCAGTACCTGGGCATGCTCGATGAGCGCGATGGGGGCGATGCACTGCAGTCTGCGGTGGCGCACTACGAGCAGGCCTTGGCCCTGGGCCATGAGCCAGCGCGCGAAGATGCGTCGCGTGTGCTGCACGCTATCCTGAAGGATGAGGAAGACCTGGACGTCCTGCTGCAAGGGATCAAGCGGCTCCAGGCATTGCAAGGGGATGGCGGACACGACTATGAGTTCAGAGAGCTTGTTAAACGATACAATTGGCTCGGGCTTAAAGCTTCTGACCAGCAGCGCGGGCGGACGGTGCCCGACCTGCCGATTTTCCTGAAGGCTTGCGAGCTCGCGAAAAAATACGACCCAAAAGGGCATCACGAGTTTCATCGCGGGTCACATTGGGCGCTGCGATCGCTTGGCGGCAGCACCTCTATTTCGTTCATGTTCCAGGGCGATATTGATCGCGCGGGGTGCGCTACCCTTGCCAAGCCCTTGCCTCCGGCTGTCCGGGAAATCCTCAATAGCGGCGGTATGACCTTCCTGACCTTTGCGACCAGCTCTCTGCTGCTTGATTGGGAGGTGCATGGGAAGCGGGTCTACCTGGTGCCGCGGCGACTGGAAGACCAGATAGAGATTCCGCGTTGAACCGGGCGAGGCAAGCGATCGTTGTCATCTCAGCGATCGCAGCAAGCATTGGGGCCAGCCGATGCTGGCGCCCGATTTCCGTCACAGAGTGCTCATGCTTGAGGCCGCCAGGGGCGTCGTTCTGTTAATCCGTAGGTTCCTGATTTGGTTTCAGGTCGGGGCGCCGGTTAGTGGCCGTAGCTGACCACCCGCGCCAGCTTCCAGCCATCTGCCGTGCGTTTCCAGATTTGCAGGAATTTGAAGGTGCCGCAGTCGTTCTTTCCGTTTTCGATGTGGCAGAAGGTGTGCTGGCCGGTTTGGATGGCGCCGTAGTCTTTTACGGGGTAGACCTCCATGCTGCCGGGGACCAGTTCCCGCTTCAGGTGCAGGTTGCGCGCGAACAGCTTGCGGGTGGCTTCATCGTTCTGCTCGTAGTTTTGTAAGCCGCCCATGTCGTGAAAGAATTCAAGGTCGGTCGAGAACACGGCTTTGACCCCGGCGGCATCCTGGCGGTTGAATGCGTCGAACAAGACCTTATCCATCGCTGCAATTTCTTTGTACAGGGGCGTTTGCTCCTGCGCTTGCACTGGGATGGACAGGCTTGTAAAAAGAGCCGCCAGAATTAGGGTTTTCATTACCGTCCTTTGTTGGGTCACCTGGGAACCTGGATTCTCTTCCCGTTACGGTGCATAAACCAGTCCGATCCGACGAATGGTTGTTTTGAAGGGGTTAATGGTCAGCAAACGAAGGCAATGATCGAAAGCGTGAAGCTTGGGGCGATCGCTCGACGCCTTGATTGGTGAGTTGATAACTTTCCCGGCATTTCCTGCAGGGCATGGATGTGTTGCTAATTAATATAGAATATATTTTTTATCACACTTCGGGATGCTCTTTTGCCGCAAATTCTTCGCTCTCTGGTTGGCGCACTGCTTTCGATGTGCGTCGTGTCTTCGGTCTGGGCTCAGGCTCCACTATCGCCGCTTGAGCAGTCGCTCGTGGATAAGCGCTACAGCGAGTTCCAAAAGAACGCGGCGGAGGCTGCAGGGCGTTCCAATGCCGAAGCCTTGTTCTTGCTTGGGAAAGCGTCGGCCCTTGGTTGGGGCGTTGAGCAAGACCTGAATCTTGCGCGCAGCTTTTACCTGAAGGCGGAGGCCTTGGGCTCAGTGCGTGCGACGCACAATCTGGGAGTACTTGCCTTGGATGCGGGCGAGACTGAGGACGCCATCAGCTATTTCCTCAAAGCGCTGGAAAAGGGCATCCGTATGCCTACGCTGTGGAACCTGGGCCGCGCCTATGCTAAAAGCGCGGAGCAGAGGGATTTGCCGTTGGCAGGGAAAGTCGATGCCGCAACGAAGTCGGCCCAGTACTACACCCAGGCCTTCGACGCCACGCAGGATGTCGCATATGCCGAGAGTGCGGCTGCGGAGTTTCTGCGCGCTTATGATCTCGCGCGTACCGGTAAGCTGCGTGGCGTGCTCAAAGTGGTGGATTTGCCGGCGTCACGTGCGCGCACGGTGACGTGGCTGAAAAAGGCCATGGATATGGGCTCGGCTCGCGCGTGGTCGAATTGGGGTGGCTTGCTTTATGTGGAAGGTGACCTCAAGCAGGCGCGCAAGGCGTTCGAGCGCGCCGCAAAAGGCGACGTTCCGCAAGCCTACCAGTACTTGGGGAAACTGGCGGAGAGCGATCATCCCGATGCCCCGCAAACTGCGATTGCGCATTACGAGCGCGCTTTCGAGTTGGGACACCCCGAGGCGCGCGCTGCGCTTAAACGCTTGCTGCTTGGTTCCCTTAAATACGAGAAAGACCTGGATGTTGTCGGGCGCGGGATCAAGCGCTTGGAGATGCTTCAGGGCGATGCCGAGGCGGACGGCGAGCTGGTGGATCTTGTTGAAGACTATGAGTGGCGTCGTTTCCTGGCACGGGAAAAGGCCCGGGATCGTCGCGTGCCGAATCTTCCCATCTATCTGAATGCCTGCAATCTCAACGAGGCCTTTGCACCGAAAGGTTTGAAGCAGTTTTTCCCTGACTCGTACTGGAGCCTGGGCGGCGTCGGTGTGGATTTTGTCGAGCCTTTGCCCATAGATGGGCGGTTGGATGGCAAGGGCTGCGCGAATCTTTCCGACCCCTTGCCGGAGAATGTACGCGAGATGCTGAACAAAGGCGGCATGATGTTCCTGCGTTTCCAGGGCACTGGGCGTTTCATGCTCGATTGGGAGGTGAAAGGTAAGCAGGTCCACTTGATTCCGCGCCCAACTGGCGCTTTGAAAATTCAACTGTGAGGTCATAGGCGAGCTGTTTGGCTGTTACCCTGCTGCTGCCGCAGCCGATGAGCGAGCAGCTCGATCCCAAAGATTGAGGCGCTGCGCCGGCAGCAGGTATACTGCCTGCATATTCAACTGAAAGCGCAAGATGGCAAAGAAGAAAGAAGAGCTGGACCCGGAAACCCTGGAGCTGATCCACTGGTGTATTGAAGTAGAAGGTTTTCTGGTGCAGGGCGGCGCCACGGTGGAGCAGGCGCAGGATCATATCGAGGAGCAGATCGAATGGTTCACGGACCTGTTCTATGATGGTTTGACGCCGGAAGAGGCAGCGAAGGAAGCCTTGGCCTGACCGCCAGGAGCAAAAAGCCAACCCCACGGGTTGGCTTTTTGCTATGTAACTTTTGTGCCACGCGGGCATATCCTGGCGCTTACAGGTCGTGTACGATCCCTGACTGTAGATCCCAAAAAAGTGCGCCATGCGAAGCAAGATTTTCGCGATCGTTGCGATCGTCCTCCTACAGATATTTGCTCCCGCCCGCGCGCAAACCCCATTGCTATTGAAAGTAGCAATGTCGGAAGCTTTGCCGCCCATCAGCCATGCGACAAACGGCGAGCCTGATGGCCTGCTGAAGGACCTGCTGGAGGAGCTGTTCCGCCATGTGCCAGGTTATCGCCTTGAGTTCCATGCATTTCCATGGACGCGCGCCCAGCGCCTGCTTGAAGTGGGGCAGATGGATTTGATGGTGACCTTTCCATCCAACAGCCGCAAAAGCTATGCGGTGTTCTCCGAGGCTACCCTGTATACGATGGACTATGGCAACCTGGTATACGACAGCCGGAATAACAAGGCGCTGCAGCTCGACGCCGCGCGCAGTTTCGAAGACCTGCGCGGAATGGTTTTTATCAGCCAGGAAGGCGTCGCGTGGGAGGACGAGAATGTCCCCGCCTTTATCAATCGCTATAAGGTCAATGCGCCGCGCGCCATGTGGCATATGATGTTCCAGCGCCGCGCCGGCGACTTTTTCATCATGACGGAGGAGCATGCGCTGTACAGCGCTAGCCGCTACGGCTATCGCGAGCAGCTGCGCATGAAGAAGGTTGATTTCATCCCCAACAGCCAGGTCGAGTTCCATATCGGTTTGCGCAAGAGCCATCCGAGGCGGGCGGCCCTGATGCGGGCCATTGATGCGGCGATGGCGCATCCGGATTTCATGGCGCGGCGTAAGGTCATCGAGCGCAAATATCGCAACCTGGCCCGGACTGCGACGAATACAGATCCTGCCGGCTGAAAGGAAACTACCATGCTCCTGACCCACGCCCTGGTGTTGATGTTGGCCACTGATGCGGATAATGCGATGGAGCGCGTGCAGGTGACAGGTAGCCGCATCAACCTGCGCCAGGAGCAGTTGGCGGGCGTCGGCCCGGTGGCGGTGATCGATCAGGATGCGATCCTGCGCTCCGGCGCAACGTCGCTGGAAACCTTGTTGCAGCAGCTGCCTGCGTCGGCCGGTGCGGCCGGCAACCAGGGCAATGCTTACTGGACGGCGAACGGCTATGGCACCGCGCAAGTCAACCTGCGCGGACTGGGCATCAACCGCACCCTGGTGCTGTTGAATGGGCGCCGCCTGGTCGTCGGCGGCACCGGCGCGAACAGCTCGGTGGATTTGAACATGATCCCGCTGGCGCTGGTTGAGCGCATCGAAGTGCTGAAGGATGGCGCGTCCGCCGTGTACGGCGCCGATGCGCTGGCGGGGGTGGTCAACATCATCACGCGCAAAGCCGGGGAGGGCAATGAGCTGGCGCTGCGCAGCGGCGCGACCACACGCGGCGACGGCGACAGCCATGCGGCCGACGGCACGCTGGGCTGGCGCACGGCGCAGGGCGCGTGGACGGCCGGCCTGCACTTTTCGCGGCAGGAATCGGTGCCGATGGCGTCGCGCGCGCCGTGCCCATTGGCGGCAAACGGGATGCAGCTCGTGTGCTCCGGCAGTTCATCCACGGCGGGCGGCCGTGCGCGCCTGGCCGATGGCCGGCGCGTGAACTTCATCGAGGGTGGGCTGTATGAGCCCTATGACGTGCTGAAGCACGGCTTTAACAGCAACACCCTGCTGAATGCCGTCAATCCGGTGCGGCGCCTGGGCGCCAGCCTGTTCGGCCAGCAGGCGTTGGCGCCCGGCCATGCCTGGTTTAATGAACTGCTCTACGTTGAGCGGCGCTCGGAGCAACTGGCTTCGCCTGGAACGCTGGGCGTGTTCCGCCCGATGGCGATCGCTGCCGCGCATCCGACCAACCCGACCGGCCAGGACCTGGTGCTGGAGCGGCGCCGGGTAGCGGAGGCCGGCCCGCGCGACTTTTTCCAGCGTACCCGGACGGCGCGCATCGTTAGCGGCTTGCGTGGACGCTTCGAGAACGGATGGGAATGGTCGGCCTCGCTGAATTGGGCGCGCAATACCGGCATAGACGGCTCAACCAATGTCATTAACCTCGACCGCGTTGCGGCGACGCTGGATGCCGCGAACTGCGGCCGCGCCGGCGCGGCGCCATGCGGCAATTACCTCGGCCTGAATTCCCTGGCGCCAGCTGTGCTGGATTACCTGCATACCACCATCCGCGACGAGGGCGGCAATGCGCAGCGCAGTTTCCAGGCCAGCTTGAGCGGCGAGATGATGCAGTTGCCTGCCGGTGCGATCGGCTTTGCCGCAGGGGTGGAAGTGCGGCGCGAGCAGGGCTGGCGCGATCCGGATCCGCTGGTTGTGGCGCGGGTGGCCAATCTCAACGCGCAGGACCGGGTGGCGGGAAAGTACCTGGCGCGGGAGGCCTATGCGGAGCTGGCCGTGCCCGTGCTGGCGGCGTTGCGCGTGAATGCCGCCGGCCGCTACTCGCACTATGATTTGTTCGGGGCGCAGTGGACTTACAAGGCGGGCCTGGATTGGCAGGTGGCGGGGCCGCTCAAGCTGCGCGCCAACCGGTCACGCGCGTTCCGTGTGCCCACCGTGCCAGAACTGTTCGGCGGAGTGATGACGCAGGCCCTTACCACCAGCGACCCTTGCAACCGGTGGGACAGCTTGCCGGCCGATTCGGTGGTGTACCGCAATTGCCGCGCGGACGGGGTGCCTGCCGGTTATCGTCAGTTGGGGAACACGACCCTGACCACGGCAGGTGGAAACCTGGCGCTGCGGCCGGAGCTGGCGCAGAACAGGAGCGCGGGACTGGTCTGGACGCCTTCACGCCGGGTGACGTTGACGGCGGATTATTTCGACATTCGCATCGACAACGCGATCGAGGCCGTGCCCGGTTCGACCAAGCTTGCCATCTGCTACAACACGCCGGAACTGGCGCACGTATTCTGCGGCGCCGCCAGCTTTACGCGCGATCCGGCCACCGGCGATATCGATTTCCTCTCGTCGCAGCCGGAGAACGTGGCGCAGCAGCGCATCAGCGGCGTGGACCTGGGCGCACTGGTCGATTTCTCGCTGGCCGATTGGCGCATGTCGCTGGCGCTCGATGCGACGCGGCTACAGCGCTTTGAAGTCACGCCATATCCCGGCGGCGCGACGATAGCCTATGCCGGCAAGATCACCGGCGGCCGCGGCAGCTTTGCGCACTGGCGCTCGAGCGCTGTGCTCAGCGCCGGCAAGGGCGCTTGGTCGGGCAGCTATGGCCTGCAATTGATCGGCAAGGCGGACGATATCAACGGGGTGGCGGCCAACGCCGGTGCCAGCGCCCCCAGCGTGGTTTATCACAATGCCAGCCTGCGTTATGCAGCCAGCGCGGCGCTGACGTTGTCCCTGGCGGTGGAGAACCTGTGGGACCGCAAGGCGCCGTTCATCCAGAGCTGGATCGACGGTAATACCGACACCATGACCTATGATTTGCTGGGCCGGCGCTGGCAGTTGCGCCTGGCTTACCGCTTCTGAGCAGGCGTTTTGCGCCTTGAAGGGGCTTTTTCGTCGCATGGATGTTGCCAGGCAAGGGCCGTTAAGGCGACAATTCTTGGCATGCAGACAATTACCCGGCAATTCCATTTCCCCCTGCGGCGCATGGCCACTGATGGCCTGTATGTCGCGGTCTTTAACGTCCTGTGCGCGGTCCTGATCACTTTTGTGTTCGGCAGCGGGCGCCAGTTCGGCGTGAATCTCGTGGTCTCCATGTGCATCGGCATCATCACCTGGTTGCTGATCGATGCGACGCGCCTGTCGATTTGGGGCGAACAGCGCAAAACCAATTGGTTCTTGTTCGTGCCGGTGCTGGCGGCTGGCGTTGTGGCAGGCGTGTTCCTGGGCTCCCACCTGGCGGCGTGGCTGCTTGGGATGCGGATCAACATTACGAATTCGTTCAGTGGCGAGCGTGGCACCAGCGCTTTCCTGTTCACCATTTTTGCCACCGGGGCGGCGACCGTGTTCTTTGCGGGCCGCGACCGGCTGTTGCAGGCGCGCGCCGAGGCGGCGATGGCAAAGGCGCGGGCGGAGGCGGTTCAGCGCCAGGCTTTGCAGGCGCAGTTGCAGCTGCTGCAGGCCCAGATTGAGCCGCATATGCTGTTCAATACCCTGGCCAACCTGCAGGGACTGATCGCGCTCGACCCGGTCCGCGCGCAGGCCATGCTGGACCAGTTGATTACCTATTTGCGCGCAACCTTGAGCGCCGCGCGCGCTGAACGCACGACATTGGGACAGGAGTTTGCGCTACTCGATGCTTACCTTGGCTTGATGTCGGTGCGCATGGGCGCGCGTTTGAGCTATGGGTTGGAGCTGCCGGATGGCTTGCGCGATCTTGAACTGCCGCCGATGCTGTTGCAGCCGCTGGTGGAGAATGCGATTGCCCACGGCGTGGAGCCGAACGTGGCCGGCGGCCATGTGCAGGTGACAGCACGTGCGGTGGATGGCGGCCTGGAACTGCTGGTGTCGGATACCGGACGCGGGCTCGATGCCGGCCCGGGCAAGCCAGGCACGGGGCTTGGCCTCGTTAATATCCGCGAGCGCTTGCTTGGACTGTATGGCGAGCGTGCTTCCCTTTCCCTTGACGCCGCGCCGCAGGGCGCGCTTGCACGAATTTTCCTGCCTGCCTGACCATGACGACCGCACTGATTGCTGAAGACGAACCCATCCTCGCTGCTACGCTGGCGGCTGCTTTGCAGCGCCAGTGGCCTGGCCTGTCGATTGTGGCCAATTGCGCGAACGGCATCGATGCGCTGCAGCAGGCGCTGGCTTTGCAGCCGGAGGTGCTGTTCCTCGATATCAAAATGCCCGGCAAGTCCGGGCTGGATGTGGCGGCGGAACTGGCGGATGCCTGGCCCGGGCCGGCGCCTTTCCCGCAGGTGGTGTTCGTAACGGCGTACGATGAATTCGCGGTGCAGGCGTTTGACCGTGAGGCGGCCGATTATGTGCTGAAGCCTGTCAGCGATGAACGTCTGGGCCGCACGGTGGCGCGCTTGCAGCAGCGGCTGCAGGATAAGCCGGCGGGCGGCGCGGCAGCGCTGGAGGTGCTGGCGGGGCAACTGCGCGCGCTGGGTGTGCCGATGGCGGCGCCGCCGGCGCAGCGCCTGACCGTGATCCGCGCCGCCGTCGGCAACCAGGTGCGCATGGTGCCAGTGGAGGACGTGGTGTACTTTGAGGCGGCGGACAAGTATGTGAATGTGGTGACGGCGGATTGCGAGCTGCTGATCCGCATGAGCCTTAAAGAACTGTTGCCGCAGCTCGATGAACAGTTGTTCTGGCAGGTGCATCGCGGCACCATCGTCAATTCGTCATGCGTACTGAGCGCGTTGCGCGAGGAGGGCGGCAAGTTGTCGCTGGCCTTGCGCAGTCGGGCGGAGAAGCTGCGCGTGTCGCCCTTGTACGCGCACCTGTTCCGCCAGATGTGAAGTCAGAAGCCGCGCTGGAGGCTGGCCAGGGCGGTGTCCTGTATATAGCGCCCGGCCAGGCCGCCGTAGCGGCGGTAGCTGGCGGACAGGGTCCAGGGGCCGGTCTTCCAACTGGCCGACAAAGTGCCGATGCGGCTGCCCGTTTGCGGCTGCCATAGCACGTCGGCCGATATCTCCACATCATCGATATACTGCGCGGCGCGCAGCATGCGGTTGCGCTGCTGGCCGGGTGCTGCGCTGCGGTCGGTCCACATTTCGCCGACGATGGAGAGCTTGCTTTCCGTGGTCCAGGTGAAGCCTGCCATTGCCTTGCCGCTGTGCGCGGGGCGCTGTTGCCAGAGCACAGAGGCGTGCAGTTCCAAGCCGTCGCTGGCGACCTGCGAGAACGATGCGCCGGCTTCGATGCCGTTGCGGCGCGACAGGCGCAGCACGGCGTATTCGTCGCGCGCGCCGCGCTGGCGGTAGTGGCGGATGGCGAGGGCTTCGTCGTCGCGCTGCTGGCCGGCGCTGGTAGCGCGGCCTTGGGTGGGGTTGGCCCAGACGATGGTGGTGGCGCTGTCGGCGTCAAAACGTTCCCAGGCGAGCATGGGAACGCCTTCCAGCGCCAACGGATTGAGCGCGCGGCGGTCTTCGCGCTGCACCACGTCCAGCGGGCGGAAAGCGTAGCCGACGTCCCAGCTCATCACTTTTTTGCCGGCGGTGAGGAAGCCGCTGCCCAGGGCGCGGTCGTAGCTGAGTTCATTGAGGCGCAGGCGCACGTTGCCGCCGTCCACGCGCGTGGCGGTGAGCACGCCGCGCAGCGCGCCGTCGGACCAGCGCAACTCGCCGGCTTGCAGGGATTGGCTGCCAAGTTGCGCGCGCACGTTGGCCGCCAGCTCGCCGGCATGGGTAGCCGGCGGCAGGGCAAGCGCGCACGCCAGCGCAAGGGGGAACTTATGGCGCGGCATCGGAACGGCTCAGGAACATGGGGTTGAACAATTCGTCGCCGAACTGGCGCGGTTTGCTGGACAAGGTCGTGATGACGGTTTCGCGTCCGCTCTGGATTTCGTCCACCAGCACCATGCGGTTCTGGCTGAAGCGCGCTTGCTTGAGCCGTTTATTGGAGCTGGCGTACAGGTCCGCGTGCACTGGGCGGTGGTCGGCCTTGGCCACATGCAGCACCAGGCGTTGGTAGCTCAGGTTTTTGCGTGTGGCGGCCAGTTCCAGTTCCAGGCAGGGCACACCGTTGATCTCGACCTCACGCGTGATGCTGCCCTGGTAGTCGCCGGACCAGGTCATGTTGGTGATGTCGGCGGTCGATGCGTCGCCCAGCAGCTTTTGCAACGGCGTGATGCGGATAGGCCGCGCGCTGGCGGGCAGCAGCATCCAGAAGTCATCGCCGGACATCAGTACCTTCTGCCCGGTCTCTCCGGGAGAACGGAACAGCACCAGCGATTTGCCGCCGGGCCGCACCAGCACCTGGTAGCGCTTTTCCTTATCCAGCTTGCCGTCCTTATAGGTTTGCACCAGGGTCTCCAGTTGCGAGGACGCTTCGCGCAGGCGGTAGGTGTCGGCTTTGCGCAGGATGGCTTCCACATCCTGCGCGGCGGCGCTGCCGCAGGCGGCCAGCAGCATGGCCGCGATCGTGGTCTTAAACATGGGCGAGTGCTTCCACAACGGATTGATTGGCAGCCTTGCGGCTGACGAGCAGCGAGGCGAGTGCCGCCAGTACGGTGACGGCCAGCGCGGCGGCGGCGTACAGGGCAGGCGATACGGTGACGACCAGCGGATAGCCGGCGGTGCGGCCCGGTGGAGGGGGCATCTGGATGCCGGACTTTAGTAGTGCCAGCGCCACTCCGGCCGCCAACGCCATGCCCAGGGCGGCGCCGCCGCTGCCCAGCACCAGGCCTTCCAGCGTGAACAGGCGGGTGACCTCGCCGGGTGTGGTGCCCATGGCGCGCAGGGTGCCGATCTCGCGGGTGCGTTCCAGCACGGCCATCGACAGGGTATTGGCGATGGCGAACAGCACGATCACCAGCACGATTACGCCGAGGAAGCCGAAGATGCGGTTGTACAGGCCTTTCACGCTCTGGTAGAACACCGCCTGGTCCAGCCAGGAGCGGATTTCCAGCTTGCCGGCGTATTGGCTGCGCCAGGTTTGGCCGACGGCGTCGCTGTGTGCGAGTTCGTCGAGGTAGACGCTCAGGTAGCTGACTTTGTCCGTCACCAGCAGGTTCTGCGCGGTGGACAGGTCCACCATGGCGAGGCGCTTGTCGATATCGGCGACGCCGCTGCTGACGATGCCGGTCACGGTGACGTCGATGGCGTTCAGGCTGCCGGCGGTGGTGGTGGACATGAGGGTGAGGGAGCTGCCCGGCTTGGCGTTGAGGATGCGCGCCAGGCCTTTGCCGAGGACGATGCCGGGGCCGCGCGCGGCTGCCGCGGCGCCGCCGCTGCTGTCGTTGCCGTCGTCCAGCAGGGCGCCGTCTTCCACCTGCATGAACGGGCCTTTGACCAGGAACTCCTGGCGCGCATCGACGCCGGTGCCGAGGAAGATCTCGCTCTTGTCGCCATTGCTGACCAGGCCGGAGAACTGCAAGCGCGGCAGCACGCGCGTCACCTGCGGGTGGGTCAGCAGCTCGCGCGTCAGTTCGCTGCGGCCCGCCAGGCCGTGCTCCAGCGGCATACTCTCGATGCCGGCGAAATGGCCAGGTGCGGCGAGCACCAGGTAGCCGGTATCGCGCGCGCTGGCCTGCGCCAGCGATTCGTAGGTATGCAGCGCAAAGCCGCCGCCCAGCAGGGCCGCTGCGGTGCCCGTGGCGGCAATCGCCAGGGTGACCAGGGAGCGGCGCCGGTTGCGCATGGCGTTGCGGCAGGCCAGGGAAAGCCATTTGAAGTCAATGAGCATGGATGCCTCCCTGCAGGACGCCGTCGTCCAGCATGAGCGAACGGTCGCAATGCGGCAGCATGCGCTCGTCGTGCGTGGCGACCAGGAAGCTGGTGCCGTCGTTATGCGCCAGGGCGCGCATCAGGCCGACGATCTGGGAAGCGGTTTGCGCGTCCAGGTTGGCGGTTGGTTCGTCGGCGATGACCAGGCGCGGGCGCTTGACGATGGCGCGCGCAATAGCCACGCGCTGGCGCTGGCCGCCGGACAACTGGTCCGGCTTGTGCCCGCCCAGGTCTTGCAGGCCGACGCGCGCCAGCGCTTCCTGCACGCGCGCGCGGCGTTCGGCGGCCGGCACGCCGAGCAGGTAGAGCGGGTAGTCGACGTTGTCGTGGGCGGTCATGACCGGCACCAGGTTAAAGCCCTGGAAAACGAAGCCGATGGCCTGGCGCCGCAATGCGGTGCGGCGCACGTCGTCGCCGGCCGGCAGGGGCTCGCCGTCGAACAGCAGTTCGCCGCCGTCGGCCGTGTCGAGCAGGCCGCACAGGTTGAGCAGGGTGCTCTTGCCGCTGCCGGAAGGGCCGGTGATGGCGGCGATTTCGCCGCGCACCAGCCCCAGGTCGACCGATTTCAGGGCGCGGATCACGTTGCCGCCCAGGGTGTAGGACTTGCTGGCGCCGCGCAGCGACAGCAGCGGTTCGCCGGCCCTCATTGGCCCAGCTCCTTCAGGCGGGCGGCGGCCTTGGCGACGTGCGGCGTGGTGGCCTGGGTCGCCACCACCTGGCGCAGGTAGCCCACTTCGTCGGCGCTGCGCTTTTCCTCGGCGGCCACGCGCGCGGCGACGCTGAACAGGTTGGCGCGCACCGGGGCCGGCGCCTGGGCCAGGGCTTGCGAATCGAGCGCCGCTTGCAAGGCGCGCTTGCCGCCGCTGCGGCGGTTCATGAATTCGGGCATGGCGAGCAGGGTGCTGGCGGCCACCAGGCGGGTTTCGATGCTGGCCGGAGTGCCGCCCAGCAGCAGGGTGTCGTGTTCCGGCGCCAGCAGCGACAGGGCCTTTTCGATCATGTCGGCGCCTTTTTCGGTGAACTTCATTTTGTCCCAGGGCATGAACGCGTCGCGCCCGCGCAGGGTGAAGCCGGCGCCCTGGTAGGCCAGGTAAACCGGATTGCCGGGCTGGCTGCCGGCCAGCTTTTCAAAGGCGTCGATCGAGGCGTCGCGCGCGGAGGCGTCGCCGCCGGCGCCGGCCACAAATTGCTGGCGTGCGGCGCTGAAGGCGGCGTTGTCAGGTACCGCTGCGGCCAGAGCGTTGCCGTAGGCGAGGGCGATGGCGAGGGTGAGGATGGCGTGTTTCATGGGTGCTCCGTAGTCGTTGTTGATGCTGTAAGACTACGGAGCAGGCACCGGCGGCGCCACCGCGGTGCGACGAAACCCGGTTGCGGCGGCGCGAAACCGGGCTGGATGGCGGGCTAGCCGACGTGGTACACCATGGCCGCGCCGCCGACCGGGGTGCCCTGGGCATTGAGTTCGGCCACATTGATGGTGAACTGTTCGCCTTCTGCGGCACTGGCCGGGATTGTGCTGCGCAGGGCCAGCGGATACATGACAGCAGGTTCCTTCTCCATGCTGACCTTGACCACGGCATTACGGATCTCGACATAGCGCTTGCCATTGCGCAGGACCACGTCGCCGCCTTCCACGCTGACATTGCCCAGGGTGCGTTGGGGCAGGCAGTCGAAGTGGGAGCCTTTGGCCAAGGTGAGGATGCCGCAGCAGCAGCCGAAGCGGGTCTTGACCCGGGTGTCATGCAGGAAGACCAGGCCGCAATCCCGGCCCATGTCGTCCCCGCCATGTTCATGGCCCTGGTCGGGCGCCGGGTCGACCTGGTTCTCGAAATCGATGGCAGGGAAGGCGGAGCCGTCTTCGTCCAGCGACAGGGTAAGCGGCATGTCGTGCGGCAGGCGGCTGCGGTCGATCACCAGCGTCATGCGCGTTTCGCGGTTGAAGCGGTTGCCGGCGATGAAGGGGAAGGCGGCGCCGGCGCCGGCCAGCACGTCGATCACCGTCAGGTTGCGCTGCGCCAGGTTGTTCAGGCGGGCGCTGATCGGGTCGCCCGTCAGCGGCGCGCTGGCGAAGGCGTAGTCGTTGTCGGAATTGACCACGGCCAGCAGGCAGGGGTGCCATGGGTGGTTGGTCTGCCAGCCGTAGAGCGACTCCACCTGCGAGGCCTCGATGCGGAACTTGGCTATGGCCGTGCCGCCCGCCGGCACGCTGGCGAAGCTGGTGGCGATGCCGGTCGGGCTGACGTGGGTGGCGTCCACCGCGGTCCAGTCGGGCGGATACACGAACTGCAGGCCGACATACGGGATGATGCGGGTGCTGACCGTGACGTTGCGGGCGTCGCGCGCGCCGTTGTTGGTGACGCGCACATAGATGTAGTTGGCCTGGCCGCGCTCCACGTTCTTCGACTGCAGCGGGTCGCCCGGCATGAAGACGTTATCGTCGTTGATGCGCACCACAATGTCGGAGAAGTCCCAGAAATTGCCGCCGGTGAAAGGCTCGGCGCCGCTGTCGGACGGGGAGTCCTTGATCATCACGTCGGCCTCGTCGAGGGCGCGGAAGACGTTGATGCGGCCATAGCCCATCTCCTGGTTCCAGCTGCCGTTGGGGTAGCCGGCCGTGCCGGCATAGGCCACCGCGCCCACCTTCTGCGCGGTGCGCTCGATGTGGGCGCGCACCTGCACATTGTCCAGTGTCGGGTAGACGCTGCGGATCAGGGCCGCCAGGCCGGCCACGTGCGGCGTGGCGGAGGAGGTGCCGTTGAACAGCAGCTCGTAGTCGCCCGTGTCGTAGCCGCCGCCGCCCTGGATGTCGGTGGTGGGGATATGCACGCCGGGCGAAACCACCGAGATTTGCGGGCCGAAGTTGGAGCCCCAGGGCTCGCCGTCGGGGCTGAGCGGGGTCTTGCGGTTGTCCACCTCGTCCGAAGCGCCGACCGCGATCACCAGCGGGTTGGTGGCGGGGTAGGTGATGGGGCCGTTGTAGTTGTGGGTGGCCACGCACATCACCAGGTCGTTGTTGAAGGCGTTCTGGATGGCCGGGTCGATGATGGCCGGGCTCCAGGCATTCCAGCCGAAGCTCATGCTGATCACGCTGGCGCCATTGGCCACGGCGTAGTTGATGCCGTTGGCCACTTCGACATCGGTCCAGGCGTCGAAGGCGACCGGCAGGATGCGTGCGTCGCCCGCTACGCCGGTGACGCCGGTGCCGTTGTTGTAGGTGGCGGCCACAATGCCGGCGCAGGCGGTGCCGTGGTTGCCGGTGGGAGAGCCGTCGCCGCTCATGGTGCCCAGGTTGATGCCGTTGGCGGAAAAGCGCAGGTCGGGGTGGCTCAGGTCGCAGCCTTCGTCCAGCACGCAGACCACGGCGGTGGCGATGCCGGTGGTGATGTCCCAGCCGGTGGTGCCGGGGCCGCCGGCCTCAATGCGCGTCATGTCCCATTGCTGCGGGAACAGGGTGTCGTTGGGCGCGATCGAGGTGGGCGTCAGCAGCGGCATGGTCTCGAACTGGAAGTCGGCGATCGGCGCGTTGGGCAGCTGGCGCAGGCGCTCGCGCAGCTGGTAGGCGTTGATCTCCTTCACGTTGGCGATCTGGAAGTAGCGGTGCCCATTCAGGTAGCGCGATTTCTCTGTGACTTCCTGGATCATCGGTTCGGCCGCGCCTTTGCTGCCCAGGCCTTCCGGCAGCTTGGCGGCTTTGTCGCGCGACTGGCGCAGCTTGATGACGGCCACGTGGGGCAGGGGCGCGGCCAGGGCGCGCCGGCCGCGCTGGCCGGCCATGCGGTAAACGGGGCCGAGCCAGTCCAGGCTGAGCGCCGCCCCGGCTTCTTCGATTTTTGCCAGCTGGGCGTCGTCCAGCGGGCGGCGCGCTTGCACGAAGTAGCGCGTCCTGGTGTGGTTGACGCGCTCGCCGGGCACCATGCCTTCGTCGGCTTCGTCTTCCAGGAATAAGTCCAGGCCGTGCAGGAAAGCTTCGACTGCGCTGCGCTCCTTCGGCTGCTTGAGCGCGAGCAGAAGGCGCGTGCGGTCGAGGACCAGCGTGGCACCGGATGCGTGGCTCATCTCTTGCGGAAAGTTCTTCATGATGTCTCCTGGCGAGGTGGGGAAGCCCGCTTTTTGTCGCGGGGTTCAGGCCAGTCTAGGAGGCTTATTTGTTCTGGTTTTGACCTGCGTCTATCATGCGCCATATACCCACCAGGAGACGTATGAAAACCTTCGCCACTGTCCTTGCCGGCGGGGCAGGCCGAAGTCACGGCTTTGCAGGTCGAAATCGCGGCCGGCGTGGAAACGGCTACCCAATAGCACACTTACTATTAAGCAATAGTGCTCAAATCTTATAGTGGGTATATAATGCGCGCTATTTTCGCGGCAACAGACCGCGGCCTGTGGGGGGAATAAGGAGACTACATCACATCACCCACAAGGAAAGAACATGATGAAGTTGTCCAAGATGCATAAGCGTCTTCTGGCAATCGGCGCGACCCTGCCGATGGCCGCCCTGGCCCAGGAAGCAGCCCAGGCCCCAGTCGGTCAGTTGGAAGTAGTGACCGTGACCGCACAACGCCGCGCTGAGAATATCCGCGAAGTGCCGGTATCCGTGTCCATGATCAAGGACGAAAAGCTGGACATCCTGCTGTCCGGCGGCCAGGATATCCGCGTCCTGGCGGGCAAGACCCCATCGCTGAACGTCGAGTCGTCGACCGGCCGTGTATTCCCGCGCTTCTACATTCGCGGCTACGGTAACGCCGACTTCGCCGTGTTCGCGTCGCAGCCGGTTTCCCTGATTTACGACGATGTGGTGCAAGAGAACCCTATCCTCAAGGGTTACCCGATGTTCGACCTGGCCAATGTGGAAGTGCTGCGCGGCCCGCAAGGCACCCTGTTCGGCCGTAACACCCCGGCCGGCGTGGTCAAGTTCGAATCGGCCAAGCCAAGCCTGCGCGGCGTGGAAGGCTTCTACAACGTTTCCTACGCAAGCGACGCCACCGTCAACCTGGAAGCAGCCGCCAACGTGCCGCTGTCGAAAGAGTGGGCCCTGCGCGTATCGACCCTGCGCCAGCACCGCGACGACTTCGTCGACAGCACCTTCACCGGCGAGAAAGACGCGCTGGAGGGCTACAACGAGCACGCCGAACGCGTGCAGGTGCTGTACCAGCCGAACGGCATGTTCAATGCCCTGTTCAATGTGCACCAGCGCGCCACCACCGGCAGCTCGCGCCTGTTCCGCGCCAACATCATCAAGAAGGGTTCCAACACCTTCGTCGACGGCTTTGATGCGGACAAGATCGCCATCAACGCACGCGAAGACCAGGAACTGAAAACCCAGGGCGCCAGCGTGCGTATGAGCTGGGATCTGGGCGCGCACAAGCTGTACTCGATCACCGGTTACGAGACCGTGGCCAAGTACAACTCGCGCGGCGACATCGACGGCGGCAACCCGACCAACGCGCCGGCAGTGCCGTTCCAGGTGGCGACCGGCTCCTTCGTACCGGACATCAAGCAGTACTCGCAAGAGTTCCGCGTTGAATCCAAGTACACCGGCCCGCTGAACTGGCAGGCAGGCGCCTACTTCTTCGACGAGAAGGCAGTGGCAGGCCAGGACAACTTCAACGTTGCCGGCGACCGCACCTCGCGCGTGAAATCGCAGCAGAAGAACGAAGCCTACGCCCTGTTCGGCTCCGTGAACTACGCCGTGAACGACGCGTTCACCGTGCGCGGCGGCCTGCGCTACACCGAAGACAAGAAGGACTTTGAAACCCTGGAAACCACCGGCACCGTGCTGGTGGGCCCGAAGACTGTTTCGCAGTCCAAGGACAAGTTCAACTGGGACCTGAGCGGCACCTACAAGCTGAACAAGGATGTCAGCGTGTACGCCCGTTACGCGACCGGCTTCCGCGCGCCTTCCATCGCTGCTCCTTCGACCTCGGTGCCGATCACCGTGGCCGATGCAGAAACCATCACCTCGATCGAAGCCGGCGTGAAAGCGGACCTGTGGAACCGCCGCGCGCGCGCTTCCCTGAGCGTGTACGACTACGACGTGAAGAACCAGCAGTTGACCGTGGTCGGCGGCAATTCCAACGTCACCAAGCTGATTAACGCTGCCAAGACCAAGGGCCGCGGCATCGAAGGCGAGATCGAAGGCTTTGTCACCAACGACTTCAAGGTTTCCGCCAGCGCGTCGTACAACTTCACCGAGATCCGCGATCCTTCGCTGTCCCTGAACAAGTGCGCACAGTGCACCATCCTGGACCCGATCAACGGTGCCGGCCGCGTTTCCATCGACGGCAACGCACTGCCGCAAGCGCCGAAGTGGATCATCAACCTGAACGCCCGCTACAACTACCCGCTGGCAGAAGGCAACCTGTTCGTGCTGACCGACTGGTCCTACCGTTCCAAGGTCAACTTCTTCCTGTACGAAGCAGTTGAATTCACCGGCGCACCGCTGACCGAAGGCGGCCTGCGCGTGGGCTACAACTGGGCCGGCGGCAAGTATGAAGTGGCAGCCTTTGCACGCAACATCACCGACCAGCGCCGCATCACCGGCGCCATCGACTTCAACAACCTGACCGGCTTCATCAACGAGCCGCGTCAGTTTGGCGTGCAGTTCAAGGGTTCGTTCTAATCCTTTTTGGGGCTGACTCTTGTCAGCCCCAAAATCGATGGCTATAATACGGCCTCTTTTCCCTGATAGCTCAGTCGGTAGAGCGACGGACTGTTAATCCGCAGGTCCCTGGTTCGAGTCCAGGTCGGGGAGCCAGAATTTCAATGCAAAAAGCCCAGCTATATTCGCTGGGCTTTTTGCATTTCAGGTGGCGCATTTGCCAAAGCCTGCCCTGACTCGGCGGTGTATGCCGGCGCATGAAATTTTTGGTCAGACCGAATTTTAAATTGGTCAGTCCGATTGTTGTTTTTTAGTGTGACTGGGTAGATTTGAGCGATTGCAACTTTCCAGCACTTTGCGTCAATATCGACGTTTGTTCGCCAGGATTTCGCGGAATTTAGCGTATTTTCCCGTTTGCCGGCATGCGCTTCCGTTAAAAAAGACAAATTGACAAGAAAATTGGCCTGACCGAATCTGGCTAAGGTGGTCCGGCCAATTCGCATCAGGAGTCACTTCAGCCGGCCCTCCAGCCCACAACAATCAATGGAGACAAGTCTATGAAGAATACGGAACTGAAAATGCTATTCGCCGCTGCCGGACTAGCTGCGGCTGCGGGCGCCATGGCGGGCCCGGTTGGCTACGGCGCGGCCACCACTGGCGGCGGCAACAAGGCGCCGGTGAATGTGTCCAGCCTGGCGCAGATGCAGGCCGCCATCAACGCCTATACCGATAATTCCGGCCTGGTGCTGAACTACACCGGCAAGTTTGACTTCAGCACCATCACGGACGTTTGCGCGCAATGGCAAAAGCCGGCGCAGACGCTGTCAGTCAAGAACAAGAGCAATATCACGATCCGTGGCGCGGCCGATTCCAGTGCCAATTTCGGCATCCATATCGCGGGCAACGCGCACAACATCATCGTGCAGAACATGATGATCGGGCTGCTGCAAGGCGGCGAGGCAGCCGATTCGATTTCGATCGAAGGCATGTCGTCCGGCCAGCCAAGCAATATCTGGATCGACCACAACACTATCTTCGCGTCGCTGACCAGCTGCCCCGGCGCCGGCGACGCATCCTTTGACGGCGGCATCGACATGAAGAAGGGCGCGCACCACATTACGGTGTCGTACAACCACGTCTACAACTACCAGAAAGTGTCGTTGAACGGCTATAGCGACAGCGATACCGCCAATGCCAACGCGCGCACCACGTACCATAACAACCGCTTTGAGAACATCAAGGCGCGCCTGCCGCTGCAGCGTTTTGGCCAGAGCCACATCTACAACAACTACTTCAACAACGTCCTGACCTCCGGCATCAACGTGCGCATGGACGGGGTATCCCTGATCGAATCGAATTATTTCGAGAACGTGAAAAATCCCGTGACATCGCGTGACAGCAGCCGGATCGGCTACTGGGAACTGCGCGACAACTATGTCGGTCCGGGCATCACCTGGGACACGCCGAGCGGCGCGGTCAATGCCACCACTTGGGGCTCGACCCAATCGTATGGCCCGACCGGCTACGCCTATACGGCGATTCCCGGCGCGAACGTGAAGGCCAAGGCGATTGCCACGGCTGGCGCGCGTACCAACCTGGCCCAATAATCCAGTACCTATCGCGAGGGATCATCATGAAATTACTTACGCTGATGGGCGCAGCCATAGCGCTGCTGGCTGCGCAGGCGCACGGCGCCGATATCGATGCCAAATCACTGACTGGCGCCAGCACGCCGTTCCAAAGCGCCGCTTACGGCATACGCAATTTTTCCGCGCCGGTGCTGGATGCGAACGGCAAGCACAGCCCCGCCAATTACAAGCCCGCGCCGGCGCTGCCGCAGTGGCAATTTGCGCTGGCCGATCCGACCGGCGGCGTGCTGTCGTTTGAGCGCCAGACGGCGCCGCAAGATGGCTGGCACACATGGTCGCGCAAGGGCACGGTGGTGGTGACGGGCGGGTCGGCTGCGACGGCCAACCGCGTCTACACGGTGTACAACGGGCAGCAGCTGGTCGCGGCGATCAACGAGGCCGGCAACGAGCCAAAGATCATCCGTGTGATCGGCCATATCGATATGCGTTGGAGCGCCAATAACACGGTGTTCCGCGAGTACACCAGCTTCCAGGATCAGAAGATGGGCGGCTCGGTCATGCTGCCTTCCAACACCACGCTGGTAGGGATCAACGATGCGGGCGGGCGCCCGGCGCGCATCACTGGCACCACCATCCTGATCGGCAATGAGCTGCCGCTTGCGGCCGGCGGCATTCCGGAGACCGACTTCAAGAACTGGATCGCAGCAGGCAAGGATGGCGAGGACTTTCCGACCTGGACCCGCAACATTATCATCCGCAACCTGCAGATCGATACGCCCTGGGACGTGAACCCGGAAGATAGCAGCAACGCCTACGCCGACGGTATTGCCATCTCGCGCGCACAAAACATCTGGATCGACCATGTCACGCTCAGCGATGGGGATACGCCGGATTCGCTCGCATCCGATACCCGCCACGATGGTGCGCTCGACATTGTGCGTGGTTCGGATTATGTCACCGTCGCCAACAGCCGCTTCTTCAAACACGGCAAGCTGACGCTGGTCGGCAACGGCGACAGCGGGCGCGCGTGGAGCGACCAGGGCAGGCTGCATGCGACCTTCAGCGGCAATTGGTGGGACAGCCTGGGTTCGCGCTTGCCGCTGGTGCGCTTTGGACAGGTCCACCTGTTCAATAACCTGGTCAGCGGCGATACGGCGACCAAGAATCCGGACCTGAAATTCGGCAGTGGCCTGGATGCGCGGTACAAGTCGCAAGTGCTGGTGCAAAACCAGTATTACAGCTTTGTGCTGCTGAAGCCGTCCGAGTTTTGCGGCAAGGTGATCAAGGGTTCCGGCTACAGCGGTTTCCGCTCGTCTGGCCACTTGTTCATCAGCACCCGCAACGACTCCGGAGCATGGGTCGGGCCCGCCATTCCGATGGATGGCCAATGTGGCTTGACGCTCGCCAGCGGTGCGGATGCCTGGACTCCGCCGTACTCCTATAACTTGCTGCCTGCTGCGAATACACAGGCTTCGGTGACCGCGAATGCGGGTGCGGGCAAGTTGAACTAAGCCGGGCGGTGTCGCCGGGGGATGTATCCTGGATGGCTTTGTAGGGCGCGAAAAAGCGACTACACTAGGGGCAAAATGGAGGCGCCAATGAAAGCTCGGTTCCTGGCCGTTCTGGCGGCTATCACCCTGGCAGGATGCAGCACCCCGCGACACCAGCCGCCCGGCGAAAACCATGTCTCCGATAAGGGGCCGCAGGCGGGCCAACAGCAGCCCTTCATCTGCCGCACGGAGGAATCCGGGCTGGGGCAGCCCCTGGTAGACAACCAGCAGGGCATCGGCCATCCGGTGCGCGCCGCGGGCGGCGCGGTTATCGGCTACAGCAGCCAGTGCGCCATCCGGACGCGCATCCAGCATTTCTATTTCACGGGAAGCGAATTCAAGCCGCTCGAGGGCGGCGGCGTATCGCTGCCGGCGGATGTGCAAAAGATCGTCGTCAATGGCGCCACCATCCCCTTTGTGGTGCGCGTGGAGGTCGGCACCATCAACCGTTTTATCTACACGATCGCAACGCTGGAGCGCGCGGCCTGGAACCGCAAGCTGGTGTACTGGATGCGCGGCGGTGTCGGCATCGGCCACCAGCAGGGCACGGCCATGTGGATGAATAATGGCTTGAACGGGTCGGAGAAGAAGCTGATGCCCAAGCTGCTGGCCGAGGGCTATGCGGTGGCCAGTTCCTCCGGCAACCAGACCGGGGTCCACTACCATATGCGCCTGGCGGAGGAAACGGCGGCCCAGACCAAGGCGCACTTTGCCGCTACCTACGGCACGCCGCTGTACACGGTGGCTATCGGCGGCTCGGGCGGTGCGGTACAGCAGTACCTGTTTGCGCAGAACCGGCCGGGCATCTTTGACGCGGGTATTCCGGTGCAGCCGTATCCGGACATGGTGACACAGTCGATCCCGATATCCGACTGCCCTTTGCTGGGACAGTACTTCCGCGACGAGGTGGGGCGCAATCCGGCTTCGCGCTGGGCGGTGTGGAGCGCGCAGTCGCTGGTGCAGGGCATGCACGCCAACGATACCGCGCGCAACCCGATCACGGGCACGCCGGGCAGCACGGAGTGCATCAACGGCTGGCGCTTTGCGATGCCGACGGTGCTGAACCCGCGCTATCGGGATGTCCGCTTCGACAAGGCGCTGGAATTCTACGGCTACCGATTGGATGCGCTGGATAAGGTCAAATGGACGCACTGGAACGATCTGGAGGACGTCTATGGGGTGGATGCGGATGGCTTCGCGCCGATCCCGATCGACAATGTGGGCGTGCAGTATGGCTTGTCCGCGCTGGTGGCCGGCAAGATCGATGCCGCCGAATTCCTGCAGCTGAATGCTTGCGTGGGCAGTTGGAAGGAGCAGCGCGACTTCGTGACATGGCAGGCGGAGCGCGATCCCTTCGACGCCGCCAATATGCGGCACAGCGCGACCTGCCGCGATCCGGGCGGGGTTCCGGCGCCAAGGCGGGCGGGTGAGCAAAAGGCGATCCGCGCCGCCTTCGACTCGGGGCACGTGTTCACCGGCAAACGCCTGGGCATTCCGGTGATTACCGTGCTGCCACACCAGGAGGCCACGCTGGATATGCACAATGCACGCCAGCCGTTCTCGATCCGCGCCCGGCTGCTGGCCGCCAACCCGGAGGAGGCCAAGCGCCAGGTGATCTGGTTCGCACGCGCGGACACGGACCTGACGGGGCAGGTGATGGGCGCCTTGTCGGTACTGGACAAATACCTCTCCGGCGGCAGTGCGCCGGCGGAGTTCGCCGACCGCTGCGTGGATAGCGCGGGTGCGGTGATCGGTTCCGGACCGGGCGCCTGGAGCGGCGTCCTGGATGGCGGCAAGCCCGGCGCCTGCACGCAGGCTTTCCCGATCTACAGCAGCCCGCGCATGGTGGCGGGTGAGTCGATCCGTGGCGATACCTTTAAATGCAAGCTGAAGCCCCTGGCGACTGCGCTCGGTGACGGCACTTACGGGCCGTCGCCACGGTTCACCCAAGCGCAGCAGACGTGGCTGGCACGGATATTCCCGCAGGGTGTGTGCGATTACAATAACGGGTTATGAAGATCCCACCACTGAAATACCTGGTTCCCGGCACTGTCGCGGGACTGTTGTTGGCCTATACCGGCATTGGATTCCTGGCTGTGCCGGCGCTTGTGAAGTCGCAAGCTGCGCAACTGGCGGCCGAAAAGCTGCATCGCCAGCTCAGCATCGAAGAAGTGACGTTCAACCCGTTCACGCTCAGTGCGTCCGTGCGCGGCTTGAAGATGATGGAGCCGGATGGCAGCACCGTCTTTGCCAGCTTTGAGCGGCTGGCGGCCGACCTGTCGTGGCAGTCCGTGGCGCGCCTGGCGCCGGTGGTGCAGGAAGTGCGCCTGACCAAGCCTTACGTCCACCTGTCGCGCAGCGCGGCGAATAAATACAATATCGACGATATCCTGCAGCTCGCGGCCAGCCAGCCGCCGTCGCCTGAACCGGCGCGCTTCTCGGTCAATAATATCCAACTGGAAGAGGGTAGCCTGGCGTTCGAGGACAAGCCTGCCGGCGTGACCCATAAGGTGCAGGACTTGAAACTGGGTTTGCCGTTCGTTTCCTCGCTGCCGTCCGATGTGGCGATTTTTGTGGAGCCGCTGTTCAGCGCCAACATCAATGGCTCGCCGCTGCTCTTGAAGGGCAAGGCGCGCCCATTCACCGAACCTAAAGAGTATGCGCTGGACCTTAAGCTGGATAAGGTGGATTTGACGACCTACCTGGGCTACCTGCCGTTCAAGCCCGGCTTCCGCCTGCCGTCCGCGCAGTTCGATGCGCAGCTCAACCTGGCCGTGGTGCAGCCGAAGGATAAGCCGGCATCGCTGACGCTGGGCGGGGAGGCCAGCCTGACGGGAGTGCAACTGCAGCAGCTGGACGGGAAACAGGTGGGCAAGCTGGATGCGCTGAAGGTTAAGCTGGGCAAGCTGGATTTGCTGGCGCAACGTTATGAGATTGCCCAGGTGGGCGTCGCTGGACTGGAGCTGGATGTCTTGCGCGGCAAGGATGGGAAGCTGAACCTGGACCAGCTGGCGCCTGCCGCGCCGCAAGCCGCGCCAGCGCCGGCACCGGCGCCGGCGGCTCCTAAAACGGGGCCGCTCGTCGTGCTCAAGGAGCTGAACGTGACGGGGGCGGCCTTGCGCTATGCCGATGACACGCCCCAGGCGGCCTTGCGCGCCGACCTGGCGAAGTTCGGCCTGCGGGTGCAGGACATCGTTTTTGATGGCGCCAAGCGTACGCTGGATATCGCCGCGGTGACCTCCGAAAGCGCGGAGATCAGTGTCCACCAGGGCAAGACCAGCGGCAAAGCCCCTGCCAAGGCCGGCGCGCCGGCGAAGGATGAAGCGCCGCTGCAAATCAAGCTGGGCAAGTTGGCGATTAATGAATGGTCGGCCAAGGTGCGCGAGGAATTCCACGACGAGCCGACGCTGATCAAGCTGTCGCCCTTGTCGCTGACGATGGAGGGCTATTCCAGCGCTCCCGGAGCAACGGCAGAAGTGGCGTTGAGCACCGGTATCAACAAGGGGCAGCTGGATATCAAGGGCCAACTGGCGCCGGCCCCCTTCAAGGCCGACCTGGCGCTGGACCTGAAGAATTTCGACTTGCTGCCGCTGCAGCCCTATGTCACGGATTATGTGAACCTGCGCCTGGTGCAGGGCGCCGTGACCAGCAAGGCCAGGCTGCGCCTGGATACCGGCAAGGATGGCGCGGTGACCGGCGGCTACAAGGGCGATGTCAGCGTGAACCGCCTGTCCACCGTCGACAAATCCAGTTCCAACGATTTCCTGAGCTGGAAGTCGCTGGCGTTCGGCGGCATGGATGTGAACTTCAAACCGTTCACGCTGAATATCGAGCGCGTGGCGCTGGACGACTTTTTCGCGCGCGTGATCATCGACCCGAATGGCCGCATCAACGTGCAGGACGTGGTACGCAAGGAAGGCGAGGAAGGCAAGAGCCTGACTGAGGCGGGCACCCGCGCGCAGGAGGCGAAAGCCGCCAGGGCGAAGGAGCGCGCTGTTGCACAGGCCCCGGCCGCGCCGGCAGTCGCGCCGGCCAAGCCCGCCGAGCCGCTGCCGCCGATCCGCATCGGCAAGCTGGTGCTGTCCGGTGGCCGCGTGCGATTCACCGACAACTTCATCAAGCCAAACTACACAGCCAACCTGAAAGACCTGGGCGGTACCGTTACGCGCCTGTCATCGAACCCGGCGCACGATGCCAGCGTTGACCTGCGCGGGCAGGTGAGCGGTGCCCCCTTGCTGATTGCCGGCCGCGTGCATCCGCTGAAGCAGGAGTTTTCGCTCGACCTGCGCGCCGATGTGCGCGGGATGGAGTTGTCGCAGCTCTCGGCGTACTCCGATAAATATGTCGGCTACGGCATCGAGAAGGGCAAGATGACATTTGAAGTCGCCTACCAGCTGGAGAACCGCCAGTTGAAAGCCGAGAACCGTCTGCTGCTCGACCAGCTGACGTTCGGCAAGGAGAGCACCAACCCGGAGGCGACCAAACTGCCGGTGCAACTGGCGGTGGCGCTACTGAGCGACCGCAATGGCGTGATCGACATCAATGTGCCGATTGGCGGCTCGCTGGACGATCCGCAGTTCTCGGTGGGCGGCATAATCCTCAAGGTGATCGGCAATGCGATCACGAAGACGGTGACAGCGCCCTTCGCCCTGATCGGCGCCCTGTTTGGCGGCGGCGAGGAGTTGTCGATGCTGGAGTTCGACAAGGGCCGTGCAGTCTTGCTGCCAGCGTCGGAAGGGAAGCTCAAATCGCTGGCCAAAGCGCTGACCGAGCGGCCCGGCCTGAAGCTGGATGTTACGGGCCGCTTCGACGAGGAGGCGGAAAGCGAAGCACTCAAGCGCGTTGCGTTGGAACGCAAGCTGCGCCAGCTTAAGACGCGCGACTTGCAGGCGCGCGGCGCCGCGCTGCCGGAAGGCGGCGTGGTGGTCGCCAGGGAAGAGCAGCCAGCCTTGCTGGCGCGCGCCTACAAGGACGAGACTTTCACCAAGCCGCGCAATGCACTGGGCCTGGTCAAGTCCTTGCCGCCGGAGGAAATGGAAAAGCTGATGCTGGCTAATATCAAGTTTGAGCAGGACGACTTCATCACGCTGGCCAACCGCCGCGCGCAGGCCGCCAAGGACTGGCTGGTGGGGCAGGGCCAGGTGGCGCCGGAGCGTATTTTCCTGGTGGCGCCCAAAGCCGGCGCGGCGAGCCGTGTTGACTTCGCGTTGCACTAGGGGGCGGTGTGGCGCTGCACTATGAGCTGATCGACGGCGATCCGCGCCTGCCTTTGCTGGTGTTCCTGCATGAGGGGCTGGGTTGCGGCGCAATGTGGAAGGGCTTTCCAGAGCGCCTGTGCGCGCAAACCAGCTGTGCGGGCCTGGTGTATGACCGGGAGGGCTACGGGCTGTCCTCCCCGGCCCGCGCGCCGCGCACCATCCACTACCTGCACCTGTCTGCGCTGCAGGAGCTGCCGGCATTGCTGCAGCAGGTTGCGCCGGACCGCGAGCATATCGTGATCGGCCATTCGGACGGCGGCAGCATTGCGCTGATCTACGCCGCCGGCCGTCCCGCTGCCTTGCGCGCTGTCGTTACCGCCGCCGCCCACGTGTTCGTGGAGGACATCACCCTGGCGGGCATTCGTCAAGCGGTCCAGGCCCACGCCGATGGCAAGCTGCACGGCCTGGCGTGCTACCACGGCGAGAAAGCAGGGCAGGTGTTTTCCGCCTGGGCCGATACCTGGCTGGCGCCGCCTTTCAGGCATTGGAATATCGAGTACCTGCTGCCGGCCATCGCTTGCCCTGTGCTGGCGCTGCAGGGGGACGACGACCAGTACGGCTCGGGCGCCCAACTGGACGCCATTGCGCGCGCGGTACCGGGCGCCCGCTCCCTGCTGCTGCCAGGCTGCGGCCATAGCCCGCACCTGGAGCAACCCGAGGCCACGGCGCAGGCCATGGCGGCTTTCATCAATTCTTTGGCGGCGGGCTGACGGCAGGCTTGTGCGGCTTTGCGTGCTTGAGCATTGCTGCCAGCAGGGTGACGTCTTCGTCGCTCTCCACCGGGGCTGCGCTGCGCGCCAGCGGCGCCGCCTGCTGCGCCGGGCGCCTGGCTTGCTTTGCCGGCTCCCTGGCCGCAATGACCGCTTTTCCGGCTGGCGCCGCGCTGGCCGCTGCGGTGCTAATGGCCGGCGCCTTGGCCATTGGCGCTTCGGGAGCGTTTGCCTGACTAACAATGGTCGCCGCCTGCGGCTCGCTGGCCTCGACCAATTTGCGCGGCGCGGCTACCGCCACCGCGCCTTGCGGAATCGCTGGTGCCGCCTGTTCCGCCGATGGCTGCGGCGCCTGCGGGCTTTGCAGCCACAGCCAAGCCAGCGCACCCAGCGACAGCAGTCCGGCGGCCACCGCCAGCCGTGATTTCAGTGTCGCGCCCAGACTCCAGCCACCGGCGCGCGCCGGCACATTGCCGCCGTGCGCCAGGCGCGCCAGGATCCGATAGCTGTCATCCCTCTGTACTGGCCCCACAAACAAATTTGGCTGCATGACGTCTCCCAAAGCTTGATTTCGCTCGACCCGCAAGGGCGCGGGCCGGCATAGGATGCCAGTGTCGCGTGCTGCATGCGCTTTCGTATTGATGGAACGCACCATGTTGCTATTTACCGTTGCGGGCATCTTCATCGCCGCCGTCGCCGCCGGCTGGCTGTTGCTATTTCCCCCCAAACGCAAGCCAAGCCCGCGCCAGCGGCGCTATTTCCTGGCGGGGGCGGGCACCCTTGCCCTGGCCGGGCTGCCGCCATTGCTGGTACGGCTGATGCGCCCGCAGCAGATGCTGCCGGCCTTCGAGGCCAGCGCGCACGCGGCCGATCCGCAGATCGGAGCCTTACTGCAGGGAGAGCAGCTGGTCGCGCCGCCGCCCCTGCCGCCGCTGGCTTTTACCACGGCGGAGGTGGAGCTGCTGCGTCCCATGTTGTCGCTGGCGGACCGCGACTGGCAGCGGCTGGACCAGGACTTTGCGCGCCGGCTGCTGCTGGTGTTCAATGTGATGCGCGAGCGCCACGGTTACGAGATGGCGTTGCTGGAGGGGTACCGCAGCCCGGAGCGGCAGGACCGCCTGGCCGCCGCAGGCAGCCATGTCAGCAACGCGCGCGCCTTCCAGAGCTTCCACCAGTTTGGCCTGGCCGCCGATTGCGCCTTCGTGCGCGAGGGGCGCCTGGTGATCAGCGAGCGCGATCCCTGGGCCATGCGCGGCTATCAACTGTATGGCGAGGTCGCCGAATCGCTCGGCATGGTATGGGGCGGACGATGGACGATGATGGATTTTGGCCACACCGAATTGCGCAAGCGCGATGCCAAGGCTTGAGGCGGCTCAAGGGCTGGTGTTGCGCTTGGTGGCAACATCGGCCAACCTGCCTCCCTTTCCCTGCCCATCATGCTGCAACGAATCTGGTACGCGATCACCGACCGTCGCCTGTTGAACATACTGGCCTTTGTGCTCCTGGCCGGCTTGCTTTTCCTGGGCGCCGAACTTTTGCAACTGGCCCTGATCTGGGCGTTCGGCGCGCTGCTTGCCGTCGCGCTGCTGGCGCTGGCGGTATGGGGCGCAAAACGCTATCGCGAGCGACGGCGGCAGGAGGAGCCGGCGCCGGCTGAAACGCGCGCCCAGGCAGACCTTGATGCCGTGCGCAGCGCCATGCTGGAGGCGCTGGGAACGATCAAGAACTCGCGCCTGGGGCGCAGCACCGGCGCGCGGGCACTCTATGAGCTGCCCTGGTATATGGTGATCGGCAATCCGTCGGCGGGCAAAAGCAGCGCGATCACGCAATCCGGCCTGCAGTTTCCCGTCGCCGGGGCGAAGGCGATCCAGGGCGTGGGTGGCACGCGCCATTGCGACTGGTTCTTCACCGCCGAGGGCATCCTGCTCGACACGGCCGGCCGCTATGCCGTGCAGGCGGCCGACCGCGCCGAGTGGCAGGGTTTCCTGGGACTGCTGAAGAAGCACCGGCCGCGCGCCCCGGTCAACGGCATCATCATCGCCGTCAGCATTGCGGAACTGGGCGGCGACGATCCGGAGGCGGTACTGCAACTGGCGCGCAGCTTGCGCCAACGGGTGCAGGACCTGATCGAAAAGCTGGAGGTGTTTGCACCGGTGTATGTTATGTTCACCAAGGCCGACTTGGTGGCGGGCTTCGCCGACTTCTTCGGCGATGCCGAACCGGCGGAGCGTGAGCGCATCTGGGGCGCCACCATGCCTTTCAAGCACAAGTCGGGGAGCCGCGACCTGCTTGCCTTCTACGAGCAGAGCTTTGACGAGTTGTGCGCCGGCCTGCATGAGGTGGCCATTGCCACCATGACGCAACGCCGGCGCGAGCTGGTGCCGTCCGGCGTGCATACTTTCCCGCTGGAGTTTGCGGCGCTGCGCGCGCCGCTCAAAGCCTTCCTTGCCACGCTGTTCGAGGACAACCCTTTCCAGTTCCGCCCCGTGTTCCGGGGCTATTACTTCACCAGCGCGCTGCAGGAGGGACAGCCATCGTGCGCCCAGTCGCTGCACGTGGCGCAGCGTTTCCGCCTGTCGCTCCCGGCGGGCGGGAAGCCGCGCGCCGGCGGCCAGACGGGCTACTTCCTGCCCCAGCTTTTCCGCGAAGTGATTTTCGCCGACAAGGACCTGGTGGCGCGCTATGCAAGCCGCAAGCAGCGCTGGACGCGCAACGGCGCATTCGCGGCGGCCATTTTGCTACTGGGGGCGGCGCTGGGGGCGTGGACCTGGTCGTACTCGGGCAACGCGCAATTGGTGGCCAATACGGCGGCGGACCTGGACAAGGCGGTCAAAATGCAGGCGCAGCGGGCGGACCTGCAATCGCGGCTGGAGGCGCTGCAACTGCTGCAGGACCGCATCGAACAGCTGGACAGACTGGATCGCGACAAGCCATGGCTGCTGGGCATGGGGCTGTACCAGGGCGAGGCGCTTGGACGCAAGCTGCGCGACGAGTATTTCAAGGGCATGGCGGAAATCCTGCTCAAGCCGGTAGCAAGCAGCCTTGAGTCGCAGCTGTACGCCATGGGCCGGCGCGAAGCGGGCAGCGTGGAGGAGGCCTACAACGCGCTGAAGGCCTACCTGATGCTGGCCGAAAAATCGCACGTGGAGACCGGCCATCTGGGCGACCAGCTGACGCGCCACTGGCGCGGCTGGCTGGAAACCAACCGCGGCGCCATGCCGCGCGAAGAGCTGCTGCGGCGGGCCGAGGGCTTGCTGGCCTTCTTTCTGTCGCAGGTGAGCGACCCGTCCTGGCCGCGCATTGAAGCCAGGCTGGCATTGGTCGACGCGTCGCGCGAGCAGCTGCGGCAGGTGGTGCGCGGCATGACGGCGCGTGAACGGGTCTATGCCGAGATCAAGGCGCGCGCCAGCACGCGCTATCCGGCGATGACGGTGGCGCGCATGGTCGGGGAACAGGATCGCGAGCTGGTGCAGGGCAGCCACGCGGTGTCCGGCGCCTTCACGCGCGAAGCCTGGGAGGGCTATGTGCGCGGCGCGATCCGCGATGCGGCCAATAGCACGCTGCAGTCGAGCGACTGGGTGCTCAAGACCGCCGAGCGCAACGACCTGACGCTGGAGGGCAGCCCGGAGCAGGTGCAAAAGGCGCTCACCGAAAGTTACCTGGCGGACAAGGCGGCCGGCTGGGGCGAGCTGCCGCTGCATGAATGGCTGCGCGCCGTGGTGAAAGACCCGGCGCAGCTGGCGCAGTTTGATGAGCTGCTGGGAGGGTCCGCCGCTACGCCAGCCTGAGGCCTGGTGTATGATCCGCGCCATGAACACCATGCCACGGCGCCCGATGTGCGCCACCTGCCTGCGCCCCGCCGCCACCTGCATCTGCCATTGGGCGGCGCCGGTGGCCAGCGCGGTCGACGTCCTGATCCTGCAGCACCCGATGGAAGTGGCCAATGCCAAAGGCAGTGCGCGCCTGCTGCACCTGTGCCTGCCGGGCAGCCGCATGGAAACCGGCGAGCAATTCGAGGAAGCGGCGCTGGCCGCGCTGCTGGGCCGCGGCGGGCGCCAGCCGGTGCTGCTGTATCCCGACACCCCGGGCGACCGCTCGCTCGGCATCGCCCCGCCGCCGGCCTACGAGGCCGCGCTGGCGCCGCAGCAGGTGCAGTTGATTGTGCTGGACGCCACCTGGCGCAAAAGCCGCAAGATGCTGTATCTGAACCCGCTGCTGCAAGCCTTGCCGCGCCTGCCTTTGCGCGACACGCCGCCCTCGCATTACCTGATCCGCAAAGCGCATGCGCCGGACCAGCTGTCCACGCTGGAGGCGAGCTGCTACGCGCTGGCGCAGCTGGAAGGGGACGAACACCGCTACGACCGCGTGATCGCGGCCTTCGATGGCTTTGTGGCGCAGCAGCAGGAACAGGCCGCGCACGGCGGGCGCGCTAGCTGAGAAGTTTGAGGCCGGGCGGCAGGGCCTCGCCCAGCATGCGTTGTTCGCTGGCCTGGTCCAGCTGCACCACTTCGCGCACCATGGCAGGCCAGCTGGGCGGCGCACCGGCACTCTCCAGCCGGCGCTGCACCTCGGCGCGCAGGGCATCGTTGATGTCGCGCGAGCGGTCGCCGGTCATGCGCGCCAGGTGGGCGGCGGCAAAGCCGGCCGGCTCCACCTTGCGCCAGTCCAGTTGCATGACCGCCTGCAGCCATTGTTCGACCGCTTCCACCGGCGCCACATCGTGCGCGCTGCCGTGGAAGGGACGGCGCGCGCCGACCCGACCCAGCGCCCACAGGTAGCGCGTCTGGCTCGCCAGGTTCTTCGCCTTGGGCAGTTCGCCCACCATCCAGTTGCCGATTTCGGCCTTGTAGGCGGACGGGATGCGCTCCAGCGACGCGCCCAGGCGCAACATGTCTTCCTCGCTGCCGTTGACCAGGGTGGCCGGCCGCCGTCCGCGCTCACCGGCATCGGCCTGCAGGTTGAAGGCGAAATCGTCCAGCAGGCGCAGTTGCGCTGGCGGCGGCAAGCCGCCCGCGACGCGGCGCCACAAGGTCCACCATTCGGCGCAGACCTGGCTGTCCTTGTGGTGCTGCACCCCCGTGTCGAAAATCGCCCACAGCTGCCCAATGCGCCATGCGTCGAGCGGATGGCCGAAGCCGGGGCGCAGGCAGTAGCCGGCCAGGTTCAGCCAGACGCGTTCGTGCTCCGGCGAGCGGCGCCGGCCTTTGGCGCGCTCCATCAGGGCGTCGAACAGGCTGCGTAGCAGCGGCGTGGTCCAGCGTTCGCGGCTGGTCAGCAGGTGTTCGAGCTGGCTGCGCAGCTGGCGCACTTCCTTGACGTCCACCTGCTGCGCGCGGCTGCCGAAGATGCGGTCGATCTTGTCCAGCGCCTCGGGCAGGCGGGCGGGCAGGGCCGGATCGGTGGCGCTTTCCGCCGCGCTGCCGGCGCCGGCGTCGTCGTTTGCCTCACCGTGCTCGCGCAGCTGGAATTCCAGTTGCCAGCGCTGGCCATCGGCCTCGCAATGCACTTCCAGCGTGCCTACTTCGGTCAGCGCGGCGGCCAGTTGCACGGTGATTTCCTTGCGCGCGCCGGCATCGCTGCTGTCGCGCAGGACGGTGGCGATGGCGGGCAAGGCGCTCAATTCGTCGGGCGCCAGGTCGGCCACGTCGCCGGCTTGCGGCGGCACCGCGTCGGCCAGGGTGGTGGCGATGTGGAAGCGTACCGGGCGCCCCAGGCGCAGGGCGAAGCTGCGTTCCGCCAGGCGCACTTCCTGCCCGCTGGCGGCGCCGCGCGGCAGCAGGCAGACGGCACGGCGCGTTACGCCGGGCGCGCGCGCATTGTCCAGCAGCAGCCAGTAGCTGCGCGCCGAGCCGCCGGCAATGGTCGGCGCCAGGCCTTGCTTGCCGAGGGCGTAGGCCACGCCGCCGCGCGCCACGGCGACATCGGGGTCGTCGTTGTGCAGCACGCGTACCGGCTGGCCGCGCCAGGCGCCCAGCGTCGCGGCAAGGCGTTCGGACAGCCTGGCGGCGCGGAATACGCCGCCATTTAGCAGCAGGGTGTCGGGCACCGGCAGGCGGCCGTCGTCGGGCAGGCCAAGGGCATGACGCGCGGCGGCGGCATGCTGGCGCAGGAAGCTGGCCAGGTGGCGCGTGACGGCCGGGTCGCTGGCGTAGGGCAGGCCGAATTCGACGATGCCGCCGCGCTTGGCCTGGGCCGGCTCCTGCGTTGCGTTGAGGGGGAAGAAGCCGTCCAGCACGATGCGTTCGACGTCGGCGCGGGTCAGCACGACGGAACGGCTGCCGCCGATCAGGCGCGCGCCCGCGCCCAGCAGGGTGACGTTGACCTGCTCCGGCGCGTCGTGCGCCAGCAAGGCTTCCTTCGCTGCGCGGCAGCGTTCCGTCAGCTGCGCCAGGCGCGCCGCCGACAGCCGCTGCGGCGGCGCATCGGCGGCGGGGGTGGCCAGGCGCTGTTCGGCCAGGTGGGCCAGCGCCAGGTCCATATTGTCGCCGCCGAGGATCAGGTGGTTGCCGACACCGATGCGCGTCAGCTGCGGCGCGCCGTCCGCCATTTCCACTTTGACCAGCGTGAAGTCGGTGGTGCCGCCGCCGACGTCGGCCACCAGCACCAGGCGCGCATCGGCCAGCTCCTGCGCCAGCGTGGCACGGTGCCGGTACAGCCAGTCGTACAAGGCCGCCTGCGGCTCTTCCAGCAGGCGCAGCGCAGGCAAGCCCGCCATGCGCGCCGCTTCCAGCGTGAGCGCACGCGCGCCCTCGTCGAACGAAGCGGGAATGGTCAGGACCAGCTGCTGCAGTTCCAGCGGCGCGGCGGGGAAGCGGGTATTCCACGCGGCGCGAAGATGCGCCAGGTAGCTGGCACTGGCCGCCACCGGCGATACGCGCGCCACGTCGTCCGCCGCGCCCCAAGGCAGGATGGGCGCCATGCGGTCCACGCCGGTGTGCGACAGCCAGCTTTTGGCGCTGGAGACCAGCCGCCCCGGCACCTGTCCGCCGAGCTGGCGCGCCAGGCGGCCGATGACGGCGCCGGCCGGCGCCCCTTCAACCGAAGGCTGCGCCCAGGGCAACGCCAGGTCGCCGTCGGCGATTTCGCCGGCAGCGGGGTGGTAGCGCGAGGAGGGCAGCAGCTTGGCGCTTGCCACCTCGCCGGGAGCGCTGAGCTGCTCGATTTCGAATAGCTGTACCGCGCCGCCCGGCGCCGCATACGCCAGCACCGAGTTGGTGGTGCCCAGGTCGATGCTGACCAGGTACTGCGTCATTGGCCTTCGCCGGCGCTTCGCACGTCGAATTCGACCTTCCAGCGCTGGCCATCCTGCGCCACCGCCAGCAGTTCCAGGGTGCCCGCTTCGCTGGCATAGGCATGCAGGCGCACCTGCACCACCTCGCCCACGGTGCGGCCTTCCGGCGACAGCGTGGCCTGGATCTCGTTCAGCTCAACCAGCTCGTCCGGGCCCCAGAAATCGAGCACGCTGCCGATCTGGTCCTGGCGCCGCACGGAGGAGCCGAAGAAGCGGAAGTGCACCGGCTCGCCCACTACCAGGCCGAACTCCTGGCCCGGCAGTTCCAGCTCGCTGCCTTCCTCCATGCCGAACGGCGCCACGCACAGCGCCTGGATCGGCGGCTCCATGCCCGGGATGGCCGGCATCGACGATTCCACCGCAACGTAGTAGGAACGCGCCGTGCCGCCGCGAATGCGCACACCGGCGCCGCGCCGCACGTAGCTGTAGTAGGCCGCGCCGCGCGCCACCGCCAGGTCCAGGTCCGCGCCGCCCAGCATGCGTGCCGGTTCTGCGCCTTCCATGTAGAGCCAATCGTTGATGGTGTCCATCATGCGCGTGGCCAGCAGCTCCGACTTGAACACGCCGCCGTTGAACAGCACCGCGCTCGGGTGCAGGAAGCTGTGCTCCGCGTTCACGCGGCCGGCAAAGCCGTCCAGTTCCGCCGTGGCGCCCACCTGGCGCGCCAGGAAGGCTGCCAGGTGCTTGGTGATGGCCGCGTCCTGCGCGTACGGCAGGCCAAGCTGGGTCAGGCCGGCGCGGGCGCGCACAGCGGGCCGCGCCGCCGCTTCCACTTTCGGGAAGAAGCCGTCGGTGATGAAGGTGGTGACTTCGGCGCGCGTCAGCTCGGTGCGGATCGAGCCGCCGATCAGTTTCGAGCCGCGGCTTGGCACCACGATAGGCCACGTCTCGGCTTGCGCGTTGGCCAGCAGGTTCTCCTTGGCAGCGCGGCAGCCGTAAGTCAGCGCGCGCATTTGCCAGGCGTCGAGCTGGGTGCCGTTGGCGGCCAGCTTGCGCGCCACCAGGTGGGCCAGCGCCAGGTCCATATTGTCGCCGCCCAGCAGGATATGGTCGCCCACCGCCACGCGGTGCGGTTCCAGCACGCCGTCGCGTTCGAGGATGGCGATCAGCGAGAAGTCGCTGGTGCCGCCGCCCACGTCCACCACCAGGATGATGTCGCCCGGCTTCACTTCCTTGCGCCAGCGGCCGTCGCTGTTCTGGATCCAGCTGTAGAGGGCCGATTGCGGCTCTTCCAGCAGGGTGATGCTGGCGTAGCCGGCGGCGCGTGCCGCCTCGGCGGTCAGTTCGCGCGCGGCCGGGTCGAAGGAGGCCGGGATGGTGACGGTCACCGCCTGCTCATTGAACGGCGCCTCCGGATGGGCATTGTCCCAGGCGGCGCGCAGGTGCTGCAGGTAGCGGGTGGAGGCTTGCAGCGGCGAGATGCGCGTCACTTCCTCCGGCGCGTCGTGCGGCAGGATGCCGGCGCGGCGGTCCACGCCCGGGTGGCACAGCCAGCTCTTGGCGCTCGACACCAGGCGGATCGGCGTGGTGGCGCCACGGCTGCGCGCCATTTCGCCGGCCACGGCGGCCTGGCCTTCCGGCGCGGCCCAAGGCAGGGTCAGTTCGCCCGGCGCCAGTTCGTCGGCGTGTGGCAGGTACAGGAAGCTTGGCAGCAGCGGCAGCTCTTCCACCGTGCCCGGCGCGGTCAGCTGCGGGATGCCCAGCACGCCGTGCTTGGTCTTTTCACCGTCGCTGCCCGCCAGTTCAACATAGGACAGCGCGCTGTGGGTGGTGCCAAGGTCGATGCCGATGGCGTAACGCGGATCGCTCACAGTTCCACCTCGGCCGGTGCCAGGACTTTGGCGTCGTGCGCTTCGGCCAGTTTCGGCAGGCGCACGCTGGCGGCGCGCCAGCCGCGGTGGCTCAGGGTGCCGCTGAACGGCGCCTTGCCCACCACGTTGCCGGTCAGGCGCACGGCGGACGCGTCGAAGCCTTCCGGCAAGGTCACGCGGCTGCCTTCCGCTTCGCTGCGGATGGCCTCGATGGCGAAGTGCTCACGCAGCACTTTGGCGCAGCCTTCGTGCACCACGCGCGCGGCGGCGCCGATATCGGCGTCCGAATAGGCCGCCAGGTTTTCCTGCGTGAAGTCGATCAGGCGCGCTTCGCGCTGGAACAGCGACAGCAGCTGCAGTGCGGCGTCAGGCGTGGCTTCGCGCAGCGGCGCGGCAGCTGGGGCGGGCGCCGGGGCCGGCGCCGGAACTGGCGCAGGTGCAGCCGCCGGACCGATGCCGTCGTCGCGCACGCGCGCGGCGAATTCGGCGTCGCCCAGGGTCTTGAAAAAGGCGCCAATGGCGAGGGAAATCCTGCTGCCGAAGGAAGGCAGATTGGTAGTTTTGCTCATTTATTGCTCTTAGAAGGTCGGGGGGGGATCCCGGAGAAGTGCGCATGATACCAGCTTGGCTTGCAGGCGAGGCGCGGGCGGTTTATGATACTGTATAAATACACAGTATTTTGCTTTGGGGCGCCGCATGCAGGACCACGACCTAGAGGGGCAGGTGATGCTGCCGCCGCAATCGCGCAAGGCCCAAAAAGGGCGTGGCGCGGTATCTAATATGCAAGGCAGGTATGAGTTGCAGGGGCGCGAGGCCTTCGATGACGGCTGGGCGCCCGATCCGGACGACGCCGATGCGGAAAAGCTGCCGCCGCGCACCATCGTCACCGAGGAGACAGCCAAGACCATCCTCACGCGCAACCAGTCGCCCGATATTCCCTTCAGTGTTTCACTGAATCCTTATCGCGGCTGCGAACATGGCTGCATCTATTGCTTCGCCCGTCCGTCGCACAGCTATCTCGGCCTGTCGCCGGGGCTGGATTTTGAAACCAAGCTGTTCGCCAAGATCAATGCGCCGGAACTGTTGCGCACCGAACTTTCGAAGCCGGGCTACCAAGTCGAGTCGCTCGCCCTTGGCGTGAATACCGACGCCTACCAGCCCTGCGAGCGCGACTACCAGTTGACGCGGCGCGTGCTGCAGGTGCTGGCCGAGTGCCACCATCCGGTTGGGCTGATCACCAAGTCCTCCCTGATCGAGCGCGATATCGACATCCTGGCGCCGATGGCCGAGCGCAACCTGGCCGCCGCCTCGATCACGCTCACCACGCTGGACAGCAAGATCTCACGCACGCTGGAGCCGCGCGCCGCCGCCCCGGCGCGCCGCTTGCGCACGATTGAAACCCTGGCCCGGGCCGGCATTCCGGTCGGCGTGTCGATCGCCCCCATCATTCCCTTCGTCACCGAGCCCGATATTGAAAAAATCATGGCCGCCGCGCGCGATGCCGGCGCCAGCATGGCCACCTACGTGGTGCTGCGCCTGCCGTGGGAAGTGAGCCCGCTGTTCAAGGAGTGGCTGGAAGCCCATTTCCCCGACCGCGCCGCGCGCGTCATGAACCGCGTGCGGGATATGCGCGGCGGCAAGGACTATGAGGCCGAGTTTGGCGCGCGCATGCGCGGCGAAGGCGTGTGGGCCGACCTGATCCAGCAGCGCATCGAGAAAGGCATCGCCCGCTACGGCTTCCACAGCCGCCACAGCAAATTCCGCACCCTCGACCGCAGCCAGTTCCAACGCCCCGACCACATCCCACCCTCCGGCGCCAAAGCGCGCGCCGCCGCCAAAGCGGGGCAAATGGATTTGTTCTAAGCAGCGGAGATCATCACGGGCTGGTTTCTGGTCAACATCGATGTGCCTCAGGGCGCTTTTGACGTTACTAAACCGGTGCCGAGTAAGGACTCAATCGCGTGGACGTGCTCGTCGTGGTGCCCCATGTCGCGTAACGCGGCGGCCAGGCGCAGCAGGTATTCCGTATTGGGGCCGCTAGGGCCGGCGGCGGCGGCGATGTGGCGCGCGATCTCTTCAACCGGCGCTTCCCCCAGCCAGGCCGCGTTATCCTCGGCGGCGATGTAGATCAGGCCTTCCTCGGTGCCGCCGGCTGCAAAGTGGATGTCGATCGCCACGCGCAGGTAGCCGTTCTTTTCACGGTGGTCGAGGTGGGCGAATTCCTCCGGCGTGACGAGGTAGGCCATGCCGTGGCAGACGGCGCCCTCGGCCGGCACCAGGGTGGCGACGCGGCCCGGTGCTTCGGGCGTGCCGCGATGGTCGTGCGAGCCTTGCCAAAAGCGGCGCGACCAGCCGACGATGTGCGCCGGGCGGCGCTCGATAAAGGGGAAATCCGCTTTGTAAATCAGCGAGCCATAGCCGAACAGCCACACCTGGTGGTGGCCGTCGAACTTGTCCATAGCCTGGTTGGCATCAATCGTATTGTGCGACATGCCGCAAATTATAGGGAATAGTCGCCGAGCATGCTGATGAAGCGCTCCGCAGCCGGGGAGGGCGTGCGCGAGGTCTTGGTGTAGATGAAAAATTTACGCGTGAGTTCCGGTTCCACCAGCGGCCGCATGTCCAAACCGTACAGGCGCACCATCGGCGCCGCATAGGGCAGGCAGGCGGTGATGCCCAGGCCGGCCGCCACCATGGCCAGCGCGGTGGTCATGAAGGTCACCTCGTTGTAGGGCGCGAGCGTGGTCATATCGCGCAGCAGGCGTTCGGTGAACTGGCCTTGCAGGGCAATGAAGGAATGCTGGTTGACCTCGGACCATGCCACGCGCTGCCGCGCCGCCAGCGCATGGCCGGGCGGGAACACCACCACAAAGGGCATCTCGAACAGCAGTTGCGCATCCACCTCGGCGGTCACGTCGCGCTCGGGGCCGATGCCCACGTCCACCTCGCCGCTCACCACGCGCGCCGCCACGTTATCGACCGGGCAATCCACCAGTTGCACCTGCACGTCCGGGTAGGCGGCGCGGAACTGGCCGATCACCTGCGGCAGCAGGGTGCAGGCCATCATCTGCGGCGCCGCCACGCGCACGATGCCTTTCTTTAAAGCCTTGCGGCTGGCGATATCGGCCATCGCCCCGTCCAGGTCCTGCAGCATCTTGTCGAACAGCGGATACAGCTCGCGCCCCACCTCCGACAACTGCACCCGCCGCGTATTGCGCTCCACCACCTTCACGCCCAGCAACTGCTCCAGCTCCTTGATCTGGCCGGAGAGGGCGGACTGGGTGACATGCAGCAGGTCGGCGGCGGCGGTGAAGCTGCCGGTGCGGGCGACGGCGACCAGGGCGCGCATCTGGCGGATGGTGGGATTCATCAGGAAAATTAATAAATCAACGTGAAAATATCGTTTGTATGATAGCTGAAACAGGCGTTTAATGGCGGAATCGCAAAGGAGCCCCGCCATGAAAATCAAGCAAATCCACCACGTTGCCTACCGCTGCAAGGACGCCAAGGAAACCGTCGAGTGGTACGTCAAGCACCTGAACATGAACTTCGTGCTGGCCATCGCCGAAGACGAAGTGCCGTCGACCAAGGCGCCGGACCCGTATATGCACGTGTTCCTGGACGCCGGCCAGGGCAATATCCTGGCCTTCTTCGAACTGCCGACCCAGAAGGATATGGGGCGCGACGAAAACACCCCGGCCTGGGTGCAGCACCTGGCGCTGGAAGTCGGTTCGATGGATGAGCTGCTGGCCGCCAAAGAGCGCCTGGTGGCGGGCGGTATTGAAGTACTGGGCCCGGTCAACCATACCATCTTCAAGTCGATCTACTTCTTCGACCCGAACGGCCACCGCCTGGAGCTGGCGGCCAACACCGGCACCCCGGAGATGATGCAGAAGCTGGACGATGTGAAGTGGGAAATGCTGGAAGAATGGTCTAAAACGAAAAAAGCGCCCAAGCACGCCGCCTGGATGCACGCACCACAGAATTAAGGAAATACATGAAACTCGCCTCCCTCAAAGACGGTAGCCGCGACGGCCGCCTGGTCGTCGTCAGCCGCGACCTGAAATCCTGCCAGCCGGTGCCGACCATCGCCGCCACCATGCAGGACGCCCTGGACAACTGGGACAGCGCCGCGCCGCAGCTGAAGCAGATTTACGCCCTGCTGAACCAGGGCAGCGCTTCCGGCGCTCAGCCCTTCGACGAAAACCAGGCGCATTCGCCGCTGCCGCGCGCCTACCAGTGGGCCGACGGTTCCGCCTACATCAACCACGTGGAGCTGGTGCGCAAGGCGCGCAACGCCGAAGTGCCGGCCTCTTTCTACACCGACCCGCTGATGTACCAGGGCGGCTCGGACAGCTTCGTCGGCCCGCGCGACGCCATCTACGCGCTGGACGAAGCCTGGGGCATCGACCTGGAAGCGGAAGTCGCCGTCATCACCGGCGACGTGAAGATGGGCGCCAGCGATGAGGAAGCTGGCAACGCGATCCGCCTGGTGATGCTGGTGAACGACGTGTCGCTGCGCAACCTGATCCCGAACGAGCTGGCGAAAGGTTTCGGCTTCTTCAACTCGAAACCGGCCAGCGCCTTCTCGCCGGTGGCCGTGACCCCGGATGAACTGGGCAAGGACTGGCAGGACAACAAGCTGCACCTGCCGTTGCTGGTGCAGATCAACCGCCAGCCGTTCGGCAAGCCGAACGCCGGCGAAGACATGACCTTCAGCTTCGCGCAATTGGTGGCGCACGCCGCCAAGACGCGCGAGCTGTGCGCCGGCACCATCATCGGCTCCGGCACCGTGTCGAACAAGCAGGGCAACCTGCACGGCTCCAGCATCGCCAATGGCGGCGTGGGCTACTGCTGCCTGGCCGAAGTGCGCATGTACGAGACCATTGAGAGCGGCAAGCCGCAGACCGGTTTCCTGCAGTTCGGCGACAACGTGCGCATTGAAATGCACGACGCGCAGGGTAAGACCATCTTCGGCGCCATCGACCAGACGGTGCGCAATTACGAGGAACGGGCATGAAGCTCTATACCTACTTCCGCAGTTCGGCCGCCTACCGCGTCCGCATTGCGCTCAACCTGAAAGGCCTGGCGTACGACGCGCTGCCGGTGCACTTGCTGCGCGACGGCGGCGAGCAACTGGCGCCGGCCTACCGCGCCGTGAACCCGGCCGGGCTGGTGCCGACGCTGGAGGACAACGGTATTGTACTGACGCAGTCGCTGGCTATCATCGAGTACCTGGAGGAGGTGCATCCGCTGGTGCCCTTGCTGCCGCAGGATGCAGTGGGCCGCGCGCGCGTGCGCGCGCTGGCGCAGACCATTGCCAGCGATACGCACCCGATCACCAATTTGCGCGTGCTGAAGTACCTGAAGGGGCCGCTGGGGCTGTCCGAGGAGCAGAAGATGGAGTGGTATCGCCATTGGATGCGCGAGGGCATGGCCACGCTGGAGGCGCATCTGGAGCGCGATGGCGATATGGGACGGTTCAGCTATGGCGATACGCCGACCATTGCGGATTGCTGTCTGGTGCCGCAGGTGTTCAATGCGCACCGCTTTGAGATCGATCTGGCGCCGTATCCGAATGTAGCCCGCATTGCGGAGAATTGCGCAGAGCTGCCGGCTTTCAAGGCTGCGCATCCTTCCGCCCAGCCGGATTTCGAGTAAGGCGGTATTGGCCGGTTTCCCGGTTCAAAACTGCACTACCCGATTACGCCCTTCCTTCTTGGCGCGGTAAAGGGCCTTGTCCGCCCGCACCAGCAGCGATGACGGCGTATCCGGCGCGCCAGTCGGATCGGCCGCCGACACGCCAATGCTGATGGTGAGCGCCACTTCCGACCCGTCTTCCGCGAGCATGCGCAGTTGCGCTGCCTTCTCGCGCAAGCGCTCCGCCGCATGGGCCGCCACGGCGATCGGGGTTTCCGGCATCAGCAGCACGAACTCCTCCCCGCCGAAACGCGCCACCGCGTCCACCGCGCGCAAATGCGCCGTCAGCAGGGTGGCGGTATGGATAATCGCCTGGTCGCCGACTTCATGGCCGTAGGTGTCGTTGATGCGTTTGAAATGATCGATATCCACCATCAGCAGCGACAGCGGATGGTGGAAGCGGCGCGCGCGCTCCAGTTCCTGCGCGATCTGCTCCGTCATCTTGCGCCGGTTGGCAATGCCGGTCAGCGGGTCGGTGGTGGCCAGCTCCTCCAGCTTGCGGTTGGCCTGCAGCAGCTCCAGCGTGCGCTGCAGGATGCGGTCCTCCAGGTTGTTGCGTTCCGACGCCAACTCCTTCATGGTGCGCCGGCGCGAGCGCAGCGACAGCACCAGGGCCGTGATCAGCACGCCCTCAAAGACCACCAACCCGATCACCGACACGATCTGCCAGCGGTACAGCTCCCACACATTGTGCGGCCGGTTCAGCATGACCGCATCGTGCGGGATATTCCGCAGCCCGGCGCGGCGCGCGGTCGGGTAGTCGAAGTAATAGCCCTGCACCTGGCTGTCCATCGCGGGCTGGCCGAGCAGCAGGCGCGCCATCATGCGCCCCACGGCTTCGCCGCTCACCACATAGCCGCCCGCCACGCCGGGCATGACCAGCGATTCGGAGTGGGTGAAAATCGGCGCGCGGGTCGCGCCGGCGATTTGCAGCGCCAGGTCGCGCGGCTGGACCCGGGCTGACCCTTCGTTGCGTAGCGATGCCAGCATGAAGACGGCGCTATTGCCGTCCAGCCTTGCGGCGCGTGCGCGCAGTTCGCCGATGCTGCCGCCGTCCCAAATCTCGAAGCGGATTTGCGGGAAGTGCGCGGTGGCGCTGCGCAGGCGATCAAGCCAGAGCTGGCCGCGCGCGGTGCTGTCGCCGATCACCGCCACATGCCGCACATGCGGCGCCACCATGGGGATCACGCCGAGCGCCCGCTGGAAATCGGAAGTGACTTCGTAGGCCACGCCGTCGCGCGGCTGCCATTGGTCGCGGCCGTGGTTGACGTAGTGGCGCGGCACGCCCGGGAACAGTTCGGGGTGGCTGGCCAGGAAGCGGGAGGCGACGAAGTTCTCGGTGACGATGGCGTCGAATTTTACGTCGGCGTATTTGGTTGCCAGGTAGGGCGCCATGCCCTCGACCGCCTTGTCCTCGCCGACCCGGTTGGCGTCGAAGCGTTCCTCGAAAATGGCCGGCGTGGCGCCCTGGCTGCTGCGGCCCAGTTCTTCGTACATGCCTTTGTGGACCAGCCTTTGCCAGGCCGAGGAGGAGTCGGCGCCCAGCGAGTACAGCACCAGCACGCGCCGGTCATCGGCGACCGCGTGGGCCGCCGCGCTGGCGAGCCAGCAGGCAGCCGCCAGGCGCAGCAACAGTCGGCGATGGGCGTGGTTCAGCATGGGCTGCAAAGTGTAGCACGCCCGTGCGGATTTTATTTCCCTATCAGCAACATAAGTGGAAAATTTGCAACAAACTAGTGCTTCGCCAGCAGGGAATACAGCTGCGCCGGCGTAATCGGTTTGACCAGGTGGGCGGCAAAGCCGGCGGCACGCGAGCGGGCCTGGTCCGCTTGCTGGCCGTAGCCGGACAAGGCCACCAGGCGCGTGTTGTCAAAGCCCGGCTGGCGCCGCAGCTCGCCGGCCAGCTCATAGCCGTCCATGCCGGGCAGGCCGATGTCGAGGATGGCCAGGTCGGGGACGAAGCTGGCGCAGGTGCGCAGCGCGCTGGCCGGGTCGGCCACGGCCTGCACCTCGTGCCCGCGCACCTCGAGCAGGGCGCGCAAGCCTTGCAGCACGTCCTGGTTGTCGTCCACCAGCAGCACCCGCATCGGCGACGTCGTGGCGGGCGCTTCGGGCCCGGCGTCCGGGCACGGCGCCATGGACAAACGGGCATGCTCGTCGGCCAGCGGCACGCGCACCACGAACTCGCTGCCGCTGCCGGTGCCGTCGCTGAAGGCGGAAATCTGGCCGCCGTGCAGCTCCACCAGGCTGCGCGCGATCGACAGGCCCAGGCCCAGGCCGCCGCGCGAGCGGTCCAGCGATTGCGGCGCCTGCACGAATTTGTCGAACAGCTGGGGCAGCATGTCCTCGGCGATGCCGATGCCGGTATCGCGCACCGCCAGCACGGCGCGCCCTTGCTCGGCCCAGGCGCGCACGGAGATGTGGCCGCCCGGGTTGGAATACTTGGCGGCGTTGGTCAGCAAGTTGACCAGCACCTGCACAAAGCGCATCGGGTCGGCGTTCAGGGCCAGGCCGCTGTCCGGCACCGCCAGCGCCAGGCTTTGCTGGCGTTCTTCCAGCAGGCCGCTGACCGTCTCCAGCGCCTGCGCCAGCAGCCTGGAAAGCTCCACGCGCTCGAGGCGCAGGGCGATCTTGCCCTGGGCGATGCGCGCCACGTCCAGCAGGTCGTCCACCAGGCGCACCAGGTGATGCGCCTGGCGCTCGATCGCCGCATGCTCGCGCGCCAGGCTGCCCAGGCCCTTCAGGCGCATCAGCTCGAGCGCGATCAGGATCGGCGAGAGCGGGTTGCGCAGCTCGTGGCCCACCATCGCCAGGAAGTCGTCCTTGGTGCGGTTAGCCAGTTCGGCGTCGCGCCGCGCGCGCACCAGCTCCGTCACTTCAAAGGCGACGATCACAATGCGCTCCACCTCGCCGCGCGCATTGCGCACCGGCTGGTGTACGTAATCGAAATAGCATTCCTGCAGCTCGCCTTCGCGCTTGAGCATGACCAGGCGCGCCTTGCCGATCACCGGCGCGCCGCTGGCCAGGGCCTGTTCCAGTTCCTCCGTCATGCCCTGGCCCTCCAGCTCAGGGAAGGCGCTGCGCAGCGGCCAGCCCACCAGGTCGCGGTGGCCGCTCAGCTCCACGAAGCGCTCATTGGCCAGCTCGAAATGCAGCTGGCGCCCGCGCACGATGGCGATGGCCGCCGGCGCCTGCTGGAAGGTGTCGGCCATGCGCGCCATGTGGGCGCGTTCGGTCTGGCGGATGCGCGCGCGCATCAGCTGCGAGTCGACCCGCGTCACCAGTTCGCGCGCGGAGAAGGGCTTGACCAGGTAATCGTCGGCGCCGGCGTTCACGCCCTCGATGCGGGCCTCCTCGCCGGCGCGCGCCGACAGCACCAGGATCGGTATGTCGTGCAGGGCGTGGCTGGTGCGCATGGCGGCGATCAGGCCAAAGCCGTCCAGCTCCGGCATCATGACATCCGACACCACCAGGTCGGGCAGCGCGCCCTCCATCAGGCGCAAGGCCTCGCGCCCGTTGGCGGCGGTGCTGACATGCCAGCGCAGGCGCAGCAGGCGCGCCAGGTAGTCGCGCATGTCGGTGTTGTCGTCCACCACCAGCACGTGGGCGCCCACAGTCAGCACGCTGTCGTCGTCGGCCAGGTCGAGGAAGCCATCCTCCTCGTCCGCCTCCGGCAGCCAGCGCTGCGCCTCCATCAGGAAGGCGTCGCGCGCGTGGCCCAGGCCGCCGCCCGGCGCGCTGGTCAACTGCTCGTCGCGCAGGTGGGCGCGGCCCAGCGGCAGGGTGATGGTGAAGGTGCTGCCGACGTCGGGCGTGCTGTGCAGGGCGATGCTGCCGTGCAGCAGCTCCACCAGGTCGCGCACCAGCGCCAGGCCGATGCCCGAGCCTTCGTGCGTGCGCGAGCGCGCGCCTTCGATGCGGTGGAAGCGCTCGAAGATGTGCTGCTGCTGGTTGGGCGCGATGCCGACGCCGGTGTCGCTCACCGCCAGCACGGCGTGCTGGCCCTGCTGGTGCAGCGTGACGCTGATGCCGCCCTCAAAAGTGAATTTGAAGGCGTTCGACAGCAGGTTGAGGACGATCTTCTCGAACAGCGCCACGTCGACCCAGGCATGGCTGGACAGCGGCCCGCAGGCGACGTTCAGGCGCAGCCCGGCGCCCTCGATGACCGAGCGGAAACCGCTGGCCAGGTCGCGCGTGAGCGCCTCCAGGTCCACTTCGGCAAAGCTGGCCTGCATGCGGCCGGCCTGCACGCGCGAGAAATCGAGCAGGGTGTTGACCAGTTTCTGCAGGCGCAGGGCGTTGCGGCGCGCCAGTTGCAGGCGCTCGTGGTGGGCGGACGGCAGGCGGTGCACGGCATCCTGCAGCGCTTCCTCGATGGGGCCGAGCAGCAAGGTCAGAGGGGTGCGGAATTCGTGGCTGACGTTGCTGAAGAAGGCGGTCTTGGCGCGGTCCAGTTCAGCCAGCGCTTCGGCGCGCTGGCGCTGCTCGGCGGCGGCGCCGGCGTTCTGCACCGCCGCCGTGACCTGGCCGGCCACCAGTTCGCAGAACGTGCGGTACTCGGTGTCGAGCCGGCGCGCCGGGCTGATGCCCAGCACCAGCACGCCGTCGGTCACGGGCAGGGCCAGCGCTTCGCGCACCGGCTGCCCGGCCAGGCCAAGCGGCAAGCCGGGCAGGGCGGCGGTGGGCACGACCCGCGCGGCGCCGCTGGCCAGCACTTCCTGCACCGGCCACAGCGCCATGTCGCAGGCCGCTTCCGCCACGTGCGCAGTCTGCTGCAGGCGCACGCCGTCGCCGGCGCGCTTGAACAGCAGCGCGAACGGAATATCGTCCGGGTTCTCGGTAATGGTATGCATGGCGGTGGCGCAGGCGCTGGCCACATCCTGCTCGCGCAGGGCGGACGCCGACAGGGCCGAGAGCGCGGCCAGGCGCCGCGCGTTCAGGCGCGTGGCCGTGGTGTCGGTGGAGGGGCAGAACAGGCCGCCGACGGCGCCCGCTTCGTTGAAAATCGGGCTGTACGAGAACGAGTACCAGACTTCTTCCACCCAGTCGCCGCGGTTCATAAAGAGCTGCACCGCGTCCACATAGCTTGGCTGGGCGTGCTGGAACACCTTGTCGGCCAGCGGGCCGCAGTAATGCCAGATCTCGGACCAGACTTCCTGCGCCGGGCGGCCCAGGGCCCACGGATGCTTGGCGGCGCCAAGCACGTCGATATAGGCGTCGTTATAGAGGAAGGTGGCCTGCGGGCCCCAGCCGATCCAGATCGGGTGGCTGGAGTTCAGCATCAGGTTGACCGTGGTGCGCAGGCTCTGGGGCCAGGCGTCCAGCGGCCCGAGCGGCGTCGCCGACCAGTCAAAGAGCGCAATTTGCTGGCCCAGGGTGCCTGGGGAGGCGAGGAACTGCCATCCGGTTGAACTGGTCGTCACGTGTTTCTCAATCTGGAATTTTTAGCAATTCTGCACTGTACGAAACTTGCGGGGCGCACACAAGCCCCGCCGCCGGGCGCGTTTGACAGCGCCCGGCAAGGCACGGATACTGGAATGATGACAACGCCGCTGATTCCGCTCCGGAAGGAGTGCCCGCCGGGCGCCTGCGACTGCCAGCGCGAGGCGCTGCTGGAGGACCCGCATGCCGACCTGCGTATCCTGCGCCTGACGAAGGAGGAGGAGAAGCGCCTGCTGGAACGCATCGAGACCATTGCCAGCTACCCGGAGCTGATGCGGGTGGGGCAGCGCCTGGAAGAGCAGCTGGGGGTGCAAATCCGCATCGCGCCCGGCCCGAACGAGGTGCGCACCGTGCGCGGGTTCCAGATCGAGCTGTCGCAACGGCCCGGCCTGTGCCGCAAAACGCGCCAGTCTGTACCCGCCGCGATACGAAAATGCCTGGATCGCCACCCGGAAATCGCCTTTGCCATCCTGAATGCCCACGATTTGTTTGCTGGGCAGTAAAATACTTTTCCTTCTGATTGAGCTAGGGTCGTGCATGTGCCGCAACCTTACGCGCTGGTTTAGCGCGTCCATCCTGGCCGCCGGGCTGTGTCATCTGGCGGCCCAGGCGCAAGATGTTTCCACCCTGCGCAGCCGGCTTGGCCAGTTGCGCGAACACTCCTATCTGGCGCCGAAAGCAACCCTCGCCGAGCTGCAAAAGCTGAAACCGCAAGTGGACAAGTGGCCGGCAGGCGAACAGGCCCGCTACTATTCGCTGGTGAGCAATGCCGCCCGCGAAGTGGACAGCAAGCTGGCGCTGGCCGCCGCCGCCGAGGAAGAACGCATCGGGCGCGCGCTGGGCGACGACGCCATTGTCGCCAGCAGCCTGGTGGACCGGGTATATGTGCAATCCTCGATGGACGACATGGGCGAGGTGAGCAAGAACGTGGCGCTGGCCTACGAGCTGGCCGGCAAAACCAGCGACCCGGCGATCCTGGTCAAGACCACCATCACCGCCGGCCAGGACGAGATCCGGCGCGGCAATGGCCGCAAAGGGCTGGAATATATCGACCGGGCGGTGGTGCTGGCCAATGGGTCAGGGCAGGCGCTGCTGCAGTTCACCGCCTTGCGCGCCCGGGCCTATGCCCTGAGCGGGCTGGCCGGGCGCGGCTCCGAGGCGCTCAAGGCGATCGACGAGCTGAAGGCCAAGGCCGTCGCCATCCCGTTCGACGGGCCGGTGACGCGCGCCCGCCTGGCCGAATACCAGATCGCCGACGATGCGGGCCAGCTGGCCCGGGCGCGCGAGGCGCTGACCGATGTCGTGCAGTCGCTGCAGAAACGGCGTATGGAGGAGCTGGTGCCGGATCTGCAGGTGACCCTTGCCGACCTCAGCTTGCGGACCCAGGATTACCGCGAAGCCCTGCGCCTGAGCCGGGAATCGAAGGTGGCGGCGCGCGCCATCGACGACACCATGTCGGTCGAGATTTCGCAGTTCAATGAAGGCATCGCCCTGATCTACCTGGGCCAGCTGGAAGAGGGACGGGCGGCCATCGAAGCCTCCAACGAGGAATTCATCGACGCCGAAGCGTTGTTCGAATACGCGCGCGCGCTCGATTACGTGGGCCAGAAGGAGTTTGCGCTGAAAGTCTATGCCCGCGCCACCCGCAAGGCGGCCGCCGCCAGCGCCGCCAAGGTGCAGCAGCAGAAGGAGAGCCACGAGAAAGAGGAGCTCCTGCGGCGCGAGGAGGAAAACCTGAAGGAATCGCAGAACCAGAGCAAGCTGCAGCGCGCCTGGTCGGTTGCCGCCGCGCTGGCCTTGCTCGGCCTGCTCGGCGTGACGCTCATGTTCCGCAAACTGCGCGCCGCCAACGCGCGCCTGGAAAAGTCCGAAACCTGAGTCGCCGGCAGCGGACAGGGAGGCGGTGATTGCGCTACAATCCTCCCTTTTTCGCGTCCGATTTCCCTGCCATGACCATTGCCGAGCCTATCCTGAGCGCCGTCAGCCTGGCCCACGCTTCCTGGCACGAGATCCTGCTGCGCGGGCTGGAAAACATGGATGCGGCCGATCCGGCCTACCTGCCGGCGCTGGCGGCGGACCAGTTCCTGCCGACGCAGGGCCGTTTGTTTGCCGCCTTCGCGCAACCGCTGGACCAGGTGAAATATGTACTGGTGGGCGAGGGCCCCTACCCACGCGCGGAAAGCGCGACCGGGGTCTGCTTCATGGACGGCGCGGTCGGCAGCCTGTGGTCGGACGCGGCCGGCGGCGCCCTGTCCAAGCCGGTCAACAAGGCCACCTCGCTGCGCAATTTCATGAAAATGCTGCTGGTGGCCGACGGCTTGCTGGACGAGGAGGGCAGCACCGGCCCGGCCCTGGCCGCCGCCGCCCAGCGTGCGCGCACCGCCGCCGACTGTGCCGAGACCCTGGGCCACATCCAGGACAAGCTGCACGCCAACGGCTTCCTGCTGCTCAACGCCTCGCTGGTATTCCGCGCCCACGTGGCGCCGGTGAAAGACGCCAAAGCCTGGCGCCCCTTCTTCGACACGGTGATGCAGGCCCTGGCCGCGCACCAGCCGAAATTGATTCTTTGGGGGAAGATTGCCGCCGACCTCAACAAGCTGGCGAGCGTGCAGGCGCTGCCGCAGATTGTGGCCGAGCACCCGTATAACGTGAGTTTTATTGGCAATAAGGAAATGCAGGCGCTTTTCCGACCGATGGCGCTGCTGCGGCGCTGAGGCGCCCCGGGCAAGGTCTGCACAAGTCTGGTATACTTGACTAAATCGTTCAAGTAATCCGGGTATTCCCGGCGAGACAGAGCGATATTTTAACTGAGTTGAACCGAGGTTGTGATGCGTCTGACCACCAAAGGCCGTTTTGCCGTTACCGCGATGATTGACCTGGCTATGCGCCAGGGCAAGGGTCCGGTCACGCTGTCCGGGATCAGCCAGCGCCAGTCCATTTCCCTGTCGTATCTCGAACAATTGTTCGGCAAGCTGCGCCGCCATGAAATCGTGGAGTCGATCCGCGGTCCCGGCGGCGGCTACAGCCTGGCGCGCAAGGCCGACAAGGTGACTGTCGCCGACATCATTATTGCTGTTGACGAACCGCTCGATGCAACCCAGTGTGGCGGCAAGGAAAATTGCCACGGGGCAGACCATGCGAATGGCACCCGCTGCATGACCCACGAGTTGTGGGCCACGCTGAATGAGAAAATGGTCGATTACCTGGATTCCGTGTCGTTGCAGGACCTGGTCGACCAGCAGAAAGCCAAAGCCGCCGCAGAGCAGCCGGTGCATGTGCACCGCAACAGTAACCAAGCAGCCCTCGGTTAACCGAATTGGAGTAATTTAGATGAACGCCCCCGACAAGAACATCGCCCAGGTAGCACCGGTAGAATTCAAGACCGCGCCGCATTTCCCGATCTATATGGACTACTCGGCCACCACGCCGATCGATCCACGCGTTGCGGACAAGATGATCCCTTACCTGCGCGAACAATTCGGCAACCCCGCCTCCCGTAGCCATATGTATGGCTGGACGGCGGAAGCAGCGGTGGAAGAAGCGCGCGGCCACGTGGCCGCCCTGGTCAACGCCGACTCGCGCGAAATCATCTGGACCTCCGGCGCCACCGAATCGAACAACCTCGCCCTGAAAGGCGCGGCCAACTTCTACAAGTCGAAGGGCAAGCACATCATCACGGTCAAGACCGAGCACAAATCCGTGCTGGACACCGTGCGTGAGCTGGAACGCCAGGGCTTCGACGCCACCTACCTGGACACCCAGGACAATGGCCTGATCACCATCGAGCAGCTGGAAGCGGCGGTGCGTCCGGACACCATCCTGATCTCGGTCATGATGGTCAACAACGAAATCGGCGTGATCCAGCCGATCAAGGAAATCGCCGCCTTCTGCCGCAAGAAAGGCATCATCTTCCACTGCGACGCCGCGCAAGCGACCGGCAAGGTGGCGATCGACCTGCAAGACCTGAAGGTCGACCTGATGACCTTCACCGCGCACAAGACCTACGGCCCGAAAGGCGTGGGCGCCCTGTACGTGTGCCGCAAACCGCGCGTGCGCATCGAAGCGCAAATGCACGGCGGCGGCCATGAGCGCGGCCTGCGCTCCGGTACCCTGCCGACCCACCAGATCGTGGCGATGGGCGAAGCGTTCCGCCTGGCGAAAGTGGAGATGGAGTCCGAGATCGCGCGCATCCGCGCCCTGCGCGACCGCCTGGCCAAGGGCCTGCAGGAAATCGAAGAAACCTACATCAACGGCGACATGGACCACCGCGTGCCGCACAACCTGAACGTGAGCTTCAACTACGTGGAAGGCGAGTCGCTGATCATGGCCGTGAAGGACCTGGCCGTGTCGTCCGGTTCGGCCTGCACCTCGGCCTCGCTGGAGCCGTCCTACGTGCTGCGCGCCCTGGGCCGCAGCGACGAACTGGCGCACAGCTCGATCCGTTTCACCATCGGCCGCTTCACCACCGAGCAGGACGTCGACTTCGCCGTCGAACTGCTGAAGTCCAAAGTGGGCAAGCTGCGCGAACTGTCGCCGCTGTGGGATATGTACAAGGATGGCGTGGATATTTCCACCATCCAGTGGGCAGCGCACTAAATTTACAGAATCAAGGAGCATCAAAATGGCATACTCGGAAAAAGTCCTCGACCACTACGAAAACCCGCGCAACGTCGGTTCCTTTGAAAAAGGCGACGAGACCGTCGGCACCGGCATGGTCGGCGCGCCAGCTTGCGGCGACGTGATGAAGCTGCAGATCAAGGTCGGCGCGGACGGCAAGATCGAAGACGCGAAATTCAAGACCTACGGCTGCGGTTCGGCCATCGCTTCCAGCTCGCTGGTCACCGAATGGGTGAAGGGCAAGTCGCTGGATGAAGCGCTGGCCATCAAGAACACCCAGATCGCGGAAGAGCTGGCCCTGCCGCCGGTGAAGATCCACTGCTCGATCCTGGCGGAAGACGCCATCAAGGCAGCTGTGAACGACTACAAGGCCAAGCACGGCGCATAAGCGAGGACGTTATGGCAGTCACCCTGACCGAAAAAGCAGCCAAGCATATCAACCGCTACATCGAGCGGCGCGGCAAGGGCATTGGCCTGCGTTTTGGCGTGCGCACGACCGGCTGCTCCGGTCTGGCCTACAAGCTGGAGTATGTGGACGAAGTCACGCCCGAGGATTCGGTGTTCGAATCGCACGGCGTGAAGGTCTTTGTTGACCCGAAAAGCCTGCCGTATATCGACGGCACCGAACTGGACTTCGCGCGCGAAGGCCTGAACGAAGGCTTCAAGTTCAACAACCCGAACGAGAAGGATGCTTGCGGCTGCGGCGAAAGCTTCCGTATTTGATATCGTGCAGAACCATTTCGACCTTTTCCAGCTTCCCCAGCAGTTCGCGGTCGACGCGGCGTCGCTCGACGCCGCCTACCGTGAAGTCCAGAGCCGCGTCCATCCCGACAAGTTCGTCAACGCCACCGACGCGGAAAAGCGCGTCGCCATGCAATGGTCGACCCGTTCCAACGAGGCCTACCAGACCCTGAAGAATCCGCAAAAGCGCGCGCAATACCTGTGCGAGCTGAATGGCGTCGACCTCAAGGTGGAATCCAATACGGCCATGCCGATGGAATTCCTGATGCAGCAGATGGAGTGGCGCGAAGAGCTGGCCGAGGCGCGCGCCAACAAGGACAGCGAACTGCTCGACAAGCTGGACGGCCAGCTGCGCGCCGCGCGCAAGGCCGAACTGGCGCAGATTGAGCAGCAATGCAATACCGGTGACTTCCACGCCGCCGCGCAAGGCGTGCGCGCGCTGATGTTCATCGAAAAATTTGGCGAAGAAGTGCGCTTCGCTTACGACGCCATCGAGGCGTAAAAGAACAAATACAGGTTTCACCATGGCTCTTTTGCAGATTTCCGAACCGGGCATGTCGACCGCCCCGCACCAGCATCGCCTGGCGGTGGGCATCGACCTCGGCACCACCAATTCGCTGGTTGCGACCGTGCGTAGCAGCATTCCAGAAGTGCTGAACGACGAGGAGGGCCATGCGCTGCTGCCTTCCGTGGTGCGTTACCTGCCGAACGGCCATGCCAATATCGGCTTCAAGGCGCAAGCCCACCAGACCACCGATCCGAAAAACACCATCGTGTCGGTCAAGCGCTTCATGGGGCGCGGCCTGAAGGACATCGCCTACGCCGAGAACCTGCCGTACGATTTCGTCGATGCGCCCGGCATGGTGCAGCTGAAGACCGTGGCCGGCGTGAAGTCGCCGGTGGAAGTCTCGGCGCAAATCCTGGCCACCCTGCGCCAGCGCGCGGAAGATGCATTGGGCGACGACCTGGTCGGCGCCGTCATCACCGTGCCGGCCTACTTTGACGAAGCGCAGCGCCAGGCCACCAAGGACGCCGCGCAGCTGGCCGGCATCAACGTGCTGCGCCTGCTGTCCGAGCCGACTGCGGCGGCCATCGCCTACGGCCTGGATAACGGCTCGGAAGGCATCTTTGCCGTCTACGACCTGGGCGGCGGCACTTTCGATATCTCGATCCTCAAGCTGTCCAAAGGCGTGTTCGAAGTGCTGGCCACCGGCGGCGACTCCGCGCTGGGCGGCGACGATTTCGACCACCGCCTGTTCTGCTGGGTGCACGAGCAGGAAAAGCTGGCGCCCCTGTCCGACGAGGACACCGCCACCCTGATGGTGAAGGCGCGCGAAGCGAAGGAACTGCTGTCCACCAAGGCCGAAGTGACGATCGACGCCGTGCTGCGCTCGGGCGAGGAAGTCCACCAGCGCATCACCCCTGAAATTTTCGCCGAGATCACCAAGCACCTGGTCGGCAAGACCATGAACGCGGTGAAGAAGGCCCTGCGCGACGCCAACATCGACGCCGACGATATCGACGGCGTGGTGATGGTGGGCGGCGCCACCCGCATGCCGCATGTGCAGCGCGCGGTGGGCGAGTACTTCCACACCATCCCGCACGCCAATATCGACCCGGACAAAGTGGTGGCGCTGGGCGCCGCCATCCAGGCCAACCTGCTGGCCGGTAACCGCGCCGCGGGCGACGAGTGGCTGCTGCTGGACGTGATCCCGCTGTCGCTGGGGATTGAAACCATGGGCGGCCTGGTCGAGAAGATCATCCCGCGCAACTCCACCATCCCCTGCGCCCGCGCCCAGGAGTTCACCACCTTCAAGGATGGCCAGACCGCGCTGGCGGTGCACGTGCTGCAGGGCGAGCGCGAACTGGTGAGCGATTGCCGTTCGCTGGCGCGCTTTGAACTGCGCGGCATCCCGCCGATGGCGGCCGGCGCGGCGCGCATCCGCATCACCTACCAGGTGGACGCGGACGGCCTGTTGTCGGTGTCGGCGCGCGAACTGCGCTCGAACGTGGAAGCCTCGATCACCGTCAAGCCGTCCTACGGACTGGCCGACGACGACGTGGCGCGCATGCTGTCCGAATCGCACACCGAGGCGGAAGCGGACATGAAGGCGCGCGCCCTGCGCGAGGAGCAGGTGGAAGCCGAGCGCATCATGCTGGCGACCCAGGCCGCGCTGGATGAAGACGCCGCGCTGCTGGCGGACGAGGAGCGCGCGACCATCCAGGCGCTGATGCAGGCGACCATGGACGTGCTGGTCAAATCCGGCAGCGGCGAAGCCGACCACTACGCGGTGAAAGCCGCATACGAAGCCCTGGCCCAGGGCACCGAAGAATTCGCATCGCGCCGCATGGACCGCAGCGTGCGCAGCGCACTGGCCGGCAAGACGCTGGACCAGGTTGTTTAATTGACCGAGGAATAGAAGTGCCACAAATCGTCATCCTGCCGCATGCCAAGCTGTGCCCCGAAGGCGCCGTGATCGAAACCGAAGCAGGGAAGTCCGTGTGCGACGTCCTGCTGGAGAACGATATCCATATCGAACACGCATGCGAGAAATCCTGCGCCTGCACCACTTGCCACGTGCTGGTGCGTGAAGGTTTCGACTCGATGAACGAGGCGACCGAAACCGAAGAAGACCTGCTGGACAAGGCCTGGGGCCTGGAGGCGTGCTCGCGCCTGTCCTGCCAGTCCATCGTGGCGGACGCGGACCTGGTCATCGAGATTCCGAAGTACACCATCAACCACGCCAGCGAAGGCGGCCATTGAGCCGAGGGTGCACCATGCTGAAATGGACCGATGTCACGGCGATTGCCGAGGCGCTGTACGACAAGTATCCGGATATCGATCCGGCGGGCATCCGTTTCACGGACCTGCATAACTGGATCGTCGACCTGGAAGATTTTGACGACGACCATAAGCGTGGCGGCGAGAAAGTGCTGGAAGCGATCCAGCAGGCGTGGATCGATGAAGCGCAATAAGCCCGCCGGCGGCGCCAAGGCCGCGCCGGCAGCGCTGCCGACCACCGTCACCGACATCCCTGAAGTCAAGCCCGGCCAGTCGGTCGCGCTGCTGCAGGAGCTGCATATCCTGACCCGCGACGGCAAGCTGAACCAGGATTCGCGCCGCAAGCTGAAACAGGTCTACCACCTGTACCAGTTCATCGAGCCGCTGTTGAACGATGTACGTTCGGCCAAGGGCGCGGTATCGCTGGTGGACCACGGCGCAGGCAAGTCCTACCTCGGTTTCATCATCTACGACCTGTTTTTCAAGGCGCTGGGCGACGACTCGCATATCTACGGCATTGAAACGCGCGAAGAGCTGGTGGCGCGCTCGGAAGAACTGGCGCGCAAGTTCGCCTTCCCGGGCATGAGCTTCCTGCCGCTGTCGGTGGCCGAATCGACCACCTCCGACAAGCTGCCGGAGCAGATCGACATCGTCACCGCGCTGCACGCCTGCAATACCGCGACCGACGACGCCATCGACTTCGCGCTGAAGAAGAAGGCCAAGCACATTGTGCTGGTGCCGTGCTGCCAGGCCGAAGTCGCGTCCGTGCTGCGCAAGAACAAGGGCTCGGCGCTGGGCAAAAACGTGCTGACCGAATTGTGGCGCCACCCGATCCACACCCGCGAGTTCGGCAGCCAGATCACCAATGTGCTGCGCTGCCTGCAGCTGGAGTCGCACGGCTACCAGGTCACCGTCACCGAGCTGGTTGGCTGGGAGCACTCCATGAAGAATGAGCTCATTGTCGCCACCTACAAGAACCTGCCGCGCCGCAAGCCCGCCGAACGCCTGAAGGAAGTCCTGAGCACCATCGGCCTCGACGAAATGGGTGAACGCTTCTACACCGGCGGCGCCACCGCCGGCGCCGCGTCGGCCGATGCCGAGGTGGCGCCGTGAGCACGGCCTATCCGGCCGCCGCCAGCGCCCAGCCAAGCGCCGCGCCTGGCGGCGCACGCTGGATCGACCTGCGCAGCGACACCGTCACGCAGCCCAGTGCCGCGATGCGCGAAGCCATGCGCAGCGCCGCCGTGGGCGACGACGTGTACGGCGACGACCCCACGGTCAACGCCCTGCAAGCCTATGCCGCCGAAACCTTCGGCTACGAAGCAGCCCTGTTCGCGCCGTCCGGCACGCAGACCAACCTGATCGCCTTGCTGGCTCACTGCGGCCGCGGCGACGAATACCTGGTCGGGCAGGACGCGCACACCTACAAGTACGAAGGCGGCGGCGCCGCAGTCCTCGGCAGCATCCAGCCGCAGCCGCTCAGCAACCAGCCGGACGGCAGCATCGCTCTGCACGACATCGAAGCGGCCATCAAGCCGCACGACGTCCACTTCGCCCGCAGCAAGCTGCTGGCCCTGGAAAACACCATCGGCGGCAAAGTCCTGCCGCCGCAATACGTGCAGCAAGCCACTGCGCTTGCGCACCAGCGCGGCCTGGCCACCCACCTGGATGGCGCCCGCATCTGCAACGCCGCCGTCCGGCAAGGCATCACCCTGCGCCAAGCCGTGCAAGGCTTCGACAGCGTCTCGGTCTGCCTTAGCAAAGGCCTCGGCGCCCCGGTTGGCTCCGTCCTGTGCGGCAGCAGGCAACTGATTGAAGAAGGCAAGCGCTGGCGCAAGATGCTGGGTGGCGGCATGCGCCAGGCCGGCATCATCGCCGCCGCCGGCCTGTACGCCCTGCAGAACAATGTGCAGCGCCTGGCCGAGGACCACGCCAATGCCACCTGGCTGGCGGCCGAACTGGCCAAGATCGGCGCGCTGCAAGTCAGCACGCCGCAAACGAACATCCTGTTCGTCACCATGCCGCGCGACGCCTGCCAAGGCCTGAACGCCGCGCTGGCGGCAGAACGCATCCGTGTCTCGATGGCGCCGACCCTGCGCCTGGTGACCCACCTGGACGTCACCCGCGCCGACCTGGAACAGGTCGCCGCCGTGTTCGCCCACTACTTCCAGCAATAATGAACAACGACGACAACACCGTCCGCCTCGCCAAGCGCGTGGCGGACATGCTTCCCTGCTCGCGCCGCGAAGCCGAAATCTATATCGAAGGCGCCTACGTCAGCGTGGACGGCCAGATCGTGGAAGAACCGGGCGTCCGCGTCGCACCGCACCAGCAAGTGGTGCTGGCGCCCGACGCCACGCTGCTCGAAATCACCCCCGTCACCATCCTGCTGAACAAGCCGGCCGGCGCCGACCCGCTGGCCTGCCTGCTGCCTGAGGCGCGCAGCGCCGACGCCCAGCGCACCCGCTTCCTGTCGCGCCACCTGCGCAACCTGACCGCCTGCCTGCCGCTGGAAAACAGCGTATCGGGCCTGTTCGTCTTCACCCAGGACTTCCGCGTCACGCGCAAGCTGGTGGAGGAGGGCGCCCTGGTCGAGCAGGAACTGATCGTCGACGTGGAAGGCGCCATCGCCGACAACGGCCTGGCGCAACTGAACCAGGGCAATGGGAAAGTCAGCTGGCAAAATGAACAGCGCCTGCGTTTTGCCGTGCGCCCGCCCAAGCCGGCCCTGGTCGCCAAGCTGTGCGCCGACGTCGGCTTGAACGCCACCGCCGTCAAACGCCAGCGCATCGGCCGCATCTCGATGGCCGGCCTGCAGCCGGGCGAGTGGCGTTACCTGCAGGGCTACGAACGTTTCTGAGCCCGTGGCCCTGGGCTGAAGCTGTAAGCCGCGAAACAAATTGTAATTCTTGCCTTTTCCTGCCGCATCCGTGGCTAAGATTTAAACCAGGATAACCGAGGAGACTGCCATGAGCTACACCACCATTCCGTACTTCACCAAACTGACCCAGTACGAAATGGCCTATGCGCCACGCCTGTCGATGCTGGCCTATAACGCGCACAACTACGAGAACGCGGTGCAGTACACGGCCAACTACGCCGGCGCCGCCGGCGCCGCGGTGTTCAGCTTCAAGGGCATTGCGGGTGCCATGTACTCGCTCAGCTCCACCAGCTACAAAGACCCGGACGTGCTGCTGGTGTTCGACGACCGTGGCAACGCGATTGCCGAGGATGACCTCAGCGGCGGCTGGGGCTACGACCACGTGACGTTTGTCGCCCCTTACACCGGCACCTACTATGTGGACGCTTCCTGGTGGCAGGGCGCGGGCGCCGGCCAGCAAGCCGTGACGCTCGGCATTTACGAGGACCTGTCCACCCTGACCGGCAACAATATCGACGGCAGCATCAAAGGCGAGGACATCAACGGCACCGCCGGCGACGACAATATCTTCGGCTATGAAGGCCGCGACTCCCTGCTGGGCGGCCGGGGCAGCGATTACCTGGACGGCGGCACCGGCCTGGACGAAGCCTATTACAACGGCAAGCGTTCCGAGTACTCGGTGCGCGTCGATGGCGACCGTATCATCGTGACCGACCTGATGGGCAATGATGGCAAGGACTTGCTGTCGAATATCGAGCGTATCGATTTCTCGGATATCGATGTGGCCTTCGACGTCAACGGCGCCGCCGGCCAGGCCTATCGCCTGTACCAGGCCGCCTTCAACCGCGCGCCCGACCTGGAAGGCCTGGGCTACTGGATCAATGCGCTGGACAGCGGCTACTCCCTGCTCAATGCGGCGGCCGGATTCATCAACTCCAATGAGTTCCGCAACGTCTACGGCACCAACCCCGACAATGCGGATATCCTGCTGCGCCTCTACCAGAACGTCCTGCACCGCGCGCCGGACAGCGACGGCTTCCGCTACTGGCTTGACGTGCTGGACAATAACAAGGCGCCGCTGTCGAGCGTGCTGGTTGGCTTCAGCGAGAGCGAGGAAAACTATGCCGCACTGGTGGGCAGCATGCAGAACGGCATCGAGTTCAAAGCCTGGGTTTAATGCCAGCCTTAGCGCAGCGCGGCGGAAACGCGCTGCGTCAGGCGCTGCACGGTCGGCGCGATCAGCATCACGCTGACAAAGGCCGCCGGCCAGGCCGCCAGGAAGGCGTGCAGCCAGCGGTCGGCGTAGTTGGGCTGGAAGCCCACGTTCAGCCAGGTAATCCAGCCGCTCATGATCACCGACATCATGAGCGACATCAGGGCCGCAAAAATCATACGGGTGCGCAGGTCAGGCATGGCGTATCTCCTAGAGCTGGTTCAATGGCTCAAGCGTAATCAATTCCACTGAAGTACACTAGAGATGAAATTCCAATCTCTAATTCCAAATATGGAATCATGTTAGACGACCTCGCCCTGTTTGTCGCCATCGTGGAGGCGGGCAGCCTGAACGCCGCCGCTGAAAAAGAGGGCCTGCCCACCGCCACCGTCACGCGCCGCCTGCAACGGCTGGAGGCCTCGCTCGGCTATCGCCTGCTGCACCGCAGCGCACGCCGCACCCAGCCCACGGCGGAAGGTGCCCAGTACTACGAGCAATGCCGCCCGCTGGTGCAGGCGCTGCGCCAGGCCACCATGCGGCTGGACGCCACGCTGGGCGCGGTCGAGGGCACGATCCGGGTGCTGGCGCCGGTGAATTTTGCCAGCGAAATCCTGGCGCCGGCCTGGGCCAGCTTCCTTGAGCAGTACCCGCTGGTGCAGCTGGAAATGGAATTGTCGAACGAGGTGCAGGACCTGGTGGGGGCCGGCGCCGACCTGGCCATCCGCATCGGCGCGCAGGCCGACTCCACCTTGACCCAGCGCAAACTGGCCGAGGTGCGGCTGGTGCTAGCGGCGGCGCCGGCCTACCTGGCGCGGCACGGCACGCCGCGCAATGCGGCGGAACTGGCAAAGCATGCCGCGATTGCCACGCTGCCGCTGCGCGAATGGCGCCTGCGCGATCCTGTCAGTGGCACGGAGAGCGTGCTGCGCCCGGAGCCGCGCGTGCGGGTGAACGAGGTACGGCTGGCGGTGCTGATGGCGGAGGCGGGGCTGGGCATCGTGCTGGCGCCGGAGCTGCAATGCGATGCCAGCCTGCAGTCCGGCGCGCTGCAGCGCGTGATGCCGGGCTGGACCCCGCAGTGCCGCACGGTGTACGCGGTCTGGCCGCAGCAACGCTACCTGCCGGCCCGCGTGCGCGCGTTGCTGGAACACCTGGCGGCCTTCACGGCGCGTCATCCTTTGCTAAGTAGTAACATCAGCCCATGAACACCAGTTTTTGCCTGGTACGGCGCTGCCTGGTGCCGGCCGATGCCTTCATCCTGTGCGGCTGCCTGCGCGCGGCGGGCCTGCACGCTACGGTCATGGACGACCAGCACGTGCAGGCGGCGCTGCTGCTGGCGCCGGCCATTGGCGGCGCGCGCGTGATGGTGCCCGAGTCCGAGCTGGAACCGGCGCTGGAGATATTGGCCGCGTTCGAGCGTGGCGACCTGGCCCTGGATGACGATGAGGATGTGGGCGGGGCCCGCGTCTACGATTTTCCGCCCAAGGGATCGAAGTAATGCGCGCCTTCCTGCTGGCATGCCTGCTTGCCCTCATTGCCAGCCCGGCCCTGGCCGCCGACCCTTGTCCGCAAGGCGGCGACTGGTCGGCCAGTTGCCTGGAGACGGCAGGCAAGGTGCGCCAGGTGAAGCGGCAATACCTGGACCGCCTGGAGCTGAACAAGTCCGGCATGGCGCTCATCGTGATCGAGGCGCCGCGCGAGCTGGTGGCGGTCAACCGGCGCGGCGTGGTCGTGGTGCCGGGCATCGCGCACACCGGCGATTTCGATTTCCCCGATGCCGAACAGGGCGTGGGACGGTTTACCGCGCAAGGCAAATGCGGCTATTTCCGCGCCGGCTCCTTCCGCATCGTCGTCCCGCCCGTCTACGATGCCTGCCTGGCGTTCCGGAACGGCGAAGCGCAAGCGTGCCAGGATTGCGTGCGGCGCTGTACCGTCCCAGAGTGCCAGGACTCCAGGCTGGTGGGCGGCAAGGGATTTGTCTTCAACGCCAAAGGCGCCTTGCTGCGTAAATTCACGCCGCCTGAGTAAGCGCGCCTAGACCTCGCAGGTGAAGACGATGGCCTGCATGCGGGCCTCGCTAGGGCCGGGCCCGAACTTTTCGGCCAGCGCCGCGGCGGCGGCATCGGTCGCTTCCTGCAGCCGTCCCGGCGCGCGCGCTTCGATATCGGCGCGCAGCGGGGAGCCTTGGCATAAGGCCATGGCGGTGATGTGGGCCGATTCGGCGCGGCTGCTGGCGGCCACCACTTCGTGCGTGACGGCGCCGCTAAAGCCGGCGCGCGCCAGTTCGCTGCGGATCAGCTCAACGTCGTGGTAGCCGAAGGGGACGCGCGGCAGGAAGCGCGGCGGGTCGTCGGGAAATACTTTGGCCAGCGCGTGATTGATGGTGGCGGAAAAGTCGTTATGGCTGATGCCATCCCACACGTTAAAACAATACAGGCCGCCCGGCCTGAGCACGCGGCGCGCTTCGCTGAAGGCGCGCAGCTTATCGGGGAAGAACATCACGCCGAACTGGCAGGCCAGGGCGTCGAAATCGGCGTCGGGGAAGGGCAGTTGCTGGGCGTCGGCCTGGCGCCATTCGACGCGCGGCGAGGCGACGGCGCGGCGTGCCTGCTCCAGCATGGCTTCGTTCAGGTCGGTGGCAACGATGTGCGCCTGCGGGCATTCCTGCAGCAGGTGGCGGGTGACGGCGCCGGTGCCGGCCGCGACCTCCAGGATGCGCTGCGGCCGGCGCTGTCCCAGGCGGCGCGCCATGTCGGTGGCGTACGGCGCGAACAGTAGCGGCACCAGGGCGCGCTCATAAGTTTCCGGAATGGAACCGGTAAAACTGCTGTCTTTGTCCATGGTGACCTCCCTTTGTCCCAATCCAGTATAGCGCGCCAATCGGGCCACAATAGCTCTACTGCAAGCTTGCCATTTCGTCGTTGGGCGCCTGCCACGTGCGGTGATTATTGGTGATATTTGGTGATAATTGCCGCTAGGCATGCTACTATCAGTTCCAGTAGGAAATCATCCTAAACAATGATCAACGCGCCGGCTGCAGGCGAAAGCCTCCCCAGACAAGCCTGTGCTGACAGGAATCAAATGAAAACAGTTGTTCAATCGCTGCTGTTGGTCGTTGCTGTCGCGCTGGCACATGACACGCATGCTGCAAGCCGCTCGGCCAGCATCCAGGTCAGCTTCACCATCGTCGAATCCTGCAAGGTGCAGGCCACTGCGCAGCAGCAGTCCGTTCACTGCGACCTGGCCACGCCTTATGCGATCAGCCAGCCCACCGCCGTTACGGCGCCTGCCCCGCAAATCCTCGCCGGCACCGACAGCAGCGCCGCCAAGGCCGCCAACGCCGCCGATCCCAAGCTCGTCACCATTACGTTCTAAAACGCGATGGTGGCCTGCACCGTATCGCTGTAGTCCCCTGGCGCCGGCGTAGTCTGGGCCGGCACCATCCCGTAAATCGTCACTCCCGTCGTATTGCCTGTGCCGGTGCCCGTATGCACCGCCGTGCTGCCTGTGCCATCGCCCCAGATCGGCCCGTCCAGCGTTTGCGACAGGCGGTAGGCGATGCGTCCGCTGCCGCTGGCGGGCTTCATTTTGCGCGCTGTCACGTCACTCGCCACGCTGCCCCCGTTCAGGGTAATCCGGTAGGCATTGTTATTGGTGCACCGGACCGAAAGCGATCCGGTGGCGCGCACCGTGCCATTCAGCACGCCGTTGCTGCCGAAGTTCACCGGCGCGGCGGAAATCGTACAGTCGTTGATGACCGTGGCGTTGACCTGGAAGGTGAAGCTGGCGCTGCTGCCGGCCGTGCAGGCTGGCGCCACCAGGTTGTAGAAGGCGTAGTTGATCGTGGCGTTGCCGGCGAAGCTGGAGGTGTACACGGTATCGCTGTCGCTGCTGGTCGGAACCGCCGCCAGCGCCGCGCCGGCCGGAATCTTGCCGTAGACCGTGAAAGGTATATTGATGGTGCCGCCCGTGATCAGGTTGGGCGAGGTGCCGCCCACGGTCAGCGGGGTGGGCGTGGCCGGCGTGGCCGGGCCGCCGAAGATGGCGGCGGCGGAGTAGGTGGCGTCGCGGTACAGGTTGTATTGCAGGCGGTTGGCGCCGTTGCCCAGGGTGCGCGGGGTGGTCGCGCTGGAATTGCTGCCCAGGCCGATGTTCACGCAGACCGTTACTTTCGGCAGTAGCAGCAGGAAGGGCGGCGTGGGGTTGAGCAAGCTCCAGCTGCAGCTGACGTTACCGCTGGCGCTGGCGTAGATATCGCTGCCAGTGATCGGGCTGACATTGCCGAAGTTCAGGTTGCTGAGCGAGGCGCTGCAGAGGTCGGCGTGCGCCGCCGGGGCGGCCGCCAGCAGCAGCAGCAGGGCCGGCAGGGCCAGCCGGTTCGGCGGACGCAGGCGGTGCGCGCGCTTCATGGCGCCCCTGGGCCGGGTTGGCAGGCCAGCGGGCCGATGCGCGTAACCGGCGTGTCGGGCGCCGGCTGGTAGCGGAAGCTGGTGCTGCAGGCGCTGGCGCCGCTGCCGGCCTCCAGGTGGTTCTGCTCCCGCAGGCCGTCGACAAACACCACGCCGTCGTAGCCCACCACCGTTTCCGCCCCGCTTTCGCGGTGGCGCACCGGCGTGCCCGGCGCCAGGTGGCGGCCGGCGGCGTCGGTCAGCACGATGCTGGCGGCGCGGTAGCGCGTGATCGGGAAGCGCAGCAGCAGCCCGCTCAGGTTGCGCGGGGCGACGTTGGCATGGGTGGTGCCGACGTTGATATCGGCGGCGACATTGGTCACGTCCAGCGAAATACGGTTGGCGGTGAAGGGGTTCAGGTTCGGCACCAGCAGGTAGCCGCTGCTATTGGTTTTGCCGAGCACGCGGTTGTCGTGCACCACGGGCAGCCCTTCCAGCGTGGCCGAGACCAGCGCAAAGCCGTTGCCGACGCTGCGCGCCGCCGCCAGCGTGCCGTCCATGAGCACCACGGCGCCCGCCAGTTCCAGCGCCGCGCTTTCCGAATCGCCGCTTTGCTGCACGATGGCGCTGGCCTGGCCGTAGCGCCCCAGGTACTGCAACTGCGCTTGGCGATAGGTGCTGCTGCCGATGGCGCCTTGCTGCAGCGACCAGCCGGTACCGCCCTCGAAGTCGGGCGGGCGCACCAGGCTGAAGTTATGCTGCCGGTTGCCGTTCTGGCGGCCGGCATTGGCGCTGGCCGAGGTGCGCTCGCCAAAGGTGGTGGATAAGCTGAAAAAGAGCGACTTGTTGCTGCGCTGGCGGTAATCCTGGAAGGCCGATACGGTCAGGAACAGGCTGCGCCCGAGATAGGTGGACACCGATAGCGAGCCAATGCGCGCCGGGGCAGACTGGGGCGTGTCGAAGGCAATGTAGCTGACGGCGATGCTGCTGGCCTGGCCCAAGGCCATGCTGACGGCGGCGCGGTCGGTGCGGCGCGCCGGCTGCGTGCCGTCGGCATTGGCCAGGTCCTGGTAGCGCGCGTCGGCGCGCAGCGCGGCCAGGTCCACGCTGAAGCGCCGGCTGATGTACTGGTAGCCCAGGCCGGCCTGCCGGCCGCCTTGTTTGCTGAGGGCGGCGTTGGCGCTCAGCACGCCGGCCTGGCCCAGGCCCCACAGGACGCTGCCGCCGGCTGTCGCGCCGGAGGCGGCGCCTTCCGCATGCGCCTCCAATGTCAGGCGGTCGCTGGCGCCATAGCGCAGCGAGGCGCTGGCGAGCGGCGATTTGCGGTAGGCGAAGGAGCGGCTGCCGTAGTCGCGCCGCATGAAACCCGCCTCCACGGAATATTCGGACAGGCCTTGCGCCAGCAGGCGGGTATCGACGTACAGCGGCACCTCGATGACATTACTGCGCCCCATCTCGTCGCGCGTGACGACAGTGGCCTGGCCGGCGCCGCTGAATCCTGCCACGCGGTTCACCACATATGGCCCGGCCGGCACGCTGGTGCCGTATTGCTGGATGCCGTTCACGTACACGCTCAGCGCCGAAGGCACGAGCGCGCTGCCTTGCACCGAGGCCACCGGATAGGTCAGCAAGTCGGGCCGCAGATCGAAGCTCTTGCGCCACTGGATGCCGCCAATGCGCACCGCGCGGCTCCATGGCAGCGAGGAGGTGATGGCATCGCCCACCTTCCAGGTGCGCAGGGTGTCCGGGTCGGAGCTGCTCCACGCGCTTTCATAGCGCAGGTAGTCGTTGCCCTGGCGCGACAGCGTGAGCAGGCCGGTGCTGGAGAAAACGCCGTGGTCGTTGAAATAGCGCAGTTCATTGAAGGCGATCGCCGAGCGCTGCGGGCGCACCTGGCCGATGACGTCATAGTTCAGCACGACGCCCGGCGTGGCGCGCTGCGGCGGCGCTTTGTCGTCCACGCGCGCATCGAGCCGCAGCGGCTCGCGCAGGGCGTCGTCCAGCAGCAGGGCAATGCGCTGGCGCGCGCGGTCGTAGTCGTAGCGCAGGCCGGGCAGGGCGCCCAGCGCCACCTCCTCTTCGCCGCCGCGCAGGCCGAGGCGGCGCACGTCGATGCCGAGCAGGCGCAGGTTGGCCGCGCTGGTGCGCAGGCCGCCCGCACCTTCCCGGAATCGCAGCAACTGGCCGCTCGCTTCACCGTTCACACTCACCTCCAGGAATAACTCCACCGTTGCCGGCGCCAGCGTTTGCGCTTGCCCCTGCGCGTTGGCCGGGTTGGCCGCCAGGCCCAGCCCCAGTACCAAGGCCATGGCCGGGAGCGCAAGAGCGGCAGCGCCTTGCCCGACGCTCACCGCGTGACAGGCACCGTAAGCGACGCAGGCTTGCCATTGACCTGCGCCTCGACCTGCACCTCGGCTGCCAGCGGCGTCGCGGCAGGCAAGGGCAGCAGCCACTCGCGCGTGCGGCCCGGCAGCACATAGCCGAACAGGCCTTTACTGATTTCGTGCGCCGCAGCGCCCGGCGCGGCCATGGTCATCGCGCCGATCTGGGCGTGCATGCCGCCGCTATTGGCGATGGACAGCATCCAGCCCGCCTCGCTGCGGAACAGGCGCCAGGCCAGGCGCGGCGGCTGCGGCTCGCCGGCCGGCCGCATGAACAAGGGGATCGAATAGCGCAGGCGAAAATCCACGCCCGCCGCTTGCGGCTCGCCTTCGCGCGTGATTTCGTCGATCAGCACGCGGTAGGTGCGCTCCTCTTGCGCCGCCGGGCCAAGCCGGATCAGGCGGATCAGCTGCGTTTCGCCGGGGCCGACCTGCACCAGCGGCGGGCTGGCGGCGACATCCTGCGTTGGCTGCAGCACATCCTCGCTGCCCTTCTGGTCCCAGGTAAAGACGCGCACCTGGCCGAAGATCGGCGCCTCGCCGGCGTTGCGCAGCTGGAGCGCGGTAGCGCTTTGCTCGCCGCGCAGCAGCAGGGACACGGGGGAAATCTGCAAGCTGGCCGCACCCGCGGCGGCAGCCGGCAAAGCGAGGAACAGCAGGAGTGCCAGCCTGCGCATGCCCTAGAAGTACACCGTCGCAGTGATGGTGGAACGGTAGGTGTCCGGCATCGGCGTGGTCTGGGCCGGTACCTGGCCGTACACGGTCAGCGGCTGGGCATTGCCGTTGCCGGTGCCGCCCACGGTGTTGGTGCCCTGCGTATCGCCCCACAAGGTGGCGCCAGCGGTCTGGAACAGGTTGAACGCCACCGTGGCGGTATTGCCGCCGGTGCCGCTCATGTAGCGGGTGGTGCCGGTCGAGCCGCTGCCGCTGCCGGCGCTCAGGCCGACGTTATATGGCGTGGTGTTGGTACAGGTGACGCTCAGCGAGGTATTGACGTTGACGGCGGTGTTCAGTACGCCTTGCGATTGGCCGAAATCCAGGGCCGATGCCGAGATAACGCAGTTGGCGATGATCTTCATCGAGACGTCGAACGTGGTGGTGCCGGTGCCGTTGCTATATGTGGCGGCAAAGCCCGGCACGAATGTGTTCAGGACAAGGATGGTGCCGACGATGCTCAGCTTAACTCGTAACATGATTCCTCCAACAAAGGGGGGGGGTGTCACGGTTGATACGGCGGTTTCAGGGGCGCACGAACCAGGACCAGGCAAGGGCGGCCGCGCGTCTCAGTCGGGGACGGCAGCCTGGAATCAAGTATATCTGGACGGAAAAAGGCGTGATTTTGCCGGCGGCGAAGGGGCTTTTGCTGGCGGGGAAAAATCGCGTTTGTGCTACACAAACGCAACAGTGGATTTCACTGCTTAAGCTGTTTTTCGGGCTTCGGCAGCTGAACCAGGCGGGTGCCGGCCAGCTTGTCGTGCAGGAACTGGCGGTCCTTGTCGAGGAAGGCGGTCAGCGACCAGGCCAGCACGCCGCCCAGCAGCGCGTACAGCGCATGCCAGCGCTCCAGGTGGAGCAGATAGTCGAGCAGGATGGCCGGCACCACCCACAGCCAGGCCAGCAGGTAGCGCAACATGGCGGTGCCGACCGGCAGGCTGGCAAAGCCCGGGCGCACCACTTTGATGCGCCAGGTCTGCATGGCCAGGGTCTGGCCCTTGCGCGTCCACTGGTGCACAAAATAGATGCCCAGCACCACGAAAACCGTGGCTTGCCGGATATGCCAGGCGAACGGCGTAATGGCGGCCTGGGTAGCGAACTCCACGATCAGCAGCGGCAGGAAGAGGGCGGCGACGGCCAGCAGGATTTCGTAGATCATCGACGTCAGGCGGCGCTTGACGGTCGGCACAGCGTTATTTGCTTGCATTGGGAACCACGGTTGGGGCGTTGGGCGCGGCAGGTGGAGTGGCGGCCGGCGCGGCGGCATCGGGCGGGCTGGCCGACGGGGCGCTGGCCGGCGCGGCCGCGCCTGGCACGGC
>NZ_WWCJ01000015.1 GCF_009857475.1 Pseudoduganella guangdongensis | reverse complement strand
CGCCGCCGGCGCCAGCCACCCGCACGGCCAGCGCGCCGGCCGCCGCCGACAACGCCACGCCCGTGGCCGAAGCCGTGACCGTGCCGGCCGCCTCCGCTGCGCCCGACCCCTTTGCGGTACCGGACCAGGTCCCGGCAACCGCCCTGGAACGCGCGCGCCACGCCGCCGCCGGGGTCGACCGCCAGCTGCGCAAGGAAAGCCTGAACAAGTTTGCCACCTATATCCAGCCCGACACCAAACTGGGCATGGCCATCAGCAAGGCACAGAACAAGGACTGGGTGCTGGAGCAGAGCTCGGACCTGGGCGATGGCGTGACCATGAAGCGCTACCGCAAAGGCAACCAGGAGTATTGCGAATACACCAATCTGGTCGGCGCCCGGGGCCAGGACCCCTTCCGTGACGGCAATAAGACAAAGGTCATGACTTGCCCCTGATGAGCCATGTAGAATGTCGTTCCCGTGGAAAAAGCTGATCAAGGTCGATAACGTTTATGTGGTTCAAGAATCTCCAGGTTTACCGCCTGCCTGCCCCTTGGGCATTTACGCCAGAACAACTCGAAGAAGCCCTTCAGTCGCAAGCCTTCTCCCCCGCCAGCAGCAATGAGCTGATGCGCCAGGGTTGGGACAAGCCGCGCCCGAACGGCGGCCTGGTGCACGTCGTCAACAAGCAGATGCTGCTGGTGCTAGGCACCGAGAAAAAGCTGCTGCCATCGACCGTGGTCAACCAGGTGGCCAAGGCGCGCGCCGCCGAGCTGGAAGAGCAGCAAGGCTTCGCCCCCGGCAAGAAAGCCATGAAAGAACTCAAGGAACGCGTGCACGACGAACTGCTGCCGCGCGCCTTCACCATCCGCGGCAACACCTGGTGCTGGATCGACCCGGTCAATGGCTGGCTGGTGGTCGATGCCGCCAGCCCGGCCAAGGCCGACGACATCATCAAGATGCTGCTGAAAGCCGTCGACCGCATGCCGATCGAAAGCCTGCGCGTGCAGCGCTCGCCGGTCGGCGTCATGACCGCCTGGCTGCAGGACGACGAAGCGCCGGCCGGCTTCACCGTCGACATGGACACCGAACTGCGCGCCACCGGCGAGAGCAAGGCCGCCGTGCGCTACGTGCGCCACACCCTGGAGCCGGAAGAAGTGCGCCGCCACATTGCCGCCGGCAAGCAGTGCACCCGCCTGGCCATGACCTGGGACAGCAAGATCAGCTTCGTGCTGACCGAGGCGCTGGCCATCAAGAGCGTCAAGCCGCTCGACGTGATGAAGGAAAACGACGCCGTCACCCGCAATGACGACGAGCGCTTCGACGGCGACTTCATGCTCATGACCGGCGAGCTCAACAAGTTGCTCAACGATGTGGTGGAAGCCCTCGGCGGCGAAGCCAAGGCCTGAACCTTTTATTTTGCAAGTATTTCGGCCGGGCAATGCCCGGCCATTCCCCCTGTAGCGGCGCCGCTACTGTCGTTTTTTTAGGCAAGGTATTGCCTTCCGGAATTAATCAGGGTCCTTTTGTGGTAACCTAAGCAGTCCTTAGGCATGGCGGGTGACCCATGAGCACGATCACAGATATGACCACCGCCCAGCTGGCGGCACTGACGGTGACGCAAGTCGCAGCGATCTCCACTGCGGACTGGGCAGCGCTGAATGCCGGCCAGATAGCTGCGTTTTCACCGACGCAAATGGCAGCGGTGGCAGGCGCGCGCCTGGCGGCCATCCCCACCGCCAACCTCAGCGCCCTGACGCCGGCCGTGATCGCCGCGCTGCGGCCGCTGAACGTGAATGGGGCCGCGAGTGTCAATACCGGCTTCCTGTCCGCCCTGAACACGGCCCAGATCGTCGCACTGACCCCGCAACAGGTGGCAGGCCTGACCTCGCGCAGTTTCGCCAGCATGAGCACGGCCAATATCGCGGCCATGCAGGTGGAGGATTTGCGCGCCGTGTCGCAAACCGCCCTGAAAGGCATGACCGCAGAGCAAATGGCCGCCATCACCACCGCGCAGGCCAGCGCCCTGGCCACGCGCCAGGCCAGCTCCCTGAGCACCAGGGCCATCGCCGGCATGGAGCTGCAAGACCTGGTGGTGCTCAGCAGCGATTTCGTGCGCGCCCTGGGCACTGCCCAGCTGGCGGCCTTCAGCACCGCCCAGATCGAAGCCCTGACCAGCGGCCAGATTGCCGCCCTGATCGGCGCCCAGATGCGCGCCTTCGGCACCGACGATATCCTGGCCCTGTCCACCGCCGACGTGGCCACCCTGCGCAGCAGCGCCATCATGGCCCTGAGCACGGCGCAGCTGGCCGTGATGACCAGCGCCCAGTTGGAGGCGCTCACCACCGCCCAGTTCGGCATCCTGAACAGCCGCCAATTGGCGGCACTGCCGTCCGATATGATCGCTTCCTTCTCGACCAGCGAACTGGCCGCGCTCGGCACGCGCATCATGACCGCCCTCAGCTCGGTCCAGCTAAGCGCCTTGAGCACGACCCAGATCGCCAGCCTGAGCTCGGGCCAGATCGGCGCCCTGCGCAGCAGCTCGCTGCAAGGCTTGAGCAGCAGCCAGATCGCCGCCTTGACCACCGAGCAGGCCAGCGCGCTGAAGGCCGTCCAGCTGAACGGCTTGTCGAGCGCGGCCCTGGTCGCGATTGAAACTGCCGACTTTGCCGCGCTCAGCACGGGCGCGATTGCCGGCCTGAGTTCCGACCAGGTCAGCCTGCTGACCAGCAGTCAGATCGCGGCCATGACCTCGAAGCAGGCGGCGGCCCTGAACACGCGCCACTTGGTCGCGCTGTCGAGCAGCGCCTTGTCGCAGCTGAGCACTACCAGCATCGCCGGCCTCAGCCGCAATCTGCTGAATGGGCTGCGCAGCGACCAGGTGGCAAGCCTGAGCACCGACCAGTTGCGGGCTCTCGGCACACGCCAGTTAGAAGCGCTCTCGACCAAAGGCATCCAAGGCCTGCAAACCACCCAGTTCACGGCCCTGACTTCGGTCCAGTTGGGCGGTCTGACGCCCAACCAGTTTGCCGCGCTGTCGACCGACAATATCAGCGTCATCGCCACCAATGCCATTGCCGGGTTGCGCACGCACGTGATTGCCGCGCTGACGTCGGAACAGATCCCGGTACTGGGCGCCGGCGCCGGCAGCCTGTTCGACAGCCTCACCTCCAGCCAGTTCGCCGCCCTGCGCAGCAGTGCCATGGCCGGCCTGACCACGGCCCAGGTCGTGGGGCTCAGTACGGAACAAGCTGCCTTGCTGAGCAAAGGCCAGCTGTCGATGATCTCGACCGAAGATATCGCCGCGATGGAAACGGCCGATCTGGCCGTGGTGCGCACCGCCAGCATTAGCGGACTGACGACCGACCAGATCATTGCGCTCGGCACGCACCATATCGCCGCGCTCACCACGGCGCAGATAGCAGCCTTGACCAGCCGCCAGTTCCTGGCGCTGGCCGACGATGACCTGGACAGCCTGACCTCGCTGCAAGTGGGAGCCCTGAGCACCGGCGCCTTGCGCCAACTCAGCTCCAGCCATATTGCTGCCCTCAGCACGGCGCAACTGTCGGCGCTGAGCACGCGCCAGGTGGGCGCGCTCCAGACCGCCGCGCTGGCGGGCCTGAAAACCGAACAAGTCGCTGGCTTGAGCAGCCAGCAGTTCGCGGGACTGAGCGCCGTCCAGGTGAATGCCCTGTCCTCCGACGCCATGGCCGCGATTGAAACGGCGGATATCGGCGCCCTGCGCACCAATGTCATTTCCGGCATGGAGAGCGAGCAGTTTGCCATGCTGAACACGGCGCAACTGAACGCGCTGAATTCGGCCCAGTTCCGCGCCATCGGCAGCCGCCAGATCGCCGGCCTGTCGACCGACTTCATCGCCGCCCTGGATACCGAAGGCTTGTCGGCGCTGAGCACCGGCGCGCTTGCCGGCCTGAGCAGCGCCCAATTGCTGGCGCTGAGCAGCGACCAACTCGGTTCGCTGGGTTCGCGCCAGTTCATGTCGCTCAGCACCAGCGCCCTGGCTGTGCTGACCAGTTCGCATGCCTTGGGCTTGACCTCCAAGCACATCGGCGTGCTGAGCAGCAAGCAGCTGGCGGCCCTCTCGACCGATGCGTTTGCCGCACTCGATACCGGCGATATCGCCTCCATCAAAGCCACTGTGTTTGCCGGCCTCGATGAGGACAAGATCGCCGCCCTGTCGACCCTGCAGATTGCCGGCCTGACCACCGCCCAGGTGGCGGCGTTGACGTCGCGCCAATTGGAAGCGCTGTCGACCGACGATATCGTTGCCCTGGAAACCCTCGACCTGGCTGCCATGAAGGGCCTGGTCCTGCGCAGCATGTCGACCATGCAGGTGGCGGCGCTGCAAACCCAGCAGGTCATCGCCATTTCGACCGTCCAGATTAAATCGCTGACGGCGCAGCAATTGGCGGCCATGTCCACCACGCAGCTGAAGGCCTTTACGACGCAGCAAGTTGGCGCCGTCTCCACCGCGCAAATCGCGCTGATGAGTGGCGAGCAGTTGCTGGCGTTCTGGCAGACTCCGATTGCGCTCGACCTCGATGGCGGCGGCGTGCAAACCCTCGGCCTGGCGGCTGGCGTGCAGTTCGACGTCGATGCCGACGGTCAATCCGGCCAGACCGGTTGGGTCGGCCAGGGCGACGGCATGCTGGTGCGCGACCTGAATGGCGACGGCATCATCAACGATGGCGCTGAACTGTTCGGCAGCGGCACCAGGCTTGCCGACGGCAGTAAGGCAAAAGATGGTTACCAAGCCTTGTCCGAACTGGACAGTAACAAGGATGGCGTGATCAGCGCCGCCGACCGGGCCTATGGGGAATTGCGCATTTGGGTTGATGCCAACGCCGACGGCATTACCCAGTCCGGCGAGCTCAGCACACTGGCCCAGCGCAATATCGCCGAGCTCAACCTTGCAGCCCAGGCCATGCATCGCCAGCAGCAAGAAAACATCGTCGGCCTGGCATCGAGCTATACCACGACCGATGGCACGCAGCATGAAATGGTCGACGTCTGGTTCGCCCAATCACCGCTGAGCAAAGCCGTGAGCGAACTGGCGCAGGCCATCCGCACTGGTGAAGCACCGGCCAGCCTGCCGACCCCATCCAGCCTCACCATGCCGCCGGGGCAGAGCAGTTCGGCCACGCTGGCCGGCGCCATGGCGGCCGTCATGCAGGACTACGACGCCAACGGCCAGCGCCTGCTGGCAGGCACCTCGGCCGCCGCCAGCCACACCAGGCTGGACGCGCTGGAACCGAAGGCGCGCCACGAGGTGCTGGCGCTGCCCAACAAGTCCTGACGCGGGCAGGCAAACCGTCAGAGCGGCTGGAACACTCCAGCCGCTTTGTTTTTCTGCACGTTATCCCAGGCAAAGATCTGGCCATTCATCGCCACATACACGCCCGGCGGCAGCACTTGCGCCACGCCGCAGGCAAAGCCCATATTGAAGAACGCGTCCGAATGATCGATCTCGTAAGGGATCATGGCGCCGGTGAAGACGATGGTCTTATCCTTGATCGCCGGGCCCAGCACCGCTGCGGTTTGCGGCATGGTATCGGTACCGTGCACGATGACGATCGCCTTCTCGCTGGCCGCCTGGCAGGCAGCCAGCACGCGCTGGCGGTCGGCCTCGACCATATCCAGCGAATCGAGCAGCGACACCACTTCCAGCGCGCACGGCGTGGTGATGCGCGCACGCTTGATAGCCGCCGGCAAATGGCTTTCAGCGAAGGCCAGCGTGCCGTTCAGTTCGTTGTAATGCTTGTCGAAGGTGCCACCGGTGGCAATGATGCGCAGGGTCATGATGAATTAAAATGAAATCAATGAATGGCGAGCATGATAGCCGAAAAAGTTTGCGTACTTCGGCTGGCATTCCGCCCAACGGTTGACTACACTGGCTTCTTTGCCCGGCACCACCATGAAAGCGCTCGCCCCCGGAACCGTGATTTTCCACCGCTATCGCGGCTACGGAGTCATCACCGCAGTGAACCTGCTCACAGGCTGGATTTCCGCCCGCTTCGGCAACGAAGCGCGCACGCTCGACCTGAATCTCTCCAGCGACGAGGTGCAATTTGCCGATGGCGAAGCGATCCTGTTCCGGCGCGCCCCGCCCGACCGCATGCCGCACGCCCGGCTGATGGCCGTGGTGCGCGAGTTGCACCGCGCCGGCTACCAAAAGTTATACCTGTACTCCTGGCCCAAGCCCTCCGGCCTGCACTGGCGCTGGCACTTGTTCACCGGCCCGCGCGACTGGATGCAGCGCTCCTGGCGCGAAGGCTGGTACGGCTCCGGCGCCGACTACATCTTCAACCCCGTCATGGGCTGGGGCGACCAGCCCGGCGCCAGCACCGAGGAACTGGTGCACGCCCTGGCCCGCTTTGACCCGCAAGGCCTGGCGCAAGCGCTGGGCCGCGACGAAGACCACAGCGCCTGGTTCGCTCAGGTGTGCGACGCCCTCTTGCCCGGCTATATGTACAGCCTCGACATGGCGCGCGCGCCCGGCGCCCCGCTGACCGAGATGCCGCCCGTCCCGGTGGTCCCCGTGCGCGCCAACCTCAAGCCCTATAGCGGCCCAACGATCGCCTGGCCCCCAGGCTGGGCCGGACTCTGGAGCCAGCCCCACATCCTGCCCCCGGCCACCCAGTCCGTGCCAACGGCGGGGTGAGAAGGGTTCAGCGGTTGATGTGGGCGACAAGGTTTTGGAAGGCGTGGCGGAAGTAGAGCTCGTAGCTGTCCTGCTCGACGTAGCCGAGGTGGGGCGTGCAGAGCACGTTCGGCATGCGCAGCAGCGGCGAGCTTTCCGGCAAGGGTTCAGTTTCGAAGACATCGAGCGCGGCGTAGCCGGGGCAGCCGGCGCCCAGCGCGGCTTCCAGCGCGCCGGGCGCCACCAGCTCGGCGCGGCTGACGTTGACGAACAGGGCGTCGGGCTTCATGCGCGCCAGGTCGTCGCCCGTCACAATGCCGCGCGTGGCGTCGGCCAGGCGCAGGTGCAGCGACAGCACATCGGCCTCGGCAAAGAAGGCGTCGCGCGAGGCGGCGGCCTGGTAGCCATCGGCCACGGCGGCGGCGCGGCTGCCAGCGCTGCCCCAGACCATCACCCGCATGCCGAAGGCCTTGGCGTAGCCGGCCACCAGCTGGCCGATCTTGCCGTAGCCCCAGATTGCCATCGTGCTGCCGGCCAGCACCTTGCCCAGCGTGTTGTGCTCATGCCGGATCGATACCTGCTGCCATTGGCCGTCGCGCAGCTTGCCGGCGTACTGGAACAGCTTGCGCCGCGCCGCCAGCACCAGGGCCCAGGTCAGCTCGGCCGGCGCGGTCGGTGAACCCGCGCCTTCCAGCACCGTAATGCCGAGATCGCGGCAGGCCTCCATATCGATATGCCCGCTCACCTTGCCGGTCTGGGAAATGACTTTCAGGTTCGGCAGCTTCGACAGCAACGCGCGGTTGAAGGCAGTGCGTTCGCGGATCAATACCAGCGCCTCGAACGGCGCCAGGCGCGCCACCAGCTGGCCCATGCCGCGCACGGAATTGGTGAACACCTTGACCTCGTGCCCGGCCAGCAGGCTAGTGCATTTCAAGCCACTGGTTGCATTTTGGTAATCATCAAGGATGGCGATTTTCATGGCAGTTAGCAGATTTTGTGATGAAAATGGTAGGGAAATAACGGGATTGTGAATATCTGGAATAGCCTACTACTTTGCTCAACCATTATTCCTACATTTTTGTCGGAAAGGCCGGGACGCAGGTGTACAATCGGCGCAATTCAGGGAGCCCAAACCGGCTCCAGCAGCACATGTTCCAGCGCCTGTGCCCACCCCCGCCAGGCGCGCGCGCCCTCGAGAAATCGGGCGCATCGACAGAACCGCCGTACTCCGCCGAAGCATCCTGTCTTCAGCGCGCAAGCTATCAGCTGACGACGATTCCTGCCGTGCCGGGACAAGACAGAATTCTTTATTGGCATTGGAGGTACTATGAATCAGCCCGTTATGGGAGGCGTCGCAACAATGAACGCGCCAGCTTACATCAAACAGCAAAAGCTGATCAATTGGGTGGCGGAAGTCGCCGCATTGACCAAGCCTGAACGCATCTACTGGTGCGATGGCTCGGCGGAAGAATACGACCGCCTGTGCGCGGAAATGGTTGCCGCCGGCACCATGAAAAAGCTGAACGAAGCCAAGCGCCCGAATTCCTACCTGGCTTGCTCCGACCCATCCGACGTTGCTCGCGTGGAAGACCGCACCTACATCTGCACGCAGACCAAGGAGGAGGCCGGCCCGACCAACAACTGGATCGACCCGCAAGAAATGCGCGGCACCCTGAACGGCCTGTTCGACGGCTGCATGGCCGGCCGTACCATGTATGTGGTGCCGTTCTCAATGGGCCCGCTGGGTTCGCCAATCGCCCACATCGGCGTGGAACTGTCCGACTCGCCCTACGTGGCCGTCAATATGCGCACCATGACGCGCATGGGCAAGGCCGTGTACGACGTGCTGGGCACCGATGGCGAATTCGTGCCGGCCATCCACACTGTCGGCAAGCCGCTGGCGGCCGGCGAGAAGGATGTGCCATGGCCATGCAACCCGACCAAGTACATCGTCCACTTCCCGGACACCCGTGAAATCTGGTCCTACGGCTCCGGCTACGGCGGCAACGCGCTGCTGGGCAAGAAGTGCTTCGCGCTGCGTATCGCCTCCACCATGGGCTACAAGGAAGCCCAGGCTGGCGGCGACGGCTGGCTGGCGGAACACATGCTGATCCTGGGCGTGGAATCGCCAGAGGGCAAGAAGCACTACGTGGCGGCCGCCTTCCCATCGGCCTGCGGCAAGACCAACTTCGCCATGCTGATCCCGCCGGCGACCTTCAACGGCTGGAAAGTCACCACCATCGGCGACGACATCGCCTGGATCAAGCCGGGCAAGGATGGCCGCCTGTACGCGATCAACCCGGAAGCAGGTTACTTCGGCGTGGCCCCTGGCACCAACACCAAGACCAACTCGAACTGCATGTCCTGCTTGAACGAGAACACCATCTTCACCAACGTCGCGCTGACCGACGATGGCGACGTGTGGTGGGAAGGCCTGACCAAGGAAGCTCCGGCGCACCTGATCGACTGGCAAGGCAAGGACTGGACCCCGGCGTCCGGCACCAAGGCATCGCACCCGAACGCCCGCTTCACCGTGTCCGCCACCCAGAATCCGGTGATCGACCCGGCCTGGGATGATCCGGCCGGCGTGCCGATCTCCGCCTTCATCTTCGGCGGCCGCCGCTCCACCACCGTGCCGCTGGTGACCGAAGCGCGCAACTGGATCGAAGGCGTCTACATGGCCGCGACCATGGGCTCCGAAACCACCGCCGCTGCTGCCGGCCAGCAGGGCGTGGTGCGCCGCGACCCGTTCGCCATGCTGCCGTTCATGGGCTACAACATGAGCGACTACTTCCAGCACTGGCTGGACATGGGCAAGCGCCTGGAAGGCAAGGGCGCCACCCTGCCGAAGATCTTCTGCGTCAACTGGTTCCGCACCGACGAGAACGGCCACTTCGTGTGGCCAGGCTTCGGCGACAATATGCGCGTGCTGAAGTGGATGCTGGAGCGCGTGGAAGGCACCGGCGGCGGCGTCGAAAACATCTTCGGCACCACCCCGCGCTTTGGCGACATCCAGTGGGATGGGCTGCCATTCACCGCCGAAGAGTTCGAGACCATCACCTCGATCGACAAGGACGCCTGGCGCGCCGAACTGAAGCTGCACGCAGAACTGTTCGACAAGCTGGCTTACCACCTGCCGCAAGAGCTGAAGGACAATATGGCCAAGCTGGAGCAACGCCTGAACGGCTAAGCCCCATTGCTTAAATGAAATGTCCACTTCGGGGCCAGGAACCGAAGTGGACATTTTTTTACCGTTGCTTCCGACGACGACGCAGGACTGTGGCTAAGCCCATCAGCCCCACACCTGCCAGCATCGCGCTACTTGGCTCAGGCACTTGTGCAGGGTTTCCCCCGTCGGTCGCATCCACCAGAAACACCTCTGAGGCGAAGCCAAATGCGCCGACGAAGACCATTTCGGCAAAATCCGGTGCAACGCCAAGATCTTCTATGTGGAAAGACGCCTCAATGCCAGTGAACTCGAAAGGTTCGCCGAAATTAATAGCCCAAGAACCCACGCTGACGCCCAGGCCTGTGTCGTCAGGGAAAAGGCCTGGAATCGGCATAGATACTGGTTTGCTAGCGAGTTGTTTCAGCGAGCGCCAGCCGGTGAAGTGGGCTTGAACGCGGGACGTCTTGGTGTCCGGTGCGCCCCACCCCCCTAGAGGCATGCCGTCGGCTTTCTTGATCGCAGCGCCGAAGTGACGTATATCCCAACCTGGGTATGGGCTAGGCACATCCCCCATGCGAATGGCTTTTCCATCCGAAAAATTGATCTTTAAATGCACGTCATCGCCCGATGCGAAAATCGGTTGCTCTGCTAAATTCAGGCGGCCGCTGATCGATATGAGGTTATTGTAGTAGAGAGGCGAAAGTTCTACAGTGCCAGTAATAGAGATCGTTGCTGCGTTGGAGGTGTTGGCAGCTACCGCCAGTGCTGCGGTGCAAATGATTTTGAAGACGCGATTCATTATAGAGAAGTGTTGTCAAAAGAGTATAACAATAGCACAAATGTAATATTATGTTACTTAATTATCAACTCGATGTGTTGATCAACGCGCAGCGAAGGCGCATGTGACAGCCTGGTCTTGACACCGGCTGCCCAGTAAGCGCAGAATCGCGCTCAGTAGTTTTTATTAACCAGAATTAACGAAAGGACGACCATGCCACGTACGGCTATCACATCGCAGCAACATCGATAGCCCCCAGCGTACGCGCTCGGGGCCGGCACTTATGCCACCCGAGCCGGTCGTTCTTCCAACACGAACCCCGGCCAGGAAACTCGCCGGGGTTTTTGTTTTTACGCCCCGGCATAACGAAAGACGTTATGCCAATCAAGCAAAGCCTGCACAAAGGCCTGGTGCCTGTGCACATCTATACGGATGACATCGATCATTCGGCTATCCAGCAACTGCTGAATATTTCCAACCTGCCGATCGTGCATCCGCACGTGGCGGCCATGCCGGATGTGCATTCCGGCATCGGCGCCACCGTGGGCAGCGTGATCCCGACGCGCGGCGCCATCATCCCGGCCGCCGTCGGGGTCGACATCGGCTGCGGCATGAACGCGGTGCGCACCACGCTGAGCGCCAGCCAGCTGCCGGACAACCTGGCGCGCGTGCGCAGCGCGATCGAAGCCATGGTGCCGGTCGGCTTCGCGCAGCATGCCTTCGACAAGGTACGCGGCTCGGCCCATGCACGCGTCGGCCGCCCGCTGAACGACCGCCTCGACCGCATCGTGGCGCGCCACAAGGGCATCATGAAGATGCAGCACAAGTTCGCGCAAACCTGGATCTGCCAGCTCGGCACGCTGGGCGGCGGCAACCACTTCATCGAACTGTGTATCGATGAGGAGCAGCGCGTCTGGATCATGCTGCACTCCGGCTCGCGTGGCATCGGCAACGTGATCGGGCGCTATTTCATTTCCGCCGCGCGCAAGGAGATGATGCGGCACAAGGTGAACCTGCCGGACCGCGACCTGTCCTACTTCAGCGAGGGTTCGGCGCTGTTCGACGACTACCTGGAAGCGGTCGACTGGGCGCAGGACTACGCCATGCTGAACCGGCGCGAAATGATGCGGCGGGTGGTGGCGGCATTGGAGCCGCACGTGCCGCCCTTCAAGCTGGACGGCGAGGCGATCAACTGCCACCACAACTACGTGGCGCAGGAGGCGCACTTCGGCCACAAGCTGTATGTCACGCGCAAAGGGGCGATCTCGGCGCGCGCGGGCGAGCTGGGCATCATCCCCGGCAGCATGGGCGCGCGCAGCTACATCGTACGCGGCAAGGGCAACGAGCAAGCGTTCTGCTCCTGCTCGCACGGCGCCGGCCGCCGCATGAGCCGCAGCGAGGCGAAGCGCAAATTCAACCGCTTCGACCTGGCCGAGCAGACGCAAGGCATCGAATGCCGCAAGGACGGCGGCGTGGTGGATGAAATCCCCGCCGCTTACAAGGACATCGACCAGGTCATGGCGCACCAGTCAGACCTGGTGGAAATCGTGCACACGCTGAAGCAAGTCGTGTGCGTGAAAGGATAAATAATGAAGGTGACGATCAAACTCCCCAAGCCGCGCAACCCGCTGGCCGTGCGCGCGCGCCAGCGCAAGGCGGGCAGCCATAAACGCAGCGAACCTTCGCGCCAGGTGCAGAAGCAGCAACTGGCGCGGCAACGCTGGGATGACTAGCCGCTACTGGCCGGAAGTGGTCGGCATGGGCGGCAACCCCAGCATCTTGCGCCGGATGTCGAGCGCGCTCTCGTCTTCAATGATGACGGGTTTGCCGCTGGCGAGCTGGGTGCCGTAACGCTGCGGCTGGCCTTTCGCCACCAGCAGCCGGTCTTCGGCCTGTGCCAGCTGGGCGCCCGGCACATCGTTCTGGGCCTGGGCTTCGCGCAGGGCGGGCAGCAGGGCTTCCATCTCTTTCGGCGGCGTGCGCATCAGCACGGTGAAGGCGTTGGCCGCCAGCTCGGGGCCGGCGAAGCGCGCGCCGGGCCAGCCGTGCGAGGTGATGATGGTTTTCAGCCGTGCCAGCTCCTTGCGGTCGCGCGCGGCGTCGCGCTTGCCGGGCGCGCCCATGCTTTCCAGCGCGCGGATGGCGGCCAGTTCGCGCGCGTCAAGCACCTTGCGCCGCACGATGATTTCCTCGCCGGTGATGGTGGTGCTGCCGCTACTGCTGCTGCCGTTGCGGATGGTCACGCGCACATTGCCGCGGGCACGGGTGACGCCGCCTTTCTCATGCTCGACCTGATTGGCCTCGACCTGCAGGCTGTGCGGCGGGCCGACCGGCAGCTGGATGCGCGCGACTTCCTTGCCGGCCGCCAGCGTATGCACACTGATCCGGCTGGGCTCGGCAGCGAGGGCTAGCTGGCAGGCCACCGCCAGCATCACTGGCGCAATTTTGTAGATGCTTAACATAAACAAACAGTAGCAAAGGCCGGGTGCGGGCGGAGCACGGATGGACGCTGTGAGAATGCGTGACTTTTCCCGCCGGGTGCGGGCGCTATCATGCCGTCTCTTCAAACCAAGGATGAGTAATGGCAGAACTCGAAGTAGCCAAGCATGGCAAGAACGTCGTCACTATGGCCGCCAGCAAGGAGCACGGCCTGGCGCATAAGCTGAAGGAAATCGCGCTGGAAATCGCGATCATCGTCTTTGCGGTTAGCATCAGTATCTGGTTCCATAGCATGAGCGAGCACCGCCATGAACAGAAGCAGGTGCAGGTATTCCTGCTGGGCTTGAAAGCGGACCTGTCGCGCGATATCAAGCAACTGGCATGGCTGGATGAGGCGTACCGCGCGTCCGACGACGGCTTCCGCTACCTGGCCGCACTCGATCCGAAGGGCTCACCTGATGCGGAAAAATTCGAACGCGCGTATGAGATGACTTTCTCGAATCGTTTCTTCGGCCCGGTCACCAGCCGCTTCGAGGGTTTCAAGTCGAGCGGCAAGCTGATCAACATTGAGGACCAGGAACTGCTGAACGACATCATGACGCTGTACCAGGAGAACCACCGCGCGATCGCGTATTCCGAGCGGGGCTGGAGCAACAACCACGACAAGCTGCGCAACTACCTGGACGTGGCGCTGGAGTCGGGCGACAGCATCGAGCAGCGCTACCGCGCGCTGAACACCGTGAACGGCAAGCGGCTGTTGCGCAACGCGGCCACCTATAAGCAGGTGTACGAGCGCTATGCCGCGACTGCCAAACTGAGCGAGAAGATCATCCAGCGCATTGATGTCCTGTACAAGCCAAGCTGAGTAGATTTTTATACAAAGTTTTTCTTGACACTACATTCCTGAAGAGCGCAGAATCAGCGCTCATCAGTTTTTCATTCACCAGATTAAGAAAGGACGACCATGCCACGTACGGCTATCAAGTTTATTAATACCAGATAGCCCTGTGCGCGTGCGCTCGGGGCTGCTGGCGAACTGCCACCCCCCGAGCCGGACGTCCCACGACGAGACCCCGGTAAGGAAACTTGCCGGGGTTTTTGTTTTTTGGTCCCGGCGCAATGAGGAGGAGAATCATGGAGATTCAACTGAGAGCCGTCACGCGGCAAAACTTCGACGCCATCACCGACTTGCAGCTGCTGGACCACCAGCGCTCATACATCGCCAGCAATTCGTATTCGATCGCGCAAGCCAGCTTCTACCCGCAGATGCAGACGCGCGCCATCTATGCCGGCGAAGAACTGGTCGGCTTCCTGATGTATGTCGACCTGGAGCTGGAAGGCCACCTGAATGAGTTCGGCGTCTGGCGCCTGATGATCGACAGCCGCCGCCAGGGCCAGGGCTATGGCCGCGCGGCGCTGCTGCTGGCGCTGGCGGAAATCCGCGCGCGCGGCGGCGTGCGCAAGATCTGGATCAGCTACTTGCCGGATAACGCCCTGGCGCGCGAGCTGTACGCCAGCATCGGTTTCGTCGAAACGGAAATCGACGAGGACGGCGAGATGAACGCCATCCTGGAGCTATGATAAAGAAGAAGGAGTCCACAATGAGACCATACCAACGCTTCCTGAAGAAGTGGATCACGACCAACCTGCACGTGGTCAACAAAGAAAATTTCGCCAATATCGCCGAACTGGAACTGCATGCGCACCAGCAGGATCACGCGGCCAACACCCTGTACGCCATCGCGCAGGCGAGCTTCCACCCGAACTACCACTGCCGCGCCATTGCCGATAAGGATGGCGTGGTCGGCTTCCTGATGTACGCCGCGCCCGGGGCGGAGGATGAGGCGGGCGACTACACCATCTACCACCTGATGGTGGACCGGCGCCACCAGGGCCGCGGCCACGGCCGCCGCGCAGTGGAGCTGGCGCTGGCGGAGATCGGCAAGCACGGCGACGTGCAGCGCATCTGGACCAGCTACCAGCCGGACAATGCCGTGGCGCGCGAGCTGTACGCCGCCTGCGGCTTTACCGAGGCCGGGACGGAGGAGGACGGCGAGCTGTACGCCGTCTGGACGCCGGACCCGTATTGAACCGCTTGCTATTTCGCACAGGTGTGCTAAAGTGAGGCCCATGGATACCCCAACCGCCAAGAGCGAAGCGACTTTCGCCACCATTCTCGACGCCGCCCTGGAAATGGCGGCGGCGGAAGGTATCGGCAAACTGTCGCTGGGCGAGATCGCCAAGCGCACCGGCATCAGCAAGAGCGGGGTGTTTTCGCGCGTCGGCTCGCTGGAGCAGCTGCAATGCGCGGTACTGGACGAATACGACCGCCGCTTCGCGGCCGAAGTCTTCATGCCGTCGCTGGCGCTGCCGCGCGGCCTGCCGCGCCTGATTGCGCAGGTGTCGTCCTGGTTCGAGCGCGCCGCCGACGAGGGCTTGCGCACCTCCTGCCTGTACACGGCGGGTGCTTTCGAGTTCGATGATTTCGACGGCAGCGTGGTGCGCGACCGCCTGGTGCAGGGCGTGCTGGCCTGGCGCGCTTCGCTGCGCAAAACGGTGCTGCAGGCAATGGAGGCGGGCCAGCTGCGGCCCGACACCGATCCCGAGCAGCTGGTGTTCGAGATTAACAGCATGGTGGTGGGCCTGCTGCACGACGCGCGCTTCCTGCATGACGTGCAGTCGCCGCGCCATGCGCGGCGCGCCTTCAACCGCCTGATTTCAACGTACAAGAGTTTTAACGACTTGTGACTTTGGGTTGCCGCAGGTCTGCCTGCGGCCTTTTTTTGTTGTTAATTCGCACGGGTGTGCGAAATGGAGTGGAAAATGCGCTACTTACTTTTATTGCTGCCGGTGGGGATTTACTTCATGAGCCATAGCAGCCTGTGGGGCATCCTGCGCGGGCTGCCGAAGAACAACAGCGATTTTGGCGAACACTATTAAGGAGCGGCCATGGTTCTCGATTTCTACTTCGACTTTGCCTCGGGCTATTCCTATTTCGCAGCGCGCCGCATTGAATGGCTGGCGGCGGCCAACGGCGCCACCGTGCGCTGGCACCCGGTGCTGCTGCCGGCCCTGACGGAGGTCACCAAGGTGCTGCCGTCGCCGCTGGTGCCGTCCAAGTGGCGCTACGTGTCGCGCGACACGGCGCGCACCGCGCAGGAGGAAGCCATTCCCTTCAATCCATCCAGCGCTTTCCCGCAAATGCTGGTGGCGCCCGGCCGCGCCATGCTGTGGATACGCGCCGCGCACGGCGAGCAGGCGGCAGTGTCGTTTGCGCGCACCTGCTTCCAGGCCTATTACGCGGACGGCGTGGACATTGCCGACAAGGCGGTGTTGCTGGGGATTGCGGAAGCGCAGGGCATCGATGGCGCAGCCTTCCTGGCAGGACTGGAGGACCCGTCGATCAAGGCGCAGTTCAAGCAGGGCAATGAGGAGGCGCTGGCGCAAGGCGTGTTCGGCGTGCCTTTCGTGCTGGCGGACGGCGAGCCGTTCTGGGGCTACGACCGCTTCCCGCAACTGGAGCGCTGGCTGGCGGCCGCCCGCCGCGCCGCTTAAGGCTGCAGCCAGGCGAACTTGGCGTAGAAGGCTGCCTTCTGCAAAGCCAGCTTGGTGTACGCGTATTTGACGTTGGCTTCTTCCGCGCTGCAGGCGGCATGGGTCACCACGCCGTCGGCTTCGTTCTTCTTGAGCGGCAGGTTCTCTGTCACGGTGAAGCCGACTTCCTCGTGCAGCTGCACGGTCAGCCAGTTATAGGACAGCACACTGACCACGCTTTGCCGCAGGCCCAAATGGCTGAAGGCCCAATGCAGCAGGGCCAGTTCGGCCAGGAACACCAGGTTCGGGTTGCCGCCGTCCACGCCGCGCATGAAGTTATCCAGTTCGCCGCTGACGCCGTTCACGTCGGCCAGGCCCAAATGGCCGACAAAACGCCCGGTATCGTCGTACATCAGGAACAGCAGGCGGTTCTCTTGCGCGACCGACAGGTTCTTCAGGTAGCCGTGCGCTTTCTCATAGCTCGATTCGAACTGGGTCAGGAACATGCGCATGGCGCGCTTGCGCCAGCCGCTGATCAATTCGATCTTCTCGCGGTCGCCGAGCAGCCACTCGCCGACGGGCACCAGCTTGCCGACGGCTTCGCCCTGCGCGTTGGCGACGGGGATTGCCAGCGCCTCGGCTTCGGCAAAGGTGGCCGCCTTCATCTGGCGGATCAGGGCTTGGTATGTCATCTCAGGCTTTCTTGAAGCGGTGGCCGACGGCCACGTTCTCAACGCGGATCCGTTTCGGCACCATATGCGGCTGCAGGCGCTCCTTCAGGAATGCCATCAGGGCGTCTTTGTCAACCGCGCCTTCCGTGGTGGGCTGTACCATCAGTTCCACGTGCTGCCCGGTAATCGGGTTTGGACGGGCGGTCGCCTTGACCAGCGACACATGGGGGAAGGTCAGCGCCACGCGCTCCACTTCGGAGGCCATGAATTTCAGGCCACCCACATTGATCACATCGCTGACGCGGCCGGTGACCTTATAGTAGCCATCCTTCACGTCCACCACGTCCTTGGTGTCATACCAGCCTTCCTCATCGAAGGGGGAGGGCGCGTTCAGGTAGCCCAGCATGCGCGAGGACGAGCGGATTTTCAGGACATTGTCCACCACCTTGGTCTCCACGCCCTCGCCGCCGACTTTCATGTATAGGCTGTCGCGCGCTTCGGACTTGACGCGCACGATGCCCAGCTCCGACATGCCGAAAGTCTGGCGGAAATCGACGTTCGGCAGCAGGCGGCACAACTCGTCCAGGGTCGGCTGGTCCATGCGTTCGGTGCCGTAGGTGACCACTTGCAGGCAGGCCGGCACCTTGTCCGGCACCGCGCCGCTCATCAGCATCATGCGCAGGAAGGTCGGCGTGGTCGGCAGCACTTCCACATCGTACTTGGCGCAGGTGGCGAGGATCGATTCCACGGTGCGCGACTCAGGCGCGATCACCACGCCCTTGTTGAACAGCGTGTGCAGCAGGGTGTTGATGCCGCCGATATGGTCGAACAGCAGGAAGTTAATGGTGCGCAGGGTCGGGCGCGGCGTTTCAAAGCGCTTCAGGAACAGGGTCAGGTCGTGCAGGATGGCTTTGGGCCGGCCGGTGGTGCCGGTCGAGAACAGGACCAAACCGGCATGGCCCAGTCGGCGCAGGCTGTCGATCAGCTCGTGCTGGCCGGCGTGGCTGCGGCGCGTGACCTGGCTGCCGTTCACCACCACGTCCACATGGGCCGATTCAAAGAAGTACTCGTGCTCGTGCGTCGTTTCCACCGTCAGCGGCACCACGATCACACCTAGGTCGATCAGCTGCAGCAAAGTGAGGATGGCGGCGGGATTGAAGTCGCCAATGATGGCGACCACATCGCCCTGTTTGATGGCCGACAGGTCGACCGGCGCCTGCGCAGTCACGTCCGAGAAATACAGCTCCTGTCCGGCATGGACCAGGAAGGGATAATCAACGCCACTCCAGATAGCCGACAGCTTTTCCAAGAGCTTCATCATGCTCCTCCGACGTGTAACACCTGGCCAGAAATCGAATGGCTGCGCGGGTCCAGCAATATCTCCACCAGATCCGCCACCGCCTCTTTGGTAAATTGCTTGGGAATGATTTGCTGCGCAACGATGTTCTCGATCTGCTTGCTGGTGATGCCCTTGAGCAGGCTGGTGTCGATCGGGCCCGGCGCGATGCAGTTCACCTTGACGTTGAAATCAGCCATCTCGCGCGCGAAGGCGCGGGTAAAACCCTCCACGCCGGCTTTCGAGGCGGCGTAGATCGACTCGCCCTTCAGGCCCAGGGCCACGGCGATGGTCGAGAAATTAATGATGGAGCCCTGCTTATGGCGCAGCATCAGCGGCGCGACCAGCTGGCAGCAGTAGATGGTGCCCAGCAGGTTGGTGTTGATGATCTTTTGCGCGGTGCTGGGTGGGGTGGTCACGGCCAGGTTCATGGAGGCGATGCCGGCGGCGTTCACCAGGCCGGTGACGATGCGCCCGTCTTTCTTCAGGTGCTGGGTCACGGCTTTGACGTCGTCGTAGGACGAGACATCACAGGCCATGGCATCGAAGGGCAGGCCGTCGACATTGCGTGCCAGGCCAAACACTGGCACATTGCTGGCAACCAGGCGGTCACAGATAGCCCTGCCTAGTCCTTTGCTAGCGCCAGTGACGACGATCATTTCTGGGCTTCCATCTGGCTCAGGAATTCCGCCGCCAGCGAACCGGCGGTGCGGAACATGCTGCGCGAGCGCGACATGGCCGCCTCGGACGTCCAGTCAAACTCAAAGCCGAGGTCACCGGCCTTGTCTTCCAGCGCCAGGCAAAGTTCCACCAGTTTCATGGAATCGAGCACGCTCTCGCCGCCGATAAGCGCCATGTCGTCCGTAATCACGATGCTCTTGTCTTCGAGCAGTTGGGAGATTTGGGCAAAGACTGCCGCTTTGATCTGGTCAGTGGACGACATATGGGGTTCCTTAATGGGGAGAATTCGCTTTGAATTCTACTTGTGGGCCGCGCTTTTGTACAACGCGGCCCCCCGCCGGGCCCCTTATTTCTTCTTCAGCAATGGGCCGAGGTACTTGCCGGTGACGCTGGCCGGGTTGGCTGCCACTTCCTCCGGCGTGCCGCTGGCGATGATCTGGCCGCCGCCGGCACCGCCTTCCGGACCCAGGTCGACGATCCAGTCGGCCGTTTTAATCACATCGAGGTTGTGCTCGATGATGACCAGGGTGTTGCCGTGGTCGCGCAGGCGGTGGATCACTTTCAGCAGCAGGTCGATATCGTGGAAGTGCAGGCCGGTGGTTGGCTCGTCCAGGATGTACAGGGTGCGGCCGGTGTCGCGCTTGGACAGTTCCAGCGACAGCTTGACGCGCTGCGCCTCGCCGCCGGACAGGGTGGTGGCGCTCTGCCCCAGCTTGATATAGCCCAGGCCCACATCGAGCAGGGTTTGCAGCTTGCGCGCAATGACCGGCACCGCCTTGAAGAACTCGTGCGCATCTTCCACCGTCATGTCCAGCACTTCGGTGATGCTCTTGCCTTTGTAGTGGACTTCCAGCGTTTCGCGGTTGTAGCGCTTGCCGTGGCAAACGTCGCACGGCACGTACACGTCCGGCAGGAAGTGCATTTCCACCTTGATCACGCCGTCGCCCTGGCAGGCTTCGCAGCGGCCGCCCTTGACGTTGAAGGAGAAGCGGCCGGCCGAGTAGCCGCGTTCCTTGGCCACCGGCACGGTGGCGAACAGGTCGCGGATCGGCGTGAACAGGCCGGTGTAGGTGGCCGGGTTGGAACGCGGCGTGCGGCCGATCGGCGCCTGGTCGACCGAGATCACCTTGTCGAAGTGTTCCAGGCCGCTGATCGATTCGTGCGGCGCCGGCTCGGTCTGGGAACCGAACAGGTGGCGCGACAGGGCCGGGTACAGGGTGTCGTTGACCAGGGTCGATTTGCCCGAGCCGGAAACGCCGGTCACGCACGTCATCAGGCCGACCGGCAGGTTGAGCGAGACTTTTTTCAGGTTGTTGCCGGTGGCGCCGGTAATGGTCAGCTGGCGCTGCGGATCGGACACATGGCGCTTCTTCGGCACGGCGATGCCCAGCTTGCCGCTCAGGTACTGCGCGGTCAGCGATTCCTTCGACTTCATGATCTCCTTCAGCGAGCCGGAGGCGATCACGTCGCCGCCATGCACGCCGGCGCCCTTGCCCATGTCGACGATGTAGTCGGCGGTGCGGATCGCGTCTTCATCGTGCTCCACCACCAGCACCGAATTGCCGATATCGCGCAGGTGCTTCAAGGTGTCGATCAGGCGGTCGTTGTCGCGCTGGTGCAGGCCGATGGACGGCTCGTCCAGCACGTACATCACGCCGGTCAGGCCGGAACCGATCTGCGACGCCAGGCGGATGCGCTGCGCTTCGCCGCCGGACAGGGTATCGGCGCTGCGCTCCAGCGACAGGTAGTCCAGGCCCACATTGTTCAGGAAGGTCAGGCGCGAAACGATCTCTTTGATCACGCGGTCGGCGATGTCCTTTTTCGCGCCTTTCAGCTTCAGCTGCTCGAAGTAGGACAGGGTCTCGCGCAGCGGCTTGTCGGCGATCTGGTAGATCGCGCGTTCCTGCTTGCCGGTGCCGATCTTCACATGGCGCGCTTCCACGCGCAGGCGCGCGCCTTCGCAGCTCGGGCACTTCTTCTCGTTGATGAACTTCGCCAGTTCTTCCTTGACCGCCATCGAATCGGTTTCGCGGTAGCGGCGCTGCAGGTTGTTGACGATGCCTTCGAAGGTATGTTCCTTGACCACGGCCTTGCCGCGCTCATTCATATAAGTGAACGGGATAGCGGTCTTGCCCGAGCCATGCAGCACCACTTCCTGCGCCTTGGCCGGCAGCTGCTCGAACGGCGTGTCCAGGTCGAAGTCGTAGTAGGCGCCCAGCGCGGCCAGCATCGTGTAGTAGAACTGGTTGCGGCGGTCCCAACCCTTTACCGCGCCGGACGCCAGCGACAGGTTGGGGAAGGCGACGATGCGGCGCGGGTCGAAGAATTCGATATGGCCCAGGCCATCGCACTCGGGGCAGGCGCCCATCGGATTATTGAAGGAGAACAGGCGCGGCTCCAGCTCCTGCAGCGAGTAGCCGCAGGTGGTGCAGGCGAACTTGTTGGAATAGACATGCTCGGCGCCGGTGTCCATTTCATAAGCGATGGCGCGGCCGTCGGCCAGGCGCAGCGCGGTCTCGAACGATTCGGCCAAGCGCTGCTTGATCTCCGCGTTTACTTTCACGCGGTCGATCACCACGTCGATGGTGTGCTTTTCGGTTTTCTTCAGCTTCGGCAGGTCGTCCACTTCATAGATCTTGGCCTCGTGCGTGCCGCTCTGCACGCGAAAGCGCACAAAGCCCTGCGCCTGCATGGCCTCGAACAGGTCGACGTGTTCGCCTTTGCGGTTGGCCACCACCGGCGCCATGATCATCAGCTTGGTGCCCTCGGGCATGGCCAGCACGGCGTCCACCATCTGCGACACGGATTGCGCGGCCAGCGCGTGGTCCGGGTGGTTGATGCAGTAAGGCGTGCCGACGCGCGCGTACAGCAGGCGCAGGTAGTCGTGGATCTCGGTCACGGTGCCCACGGTGGAACGCGGGTTGTGCGAGGTGGCCTTCTGCTCGATCGAGATGGCGGGCGACAAGCCCTCGATCATGTCGACGTCAGGCTTCTCCATCAGCTGCAGGAACTGGCGCGCATAAGCCGACAGCGATTCCACATAACGGCGCTGGCCTTCCGCATACAGGGTGTCGAACGCCAGCGACGACTTGCCGGAGCCGGACAAGCCGGTAATCACGATCAGCTTGTTGCGCGGCAGGTCGAGGTTGATGTTTTTCAGGTTGTGCGTGCGTGCACCGCGGATGCGGATTTCTTCCATTGCGTGTGTGCCTTTCGGGAAGCTGGCGTCAAATACTGTACATAATACCAGTGATCGGCCGCGCTTGCTGCGTCATGCGACGATTTCCGCTTTGCATCGGCGCGCGACAACAATTTGCGCTGCGTCAGGCCGGGCGATATTTGATCGACTATTAATTTAGGGTAAACTCCGTGGTTTTGGGGCTGGCCGAACCGGCCCCCATTCCTTCAGGAGTTTCATAAATGGCATCAGTCAACAAAGTGATCATCGTCGGCAATCTGGGTCGCGATCCGGAAATCCGCTACATGCCTAGCGGTGACGCGATTGCCAACATCGCCGTCGCGACCTCGTACCGTTCGAAAGACCGCAACACCGGCGAGCAGAAAGAGCTGACCGAGTGGCACCGTATCTCCTTCTTCGGCCGCCTGGCTGAAATCGTGGGCCAGTACCTGAAAAAGGGTTCCTCTGTTTACGTGGAAGGCCGCCTGCAAACCCGTAAGTACACCGACAAAGACGGCATCGAGAAATACGCTACCGACATCATCGCTGAAAACATGCAGATGCTGGGCGGCCGTGGTGATTCCGGCGGCGGCATGGGTGGTGGCATGGGCGGCGGCGACGACATGGGTTACGACGCGCCTCCGGCACGTCCAGCCCCGCGCCCACAGGCCGCACCGGCCCCGGCACCGCGCCCGGCCCCACGTCCGGCACCGAATTTCTCCGATATGGATGACGACATCCCGTTCTGATCAGCCTCGAAATTGATTCAATAACAGCCCCGTAACTTGTTGAAGTTACGGGGCTTTTTACTTTTCCTGCCATAGCCGCACTGCATCTGAGCAAGGCGGTGCTAAAAAGGGAATCAGTTACTTTACTATCGATTTTCGCAAAATCGATACTTTGATCGGGTTTTCAGGCATCAACAGCACGCCGTCGCTCCGGGGCGGGTGTGACATGGCTTTCACTTTTGTCAGCATTTCATGGCGAGCTCCACATCGGCGCCGAATGGCAGGGACAGGTAGCCGCTGCCCGGTGCGCGCACCAGGGCCAGGTCGTCGGGGCAGTAGTCGGCGTTGTCGGCGAGGATCAGGGCGCCCGGGCGCAAGTGCGGTTCCAGCAGCTGCAGGATGTCGGTGTACAGCGCTTTGGCGCCGTCCAGCAGCAATAGGTCGATTGGTCCGGGAATATCGCCGCGCAGCGTCTGCAACGCATCGCCCTCCCGGAATTCGACCAGGTCAAGCAGGCCGCCGGCGGCCAGGTTGTCGCGCAGGGCGGAGGCGAGGTGCAGGGTCGACAGGCCGAAGGAGGTGCCGAATTCGACGATGAGCTTGGCCCGGGTGCCGCGCGCCAGCATATATAAATGGGCGCCGGTTTCGGGTGAGACGGGAATCGCAACATCTTTCAACTGGGCGTACAGCTCGCGGTATGCCTCCTTGCTGCGCATCAGGCGCTCGCGTTCCTGTTGCGACAGGCCGGCGAAGGCGGCCAGGGCCGGAGATGGGGCGCTGTCGGCGTCGGCAAACAGGCGTTCCAGCAACAAGGCGGCCATCCTGTTCAGCCTGCAGAGCGAAGAGTGGCTGCAGACCTCGGCCATGCTGGAAACCATCCTGCAGGACAAGGCGGTGCCGCCGCTGGTGCGCGCGAAATGCGAGGAGGCGCCGGTGCGCATGGCACTGGCGGATGCGGCGCCGATCTACCGCGATGCGCCGGAAGCCATCGAGGCCAGGGCTGCCGGGACGCAAATGTTCAGGGATTTTATTGACGAAGTGCTACCAAACGCCCCGCTAGCGGCCCGTACCCTGGCTGGCGACCTGGTCATGGCCACCCTCACCGAGGTCGGGCGGGAGTTTTCCGAGACGCCGCGCACCGAGCAGGAAATCACCTGCGATGCCGACGCCTTGGCGGATATGCTGCGCGCCAATCTGACGCGCTGACTGACCGTTTTTTCATCACCCGGTCAAATTTGGCCGGTAATGTTTCCGGCATGGCTAGCGTGGTAAACAAGCTTATGAATATTTCTATGATGTTAACGAAATGTTTCCCAAAAATCAGGTTGTGGAAACGCTGAAATAGGCCGAAATTGTTTAACTGGAAGATGCCATGCGGAAACAGACTGGGGTAAAATCGAGCCTGTGCCGGACGAAGAAGCGATTTCTAAAAATTAAGCATAGTTTCCGAAAGAAAACGAAAAAAATGCTTAATGGAATGACGAATTAGGTCGCTTTATGACGCTGGAAGGCGCATCTGTCTGTGCGGTAGCGCACCTTGCCTCTCTAAAGTTAACCGTTTTGTTGACGTTAAGAATGAAAAGCGCGGTTCCCGCAGGGAACAGTTGAGCTGCAATAGATAAGTAATTGGCAAGTTAGCCACAAATTTAGTAGTTTTGCAAGATTATCTGGATGGGAGCCCCCCAAAAGGCTGGCTCCCATTCTTGTCCAGGAATTTAGTAGTGCCTACAGGAGAACGGAAATGAGCTTCGTCACCAACATGACAACGGACCAAATTGCTGCGATTACCACGCAGCAGATCGCAACCTTGGCGACTGCCGATCTTGCCGGTCTGAACACCGACCAGTTCCGTGCCTTCACGACCGACCAGGTTGGCGCTTTCACTTCCGCTCATGCTTCCGTCATGACTACCGACCAGTTGGGCGCCATCCGCTCGACCCAGGTAGCCGCCCTGACCACCAAACACACCGCTGCCCTGAACAGCGCCCAAGTCGGCGTACTGGCCACCGACAGCATCAAGGCCCTGGACAATGTTGATATTGCCGCGCTGAAGACCGCCGCGATCAACGGCCTCAACACCGACCAGGTGAAAGCCATGTCGTCCGACCAGTTCGGCGCCCTGAACTCGGCCCACGTTGGCGCCCTGAGCACCGACCTGGTGTCCGTGCTGAGCAGCGACCAGGTCAAGGCCATGGACACTGCCGATGCCGCTTCCCTGAAAGCTGGCCAACTGGGCGCGCTGTCGACCGACGCGATCAACGCCATGGACAGCCAGGACGTTGCCGCCCTGAAGACCGCTGCCATTTCCGGCCTGACCACCGACCAGATCAAAGCCCTGTCGTCCGACCAGTTCGGCGCCCTGAATTCGGCCCACGTTGGCGCGCTGAGCACCGACCAGGTGTCCGTACTGAACAGCGACCAGGTCAAAGCCCTGAGCACCTCTGATGCTGCTTCCCTGAAAGCGTCGCAGATCGCCGTGATCTCGACCGACGCCATCAAGGCCCTGGACAACGCCGACGTTGCCGCGCTGAAGACCGCCGCCATTTCCGGCCTGACCACCGACCAGATCAACGCCCTGTCGTCCGACCAGTTCGGCGCCCTGAACTCCGGCCACATCAGCGCCCTGAGCTCCGACCAGGTAGCCGTGCTGAACAGCGACCAAGTCAAGGCCCTGGACACTTCCGACGCCGGCGCCCTGAAGGCCTCGCAACTGGCCGTGATCTCGACCGACGCCATCAAGGCGATGGACAACGCTGACATCGCCGCACTGAAGACCGCTGCACTGTCCGGCCTGACCACCGACCAGATCAAAGCCCTGTCGTCCGACCAGTTCGGCGCCCTGAACTCCGGCCACATCAGCGCCCTGAGCACCGACCAGGTTGCCGTGCTGAACAGCGACCAGGTCAAAGCCCTGGACACCTCCGACGCCGGCGCACTGAAGAGCCAGCAGATCGCTGTGCTGTCGACCGACGCCATCAACGCCATGGACAGCCAGGACGTGGCCGCACTGAAGACCGGCGCCATCGCTGGCTTCACCACCGACCAGATCAAAGCCCTGTCGTCCGACCAGTTCGGCGCCCTGACCTCGGCCCACGTTGGCGTGCTGAGCACCGACCAGGTAGCCGTGCTGAACAGCGACCAGGTGAAAGCCCTGAGCTCCTCCGACGCTGGCGCCCTGAAAGCCTCGCAACTGGCCGTGATCTCGACCGACGCCATCGCCGCGATGGACAATGTTGATATCGCCGCACTGAAGACCGCGACGATCACCGGCCTGACCACCGATCAACTGAAGGCCCTGTCGTCCGACCAGTTCGGCGCCCTGAACTCCGGCCACATCTCGGCCCTGAGCTCCGACCACTTCGCCGTGCTGAACAGCGACCAGGTCAAGGCCCTGGACACTTCCGACGCCGGCGCCCTGAAGGCCGCGCAACTGGCTGTGATCTCGACCGACGCCATCAAGGCGATGGACAACGCTGATATCGCCGCACTGAAGACCGCTGCGCTCTCCGGCCTGACCACCGACCAGATCAAAGCCCTGTCGTCCGACCAGTTCGGCGCCCTGAACTCGGCCCACATCGGCGCCCTGAGCACCGACCAGGTATCCGTGCTGAACAGCGATCAGGTCAAAGCTCTGGATACCGCCGATGCCGGCGCCCTGAAATCGTCGCAGATCGCTGTGCTGTCGACCGACGCCGTCGCCGCCATGGACAGCCAGGACGTGGCTGCACTGAAGACCGGCGCCATCGCTGGCCTGAGCACCGACCACATCAAGGCCCTGAGCTCCGACCAGTTCGGCGCCCTGAACTCGGCCCACATCGGCGTGCTCAGCACCGACCAGGTGTCCGTGCTGAACAGCGACCAGGTGAAAGCCCTGAGCACCTCCGACGCGGCCGCCCTGAAGGCATCGCAAGTGGCCGTGATCTCGACCGACGCCATCGCCGCGATGGACAACGCCGACGTAGCCGCGCTGAAGACCGCTGCCATCAGCGGCCTGACCACCGACCAGATCAAGGCCCTGTCGTCCGACCAGTTCGGCGCCCTGAACTCCGGCCACATCTCGGCCCTGAGCTCCGACCAGGTAGCTGTGCTGAACAGCGACCAGGTCAAGGCCCTGGACACCTCCGACGCCGGCGCCCTGAAGGCATCGCAACTGGCTGTGATCTCGACCGACGCGATCAAGGCCATGGACAACGCCGATATCGCCGCACTGAAGACCGCGACGATCACCGGCCTGACCACCGACCAGATCAAAGCCCTGTCGTCCGACCAGTTCGGCGCCCTGAACTCCGGCCACATCAGCGCCCTGAGCACCGACCAGGTAGCCGTGCTGAACAGCGACCAGGTCAAGGCCCTGGACACTGCCGATGCCGGCGCCCTGAAATCGTCGCAAATCGCTGTGCTGTCGACCGACGCCGTCGCTGCCATGGACAGCCAGGACGTGGCTGCATTGAAGACCGGCGCCATCGCTGGCCTGAGCACCGACCACATCAAGGCCCTGAGCTCCGACCAGTTCGGCGCCCTGAACTCGGCCCACATCAGCGTACTGAGCACCGACCAGGTGTCCGTGCTGAACAGTGACCAGGTCAAAGCCCTGAGCACCTCTGATGCCGCTGCCCTGAAATCGTCGCAGATCGCTGTCCTGTCCACCGACGCCATCAACGCCATGGACAGCCAGGATGTGGCGGCACTGAAGACCAGCGCCATCGCCGGCTTCACCACCGACCAGATCAAGGCCCTGTCGTCCGACCAGTTCGGCGCCCTGACCTCGGCCCACGTTGCCGTACTGAGCACCGACCAGGTGTCCGTGCTGAACAGCGACCAGGTGAAAGCCCTGAGCACCGCTGACGCGGCGTCCCTGAAAGCCTCGCAGATCGCCGTGATCTCGACCGACGCCATCGCCGCGATGGACAACGCCGACATGACCGCGCTGAAGACCGCTGCCATCAGCGGCCTGACCACCGACCAGATCAAGGCCCTGTCGTCCGACCAGTTCGGCGCCCTGAACTCCGGCCACATCTCGGCCCTGAGCTCCGACCAGGTAGCTGTGCTGAACAGCGACCAGGTCAAGGCCCTGGACACCTCCGACGCCGGCGCCCTGAAGGCCGCGCAACTGGCGGTGATCTCGACCGACGCCATCAAGGCGATGGACAACGCCGACCTGGCCGCCCTGAAGACCAATGCGATCTCCGGCCTGACCACCGACCAGATCAAGGCCCTGTCGTCCGACCAGTTCGGTGCCCTGAACTCGTCGCAAGTCGGCGTGCTGAGCACCGACCAGGTGGCTGTCTTGAGCAGCGACCAGGTGAAAGCACTGGATACCGCCGATGCCGCTTCCCTGAAAGCATCGCAGCTGGCCGTGATCTCGACCGACGCCATCAAGGCGATGGACAGCCAGGACCTGGCCGCACTGAAGACCGCTGCCATCAGCGGCCTGAGCACCGACCAGATCAAGGCGATCTCGTCCGACCAGTTCGCCGCCCTGAACTCCGGCCACATCGCCGCCCTGAGCACCGACCAGGTGTCCGTGCTGAGCAGCGACCAGGTCAAGGCACTGGATACGGCCGATGCCGGCGCCCTGAAAGCGTCGCAAGTGGCGGTGATCACGACCGATGCCATCAAGGCCCTGGACAACGCTGACATCGCCGCACTGAAGACCTCCGCGATCTCCGGTATCACCACCGACCAGATCAAGGCCCTGTCGTCCGACCAGTTCGGCGCCCTGACCTCGGCCCAGGTAGCCATCCTGAGCACCGACCAGGTAGCCGTGTTGAGCAGCGACCAGGTCAAGGCACTCGATACTGCCGACGCAGCGTCGCTGAAGTCCTCGCAGATCGCCGTCCTGTCCACCGACGCGATCAACGCGATGGACAGCCAGGATGTGGCCGCCCTGCGTACCAACGCGATCGCCGGCATCACCACCGACCAGCTGAAGGCGCTGTCGTCCGACCAGTTCGGCGCCCTGTCCTCGGCCCACGTCGGCGTGCTGAGCACCGACCAGGTCGCCGTGCTGAACAGCGACCAGATCAAGGCGCTGGACACCGCTGACGCGGCCGCCCTGAAAGGCAGCCAAGTGGCCGTGATCTCGACCGACGCGATTGCCGCGATGGACAATGCCGACCTGGCAGCGCTGCGTACCGGCGCCATCGCCGGCATCACCACCGACCAGGTGAAAGCGCTGACCACCGACCACCTGAAGGCCCTGACCAGCCAGCAAGTGGGCGTGCTGACCAGCGACCAGTTCGGTGCACTGTCGACCGACCAGGCCAAGGCAATCGACGCCGCCGACATCGCAGCGATCAAGACTGCCGCGATCAAGGGCCTGACCACCGACAGCGTCCGTGCGCTGACCACCGACCAGGTGCATGCACTGACCACGCTGCAGATCCATGCCCTGACCACCGATCAGCAGAACGCGATGACGACCGACCAGATCCGCGCCCTGTCGAGCCTGACCCCAGTGGTCCTGGACCTGGACGACAACGGCATCGAGACCCTGGATATCTCGGCTGGCGTGCAGTTCGACCTGAAGGCCAACGGCAGCAAGCTGAACACCGGTTGGGTGGGCGGCGGCGACGGCCTGCTGGTCCTGGACCGCAACGGCGACGGCAGCATCAACGACGGCGCGGAACTGTTCGGCTCCGGCACCACCCTGGCGAACGGCCAGAAAGCCACCACCGGCTACCAGGCCCTGGCTGAGCTCGACAGCAACGGCGACGGCGTGATCAACGCTGGCGACGCGAACTTCGGCAAGCTGCAAGTGTGGGTCGACAACGGCGACGGCATCACGCAAGCCGGTGAACTGAAGTCGCTGGGCGACCTCAACATCACCCAGCTGAACCTGGATGTGACCCGCGGTAACGGCGGCAGCAACGGCAACATCAACGGTCTGCAATCGACCTACGAGACCGCCGATGGCAAGTCGCACGGTGCCGCCGACGTCTGGTTCCTGGCGGGCGAAGCCGACCTGCGCAGCTCGGTCAGCAGCCTGGTGCAAGCGATGTCCGGCTTCGACAGCGCGGCAGCACCGGCCGCCGGCAGCACCAAGCTGGACGTGGCAGCAGCGCAAGACAGCCTGAATGTGGCTAGCACCAGCGCCCTGATGGCGGCCGCGATCGCCCAGTTCGATGCGAGCAAGCTGAACCCAGCTCAGCAGCTGGCCAACACCGACGACGACAACCGTCGCCTGAAGGCCCTGCAGTCGAACAGCACCGGCACCGGCTTCCTGGCCGCGCCGAAGTAAGCGACAGCGTAGCGGGCCGGGTGCAAATCCCGGCCGCGCAGCGAAAGCGGCAAGCTCCCATGGACTTGCCGCTTTTTTTCGGCTTTAAAAACTGCGCTGGCCCTACGGCGCCTGCGGTAAAATCGCTGAACACTCTTCTGGAAAAGGTGCAAGCCACAGCTCCATGACGCAATCAAAATTTCCCCACACCGCGGTGCAATGCCTGACCGCCGTCGCCCAGCACCACGGCCTGCAAATCAATCCCGAACGATTGATTGACGACTATGCGCTGGGAGCGGAGGAGCCAGGCAACGGATTGCTGTTGCGGATGGCAAACGACATCGGCCTGAAGGCCACGGCCGGCACCTTGACGTGGGAAGGTTTGCAGAACCAGGATGGCGTGTTCCCGCTGCTGGCCCGTTTGAACAACGGCAATATGGTGATCGTGATCGGCGCCCGCAAGGGCGAAGGCGAGGGCCAGGTGGCCATTCTCGATCCGCTCGCCGGCAACGCCCAGGTGGAAATGCTGGACCGCGCCGCGTTCACGGCGCGCTGGAGCGGCGACGTGGTGTTCGCCAAACGCCAGCACAAGCTGACCGACCCCAACCAGCCGTTCGGCCTGCGCTGGTTCATCCCGGAAATCCTGCGCCAGAAGGCCGCCTTCCGCGACATCTTCATCGCCGCCATCGCCATGCAGATGCTGGCGCTGGCGTCGCCCATCTTCTTCCAGCTGGTGATCGACAAGGTGCTGAATCACCAGAGCGTGACCACGCTGTGGGTGCTGTCGGTCGGCATCATCATTGCGCTGGTGTTCGACGCGGCGTTCGGCTTCCTGCGCCAGATGCTGATCCTGGCGGCCTCCAACAAGATCGATATGCGCCTGACGCGGCGCACTTTCGGCCACCTGCTGTCGCTGCCGATCGATTACTTCGAGACCACCACCGCCGGTGTCATCACGCGCCACATGCAGCAGCTGGAGCGCATCCGTTCCTTCCTCACCGGGCGCCTGTTCTTCACCGGCCTCGACCTGATCACCCTGGTGGTCTTCCTGCCGATCCTGTTCTCCTATTCCTTCCAGCTGACGCTGGTGGTGCTGGTGTTTGCGCTGCTGATCGGCGGCATCGTGCTGGCCATGGTGCCGACCTTCCAGCGCCGCCTGAACGCGCTGTACGCGGCGGAGGGTGCGCGCCAGGGCATGCTGGTGGAAACCATCCACGGCATGCGCACCGTCAAGGCGCTGGCGCTGGAGCCGGCGCAGCGCCGCCAGTGGGACCAGCGCTCGGCCGAGTCGATCAATATGCACTTCCGCGTCGGCCAGATTTCGATCACCGGCAACGCCGCCACCGACTTCCTGGGCAAGCTGATGCCGGTCATGCTGATCATCATCGGCGCCCAGCAAGTGTTCGACCAGACCCTGTCGGTGGGCGCCCTGATCGCCTTCCAGATGCTGTCGCAGCGCGTCACCGGCCCGCTGATCGCGCTGGCCGGCCTGGTCAACGAATACCAGGAAACCGCGCTCTCGGTGAAGATGCTGGGCGAGGTGATGAACCGCGCGCCGGAGGGCCGCGCCGGCGCAGGCGGCCTGCGCCCGGTGCTGAGGGGCGAGATCAAGTTCGAGGACGTGACCTTCCGCTACCCGGGCTCGCAGAACAATGCGCTGGACCGCACCGCCTTCACCATCCAGCCCGGCACGGTGGTCGGCATCGTCGGCCGCAGCGGCTCGGGCAAGACCACCTTGACCAAGGTCATCCAGTCGCTCTACAGCGTGCAGGAGGGCATCGTGCGCTTTGACGGCATCGACTCGCGCGAGATCGAGCTGTCGCACCTGCGGCGCCAGATCGGCGTCGTGCTGCAGGAGAACTTCCTGTTCCGCGGCACCGTGCGCGACAACCTGCTGGTCACCAAGCCCGACGCCACCTTCGAGGAAATCGCCGAGGCGGCGGCCGCCGCCGGCGCCGACGAGTTCATCGAGCGCCTGCCGCACGGCTACGACACCCTGCTCGAGGAAAACGCCTCCAACCTGTCCGGCGGCCAGAAGCAGCGCCTGTCGATTGCCCGCTCGCTGCTGGCCAAGCCGCGCATCCTGGTGTTGGACGAGGCCGCTTCCGCGCTGGATCCGGAAAGCGAAGCCATTTTCATCCGCAACCTGTCGCGCATTGCCGTCGGCCGCACCGTGGTAATGATTTCCCACCGCCTGTCGACCCTGGTCAACGCCGATGCCATCATGGTCATGCAGCGCGGCCGCCTGGTCGATATGGGCCGCCACGAAGAACTGCTCACCCGTAGCGATACTTACCAGCATTTATGGAACCAGCAAACAAGCCACCTGTGAAGCGCGGCGACGAAACCCGGCTCGACTACCTGCCCGACGCCGACGCCATCGAGCGTTCGCCGCTGCCGTCCTACCTGCGCATCACGGTGCACCTGCTGGCCGGGCTGCTGCTGGTGTTCCTGGTCTGGGCCAGCGTCTCGAAAGTGGAAAAGATCGTCACGGCCCCGGGCCGCCTGGTCAATCCGCTGCCGAACATCGTGGTGCAGCCGCTGGAAACGTCGATCGTGCAAACCATCGAAGTGCGCGCCGGCCAGCTGGTCAAGAAGGGCCAGCTGCTGGCCACGCTCGACCCGACCTTCACCCAGGCCGACGAGGCCCAGCTGCGTTCGCGCCTGGCCAGCCTGGAAAACCAGGAGAAGGGCCTGCGCGCCGAGTTGACCGGCAAGAGTCTGACAAGCGGCAAATTCGATACGCCTGACGATGTGCTGCAAGCCCAGCTGTCGGGCGAGCGCCAGGCCAACTTCGAGGCGCAGAAAGCGCGCCTGGACCAGAATGTCGAGCGCCTGAAGGCCAGCATCGAAACCAACCGCCGCGACCAGGTGGTGCTGCTGCAGCGTCTGAAATCGCTGAGCGAAATCGAGTCCATGCAGGAAAAACTGCTGGCCGAGAACTTTGGCGCCAAGATGCACCTGCTGGAGGCGCGCGACCGCCGCCTGGAAGTCGAACGCACCCTGGTCAATGCGCGCAACCGCGACATCGAGCAGGCGCGCGAGCTGGCCGCCGCGGAAGCCGAGCGCTCCGCCTTCAACAAGGGCTGGCGCCAGAAGTCGATGGAAGAGCTGCTGAGCGCGACCCGTGAACGCGACAGTATCAAGGAACAGCTGGCCAAGGCCGACAAGCGGCACCAGATGGTGCAGGTCACGGCCCCGGCCGACGGCATCGTGCTGGAAGTGGGCAAGCTGTCGCCCGGCACCATCGTGCGCGAGGCCGAGCAAATGTTCGTGCTGGTGCCGCTGAGCGCCCAGATGGAAGCGGAGATCACCATCGAGGCGGCGGACGTCGGCGCCATCAAGACCGGCGACAATGTGCACCTGAAGCTGGACGCCTTCCCCTTCCAGATGCACGGCATGCTGGAAGGCAAGTTGCGCACCGTGAGCCAGGATGCCTTCAAGCGCGAGCAGTCGGATGGCGGCCGCAGCAGTTCCTACTATGTGGCGCGCGCGACCCTCAGCGCCGAGCCGAAGTTACGCAACCTGAAGCCGGAATCGCGCCTGCTGCCCGGCATGACGGTGCAGGCGGAAGTGGTGGTGGGCAAGCGCTCCGTCATTTCCTACCTGCTGTGGCCGCTGACCAAGGCCCTGGATGAATCGATCCGTGAACCGTGACCCATCATGATGCTAAATATTGACCAGATTCCCATCGTCGCGGTGTCCTACAACTCGCCCGACCTGATCGCCTCCCTGCTCGGCACGCTGCGCAAGTTCTACCCGTCCAACCCGGTGTTCATCATCGACGGTTCGGCGCCGGAAATCGCCGAGCAGATCGCGCCCATCGCGGCGCAGTTCGAGCAGGTGCGCTTCATCCCCTTCGGCTACAACATCCACCACGGCCCCGGCATGGCCTGGGCCATCGAGAACCTGGGCCTGAGCGGCCCGGTGCTGTTCCTCGACTCCGACGTGGAAGTGCTCAAGCGCGGCTTCCTGGAATCGCTGGCCGAGCACCTGGAGCCGCACCTGTACGGTGTGGGCAGCGTGGCGCCGGTGGACGAGAACGGCTTCACCAACGGCCCGAATCCGATGCCTTACCTGCATCCGGCCTGCATGCTGACCAATATCGAAGTGGTGCGCCAGTGGCCGCTGCCGGTCAAACACGGCGCGCCGATGCTGCCGCCGATGATGGCGCTGGCCAAGGCCGGCCAGAGCGACTTGCTGCGCAATGTCGAATGGCTGCACAACGATTTCGCGCCCACCCCGGCGCAGCGCATTTTCCTGCGCCACGACTGGCAGGGCACGGTGCGCCGCACCGGCGGCTACCACTACGACAAGCCGAGCACCGCCACGGTGGACCAGGAACTGCTGGCCATCGTGCCGAAAGCGGTCAAGCTGGTGCATGTGGGGGCGGGCGACGGCGCCTTCGCCAAGGCCTACAAGCAGCGCCACCCGGTATGCAACTACTTCGGCATCGAGGGCGACCTGATCGCCGCCGAGCAGGCGCGCGCGCACTGCGATTTCGTCTACCAGCAGGATATCGAAACGCCCGACGAGTCGCGCGACCGGCAGATGGCGCAGGCCGACTGCTGGCTGCTGGACGGCGCGCTGGAACGCGCGCGCGACCCGTGGACCCTGCTGGCCATGGTGCGCGCCAGCATGGCGCCGCAAGGCACGCTGGTGGTCTCGGTGCGCAATTTCCAGAACTGGAGCAACCTGCTGCGCCTGGCCGTGGGCGATTACCGCTACGCTGAGGACGGCGTGCTGCGGCGCGACGAGCTGCGCCAGTACACGCGTGGCTCGCTGCTGGAACTGCTGGGCCAAGCGGGCTTCCGCCTGACCGGCGGTTACGCCGTGCAGGGCGGCGACGCCATCAATGAAGGCGTGCTGCCCATCCTGCGCCAGCTGGCGCAGCTGGTGGGGCGCGATCCGGAACTGGTGCTGCAGGACGCCCAGCCGCAACGCTTTATCCTGCTCGCCACGCCGGCGTAAGCATGCGCATCCTCGTCATTGGCGGTTCCAATTCCCTGCTCAAGGGCGGGTATGTGCACGGCCTGGCGCAGGCCCTGCAGGGGCATGCCGAGGCCGAGATCATCCAGGTCTCGGTTGGCGCCACCACCTCGCTGGCGGCCATCGGCCGCCTGCACGAGACCTTCACCGGCGCGCCGGTCGACGTCATCCTCTACGAATACGGCATCAACGACGCCGGCCACTTCGCGCCGCGCCCCGGCGGCGCCGAATCGTGGCTGATGTGCTTCCACCTGCTGCTGAAAACGGCGGCCCAGTTGTACCCGGCGGCCATGTTCGTGCCGCTGCTGCTGGCGCAGCAGGCGCATTTCCCGGCCACCGTGCCGCTGCCGTTCTATGATGCGCAACTGGCTGCCTACCGCGAGCTGGGGCTCGATGTGATCGACGTGCGCGCCTGGCTGTCTGCCTTGTTCCTGGGCCGGGCCCCGGACTGGATATATATGGACCCGGCGCACTACGCCGCGCCGCACGCCACCTCCATCATCGGCGCCCTGGTGGCGCGCCACTTGCTGAAACTGCGCCAGCAGCCGGTGCCGCCCTTGTCGGCGGCGCTGGAGCGCCTGCTGGCGCATTCGCCATATGCCACGCTGGAAGCCATGTATGTGCGCGCGCCCAACCTGCAGCAATTCTGCAGCGGACCGGTGCAGCGTATCCAGAGCGGCAACCGCCTGATGCAGCTCGATTGCCTGCGCATGCTGCCGGGCAGCCGCCTGCAGCTTAACTCGGCGGCCTTTCCGCTGGCGCTCTTCCTCAAGTCCGATCGCGGCCACCAATGCCTGCAGCTGGAACTGAGCACGCCGGAAGGCATGCAGTTCAATGCCTGCGTGGCGACCCGCCATGCCGACACGGAAACCCTGCCTTTCATCTACTCCAATATCCCGCTGCCGCTGTTGTGGGGGAATAGCCTGTTGATGCATTACGGCGCCAGCCAGCTCACCCTGTCGGTGCCGGCGCAGCAGACCGGCCCGCTGGCCGGCTTCGATTGCTACCTGCCGGGGCAGGCGGGCGCCGCCAACCACCTGGACCTGGTCGGCTTGCTGATGCTGGTGCAGCCGTAAGGGTGCCGTTTAACCGTGGTGGAAGCGCGCCAGGCCCTCGGCCAGCGTGACTTTCGGCTGCCAGCCCGGCACGGTCTGGTAGCGCGTCCACGGCACCATCACTTCGCGCGGGCGATAAGGGCGTCCGCCCCATTCGATATTGAGCGGTTTTCCGCTGGCCTGGCTGTATAGCTCGGCCAGCGCGCGCAGCGCGAGCGGCGCCCCGCTGGAGACGCCGTATTCGGCCATCGCCGCCGCCTGGCCGCCGTTCGCCAGCAACTGCCACGCCTGCAGGAAGGCGTCCAGCACATCGTCGATGTAGACCAGGTCGATCAGCTGCTCACCGGGCGACATGGCCAGGCTGCTGCCTTCGTTGGCGATGCGCTTCAACAGGTTGAGTGCTTTGGGGCGGGTGTCGCCCGGGCCGTAGGTGTCGAACAGCTTGAGCGTGGCCACCCGCAGGCCGTGGCATTCCACGTAGTAGCGCAGCAGGGCGCTGAAAGCGTGTTTGGTGGCGGCGTACAGGCAGACCGGGTTGTAGTCGCCGTCCTCGTAGTGCTCCCAGGCGGTGCTGGTGTTCACCAGCAGGCGCACGCCGCATTGGGCCATGGCTTCCGCCAGCTGGGTGCCGAAGAGCAGGTTGGCCTGCACCAGGCGCTCCACGTCCGTCACCTGGTGCTGCGCCAGGAACAGCGAGGCGAGGTGGAACACCGCCTGCGGCGCCGCCGCGCGCATGATTTCCACCAGCTGGGTGGTGCTGCCGTCGTGGCGGTGCAGGTGCAAGCGTGGGCCCGCTGCGGGCAGGGCGTCGCCGGCGGAATCGGGACGCAGCACCAGGTGCACTTCCCAGCCGTCGTCCAGCAGGCGCTGCGCCAGGCGCGAACCGATAAAGCCGCTGGCGCCGGTCAGCAGGGCGCGCCGCGCGCTCATGCGCCGGCCTCGTAGGCGAAGGGCGAATCGAATTCCGCCAAGGTGGCGAAGCCCTGGTCGCGCGCCGACAGCAGCGGTGCGCGCCGTACCTCGTCCGGCCAGGCGATGCCGGCCGAATCCCAGCGCACGCCGCTGTCATGCTGCGGCGCGTAGGCGCTGGTCACCTTGTACATCATCAGCGCCTGCTCGCCCAGGGTGCAAAAGCCGTGCGCCAGGCCGGCCGGCAGGTAGAGCATATGGCCGTTCTCGGCGCTCAGCTCGAAGGTCAGGTGCTGGCCGTAGGTCGGCGAGCCACGGCGCAGGTCGAGCGCCGCATCCAGCACGGCGCCCTGCACGCAATACACCAACTTGGCGTGTTCGTGCGGCGGCAGCTGGAAGTGCAGGCCGCGCACCACATTGCGTCTGGAGAGTGAATAGTATTCCTCGGCAAAGGTGGTCGCCATGCCGTGTTCGCGGAACAGGTCTTCGCGGAAGGTCTTGACGAAGCTGCCCCGCTCGTCGGCGCGGATATCCGGCACCAGTTGGAAGCAGCCGGGAATAGCGGTCGGTTCGATGCGCATGGACGCTCTTTCAGGTGGGGGGATAGCGAGGGTCCAGCACCACGGTGGCGGTGGAGATCACTTTGTCCTGGCCCCAGGCCGCAATGCGCTTGGCCAGCAGCAGCGCCTGCAGGCGCTCGCAGCTAAAGGCCATGCTGCGCGACAGGTAGCCTTCGCGGTCGATGTAGTGGTGGCGGTAGTGGCGCGACATCACCAGTTCCAGGTCGTGCGTGATGCCGACGAACCATTCGACCGGCATATAGGCCACGGTCGGGCAGGGGATGAACACATTGCCGCTCAGGAAATCGGCCGCCTCCTGGTCGGTGATCACGCCGCAGTCGATGGCGTCGCCGAAGAACAGCAGGATGTCGCGCGTCACGGCCACCGCGTTGTACTGCTGCAGCACGCTGCCGGCGAAGGCGGTGGCGATCGGCACGATCGGGGTCTTGCCGTCGCCCAGGAAGTGCTCGGGCTTGACGCGCGCGAAGTCGCTTGGGTGGGCCCAGTGGTTGAACTGGCGGCGGTGGCCGATCGGGTGGGTCAGGGCGAAGCGGCGGTAGTGGCAGACGCCGACAAAGCCTTCCGCCTTGCTTTCCAACAGCATGCGGCGGAGCTGGAACAGCGCCAGGTATTCGCCCAGGTAGCGGTTGCGCAGCGCGTCTTCCGGCGACAGCAGCTTGCTCATGGCCAGGCCCGTTTCCGGCACGTAGTCGCCCGAGCCCAGCATGGTGATGAAGTCGGGCATCTGCCAGTCGAACGGCGCGTGGGCGATGCAGTAGTAAAGCGGTTTCGTCATGCCGGCATGGCCTTGATCAGGAAGTGGGAAGGCGTGTCCGTGCCGCCAGGGCTGATGGCGATGGTGGAGGGCAGGCGGAAGCCCGCTTCGGTAAACAGGTTTTGCAGCGCCGCCAGGTCCAGCGGGTGGGGCGCTTCTGCCTCGGCCGCTGCCGGATTGCTGACGCAGGCCAGCACGCAGGCATCGTAGTTCAGCACCGTGCGGATGCCGGCCAGCACCCTGGCCGGTTCGGCCAGGCGTTCCAGCGTGCCGTCGAACAGCCAGGCGTCGGCCCATTGCAGGTGGCGGTAAAAGGCGCTGCCGGCGCTTTCCAGCTGCACCTGCACCACACGCTCGGCGAAGCTGGTGGCGCGCTGGGCGGCCGCCGCGTCGGCTTCCACCACCACCAGCGAGGTGGTCGGATAGCTGCGGTGGTAATGGCGCGCCAGGGCGCCGTCGCCGGCGCCCACTTGCACCAGCAGGCGCGCATTGGGCGGCAGCGTGTTGGAGATTGCTGCCGTGCGGGCCGCGGCGAATGGATGGGCTTGCTGCATACGGCTTTAGTCGAAGCTGACGCCGAAGAATTGTTCCAGCTTGGTGGCGGCGAAGTCCAGCATTTCGCGCGACAGGCCGGGGTAGACGCCGATCCAGAAGGTGTCGTTCATGACACGGTCGGTGTTGGTCAGCTCGCCCGAAACGCGGTAGGTGCGGTCGATCATATACGGCTGGCGCGTCAGGTTGCCGGCGAACAGCAGGCGGGTGCCGATCTTGTGCTGGTCCAGGTAGGTCAGCAGGTCGACGCGGCTGGCGTTGGCTTCCGGCTTCAGGGTGACCGGGAAGCCGAACCAGGACGGGTCGGAGCTTTCCGTCGCCTGCGGCAGGATCAGGAATTCGGCGCAGGATTGCAGGCGCTCGGTCAGGTAGGCGAAGTTGTCCTTGCGCGCCTGGATGAAGCCCGGCGCGCGGTCGATCTGGGCCAGGCCGCAGGCCGCCTGCATATCGGTGATCTTCAGGTTGTAGCCCAGGTGGCTGTAGGTGTACTTGTGGTCATAGCCTTCCGGCAGGGTGCCCAGCTTCTGGCAGAAGCGCTTGCCGCAGGTATTGTCCTTGCCCGGCGCGCAGTAGCAGTCGCGGCCCCAGTCGCGGAAGGACTCGGCGATCATCTTCAGCTCGTAGTTGTTGGTGAACACCGCGCCGCCTTCGCCCATGGTGATATGGTGCGCCGGGTAGAAGGACATGGTGCCGATGTCGCCGAAGGTGCCGACCATCTGGCCCTTGTAGGTGGAGCCCAGCGCGTCGCAGCAGTCTTCCACCAGCCACAGCTTGTACTTCTTGCACAGGGCGGTGATCACTTCCAGGTTGAACGGGTTGCCCAGGGTGTGGGCCAGCATGATGGCCTTGGTTTTCGGGCCGATCGCCGCTTCCAGCTTGGTCACGTCGATATTGTAGGTGCCCAGTTCGACGTCGACGAACACCGGCACCGCGCCGAATTGCAGGATCGGGTTGACGGTGGTCGGGAAGCCGGCCGCCACGCCGATCACTTCATCGCCCGGCTGGATGGCGCGCTCGCCCAGCTTGGGCGAGGTCAGGGTGTTGAAGGCGACCAGGTTGGCGGAGGAGCCGGAGTTGACGGTGATCAGGTGCTTGACGCCGATGAACTTGGCCAGCTTCTGCTCGAACTGGTCGTTGAAGCGGCCGGTGGTCAGCCAGGCGTCGAGCGAGGCGTGCACCATCAATTGCATCTCCGGCGCGCCGACCACCTTGCCGGCCGGCGGGATCACGGTGCTGCCTGGCTGGAACGCCGGTGGCTGCGCGGCGGCGGCGTATTCGGCCACCAGCTGGATGATCTCTTCGCGCAATTGTTCTTGTGTCTTCATGGTGCAATCTCGGTATGTTGGTAAGAGGCGATTTGTGCCAGCGTGACGCCGCGCATATCGTCGCCGCGCGCATGGGCCTTATGCCATGCGACGATTTCGTCCAGGGTGCGCTGCAGTTGCCAGCGCGGCTGCCAGTCCAGGCGCGCGCGCGCCTTGGAGCAGTCCAGTTTCAGGTAAGTCGCTTCGTGCGGCTGCGGTGCGCCATCCAGCTCCCAGGCGGCGCCGTCGCCCCATTGGCGGCACAGGCGTTCGATGATCCATTGCACCGGGCGCGCGTCGCTGTCGTGCGGGCCGAAGTTGAAGCCTTCGGCGCAGGCCGCGCCGTCGGTGTAGAGCCGCTCGGCCAGGGCCAGGTAGCCCGACAGCGGTTCCAGCACGTGCTGCCAGGGGCGGATCGCATGCGGGCTGCGGATACGCACCGGCTGGCCGGCGGCGATGGCGCGCACCATGTCCGGCACCAGGCGGTCGCCGGCCCAGTCGCCGCCGCCGATCACATTGCCGGCGCGGCCGGAGCCGAGCGCCACGCCATGCACCGCATACTGTGCCGGATTGAAGAAGGAATTGCGGTAGGCGCTGGTCACCAGTTCGGCGCAGGCCTTGCTGTTGCTGTACGGGTCATAGCCGCCCAGCGCTTCGTTCTCGCGGTAGCCCCAGGGCCATTCCTTGTTGTCGTAGCATTTGTCGCTGGTGACATTCAGCACGGCCTTGATGCCGGGCGTGGCGCGCACCGCCTCGAACAGGTTGACCAGGCCCATGACGTTGGTGGAATAGGTTTCCACCGGATGCTCGTAGGAGTAGCGCACCAGGGCCTGGGCCGCCATATGGATCACGATCTCCGGCTGCGCCGCCTGCAGCGCAGCGCGCAGCGCCTGCGCGTCGCGGATGTCGCCGATGGTGGAGTGCATGCCGTCCGCCACGCGCGCCGCCTCGAACAGGCTGGGCGCGCTGGACGGGGCCAGGGCGAAGCCGCTGACCCGGGCGCCCATGCTTTGCAGCCACAGGCTGAGCCAACTGCCTTTGAAGCCGGTGTGGCCGGTGAGGAAGACGCGCTTGCCATGCCAGAACGCCGGGTTGGCTGCCTCGCTCATGGCCATTTTTTCCACGGCGCCTGGCCGCCTTGCCACAGCTCTTCCAGGTGCTGCCGGTCGCGCAGGGTGTCCATCGGCTGCCAGAAGCCGCCGTGGCGGTAGGCCGCGAACTGGCCGTCACGCGCCAGGGTTTCCATCGGCTCGCGTTCCCAGATGGTGGCGTCGTCCTTGATATGGTCGATCACTTTGGGCGACAGCACGAAGTAGCCGCCATTGATCCAGCTGCCGTCGCCGACCGGCTTTTCGCGGAAGGCGGTGATGCGGTCGCCATCCAGGTCCACCGCGCCGAAGCGGCCCGGCGGCTGCACGGCGGTCATGGTGCCCAGCAGGCCGTGCTGGCGGTGGAATTGCACGGTGGCGGCGATGTCGATGTCGGCCACGCCGTCGCCGTAGGTGAAGCAGAACGCCTCATCGCCGTCGACATACTTGCGCACGCGCTTCAGGCGGCCGCCGGTCATGGTGGCGTCGCCGGTATCGACCAGGGTCACCTTCCAGGGTTCGGCATGGCGCTCGTGCACCTGCATGGTGTTGTACTGCATGTCGAAGGTGACGTCCGAGGTGTGCAGGAAGTAGTTGGCGAAGAATTCCTTGATGATGTAGCCCTTGTAGCCGCAGCAGATCACGAATTCGTTGATGCCGTGCGTGGAGTAGGACTTCATGATGTGCCACAGGATCGGCTTGCCGCCGATCTCCACCATCGGTTTCGGCTTGACCGAGGTTTCCTCACTGAGCCGGGTACCCAGGCCGCCGGCTAGAATCACAGCTTTCAATTGTCTGACCTTTGCAAAAATTTAGCTGCGGTTGGCGTTAAACCTGTCAAGAATCACTTCGTCGCAGTCCGCTTCCAGCAGCGCCAGGATTTCATTTTCGGCATCCTGCGCCTTCACTTCCGCTGCCGCCACTGGTTCCGCCACGCCGCCCTGCTCGAAGCGCGAACGGAAAAATACCTGCATCACCGTCTGCACGCCTTCCGCCGTGACATCGCGGCCGTTGCGTTCCCAGAAGCGGCCGCGCGTGAGCGGGCTGGTGATGATTTCGTAGGAAGGGAAGTAATCGACATAATCGAACCTCCTCACGACTTCGTCAACTGCGGCGCGCAAAATGCTCTTGGAGGCGACGGTCGATACCACAACGCTGCGCGGCTCAGCCGTTGCGACCAGGCTGACCGGCGACACCGTGAACATGACCTTGGCGTGCGGGTTGAGCGCGCGCACGATGCCGCAAATGGCGTCCAGGTCGGCCGTGACCTGGGCCACGCTGTAGTTCACGAATTTATGGCGGTTGCCGTCAAACTCGCCCGCTTCGGCGCCCGGCACGATCGGGTAGCAATAGCCGTAGGCTGAGTTTTCCCAGCTTTCGGTCAGGCCCAGGGTGAACACGAAGACGTCGAGTGAGCGCAGCAGGTGCTGTACCGCCAGCAGGTGGTAGCGGCGGTCGGCTTCGGCTTCGGCCACGTTGGCAAACCCGGCCGGCACGGCGCGCGGGCGCAGCATGTCGAGGATGCGGCCGTCGTGGCGCTTGCCGAACTCGAAAATCGGCGCGCGCAGGCCGGCCGCCTGCTGCAGCAATTCCAGCAGCTGGCGCGTGGTGTAGATATTGCCGTAGCGCGCAGAAAACACTTCATAGCCATGGCCATAGGTTTCCGGCAGCAGCGGGTGGCGCGTTTCGGCAAACAGCACGCGGCCGCCGCGCTCGATCAGCTTGCGGCCAAAGTGCTGGGCGAAGCAGGAGCCGGCGGTGCCGAAGCCGTCGCTGGCCTTGAAGCTGAACTTCTTGCCGAAGTCGAAGTCGACCAGGGCCAGTTCGCTGGCGCTGGCGGCGTTTTTCCAGAATTGCGCTGGCGGGAAGGTTTGGTAGGGGACGCCGGACATGGCCTTACTCCTCGTTCTGGAAGATTTTCCGGGCCAGCAGGACGCCGTACGCCTTGTTGCCATGCGTGAGCCCTTCCGCATGATCCTTGCGCAGGAAGCCCTCCGCCGTCATGGCGCCGCGCGGCGGCGTGATGACGTCGATGTTCATGGCGCGGGTGCGCGCAATGATCATGTCGCAGTACAGGCGGTACCACTTCAGGCGCAGGCTGTCGGCGACAAAGCCGTACTTCTGGATGGCGGCGCCAAAGCCTTCGGTGTACGGCATGCTGGCAATGTCCTCCAGCGGCGGCGGCGGCAGCATATGCACCACGCGCCTGGTGCTCATGACGCGCAGCGCGGTCAGGGTGGTGACCAGCGGCGCCACCCAGCGTTCCATCATGCCGTGCGCCACTTCCAGCGGCAGGATCGGCACGCCCGGCGTGACCGGGAAGCCGTCCAGCACCAGGTCGTAGTCGGGCGCGGTGCGGAACAGGTGGGTCAGATACTCGTTGCCGCCCATGCCGGAGATGATCAGTTCATTGTCGTGCCATTGCTGCAGCTTGGCGATCAGCACCGGGTGCATGCGCAGCACCGGGCCGCCGGGCGCGCCGTGTTCGATTTCGGCCAGCGGGGCGCCCAGCTGCACCTGCACATGGCCCGGCGCCAGCCAGGTGTCGCAGCGTTCAAAACCGGTGCCGGCCAGGGTCACGCCGGCCGTGAAATCGTTCGGCATGGCGCCGTTGAACCAGCCTTGCGCGTTGGCGCCATGCTCCGGCAGGTCGACCGAAGGCGACTGCCACAGGCTGCGCCAGTCGGTCACCGCGTCCAGCAGGGCGATGCCGTGGCTGGTGCAAAGCAGGGAAAAGGCGTTGGTCATGGGCGGGTTGGCTTAGCCGCGGCTGCGGTGCACGATTTCTTTCAGTTTCTCGGCGATGAAGCGCACATCCTGCTCGGTCACGCCCATATGCATCGGCAGCGACAGCACTTCGTCGCTGGCGCGTTCGGCGTTCGGGCACTGGCCGGCCGCATGGCGGTAAACGCGGTAGGCGGTGTTGTCGCGGTAGTGCACGCCGGGGAAGATCTCGAACTCGTTGAGCGCCATCAGCACCTGGTCGCGCTGGGCCACGCGCACCTGGAACAGGTGGCGCGACGATTCGCAGCCGGGCGCCATCGGGATCAGGCCAATGGCCGGGTCGCCTTTCAGGTGCAGCTCATACCAGGTCGCCAGCTGGCGGCGATAGGCGTTGTCGCGGTCCAGGTACTTGAGCGACACCAGGGCCAGCGCGGCCATGATCGAATTGCCGTGGTATTTGAAGCCCAGCTCCTCCACCTCGTACATCCACTTGTAGGCGCCCTGGTTCATGCTGCGGCTGTAGGTGTCCTTGTTGATGCCGAGCCAGGTCAGCTTGCGCGCGCGCTCATCGCGCCCGGCGTCCGGGAAGCAGATCATGCCGGAATCGGCGGTCGGCAGGTTCTTCACCGCCTGGAAGCTGAACACGGTGCAGTCGGCATCCCAGCCGACATGGCGGCCGTTGACGCGGGTGCCGGCCATGTGGGCCGCATCCAGTACCAGCACCATGCCGCGTTCGCGGCAGATGCGCAGCACTTCCTGGTAGCGGCCGCTATTCCCGCCCAGGCCGACGTACACCACGGCGCGCGTGCGCGGGGTGATCTTGGACAGCAGGTCGTCCGGGTCGATGCACAGGGAATCGTCAACGTCGGCAAAGACCGGGGTCAGGCCCGATTGCAGGATGGTGTGGTTGGTGGAGACGAAGGTGAGCGGGGTGGAGATCACCTCGTCGCCGTCGGCCCAGCCTTTTTCCGTCTTGAACATGTGCAGGGCCAGGTGCAGGCCCGAGGTGTTCGAGTTCAGGAAGTGCGAGTGCGGCAGGCCGCTGTAGTCGCTCCAGGCCTTCTCGATTTCCAGGGTCTTGAAACCGAGGCCGGTCCAGCCTTTCTCCAGGCATTCGCGGATCGCGTCCATGCACTCGTCGATGCGGAAATTGGGGATGAACAGGTTGATGGCCATTGTGGGAGCTCCAGGGTTGATTTATGCGTTCAGCGATGCCAGCTCGGCGATCGCCCCGTCCATCGCCTTGCGGATATAGTCGGCATTGGCGGAACGGTGGGTGAACAAGATGGCTTTGCGCGCGGCGGCCACGTGCTGGTCCGGCGTGTCGAGCACGCGCCGCACGCCTTGGCCGAAGCCTTCGGTCGGCACGTAAATGATGCCGCTGTCCTGCCAGTCGCCCAGCGTGGGCAGGGTGCTGCTTTCGGAAATGATGGGAATGCCCATGGCCAGCGGCCGCAGGCAGCGGTTCACTTCCAGGTGGTCGGTCTCGTAGGCGTGCATGTTCAGCACATAGCGGCATTCCAGCAGCTGGTTGCACAGCGCCGCACCATAGAAGCCGGAAATATGCTTGATGCTGACGCCTTCCCGCTCCAGCTCGGCCACCAGCTTCTTGCGGCGCTCGTTGTAGGCGCCGTAGAAGGCCAGGTCGTATTTGAGCTCCCACTGGGCGCCGTTGGACTGGCACAGGCCGGGCGTCGGCAGCAGCGGCACTTCCAGCGCGCGCAGTTGCGGCACGCGGTGGCGGATATCATCGATATTCGATTCCGACCAGTCGAAGGTGACGTAGCGCGACAGGAATTCCAGGTATTCGCGGGTGATCAGGTCGGAGCTGCTGCCCAGCTGCTCGCCGTTGAAGATGATGGTGTTGTGCGGCTGCGCCACGGCAGCCACTTCGGCGAAGGGGTGCGAGAAATGCGAGCCGACGCCGAACAGGACGTTGACCGTATTGGGGTTGGGATCGACGAAGTTGGCGGTGATCTGGCAATCGTAGCCGGCCGCGCGCAGCAGCTGCTGCAAGGCCAGCATGGTGTCTTCAAAGGTCCAGATCGACAAGCCGTGGTACTTGTTGATCATCACCAGGTTTATTGTTTTCATTTTCCCCTCTGTGGCTGTGATTGTATCGCCAGCCTTAGAAATGCTCTAGAGGCAAGTTGACGCCGGCCCGCGCCAGCAGGGCCTGGCGTGCCAGGCGCGCTTCATGCGTCGGGCACGGGAATTTTTTATACAAATGCAACATGGTCGGCAGGATCAGGTCGTCGCGCGAATTGCCGCGGCGCATATTCTCGCTGGCGCCGGCCGCGCTCTTGTGGATCACCACGCTGTTAATGCCCGGCACATAGCTCAGTTGGCCGCGCTGCAGGCAGGCCAGCAGATAGTCCCAGTCTTCGTAAATGATGAGCGAAGCGTCGTAGCGGATATCGGCGATCAGGTCGCGCCGGTACAGCAGGCAGCTGTTCGGGATGCGGTTCAAGACCCAGGTGTCAAGCGCGGACACGCCGTCGATCGACAGCGGGGTGGCCGCTTCCAGCAGGCGCGGCGGCATCACGGTGCGGTCTTCGTTCTGTACCTTGAAGTCGTGGAACAGGATCTCGGCCGGCGCCGCCTGCACGCGCGCCGCCAAGGCTGCCAGGTGGCCCGGCTCCATGGTGTCGTCATCATCCAGGAACATCAGCCAGGGCTGGTCGGCCAGGGCCAGGCCGGCGTTGCGGCTTTCCGCCGGGCCCGGCTTGCTGCTGCGCGTGACATAGGTGTAGCGGCCCTGCAGCGCGGCCAGCGCTTCCAGCGGCGGCGCGCTAGGGGCGACGTCGTCGACGATGATGACGTGGAAGTCCTGCCAGGTCTGGGTCGCCAGCGATTGCAGCGTGCGCGCCAGCAGGGCCGGGCGGTTGTGGGTCGGGATGATGATATTGAACATGGTTTTCCTTACAGCGCGGCCAGGGCGGCGCGCACGGCGGCCGCCACTTGGTCGGCTTGCGCCAGGGTCATATGCGGGCCGATCGGCAGGCTCAGCACTTCACGGTGGATCGCTTCGGCAATCGGGAAGTCGCCTTCCTGGAAGCCCAGCGCGGCATACGCTTGCTGCATATGCGGCGCGATCGGATAGTGCACGATGGTGCCGATGCCCTGCTCGGCCAGCTTGGCGGCCAGGGCGTCGCGCTGCGGGTGGCGTACCACGTACAGGTGCCACACCGGCTCGGCCCAGTCGGGCACGTGCGGCAGCAGCAGGCCGCTGCCGGCCAGCAATTCGGTATAGCGCGCGGCAATGGCGCGGCGCTGCGCGTTGCCGGCGTCCAGCGCCTCCAGCTTGACGTTGAGGAAGGCGGCCTGCATTTCATCCAGGCGCGAGTTAAAGCCCTGCACCAGGTTGTGGTACTTCTGCTGCGAACCGTAGTTGCGGTAGGTGCGGATGCGTTCGGCCAGCGCGGCATCGCTGGTGGTGATGCCGCCGGCGTCGCCCAGCGCGCCCAGGTTCTTGCCCGGGTAGAAGGAGAAGGCGGCGGCCTGGCCCAGGGAACCGGTGCGGCGGCCGCGGTAGCGGGCGCCGTGCGCCTGCGCCGCGTCTTCCAGCACCAGCAGGCCATGCTGTTCGGCCAGGGCCAGCAGCGGGTCCATGTCGGCCGGCTGGCCGTACAGGTGCACCGGCACGATGGCCTTGGTGCGCGGCGTGATGGCGGCGGCCACGCGCGCCGGGTCCAGGTTGTAGGTCGCTTCCACCGGCTCCACCGGCACCGGGGTGGCGCCGCATTGCGACACCGCCAGCCAGGTGGCGATAAAGGTGTTGGACGGCACGATGACCTCGTCGCCCGGGCCGATGCCGCTGGCTTTCAGCACCAGCATGATGGCGTCCAGGCCGTTGGCCACGCCGATGCCCTGCGCCGCGCCGCAGTAGGCGGCGAAGCGCTGTTCGAAATTCGCCACTTCCTGGCCCAGGATGTACCAGCCCGAGTTCAGCACGCGCTGGAAGGCGGCTTCCAGTTCGGCGCCCTGGCTGAGGTTGATGGCTTTGAGGTCGAGGAAGGGGACGGTCATGGTTGCTCTTTATGGATGGGGGCGGGCCACCTGGGCCTTGAATTCGTCGTAATCGTGGAAATAGTCGTCCGGGTCGTACATGGTCGAGGCCAGCACCATGCACACTGCGCCGGACGAGAAGTTTTCCACTTCGCGCCACATCAGTTTCGGGATGTAGAGGCCGTAATAGGAACGGTTCAGCGAAATTTTCTTGCGGCCATGGCCGTCGTCCACGATGACATCGAAGCTGCCCGACATGGCGACAATGAACTGCTGCAGCTCGCGGTGGCCGTGGCCGGCGCGCGAAGAACCGCCCGGCACATCGTACAGGTAGTACACGCGCTGGATTTCGAACGGGATATGGCGCCCCGATTCGATCACGGACAGGTTGCCGCGCGGGTCGTTATGGCGCGGCAGTTCAATCAGCCGGCAATCGTCCAGCATGGCTCATCCTTTCAAGTGGGCCAGGTAGTCCTGGAAACGGGCATAGGATTGCACAACCTGCGGGAAGATGCCGCCCAGGCGGATATGCGCATCGTCTACCTTGCCGCGCATGGCCAGCAATTCCTCCAGGCTGATCACGCCCTGCTCATAGCTGGCCGGCAGCAAGTCGATATAGTCGGAGAAGCAATAGCCGAAATTCGGGTTGGCATAGTAGTTCGAATTCGACTGCAGGCGCTGGTCCTGGCGGAAGTAGCTGAGCTCTTCGTCCAGGTAGCAGGCAATGCCGTCGCCCGCCGTCAGGTTGAGGTAGGCGGCCAGGTCGGCCAGGCCGTAGGTGCAGTCGTGGCGGCCAACCTTGAACAGGTCGTGCCAGCCGATTTCCCACAGTTTGTCGCGGCGGAACATGATGGTGGAGAACTCGCCCACCAGGTTCTGCATGCCCAGCACGCAGGTGCGGTGCAGGTCGCGCCCGCTGATGGTGCCGGTCACCTGGTAGGGGCGGCGCGTTTCCTTGCGCATATTGTCGGCATCGATCACCTGCGAAGCCGAGAAGGCCAGCTGGATCTGGTCGTTGCCCTGCATCGACGCCACCATGCGCTCGATACAGAACGGGTGCAGGATATCGTCGTCGAACAGCGGCTTGATGTACGTGCCCTTGCCGGAGTAGATCGAGGACAGCACATTGGCTTCGCGGATCACGCTGTTGCGCTGGTAGATCACGCCGTTGAAGCGGGCGCAGATCTTCTCGATGGCGTCGGTCGGGCAATTGTCGCTGACCAGGATCTCGGTGTTCGGGTACGTCTGGCCGATCGCGGAGCGCAGGCATTGCTCGAAATGCTCGGCCTTGTAGGTGGGGAGGACGATGCTGACTTTAGGCAGGCTCATGCTGTTCAGGCCGCGACGGCGCGAATGATGTATTGGTAAGGAATGGCGTCCGCTTCGGCCTGCTGCGGGTCGGCACCGGCCGCGACGGCCATGGCGCGCAGCGCGGCGGCGGTGGCGAGCGGCGGCGGCGGCATGTTGACCGTTACCATTTCCGCCACCACGAAGCCGCAGGCGGCAAACATTTCCTGCAGCGCGCTGCGGGTCAGCCAGTGCATCGGCTGCGGGCCGGGCACGCCGCCTTCGGTTGCGCGCAGGCTGCCGCCGGCCAGGGCCGCCTGCAGCATCCAGTGCTGGGCGTTGGTGACGCAGGCCAGCACTTCCACCTGGCCGCTGGACAGGGCGCGGATGCGGCGCAGCACGGCGGCCGGGTCGCGCAGGCGTTCCAGGGTTTCCGGGAAGATCCAGGCCTGGTTGGCGGCCAGGTTTTGCCAGTCGCCCGGCGTCAGCTGTTCCAGTTCGCTGGCCACCACGGCGCTGGCCCAGCCTTCCGGATCGTGCTGGGCGGCGATGGCGGTGTAGCGCACGCCGGGGCGGGCGTGGCGCACCGCCTGCGCCAGCGTGCCGGGACCGACTTCGGCCACGCTGTGCAGGCCGGGACGCAGCATGCGCAGCAGCACGCTCGGTTGCATCGCCAGCTCGCCCGGGTCGGGCACACCGGGCTTGCCGGCCTGCTCCAGCGGCACGTCGGTCGGTTCGCCCGGCGCGCGCACCCAGACGGTTTCCAGCAAATCTTCAAAGTCGCGCACGAAGCGCGGCGTGTCGAACAGGGCCGACTGGTCGCGCCCGTCCACCAGGCGCTGGCGCAGGGCGGCCAGGCGCGGGCGGTCCTTGGCCAGGGCCACGGCGGTGGCGATATAGTCGTCCAGCGTGTGGGTGACCAGTTCCGGCAGGTCCATGGCGTGCAGCAGGCTGCCGGCCATGCGCGAGCTGAAGGTCTTGCCGGCGCAGGTCAGCACCGGCAGGCCGGCCCACAGCGCGTCGCTGGCGGTGGTGCCGGCGTTGAACGGCGCGGTGTCGAGGAACAAGTCGGCCACCTGGTAGCGCGCCAGGTACTGCGCCGGCGGCACGCGGCCGGCGAACACCAGGCGGGTGCCGGGCACGCCGCGCGCTTCCGCCTCGCGCACCAGGTTCTCGCGCGTGGTTTCGGCGTCGGACACCAGCCACAGCACGCTGTCCGGCACCTGCTTCAGGATTTCCATCCAGGCGCCGAAGACGTCGGGCGTGAACTTGTAGTTGTTGTTGAAGGAGCAGAACACCATCGTGTCGTCCGCCAGGTTGCAGTCGGCGCGCGTCGGGCGCGGGCCGATCGCGCGCTGGCGGTCGTTGATCTGGAAGGTGTTCGGCATGTGCAGCGGTTTTTCCGTGAAGTACGGTTCCAGCTCGGGCGGGATCAGGAAGCGGTCGGCCAGCACGTAATCGACGCCCGGGATCGCGGTGGAACCGGGGAAGCCGAGCCAGGTCAGTTGCACCGGCGCCGGGCGGTAGCACAGGATGCCGGCGCGCGCGCCCAGGGTCAGGCCGTGCAGGTCGACCAGGATGTCGATCTCGTTATCGCGGATGCACTGCGCCGCCTGCAGGTCGCTCATGCCATCGATGCGGATGTAGTGGTCCATGGCGCTGACCACGCGCGCGCGCAGCGGCGAATGGTCTTCGCGGCTCCAGGAGAAGGCATACACCTCGACGCGCGAGCGGTCGTGCAGCTCGTACAGCTCGGCGGTCAGGATCGACACCGCGTGCGAGCAGAAATCGGAGGACAGGTAGCCGATGCGCATGCGGCGGTGGGCGTAGCCCGCCTCGGTGCCGAGCGGCGTCACATTGGTGGCGACTTTTTCTTCGATGAAGCGGCGCGCGGCGGCCAGTTGCTGCGCCGGTTCGGGCGAAGAGCCGAGCATGGCCAGGGCCGAGGTGCCGTCCAGCAGGTCTTCCTGCGGGATGCCGATCAGTTCGCTGTTGTAGACCGGCCATTCGCACAGCTTCTGGCGCAGGTGGATCCAGTGCGTGATGACGTTGCGCTGCTTGGGGTCGAGGCGCAGGCTCTGCGTCAGCATGGCTTCCGCTTCCGGCAGGCGTTTCTGGATTTCCAGCAGGCGGCCCAGGTTGTTCAGCGTTTGCAGGTGCAGGGCGCGCTGCTCGACGATGTTGGGCACTGTGTCGAGGATTTCCTGCCAGATTTGCAGGGCGGCGTCGGGCTTGCCCAGGCGTTCCTGCAAGGTGCCCAGGTTCAGGCGCGCTTCGACGAAGAATTTGTTGAGGGCGATGGCGCGGCGGTACAGCTGTTCGGCGCCGGCGGTATCGCCGCTGTCGGACAGCATCACGGCCAGGTTGAAGCAGACCGCGTACGCCACCGGCGATTGCGTGTTGTCGAGCCAGCTGCGGTAGAGCGCAACGGCTTGCGGCACCTGGCCGCGTGCGGCCAGTTCGGCCGTGGCGTTAAAGAGTTCGGGCACTTGCAACTGGCCCCGGGCGGCCAGCGCCTTCAGTTGCGACAGGTTGGTCAACGGAGCGGCGGAAGCGGGTGCGGTCATTCCTTGTCTTTCTGGTCAAATCGGCGCCGCGGCGCGGCGGGCCGCAGGGCACAATCATACCCTGTTGCCCGTCGCCGCGGCGGTGTTTTTTAGCCTCCGCGCAACATTCCTCCCTATGAAGCGCCGCTTAGCGCGGCGCCGCCAGCAGCAGCTCCTCCGCCTTGCGCTGCTGCACCGGACGCAGCTCGCTGCCGGCCAGGCCGGCGCTGCCTTGCGCCGAGAAGCGCGCCATCGCATCGGCCATGGCGCCGGCGGCGTTGGCGATCGGGCTGGTGGCGTTGCCCGGCATGGCCGGCAGGGCGTTCGGCGCTTGCGGCGCCGCAGCCTCGAAGCCATTCAGCGCATGGGTCAGGGCGCTGACGGCGCGGCTCATGCCGCTCGCTTCGGTGGCGAACCAGACGTCGGCCGTGGTGCCCTGGCTGCCGTCGGTGCGGGTATAGCCCGATTGCAGGCCGACCACGTTGCCGTTTTGCCAGCCGCTGCCCAGTTGCGAGCGGGTCGAGATGGATGCGATATGCAAGTCCTGCAGGCCGAGCAATTCGGAGGCATCGCTCTGGCCATCGCTATTGCGGTCGACCCACACGCGCAGGTCGCCGTAGGCGGCATCCTGCTGGTCGATGCGGCCATCCTGGTTGCCGTCCAGCGCGGCCAGGGCGGCGTAACCGTCGCGGGCGCGGCTGCCGTCGGCCAACTGGCTGGCTTCGCCGAACAGCTCGCTGCCATCGTCGATGCGGCCATTGCGGTTGCGGTCGAGTGCCAGCAGGCCATCGTCCTTGCCGACCCAGCCGGTGCGCACCTGCTGCCCGCTGGCGCGGATATCGAAGCGCACCCCATCGGCCATGGCCAGGGTTTCAATGCCGTCGCCATCCAGGTCCAGCACCAGCGGCGTGGCGTAGCGCGAGGAACCGATGACGAAGGCCATGGTCTGGGTCACCGTCATCACCGCCACCTGGGCATCGGTGAAGCCGCCCACCTGGGTGATGCTGAAGGCGGCCAGCGCCTCCGTGGTCAGGACCTGGGCATGGGCCGTGGTCAGGGCGCCGATCTCGGCGGTGGTGAGGGCGGCCGCCTGCGCCGTGGTCAGCGCCGCCACCTGGGCCGTGGTCAGGGCCGCAATCTGCGCCGTGCTGAGCGAAGCCACCTGGCTGCCGCTCAGGGCCGCGAACTGGGTCGTGGTCAGGGCGGCAATCTGGGTCGTGGTCAGGATCGCCAGCTGGGCCGTGGTCAGGGCTTGCACCTGGGCCGCGTCGAACGCTTGCAGCTGGGCGCCCGTCAGGGCCAGCAGCTGGCTGTTCTTGAGCGCCGCCACCTGGGTCGTGCTGAAGCCGGCCAGTTGGGTATTGCTGAAGTAGCTCATCTGCGTGGCGGTGAAGGCGCCGATCTGGCTGGTGCCCAGCACCACCAGCTGGCTGGTGGCCAAGGCGCCGACCTGGTCGATGTCGAGCGCCGCCAGCTGGGTGTTCTTGAGCGCCTGCATCTGCTCGGTTTCCAGCGCGCCCACGCTGGCCACGCTGAACATGGCGACCTGGCTGGCAGTCATGGTCTGGATCTGGCTGGTGGTCAGCGCCTGCACCTGGTCGGTGCTGAGCACGCTGACCTGGTCGCCGGTGAGGGCGGTGATCTGCGACAGCTTGATGCCCGCCACCTGGTCGGTGCTGAGCGACTGCACCTGGGCATTGGTCAGCAGCGGCAGCTGGGTATTGGTGAAGTAGCCGATCTGGCTCGCGCTCAGGCCCGACAGTTGCAGGGTGCTGAGGGCGAACATCTGGTCGGCGCTGAGGGCGCTGATTTGCACGCTGCCCAGGCCGCCCATTTGCGCCGCGTCGAGCGCGCGCAGCTGGTCGGTGCTGAGCGAGACCACCTGCGCCGCGGTCAGGGCCGCCAGCTGGGCGGTGCCGAGGCGGCTGACCTGGTCGGTGGTGAGCGCATCGAGCGCCGTCAGGCTCAGCGCCGCCACCTGCAGGCTGCCGAAGGCATTCAGCTGGTCGCTCGACAGGGCATGCAGCTGGGCGCTGGTGATGGCGCCCGCCTGGCCCACGGCAAGACCAGCCAGCTGGCTGGTGGAGAGCGAGCTGAACTGGCTGGTGCTGAGGGCTGCCAGTTGGCTGGTGCCGAGCGCCGCCAGGGTGCGTGTGGCCAGCACGGCCAGGTCGGCCGTTTCCAGCGCCAGGGCTTGGGCGTCGAGCAGGGCCGCCACCTGGGCCGTGGTGAGGGCGGCCGCCTGGTCGGTGGTCAGGGCCACGATTTGTGCAGTGCTCAGGCCGCCGGCCACCTGGTCGCCACGCAAGCCTTGCAGGGCGGCGGTCGACAGGGCGGCGAACTGGTCGGTATCAAGGCTGCCCAGCTGGTCATAGCTGAGCGCGCCCAGCTGGCGGCTGGCCAGCAGGGAAACCTGGCCGGTGGTCAGCGCCACCAGTTGCGCCGTGGTCAGGCCGAGCGCCACCTGGCGCGTGGTCAGGGCGGCGATGCCACTGGACGACAGGTTGTTGAGCTGATCGCTGCCCAGCGCCGCCACCTGGTCGGTGGTCAGGGCCGCTACCTGGCGCGTGGCCAGCGCCGCCACCTGGCTGGTGGACAGGCCGGCCAGGGTGTCGGTGGCCAGGGCGCTCAAGGGCGCGGTGGCGATGGCGGCCAGGTCTACCGTTTCCAGCGCATTCAGCTGGTCGCTGGACAGGGCCAGCAGCTGGTTGCTGCCGAGGGCCGCTGCCTGCTGCGTGGTCAGGGCCACCAGCTGGTCGCTGCCGAGGGTGCCGAGCTGGTCGGAACCGAGGCTGTTGAGCTGGTGGGTCTTCAGGGCGGCCACCTGGTCCGAGGCCAGGGCCGCCAACTGGTCGCTGTTGAAGGCGCCCAGTTGCACGGTGGCCAGGCCTTGCACCTGGCTGGTGGTCAAGGCTGCGACCTGGTTGCTGCCCAGCGCGCCGACCTGGTCGGTGCTGAGGGCGGCCAGCTGGCGCGTGGCCATGGCTTGCAATTGGTCGGTGGCAAGGTGGGCCATGGTGTCGGTGGCCAGGGCGCGCACCTGGGCCGTGCCGAGGGCGGCAAAGTCCACCGTTTCCATCGCGTTCAACTGGTCGCTGCCCAGTGCTGCGGCCTGGGCGGTGCCGAAGGCGGCCACCTGGCGCGTGCTGAGGGCCACGATCTGGTCGCTGGACAGGCTGCCCAGCTGGTCGCTGTGCAGGCTGTTCAGCTGGTTGGTCTTGAGCGCCGCCACCTGGTCGGTGCCGAAGGCGAGCAACTGGTTGGTGCCGAGCACGCCCAACTGGGAGGTGCCGAGGCTTGCCACCTGCGCCGTGCTCAGCAAGGTGAGCTGGTCGGTCGAGAGCGCCGCCACCTGGCTGGTGGACAGGGCCGAGGTTTGCTGGGTGGTGAGCGCCATGAACTGGTCGGTGCCCAGGTAGTTGATCTGGTCGGTGCTGAGGGCGGCCAGGCTGGCCGAATTCAGCGCCGCCACCACGGCGGTGTTCAGGGTTTGCAACTGGGCGCTGGTCAGCGCCTGCACCTGGGCGGTCGAGAAGCCGCTGGCCTGGCGCGTGCTGAGCGCGGCCATCTGCTCGATGGTCAGGGCCGCCACCACGGCGGTGGACAGGGCTTGCACCTGGGCGCTCGAGAGCTGGGCGAACTGGTCCAGGCTGAGCGCAGCGGCCTGGGCCGACGTGAGCGAGGCCACCTGGCCGGTCCCCAGGGTCGCCACCTGGTCGGTGGTGAAGGCCGACAGCTGGTCGGTGCTGAGGGCCGACAACAGGGCCGTGCTGAGGCTGCTGGTCTGGGCGGTGCCCAGTTCGGCCAGTTGCGCCTGGTTCAGGGCGGCCAACTGGGCGGTGCTCAGGGTATTGAGCTGGGTGCTGGTCAGGGCCACCACGTCTTCCAGCTCGATGACGGCGATCTGGTCGCTGGTCAGGGCGCGCACCTGGGCCGTGCCCAGGCTGCCGACCTGGCTGCTGGTCAGGGCCATCACCTGGTAGGTGGACAGGGCCTGCACCTGGCGGCTGGTCAGCGAACGCAGCTGGCCGCTGGTCAGGGCCTGCACCTGCCAGTCGCCCAGGCGCTGCACCTGCTCGGTGGCCAGGGCGGCGAACTGGCTGGTGCGCAGGGCGGCCAGGTCCTGGGTTTCCAGGGCCAGCAGCTGGTCGGAGCTGAAGGCGTTGAATTGGGTCGCGGTCAGGCTTTGCATCTGCAGCGTGGTCAGGGCCGCGATCTGGCTGGTGGTCCAGGTGGCGATGACGGCCGTGCTGAGACCGGTCAGCTGGGTATTGCGCAGGGCCGCGATGGCGTCGGCGCTCAGGGCCTGGAACTGGTCGCTGCTCATGCCGGCCAGCTGGACGGCGGTCAGGCTGACGGCTTGCGCCGTGGTCAGCGACGCCACCTGGGTGGTGGTCAGGCCGCCGATCTGGGCGCTGCTCAGGGCCGCGATCCAGGTGCCCGGCAAGCCTTGCAGCTGGGCGATGGTGAGGGCGGCCAGTTGTTCCGTGCGGAAGCCCCACAACTGGCTGGTGCGCAGCGCGGCCAGGTCTTCATTTTCCAGCGCCTGCACCTGGGTGGTGGACAGCGCGCCCAGTTGGCCGCCGGTGATCAGGCCGACCTGGGCCGTGGTGAGGGCGGCCAGGTGGGCGCTGTCGAGCGAGGCCACCTGGGCGGTGGACAGGCCGCCAATGGCCGCCGCTTTCAGGGCGGCGAAGTCGGCCAGTTCCATGGCGTCCAGCTGGGCGGTGCTGAAGGCCAGCAATTGCGCCGCATTCAGGGCCGCAGCCTGCTGGGTTTGCAGCGCCACCACCTGGTCGGTGCCGAGGCCGGCCACCTGGTTGCTGTTCAGGGCGGACAGCAGGCCGGCATTCAGGGCTTGCACTTGGGCCGTGGTGAGCTGGCTGAACTGGTCGGAGCCCAGGCCCGCCACCTGCACCTGGCGCAGTACGGCCACGTCCTGCGTGGACAGGGCGCGCAGCTGGGTGCTGTCGAGCGCCATCAACTGGCGGCTGCCCAGGGCAAAGACTTGGGTCGTGCTCAGGGCGGCGATCTGGTCGCTGGTGAGGGCGGCGAACAGGGTGGTGCCGATGGCGGCCACCTGGCTCTGCTTGAGCGCGCCAATCGCGCTGCTGCTGATGGACGAGATCTGGCTGGTGTCCAGGCTGTTCAGTTGCGCGCTGCTGAGGCCGCTCAACTGCAAGCCGCTGAGGACCGCGAACTGGCTGGAGGTCAGGGTATCGAGCTGGCCGGTGGTCAGGCCGGCCACCTGGTGGCTGCCCAGGGCCTGCAATTGCTGGCTGCCCAAGGCGCGCAGCTGGTTGCTGCTGAGGGCGGCCATTTGCGGCGCGCGCAGCACCGCCAGGTCGGCTGTTTCCAGGGCCAGCAACTGGTCGGTGCTCAGGGCTTGCAGCTGGCGCGTGCCCAGGTTGGCGGCCTGCGCGGTGGTCAGCGCCACCAGCTGGGCGTCGCTCAGGGCGCGCACTTGCTGCGAGCTGAGGGCGTTGACCTGGTTGCTGCGCAGGGCGGCGAAATCGCGCGTGCCGAGGGCCAGCAACTGGTCGGTTTTCAGCGACACCATTTGCGCCGTCGTCATGGCGGCGGCCTGGGCCGTGGTGAAAGCGGCGATCTGTTCGGTCTTGAGCGCGGTCAGCTGCACGGTGGAGAGCTGGGCGATCTGCAAGGTGCTCATGCTGGCGATCTGCTCGGTATCCAGGGCCAGCACGGCGCTGGTGCCAAGCGCGGCCACCTGGTGGCTCTTCAGCGCGGCAAAGGTGGCGGTGCTGAAGGCGGACAGCTGTTCGGTGCTGATCACGCTCAGTTGCAGGGTGGTCAAGCCTTGCGCCTGGGCCGTGGTGAGGGCGGCGATCAAGCCGGTCTCCAGCGCGACGATCTGGTTGGTACGCAGGGCCGACACCTGGTTGCTGCGCAGGGCGGCAAAGTCGGACGCGGTCAGCGCGTTCAGCAGGTCGGTCGAGAGCGCGGCCAGGTGGCGCGTGCCCAGCGCCTGCAGCTGGCTGGTGTTCAGCGCGTCGAACTGGTCGCTGTTGAAGGCATTCAGCTGTTGGGTGGCCAGGGTCGAGACCTGGGCCGTGCTCAGGGCTTTGACCTGGTCGCTGCTCAGGCTGCTAAAGGTATCGGTGGCCAGGCTGGGCAGGGCGTGCGTGGCTAGGCGCGCCAGGTCGGCCGTTTCCAGCGCGGCGACCTGATTGTTGTCGAGCGCGGCCAGTTGATGGCTGCGCAGCACCGACGCTTGCAGGGTGCTCAGGGCAGCGATCTTGTCGGTGCCGAGCCAGCTCATTTGGGCGGTGCTGAGGGCCTGGATCTGGGCCGTGCTCAGGGTGGCGAACTGGGCGGTGGTGAGCGCCGCCAGCTGGTCGCTGGTGAGTGCCGCCACCTGGCTGGTTTTCAGGACATTCAGGTTGCGGCTGACCAGGGCGGCCATCTGCTCGGAGCTCATGGCGTCCAGCTGGCGCGTGCCGAGGCCGCCCGCCTGGATCGAGGTCAGGGCCAGGATTTGCTGCGTGCTTAGGGCCTGGATCTGCGCGCTGCTCAGCACATTCAGGTGCTGCGTCTTGAGCGCGGCGATATCGGCCGTCTGCATGGCTGCAAGCTGGTCGGTGCCCATGCCGGCCACCTGGCGCGTGTTGAGGGCGCCCACTTGCAGGGTGCTGAGGGCAACAATGTGGTCGCTGTCCAGTGCCGCGAACTGGGTCGAGGACAGGCTGGCAATCTGCAGCGTGGTCAGGGCGGCGAACTGGTCGGTGGTGAGCAGGTCCAGCCCTTCGCCGGCCAGCACGGCCAGGTGCTGGCTGCGCAAGGTCACCAGGTCGGCGGTCTGCATGGCCGCCAGCTGGGTGCCGTCAAGGCCGGCCACATGCTGGGTGCCCAGGCTGCTGACCTGGGCGGTGGTCAGGGCCACCACCTGTTTAGTGCTGAGCGCACCGATCTGGGCGCTGTCAAAGCCGATCAGCTGCTGCGTTTTCAGGGCGGCGATCTGGTGCGTGCCGAAGGCGCCGATCTGGTCGCTGCTCAGGGCGCGCAGGGTGCGGGTGCTGAGCGCGGCCACCTGGGCCGTGGTCAGTTGTGCGATCTGGTCGGTCACCAGCTTGGTGACCTGGGTGGTGGACAGCATATTGATGGCGCTGCTGTTCAGCACCGCGAAGTCCTCCGACTCCATGGCATCGAACTGCGCCTCGCTCAGCACGCCGACCTGGCTCGAGGTCAGGGCGGCGGCCTGTTTGGTGCTCAGGGCCACGATGGAATCGGTGCTCAAGGCGCGTACCTGGGCCGTGGTCAAAGCCTGCAGCTGGTGGGTATTGAAGGCCGGCAGCTGCTTGCTGGTCATCACGGCGATATCGACCGTGGGCAGGTATTTGACCTGGAAGGCACTGAGGGCGCCCAGCTGGGTACTGTTCAGCACGAGGAACTGACTCGTCGTGATCGACGCGAGCTCCGCGGTGGTCAGCGCCGCCATCTGGCTGGTGGTGATCGACGCGACTTGGTCGGAGTTCAGGGAGGATATGATCAGGCTCATGATGTCAGTATAAAAAGGGCTCCACTCGACACTCTATATTAATGGAGAAAGTGTTGATTTGCAGAAAAAGTGGGTAAATACCGCGTAAATCTAGCCATTAAAACAATGACTTAGATTTAAAAAGCGACTCAGCAATAAGTAATCTTGGAATCAAGGTAATATCAGATTTTTAACTGTTTAATAGCCGCTGACCATGTTGCAAACTCCCGCCTCATTCGTGCCATTGTTGAGGGCGCCAGAAAATGGCGCGCGCCTGACCTTCTTATTCCACCGCGACCGGCTCCTGTTGCGCGAAGGCAACTTGACTTTGCCGGAAGGCCTGCAGGTCGATACGGCCCGGCTGCACCCGGTCGGTGAATGGCAGGGCCGCCATTGCGAAGTGGCCTGGACCGACGAGGAGCAGGCGCCGGCCGGCCACGCCTTTGTCGGCCTGCGCGGCCTGTTTGGCGCAGTCGGCGACGATTTCCTCGGTATTGCCGGGCGCGCGTTCCAGATCGCCGAATGGGCGCGCACCCACCGCTTCTGCGGCGCCTGCGCCGGGCCGATGGCGCGCGCCGAGGGTGAACGCGCCATGCGCTGCGGCGCCTGCGGCCACCTGGCCTACCCGCGCATTTCGCCGGCCATGATGGTGCTGATCAAGAAAGGCGAGCAGCGCCTGCTGGCCTGCCACGCCAATTCCCCCTACAAGCGCTTTACCGCGCTGGCCGGCTTCCTGGAGGCGGGCGAATCGATCGAAGAGGCGGTGCACCGGGAAGTATTCGAGGAAGTGGGCCTGCGCGTGCATAAGTTGCAGTACTTCGGCAGCCAGTCCTGGCCCTTCCCGCATTCGCTGATGATCGCCTACACCGCCGAATACCTGGACGGCGAGATCGTCACCGACCCCAACGAGATCAGCGAAGCGCGCTGGTTCGGCCCCGGCGACGAGTGGCCGACCCTGTCGCATACGGTGTCCATCGCCAGCGAGCTGCTGGCCGTCAACCGGCCGTGAAGATTCGGGGTCAGGTCTGACAATCGGACATTTTTCGGAGAAAAATGTCCGATTGTCAGACCTGACCCCGAATTTTTTTTCGCTGTATACTTGTGGATTAGTTTCAACTTTTCACGGTCCTGACATCATGACGAAAGAAGTATTCACCGAAGCCGACTGGCGCCGCCTGCTGGAGCACCTGGGCGAGGACCCGGACCGTCCGGGCCTGGTCGAAACCCCGCACCGCGTGCACAAGGCGTGGAAGCACTGGGTGTCCGGCTACGGCCAGGACCCGGCCGAAGTGCTGAAGGCGTTCGAGGACGGCGCCGAGCAGTACAACGAGCTGATCGTCGTGAAGAACATCCCGGTCTACAGCCATTGCGAGCACCACCTGGCGCCGTTCTTCGGCAAGGCCACCGTGGGCTACGTCCCGAACGGCAAGATCGTCGGCCTGTCCAAGCTGACCCGCCTGGTGGACGTGTTCTCCAAGCGCCTGCAGGTGCAGGAGCGCATGACCATGCAAATCGCCGAAGCGCTGATGACCGTGCTGGAGCCGAAGGCGGTGGGCGTGGTGGTCAAGTGCCGCCACCTGTGCATGGAGTCGCGCGGCATCCGCACCGCCGGCGAAGAGACGGTGACCTCCGCCATGCTGGGCGAGCTGCAGCCTAACCTGGCCATGCGCACCGAATTCCTGGCACTGGCACGCGAGTCGTAACACATGGCCGACGCGATCGAGTGGTTCGACGGCGGCTTTGATGCCGCCCTGGCGGCGGCGCGCGCGGCTGGCCGTCCGCTGTTCCTGTATTGGGGCGCGCTGTGGTGCCCGCCCTGCAACCGGGTCAAGTACGAGATTTTCGGCCGTGAAGAATTCCCCGCCAAACTGCAAAGCATGGTGGCGATCCAGCTCGATGGCGACAGCCCGAACGCGCAAGCCCTGGCGGCGCGCCTGAAGCTGCGCAGCTATCCGAGCATGGTGATGTACCGCCCGGACGGCAGCGAAATCACGCGCCTGCCGTGCGAGCTCGATGGCGAACTGTTTGGCGAAGCCCTGATGGCGGCGCGCTTCGCCGGCAACTCGGCGGGCGAATCGATGGCCGCCGCGCTGGACGGCACGCGCACGCTGGCGCCATCCGAATGGACGCTGCTCGCGAACTATTCCTGGGACACCGACGAAGGCGTGCTGCTGCAAGGGCGCGACCTGGGCGTGACCCTGGCCACCCTGGCGCAGCTGGCCGGCGCTGCCGTGGCGGGCGAGGCGCCAGCCGCCGCGCGCCAGGTGCAGGATGCGGCGACGCGCCTGCGCCTGCAGGCGTTGCTGGCGCAGGCCGGCCGCGTGGCCGACGCCAGCGCGCCGGAATTCCTGCTGGCCGTACTGGCCGATGCGCGCGTGGCGCGCGCCAATATGGACATCTTCGGCAATAGCGGCCACCAACTGGTGCGCGCCGCGCCGGCACGCCATGCCGAACTGGCGGCCGCCATGGCCAAGGCCGCGCATGTGTGGGCGGAAGACATGTGGCTGTCTGCGCCGGATCGCCTGACTGCCGTGCGCCTGCAAGTGCGCATGCTGCGCCTGGGCCATGCCGATGCCAGCCTGCCGCAACTGTTGCGCACGCGCACCGAGCAGGCGCTGGCGCTGGTGGACGACCCGTATGGCCGCCACACCCTGGTGAATACCGCGGTGAGCGCGCTGAACGACGCCGGCCTGCCGGCCGAAGCGGAAGCGCTGCTGCAGGCTGCGCTGGCCGCTTCGCACGCGCCCTACTACTTCATGTTGAGCCTTGCGTCCTCGGCCAAGCGGCGCGGCGATTTACCGGGTATGCTGAACTGGTATGAGCAGGCCTGGCGCGCCGCCGTTGGCCCGGCCACCCGCATCCAGTGGGGCGCGACCTACCTGCTGGCGCTGGTGGACACCACGCCGGCTGATGCAGCGCGCATCGAGGCTGCCGCTGCCGGCCTGGCGCAGGACTTCGCCGCCGCGCCGGACGCATTCGAGCAACGCAACCTGTCGCAAGCGCAAAAGCTGCTGGCCAAGCTGCCGCAGGGCCTGCCGCTGGCGGCAACCCTGAGGGAGAAGCTATGAGCGCCAGCTTTGTCAAACCAGCCAGGGTCATCGGCAAGACCGTGGTGCTGCGCGATGCGGCGGTGGACGATGCGGAATTCATCCTCGGCCTGCGCACCGACCCGGTGAAGGGCCGCTTTTTGTCCGCCACCGCCAACGACGTGGCGGCGCAGAAGGCCTGGCTGGCCAAGTATGCCGGCGACAATAGCCAGGTCTACTTCATCATCGAGGACAAGGACGGCGAGCGCTACGGCACCGTCAGGCTGTACGACCAGCAGGGCGATTCGTTCTGCTGGGGGTCGTGGATTTTGCGCGAAGGCCGCCCCAGCGGCTTCGCCTACGAGTCGGCGCTGATGGTGTACCGCTTTGCGCTGACGCTCGGCTTCACCCAATGCCACTTCGACGTCCGCAAGGGCAACGAGTCCGTGTGGCAGTTCCACGAACGCTTCGGCGCCGTGCGCTCGGGCGAGACCGAGCTCGATTACCTCTACACCATCTCGTTCGATGCCATCAACGCGGCGCTGGAAAAGTACAGCAAGCAGCTGCCGGGCATCGAAGTCATTCCTCGCAACTGATTCTCTTCACGGTCTCGAAATTGCGCGCATGGTCCAGCGTGACGTTGCATGCGCGCGTGCCCGGCGCCAACTTGCGCGCTAATATCGCATTCGTTCCTGTATAAGAACAGACCAGCCACGGCTCCTGCGAGGCAGCGAACTGATAGCGCAGCACCTTATGTTTGCCCGAGCGCAGCTTTCTGTCATATAACAAGATCGCCTGCTGGGACGGTGGACCGTCGCTGAACTGCGCGAAGTAGAATTTATGCGGCGCTTGCGAGTCGTGTGCGGTCCAGCCCTCGACTGTGGCGACTTTTTGCTCGATTTCGACCAGTGGCGGGCAGCTTACGACGCCGCCCGCGCCATCCGCCAGGCCGGCTGCAATCAATATCAAGGCATTCATTCGATCACCGAGTATGCATCGCCGTCATTGGATGCGCCCCCAGCCCCGTCGCGAAATGGGATATAACGTTTCGCTATCAGTCCGTCTTTGATGTGTCGATACTGCTCGATTACCCATATTCCATTGTTATCCTGGGAAAGGTACAGCGCTGCATGATTACCTGTTTGGCGATTGCCGTACTTACCTTTTGCAAAAGTAGCGATTGCGGTTCCTGCAGCCAAGCTGTTTTCGCCACGAACTCTTGTGCCTTCCTTCCAATGCAAGGTAGTTGGCGCTTTTGCATAATACTGAACCAATGCGACGCATTCATGAGGCCCCACCCATTTCTCACCTGCCAGCTTTGCGGCTTCCGAGTAGCGGTACGACATGATGACCTCCCGAATCAGGAATAGGGAAGTTCAGGGTAGTCGAGCCGTGGGGTGCACAGTTTGCGGCGGATCAAGTCAACTGAGTTTCAGGATCTCCGCCAGCCAGTCCACGAACACGCGCACGCGTGGCGACAGGTGGCGGTTGTGCGAGTAGATGATGGAGACCGGCAGCGGCGCCGGGCGCCATTGCGGCAGCACTTCCACCAGATCGCCCGTCGCCAGCAGCGGCTCGATGCCGGGGCGCGGGATTTGCGCCAGGCCGATGCCGGCCAGGCAGGCGCCAAGATAGGCTTCCGAACTTCCCACCGACAGGCGGCTGCGCATCGGCAAGGTGCGCACTTCGCCATCCACCACATACTCCCACGGCAAATCGCGCCCGGTCTGGCTGGAGAAGTAGTGGACCGCCCAGTGCTGGCGCAAGTCGTCCAGCGATTGCGGCGTGCCGTGCGCCGCCAGGTAGGCGGGCGAGGCGACGTTGACCTGCTCCATCGCGCCCAGCGGGCGCGCGATCAGGGTGGAGTCGCGCAGCACGCCGGCGCGCACGGCGCAGTCGATGCCTTCGCCCACCAGGTCGGCCATGCGGTCGTTGGCGCCGACGCGCACGTTGATCTCGGGGTAGCGTTCGAAGAAACCGGGCAGGGCGGGGATGACGCTCAGGCGCGCAATGCGCTCCGGCAGGTCGACGCGGATGGTGCCGGACGGTTTGCGGCCGCTGGCGAGGAAGAGGGCGTTGACGTCTTCCAGGTCGTTCAGCAGGGCGCGGCAGCGGTCAAGGTACAACTGGCCTTCCACCGTCAGGCTGACCTTGCGCGTGGTGCGCTGGAGCAGGCGCACGCCGAGCCGCTGTTCGATGGCTTGCACGGCGTTGGTGACTGTGGCGCGCGGCAGGTCGAGCTGTTCGGCGGCCTGGGTGAAGCTCTTGCTGTCGGCCACCGCCAGGAAGACCTGCATGGATTTGAGCTGGTCCATTGTTATAATTATTCGAATAAAGATGTAGTAAATTGTGCATTTATTGCGTGAATCGATAATAGCACAATGGTTCCTGTCGAAACCCTGATAGGAGTCATCAAATGGAACACCGCAAACTTGGCAGCACCGGCCCGCACACCTCCCAGCTTGGCCTGGGCCTGATGGGCATGTCCGACCTGTATGGCCCGGCCGACCGCGCCGAAAGCCTGGCCACCATCGCCGCCGCGCTGGACGCCGGCATCACCCTGCTCGACACCGGCGATTTCTACGGCATGGGCCACAATGAAATGCTGCTGGGCGAGGCCCTGCGCAGCGTGCCGCGCGACCAGGTGCAGCTGAGCGTGAAGTTCGGCGCCGTGCGCGATCCGGACGGCGGCTTTATCGGTTACGACGCGCGGCCGCAGTCGGTGGCCAACTTCGCGGCCTATTCGCTGCGCCGCCTGGGCACGGACTATATCGATATCTACCGCCCGTCGCGGGTGGACCCGGCGACCCCGATCGAGGATACCGTGGGCGCCATCGCGCAGCTGGTGCGCCAGGGCCATGTGCGGCATATCGGCCTGTCCGAGGTGAATGCCGAGACCCTGCGCCGGGCGCATGCCGTGCATCCGATCGCGGACGTGCAGATCGAGTACTCCATGATCTCGCGCGGCATCGAGGGCGGCTTGCTGCAGGCGGCGCGCGAGCTGGGCGTGGGGATCACGGCCTATGGCGTGCTGTCGCGCGGCCTGATCAGCGGGCACTGGAGCGCACAGCGCGCCGGGGAGCAGGACTTCCGTGGCCAGAATTCGCCGCGCTTCCAGGGCGAGAACCTGACGCACAACCTGGCCCTGGTGGAACGCATGCGCGAGGTGGCGCGCGCCAAGGGCATCAGCATGGCGCAACTGGCGATTGCCTGGGTGATGGCGCAGGGCACGGACATCGTGCCGCTGGTCGGCGCCCGCACCCGCCAGCGCTTGCAGGAGGCATTGGGCGCACAGGAGGCGATGCTGCTGCAAGCCGACCTGGCCGCGCTGGAGCTGATCGCGCCGCATGGCGCCGCAGCCGGTGGCCGCTACAACGACTACCAGCTGACGCACCTGGATAGCGAGCAGCCTGCCTAAGGCCGGCCGAACAGCTCGGCCAGTAAGTCGAGAAACGCCTGCACCTTGGCAGCCCGCTGCTGCCGCTGCTGGTACAGGGCGGTCAGCGTCGGCCCTGGCGCCTGGTGCGCGGCAAGCAGCGGCAGCAGCGCTCCGCTGCGCAGCTCCGCCTGCACGGATAGTGACAGGAACTGCCCGATGCCCGCGCCGGCTTTGCAGGCTTCGAGCAGGGAATCGACGTGGTCGAACGAGGCGCGCGCCGGCGGCGTGAAGGCAAGCCCGCCGGCGAACTGCCATTCGCGCAGGCGGCGCGCGCGCGGCAAGATGAAGTGCAGGCAGTCGAAGGAGGCCAGCTCCTGCGGGGTGGCGGGCACACCGTGGCGCTCGATGAAGGCCGGCGCCGCGCAGCAGATATAACTGGTGGGCAGCAAGGGCCGCGCAACCAGGCGCGCATCGCCGACGTCGCCCAGGCGCAGCAGCACGTCGTACCCCTCCTCCACCATATCCAGCATACGGTCGCTGGCGCTGGCCTGCAGCGTGATGCCGGGGTGCTGCGCCAGGAAGCGCGGCAGCGCCGGCGCCACATACAGGCGCGACACCAGGCCGGGCATGTTCACGCGCAGCACGCCGCGCGGCTGTTGCGCCGCGCCTTGCAGGCTGGCTTCCAGCTCCTCCATCTGGGCGAGCATGCGCTGCGCCTGCTCGTAGCATTCGCGGCCCTCGCCGGTCAGCGACATGCTGCGCGTGGTGCGGTTCAGCAGCTTGACGTGGAAATGGGTTTCCAGCGCGCTGACCTGGGCGGTGACGGAGGATGTGGACAGTCCCAGCTTTTCCGCAGCGCGCGAAAAGCCGCCGCACTCCACGACGGCGCAGAACACGCGCAAGGCATCCAGTTTATCCATGGGGCCATTATCCACAATTCCGGGATTCTGTTTGCATGCCGGCCCCGTTTATCCGCGCGGTGGCCGCGCCTACACTGGCAACTATCCAACAGACGGGAGTTACCATGAAAGCCATGATCCTTCATGCGGCGGGAGAGCCGCTCACCCTCGGCGAGTTGCCGCAACCCGTGGCCGGGCCGGGACAGGTCCTGGTGCGTATCCATGCCAGCGGGGTCAATCCGCTTGACCTGAAGATCGCGGCGGGCAGCGCCGGGCATGCGCGCATGCCGCTGCCGGCGGTGCTGGGCATCGATATGGCGGGGCAGGTGGAAGCTGTCGGCCCCGGTGTAAGCGGCTTTGCGCCCGGCGACCGGGTGTTTGGCATGACCGGCGGCGTAGGTGGCGTACAGGGTTCGCTGGCCGAGTATGCAGCGGTGGACGCCGATTTGCTGGCGCATGCGCCCCGGACAATGAGCCTGCGCGAGGCCGCAGTCCTGCCGCTGGTCTTCATCACGGCGTGGGAAGGTTTGGTGGACCGCGCCCGTATCGAGCCGGGGCAATCGGTGCTGGTGCAGGGCGGGGCGGGCGGGGTCGGGCGGGCGGCGTTGCAACTGGCGTTGGCGCGCGGCGCGCGCGTGTCGGCGACCGGCCGGGCCGCACAGCGCGAGCAGATCGAACAGCTCGGGGCGCGCTTCGTCGAACAGGCCGAGGGCGGGGACTTTGATATCGTGTACGACACGCTCGGCGGGGCCGTGCTGGATGCCTCATTCAAGGCGGTGCGTCAATACGGCGGGCACGTGGTGAGCTGCCTGGGTTGGGGCAATCACGGGCTGGCGCCGCTGTCGTTCCGTGCCGCGACCTATTCCGGGGTTTTCACCCTGCTCCCGCTGCTGACCGGCCACGGGCGCGCGGCGCACGGCGCGATCCTGCGCGAGGCGACGCGCCTGGCGGATGCGGGCCAGCTGTCGGTGCGGCTTGACCCGCAGCACTTCGCCCTGGCGGACGCGAATGCGGCCCATGCCCATCTGGCGGCGGGCAAGGCGGCAGGAAAAGTGGTGATTGACCTGGTGTGAGGCCGGGCGGGGTTACTGGCCTGGCGGCGGGGCTGCCGTGGCGTCGCCAGCGGCAGCGGGCGGTTCGGCCGCCTGTCCCGCTGCTGGCGCTGTTGCTCCGGCCGGCGCTGCCTCCGCATCGAAGCGCAGCTTCTCCTTTTTGCTGCCGATGGCAAACGTACCCAGCTTGTCGCCGCTGGCGACGGTATTGCCGCCTTCCGCGACCAGCGAGCAGCCCTGCGTCTCCACCTGCCAGACATACTTCCCGGCGCGCAGGCTCCAGACGTTGTCGCCGCTGGCGAACAGCTCGAAGTCCAGGTCCTCCAGCGGCATTTCCCCCAGGGGGATCGCGCGCTGGCAGTCCGGCAGGCGCGCCGCCATCAGCGTGTACTGCGCATCCTCCTTCCAGAAGAACTCCTGCTGCCGGCGCACGGTCAGCGTATGCTCGCGCGTCGGATCGGCGTAGAAGGTTGCGGAATCATTAACGCAGCCAGCCAGCAGGAGGACCGGTGCCACAGTCAGGAGCTTACGCATGGGCGGTAGACAGTAATTGGTTTGCAAACGATTATAGCCCTCGCGCACGATTGCCGCGAAACATACATGGCCGGGCGGCTGGGATACACTGGGGCTTCCGATGATGAATCGACAAGTTGCCATGCCGCCCAGCTCGACGATCGACGACCGCGCATTCCGCCGCATCCTGACCCGTAACGTGAAAATACCGCTGTTGGGCGGTGTCGCCGCGTCGGCGATTGTGGTCGCCCTTTTCGGCTACCTGATCAACACCTGGAGCGCCGCCGAATCGACTGGGCGCGCCATTGGCACGGTGCAGGAACTGCGGCACCTGGCGGTGGATATGGAAAGCGGCATGCGCGGTTTCCTGCTGACGGGCGACGACGCCTTCCTGGCGCCTTATCTGGCCGCGCGCTCACGCTTTGACAGCACCACCGGCGCGCTGTCCGAACTGGTGGCGGACCAGCCGCAGCAAGCCGAGCGCCTGCGCCAGATCCGCGCCCAGCATGCCGAATGGCTGCGCGCCGCCGACCAGATGATCGCGGCGCGGCGCCAGGGCGGCGATTACATGGCCATGGTGCGGCGCGGCGCCGGAAAAATCCCCTTTGATGAACTGCGCGAACAGTTCCGCACCTTCATTGCGCAGCAGGAAGAACTGCGCGCCCAGCGCTCCGACGCGGCGCGCGCCACCGCCTTCTGGACCATCGCCATCTTCCTCGCCGTGGGCCTGAGCGCCAGCGCCTTGCTGGCGTGGTTCGGGCGGCGCGACCTGCTGCGCCTGGCCGATACCTACCGCGACGCGCTGCAGGAACAGCACACCCACGCCCACCAGCTGCAGCACCAGGCCTGGCTGCGCGCCGGCCAGGGCCAACTGGCGGAGCAGGGCATCGGGCAGATGGCGCTGCCGCTGCTGTCCACCACCCTGCTGGAATTCCTGGCCAATTACCTGCAGGTGGCAGTGGCCACTTTTTATGTCGTGCAGCCGGATCGCTCGCTGGAACGCGTTGCCGCTTACGGCTTGTCGGCGCAGGCCGAAGCAGCCGGGCGCCACCTGCAGGCCGGGGAAGGCCTGGTGGGCCAGGCGGCGCGTGCGCGGCGCGCGCTGCACCTGTCGCAACTGCCAGAAGGGTATATCAAGGTCGCCTCGTCGCTGGGTGAAGGCGTGCCGCAGCAGCTGGTGCTGTTGCCGGTGCATAGCGACGGCCTTGTGAACGGCGTGCTGGAGCTGGGCTTCCTGCGCGAGGTCGGGCGGCGCGAACTGGATTTCCTGGAGCTGGTGGCGGGCAATATCGGCAGCGCCATCGAGGCCACGCTGGCGCGCCAGCGCCTGACCGAAGCGCTGGCCGAAACCCAGTCGCTGAACGAGGAACTGCAGGTGCAGCAGGAGGAGCTGCGCACCGCCAACGAGGAACTGGAAGAACAATCGCGCGTGCTGGAGCGCTCGCAGGCCAGCCTGGAAACGCAAAAGGTGGAGCTGGAGCAGAGCAATGCGAAACTGGCGGCGCAAGCGGCGCTGCTGGACCAGCGCAATGCCGCGCTGGCCGCCGCCCGCATGGAGATGGAGGCGCGCGCCTACGACCTGGAGCGGGCCAGCGAATACAAATCGCAATTCCTGGCCAATATGTCGCACGAGCTGCGCACGCCGCTGAACAGCTCCCTGATCCTGGCGCGCCTGCTGGCCGAAAACGCGCAGGGCAACCTGAACGAGGAACAGGTACGCTTTGCCCAGACCATCCACACCGCCGGCAACGACTTGCTGACCCTGATCAACGATATCCTCGATATCTCGAAGGTGGAGGCGGGCAAGCTGGAACTGGCGCCGGAGGATGTGCCGCTGGCCGGCGTGGTCGACAACCTGGCCGACATCTTCCAGCCGCTGGCGCAGGAAAAGCAGCTCGACTTCGTGATCGACCTGGTGCCCGGCTTGCCGCCCACCGTGTACACCGATCGCCAGCGCCTGGAGCAGATCCTCAAGAACCTGCTGTCGAACGCGATCAAGTTCACCGACCGGGGCAAAGTGATCCTGCGCGTGTCGCCGGGCGACGCCGGCCAGCTGCGCTTTGCGGTGATCGACACCGGCGTCGGCGTGCGCGAAGAGCAGCACGACGCCATCTTCGAAGCGTTCCAGCAGGCCGACGGCACGGCCAGCCGCCGCTTTGGCGGCACCGGCCTGGGCTTGTCGATTTCGCGCGACCTGGCGCGGCTGCTGGGCGGTGAGATCGAATTGGCCAGCATTGCCGGCCAGGGCAGCACGTTCACCCTGTCGCTGCCGACGCAGTGGGCGATCGCGGCGCGCCCCGCAAGCAGCCCCGCGCCGCAGGCCGCCGCCGTGGAAACGCGCAGCACGCCCGTCCCCGAGCCCGCAGCGCCCGCGCAGCGTTTCACCGACGACCGCGACATGCCGCCGCCGCCCGAGCGCGTGGTGCTGGTGATTGAAGACGACCCCGCCTTCGCCCACATCCTGTACGACCTGGCGCACGAAGCCGGCTACCGCGCCCTGGTGGCGCTGACGGCGGAAGAGGGCCTGCAGCTGGCCGCCGAACGCCAGCCGCAAGCCGTGCTGCTCGACATCCGCCTGCCCGACCGCTCCGGCCTGTCCGTGCTGCAGCTGATGAAAGACAACCCGCAAACGCGCCACATACCGGTGCACGTGATCAGCGCCTCCGACAGCGGCGAAGCGGCGCTGCATATGGGCGCCATCGGCTACGTGCGCAAGCCCGCCCAGCGCGAAGACCTGCTCTCCGTGTTCGAGCGCCTGGAGCGCCGCTTCACGCAAAAGATCAAGCACATCCTGCTGGTCGAAGACGACGCCAGGCAGCGCGAAAGCATGGTGGCGCTGATTGAAGACGAGGACATCGCCATTACCGCCGTTGCCAGCGGTGCCGAAGCGCTGCGGCAGCTGCACGCCACCGTCTTCGACTGCATGATCATGGACCTGAAGCTGCCCGACATGCAGGGCAGCGAACTGCTGCAGCACATGTCGCAGCAGGAGATCGCCGGCTTCCCGCCCGTGATTGTCTATACTGGACGCAGCATGACGCGCGCCGAGGAAGCCGAGCTGTCCAAATACTCGCGCTCCATCATCATCAAAGGCGCGCGCTCGCCCGAGCGCCTGCTGGACGAAGTCACCCTGTTCCTGCACAAGGTGGAGTCCCAGCTCTCCAGCGAGCGGCAAACCATGCTGAAGGCCGTGCGCAGCCGCGACAAGGTGTTTGAAGGGCGGCGCATCCTGCTGGTGGACGACGACGTGCGCAACATCTTCGCCCTGACCAGCGCCCTTGAACAGAAAGGCGCCGCTGTGGAAATCGCCCGCAACGGCCTGGAAGCGCTGGAGAAGCTCGACGCCGTGCCCGACATCGACCTGGTACTGATGGACATCATGATGCCCGGCATGGACGGCCTGGAAGCCACGCGCCGCCTGCGCGCCGACCCGCGCTTTGTGCGCCTGCCGGTCATCGCCATCACCGCCAAGGCGATGAAGGACGACCAGGAGCAATGCCTGGCCGCCGGCGCCAACGACTACCTGGCCAAGCCGATCGACCTGTCGCGCCTGTACTCGCTGCTGCGGGTATGGATGCCCGCCATGGACACTGTGTGATGAGCGACGGCGCCCCTCTCAGCAGCGTTGAAATCGAGCTGCGCATGCTGATGGAAGCCATCTTCCTCAAGTACAGCTACGACTTCCGCGACTACACCGGCGCCTCGCAAAAGCGCCGCGTGCTGCACGCCATGAGCGAAATGGGCTGCAGCACCGTGTCGCAGCTGCAATCGCGCGTGCTGCACGAGCCGCAAGCTTTCAGCCAGCTGCTGCAATACATCACCATCCCCGTCACCGAGATGTTCCGCGACCCCGGCTACTACACTGCCCTGCGCGAACACGTGGTGCCGGTGCTGAGCACCTATCCCTCGCTGAAAATCTGGGTCGCCGGCTGCAGCACCGGCGAAGAAGTCTATTCGCTCGCCATCCTGCTCAAGGAAGAAGGGCTGCTGGAACGCAGCATCATCTACGCCACCGACATCAACCCCGAATCGCTGGAAAAGGCGCGCAAGGGCGTGTTCCCGCTGGAGAGCATGCGCACCTACACCGCCAACTACCAGGCCGCCGGCGGCAAGCACGCTTTCTCCGACTACTACACCGCCGCCTACAACGCCGCCCTGTTCGACCGCACGCTGTGCGAGAACGTGACTTTTGCCGACCATAGCCTGGCGACCGACGCCGTGTTCGCCGAAACCCAGTTCATCAGCTGCCGCAATGTGATGATCTACTTTAACAAGCGGCTGCAGGAGCGGGCGCTCGGCCTGTTCCATGAATCGCTGTGCCACCGCGGCTTCCTGGGCCTGGGCGGCAAGGAGAGCATCGACTTCTCCAGCTACGGCCCGCGTTTTGAAACCCTCGCCAAGCGCGAGCGCGTGTTCAGGAAAAGATGATGGACGGCCTGCCATCGCTCGACCAGGCCGTGCACGGCCGCGCCACGCAAGCGGTGCTGATCGGCGCGTCCGCCGGCGGCGTGAATGCGCTGCTGCAACTGCTGCCCGCCCTGCCGCGCGGCTACCGCTTACCGATAGTGGTCGTGCTGCATGTAAGAAGTGGTCGCCCCAACCAGCTGGTCGAAGTATTCCAGCAGCGCGTCGCTCTGCCGGTGCGCGAAGCGGGCGACAAGGATGACATCAATGCAGGTACTCTCTACTTTGCACCAGCCGGCTACCACCTGCTGATCGAAAACGACCGCAGCTTTTCGCTCAGTTGCGACGCACCGCTGCACTTCGCCCGCCCCGCCATCGACGTCACCATGGAGACAGCGGCCGAAGCCTACGGCGCGCGCCTGGCGGGGATCCTGCTCACGGGCGCCAACGAAGACGGCGCCGCAGGCATGGCCACGATCGGCAGGGCAGGCGGCCTGACCGTCGTGCAAGACCCGCAGGAGGCCAACGTCGGCGTGATGCCGGCCGAAGCGATCCGCGCGCGCCAGCCCGACCTCGTACTGCCGCTGGAACAGATCAAGCAACTGCTGCTAATGCTGGAGAAGCACTGATGGAGACCACCAATGTCCTGCTGGTTGACGACCTGCCGGAGAACCTGCGCGCACTGAGCGCGCTGGTGCGCGCCGACGACCGCGTAATCTACCAGGCGCGCAACGGCGACGAAGCGCTGGCCCTGCTGCTGGAACGCGAATTCGCGCTTGCCATTATCGACGTGCAGATGCCAGGCCTGGACGGCTTCCAGCTGGCGGAGCTGATGCGCGGCACCGGCAAGACGCGCCACATCCCGATCGTGTTCGTGAGCGCTGCCGGCAAGGAGTTGAACTACGCCTTCAAAGGCTACGAAGCAGGGGCGGTCGACTTCCTGCACAAACCGCTCGACGCCGACGCGGTCAAGAGCAAGGTCAACGTGTTTGTCGGCCTGTACAAGCAACAACAGGAGGTGCGCCAGATCGTAGCGCAGCGCGACGCCACGGTGCGCGAGCTGGACGCCGTGCGGCAAGAGCTGGAATATGCGCTGAAGGTGCGCGACCAGTTCATGTCCATGGTGGCGCACGAGTTGCGCACGCCGCTCAACACCCTCTATCTGGAAGCGCAGATGCGCAAGCTGCAGCTCGAGCGCGGCAATATGGACCACTTCGCGCCGGCCCAGCTGGAACGCATGGTGGCGCGCGACATGCGGCAGATCCACGCCATGGTACGCCTGATTGACGACATGCTGGACGTATCGCGCATCCGCAGCGGCAAGCTCTCGATCCGCCCGGGCCGGGTCCACCTGGAAGCGCTGCTGCAGCGCGTGGTGGGCGACCTGTCGCACCAGGCCAGCGACATGCACGGCGAGTTACGGCTCACGATTGTGCAGCCGGTGGCAGGCTGCTGGGACGAATTCCGCGTTGAGCAAGTGATCGTCAACCTGATCACCAACGCCTTGCGCTACGGCGGCGGCAAGCCGGTAGAAGTGCGCCTGCACGCCGACAGCGCAAACGCCCGGATCGACGTAATCGACCAGGGCGACGGCATTCCCGAGGATGTGCTGCCCAAGATCTTCGAACCCTTCGAGCGCGGCCAGGCCGACAAGGTCCCCGCCGGCCTCGGGCTCGGCCTCTACATCTCGCGCCAGTTAGCCGAAGCCCACAACGGCACCCTGACCGTCCGCAGCAAGCCCCACGAAGGCAGCACCTTCACCTTCACCCTTCCCCGCGAGCAAGAATTGTCCACTTTGGGGTCAGGAAGAAAAGTGGACATTTCCCAGGAAAATGTCCACTTTTCTTCCTGACCCCAAATCGGACATTAGAAGCGGTAGCCTACGCCTACGCCGAGCAGGACCGGGTCAACTTTGACCTTGGAGGCTTTGGCGCCGGCGATCAGGACGTCGCTGCGGATCTGCACTTTTTTGATGTCCAGGTTGAGCGACCAGTTCTTGTCCAGCTTGTAGTCCACGCCAGCTTGCAGGGCCAGGCCGAAGCTGTCGTGCTCCAGGCTGCCTGCACCGTCCAGGATCTTGTTCTTGGAGAAGGTGGTCCAGTTCACACCCACGCCAACGTACGGGCTGAATTGCGAGGATGGGCTGAAGTGGTACTGCGCCAGCAGGGTCGGCGGCAGGTGCTTGAAGGTACCGATGGTCTTGCCATCCAGGTACACATCATGCTTCTGCGGGTAGGTCAGTACCAGCTCGGCCGAGATGTTCGGGGTCACGAAATAGGTGATATCCACTTCCGGAATCGTCTTGTCGCTGACGCCAATGCGGTCGGATGCGCCGGTGCCGCCTACTGGGTCGGACTTGTCCGCCGGGTTGATGTGCACGGCGCGTGCGCGCACTTGCCATGGATTGTCGACCGCCATTGCATTCAGTGCCAGGCCACCCAGGATAACTGCCAGAATCGCTTTCTTCATTTCACTACCTCTTTCATGTGGTCATCGATATTCGATAGGTAGAAGTCTATTGACGCGACGCAGCAAAATCTTTGACCTAGGTCAAAATTGGCTGAACGAACATTAGTTAATAAAACGGGAGTAAGATCACGCGAACTTACTTCCCACCCATTTCCCCCGGAGGCAGGAATGAAACTGAACGTCAATGGCCAGGTCCGCGATTTCGAGGCCGAGGAAGATACCCCGCTGCTGTGGGTGATCCGCGAGCAGCTAGGGCTGACCGGCACCAAATACGGCTGCGGCGTGGCGCAATGCGGCGCCTGTACCGTGCACATTGACGGCGAACCGACGCGCAGCTGCGTGCGTCCGGTCTCCACCGTGACGGCCGAGCAGAAGATCGTCACCATCGAAGGCTTGAGCAAGGATGGCAGCCATGCGGTGCAGAAGGCCTGGGCCGCGCTCGATGTGCCGCAGTGCGGCTTTTGCCAATCCGGCATGATCATGGCCGCCGCCGCGCTGCTGAAGCAAAAGAAAAAGCCGACCGACGCCGACATCGACGCCGCCATGACCAATATCTGCCGCTGCGGCACCTATAACCGCGTGCGCAAGGCGATCCACGTGATCGCCAGGGGCGGCAACACCAAGCTGGCCGGCCTGGATATCGTGGAAGGGAGCAAAGCATGAACGCCCCGGCCTCGACCTCGCGCCGCAGCTTCCTGGGCCGTTCGCTGGGCGCCACCGCCGGCCTGATGTTCGGCTTCCATATCCCGTTCGCGGAGGCGCAACAGGCGCCCGCCGCCGATGCGCCGGAGATCAACGCCTGGGTGGTGGTGAAGCCGGACGACACCATCGTGGTGCGCATTGCCCGCTCCGAAATGGGCCAGGGCACCCTGACCGGCCTGGCGCAGCTGGTGGTGGAAGAGCTGGATGGCGACTGGAGCAAGGTCACCACCGAATACCCGTCCCCCGGCCGCCAGCTGGCGCGCAACCGCGTGTGGGGTAGCTTCTCCACCGGCGGCAGCCGTGGCGTGCGCGAATCGCACGACTATGTGCGCAAGGGCGGCGCCGCCGCGCGCATGATGCTGGTGCAGGCCGCCGCCGCGCAGTGGGGCGTGCCCGCCGCCGAATGCACGGTGGCGAAAAGCGTGATCACCCACACGCCAAGCGGCCGCACGCTGACCTTTGGTAAAGTCGCCGACGCCGCAGGCAAGCTGCAGGCGCCCGCCGCCGCCGACATCAAACTGAAAGACCCGAAGGACTGGAAGCTGGCCGGCAAGCGCCTGGCGCGCCTGGACACGGTGGACAAGACCACCGGCAAGCAAATCTACGGCATGGACTTGAAGCTGCCTGGCATGCTGAACGCCGCGATCAAGGACTGCCCCGTCTTCGGCGGCAAGGTAAAGAGCTTTGACGCGGCAGCCATCGCCAACAAGCCGGGCGTGAAGAAGGTGGTGCAGGTGGGCGACAGCGCCGTGGCCGTGGTGGCCGACACCTGGTGGCGCGCCCGCACCGCGCTCGATGCGCTGCCGATCGAATGGGACAAGGGCCCCAACGCCGGCATGAACAGCAAGGACACCGCCGCCTGGATCAAGGCCGGCCTCGACGCCGACGATGCCGCAGTCGGCAACAAAAACGGCGACGCCAGGTCTGCCCTGGCCAGCGCCCACCGCAAGATCGAAGCCGTTTATAGCTACCCGCACCAGAACCACGCCACGATGGAGGTGATGAACGCCACCGCCGTCTGGACGCCGGACCGTTGCGAAGTGTGGACGCCGACCCAGAACGGCGAAGCCGCCCTGGCCGCCACCAGCGAAGCCGCCGGCCTGCCGCAAGCCAAATGCGACGTGACCAAGCTGCACCTGGGCGGCGGCTTTGGCCGGCGCGGGGCCACGCACGACTGGGTGACCCAGGTGGTGAAGATCGCCAAGGAGATGCCCGGCATACCGGTCAAACTGATCTGGACGCGCGAAGAGGACATGCAGCACGGCCGCTACCACCCCATCACCCAGTGCAAGCTGACGGCCGGCCTGGACGCGAAAGGGGAGGTCACTGCGCTGCACATGCGCATTGCCGGCCAATCGATTTTGGCCGCGCTGTTCCCGCAAAACGTGAAAGACGGCAAAGACCCCGCAGTCTTCCAGGGCCTGAACCCGCCCGGCCCGGAAGCCTCGATCGGCTACACCTTCCCCAACCTGCTGATCGACCACGCCATGCGCAACCCGGCGGTGCCGCCCGGCTTCTGGCGCGGCGTGAACCTGAACCAGAACGCGATCTACCTCGAGTGCTTCCTCGACGAGATCGCCCACGCCACCAAACAAGACCCGCTGGCCCTGCGCCGCAAGCTGATGAAGGACAGCCCCAAGCACCTCGCCGTGCTGAACGCCGTGGCCGAAAAGGCCGGCTGGGGCAAGCCGTTGAAGAAGGGCGTCTATCGCGGCATCGCCCAGACCATGGGCTTTGGCAGCTACGTCGCCGCCGTGGCCGAGGTCTCGGTGAATAAAGAAGGCAAGTTGAAGATCCACCGCATCGTCGCCGCCACCGACCCCGGCTACGCCGTGAACCCGCAGCAGATCGAAGCGCAGGTGGAAGGCAGCTTCGTCTACGGCCTGAGCGCCGCGCTATATGGCGAGATCACGGTGAAGGACGGCGCCGCCGAGCAAACCAACTTCGACACCTACCAGGTGATGAAGATGGACGAAATGCCGAAAGTCGAAACGCATATCGTCTCCAGCGGCGGCTTCTGGGGCGGCGTAGGCGAACCCACCATCGCCGTCGCAGCCCCCGCCGTACTCAACGCCATCTTCGCCGCCACCGGCAAGCGCATCCGCGACCTCCCGCTAAAGAACCACAGCCTGAAGAAAGCGTAAGGAAATGGCACCCGGCGGCAGCAGAACAGACAGGGTCCGGCCCAAGGGCCGTACCCTGGTTCCCCTGTTCCTGCTAGCCGCAACCATAACAGCGACCGCCCAAGCCGCCCCCGGCGACGCACAGCGCGGCCGGGAAATAGTCGCCAACCGCCAGCTCGGCCTCTGCCTCCTCTGCCATAGCGCCCCCATCCCGGAAGAACGCTTCCAAGGCAACCTCGCCCCCGACCTGGCCGGCGCCGGCAGCCGCTGGACAGAAGAGCAGCTACGCCAGCGCATAAAAGACAGCAGCACCCTGAACCCCGACACCATCATGCCCGCGTACCACAAGACAGAAGGCCTGACCCGCGTCGCGCCCGCCCAGCGCGGCAAGCCGATCCTGAGCGAGCAGCAAATAGAAGACGTTGTCGCCTACTTGGCCACCCTGCGCGAGGCCGCCAAATGATCACGCGCCGCCGCCTGCTCGCAGCGCTGCCGCTACTGGCGATTATCCGCCCCGCGCAAGCCACGCCGGAAGAAATGGCCCAGGCAATCGCCGCCTACACGCAAAACGCCAAGCCGCAAAAAGCCCGCGTGGAAATCGACATCGCCAAACTGATCGATAACGGCAATGCAGTCCCCATCACCGTGCGCGTGGCAAGCCCCATGACCGAGCAAGACCACGTCACCGACTTCGCCATCTTCAACGAAAAGAACCCCCTGCCCGACGTCGTCCGCTTCCAGCTGACAGCCGCCAGCGGCAAAGCCGAGATCAGCACCCGCATCCGCCTCGCCACCAGCCAACACATCACCGCCCTCGCACGCACCAGCGACGGCCAATGGTGGCAGCAATCGATCGACGTGATCGTCACCCTGGCCGCCTGCATAGAAGGGGAGGCGATCTGACATGGCCACCGCCCTGATCCACATGCCCGCGAGCGCCAGGGCCGGCGAAATCATCGAGATACGCGCCCTGATCGCCCACCCCATGGAAACCGGCTACCGCCCCGGCAGCGACGGCAAGCCCATCGCCCGCGACATCATCCGCCGCTTTGAATGCAAGTACAACGGCAAGCTGGTGATCGCCGCCGACCTGCACCCCGCCATCAGCGCCAACCCATACCTCGCCTTCCACCTCAAAGCGACAACAGGCGGCGCATTAGAGTTCACCTGGAGCGGCGACAACGCCTTCACCCAAACAGAACGCAAGCAGCTAACGGTGCAACCATGACGCGAATACTTGCGCTGCTCCTAACGCTCGTGTTCACCACCAGCTGCCGCACAGACGGGGGCCGACCCTTCGCGTCGTACCCCGGTTTACCGGGTTTAAAATCCGGCACAGAGTACATGAGCCCCGCCACCCAAGCCATGCAGCGCGAGGACACGCAAAATCCCGCCATGCTCTGGATAGCCAACGGCCAACAGCTATGGCACACCGCACCGAAAGACAGCAACGGCAAATCCTGCGCCGCCTGCCACAGCGACGCCAAAGAAAGCATGCGCAGCAAAGCCGCCGGCTTCCCGCGCTTCTCCGCGCCCGCCGGAAAAGTCATCACCCTCAGCCAGCAAATCAACCAATGCCGCAGCAACGCCCAGCAAGCCGCCGCGCTGCCGCAAGAATCCGCCGAGCTGCTCGCACTGGAAGCCTACGTCGCCTTGCAAAGCCGAGGCCTGCCCGTGTCACCGTCACGCGACCCCCAGACCCGCCAAGCCGCCGCCCGAGGCCAAAAGCTCTTCACCACCCGCATCGGCCAGCTCAACCTGAGCTGCGCCCAATGCCACGACAACAACGCCGGCAAACGCCTGGCCGGCGCACTGATCCCGCAAGGCCACGCCAACGCCTACCCCATCTACCGCCTTGAATGGCAAGGCGTCGGCAGCCTGCAACGCCGCCTGCGCAACTGCATGAGCGGAGTAAGAGCCGAAGTTCCCCCCTACGGCGCGCCCGACCTGGTAGACCTTGAAGCCTACCTCGCCCAACGCGCCCAAGGCATGCCAATGGAAACGCCAGGAGTCCGCCCATGAAGATACCCGCCGCCGCCCTGTCCATCGCATTGAGCGCCGCCGCGCTGAGTCCAGCCCAAGCCGCAGAAAGCATCCCGGCCGGCGCCCGCCTGGCCGCCAGCTGCACCGGCTGCCACGGCACCAACGGCGCCACCCAAGGCAATGCCCTGCCGCCGCTGGCAGGGCAGCCGAAAGAGCAGCTCCTGGCCGCCCTGAAAGACTTCAAGACAGGCAAGCGCCCCGCCACGATCATGACCCAGCTCACCAAGGGCTACACCGACGAACAACTGGAAGCCCTGGCAAGCTACTTCGCCGCCCAACGCAAAGGAGACGCCAAATGAAGCGCCGCGACTTCCTGCAAGCCAGCGCCGTGCTGGTAGCCACCACCGGCTGCGCCACCATTGCCACCCAGGCCCGGCCCCACGTCGTGGTCGTCGGCGGCGGCTACGGCGGCGCAACGGCGGCCAAATACATCCGCATGTGGAGCCACGGCAGCATCGACGTCACCCTGATCGAACCCAACGCCAAGTTCGTCAGCTGCCCCCTCTCCAACCTCGTGCTGGGCGGCTCGCGCCAGCTGAACGACCTGACCCGCAGCTACGACAATCTAAAGCGCCGGCACGGCGTGAAGATCCTGCACGACAGTGCTTCCAGCATCGACCCTGAAAAGCGCACGATCAAGCTGTTAAGCGGCGAAGTGCTCGGATACGACCGCCTGATCCTCAGTCCCGGCATTGAATTCCTGTGGAACGAAGTGTCCGGCATGGACGTCGCCGGCGCCCAGGACAAGATCCTCCACGCATGGAAAGCCGGGCCGCAAACCACAGCCCTGCGCGCCCAGCTCGAAGCCATGCACGACGGCGGCGTCTTCGCCATGACGATCCCACTCGCACCCTACCGCTGCCCGCCCGGCCCATACGAACGCGCCTGCCAGGTTGCCCACTACTTCAGCCAACACAAGCCGAAATCCAAAGTCCTCCTGCTCGACGCCAACGAAGACGTTGTCAGCAAAGGCCCCCTGTTCAAGAAGGTATGGAAAGAGCGCTACCCCGGCATCATTGAATACCGCCCCAGCTACCGCACCACCGCAGTGGAAGTCGCCACGCGCACCGCCATCTCCGAGTTGGGCGACAAGGTAAGGGCCGACGTGCTGAACGTCGTTCCCCCGCACCGTGCCGGCGCCATCGCCGCGCAAACCGGCCTGGCCAACATGAACAAACGCTGGTGCGAAGTCGACTTCATCACATTCGAATCCACGCAAGCCAGGAACATCCACGTGATAGGCGACGCCATACAGGGTTCCCCGCTGATGCCAAAATCCGGCCACATGGCCAACCAGCACGGCAAGGTCTGCGCCGCCGCGGTGGTCGACCTGCTGGCCGGCCGCACACCCGAACAGATACCCCTGCTCACCAACACCTGTTACAGCTACGTCAGCGACAAAGACGTGATCCACGTCGCCAGCGTGCACGTCTACAACACCGACAAGAAGACGCTGCTCGTCGTCCCCGGCAGCGGCGGCGTCAGCCCCGCCCCCACCGAGCTCGAAGGCCACTACGCCAACAGCTGGGCCCACAACATCTGGTCCGACATGCTCACCTAAAAATGTCCACCCTGGGGTCAGGAAGAAAAGTGGACATTTTCCATAAGGCAGCCAGCACCACCTTTGTGCTAACGCAAATGCTGCTGTGCTCGTAAGTGCCACCATTGGTCGGGCTAGCCCTGACTAATGGTGACACCATGCGTAACCCCCGACCCAGCGCGCAAGCCCGACCAAACCTCTGGCATGTCTCCGCCCTTTCATGGGGCACATGCAATCTGCTGCTCTCGCTGTTTGCCATGCCGATCTCGTTCAACCCGCTCGGCCTGCGCTTGCAGCTTTGCCTGTTGCTCGCGCATTTCGCCGGCGTGTTGTACCTTTGGCGGCTTGCCTCCCGGCGCGGCAACCCCGAACGCTTGCTGGACACTGCGCTGGTCACCATGGTCTTCATCTTCCTTGTCCCGCTTTGCATGCTGGTCGCTCCCGCGATCGTCCTGGCGGCATACGCACTACCGTCGCCCGCATGGAAGACAGTGGCAATGCTCATGATGATCGCAGGAGGCGTGCTCGCCCTGATCCGCATCTGGAGCATTGCGAGCGACAAGGACACAGGCCGCCGCTTCGAAACTTTTCTCGCTGACGAATTGAAAGAGAACGTCATCACCACCCATTCCATCAATACCCTGTTGACGCACGTTGGCCGCCACCCGGTCGGTCCCACCCGCATCGACGGCTGGTCAATGGCCGCCGCCATCATCGCCGGCGCGCCGATCCTGCTCGCCAACGTCAGCTACGACAAATCCAGCTCCAGCCTCGCGTTTTGCGCGCTGATCACCACACCGATGGCGGCGCACACCATCTCCCGCCTGGTGGTACACGCCTACCTGTGGATCTATCGCCTGGCCCGATTCGAGCGCGAGGTCGGCATAAAAATCGTCGTCAACGTTCGCCAATGACTATGGAAAAACTACTGCAGCACTACGCGCAAGAGCTGGGCCGCCTGCGCGCAGCTGATCTAACGGTAGACTTCCCACGGCCATTCCATGAAGCCATCGCCACCGGGCCGGCGCTGAACGATCTCGCGCGATTGCTGGTCGTTGATCGCGTCGACCAGCATGCGGTAGTGCGCAACCTGCTCCTTCGGGTGCGGCAAATCGGTATCGATTGAGCGCTGCTCGCGGCAAGCCATCAAGCGCGCCCGCTCCTCCAGCACCTTCGAATGGTTGAAGATCCAGTAAAGGAAGCGCTGTTCCAGCAAACCATCCTCCCACAGGTCCGAGTAAGAGTTGAGATATAGCTCGGCCAGCGGCGGCATTTCATTGGCCCAGAAATGCATGACCGCATAGGGATTTGGCTTGTGGCCGTTAAAGATCATCTCCGCGATATAAGGGTTGATCGCGATGCCGCGCCGGAACGCGGTGGCCGCCTCGACATAGCGTTCTTCACGCACGCAGCAAAGGCCAAGCTCGTAGTAATAGGGCGCGTATTCCGTCCCATGATCGGCAAACCACGCCTGCGCCTTTTCCATTTCACCGGAACGCAACAAGACATGGCCCATGATGAAGCGCACGCCGCAGCTATCGTCCGGGTCGGCCCGCTGGATCAAGCCGCACCATTCGACGGCCTTCTCAAACTTTTTGCTGGCGATGTGGCACAGCAGTATGGTCTTCAACAGGTCCAGGTAAGGGCGGTTGCCATCGTGATGCCATGGGATCGCACCGGTGAAATCATCCGGAAACATGTAGTGGACTGAGCCCAGTCCGCGCACCGCAGTGGCCAGGGCCTTCTCATGCTTCCCCTTCGCGAAATAGATGGTTGCGAGGACGTGGTAGGGCCGCAGCAGCGGCGGAAAATCGCGCATCATGTTCTCGCAGATGGAGACCATGCGCTTTTGGGGTATGCGCCCGTCCTTGAAGGCCTCTAACAGAAGTTCAAACCTGTCCGCCGTTTCCTGAGATCCGGGAGCGTTAAAGACGAAGGCACCGGATTTGTCCTCAAAGACCTTGAATTCCATGACGGCTCCCTTTGAAAGAGTGTGAACTCGATTGTAGGCAGCAGGGAGGAGATGGGCCTTTGATAAGAATCAATGGCGCGATGAGGTATGAGAACCAGAATAGGGAGCCGAAGTTTTACGCTGTTGACTGTGAGCGATGCAAAATGCCCGTCATGAGCACATCGATCAACGCATCCAAATGCCGATTGAACTCGTCATGCTCAAACCAAGCCTCACCATCGCCAAACACCAAGCGTAGCGACACCATGCCATGCAGCCCCTCCCAGTAGATCTGGGCCATGGCTTCCGCCTGGTCGGCTGGAATCGCTCCAGTTGCGGCCAGGTCGACAAACAACTGGCACGCAAACGCATAAGGATCCTGCATCGAATTGCCATGCTCCACGCGCGAGCTTTCCACCGGCGCGTGAGGACGGCGCTCCATGAACACCAGCGCATACTGGTCCGGATGGCGCATGCCGAAGGTGACATACGCCCGTCCCACCCGGCGGATGTTCTCCAGCAGCGGCAACTTGGCATCCATCGAATTGCGCATGGTCTTGACCAGGTCAAGCAAATCGCTGTCCATCGCCTGAGTGATCAGCGTGGCCTTGTTCTGGAATAGGTTATAGACCACGGTGGTGGAGAACCCCGCCTTCTCCGCGACCTTGCGCAGGGTGATCTCGCGTGCGCCGCCAGTTCGAATGAGGGAACGGACAGCCTTGATGATGTCCTTGCGGCGCTGCTCTGACTCGCGCGCTTTGCGCTGTTCAACGGAGTTGGGTTTGTCCATGCTGTGTTCTGGTGAAGTGCGCAGCCATTTTACGCGGAATTCCTGGCTGCGCACCCCGTTCAATTGACCTGGAAAGTCCTGCTGGTTCCCGTCAGCCCATAGACATTGCCGTTCCAGCCGTTCTTGTAGTCCCCGTAGTGGCGGATCCGGTACTGCCCGGTTGCCGCAGTGGCGGGAATGTCCCAGCCGATGACAGCGCGCGACGTTCCCCATACCGGATCGACGCGCTCCCATCGGTATGTGGTGTTCCAATCCCCGTCCGTCGCTACGGTGCGCCATGTCGTGCCATCCCATCGTTGCACCTCGAGGAAAGTGCCATTCTGGCGCAGGTTGTTCTTGGGGTGCCCCGTCCAGAATGACACTTCGACCCGCTGCCCGCGCAAGTAGCTTGCATTGGCCTGGCGTTCCACATCGCCGAAGCTTTTGAAGACCGGCGTGTTATCCAGCACCACGCCAGTCTGGAAAGACATCTGGTTGTTGGTCAGGTCGCGCACAGCCGCATTGCTGCCGGCTGAAGTCCCTTGACGCAAGGCCGTTGCCAGCTCATGGAAGCTTTGCTGGTATGCGCCCAATGTCCACTTGCCGAAATGGGTGGACGCGCCTTCATAGTGCTGCGCGTCGTACTCCTCCGGCGTGGTCACATAGCCTGCGTAGGCATTTGAGTAGCCGGCGAAGACCACGTGCCGCACGCTATCCCCCAGCGCCGCCTTGACGGTCTCGCGCACGCGCCGCCCCGCCATGATCGTGAATTCCGCCGGGGCGGCAATGATCGCCAGCTGCCCGATCCGCACGATGGAAACCGGCAGCACCTCAGGCGACCAGGGGAAGGGCGACTGCGTCCCCGTGGCCAGCAGCACCGGTTTCGCGCCATGGCAATCGCGCACCCACTGCGGCGCGGGCGCAATTACACCGCCCAGGGCCGTGAAGAAGGGATTGCCCGCCAGGTCGCCCTCGTTGAAGCCGTCCAGGCCGCGCCCATCCTCGGTGCCGGCCGCAAAGGCGCTGCCAATCGCCGCGGGACACGTGCTGCGTGATACGCCGTCTGCAAAGCCGCCAGCTACCGTTACGCGCGAGAAGTCGATATAGCGCTGGCGGTAATCCACCGTGCCGGAAAGCGCCTCAAGCGCGCCGTTATAGATGGACAGGGCCTTCTGCAGCTGGCGTTCGCCGATGATGCGCGTGTTTTCCAGCTCGTTTGCGGTGGGGCCCGTGCCGTCCAGGTTCAGGTTCGGCGTCATATCGCCGGCGTTCGACTGCGCGAAGGCCGCCACAAAGTCCGCATCGGAGTTGTAGCGCACGCCTTTCAGGTCATGCTCCCAGCGCCACGCTGCATAGCCCTTGTTGTCCGGCGTGATCAGGCGATTGGTGGGCGTCATGGAAACGCCATGCGTGGCGAACCAGCTGATCGCCCCCACATCCGCGCTGCCTTGCTTGAAGCGCAGCACCGTCATCTCCGGATCGATATTGCGCCCCCAGCGCTCGCGTTCCGCCTGTGGATTGCGCAGGTAGGCCTGCATCGAGCGGTTGTTGCTTGCATCGGTCAGCTCGCCCTTGCCGATGGCGATGCTGCCCGGTTTCAGGTCGCGGTGCGCCTTGTCGATAGCCGCCACCATACCGCTGACGATGGCATCGAACGTGCGCTTGTTGAATCCATACGTGGTGAAGTTGTACAGGGCATAATGGGAATGCCCGCCAGGCCCGCCATGCGTATGCGTGGCAGACAGGATCACATTCTCCGGCCCATAGGTGTTGCCGTACTTCGCCTGCAGCTGTCGCAGCACCGCCTGCTGCACGCCCTGGAACACCATACCCAGGTCATTGTTGACGAAGACCATGCGCCTGCCGCTGGCCTGGTCCACCACAATGAATGCCCGCGCGCGTTGCCGCATATGGATGCCCGCCGTCACCTGCGATGTTGAGCCGTAGCCCATCATCCCCACCTCCGCCGCCTCGCCGGTAATGTCGGACATGCCGCGCCCGACCAGGAAAGGATCGGCGTAAGCCGCACCACCAACCAGAATTGCGCCCAACACAGAAGCCAGGCGCACGAACCGAACTGAATTCGTCATGAACGTCCCCCTTCGAAGTTGACCAACTACCGGAAAAAAACTTATGGCATGGCTGGCATGGCGGGCCAGCGCTCGATAATGCGTCCCGACTCCATCAATGCGATGTCGCCGAATTGCTGAAGAACCGACTCGCTCTGGCGCGGCCGGAAGAAGATATAGTCGTCCATCTGCAGCTGCTGCGCGCCGGAGCCCAGCAAGGCCTGCTGGTTGGACGAATTGCCATATAGCCCGCTTGGCGCCAGGCCGGCAGGCGATACCGGATCTGCCATCCAGTTGCCGCCATAGACAAAGTAGACGCGCTCCTGGTTCACATCCCACGCGCGCGCCGCATCGCTCAAAGCCTCCACCCCGCGCGGCATCTGGAAGCGTCGCTCCGCCTTCAGCACCGGTGTGGCGATGAAGGCCGCTGGGGCCAGGTCTTGCAGCGCCTCTGTATCGAAGTCGCTCGGCTTGACCAGTGCCGATCCCAGCGCAATCTCGTTCGCCGCGCCGCTGCCGTCATGCATGCGATAGGTCGGCGAGCCTCCAGCATTGAGAACAAGCGCACCACCCGTACCTGCCGGCTGCAACGCCTGCTTTGCCAGCCCCGCATATTCTTGGTAGATGGATTTGGCATCCGCCAGCGCCTTTTCCCGCAGGCTCGCCAGCGGAAGCTTGGGCACATGCGCGTCGTACCCCATCATCCCGCTCCAATGCAGGCGCGGTTCCGCCTTGAGGATGGCCAGCATCTCCTGCAGCATCTGCGCGCTATCCACGCCGCCGCGATGCAGGCCTACATCGATCTCCAGGCTCACGCGCATGTCCAGCTGCTGCGCGCGTGCCAGGTCGCGATACTGGGCCAGGCGTTGCGGCGAATCCACCAGCCATTGCAGCTGCTGGCCCGGCTGGAACTGCCCGCCCTGGAAGCTGCGATAAAACTCCGCCGCCGCCGCAACCGGCAAAGGCTTGCCCAGCAAAAGATCGACATCCGAACGCTGCGCCGCCAGTTGCTGCAGGTAGGGCAGGTTGAACACCATCAGCCGGCGCGTCTGCATGGTTTGCATCAGCAGGTCCAGCAAGGGCAGGCAGGGCAGGGATTTGGCGACCAGGCGCAATGGCAGGCGGCCGTTCACGTTCTGCATTACCTGGCGCGCATTGGCCAGCAGCCTGTCCTTGTCGATTACCATGGTCGGCGTGGCAATGCCGGCCGCGCGCAAAGCCTGCGACGCCCGCGCAAAGTACTCTGCATGCGGCGCACCCTTGTCGCGCGGACGAACCGCCAGCGCCGCCGCACCAACCAGGCCGGCGCCTATCGCCGTGATGACCGCGCGTCGTTTCAGCGCCACCATCATGCCACCCCGAACAAAGTGCGCAGATGCTGGTTCAGCATGCGGCCTTTAGGGTCCATCTGCTGCCGTAGCGCCAGGAAATCGTTCCAGCGGGGGTAGAGCGTCGTCAGTTCCTTCGCGCCCAGGTTATGCAGCTTGCCCCAGTGCGGCCGGCCGCCGTGCTTGCGGAAGATGGGGCCCAGGTCGGATAGAAGGTAATCGTAAGCCTCTCCATGAGCCGCATGCACGGCGATGGAGCAGCTGTCGCGCTTGTAGAAGGGACTAAGCCAGGCATCGTCCCCCTTCACAAAGCGGAACTCCATGGGGAAGAATACCTCGTTGCGCTTCTCCAGCGCTGCGATGATCTCGCGCACGCAGGCAATGCCCGCTTCGCGCGGTACGTGGTATTCGGTTTCGTTGAAGCGCGTTGGGCGTACCGTGGAGAGCAGCTTCCACGAACGGTTCTTGGCTTCCTCGGTCAAGTCCGGGTCGATCAGTTTGCCCGCCGTCCAGCGCCGCAGGTCGGGGAATCTACCCAGCCAGTCGCGCAGGGTGCGCAGGTCGCTCAGCATCTCCTCGTCTTGGGAGTGCGGCACCAGCACGTCGCTGCCTTTGTACTCGTCGTGCGCAATGGCTGCCGCGTAACCGGTGAAGGGCAGGTAGTAGAACTCGAAGTGCCGATGCTTGGCAGCCAGCTCGCCGGCGCGCTCCAGCATTTCGCCAATCGGCCGCAGCCATACCTTGCGGTGCAGGCTGAAGGCGGGCACCACCCTCACAGTGGCCTGCGTAATCACGCCCAGGCTGCCGAGGGAAACGCGCGCCGCCGCCATCTGCTCGGGATGGCGTTCCTGGTTCCACTCCACCACCTCGCCCTGCGGCGTGACCAGGCGAAGGGCCGTTACGTCCGCATGCATGGCCTGGATAGTAGCGCCGGTGCCGTGCGTGCCGGTGCTGATGGCGCCTGCCAGCGACTGCATGTCGATATCCGGCAGGTTGCGCAGGGCGACGCCCTGGGCGTCCAACTGGCGCGACAGCATGGAAAGGCGCGTGCCGGCGCGCAGTGTGGCCGTCATGGCGCTCTTGTCGTGCGCGAGCACGCCGTGCATACGCTCCAGGGAGACGATGGTGTCGTTGGTCGGCACCAGGGGCGTGAAGGAATGGCCCGCGCCCACGCAGCGCACCGTGCCGGTGGCGTTGCGCAGCAGGTCGGCCAGCGCCTGCTCGTCGGCTGGTGTGGCCAGTGATTTGGCCTGGCATTGCTGCACCTCCGACCAGTTCTTCCAGCGGATGGTGCGCGTTTGCGCCTGCGCGGCGTGCGTGCGGCCCACCAGCAGGCCAGCCGCAGCAGCCATGGCGCCGGCCTTCAGGAAAAGACGGCGCTGCTTCATGTTCCGCTCCTTGCCATGAAGAGGGTGAGGGCGCGCAGGTCGTCCGCACTGCAGTCGTTGCAGGCGCCCATGGCGGGCATGGCGTTGAAGCCTTCGCTCGCGTGGCGCACCAGCTGGTCGATGCCTTTGTCGATGCGCGGTTTCCAGTGCGGGGCAAAGCCGGCCAGCGGCGCGCCGGTGCCGTTCACGGAATGGCAGGCCATGCAGGATCGTTCGTAGCGCTCGGCCAGTTGCGCGCTAGCGGGCCGTGAAGATTCAGCCCATTGCAGGTCTGCCGCCCCCGGCTCTTGCTTGGCGCCCGAACAGGCAGCCAGTAAAACTGCAACCCCCAACAATGCTCGCATCGACACCCCTTCATCAAGTGGGATAAGGTCAAATGAGAGTAACGATGAACTTAGAAAAAAACAATGTTTTTCTTGAGGTGTGCAATTTTATTGCGAGAAAAGCTACATACAGTCGAGGCGGAGGAGGGAAGTAACCAGCGCATCGACAGCCTCAATGACTGCGTGATTTGCAGAGTCATTGACAGAGTTTGCATCTGGGGTGCTGCGTGGACTTATCAAATGTAGATGTCAACGCCGCTTTCATCGATTGGGCGTGGAAGTAGGCGTGGAATTTTGTAATAGAGTTCCGCAATGAATTCGGCCCGAGCATGTGAGAAGTGGCATCGTCGATGACAGTTGGGGCACAGAGCGACAGCGTTTTCGATCGTATCCTCACCGTTCTCGGAAAGAGGCTTCACATGATGAACTTCCAAGTACGGAATGCCAGGTTGTGCCTCAAATGGCGCAACCGCATGGCAAGCTTCGCAATAAGGCCCCGCGTGCTTAAGTACCCAGGCTTTGACCGCAGGGCTACGCTCGTAGACAGTGACTTGAGAAGTGCTTCGTTTCGGAGTGGGATTGCCGGGAGGCGCTTCGACTAGAGGCTGGGTTAGCATCACGCCAACGCGATCATCCAGGATCTTTGGGTCTGATGTGGCCGCCCATGGCATATTCCCGCTATGACTTTCGATGGCAGCAATGAGGAAGGGTTTTACGCGACTTCCAACCTGCCCTTTGGGTAGATAGCCAGAAATAAACGGAAGCTTCAGCTCCATCATGACCGCCGAAATGTTCTGCATTCGCATTTCGACCGAGCCCTTGCTGCGCGAGGCAAGTTTGCTCTCACGCAGTTGTCGATTGTAATGAGCTTTGACATAGGCGGTACCTTCAAGCTCATGGCGAAGCATCTGCAAATAAGCGACAACGGCCGCGTCCAGTTCTGCCTGGGACCAATCACTTTGGCCTTCGATTTCTGCCGACATATAGTTGGTTGCAATACCTATTGTTGGTTTGCAACCAAGTGTAGCACAGCAATACTTTTAGTAACCAGCTACGAGCTATGGCCTTCCCGCGCAGGCTATTGCAGGCGAATGGCGGTGTCGAACACCCAGGTTCGGCGAATTTCGATCACGTCATACTGACGTGCCAGAGTAGGTGGGAAGGCGCCAAAGGGCGCATGGCTCGCAATTATTTTCCGAATGCCTTCATCGATCGCCGGCACGCCGCTGGAGACCACGAACGTCACCTTCTCCACAGAGCCGTCGGCCCGCACCGCGATCGTGACCATCGGTGAGACGTGACGCTGTTTCACTATATCGCGGACCATATCGAACGCCATATTGAGCTCGAACTTCTTGCCGATGGCATCCGCATACTGAACCAACTCGGCGTTCGGGTCGGCCCGGCCAAAGAGCCATCCCCGGCGCAGAGCGCTAACTGTTGGAAGCAGTGAGCGCGACGGATTCTTTAGTGCCGCCTCCCGCTGCGCAGCTTCCTCATTGAGTTGCCTGCCAATGGCGCGCAGGCGCTCCTCACGCTCGGCCTCCTGCTTGGCCTTCGCAAGCTGCGCCTGTTCTTTGCGCGCCTGCTCCAGTCGTGCCGCCTCTTGCCTGACGGCGTCCTGCCGCGCTGCTTCCTGTCGTTCCGCATCAAGCCGCGCGTTCTGGGCTCGCTCCAGCTCCTGCCGGGCCGCATCCTGACGCGCCTTTTCGTCTTGCCTTGCCTGTTCCTGGCGGAGCGCTTCGCGCCGCAGGTTTTCCTGGCGCGCCTGCTCGAGACGTTCCGCCTCCCGCCGCGCCGCGTCCGCCTTTGCTATTTGTTCAGCACGGGCCGCTTCTTCCTGCTTTGCTTGCTCCAGGCGAAGCGCCTCACGTCGCGCAGCATCCTGACGGGCGAGTTCAATGCGCCCGGCCTCGACCCGCGCAGTTTCGATTCGTGCGGCCTCAACTCGCGCAGCCTCCGCACGAGCCGCTTCCACGCGTGCTGCCTCGACGCGGACGGCCTCTTGCCGCAGCAGATCCTGGCGCGCTGCTTCACGTTGGGCTTCTGCGAGGAGTTCCGATTGCCGGAGCTTCTCTGCAACCTGCTTCTCTTGCTCAAAACGCGCCTGCTCAATGGCGCGTTCACGCGTTTCTTGCTCGAGCTGTTTTTGCTTCGTCTCGGCTAAGGTAGGCAGGACGACTGGCGGTGCCGCCGGAGCGGTGGGCAATGGAATATCTGGCGTTTTGGCCGCGGTGGTGGCCGGTGGGGGAGCAACTGTTCGAGCCGGTGACGCAACTGGCACAGGCTGGGGCGCAGATACCGCAGAGCTGGTGTTGGGCGGCATTTCTGCGGCGGCTGCCGGCGTGGGTGGCGCTATCGGCAGGGGGATTTCAGCGGGAGGCAATGGCAGCGGTGAAGCCGGTGCCGCGGATCGTGTCGGTAGCAGCAAGATCTCCAAGTCGTTCGCCTGCAGGCGACGTTCCTGCCATGGAAGATGCAAGCCTGGAAGTCCTAAGCCTTGGCCGCCGATCGCCATGCTCAAAAATAGCGCATGCACGAGCATGGAGATCAACACCGCTATGCTCAGGCGCCACGGGTCACGCTGACTGACGAGAGATGTGCTCAAGCCGCAAGCCCCGCGAATTGAAGCGCACTGTCATTCAAGTTTGCTGGATTGCTGGCCATCGCGGTGTTTTGAAAGGGGTTGCGAGAAGATCAATACAGCCTACCATAAGGCAAGCGGATGTTGAGCGAATGGCGTATTAGGTGTGGCGGCCGAGCCATGGCGAGGGGCTGCTTTCCCCACATGTTAAACTTGACGAGGTAATGCAATCGCATTACCATGAAAATCACCACTTCTCCGCAGTAAGAAATGCCATGGCAGCCATCCTGAAAGCCGAATCAACGTTGACTGACCGATTCCAAACTACGGTGCCGGAGCAGGTACGTCGCGCCTTGGGTCTGGGAAAGCGGGACAAAATCCAATACACCATTGGTTCCAATGGAGAGGTAGTCTTGTCGCGTGTGAATGCCGAGGGGGACGATCCGGTCTTGGGTGAGTTTTTGCGATTCCTTGCAAACGACATGACCGTTTCCCCAGAGCGCCTGCAACTGGTGGATGACCAGTTGGTCCGACACCTACGTGCCCTGACCAAAGAAGTCGAAATCGACCTCGACGCGCCACTGTCGCCGGATGACGAATGATGCAAATACATGGCTGGGCAGTATTCGCCCATCCGCTATTCCTAGCCCAGCTTGAAATCCTGGTCAGGCAGGTGGAGGCTCTGAAGCAAAAAGATCCAACTGGCTATGTAAAGAAGAACGCGACAAAGCGCCTGGCAGCCATCACGAAGCTGGCGTTTGATGTAATCCCGCAGGATCCGACGCGACCCGAGTTTCGCCAGGGTGACGCGCTGGGAGAAGACTTTAAGCACTGGTTCCGCGCCAAGTTCTTCCAACAGTATCGGCTCTTCTTTCGATATCACGCCGCCAGCAAACTGATTGTCCTGGCATGGGTCAATGACGAAGACACAAAACGGGCTTACGAAAGCGATGATGATGCTTACCGCGTCTTCCGCAAAATGGTACAGGGTGGGCACCCGCCAGATGATTGGCCTACCTTGCTCGCAGAGGCGTCCCGTGAAGAGTCACGCCTGCGGCAAATCGCGACCCGCCATCCGGATTGAATGATTGCACACGGCTGGGAACGGCTAGGGTATTTTACGCCTGCCGCAAAACGCCGGCTTTGAAACTTGCGATGGCCCAACCCTTTCAGCTTAGAGAATTGGCATCTCGAGTTTCCATCTCTGCGGCCAGGCGTTGCCAGCGAACTCGAGGAAACAGCGGCGTTGATAGACCGCCGTGTCCGGGTAGTTGCGGGTGAAGGTAGCAAGAGGTCGACGACGTCGCCCCCTTGCACAGGCCGCTTATTCAACCACGATAGCTTCTGATGGAATCGATAGCCGCGTAACTGGCTTATCACTGGCTTGTGGTAACGAGATGACCACCTTAGTGCCAACCGATCTCAAAAGTACATCTACGTGATCGAACTCAACGTAGTCATTACCAAGGAAGCTACTTCGCTGTTTTAATGTTGAGTTGGCTACGCGATCTGCCCACGGTTTTTTCACGTGGATTGTCGCATTGTCCTTTCTTAGTTGAGCAATTCTGAATCCAGCGTCGACGAGGAATGTCCGATTTGGAGCGAGCAGCATTGGGCATACAACGAGCCCAATGAAAAAGCACTTTTGCGCAAAGCGGTTGTTCGCTCGTTTTCGATCAATTTCTTCGGCATTGCTGCCACCCAGCACAAGATTTACATCGAGAACAGCCAGACGCTGCTGGACTCCCAACAACAGCGCGATTAAAAGGCCTTGCATCAATGGGACAGGAGCGAAGGTTATACCGTTGAAAGGATTCTTGAGCGAGTAGAGTACCCAGATGATTAGTCCGAGACACCCGATGCCCAGCACCGGGCCGCTCCACATCGGTGAGTAATCGGGTTTGAGCTGTGATTCGATGTGTGCGCGGCTAGTTACTGAACGGTTGTGGCGAGAACGTTCAAAAATATTTGTTGGTAATGCCATCAATACCGATCCCATGGCGGTTACCGCAATGGCGAACACGGTGTACGCGATCAAGAACCCCGCACTCACCAGGTAGAACGCCAGCCCTTCGCCAAGATTGATACCCTCCGGGAACTGATCAATCTCATTGCTGTAAATTAGCAGGCACAACCCGCCAACGGCAAGCGTCCCCCACTTGGCATACAGGCCTATCAATTCGGCAATCTCTTTGTACGTACTAAGTTTTGAACTCGGCTTATCTATTTCTTTATCGCTCATCGCGAATACTCCAAAAGGTGATTAGGAAGGTTTGTACCAGGCCGATCATCGCAGCACGCGCTCCAGCACTTGTGCCAGCGTGCCGGCGTTGGCCTGGCTGTTGACTTAGGAGGTGTTAGCGCATGGCCTGGGTGCAGAAACTCAGCCACTAGTTGGTACGCGTCGCGGGTCTGGATGACAGCACAGAGCGCGCATTAGCTACAATGAGGTGATAGAGGACGGGGCATGGTTAAAGATAAACTGGCCCGCCAGATTGCGTGGAAGTACTTAGCTTAGCGCACGTGCGCATGCTCCGCGATGGCTTTCTGCCCAGTGCTTCCCATCGTTTCGTTGGCTCCCTTTATCAGCGCAAATGCTTTCGTTTCAAGTTGCAAAGAAGTGCGATCCCACCGCTTGCTCACACCAGCAAATCAGAAATTGGCGGATAAAGAGCCCGCATGACGTCAATTCCGTAGTAACGTGCTAACCGCACAAGATGCGCTGGTTCAATTGACGCTAGGTACGCTATGTAACCCGTAAGGCTCTGTATGGACTCGGCATTTAATTCATTTTTGCTAAAGCGATGTATTTGAGACCGCAATAATTTCTTTTGTTCGAGTCCAACTGAAATAGTGCCTTGCGGCGTGATGGTCAATCCCGTAATTCGTCGGCCGCTCTTCTTTGATGCGTGAATCGTCTTCTCCGCATTTAACTTGAGTGGTATATCGCAGTTTTCACGAATTATGAGAGGAAGCTTTTTCTCAAACTCGGAGAGAACTCCTGGGGTAGAGGTTGAGAAACTGAGGTCATCTGCGTACCGGGTGTAAGCAATGTTTTCTCGACTTGCCGTCAAAGCTAAGGCGCAATCAAGACTATGCAACATAAGGTTCGACAAATGAGGGGAGCTTGGCGCGCCAATGGCCAGTGCTAGACTACCGGTTCCTTTGGTTCGCTTAAATAGAACCTGTTTCATTAAATTCGAATCCAAATCATCGATCCCAGCATCGCTTGCAAATCTGATAAAGTGATCCGCTTTTATTGATGGGAAAAAATTCTCGAAATCTACTTTTAGGAGAAATCTATGTTGCACATGGGGCTGAACGTTTTCGATTAATCCCGTGCCTCGTTTGTATGCTTTAGCAGAAGTGTGCACTGGGAAATTGCTCAGTACGTTCGCAACAAGCCATCGTTGCAACAGTTTTACCTCGGGCGTAGGTTGGGAGACTTCCCTAAAAAGACCGGGTTGTCTTTTTTTAATATAGTAAGTTTTATACCGTAGGGGAGCAGACCAGATCAACAAGTCCAGCTCGGTTGCATTAAAGGGCAGGGCTCTTAGGAGCTGGTCTCTAAGCGACATTAGAAAGCTCCTTTTGCTGCGGCTGTTTCAAGTGCCGAAATGCGAATGCTCGCCACTTGTCGTCCATCGTTTTTTCAAAAAGTCGAGCCTTCCACGATAACCGCTTGGCAGTAGCGCCAACATGAAACGAGTAATCGATCAATGAGGTGGCGTCGTCAAGAAAAAAACACCGTTCACTGAGTACTCGATCCTCGTTGATTAGTCGAACATTTTTTAAGGCTAAAATTAATTGCTCCGTTCGTCGTTTGCTTACTAGGAAACCTAATTCTTTGAGGAAGAGTTGAATGTCTGAAATTCTGGCGACCTGGATCAAGTCTATAAAATCAACAATCAAGTACATCATATGACGAGTGTTGGTTCTAGTAAATGCAGGTGCCCTTGGGGTGTTTTGGAAGCGCTTGTTGATCTCAGCAAGAATAAATTGAATCTCTTCGATCTCTAAGCTGGAGGCTCGGGAGGTGATAAAGTTAATCCGATTGGAGTATTCGGAAGTTAGATATTTTATCAATCCGAGCCGTATGAACGAGTCTTGATCGTGCTCAGAGTTGGCAACAACAAAGAGCTTTGGGGCAATATCTTTATTCTTGATGAAAGCGGCAAATTCGGCAATTGAGCCGGCCGACTCTAGAAAGACAAGAACTGTGTCGACTAATGCGCAAACATCTTCTTCAAAGTTCAATAGATTGTCATAAGTGCCGAAATGATTCCAATTCTTAAAATCTTCGGGTACTACCAGATGGTCGGCTAGAGCTCCAGGGGAAAGTAAAAAAATTGCCCTTTGTGAAGTGGGTTTATTTTCATCGTCTAGAGCGGGGCCACCAAAAACGGTAACCCGCTGGGGGCCGACCTTGACCTTTGATTTTTGCAGGTCGATTGCGCTCGCTAACGATGTGATTATTTTATCCAAGTGTTGGGGCTCAACTACCATTGAAAACAGCGCAGGAAGACGTGCACGGGACGGCAAGGGCGCCAGCCCGCAGTCCGGGCCGGGCGCGGCTTTCTGCGCTGCCAGTGCAAACAATCAAGACAGTCTGGCGAAACGCCCGACATTAATGATCAAGCAATATTAGCGATCATCAAACGCGTAATTGAGAAACGACAGACTACCATAGAATTTCACTTTGTCAACAAAGCCAACAGATGTTGCGCATTGCGCAACGTGACTGCTTGAGTACTTTGATTAAAGTAATCACGTCGTATACTGGCGCCCACTATCTCAATGAGTATTAACTATGAAAACGCACCCGTACCTCATAGAAGGCCGATTGCCTGACGTGCTTGCTTTAATTCAGGCCTTAGCTCTTTCGCCAATGACGCGTCGAAGCGAAGAAGGCCTTGTTCAAGAGTTGCAGGGGACGCCCTCTAGTGCGTCGTCCTGGATTGAGATCGGCTTGCAGCACCGCGAGTTTTTCCGCGTTAAACCAGAAGGGAAGAGGCGAGCCCACGTCTCATTGATAGCGAGGAATGTCCAAGAGCCAGTTTCCAACGATAACGGAGACGAACTCAGGCCGACCCTTCATGCGGATACCACCGCAAAATTAATGGCACTAGCAGTGGATCTTCACGCGCAGCAAACTCAGCGCAAGGAAGCGTGGAAGACTGTCATCATTCCAATCACCGTCGCTGTGCTCGCGGCGGTAGCGTCCATTTCAGCTGCTTTCATTAGTGCGGCCATGCGGAAATGATGATGAAACCGATCGTGTGGGTACCTTCACGGGTGCTTGGATTGGATACCGAAACGTTGCAGCCACTTGGGGAGCGTCGCTGGGTTTGGATGGCAGCACAGGCCGCCAGTGTCAGCTATAGCGATGCGATGGATGAACTGGCCGTGGTTGATGCTTTATCGACGGGCCGGGTCCCAAGCAAGTTTTTCGCGCACGTGTGCACGCTCTTCGACGAAGTCCCGCTTCAAATCGTAATCATGGCATGCAGCCAGGTTGCGCGGCAGAGCCGCATTACGATGGATATGGTCTGGAAAAATGTCGCGATGCTGACGCGCCTTGTAGCGGCTCGTCGGACGACAGTTTGGGGTGTGAGCGATGGTTAATCAGCGCTATTCGGACGGTTCCTTAGATTATCCAGATTGACCTCCACGAACGGAGCCCGTTTTTTCGAGTTTAGGGCAGAATTCCATCACTCATCCCATAAGCGATGGCACATGAAGCTATTCCTACAACCAAACCAAGGGAAAACTTCAAGGCTCCTCCAGTATAGGACTGTGCATCTGAGCTAGAAACGACGTTGAGTTTTTTTGGAGCATGCGGCAAGTCGAAGTAATGCATACTGCATCGCACCAAAAGACTTTGTGGGTGATATTCAGAATCTTGGTTGCGCGCGATTGCCAGCTCGTTATGGCATGCAACAACGAGCGCCGCAAGCGAAGGAGGCTCCTTCGCTTCAATTGCGCACAGTTCGCTTGCCCATGAGTTTATTGTCTTCAGCTCGAGCGACTCTTCTCCTTCTAGTGCAATTTTTGTTAATACATCTCGGTAACTTCTCGCTAATTCGCTGTGACGTCTCGCCCTTTCGGACCAGGAAAATACCAACGCTAAGGCGGACGATACGCTCATAACTATTGCGACCGCCGAGAGAGATTTCGAATCGGCGGCCTTCCATAAGGCGGCAGAACCGGCAAACAAGTTAGCAACCTTGCTCAGTTTGTCAAATAGCTCAAAAAAGCGTTCACGTTTCTGATGATAAAGCGCGGACAGCTCGGCCCTAAATTTGACCTCATTTAGCTTTAAACTAACGTCGCTGGGCGGCTCACTCGAGTTCATTTTTTTGTTGGCGGAGGAGTTGGAACACGTTGCGTGACCGTCGTAGACCTGACTTGATCACGCGGTGGCGCCTTGTTTCCTAAAGCACCGTCTTGTGCCGGCCTAGGAGCAGGTTTACTTGGTGTGACTGGTGTCGATCCCGGCTTTTTTGGTACTGTCATTATTGCCCTCGGTGGTTATTTTGATAATAAAACAATTGGAACGTGAACACTGATATTCTGAAAAATATTTGGTAGCGTCAAGTAAGTAATGTACATCAAATTTAATCCATGTCTAAGGCCCGGACAAAGGTGATGCTGCAACCGTCGTTGGACATGTGGATGCAAGCGCTGGATATGACCGTTTGCCATCGAGAATTGAAAGCAAAATGGGGTACTTTGCCCAAATCCAGTGAACGACCCAGGGGGATATACAAGGCACGTGATGTCGAGTGGGGGGCAGAGAATCTCAAATTTGCTCCCCCTTAAATGCAAGACTCCCGTCGGAAGGACATCTCATCCTGGGGATTTTTTGGGGTCTGCGGATCGCGGATAGGTTCGTTCTTCTTGGAATGCGCCGGTCTCCTTTATGAATCTTTACCGCCCCGCCGTTCCTCCTCAACAATTCACTGGTAGTTTTCACGAGTTCCACTTTGGTCCCGTTGCCGTGAAGGTGCAGGATGTTGATGGACTTGCACGAAATCGATCGATGTTGCATCCTGCAAGATCAGGATCATGACCGGGGAACTTAATGTCGCAAGAAGTGAAATCGCTAGCGGAATTTATGCACTGGGTGGAAAGCATGCGTGCCGATTTGCTTGAGCAGGAATGTGTTTTCTTCTATAGAGGGCATTCCGACGCAAGCTATCGATTGGAACCGGGTGTTTATCGAAGGGATCAAGACGGCCGCAGCTACCGCGAAAGAGAACATCAGCTATACGAAGAAATGCTTCGTCGTTCGCCAGCAGCGTTCTACGAAGACCAGAGCCTTTTTGAGCGCCTGGTTCGAATGCAGCACTTCGAGTTACCGACAAGGCTTCTCGACATTACGGCCAGTCCGCTCGTGGCATTGTATTTTGCGTGCCTTGGTAAGCTTGGTGTGGACGGTGAAGTCATGTTTTTCCCGCGGAAACGAGAATGGGTTGACTATCAGTCTGATGTCCCCGACGCAGCCTATGCCGGAATCGAACGTGCCGCCGATTTTGCATTTATTGCCAGCCAAACCATAACGCATTTCCTAAACTTCTTCGTGTTTCGCCGCGCTCAGTTGCCGAAGGAGGGGCGTCATGCATTTGAAGACGAGTTTCACGGATTTTTGGATCAATGTATTGGCTCGCTGCAAGGGGTGGCAGAAAATCACGATCTAGTGGTTACAGCTGCGGTTCTTCGGGCTATTGAAACGGCAACCGCGCCCTTCGTGAATAAGTGGGATCATCATTTTGGCGGCGAAACGAAGGCGGCAGAAAGCAGTGATCAGGCTCATCTTGCTCAGCAGCTGAATCTATTCATTTTGCGGTTTTATCGGGACTTCAATCAGCTAAGAGATGACCTTGTCGGTAAGATCTGCGAGCAGTTGCGTATCCGGCGTCACGACGGAAATGGCGCTGTCCATAGTCTACTTTCTCAATTCACCTATTTCTACTTCGTCCATTCACCGCTGAACAACGAACGCATTCGTCGCCAGCAAGGCGCGTTTGTGATTTTCCCTCCAGGGAGGACAGAGCACTGGTCGCTTGAAGATGCCCAGCAAGTGCATAGGGTCAGGATAGCGGCTGGAAGTAAGGAGCTCATTCTTCGAGAGTTAGCACACTTGGGCATAACTCATAGCCAGCTCTTCCCCGAACTGCATGTTCAGGCGGCTGACGCGAAGCGTCTATATCAAGTGACGCCTGACAAGCATCCACGATGGGAAAACACGGAATGAAACGAATTCCGAAAGTTTGGAGTCGCAGGATCTGCGAACAAAAAAGCCCACGAATCGAAACTCGTGGGCTTTTTTGCAAGTCGTTGTAGGGCTGGCAGCCCTGAGCTATTGAAGCATATCCGTAGATAGAAATCTCAACGGATGCGTTTCAAAATCTCAGGTTATGGCTCCTGCTACACAATATTTTATACGTCGATGTTACCGGCGCGCAGCGCGTTGGTCTCAATGAAGTTGCGGCGTGGTTCCACATCGTCACCCATCAGCGTGGTGAAGATCTGATCCGCGGCAATCGCATCTTCGATCTGCACTTTCAACAGACGGCGGACGGTTGGGTCCATGGTGGTTTCCCACAGCTGCTCTGGATTCATCTCGCCCAGACCTTTGTAGCGCTGCTTGCTGACGGTACGTTCGGCTTCTTCGCGCAGCCATTGCATGGCGTGGTGGAAGTCGACCACGGCGCTTTCCTTGGTGCGCTCGCCTTCGCCGCGGCGGATCACGGCGCCATCGCCGATCAGGCCGGTGAAGGTGGCGGCGGCGTCGGCCAGCACGCGGTAGTCGGCGCCTTGCACGAAGTCGGCGTCGATCGAGGATACCTTCACGTTACCGTGGTGCAGGCGCTCGATGCGCAGGGTGTGCTTCTCGGACAGTTCGTCGGTGGTCACGCGGACGGTAACGGCGCTGTCGTTGATGTTGTCGACCAGTGCCTTGGCGGATGCCTGGGCTGCGTCGATGGTCGACAAGTCGAGCGTTACGCCGGTCATGATGGCGGTCAGCGCGGCGCGGTCGATCACGCGGGTCAGGCGGGTCATGATGGCGTTGGCCATGTTGTAGGTGCGTGCCAGTTCGCCCAGCGCTTCGCCCTGGATCACGTCGGCGCCTTCGCGCGGGGTGAGCACGGCGGTGTTCAGCGCTACGTTCATCATGTAGCCGGCTTCTTCCAGGTCGTCCTTCAGGTAGCGCTCATCGCGGCCGGCCTTCACTTTGTACAGCGGCGGCTGTGCAATGTAGATGTGGCCGCGCTCGACCAGTTGCGGCATCTGGCGGTAGAAGAGGGTCAGCAGCAGGGTGCGAATGTGGGCGCCGTCGACGTCCGCGTCGGTCATGATGATGATGCGGTGGTAGCGCAGCTTCTCGATATTGAATTCATCGGCGCCGATGCTGGTGCCCAAGGTGGCGATCAGGGTGGTGATCTGCTCGGACGACAGCATCTTCTCGAAGCGCGCCTTTTCCACGTTCAGCACTTTACCGCGCAGTGGCAGGATAGCCTGGAACTTACGGTCGCGGCCCTGCTTGGCGGAGCCGCCTGCGGAGTCACCCTCGACGATGTACAGTTCGGACAGGGCCGGGTCTTTTTCCTGGCAGTCGGCCAGCTTGGCGGAGAGGCCCAGGCCGTCCATGATGCCTTTGCGGCGGGTCAGGTCGCGGGCTTTGCGCGCGGCTTCACGGGCGCGTGCTGCTTCCACGATCTTGCCGCAGATGATCTTGGCGTCGTTCGGCTTTTCCATCAGGAAGTCGGTCAGCGTCTTGGCGACGATCTCTTCGACCGGGCCGCGCACTTCGGACGACACCAGCTTGTCTTTGGTCTGGCTGGAGAACTTTGGCTCCGGTACTTTCACGGACAGCACGCAGGTCAGGCCTTCGCGCATGTCGTCGCCGGCGATTTCAACCTTGGCCTTCTTGGCGAAGTCGTTCTCGTCGATGTACTTGTTGATCACGCGGGTCATTGCCGCGCGCAGGCCGGTCAGGTGGGTGCCGCCGTCGCGCTGCGGAATGTTGTTGGTGAAGCAGAGTACCTGTTCGTTGAAGGCGTCGTTCCATTGCATGGAGACGTCCACCGAGATCGTGGTGTTCTGGTCGGACTGGCGTTCGCCGGTGGCCTGGAACACGGTCGGGTGCAGCACGGTCTTGGCTTTGTTGATGTATTCAACGAAGCCGCGGGTGCCGCCTTCAAATGCAAAAACTTCTTCCTTGCCGTTGCGCTGGTCGGTCAGCTTGATGTTGACGCCGTTGTTCAGGAAGGACAGTTCGCGGATACGCTTGGCCAGGATCTCGTAGTGGAATTCCACGTGCGTGAAGATCTCTTCGTCGGCCCAGAAGTGCACGTCGGTGCCGCGCTTGTCGGTTTCGCCGATCACTTTGATCGGGGAGACTTGCACGCCGTCGCGCATTTCCAGTTCGCGGTTCTGCGGTACGCCGCGCACGAATTCCATCTGGTGCACTTTGCCGTCGCGGCGGATGGTCACGCGCAGCAGCTTGGACAGTGCGTTCACGCAGCTCACGCCCACGCCGTGCAGGCCGCCGGAGACTTTATACGAGTTCTGGTCGAACTTGCCGCCGGCATGCAGCTCGGTCAGCACGATTTCGGCTGCGGAGCGTTTTGGCTCGTGCTTGTCGTCCATCTTCAGGCCGACTGGAATGCCGCGGCCGTTGTCGGTGATCGAGATCGAGTTGTCGCTGTGGATGGTGACGTGGATCTCGGTGCAGTGGCCGGCCAGGGATTCGTCAATCGAGTTGTCCAGCACCTCGAATACCAGGTGGTGCAAGCCGGTGCCGTCGGACGTGTCGCCGATGTACATGCCGGGACGCTTGCGGACTGCTTCCAGGCCTTCCAGGATCTGGATCGAGGCGGCGCCGTATTCTTCTGCTTTGGCCTTTGGTTGTTCGTTGTGGCTTTCGGACATGGACTGCTTTCTCTCTTAACGAATTTCTTCTTCTAAACCCGGTAAACCGGGGTCAGACCCAAGGGTCAGACCCTTGGCGGCTCTACGGCCTGGGGCTCCGGCATATTTGGGTCAGACCCTTGGGTCTGACCCAGACTTACCGGGTTTAAATGCGCATCGGCATAACTACATACTTGAAGTCTGGATTCTCAGGAATCGAGATCAGGGCCGACGAGTTGCTGTCGCCCAGCGCCACGTTGACCTGGTCGCACTTCAGGTTATTCAGCACGTCCAGCAAATAGGTCACGTTGAAGCCGATGTCCACGCTGTCGCCGCCGTAGTCGATTTCCAGTTCTTCGACCGCTTCTTCCTGGTCCGCATTGGTGGAAGAAATCTTCAGCGAGCCCGGGGTGATGATGCAGCGCACGCCTTTGAACTTATCGCTGGTCATGATCGCGGCGCGCTGCAGGGAGCGCAGCAGCTCTTCGCGGCCAATGGTGAAGTTGTTGACGTAGCCTTTCGGGATCACGCGGGTGTAGTCAGGGAATTTGCCTTCCACCAGCTTGGAGATCAGTTCAATGTCCGCGAACTGCAGCTTCACTTGCGAAGCGGCGATGTCCAGCGACACGGCGTCGTCCGACTCTTCCAGCAGGCGTTGCAGCTCGATGATGGTCTTGCGCGGGATGATCACTTCTTCGCGGGCGAAGTTCTGGTCGGTCTCGACCTGGCAGAAAGCCAGGCGGTGGCCGTCGGTCGCCACGGCGATGACTTTGTTACCGTCCAATACCAGCAGCAGGCCGTTCAGGTAGTAGCGAATGTCCTGCTGCGCCATCGAGAAGTGCACCATGTTGAACAGGTGCTTCAGGGTCTTTTGCGGCAGCTGGAAGCTGGCGTTGAAGCTCTCTGCCTGCTGCACGGTCGGGAATTCTTCCGCGGCCAGGGTCTGCAGGGCGAAGCGCGATTTACCGCTTTGAACGGTCAGGCGCTTGTTCAGCAGGGTCATGGTCACGTCGCCGGCTTCCGGCAGCGCGCGCAGGATGTCCAGCAGCTTGCGTGCCGCCACCGTGGTGCCGGTGACTTCGGCACCCGAGCCAATGTCTGCCAGCGTGGTGATTTGCACTTCCGTGTCGGTGGAGAGGAAAGAGACGCTTTCGCCTTCCTTGCGGATGAGGATATTGGCCAGAATCGGCATAGTGTGCCGACGCTCGACAATACCGCTCACAATCTGCAGTGGCCGGAGAAGCGTGTCTCGGGTGGTTTTGACCAGTTGCATAAATATCCTCAGTTAATGGGTTGTTACGTTAGTTCTTTTGTTAACTTGACAGTATATCAGGCTGAACCCGGTAAACCGGGGTCAGACCCAAGGGTCTGACCCCTTCCTTGCCGAAGTCCGTGGCTTCCGCGCACCGGGGTCTGACCCTGCCGTACCGGGTTAGCCTTTCAGTGTCTGCTCCAGCACATGCAGCTCGTGATTGCACTCCGGGTTCTTGGTGCGATCCGCCGCAATCTTACGCACCGCGTGCAGCACGGTCGTGTGGTCGCGCCCCCCAAACAGCTCGCCGATCTCCGGCAGCGACTTCTGGGTCAATTCCTTGGCCAGGTACATGGCAATCTGGCGCGGGCGGGCGATATTCGCCGGGCGGCGCTTCGAGTACATGTCGGCGACCTTAATGTTGAAGAAGTCCGCCACCGTCTTCTGGATGTTCTCCACAGAGATCTGGCGGTTCTGCACCGACAGCAGGTCCTTCAGCGCCTCTTTCACGATATCGATCGAGATATCCTTGCCGTGGAAACGCGAGTAAGCCAGGATTTTGCGCAGCGCGCCTTCCAGCTCACGCACGTTGGAGCGCAGGTGCTTGGCCACGAAGAAGGCCACGTCGTCGTTCAGGGTCACGCCTTCCGACTTCGCCTTCTTCAGCAAAATCGCCACGCGCATTTCCAGCTCCGGCGGCTCAATCGCCACCGTCAGGCCGGAGTCGAAGCGCGAGATCAGGCGGTCGTCCATGCCGGTGATCTCTTTCGGATACGTATCGGACGTGATGATGATCTGCTTCTTGGCCGCGATCAGCGCTTCGAACGCGTAGAAGAATTCTTCCTGCGTGCGGGACTTCCCGCCGAAGAATTGAATATCGTCGATCAGCAGCATATCCAGCGAGTGGTAATAGTGCTTGAAGTCGTCGAAACCCTTGCGTTGGTAGGCGGTCACTACGTCGCGGACATACTGTTCCGCGTGGATGTAACGGATGCGGGCGCCCGGCTGGTCGGCCATCACCTGGTTGCCAATCGCGTGGATCAAGTGGGTCTTACCCAGGCCTACGCCGCCGTAGAAGAACAGCGGGTTGTACGACACGCCAGGATTGTTCGCCACCTGGATCGCAGCGGCGCGCGCCAACTGGTTGGCCTTACCGGTAACGAAGGAGTCAAACGTCAGGTCCGGGTTGATGCGGCTGTTCTCGCGACCCCTCGGGTTTGAGTATTCGGCGGCGGCGGTGGGAGCGGCGGCGGCGGCCGGCGTTTCCGGGCGGATGTCGCTCAGCGGGCCGGAAATCACCGCCGGTGCGGCGGGCTTTTTCAGCGCATGGGTGCGCGGATCGAGCACGAACTGCACCTCGATCACGGTTTCCCAATACTGGCAGGCCAGGGCCGTGATGCGGCTCGCGAATTGGGTTTTTACCCAATCCAGCTTGAACCGGTTAGGCGCGGCAACGCGCAGCTTGTTATTCTCGAAGTCGAGAGGGACAAGCGGCTTAATCCAGGCACTGAATTGTTGCGGCGTCAGCTCAAGCTCCAACTGCGCGGAGCAGGTCTGCCAGAAAGTTTCCATGAATCTCTATATGCAAAAGGTGTGGGAGGGCGTTCGAATCGCCACACGTAACGCGCTATTCTAGCCGCTAAGTCGGAAGTTATCCACAGGTTAACCAGAATTTTTGCACAAGCGTGCTATGGTTGGCTTTTTCGCAACCACGCCGCTAAGGCGGGGTCAGGCCCAAGGGTCAGACCCTCGGGTCTGACCCAGGTTTACCGGGTTTGGTGGTTGACACCGGGCCCAAAAATCCTGATAATTCTGGGTTCCCCGCCCGTAGTCCGTGTTTTTGCAGATACGATGCGCGGATTTTAGCGGGCAGTGAGATTGGCGCAGTGCGCGAAATGTCATTGGCACCAACATTTTTAGGGACAGCACCGTCCCGATTTTGTATTTTTAAGCGAGACCAACATGAAACGTACTTACCAACCTTCCGTTGTGCGTCGCAAGCGCACCCACGGCTTCCGCGCCCGTATGGCTACCCGTGGTGGCCGTCAAGTCCTGAACGCACGTCGTGCAAAAGGCCGCAAGCGTCTGGCTGTAGTTTAAGCCCGCTTGTACGCTGATCGCGTGGACAGCTGTCAAAACAGCTCGACAGGCGAAGGCAGACACGACTTCGCTCGCGCTCGGCGCATCATAAAAACGGATGAATTTTCATCCGTTTTTAGTTTGCGCCCAACGCAGAAGAGCGCGCACTTCGTGCTCTATACCCGCCAGAATCAGCTGCCGAATGCGCGGCTGGGCATTGTCGTTGCCAAACGCTTTGCACCGCGCGCTGTTACCCGCAACACCATCAAACGCGTTACGCGCGAACTGTTCCGCGTCACCAGCCTGCCCGCCATCGATTGCGTGGTGCGCCTGTCGCGCCCCGTGAATAGCAAAGATGGCCCGGCGACCACCGCCAAGTTGAAGGCCGAACTGCGCCAGGAACTCACGCGCCTGTTCGCCAATGCCAACAAGCCCAGGCCGGCGAAATGAAAACGCTGCTCACGTTCCTGATTCGCGTATATCAAGTGGCCCTCAGCCCGCTGATGGGCCCTCGTTGCCGTTTTTACCCTAGCTGCTCCAACTATGCGCTGGAAGCCCTGCGCGTGCATGGTGCGGCTAAAGGCAGTTACCTGGCCACGCGCCGGGTATGCCGCTGCCATCCCTGGAATGCGGGCGGGGTCGATCCCGTGCCGCCCAAGCACTTCAACCACTCCTGAAGAACCGAATGGATATCAATAAACGCTCAATCCTGTGGATCGTCTTCGCCGTATCGCTGGTTATTCTGTGGAATAACTGGATGGTATCGACTGGTAAGCCGTCCATGTTCGCTCCGGCGCCGGCCAAGCCAGCCGTGGCTTCGGCATCCGCCACCGCCGCCGGCGGCGTGCCTGCCGCAGTTGCCGCCGCTTCGGCCGCGGCCGCCGCCACCGCACCGGCCGGCGATGCTGCCGCCCCGGCACCGATCAAGACTGAAGTGGTGACCATCACCACCGACGTGATGCGCGTGGATATCAACACCCTGGGCGGTGTGATCCAGCGCCTGGAGCTGTTGAAGCATAACGACGGCACCGAAGAGAAGAAGAACCAGCTGCTGTTCCGCCAGGGCGGGAAGCACACCTACCTGGGCGAAACCGGCCTGGTGGGCGCGCCTAACCTGCCAACCCACCTGACCCCGTTCGTGGCCCAGCCGGGCGCGCGCATGCTGAACGATGGCGACAAAGTGCAGCTGGTGCTGGAAGCGGAGCAGGGCGGCGTCAAGCTGGTGAAGACCTTCACCTTCAAGAAGGGCGACTACGTGGTGGACGTGCAGCACGCCGTCACCAACACCAGCGCCGCGCCGCTGTCGCCGCAGCTGTACCTGCAGCTCAAGCACGACGGCTGGGAGCCGGACGGTTCCTCCTGGCTGAATCCTAAATTCATCGCGCCGACCATCTACACGCCGGAAACCAAGTACCAGAAGTACGAGTTCAAGCATATCGAGAAAGACGCCAAGTGGATGGCGGAAAACCCAGGCAAGCCTTCGCCTGCCGAACACGCCAAGAAGTCCAACGATGGCTGGTTCGCGATCACCGAGCACTTCTTCGTGTCGGCCTTCGTGCCGCAGGAAAAGCTGGCGCGCGATATCTTCACCAAGCGTGAGAGCGAGAACATCTACACCGTGGGCGTGGTGCAGCCGCTGGGCGCCGTTGCTCCTGGCGCGACTATCACCAACAACGCCAAGCTGTACGCCGGCCCGCAGGATACCGAGACCCTGGAAAAGGTCGCCGAAGGCCTGGACCTGGTGAAAGACTACGGCATGCTGGCCGTGGTGGCGCGCCCGATGTGGTGGGCCATGGACCAGATCCACGACGTGGTAGGCAACTGGGGCTGGACCATCATCGCCTTCACGGTGCTGATCAAGCTGCTGTTCTTCCCGCTGTCGGCTGCTTCCTTCCGCTCCATGGCGAAGATGAAGCTGGTGACCCCGAAGATGACCGCCATCCGCGAGCGCCACAAAGGCGACCCGCAAAAGATGAACCAGGCCATGATGGAGCTGTACAAAACCGAGAAGATCAATCCTCTCGGCGGCTGCCTCCCGATCCTGGTGCAGATGCCGGTGTTTATCGCCCTGTACTGGGTGCTGAATGCATCGGTTGAAATGCGCGGTGCTCCATGGGCGCTGTGGATCCATGACCTGACCAAGCCGGACCCGTACTTTGTGCTGCCGGTGCTGTACGCGATTTCGATGTACATCACCACCCGCCTGAACCCGCAGCCGGCCGATCCGATGCAGGCCAAGATGATGATGTTCATGCCGATCGCATTCTCGGTCATGTTCTTCTTCTTCCCGTCCGGCCTGGTGCTGTACTGGGTGGTGAATAACCTGCTGTCGATCGCGCAGCAATGGGTCATCACCAAGAAGTTTGAAACTGGCGAAGCCAAGTAACTCATAAAAGCCCGCGCCAGACGCGGGCTTTTTTTTGAACCGGTAAACCGGTGTCTGACCCACAGGGTCAGACACCATTCATGCCGAAGCCGCAGTCCGTTGCGTAGACAGTGTCTGACCCTGCGGGTCAGACACTGGTGTACCGGTTTTAAAGAACACGATCAGCAAAATGAACCTAGACTCATCCCCCATCGCAGCAATCGCCACCGCCCCCGGCCGCGGCGGCATCGGCGTTGTGCGCGCTTCAGGCAAGAACCTGCAAGCGCTGGCGCAAGCCCTGTTCAACGGCGCCGAGCTGAAACCGCGCCACGCCACCTACATTCCCTTCACCCAGGCCGACGGCAGCATCATCGACCAGGGCATCGCGATCTACTTCAAAGGCCCGCACTCCTACACCGGCGAAGACGTGATCGAGCTGCAGGGCCACGGCGGCCCGATCGTGCTGCAAATGCTGCTGCAGCGCGTGCTGCAAGCCGGCCAGGAACTGGGCCTGCGCCTGGCCGAACCAGGCGAATTCACCCGCCGCGCCTACCTGAACGACAAGCTCGACCTGGCACAGGCCGAAGCCGTGGCCGACCTGATCGACGCCTCCACCGAAGCCGCCGCCAAGTCCGCGTCCGCCTCGCTGAGCGGCGCGTTCTCGCAAACCATCCACGCCCTGGTGGAGCGCGTCACCCACCTGCGCATGCTGGTGGAAGCCACGCTCGACTTCCCGGAAGAAGAAATCGACTTCCTGGAAAAGTCCGACGCGCGCGGCCAGTTGAAAGGCATCGTCGAGGCCCTCGACCACGTCTTCAAGCAAGCCTCGCAAGGCGCCCTGCTGCGCGAAGGCCTGAACGTGGTGCTGGTCGGGCAGCCGAACGTGGGCAAGTCCTCACTCCTGAACGCGCTGGCCGGCGCCGATGTCGCCATCGTCACGCCGATTGCCGGCACCACGCGCGACAAGGTGAGCGAGACCATCCAGATCGAAGGCATCCCGCTCAACATCATCGACACTGCGGGCATCCGCGGCCATGACGAGGCGGTGGACGTGGTGGAGCGCATCGGCATCGAGCGCACCTGGGGCGAAGTGGGCAAGGCCGACGTCATCCTGCACCTGCTGGACGCCGACCACGGCCCGACCCGCGCCGACGAGGCGATCGTCGCCAACTTCCCGGCGGGCGTGCCGGTGCTGCGCATCTGGAACAAGATCGACCTGTCGGGCCACAAGCCCTCGGTCGATGCGATGGATGACGCCACCCACATCTACCTGTCCGCCAATGAGAAAACCGGTATCGACCTGCTGCGCGCCGAACTGCTGCGCATCGCCGGCTGGCAGCAAACCGGCGAGTCGCTTTACCTGGCGCGTGAACGGCACCTGATCGCGCTGCGCAACGCCGCCACGCATCTGGACTTCGCCGGCCAGCACGCCGCGCAAACCGACCAATCGCTCGACCTCTTCGCCGAGGAGCTGCGCCTGGCGCAGGTGCAGCTCTCCACCATCACCGGCGAATTCTCGTCGGACGATTTGCTGGGCGTGATCTTCTCGCGCTTCTGCATTGGCAAGTGAGCGTACGCTGACTTTGCTTAAGCCATAGTTGCCAATGCTGCGTGAGAATTGGGTGAGGTGAATCTGCAGTTTCCACCCGAAGGACGGATACCGATGCTAGATGGGATTCGATCTGCGTACCGGTGAAAACATCCCAGGCGCCAGCTGTTAACTCCCTATCGCGCCGGCGCATCCAATTGGAATTTTTTTGTTTCATTTGGTGTGTTGGCGCACGTTGCGTCACCTATGCCACAGATTTAATCCTGCTATTATTTTGTTGAGGCAGGTCATGCTCTTGGCCGGCCGATGCAGTAACCTTGTTTTACCGAGGCTTGCCTGTAAAGGGGAATAACGTGGAGACGCAACAGGAAATCCCACCCGCTGAGAAAGTCGCAGCGGTCGCGCGCCCGAGCGGCGTGCGCCAGTCCTTGCCGCCCAAGGGCTCGTGCTGGTACTGCGAAAAACCGTTGGATGCGGTGCGCCGTTTCTGCGGCAAAGAGTGCGCAGATGCCTTTGACGAAGAGGCGAATTACACCGGTTAGAGTTCCATCTCCAGCGCGTCGAGTGCCGTCTCAAAATCAAATGCATGGGTCGCCGCCGCCACCATCTGGTAGGTGGGCACCCCCAGGGCCGCCGCCAGCACCGGCGCCGATTTTTCCACCAGGTCGATCGCGGCACCATCACCGTCCCGCAGCAACCCTACCAGCTCTTGGAGCAGCGCGCGCAATTGCGCCGCGTCGATGACCGGCGCTTCGCTCGGCGCGACCTGGTCGCCTTGATCATGCAATAGCTGGTCGATGCTGGTGCAGGCTGCGCCCAGTAGCGCATCGAGCTGCGGCAGCAGCGTGCTGCTATCGGCGCCCGCTGCGATGGCGTTTTCCACCTCCACCGCATGGTCGTGCACCTGCTGCGCACCGATCAGCCCGGCCGATCCTTTCAGCGAGTGCGCTGCGAGTTGCGCCTGGCTTTCCAGTCGTTGCAGCAGCAGGACGCGGATGCGTGCGCAGGCGTCGCGGTGGTCCTGCAGGAAGCGGCGCAGGATCTGCAGGTAGAGCGCGCGCTCGCCCATCAGGCGATCCAATCCCTCCTCGGTATCGAGGCATCGGCGTATTGGCGCGTTGGAAACAAGGTTGCTCATCAGGGCAGAATTTAGCACTCCGGCCTGGCGCGGGCTAGGGGGCTGGACCTTATTTTGTCGTAAACGACCAGTTTCGCGCCACGGCTACGCCATCCACCGTGCCGCTGTAGCTCACGTCATAGGTAGTGTTGGCAAGCAGGGTTGTCAGCGGCACAATGGCCGCCACCTGCGGCTTGGTGTACGAGTCCGTCGCGCTGGACAGCAGGCGCGTGGTCAGCACGGCGCCGTTGCGCGGCTTGATTGTGAAGCTGCTCACCGTGATGCTGGACGAGATATCGGCGTGCACGCTGACTGGGTAGCCCACCGCGTTCTGGTTCGGTACCGGGTCCGGCGATTCGGTATCGCTCAGGAAGATGGTTGGCACCATCACCTGCCCATCGCCGGGGTAAGTCACGATGCGGCCGCGCCCCAGTCCCGGACCGAAACCGCCGCTGGTGGCGAAGTCGGTGGTGAAGTAAGTGTAATTGCCGGAGCTGGTGGAGGCGCCGGTGCCCATTTCCCGGAACACCGGTTCCAGGATCACAAAGCGGTGATAGATCGCGGTGATCAGTTCTTCCGCGTGATAGAAACCGGCGCGGTCGCCCGCAGCGGAAATCACCTCGCCGAACGCGTAAGGATTGGACAGGGTGTAGCCCGCCGCCGTAATGCGGTTCTGCAGCGTGGCGCCGGTATAGCCCGGGTTGCCCGGCACCTGGTCGTGCGACACCGTGTTATTCAGGCGCAGGTAGTTGGAGTGGCCAAGGGCGGCGGCGTCCAGCCGCGCGTTGCGCGTCAGGGTGGACAGACCAATGCCCGTGCGGCGGTAGTTGAACCAGTTGAAGCCATCCAACGCCGTATCGCCGGTGGCGACAGGCGCGCCGGGCGGCGTGACAGGCGGTGTTACGGGAGGCGTAACCGGAGGCGTGACGGGCGGGGTATTCGTCCCGGAGCCGCCGCCGCCGCATGCCACCAGCAAGGCAGCGAGCAAGAAAGTGAGCGAGCGCATGATTGACTTCTCCATTCGCCGATTCTATGCCAATTTCCTACAGGATGCGTTTCTTTTCGGGCGGGGTAAAATAGGCATACCATTTCTTTATCATTGCCAGAATTTGAATACTCCACGTCAACAGCGCCTGCAGCGTGCCAAATTTGCGTTACCGAGTTCGGTGACCTTGCTTTCCATCGCCTGCGGCTTTGCCAGCATTGTGATCTCGGTCGATAACGCCCACTACGGCTTCGCCCAGGATTACCGCCTGGCCGCCTTCCTGCTGGTGCTGGCGGGGATCTTCGATGCCCTGGACGGCTTTGTGGCGCGCGCCACCGGCACCAGTTCCGAGTTCGGCGTGCAGCTCGATTCGATTGCGGATGTGATGAATTTCGGCTGCGCGCCGGCGGTGCTGCTGTATTGCTACGGCTTTGTGCAGATGGGGCCTGCGGACCCGACCCTGCTGCGCATTGGCGGCATTGCGGCTTTCTTCTTCGTCGCTTGCGGGGCCTTGCGCCTGGCGCGCTTCAATGTGAATGTGGGACGCACCGATCCGAAGTATTTTGTGGGCATGCCGATTACGGCGGGTGCCGCCTGCGTGGCGTCCGTGGTGGTGGCGTGGCCGCAGTTCCCGGATACCAAGCTGGAGGGCTACCTGGTGGTGGCGCTGCTGTTCGTGGTGGGGAGCTTGATGGTGTCCACCATTCGCTTCCCTAGCTCGAAGCAGAAGAAGAGCGCGGCGGCGCTGGTGCTGCTGGCGGTGAATGTGGGGCTGCTGGTGTGGCTGCGGGCTTACTACTTTGTGCTGTTCTTTGTGGTGTACATCGCGGTGACCGTGGCGCTGAACCTGGCGTGGCGCAGCGGCTGGAAGGGGATTGCACCGCCGCAGGTGTTTAACGACGATTAAAACCGTTACACCAGTACCTGACCCTGTGGGTCAGGTACTGGTTACTGGTTTTAGGCCACCTCGTGCCCGCGCGCGGCGCGCAGGATCTCAAACCATTGCGGTTTGCTCAACTGGAACTGTGTCGCCTCCACTGCCACCTTGATCGACTCAAGACGGCCGGAGCCCGTGAGAGGCACCGGTTTGCAAGGCAGCTGCATAATCCAGGCAAACACCACGCTCGCAAACGGACGATTCAACTCGTCCGCAATCTGTTTGATCTTCAAGCGCAGGCGCTCGCCCTGCTCATCGCCGGCAGTGAACAAACGCCCACCGCCCAGCGGCGACCAGATCATCGGCCGCACAGCCAGGTCCTGCAGCCCATCGAATGTCTCATCGAACAGCGGCGCCAGGTGCAGCGGCGAAAACTCCACCTGATTGGTCGCCAGCGGAATACGCTTATGCAGCATCTCGAACTGGTGGCGCGAGAAGTTCGACACGCCGAACTCCTTCACTTTGCCTTCTGAACGCAAGCGCTGGAAGGTCGCCGCCACTTCATCGAAATCCATCAAGGGATCCGGGCGGTGGATCAGCAGCAGGTCCAGATAGTCCGTGCGCAGCTCCTTCAGCGAATTTTCCACCGACGCCACGATATGCCCGGCGCTGGTGTCGTAATGCTGGATGGAGTGCGTCGGGCGGCGGCCGGACACCAGCTTGATGCCGCACTTGCTCACCAGCTGGATCTGCGCGCGCAGCGCAGGCTTCAACGCCAGCGCCTCGCCGAACAACCCCTCCACGCCATAGCCGCCGTAGATGTCTGCATGGTCGAAGGAAGTCACGCCCAGCGCCATGCACTGCTCAATGAAATCCAGGCGCTGCTGCGGCGTCATGTCCCACTCGGACATGCGCCACATGCCCGCCACCACGCGGGAGAGGTTGAGCTGCGCCATTATTTCAGCCACAGGCGCACGGAATCCCATGCGCGGCCAAAGATCGACGCCTGCTCCACGGTCTGCAGCGCCACCACCGGCAGTTCCAGCAGGGGCTTACCGTCCACCATCATCTTCAGGGTGCCGACGCGGGTATTGGCCGCCACCGGCGCCACCAGCGGGTCCTTGCGCTCCAGCACAGGCTTCATCTTGGCCGCCACGCCCTTCGGCACGGTGACCAGCACGTCGCTGGTAAAGCCGATCTTCAGGTTCGACTGCGAGCCCTTCCAGATTTCCGGCGAATCGATCGCCTGGCCCTTGGAGTACAGCTTCACGGTGTCGAAGTTCTGGAAGCCCCAGTTCAGCAGTTTCTGGCTTTCGGCAGTACGGGTGCTGTCCGAGTTCGTGCCCATGACCACGGAGACCAGGCGGCGCTCCAGGTTGCCCGCCGGGCGCTTGGCGGAAGCCACCATGCAGTAGCCGGCCGATTCGGTGTGGCCGGTCTTCATGCCATCCACGGTTGGGTCCAGCCACAGCAGGCGGTTGCGGTTCTGCTGGGTGATCTTGTTGTAGGTGAAGCTCTTCACCGAATCGATCTTGTAGTACTCAGGGAAGTCCTGGATCACATGGCGCGCCAGGATCGACAGGTCGCGCGCGGTGGTGAAGTTGTCCGGCGACGGCAGGCCGTGCGGATTGGCGAAGCGCGAATTGGCCATGCCCATGCGCTGTGCTTCGCGGTTCATCAGGGTGACGAAGGCCGCCTCGTCGCCGGCCACGGCTTCCGCCAGCGCAACGGCGGCGTCATTGCCGGATTGGACCATCAGGCCGTGCAGCAGGTCGTTGATCGACACCGGGGTGGCCGGGTCGATGAACATCTTGGACGAGCTGGAGTCCACTTTCCAGGCCTTGACCGACACATTCACCTTCTGGTCGATGGCCAGCTTCTTGTCGCGCAATGCCTGGAAGGTCAGGTAGGCGGTCATTATCTTGGTGAGCGAGGCCGGTTCCACGCGCGCGTCCGGGTCCTGGGCGGCAATCACTTGCCCGCTGGTGGAGTCCAGCAGCAGCCAGGATTTGGCGGCGATGGTCGGCGGCGGCAGGGTTTGCGCCACCGCGGAAGTCATGAGCAGCACACTGGTTGCCAGTGCAGCGATGATCTTTTTCATTGGTGCTTATTTCGTAGGGGGGTTAAAAATAGTCAGGCTTTCTGGCCCCACAAGGCGATCACCCAATTCTTGATGTGACCGAGCTTGCGGTGGAAGAAATGGTCCGCGCCGGGAATCACGATCACAGGAATGTCCTGCGGGCGCGCGTAATCCAGCACGTCGATCAGCGGAATGGTTTCGTCATTCTCGCCGTGGATCAGGATAGTGTCGGCCGGCACGTCGGCAAGCTGCCACTTGCCTGCGGCGGTGCCCACCAGCACCAGGCGTTCCGCCGGGGTGCCGGCGGCGGCCAGGCGCTGCGCCAGGTGCGACTGCACGAAGGTGCCGAACGAGAAGCCGGACAGCGCTACCGGCAGGCCGGGGTACTGCTGCACCATGTGCTGGTACAGGATCATCATATCGTCGGTCTCGCCCAGGCCGTGGTCATGCACGCCTTCCGACGCGCCCACGCCGCGGAAGTTGATGCGCGCCGCCACATAGCCCATGGTGACAAAGGTGCGCGCCAGCGTTTGCGCAACCTTGTTCTCCATGGTGCCGCCGTACAACGGGTGCGGGTGGGCCACCAGGGCGATGCCTTTCGGCGCGCCGGCAGGTAAGTCGATCAGGCCCTCCATCAGGCCGGCGCCGCCCTGCAGCGTAAACTTCTCGGAAAACTTGTTCATCATTTGATTTTCAGACGCTCTACTTCTTTGCCGTTGACCAGGTGGCTGTCGATGATTTCGTCGATGTCGCTGGTGTCAACGTAGGTGTACCAGGTGCCTTCGGGGTAAACCACGGCGACCGGGCCGTGCTCGCAGCGGTCCAGGCAGCCGGCCTGGTTGATGCGCACTTTGCCGGCGCCGTTCAGGTTCAGCTCCTTGCAGCGCTTCTTGGCGTGCTTCTGCGCCGCTTCCGCGCCGCGCGGGCCGCAGCTTTCGCGGCCATCATCACGGTGGTTCATGCAGAAAAACACGTGATGCTTGAAGTATTGGTTGTCGCTCATGTGGTGCCTCGAATTGAATGCAGGCGCTTATTTTACCGGGGTTTCCTTATTCAGCTTGTGCGATGGCAGGCAAAGGTACCAGAGGGTCGCCAGCGGCCACGCCAGCGACAGGAACTGGCCCGCCCCGTAAAAGTTCAGGAATTTGCCTTGCACCCAATTTTGCAGCGTCTCGCTGAAGTAAGGGTTAACCGGCGTGGTATTGACGATTAAAAGGCTGAGCAGCAAGGTGGCCACCGCCAGCCGGCGCTGCGCTGCCTGGGGGGCGAAAATCAGGCCGCCCAGCATGATTACGCCGATCAGGAAGCCGCCCTGTGCGCCGGGGGTGATCCAGGCAAAGGCGTTGTCCGGGCCGAATTGCAGCGCGGTGGAAAGGGTTTTCACCAGCACCGCAGCCGCTACCAGCAAAGCCACCAGCGGCGCGCGCGGGGCCGGCTTGCGCAGGATGCAGAGCAGGGCCAGGGCCGCGCCCACCATGCCGCAGGCTGTCACAATGGTCTCGGACAGCCAGTACTGCTCCACCGTCAGCGCAACGTCGGGGCGCACCAGGGCTGCCAGGTCGATCTCCATATCCAGCAGCTCGCTCAGCCACTCGGACAGGATGGGCAGCAGCTGGCCCAGGCCGAACAGGAAACTTTGCGGATAGATCTGCGCCAGCGGCCAGAGCGCCACCAGCACCAGGCCCTGGCTGGCGTGCTGGGCGAACCAGCGCTGGCGCAGCTTGTACAAATGGCTGGTGTCCATCAGCTTGCGCGCCGTCAGCGCGCCGATGAAGGCGCCCACGGCGGTGCCCGCGCTATTGGTGTAGAAGTCCAGGTTGGAGGAAACGCGCGTCGGCAGGTAGGTCTGCACCGCCTCCATCGCGCCGGATACCATCATGCCGGCCAGGCTGGCCAGCAGGAAGGCCCAGAAGCCGGTCACCTTCGGCCGCATGGCGTACACCAGCAGCATACCGAACGGGATATAGCCGATCACGTTGATGCCGGCGTCGAACACCGTCCAGTAGCGCGGCAGCGAGGTCCACTCCAGGAAGATCAGCGGCGACAGGCCCTGGTTCTGCCAGCCGGAGAAGGGGAACCAGCTGGCGTACACGATCAGCATGGTGTAGGCCGCCAGGGTGGCGCGCGCGACGGGCGAACCGGTGCGCGCGGGCGGCTTCGCTTCCGGCGGGCGCCCTGGGGCCGGGGCTGGGGCGGGCGCGTCTTCCATCATCGATTACTGCTGCGGCAGGGACGCCAGCCAGGACAGGATGTCGGCGGCAATGGCGTCGGTGCCCTCGGCCAGCGCGCTGGCGCCGCCCGCCGCGTCGGCGCTCGGCGCGCGCGCGGTGCGGGTAAAGGTGCGCTGGTCCACCAGCTTGTGGTTGCGGAAGACCGATGCGCGCAGGGTGATGCTGGCGCTGCTCTGGGTGGCGCTGTCGAAGTTCTGCGAGAATTCGTCGGCCTCCAGGCGCAGCAGGGGCAGGCCGCCGGCGGAATCGGTGGTCGACACCACCTTCACCCCGGACTGGGCGATGCGCGACTTCAGGCGCTGCGACATCAGCTGCAAGGGCGTTGCCGCCCACGTGTTGTAGGCATAGGGGCGCGACTGGCGCGCGTCCGCGTACATCAGGCGGTAGAACATGCGCTGCGAATCCAGCGAGGCAGGCCCGCTCACGTCCGCCACCACGATCGCCGGCAGCGCCGCCGTGCCGGCGGCCTGCTGCGGCGGCCCGAGCGGCCCGAAGTCGAACGCGGTGGGTTGCGGGCCTTTGCTGGCGCACCCCGCCAGCACGGCAGCGGCGGCAATGGTAATGAGGATGGTCTTCTTCATGCGGTTTCCTTATTTGCCCTTGGGATCAAAACCCGGCTCCCCCGGCCCTGGCGGTGTGCCCGGCGCGCCGAACAAAATGCTCTGCGGCCGGTCGTTCAGGTTATTCATGGTGCGGCGGATCGCCCGCATCGACGACTTGGTTTCATCCGCCAGCCCGGTCACGCCGGGCAGGGTCTCCAGCTCGATCCCGCTGGCCACCGCTTCGACCGAGGTCACAGCCCGGTCCACGGAAGCGCTAATGCGCTGCACCGCGCCATCCGGGCCCTGCAGCGTGCGCACCACCTTGCTCGCCTCGCTGGCCAGGGTATCGACCGAACGCAGGGTATGTTCGCCGCGCTCCACCAGCGCCGGCACCTTCTGCACCGCCGGCTCCAGCTGCGCCGCCAGGTCCTTGTAGGAACGCGCCGCCTCGCTCACGTCGCTGAACGCCCCCACCATGGCCTTCTGGTTGGCAGGGCTGAGCAGGGTATTCAGCTTCTTGGTCACTTCCTCCGCCTGGCCCAGGATCGCCGTGCCGCGCTTCTCGAGCTGGTCGAACAGCCCCGGTTGCAGCGGAATGGCGCTGGGATTGCCCTTGGCCGTCGCCAGGCGCGGCGAACCCACCGATTCATCATCCAGCTGGATGTAGGCGATGCCGGTTACGCCCTGGTAGCCCAGCGTCGCATAAGTCGTCTTGGTAATCGGCGTTGCCGGATCGATGCTCAGGTGGATCAGGATCTGCCCCGCCATCTTCGGATCGAAATCGATTTCGTCCACCTTGCCCACTTCCAAGCCCCGGTAGCGCACCGCCGCCTGCGGGTTCAGGCCGGGGATCGACTGCGTCGTCGCAATCAGGTAAGGCTCGTACTGCACCCGGTCGCGGTTGAACCAGATGCCGAACAGCACCGCCGCGATCAGCAGCGTGATCGTGAACAGCCCAGTCATCAAAGCGTGCGATCTGTTTTCCATGCCTTGCTCCTTACTCCAGGGCCTCAAGCGCGCGTTTGCCGCGGTCGCCCAGGAAGAATTCCTTGATAAACGGATGATCGGTCTTGATCACCTCGCGCGTTGGCCCGATGGCCAGCACATGCTTTTCCGCCAATACTGCAATGCGCGTGGACAGCGCAAACAGCGTATCCAGGTCGTGCGTCACCATCACCACGGTCAGGCCCAGCTCACGGTGCAGCGATTTGATCAGCGACACAAAGCTCTCCGACAGGTCCGGGTCCAGGCCGGCTGTCGGCTCGTCCAGGAACAGCAGTTTCGGCTCCAGCGCCAGGGCGCGCGCCAGCGCCACCCGTTTGATCATGCCGCCCGACAGGTCGCTCGGCATCTTGTTCGCATGCTCCGGACCCAGGCCCACCATATTCATCTTCAGCAGCACCGCATCGCGGATCAGGCGGGCGGGCAGGGTGCCCAGCTCCTGCATCGGTTGCGCGATATTCTCAAACACGGTCAGCGCCGAATACAGCGCGCCCTGCTGGAACAGCATGCCCCAGTGGTTGCGCAGCTCCTGCAGGTGGCTGGACGACGCCGTGGTGATATCCTCGCCGAAGATGCGCACGCACCCTTTGGATGGACGCTCCAGCCCCAGCATCTGCCGCAGCAGCACGGTCTTGCCGGTGCCCGAACCGCCCACGATGGACAGGATCTCGCCCTGCTCAATGGTCAGGTTCAGGTCATTGTGGATGACCGTGCGGCCGAATTTGGTCTGCAGGTTGGTGATTTCCACCACCGGCACGCTGCCGTCGAGGGTCAGCCCGCCCTCGCCGTCCGGGCAACCGCAATTCTCTTCGGGCAGCTCGTTCATCGGTAGCCCACTCCATTGAAGACGATCGCAAACACCGCGTTCGCCAGGATCACCACCGTAATCGCCGTCACCACCGAGGTGGTTGTGCCGCGCCCCAGGCTTTCCGTGTTCGGCTTGATGCGCAAGCCGAAGTGGCAGGACACCATCGCAATCAGCATGCCGAACACCGCGCCTTTGAACAGGCCGATGTAATAGTTCGCCAGCGGCACCGCATCGGGCAGCTTTTGCACGAAGTAGCGCATGGACAGGTTCAGTTCCACCTTGGCCGCGATCATGCCGCCTAACAGCGCCGCCGCATCGGTCCAGATCACCAGCAGCGGCATCGACACCGCCAGTGCAATCACTTTCGGCAGGATCAGGCGGTAGCCGTGCGAAATGCCCATCACCAGCATGGCATCCAGCTCCTCCGTCACCCGCATCACGCCCAGTTGCGCCGTGATCGCCGAGCCGGAGCGGCCCGCCACCAGGATCGCCGCCATCAGCGGCCCCAGTTCGCGGATGACCGACATGCCAAGCAGGTTGACCAGATAGATATCGCCGCCAAAATTGCGCAGCTGCTGCGCCGACAGATAGGACAGCACCACGCCGATCAAAAAGCCCACCAGCGCGGTGATGCCCAGCGCCTGGAAGCCGGCATGGAAGATGTTCGCCGAGATTTCGCGCCACGGCCCGCGCATCGGGTTGGCGGCAAAGCGGCCCAGGTCCTGCACCACGGAGCCGATCAGCTTCACGAAGCCCTGCATATGTTCCAGGAAGTGCAGGATGCCGAAGCCCAGCGTCGTCACCCAGCCCAAATGCTCCTTGCGCGGGCGCGGGCATTCCAGCTTGCCGGTCGACTCGATGCGTTTAAAGATTTCGTCCTGGCCGTTGACCAGTTTCAGTTTGGCGGGCCGCTTATAGTCCCAGGCGCCCCACAACAGCTGCGCGCCGACGTGATCGAGCATGTCAATATCGCTCAAATCCCATTCAACGGCATCGATATCGCGCACCTGGCCCAGGCAGCCCGAAATGGCCTTCATCACCCGCTTGCTCGCAAGCGCATGCACTTGCCAGGTTCCCCGGGCGAATACCGTGCGCCCGTCTGGGCTGACAGATAACGTTGGCTCTTGAGCAATAGGCATGCCGCCAGTGTAAAAGAGATTCGTTTCCCGCGCCACCCGTGACAGGGTGGGTCAGGCCGCCAAATGCCTCACCTGCCGCGCCGGCGCCGCAGAAGCCTGAGCCACCGCCTTCTGCCGCACCCCATGCCCATCGCGCGCCAGCAGCTCCGAAATATCCCCGGCCTGCATGCCCGCTTCGCCCAGCCAGCGCCCTACCATCACCGCCAGCCGATCCAGCGCAATGCGATGCGTCGCATCCGTATTGGCGTACAGCCAGTCCGAAAACGCCATAAACGATTTGAACGGCGCCGCCCCCAGCAGCACCGGCACGGTATGGGTAAAGCGCCCCGAATTCGCCACCAGGTCCCAGTAGCGCGCAAAGCGCACCAGCCGCTGCATGGTCGAAAAATCAATATCCCGGTTCGCCAGGATCGTATACGGCGGGAACGGGTCGTACACCATGCCGAATTCCTGGGTATGGCGGATGATCGGCGTGCCCCGCAGGCGCTTCAGGATACCGAACTGGATTTCATGCGGCCCCAGCGCCCACAGCTTATCGAAGCCCTCCGCAAAGCTATCCACCGTCTCACCCGGCAAGCCCGCGATCAAATCCACATGCATATGGACGCTCGAGTGCTCGCACAGCCAGCGGATATTGTCCGCCGCCTTGGCGTTATCCTGTTTGCGCGAGATATTCGCCTGCACCACGGGGTTAAAGCTCTGGATGCCGATTTCAAACTGCAGCGTCCCCGGCGGGAACTTCGCAATGCCTTCCTTGAGCGCATCCGGCAGATGGTCCGGCACCAGCTCAAAGTGCGCGTAGACCGGATCATCCGGCGCCGCCGCCAGCTTATCCAGGAAGAATTGCATGATCTTCAGGCTGGTCTTGATATTCAGGTTGAAGGTGCGGTCGACAAATTTGAAGGTGCGCGCACCGCGCGCATACAGCGCCTCCATCTCCGCCAGGAAGGCGTCGATGCCGAAAGGCCACGCAGTCTTGTCCAGCGAAGACAGGCAGAACTCGCACTTGAACGGACACCCGCGCGAAGCCTCCACGTACAAGGTGCGGTGCGCCAGGTCCTCATCCGAATAAAGGGAGTAGGGCAGCTTGATCTCCGCCATCGGAGGCTGCACGCCCGCATGCACCTTCATCAAAGGCTTCGGCCCGTTCAGGATCTCGCCGCACAGCTTAGGGAAAGTCACATCGCCCCAGCCGGTCACCACATAGTCCGCCAGGCGCGTGATTTCCTGCTCGCCCGTCTCATAAGACACTTCCGGCCCGCCCAGCACCACCACCACATGCGGCGCCACGCGCTTGAGGGTCGCCACCAGGCGGCAGGCCTCCTCCACATTCCATATATAGACACCAAAGCCGACGATCTTCGGCTGTGTTGCCAGGATGCGTTCCACCATCTCGGTCGTCTTCGCCCCGATGACAAATTCCTGGATGCGCGTTTGCGCCTGCAGCTCGCCCATATTGGCAAGCAGGTAGCGCAGCCCGAGCGAAGCATGGGTGTAACGGGCGTTAAGAGTAGTGAGCAGGATCGTCATGATGAAACCGGAATCGCGAAACCTCACATTTTACCCTTGCGCGAAGGGCGCCGCTCCGTTATAGTTCTGTCCCTCGCAACGCACCGCAGACAAAACTGCAGAGTGAAGCGAGAAAAAGAAGGGGTTGACGAGTTGCACGCTGTACCGCATAATCTCGCCTCTCTGCTGCTGACGAACACAACGCTTCGTCGAACAAACAGGCAGCGATCTTTAAAAATCAACAGTCGATAAGTGTGGGCGTTTGACGATATGCCCGGACCTTCGGGTCCGATGCTCAAAATATACGTTATAACGCTCGCACAAAATATATTAAACGTAATCTCGAAAGAGATTCGTCAGTATTTTGAGTGAGTGACCTCGGTAGCAATACCGAAAAACAGAGATT
>NZ_WWCJ01000014.1 GCF_009857475.1 Pseudoduganella guangdongensis | reverse complement strand
CGGTCACCACGGTACCGCGGCCGGAGATCGAGAACACGTCTTCCACTGGCATCAGGAACGCGCCGTCAACAGCACGCTCTGGGGTTGGGATGTAGGTGTCCAGGGCTTCAGCCAGGCGCTCGATGCACGCTTCGCCCATTTCGCCAGGCTGGCCTTCCAGTGCCATACGTGCCGAACCTTTGATGATTGGCAGGTCGTCGCCTGGGAACTCGTACTTGGAGAGCAGCTCGCGCACTTCCATTTCGACCAGTTCCAGCAGCTCTGCGTCGTCCACGAGGTCGCACTTGTTCAGGAACACGATGATGTAAGGAACGCCAACTTGGCGGGCCAGCAGGATGTGCTCGCGGGTCTGTGGCATTGGGCCGTCAGCTGCGGAGCAAACCAGGATCGCGCCGTCCATCTGCGCTGCACCGGTAATCATGTTCTTGATGTAGTCGGCGTGGCCTGGGCAGTCAACGTGAGCGTAGTGACGGTTGGCGGTCTCGTACTCAACGTGTGCGGTGTTAATGGTAATGCCGCGTGCTTTTTCTTCTGGAGCAGCGTCGATCTGGTCGTAAGCTTTAGCTTCGCCGCCGAATTTCTTCGACAGAACGGTTGCGATTGCTGCGGTCAGGGTGGTCTTACCATGGTCAACGTGACCGATGGTGCCAACGTTCACGTGCGGCTTAGTCCGCTCGAACTTTTCTTTTGCCATTTTAGACTCCTAACAATGTTGAGTTGCTGGGCACGCGCCCGACTATCAGATGGATTACTGCAGAATTCTGGTGCCCTTGACGTGGATTGAACACGTGGCCTCTCCCTTACCAAGGGAGTGCTCTACCACTGAGCTACAAGGGCTTATTGTTACTACTGTGCTGCATGGAGCGGGTGAAGGGAATCGAACCCTCGTCATAAGCTTGGAAGGCTTCAGCTCTACCATTGAGCTACACCCGCGAGGTTCCGACTACATTCGACTACAACTTCACTCAGCTTCCTGCAAGCTTTGGTGGAGGGGACTGGATTCGAACCAGTGTACTCATAAGAGGGCAGATTTACAGTCTGCTGCCTTTAACCACTCGGCCACCCCTCCGCGAAGGAACCGCAGAGTATGAAGCAACTTCTTAACACTGTCAATACTGTTATTTGCTTATTTCGCAAACGCTGCATGACGTGCGCTTCGGGGCGAGATTGTAAGGGCTACTCCTGCAAAAATGCAAGTGTTGTTTTTGCGTTGCACATTTTGCTTTAGAATCGGTCAACTTATCCCGCATACCGGAGCGCACTTTCCGTGACCAATCCCTCCCCCGCCTGGCAGCGTACGCTGGCCGCCAACTTCCTGCTGCTGGCGGTCTACGCAGTGGTGGGGCGCTTCTGCCTCTACCTGTCCCTGGCGCCGGGTTATGCCAGCCCCCTGTTCCTGCCGGCCGGTATCGCCCTGGCCGCAATCGTCACCTACGGCCCGCGCCTGCTGCCCGGGGTCGCGCTGGGCGCCTTGCTCATCAATTTCCTGCCCCTGCCCGCCGCGTCCGGCGCATCCGGCGCCTTGGCCCTGCCGACCATGGCGCAGGGCCTGGCCGCCGCCGGGGCCGGCGTCGCGTCCGCCCTGCAGGCCTGGCTGGGCATGCTGTACTTCCGGCGCGCCATCCGCCCCGAGATCGGTGCCGGGCGCGACGTGCTGCGCTTCCTGTTGCTGGCGGTGTGCGTCACGCTGACCAGCAGTACGCTGTCCAATGCAGCCGGCGTGGCGGTGGGTGCCATTGCCCGCAGCGACTGGTTGACCAGCTGGCTGACCTGGTGGATTGGCGATGCCATCGGCGTGCTGCTGGCCGCTCCGCTGTGCTGGGTGCTGTTCGGCAAGCCGCGCAGCCTGTGGCAGCGGCGCCGCCTGCTGGTCGGCGTGCCGCAATTGCTGCTGGTCACCTTGTGCGTGCTGCTGTACGTGCTGGTGGCGCGCTGGGAAACGCGCCAGCACCTGGAAGGCTTCCGCCTCAAGGCGCAGCAAGTGGGCGACCTGCTGCAGGCGCGCTTTTCGGAACACGAGCGCTACGTGCTGGCCATGGCGCGCGCCATCAACCGCTATGGCCGCGTGATGTCGGCCAGCGGCTTTGACAAGATTGCGCACGGTTATCTCGACCAGCGCCCGGAGCTGCTGTCGATGGCCTGGCTGCGCCCGGTCAACGCCGCCGAGCGCGCCGAGTTCGACCAATGGGCGCGCGAGAAGATCGACCCGGATTTCCGCATCATCGCCCCCAAGTCCACGCCCAGCCACTCCCACAGCCACGAGCCGCATAGCCACAGCGAGCCGCCGCCCGGCGAGCACATGGTGACCTTGTATATCGAGCCGGCCGCGCGCCGCCATTACCAGGGCCTGGACTGGCTGGCCGAGCCGGTGCGCGCGCAGGCGGTGCGCGCCGCGCTGGCGAGCGGGCGCCCGGTGGCCAGCGCGCCGGTGCTGCTGTCGCTGCCGGGCGAAGGCAGCGGCGTGGTGCTGCTGCAGGCGGTGGAGCCGGGCGACGGCCAGCCGGCGGCCGGCATGCTGCTGCTGGCGATGCAGATCGACTCCTATGTACACGGCGCCTTGAGCGGCAGCGATTTCCCGCACCTGCAGGCGCGCCTGGTGGACCGCAGCCAACCCGGCCCGACCACCCTGCTGGACCAGCTGACGCGCGCACCGCACAGCGAGGACTACTGGCGCAAGCTTAGCTTTGGCGGGCGCGAGTACGAGCTGGTCCTGACGCCCTCGCCCGCCTATATGGCGCACCAGCATGGCTGGCAAAGCTGGCTGGTCCTGAGCGCAGGCTTGCTGCTGACCGGCCTGCTCGGCGCCCTGATGCTGCTGACCAGCGGCGAACGGGCCCAGATCCAGCAGCAGGTGAAGGAGAGCACGGCGCGCCTGCGCGAACGCGAAGCGCGCCTGCAGGCGATCCTCGACAAGGCGGCCGACGCCATCCTCACCATCGGCGGCGACGGCCTGCTGGTGTCGGCCAACGCCGCCGCCAGCCGCCTGTTCGGCTATGCGCCCGACGCCCTGGCCGGGGTGCCGCTGGCGACCCTGCTGCCGGAAGCGGAGAGCGACAGCGCCGCGCGCCTGCTGCGCACGATCGCCAATGGCGCCACGCACGAGCACGAATCGAGCGGGCGCCGCGCCGACGGCAGCATGCTGCCGATCGCGATTTCGGTGAGCGAAGTGGAACTACCCGATGGCAATATCTTCGTCGCCATCCTGCACGACCTGACCGAGCAGCAGCGCGCCCAGGAACGGATTTACCGCCTGGCCCACCACGACCCGCTGACCGGGCTCGACAACCGCCTGTCGCTCAACCTGCGCCTGGACCAGTTGCTGGCGCAAACCCGGCGCGTGCACGGCGCGGCGGCGGTGATGTTCCTCGACCTCGACCACTTCAAGAAAATCAACGACACCCACGGCCACGCCACCGGCGACCAGTTGCTGCTGGCGGTGGCCGACCGCCTGCGCGAGCTGCTGCGCGAAGTCGATACCATCGCCCGCCTGGGCGGCGACGAGTTCATCGTGGTCACCTCCGGCAATGTGACGCCGGCCGACGCCACCCATATCGCGATGCGCATCGTGCATGCGCTGGCCGAGCCCTTCCAGCTGGGCGGCAAGACCATCCACACCGGCACCAGTGTCGGCGTGGCCATGTTCCCGCAGGACGGGACCGACAGCCCCACCCTGCTGCAGCATGCGGACACGGCGATGTATGCCGCCAAGAGCCATGGGCGCGGTAATTTCCAGTTCTTCGAAGCCGCCATGAACGCCGCCACGCACGAGCGGCTGATGATGGAGAACCGCCTGTGGCAGGCGCTCGAGCTCAAGCAGTTTGAACTGTACCTGCAGCCGCAGGTGGAGCTGGCCAGCCGGCGCGTGATCGGCGCCGAGCTGCTGCTGCGCTGGCACCATCCCGAGCTGGGCATGGTGGGGCCGGACCGCTTTATCCCGATTGCGGAAGAGTCGGGGCTGATCCTGCCGCTGGGCGAGTGGGTCTTGCAGCAGGCCGTGGCCATGCTGCAGCGCTGGCAGGGCCAGCTGCGGCTGGCGGTCAACCTGTCGGCGCGCCAGTGCCATGGTGGCGCCTTGCTGCCGCTGCTGGACCGCCTGATGGCGCAGAGCGGGGTGGATCCAGCCTTGCTGGAGCTGGAGATTACCGAGTCGGCAGCGATGCAGGATCCGGAACGCAGCCGCACCCTGCTGCGCGAATTGCGGGCGCGCGGGTTCACGGTGGCGATCGATGATTTCGGGACGGGCTATTCCTCGCTCAGCTACCTGAAGCTGTTCGAGATTGACCGGATCAAGATCGACCGCGCGTTTGTGAAGGATATTGAGACCGATCCGAATGATGCGGTGATCGTGACCGCCACCATCAGCCTGGCGCACGCGCTGGGCCTGGGCGTGGTGGCCGAGGGGGTGGAAACCGAGGCGCAGCTGGCGTTCTTGCGCAGCAAGCATTGCAATGAGGCGCAGGGCTATTTGTTTGCGCGGCCGATGCCGGTGGGGGAATTTGAAAACCTGCTGCAACCGGGAAACCTGGACCAGGCCCACCGCGCCTGACCCGGTTTTCCCACGCTTCTAGGGCGACAACGCCGCCAGCACCTGCGCCTTCAGCGCCCGAATCAGCGAAGTCTCATCCGGCGGCACCCCCTCCGGCGCCGGCTGCGCCCGGTCCGCATAGAACAGTCCCAGCTGCACGCCCTGCACCACCAGCGGCAGCACGATAAAGCTGCGCGCATCCGGCAGCAGTTCCAAATGCCACGGCGGCAGCAAATCGCGGATCTTGGCCGCGCTCGCATCCGCAATCATCAAATCCGCATCATTCTCCAGCGCCAGGTGGAACAAATCCTTGCCCTGCAAAGGAAACACAAAGCGCTCCTGCCGCTGCGCCGCCTTATCCCCGAGCGCAATGCGGGCCCGGAACTGCCCCGCCTTGGTATCCTTCAGGCACACCGTCGCAAAGCGAAAGCCCAGGCTACGGTACAGCGTCTCCAGCACCTGCTGGATCAGCTCATTGACGCGCGCCTTGCCCTGCACCCGCATCTCCGTCAACTCCTGCACCCCGGCCAGCAACTGCTCGCGCGCATCGAACGGCTTGCCGCTCGGGAAAGCGCCCTCCTTGGTCCCGGCATCCAGGCTGGCCAGCGCCAGCACGCTCGGCAACGTTCCGGCCGCGCCGTGCGCCGCCGCCGCCTCCGCATACGGATCGCCCGGCGTGCTCGCCACGCCGCCCGCGGCGCCATCCAGCTGCATGCTGTTGAGCAGCGCATCCATGCTGCTGCGCGCCCCCGCCAGCACCTTGCTGAGCTGCTCGCGCTCCAGCCCCAGCGCATTGCCGAAACGCTGGTGCAGCAGGCGCGCATCGTCGGCCCCGGCGCCGCCCATGCGGGTCAGCGCGCGCGCCGCCTCCATGCCCAGGCTCACCACCTGGCGCATCCACTCCGCCCGGTCCGGCGGCGCGCGCAAGGTGCCGGTCGGCAAAGGCGCCAGCGAGCGCACGATCACGTCCGGAATTTTCCACTCGCGCAGCACCGCCGCCGTCAGCGAGTCATAGGTGCTGCCCAGGATCATTTGCGACGCCTGCGCCTGCGAATGCTGGCCGGCCGCCATCAAGGCGTTGATTTCACGGAAGCGCTCATGCTCGCGCGAGGCGATCAGCAGCGGCCCCAGGTTCTTGAACAAGGCGCCAATGGCCGCCTCCTCGGCTTTCGGATAGGGGCTGTAGCGCGCCATTTCGCGCCCCACCAGGCTGGCGCACAGGGCCGCCTCCAGCTCCACCCGCACGCTTTGCGCATGCTTGCTGTTGGACAGGGTATCGACCAGCAGCATGGCCAGCGCCGTGGTTTTCACGTTATCGAAACCAAGCAGCGAAATCGCATGGGAAATCGTGGTCACCGGCGCGCCCGAGGCCTGGCGGTACTGCGGCGTGTTGGCCAGGCGCAGGATTTTCTGCGTCAGCGCCACGTCCGACAGCACGTGGTAGGCCAGGCTTTGCGTGCCCTGGTCGTCCGAATCGGCCATCTGCACCACGCGCGCGATCGACACGCCAAGCGCAAACAGGCCCTCATCGTCACTGCAAAGCTTTTTCAGCAGGTAGGCACGGACTGGGCGGTCTTCGGGATGGGGGTTGGTGCTGGAGCTCATTAGCGCATTGTAGCGCCAGTGCCATCACACCGCGACGCGCACGCCGGCTTCGCGCCGCGCGGCGGGACGGATGTTGTATTTCTTCAATATGTCCTGGTGCAGGCCGGCCAGCGCGTTCAGCTTGCTGTTGGCCGGGTCCAGGCGGCGCACCGTGGCCACCAGCGCCAGCGCGTGGCGCCCCAGGGCATCGTCCCAGCCCTCGTTCTCCAGGCATTTCAGGATCGCCACGGCGGCGTTAAACGCCACCTGCGCATTGTCCGGCAGCTTGGCCACCGCCTCCAGCATCAGGTCGACCGCGCCGCGGAAATCGCCGCGCTTGGCCAGCGCCGCGCCGGCCGCCACCATTTCGCCGACCTCGTTGCGGCTTTCATCGGCCAGGCGCTGCGCCAACTCGGCGTGGCCGTTCTGCTCCATCATGCGCATGGCGCGCGCCATGGCGCCCGGCGTGGCCGCGTTGCGCATCACGTCGCGCATGACCTCGGTGGCCTGCTCCTCCTTGCCCGCCTCCAGGCAGGTGCGCGCCAGCTCCAGCTTCATTTCATTGGACAGGCCGCTGGCGAGGCGCACGCCGTTCACCGCATAGTCGAGCGAGGCGTTCATGCGCGCGCTGTTGCCGGTGAATTCGTGCAGTGCGGCCGAGGCGATGGCGCTGCAGACATCGGTATTGCGGGTGCCGGCCAGCGACTTGTCGAGGTCGCGGATCACGGCCGCCGCCTGCACCGGGTCGCCCTTCTTGACCAGGGTCTGCGCCAGCTTGGCGTGGTCTTCCGGCGTGCGGAACTCGGAATAGCGGGTCTTGCTCACCACCTGCTTCAGGGCGCGCTCGGCGCCCTCGATATCGCCCGCCTCCAGCGCCACCTCGCCCAGGCGGCGCAGGCGCCGCACCGCATGCGGCGACAGTTCGACCGCGCTGTTCAGCACCGCCTGGGCCGTCGCCAGGTCGCCGTTCGCCTCGTGCGTGCGCGCCAGCCAGTCATAGGCGTCGAGGAAGCGGCTGTTCTTGCCCAGCAAATCCTCCAGCATGGCGCGCGCCTCGTCGTAGCGGCCGCGCAGGTAGAGCGTCTTGGCCTGGCCCAGCCGCGCCCAGTGGATATGGCGCGTCTCCCACAGCTCGGCATAGATCGGCTCGGCCAGCTCCGGCTCGCCGGCCTGGATGTGCATTTCCGCCCGCAGGCGCTTGAAGTCGCAGGCAAAGCGCGGCTGCGCCGCCTCGCCCGCCTCACACGCCGCGATGGCGGCGCGCAGGTCGCCCATGTCCACCAGCTGGTGCACCGGCACCAGGGCATTGCGCCGGTCCAGCGCGCGCCAGATGCGCTCCAGCATGGCGTCGGCGGCAAAGGGCTTGAGGATGTAATCGTTGGGCATCAGCTCGGCCGCGCTGACCACCTTGCTGAACTGGCCTTCGCCGGTGACCATGAAAAACATGGTGCCGGCGTTGATCAGGCGGTGGTGGCGCAGGTCTTCCAGCATTTGCTGGCCGTCCTGGCCGCCCTCCAGCGCGTATTCGCACAGGATCAGGTCGTAGGTTTTGGCTTCCAGGGCGCGGATCGCCTGGTTGGAGCTGGCGGCATCTTCGATGCGGTCCAGCCCGCACAAGCTCAGCATATTGTGCAGGCTGGCGCGCATGCTGGGATTGGGCTCGATGACCAGCGCTGTCAGGCCCTTCAGTTCATTCATGGCTTCCGGCGGTAGGGCAAGGGCTGCCCTTATTTTAGCGCCTGCGCGGCGCGCGCCGTGACTTTTCGTGAGAATGAGCGCGGCAGCGCGGCGCGGCTGCCACAGTCGGGTTCGCGTGGCGGGTTAGCCCTGGCCCAGGCTCGGGTTGCGCTCCACCACGTCGACCAGGGATGCCACCACTTCCGGATCGAACTGGCTGCCGGCGCGGTCGCGGATATAGGTCATGACTTCCGGATACGGCCACGGCTCCTTGTAGGGGCGCTCGTGCAGCAGCGAATCGAAGACATCGACCACCGCCACAATGCGCGCCGACAGGGGGATCTGCTTGCCCTTGAGCTGGTTCGGGTAACCGCGGCCATCCCAATGCTCATGGTGGCCGCCGGCGATTTCCGCGCCATAGGTCAGGTAGCTGACGCCGTCGACCATATTCGCCGCCCGCTCCAGCACGCTGCGCCCGACGGCGGCGTGGGTCTGCATCTGGGCCCGCTCGGCCTCGGTATGCGCGCCCGGCTTCAGCAGGATATGGTCGGGCGTTGCCACCTTGCCCACATCGTGCAGGATCGAGGCCAGGCCGATCATGTCCACCAGCTGCGGCGTCAGCTCGTCGTCGTACACGCCGCGCTCCTTCATGCGCGCCGCGATGGCCGAGGACAGCTGCTGCACGCGCCGCACATGGCCGCCGGTGCAGCCGTCGCGGAATTCCGCCAGGTCGGCCAGCGCCACCACGGTCGCCTCCTGCGCCTTGCGCAGCTGGCCGAAGATGTACAGATTGTCAAAAGCCGCCGCGATGCGCTCGCAGAACACTTCCAGCAGGTCGCGCTGGATCTGGGCCAGCGGCCAGGGCGGCGTGACCGAGATCAGCACATCGCGGTTTTCCTGGGTGTGGATGTAGAGCACGTTGGCCGGATGCTCGAACTGGCTCTTCTTTTCCTCGAAGGCCTTGCGGATGGTCGGCCACAGCGGGTGGTCGGCCGGCATCTGTTCGTTTTCCGCCAGCGGCGTGTAGCCGCCGGTGGCCGCCACCACGGTGGTGTCGCCGGTATCGGCCTGCATCAGGCACAGCACCCCGTCCGCCCCCACATCGAGGATGGCCGACACCTGGTTCAGCACGCCGGACGCGAATTCGCGCAGCGAATGGATCTGGTACAGGTTGGTGGCGCCGGCCAAGATCTTACCCAGGCCGATGCGCGAGCGCTCCAGCATATTCAGGCTCTCGTAGGCGCGCAGGGCCGAGATCACGGTGGTGAACAGCTTCTGCGTGGTGAGTTCGGTCTTGGCCTTGTAATCGTTGATATCGTATTCGATGATGACGCGCTGCTCGGGCGCCTGGCCCGGCTGGCCGGTGCGCAGCACCACGCGCACGATGGCATTGTGCAGCTCTTCGCGGATGCGGCGCGCCAGCAGCAGGCCCGCATCGTCGGTTTCCATCACCACATCCAGCAGCACCAGCGCGATGTCCGGCGTATCGCGCAGGATGTCGAACGCCTCGCGGCCGCTATAGGCCGAGTACAGTTCCAGCTCGCGCCCCTTGAAGCTCACATTGCGTAGCGCCAGGCGGGTGACCGCATGCACATCCTGGTCATCATCCACGATCAGCACGCGCCACAAGCGCTGTTCAGGGGAGCCGGCCGATGTTGGTTGCTTTTCTTCGTCGTCTTCTTCCAGCAGCCAGTTGTCATCGACGGCGTGGGGGTCCGCCATGAAGTCTCCTTGATTAAAATAGACTATTCTTTACATCCAGCATAATCAGATTTGACTTACGTCGCAATTAAAACTTGCCCCCTCGTAAATCGCTTTGCACTCTGATACGCTTTGACAACACCGACCTTTGCTAAAGGAAAAATCATGCAAGTGACAACTGCGCAAGAAGACGCCAGCCAAGGCAAGGAATTCCTGGCATTCAAGCTGGGCGTGGAAGAATACGGCATCGACATTTTGAAGGTGCAGGAAATCCGCGGCTACGAAGCGGTGACCCGCATCGCCAACGCGCCCGACTTCATCAAAGGCGTGATCAACCTGCGCGGCATCATCATCCCGGTGGTGGACATGCGCATCAAATTCAAGCTGGGCGAGCCGGTGTACGACCAGTTCACGGTGGTGATCATCCTGAACATCAATGGCCGCGTGGTCGGCATGGTGGTCGACTCCGTTTCCGACGTGACCACGCTGACCCCGGACCAGATCAAGCCCGCGCCCGACATGGGCACCGCCTTCAGTTCCGAATACATGATCGGCCTGGGCACGATCGACCAGCGCATGCTGATCCTGGTCGACATCTACCGCCTGATGTCCAGCCCCGACATGGGCCTGAGCGAAACCCTCAGCGCCGAGTAAAAGCGAAAACCGGTTTTACTTCTTGCAGCCGGCCTGGCCGGCGAGGTTGAGGTTTTGGTAGCGGATTTCGTATTTGCCGTTGGAGAGCTGTTCGACCACCAGCTTGTCGTGCGGTTGCACGTAGGCGTAGCGGACATTGGAGCGGCGCTCCAGGTCGTACACCTTGATGAAGACCGGTGAGGCGTTGGCGCTGTTGTCCAGCGTGAGCTGCATGTCTTCGCCTTTGTTGGCGACCGGGAAACCTTCGACATAGCCGGATTGCGCCGGCCATGGCTCGCCGTTCGGGGCCACCGGCGGCGCGACGTCGGCTTCGCAGTCGACCGCGGCGCTCGGCAGCACCACCTGCGACAGGGCCATGACCTTGATGGCGGGCGGCGCGGCGACGGCGGAGGGTTCGGGCGAATACGGCTTGGCGACGGCCCAGCCGTCGTCCGGGGTGACTTTTTCCACGCGCGGCGGGTGGATTTTGGGAGTGGCGGCGGCGGTGGCGGTGAGCTCGGCGGGCGGCTTGCCGCCCCAGGCGCCGGCCAGGACGCTGGACATGGCGCGCGGTTCGGCCACCGTCAGCACGCCGCCCAGCCAGCCGGCGGCGGCGGCGCCGCCCACCGTGCCCCAGAAACGCCAGGAGGTCAACACCCGGCGCCGGCGCGGCAGGTCAAGCTGGTCGGACCAGCCGGGCTCGGCATGCGCCGGCTCGTGCTTGGTGCTTTCCAGCCATTCGATTTCCCATTCTTCCTGGGTGATCCACTCGTCGTGCTCCTTGCGCCGTTGCGGATCGGACAAGGTGCCATAGGCCGTGTTGACGATCGCCATGATGCGCGCCGCCTTTTCATCCCCCGGATTCTTATCAGGATGATATTTCTGGCTCAGTGCCTTATAGGCAGCACGTATGACTTCCTGCGGCGCGCCACGTGCCACTTTAAGGTTGTCATAGTGAGTATGTATCTTTCCCATCGCTCAATCATATTACAAACGGTGGCTGCGGTCGCTAGCCAATAGCTGCGGCGGCAGCTCGATGCCGTGGCCAATCGCCAGCACTTTGAACAATTCTCCCATTTCGGCGGGAGAAAGCAATTTCTGTAGCGCGCTGGCGTGCGGCAGGTATTGCAGGGCGTCGGCCGGGTCGAAACGCTGCATCAGTTCGCCGATCCCGGCGCCGATCAGGAAACCGGCCTGGCTGTTGTAGGCCAGCACGTCGGCGCCGGCGTCCTGCGCCGCCAGCGCCATGGCGGTGAAGTCGACGTGGGCCGTGATGTCCTGCAGGCCGGGCAGGTAGAACGGTTCCGGGTGGGCGTGATGGCGGTAGTGGCACATCAGGGTGCCGGTCGCGCGGTCGGCCAGGTAGTACTCGCGCGCCGGGAAGCCGTAGTCGAACAGGAAGGCGGCGCCCTTGCCCTTGGCCAGCATGGCGGCCAGGGTGGCCATGAAGCCGCAGCCGGCGCCGTGCACTTCGGTCACATAGCCGACCGGCAGTTCGCCGGCATCCGGCACCTGGCGCGCCACTTGCGCCGCCAGCGCGGAACCGGCGGCGGCCGGGCCGGCCGGCAGCCAGGCAAAATGCGCGCCGCCCGCCGCGTCGGCCTGGGCCGCCACGTGCAGCGGCTCCCAGCCGGCTTCGGTCTTGGTCACCACATCGACCGGCATCGCATCCAGCACTTCGTTGCCGAACACCGCGCCTTCAAACGATTCCGGCAGCGCATCCAGCCAGCGCACTTGCGGGAAATCGCGCAGCAGCTCCTGCTGGCGCGCGCGCAGTTCGCCCGATAATTCGACGATGGAATAGCTCTCCAGCGCCACCCCGGCAGCGGCCAGCTCGGTCAGGATATCCTTGGCCAGCTTGCCCGTGCCGGCCCCGAATTCGAGGATGTGCGGGGCGCTTTGGTCCATAATAGCGGCTGCGACATGCGCCAGTGTTTGCCCGAACAGGGCGCTCAGCTCGGGCGCAGTTGTAAAATCGCCATCTTTGCCCAGCTTGGCGGCACCGCCGCTGTAGTAACCCAGGCCCGGCGCGTACAGCGCCAGCTCCATGAAGCGGGAGAATGGAATGGCGCCGCCCTGACGGTGAATGTCGTCGGCAATCAGGCGCTGCAAGGCGTGGGACGCGGCCAGCGCGTCGGGAGAAGGTGCTGGTAAAGACATGCCGGCATTGTAGCGGTTCAGCGCTGCCCGGCGCCATTTTGCTCAATTTGACTACGACTATGACAACTCCGACGCCCTCCACGCCTTCCGCGCCCGGCACTGCCCCGGTCGCGCTGGTCACCGGCGCCGGCCGCCGCCTGGGACGCGAAATCGCGCTCGGCCTGGCGCGTGCCGGCTGGGATATCGCCGTCCATTACCGCCATTCGCACGACGAGGCGCGCGACGTGGCGCGAGCCATCGCCGCCCTGGGCCGGCGCGCCATCACCCTGCAATGCGACCTGGCCGACGAGGAGGCCGTGCGCGCCCTGCTGCCGGCGGCGCGGAAGGCGCTGGAGCGGGTGGACTGCGTGGTGAACAACGCTTCCCTGTTCGATTACGACAGCGACCTGAATTTCAGCCACGCCCGCCTGGACGCCCATATGCACACCAACGTGGCGGCCCCGATCCAGCTGGCGCGCGCGCTGTACGACGCGACGCCGGACGGCGGCCAGGCCGTGGTGGTGAACCTGCTGGACCAGAAGCTTTATAATCTCAACCCTGATTTCCTGTCCTATACCCTGTCCAAGGCGGCGCTGCAGGCGGCCAACACGATGCTGGCGCAGTCGCTGGCGCCGAAAGTCCGGGTAGTGGGCGTGGCGCCCGGCATCACCATGGTGTCCGGCGACCAGAGCGAAGAAGGCTTCGCCAAGGCGCATACCAAGACGCCGCTGGGCCGTTCCAGCACTCCCGAGGACATTGCCGCCGCCGTGGTGTATGCGGCGAGCGCGCGGGCCATGACCGGCACCACCTTGCTGGTCGATGGCGGCCAGCACTTGCTGCCCTCGCCGCGCGATGTGATGTTCCTGACAAAATAATCTTCATTGAAAGTTCTAGCACTATGCTGTCCGCCCTGATCCACCCGCAACTGCAAGACTGCCGCCGGCTGTTCCTGCGCAACTACGAAGTGCTGATTAATATCGGCGTGCACGATTTCGAAAAGAAGGGCGAGCAGCGCGTCCTGATCAACGTTGACCTGTTCATCCCGCTCGCGTTCTCGACCCCGAAAGCCGACGAACTGCACGAAGTGGTCGATTACGACTTCATGCGCGAGACCATCGCGCGCCGCATGGCCGAAGGCCACGTGCACCTGCAGGAAACCCTGGTGGACGACGTGGTGCAAGCCATGCTGGCACACCCGAAAGTGCGCGCGGCATGCGTATCGACCATGAAGCCTGATGTGTACCCGGATTGCGAGGGCGTTGGCGTGGAAGTATTCAAGATCAAGGAAGCAGCATGAACGCAGTAGTGGAAACCAAGGCCGAAGACAAGCTCGCCTACGAGAACAACAAGCTGCACAAGCGCCTGTGCCGCCTGGTGGGCCAGGCCATCGGCGACTTTAATATGATCGAAGACGGCGACAAAGTGATGGTGTGCCTGTCGGGCGGCAAGGACTCGTACGCGCTGCTGGATATTTTGATGACCCTGCGCGAGCGCGCGCCGATCAACTTCGAGATCGTGGCCGTCAACCTGGACCAGAAGCAGCCGAACTTCCCGGCCGACATCCTGCCGGCCTACCTGGAAAAGCTGGGCATCCCGTTCCATATCGAGAACCAGGACACTTACTCCATCGTCAAGCGCCTGATCCCGGAAGGCAAGACCACCTGCTCCCTGTGCTCGCGCCTGCGCCGCGGCATCCTGTACCGCGTGGCCGATGAACTGGGCTGCAACAAGATCGCCCTGGGCCACCACCGCGACGACATCCTCGAGACCTTCTTCCTGAACATGTTCTTCGGCGGGAAGCTCAAAGGCATGCCGGCCAAGCTGGTGTCGGACGACGGCAAGCATATGGTGATCCGCCCGCTGGCCTACGTGAAGGAAGAGGATACCGAGCGCTATGCCGAGGTGAAGAAATTCCCGATCATCCCGTGCGACCTGTGCGGCTCGCAGGAGAACCTGCAGCGCAAGCAGATCAAGGCCATGCTGCGCGACTGGGAGAAGAAGAACCCGGGCCGCGTGGAGAACACCTTCTCCGCCCTGTCCACCGTGGTGCCCTCGCACCTGATGGACCGCGACCTGTTCGGCTTCAAGGACATCAAGACCGACGGCATCGCCAACCCGCTGGGCGATATCGCCTTCGATGAAGAGCCTTGCTCCACCCCGGCCACCGTGCCGGGCGTGATCCCGCTGCAGTCGCTCTGAGATCGACTGCATCCAGCCGGCTAGGCGGGGCGCCATTGGCGCGCCCTGCCTAGCACGTCGCGCAGGTTCATGCGCCAATAATCCAGATTGCTGACATAAGGTCCAGTGTCGTTGCTTGCGCCGGAAAGCAGGTTCGCAACAACTGCGCGGTACGGCGGGACAGATCGGCTTCGCTAGGCGCGCGCCACTTCGATGGCACGAATGACCTCTGCCCGCGATTGCCATCAGAACGGTGAAACAGCGGCTGAGGTCGTGTTTCGGCGACGGACTGTGATTCGTCTAAGTATCGCGGTAATATAGTTGCATTATTACTATTTCCATCGTTCCTTCTATGCGCCGCCTGCCTACCCTGAATGCCGCCCTCCTCCTAGCTTGCTTTGCGCTGTATGCCCAAGCCGGGGAGCTCCCCGGCTTGGCGGCAACGATCGCGGTGCGTCATGTGGACGCTGAGACCTGGCGCGTGGAGTACCGTTTCGCGCAGGCGGTAAGCGCCATCAAGCTGCCAGCTGTTGCGGACTACCGGCAGCAGGCTTGGAGGGTGCGCACACCGGGCATGAAACTGCAGCCCGGCGCCGAATTTGACGTGATCTCGGCGCACGGCAAGCCGTTCAAGTCGGCCAGCATCGACATCACGTCATACGACGGACGGCCACCCAAAGCCTATGCGCCCTTCAACCGCTTCAGCGACGGCGGCACCCTGCTCTTCCTTGGCCACTTGCAAGGCGACGTGCTGCGCGCGAAGCGGGAGCACGAGATGCGCGCCGACATCCGCCTGGCCGGCCTGTCGCAAGAGAATGTGATTGCTCCGCCGCAGAACAGGCAGCATCCGGGTGGCGAGCGCGGCTACGCGTATTTCGGCCCGGCGCAGGCGGTGCGGGCAGGAGCCGTAAAGGTACTGGTCGATCCTAAGACACCGGAGTGGGCGCGCGAAACCGTACTCGATACGGGCGCCAAAGTCGCGCAATACTATGAGAAGGCGTACCAGCGCCCGCTGAAGGAGGAGCTGTTCATCACGGTGTCGATCGGCAGCGACGAGAAGCCCGGCCTGTCAATGAATGGTGGCGCGGTGCTGGGGCAACTGGCCTACCATTTCTCCGGCGCGCAACTGGCCGGCGACCACCCGAAAAAGCGCGAGATGCTGGCGCGGCTGGTGGCGCATGAGATGGCGCATATCTGGCAACTCAATACCGCGCGGGGCGGGGTAGGCGAGAAAGACCCGTGGATTCACGAGGGCGGTGCGGAGGCCATGGCGCTTGATGCCCTTCTGCAGACGGGTGCAGCAAGCGCCGAATCGGTCAACGCCTATCGGGCGGCACAGACGGCGGCCTGCGAAAAGCTGGGTAAATCGGTAGAAAGCTATAACGGCATTTACGCTTGCGGCCTGGCGCGCTTTGACCAACTGGGCGTGGCCATCGTGCCGCTGTGGCGCGGCTTGATGGAGGCGACCGAAGCAAAGGGCGCGGTCTACTCCGAAAGAATGGTGCAAGACGTCGCCGCCAGCCAGCCTGCGGCAGCGGCCCCCAGCGGCGGGGACTAACAAACGCAAGCTTGCGCCATCGCAAATACCTGCTACGCCAGACGTGAACAATAGGCATTCCTGACGTTTCCCAGGGGTGCCCTATGGACCAGCTGCATCGTACCGAGACGACCCACATCGATGAGGTGAAGCGCACCTCAGTCTTCACCTTGCAATGGCAGCTCGAGCTGCGCAACCGGAAGAGCATCGCGACCCATCCGATTTCGCACAACAACAAGCTGCAATTCTTCATCTGCGGCCAGCAAGCCTTCAACGACATCCTGGCCCGCATTGGCGATGCCGAAGCCAGCATCGACTTGTGCTGCTGGGGATTTGATCCCGGCATGGAACTAAGCCGAACGCGGGCTGCCGACTGGCCGCGCGGCCCGACGTTGGGTGATGCACTGATCCGGGCCGGGCAGCGCGGCGTCAAAATCAGGCTGCTGGTCTGGTACGACACGCTGGGCTGCATATTTGCCCGCAATATGCCAGGCTACTCCCATGACCTGACGCCGTGGTACTGCCGCCGCGACCAGCAAGGCGCTGACGAGATCAGTGCCGCACACAGCATGGCGCTGCTGGCAGGTATCAAGCGCGCCCCTTTCCACCTGGCCGGCTACTTGCGCTACCGCTACGAGGATTTTCCCGTACCGGCGCGCGATATCCCGGCATTGGCGCGCGCGGAATATTGCCATAGCTGGTACCAGGCAGCCGCGCGCAACCAATTGGAAGGCATCGAGCTGCGCACACGCTCGGGCAACCGCCGCGCCATCGAGGCGAGCCTCGCCACCGAAAAGAACCTCCCCGCAGGGCTATCGACGGCGGAATTCGAAGCGATGGGACTGGAGCATTTGGGTTCGCATCACCAGAAGACGATCCTGATCGACTATGCCCACAACGGCGGCCTGCAGGCAATCGGCTATGTGATGGGGTTGAACTCTGTCACCGACTATTGGGACACGACCGAGCATCTTTTGGAGGACCCTCGGCGGGAGCGCGGCGGGAAAAAGGAAGCGGAGGAATGTGTACAAGCCTTACGCGACGATCCTGGCTTTCGCACATTGAAGCCGTACCAGGACTATGCCTGCCGCATTGACGCCGGACGGGCGCTAATTGACGTGCATGACAATTTTGCATCGGCATGGGCACGCGCTGGCGGCGAGCCCCACCCTGCGTCAACCCGCGTTAATCCACCAACGGCTCTACTACGCAAGGCGGAACCAGGCGATTCGACCGTACAGATAGTACGAACCCAACCCGAAGAAGGACCAGACAAGACGATCAAGGAAGCCTATTTCCTGGCAACCGCGACCGCAGCCACAACGCACGGCTATCTCTATATAGAAAACCAGTACTTCCAGTACGAGGAGTGGTTGCAATTCCTGCTGGAGAAGCGGCGCAGCACGGTCCGGCAATGGCTGCAAAAGAAGAAGGAAAACAAGACAGCGGAGGACCTTCCGGTCATGTACGTGTTCATCGTCATGCCCGTACCGGAGCGCGAGCAGATGATTCCGCGCACCTACGATGCGCTGGCGACGCTGGGCCAGCAAGACCGCATGACGGGTCAAGTCATACGGATCAAGGAGGAAAACGAGCGCAAGCCGCACCAGGTCAGGAGCGGTTTCGGCACCACCGCGCCGGCGCCCCGCCAATTGCCGGAAGTGGTGCAGAAGGCCAACGCCACCGACAAGCCCAGCGCGCTGCGCCTGGAAAAAGAATATGGACTGAAAGTCTCCACCGTCATGCTCAATGCCTGTGGCTTCGACAACGGCAAATGGCGCTACCGCGAAATCTACATCCACTCCAAGCTGATGATTGTCAACGACGAGTTCCTTACGTTGGGCAGTGCCAACCTGAATCAGCGCAGCATGGCGGTTGATAGCGAGCTGAATATCTCCATCTGCGATGCAGCGCACGCGCGCGATATGCGGCAGAGGGTTTGGGGGCTGCTAAGCGGCGGCGAGGTTACGGGCGGGGGTGGATCCGCGCGCGACATCAAAACCGCATTCGAAAATTGGCAATCGATCGCCAGAGAAAACCGAAGCAACAGAAATAGCAAGTCCGGCATTGGCGATGAGAGGGCCCTGAAAGGTTTCATCCTGCCTCTTGAAGACGGCCGCAGCTCTCTGACGAGGCTGGGATGAGCATGAAGCGCCTACATCGAGACATTCTGCAAATATCAACAGCTACATTGGCTATCGCCCTCATCCTCTACGGCTATCACATGGATAATCCTCTGAACGACTTACCTCGCAATCAAGACCTGCCTCTATTCGAGCCACACAGGAAGGACTTCCCGTGTACAGCGGAAGCGACCAAGCTTCCTCCGCTCGACGCGCAAGCCAATGCCTGGTTTCTAGAAGCCCGTGCATTGGAAGACCCCGGCATTTTTTATGAGAAAAGGGATCACAAGCGGATTGCCGAGCTCACGCGCATGGCAGCCGAGCGCCGTCACTGGAAAGCCATGCTGAACCTGGCAACCTATTATCTGGAAGGAATCGATCCTGACCGCGGCGATGACGACGCGGTGCAACTGGTGGAAGATGCTATGCGGATGGGCGTCCCGGCTGCCTATGACCGGATGGGCACCTACTTCATGAACGGAACAGGAGTGGAGAAGGACGCCACCCGGGCATATGCATTTTGGCAAAAGGCGGCCGAAATGGGGAACCCAGACGCCCTGGCTTACTTGGCCAAGAGGTTGAATGTTGGCGAGGATCGCCGGGGGTACTGGAGCAACATTCCCGTGGCCTTTAAGATGATGGAGTGCGCAATGGGGCAAGGTAACACCGAGGTGGCATACAGCCTGCATTACCTTTCTGCAGCCCCGATGGGTGCCGATGGAGCGGTAATCGGCGACCGAAACGCCGAAACGAAAGACCGTGCTCTGAGAGTGCTTCATCTTGGAGTCAAGTTAGGATGTGCCGACTGTGCCCGCGATCTCTGGATTGAATTTGGACATCCCCGGAGCTTGTCGCGAACGATTGCCCCCCACATCGACGAGGCGCGCGCCGAGCGCTATGAGATGCTAGGCGACGCCCTTGACTACAATCCCTACCGTCGCTTCCCCAACCTGGACAAAGTCCTGCCACTGCCGCCTGCCATCCTGCCGCCCTGGGACGGAACGCGTGAAAGTCTGCTGGCCGCCGCAATGGGTGTCGTCACCACGCCACCGCTACCATCCACACCCGTGCCGGCCACTGCTGGCCGCTACTACCTCGATCCCGCCTATCGCTTGCGCAAGACGGGCGAATCCACCACCGCGCGGGTGGTTCAGTTTGCTGGTTACTGGCGCCCCGCCATCGAAAGTAGCGCGGAGGATCAGGCGCGTCAGCCCGCACTTGCCCGCCCCGGGCTGTATGCCAAAGGGGAAGCGTTCGAAAGCATCAACCGCAGCAAGTCGATAGGTGACCCGGTGTGGGAATACTATCGCACCATCCCCGCAGAGCCCGAGGCCGTGGCGCCCCAAGCAGTCCCCGTTCTGGTGAGGAAGGTGGCGCCAGTGACGCCGGCGGTGCAATGCAAAAGCGATCAACCCTGCAACGTGGGCGGCATCTGGCAACCCTGGGTCGCAGATGGCCATCCCTTGCAAAGCATCGTGAACCAGCCATGGCGCCAGACCTGGCTGCAAGCGGGGCAGCCTTTCCCGCAACCGGAACGCGACTGGCTCCTCAAACTACCAAAAGAGGATGTGACATGGCATTTGATGGAGAAGGCCGACTGATAGCCGATCTGCCGCAAAAAATGTGCCCTTGTCCTACCGCCGCCACTTTGAGGATCGTCAATTCGAGCGCACGCTAGGCGCCGCGCAGCACCTGCAGGATGTCGTAGCAGGCGCCCATGGTGTGGTAGTCCACCTTGCCGGCCGGGCTCTTTTCGTCGGAATACTTGCGGTTGTCGGCGCTCAGGATGCGGAACCAGGCGCCGTGTTCGTGGTCGACGAAGTGGGTCCAGCAATAGCGCCATAGCTCCTGGTACAACTCGCTGTATTGCGCGTCGCCGGTGCGCTCGGCCAGCATGGCGGCAGCGGCCAGGGTCTCGGCCTGCACCCAGAAGTATTTGTCGCCGTCGCAGATCTCGCCGTCCGGGCCGAAACCGTAGTGGATGCCGCCGTGGTCGTAATCCCAGGCGCGTTCCACTGCCAGCGCGAACAGGCTTTCCGCCGCCGGCAGCAGCCAGCCGCTGTCGCGCTGCAGGTGCGCTTTATGCTGTTCCATCTGCAGCAGCAGCTTGGCCCATTCGGTGAAGTGGCCGGGCTGGTAGCCCCAGGGGCGGAACAGGTTGGCTTTGTCGTGCAGGTTGTATTCCCAGTCCACCGACCAATCGCTGCGATAGTGTTCCCACACCATGCCGTTGGCGCGTTCGGCTTGGCGCTGGGTGATGTTCCAGGCCAGTTCTTCGGCGCGGTGCAGGTAGCGCTGTTCGCCGGTGGCCTGCCAGGCGGCCAGCATCGCTTCGCAGGCGTGCATATTGGCATTCTGGCCGCGATAGCTGTCCAGCTTTGTCCAGTCGGCACTGGCCTGGTCGGCGTACAGGCCGTGGCGCGGTTCCCAGAAGCGCTCTTCCATCAGGGCGAAAGTCTCGGCCAGGTAGCCGCGCGCATCGCCCAGGCCAGCCATCAGCGCGTGGGCATAGGCCAGCAGCACGAAGGCCAGGCCGTAGCAGTGGTTCGCGCCATCCAACACTTGTGCGGCGCCGTCGCGCCACTCCAGCTGCCAGGCATAGCCGCCGGTATTGCGGTTGCGGTGGGCGTTGCGCAGGAAGTCGACGCCGTGCCGCACCTGGGTGATGTAGTCCGGGTTGCCGTGGCGCGCGGCCATGGCGTAGGTGAAGACGAAGCGGGTGCTCGACACCAGGTGGCGCGTGCTGGTGTCGTACACGCTGCCGTCGTCTTTGAAGAAGTGGTAAAAGCCGCCGCTCGGGTCGATGCAGCGCGGGTGATAGAAGGCCATGGTGTGGGCGATGTGGCGCTCCAGCGTGGCAGGCTCGAAGAAATCCGGGAAGGCGCTGTTCATGGGCGTTTCCTTAATCGTCATGGCTGCTCTCGCGCACCACCAGGCGCACGTCGAGGACTTTTTCCAGCACCTGGCCGGGATCGGTCTGCGTCAGCAACTCCACGCCTGCAACACCCAGTGCTTCCTTGTCCACGCTGATGCTGGACAGCGGCGGCACGGCGGCGCCGGCGGCGCTGATATCGTCAAAGCCTACGATGGCGATATCGTGCGGCACCTTCAACCCGGCTTCCAGGCAGGCGCGCATGGCGACCAGCGCGGTGGTGTCGTTGTAACAGAATAGCGCATCCGGGCGCTGGGTCATGGCCAGCAGCGCGGCCACCGCCTCGCGCACGGCGAGGTCGCGGTCGCCCACGCTGGGCAGGATGATTTCCAGGTCCGGGTCGGCCAGGCGGCGCGCGTCATACAGCGCTTTGCGGAAGCCGCGCATGCGTTCCTGGATGCTGTAGTGCGACAGGGGGCCGGACAGCATGGCGATGCGCTTGCGGCCCGTCTCCACCAGGTGGCGCGTGGCAAGGTAGCCGCCCAGGCGATGGTCGGCGTTGGCCGAGGTGTAGCCGGCCAGGCGCATGTCCACCAGCACCATGGGCTTGCCGCTGGCGCGCAGCGCGGCCAGCACCTCCGCTTCAAAGAAGCCGGCGCACAGGATGGCGTCCGGCTGGTGCAGGCGGATCAGTTCGGCCACTGGCTCGGCGGGGTTCACGGTGAGCAGCGAAAGCGCGATGCCCTGCTTGCGGCAGGCTTCTTCGGCGCCGTTCAACACCGGCAGGTAGAAGGGGCTGGAGAGCAAGGTGCTGTGCTGGGCGTGCAGCAGGAAGGCGATGCGGCGGATGCGGCCGCCGCGCAGGTTGCCGAAGTCGTAGCCCATGTCGCGTGCCGCGGCGACGATCAGGGCGCGCGTATCTTCGCCCAGGCCGTCCTGGTTCTTCAGGGCGCGCGAGACGGTGCCGATCGAGCGCCCGGTTTGCTCGGCGATCATGCGGATGGTAACGCTCACTGCCTGCCCTCGCGCGAGAACGAGTACGGCGCGTCGTCCGGCTTGATGCCGCGCTGGTGGTTCGGCTTGGCCGACATCTCCACGTCGAAGGTGGCGCCGCGCAGCAGTTCGTCGTGGCCCAGCCAGTTGCGCTGCAAGGCCTTGCCGTTCAGGCGCGCGGCGCGGATGTAGCGTTTGTCGGCGCCGTTGCCGGGCGCGTTGATGCGCACTTGCTTGCCGTTCTCCAGGTGCAGCGTGGCGCGCTGGAACAGCGGTGCCCCCACCACATACTGGCCGACCGCCGGCGTGACCGGATAGAAACCAAGGGCGGAGAAGACGTACCAGGCCGAGGTCTGGCCGTTGTCTTCATCGCCGCAGTAGCCGTCCGGCGTGGGCTGGTACATGCGGTTCAGCGTTTCGCGGACCCAGTATTGCGACTTCCACGGCGCGCCGGCGTAGTTGTACAGGTAGAGCATGTGCTGGATCGGTTGGTTGCCGTGCGCGTACTGGCCCATGTTCGCGACCTGCATTTCGCGGATCTCGTGGATCACGGAACCGTAGTAGCTTTCGTCGTAGGTGGGCGGCAGGCTTAACACGGTATCGAGCTTGCCGACGAAAGCCTGGCGGCCGCCCATCAGGTTCACCAGGCCGTCGATATCATGGAACACGGACCAGGTGTAGTGCCAGCTGTTCCCTTCGGTGAAGGCGTCGCCCCATTTGAAGGGGTTGAAGGGCTTCTGGAAGCTGCCGTCCTGGTTGCGGCCGCGCATCAGACCGGTCTCGGGGTCGAACAGCTTTTTGTAGTTCATGGCGCGCTGGGCGTAGATGCCGATTTCCGATTCCGGCTTGCCGAGCGCTTTGCCCAACTGGTAGATCGTGAAGTCGTCGTAGGCGTATTCCAGCGTGCGGGCGGCGTTCTCGTTGATCTTGACGTCGTAGGGCACGTAGCCAATTTCGTTGTAGTACTTCACACCCTTGCGGCCGACGGCGCTCATCGGGCCTTCGTTGTTGGCGCCGTTCTTCAGCGCGGCCCACAGGGTTTCGATATCGGCGTTGCTGCGCGCGCCTTTGATCCAGGCGTCGGCCACCACGGAGGCGGAGTTGTTGCCGACCATGATGTCGGCGTAGCCTGGGCTGGACCACTCGGGCAGCCAGCCGCCTTCGCGGTAGGCGTTGGCCAGGCCGGCCTGCATTTCGCGGTTGATGGCGGGGTAGACCAGGTTGAGGAAGGGGTACAGGGCGCGGAAGGTGTCCCAGAAGCCGGTGCCGCCGTACAGGTAGCCTGGCAGCACCTTGCCGTTGTAAGGGCTCCAGTGCACCGGACTGCCGGCGGCGTCCAGCTCATACAGCTTGTTCGGGAACTGCACCATGCGGTACAGGCTGGAATAGAAAGTGCGCATATGGTCGATGCTGCCGCCCTCCACTTCCACTTTGCCCAACACGCGGTTCCAGGCGGCCTTGGCGCGGGCGCGGGTGGTGTCGAAGTCGTCGCTGGCCAGTTCGCGCTGCAGGTTCAACTCGGCCTGCTCGTGGCTGATGAAGGACGAGGCGACCTTCATATGCACCTTCTCGCCGCGCGCGGTTTTAAAGCCGACGATGGCGCCGCTGTGCGCGCTCTCCATTTCGAGCGCGCCGGCCACCAGTTCCTTGCCGCGCCACACGTCGCTGGAGGTGAACGGCTTGTCGAACACCATCACGAAGTAGTGGCGGAAGTTGGCTGGCAGCGGGCCGCGCGCGTAGCGCGTGCTGTAGCCGATAACCTTGCGCTGTTCCGGGATGATCTTGACGTAGGAGCCTTTGTCGAAAGCGTCCACCACCACGTAGCTGTGCTCCGATTGCGGGAACGTGAAGCGGAACTGGGCGGCGCGTTCGGTGGGGGTGAGTTCGGCCGTCACGTCGGAATCGGCCAGGTACACGCTGTAGTAGTAAGGCTTGGCGGTTTCGGATTTGTGCGAGAACCAGCTGGCGCGTTCGTCTTCCGTGAAGCGCTTGCTGCCGGTAACCGGCATGACAGAGAACTGGCCGTAGTCGTTCATCCAGGGCGATGGCTGGTGCGTCTGTTTCAGGCCGCGCATCTTGTCGGCGTCGTACTGGTAGGTCCAGCCGTTGCCCATCTTGCCGGTTTGCGGCGTCCACAGGTTCATGCCCCAGGGGACGGTGACGGCGGGGTAAGTGTTCCCGTTCGACATTTCGGGCTTGCTGGCGGTGCCCATCAGGGGATTCACCCATTCGACCGGGTCGCTCACTTTGCCGACAAACTGCGCCAGCGCGGCTGGTGCGGCGGCGGCGAGGACGATGGCGCCGAGGACGCGGCGGAAGGCGTTGGTCGTGCTCATTGCTGGTACTCCGTTTGGCTGTATGGGCGGGCGCTGCGTTCGCGGCCCCATTCTTTGTTAGGCGCGGCCTGCATGCGGAACAGCAGTTCGCCGCCGGCCATGATGTCTTCGTGGCGCAGGAAGCTGCGCGCCAGCGCTTTGCCGTTCAGCGCGACGCTGCCGACGAATCCGTTGGCGGCCGACAGCCCTTCGGCGCGGATGGTGAAGCGTTTGCCGTTCGGGAGATTGAGCACCGCCTTGTCCACGAACGGACGGCCGATCACGTACTCATTGCTGCCCGGCGCCACCGGGTAGAACCCGAGCGCGGTGAACGTGAGCCAGGCCGACATCTGCCCCAGGTCGTCGTTGCCCGCCAGGCCGTCTGGCTTGTTGTGGTACTGGCTGGCGACGATCTGGCTGACGCGGGCCTGCGTCTTCCACGGCGCGCCGGCGTAGTTGTACAGGTAGGCCACATGGTGCGAGGGCTCGTTGCCGTGCGCGTAGTGGCCGATCAGGCCGGAGATGTCTTCCATGTGTGCGTAGACATTGTCTTCCACCTTGGCGTCGAACACCTGGTCGATTTTGGCGGCCATGCCAGCATCGCCGCCCAGCAGGGACACCAGGCCCGCGTTATCGTGCGGCATATACCAGGAGTACTGCCAGGCGCTGCCCTCGGTGTAGTCGCTGCCGAAGTTGGACTGCACCGGGTTGAACGGCTCGCGGAACTCGCCCGTCGTCTTGCGGGCGCGGATAAAGCCGGTCTTGGTGTCGAACACATTGCGGTAGTTCTGGGCGCGCTTGTAATAGCGGGCCGCGATATCCTTCTTGCCCATCTTCTCGGCCATGCGCGCGATGGCCCAGTCGTCGAAGGCGTATTCCACGGTTTTGGACGCGGCTTCCGGCTCGCGGTCGATCGGCACATAGCCCAGCTTCATATAGTGTTCCAGGCCGCCGTATGGGCCGTACTCCGCGCTGGCGGTCATGGCTGCGAGCGCCTCCTCGGCGTTGATGCCCTTGATGCCTTTCATGTAGGCGTCGGCGATCACCGGCACCGCATGGTAGCCGATCATGCACCAGGTCTCCTGGCCATGGAAGGACCATACCGGCAGGATGCCGTGCGGGCTATGCTGGCGCGAGGCCACCAGCGAGTTCACGAAATCGGCATTGCGCTGCTCGGGCTGCACCAGCGTAAGCAGGGGATGCAGGGCGCGGTAGGTGTCCCACAGCGAGAACGTGGAGTGGTAGCGGAAGCCTTGGGCCTGGTGCACCTGGTTGTCCGGGCCGCGGTACTTGCCGTCGCGGTCCATGAACAGGCTCGGCGCCAGCATGGCGTGGTACAGGCTTGTATACACCATGGTGCGCATGTCGGCGGGCGCCTCGATCGCCACAGCGGACAGGGCCTGGTTCCAGGCGCTGCTGGCGCGCTGGCGTTCGGCGTCGAAGTCCCAGCCCGGCATCTCTTCCAGGTTGGCCAGGGCGCCGTCTTCGCTCACGCCGGACAGGGCGACTTTGACCAGCAAGGTGCCGTCATCCGGCACGCCGAATTCCAGCGCGCCGACCAGGGCTTTGCCTTCCAGGTGGATCTTGTCGGCCGGCGTCTTGCCCGGCCCGGCGAAGCCTTTGTACTCGACCGCTTCCTCGCGGTTCAGCAGGGTGCGGCCGGCGATCGGGCGCGAGAACTTCATCGCGAAATAGAGCTGGCGGCCGGGCGCCCAGCCGCGCGTGATGCGCATGCCGGTGATGGTGCTGCCGTCGCGCACGCGCAGCGAGGACCACAGGTTCTTGTTGGCGTAATCGTAAATGCTCTGGCGCAGGTCCAGGACCACCTTGGCCGTGGCCCCCTTGGCGTAGCGGTAGCGGTGCAGGCCGACGCGTCCGCTGGCGGTCAGCTCGACATCGACCTCATGGTCCTGCAGGCGCACCGCGTAGTAGCCCGGCTCCGCGCGCTCTTCGGCGTGGCTGAAGCGCGAGCGGTAGCCGCTGAACGGACGTTCGGGATAGCCGGGTTCCAGCTTGGTCTCGCCGCTGTACGGCATGAGCAGGATGTCGCCCAGGTCGGAGTGGCCGCTGCCGGAAAAGTGCGTGTGGGAGAAGCCGAGGATGGAGTTGTCCTCGTAGCGGTAGCCGGCGGCCCAGGGGTAGCTCTGGCGGAAGTGCCGCACCTGCGTGTCCGGGCTTAACTGCACCATGCCGAAGGGGCGGCTGGCGCCGGGGAAGGTGTGGCCGTCGCCGCCGGTGCCGATAAACACATTGACGGCGGCGGCGGGGCTGCCGGGGGGAGCGGCCAGCGCCGGCGAGCCGGCGGCGGCGAACAGCAACGCGGTACAAAACACCGCGAACGGACGTTGACCCATGGTGTCTCCTTTTATGGTGCTGCTGTTATAGCCGCACCCGATTTCCCCCTGCAATCGAAAGTGGTGGAAACACCGTTAGTTTAGATTGTTTAGTAAACAAGTCCCGTTCGGTAAACTAGATCCCGGGGGCGCCCGCTAATCGAGCAGCCCCAATTCGGCAGCGCGGCCGATGGCGTGGCGCGTCGAATACACCTCCAGCTTGGCCGCCACATTATTCAGGTGGAAGTAGGCTGTGCGTCGTCCGATTCCCAGGATCAGGCCAATTTCGGCGCAGGTCTTGCCAGCCGCACTCCATTTGATGCATTCGAGTTCGCGCTTGGACAGCTGCGGCGCCGGGGCGCGGCTTTGCTGGCTGAGCAGGCCGTCGGCCCGGCAATGCAAATGGGCGCCCAGCAGCACAAAGGTGGCGCGCAGCGCCGGCGAGGCCGCCAGGCGGCTGTCGGCTTTGCCATAAAAGTCGATCCGGCTGGCGCTATTGGTGCCGCGCATGCTCAAGCTCAGGCCGTGCTTGATGCCGGCCTTGCTCAGCAGCTGGTAGACCGGCGGCGCTGCCGATTGCGACAGTTGCACCGGCTGCCATTCGTGCGGAATCGCGGGCGAACGCAAGTGCCGGGTGACCGGATCGGCGGCCGCGCCCTCCTGGTCGCCGAACATCTGCAGCACGGTGTCGTCCAGCGTACCGGTGAGATGGGTACTGGCGCCGAGCGGACGGCCGTGTTCCAGCTTGAGCATGAAGTCGGTGGCGCCCAATGGCTCCAGGCATGCGCTGGCGCGCGCGCGCAAGCTGGCCCAGTCGCCGGCGTGGGCGATGGTGTCATAAGCGTCATCCGGCAAGTAAGCATCTGTGTCGCAGTGCACTCGGGGCTCCTCGCTGCTGGGTTGGGTTAAGCGGTGATTCACCGCGTCTTCGAAAAGTAAAACATACTTACCTTTTCATCAACAGTAATCAATATGTAACTTCCTCAGTGCAAGCTGCGTGCTCGAGCATGTGCGCGTACCAAAACTCAATTTCGGGCGACAAGCCAAGGCGGTTGTTCATCATGTGGATGTGCGAATCAAGCAGCGCTGCAATCGCGCGCGCCTGGCCCGGAACATCAATAACCACTTGGCCGCTTAGGGGACACTGCAACAAACCGCGGCAGGCCAACGCGCGCCATGCGGCGCTGGCCTGCTGCAATTGCGCCCACCATTCGCGAGCGAAGCCCTGCGGTGGCGCGCCGCCTTGCTGCAGGTGCCCGATCAATGCAAGGTAGTCCCTGCGTTGTATGGGCGAGACAAGTTGCGCCGCCGCCTGCAGGCTGCCGACCTCGCCGAGGATGGCCTGCCAGGTGCCTTGCATCTGCTGCAGGAACCCCAGCAAGCCGGCGCGGTCGCTGGTGGCAGCCGCCAGCGCCACGCAGGTCAGCAGCAGGCCCCGGCTGCGGCGCGCGTCGGCATCGGGCGCCGCCTCGACGACCCGCAGCGCCAGGGCGCTGGAAAAGGCGAACAGGCGCTCGCTGACCGCCAGCGCATGCGCACCGCCATAGCGCTGCAGTTCCGGCACGTAGGCGATCGCACGCACCGTGCCCTGCGGCAGCCAGCGACGCGCCTCGGCATCCACGTCGGGGCGTTCGAACACCATGTCGTCCGGATAGGCCTGCGGCCACTGCGCGCCAGCGCGCACGTAGCGCGCCAGTTGCGCACGCAAGCGCTCCCGCAGCGGCGCATAGATCTCTTCCCGCACATGCTGCAGGCGCAGCCGGAGGTGCGGCCCCTGTTCCCAATAGCGGATGTAGAACCAGCTCTCCAGCTGCCCGCCGCCGCGCAGCGCGGCCATCTCCGGTGCAATGACCTGCAGCAGGAATGCATCAGCCTGGGCCGGATCGGCCAGGAACAGGTGGATGGAGCGCCAGCCCATGGTGTTGTCCTCGTGATTCATGTGCCCGGAAGCGTCATTTCGATCTGCATTTCCGCGACGTGGTCGCGGCCCTGCCAGCGCACCGTGCCGCTGCCGGGCGCCGGCAGCGCCTCCTGGATACAGGCCGCCGCGCTGCTGGAGCGCAAGGCGGCCGCCAGCAGGCGCAGATGCGGCGGGCTGCCCAGGTCCAGGTAGAACGGTTTGCCGTCGAAGCGGGCGAATACCTGGTTGGGCAAGCCCTGCCGGCAGCGCAGCGCATGCACGGCGCGCGCAAAGGCCGGCAGCGGGCCGTGCGGGTCGGGCCAGCAGGTGCGCGGGATGATCCAGGTGCGGCGCGCGACGACCACGGTGCCGCTCGCAACGCGCGGCAGCTGCACGACCTCGCTGTCGCTGCCTGCCACGTGCTGGTGCAGTAGTTGCCACAGTTCCGGCACCGGGCTGGCGTTGCGCGCCAGCCATCGGTAAGGCGCGGGCAGGTTCCGCACTTGCAGGAAGCCGAAGTAATACAGCTCGTGCGCAACGCCGCCCGCATCCAGCACGTCGAGACGGTCGGTGGCAGCGTTGTAGACCAGGCGCAGCGCAGCCAGGCTGTGGCGCGCAACGCCGGCGCGGCCCGGCTGCGCGCCTGGCAGCAGCACTTCGCCGTCGGACAGGCGCGGGTGCAGGTTGCCGTTGAAACCGAACACGCCCGGCAATTCCAGGTACTTGCCATGCGGCGCGCGGCGGCCGATATAGCGCCGCACGCCGTCCAGTTCGTCCTCCGGCAGCTCGTCCAGGAAGCGCGACAGCAGCATTGAGCTGCCGCCGTACACGCGGTTGAGCACGAAACCGCGCGGCGCCGCATCGTTGTCGGTGCGCTGGCCAAAGAACACCTGCGATACGCCGCGCCGCCGCACCGGCGCCGGCAGGTGCTCGGCCTGCGCCCGGCACCAGGATGGGTCGAGCCGGCCGCCATTGGCCAGCATCGTGTCCAGCACCTGATGCTTCAGGGCCTGCATGGCGGGCGTCGGCGACAGCGGCCCCGTCTCCAGGCCGCACAGGAAGCCTTCGATATCGCCGCACACGCCCTCGGCGCCATAACGCGCGATGAAGCGTTGCGCCAGCCAGGATTGGGCCGCCGTATCCGGATCGAATAGCGGCTGCAGGGCCAGCCATGCCTGCAGGTCGTCCAGTACGGCGGACCAGCGTTGCGGGCACGCCTGCAGCGGCGCCCCGCCGATGCTGCAGTCTTCAAAGAAAAGCGGTGCGCGCGGCAGGCTGGCGCCCAGCGCGCCGGCCATATCGGCGGCGGCCGTTTCGATGCCCTGCCTCAGTGCGACCCGCTGCGCCAGGTCGGCCTGCTCGTATGGCCGGGCCTGCGCCTGCATCTGCGCGCCGGCCGCCAGCAGCGCGGCGCCGCCCGGCGCGGCCAGCGCGGGGGCCAGCCGCAACAAGTCGCTCAGCGCGTCGTCCTGCTGGTAGCGCGGCCACTGCGGGTGCAGCAGGTTAAGCGCCAGCATGGTCTCGACGAATTGCCGGGCCTCCGCTGCGTGCTGGGCCGGCAGCACGCGCGCCAGCGCCTGCGTCGCCGAGGCCAGGGTGAACGGCGCATCCAGCGCCGCCACGGTCGACAGGAAGGCCTGCAGCGGCGCGCTGAGCGGCACGCTGCGCTGCGGGTGGCCGGCGCCCCAGAATTTGCCGTGGCCGGCGTCCGTCCGGGCCAACTGCTGCCAGTGCAGGACGCCGTCTTCGCGGCGGATGGTGGGATTCAGAACCAGCGGGAAAGCGTCGCCCAGAGACTGCGGGCTGCGCCACACCGCTTCCAGCACATGCAACAGCAGGCTGTGGTTGAAGCGCAGTGCCAGGCGCGCCGTCCGGGCGCCAAGGTCGCAGCCAGCCCCGGCCCCTTCCTGCCAGCGCGCCACGGCGACCAGGGTGAAGGAGGACAGCGGGCTGGTCTTGAACGCGGCGCGCATGGCGAAATCAAGCAAGGTGGCCTGCAGGCGGCGCTCCGACTTGCTGTCGCCGGGCTGCGGCTCATGCAGCCAGCGCTGCAGCAAGCGGTACAACGCGGGATTGCTGTAATGGATGCCGCCCATCAGGGCCGGCGCCTGGCTGGCCGCGGCGCGCAGGCGCTGCAGCGCACGCCCGGCCTCCGCTTCGAAGACGGCGGCAAATCCTTGCTCGGCCGCTTGCAACTGCCCCGCCAACTGCGCCACCTCGCCCAGTAGCGCGCGCTGCGCCGGCGCAAACCAGTCGCACAGCAAGCGCTCGCCGAGGTGGAAGGGCTGGCCGTTGAAGGCCGCGCGCTTGGCCGCCAGCAGATCGCGCCGCGCCGCCCGCTCCTCGCCGGCCAGGAATACCGCGTGCTCGATGGCGCGGCAGGCCGCGTGCGCCAAGTGCGCCAGCCGCTCGCGCAAGGCCTGCATGTGCGCCAGGCTGGCAGCCGTCGCGCCATCATGCAAGTGCTGCCAGTCGGCGCACGGCTCGCCGGCGACCCGCAGCACCATATGCGGATGCAGCAGCCGCACGCCGGCGGCGGCTTGCGCTAGGGCGGCGCTCGGCTGCGGCGAAAACTGGTCCTTCGGCATGCGGCTCCCCTTTGCCTACGGCCGGTAGCTGACCGGCGGTTGCGAGGCGAACGGTTCGAACTTGCCGTTGTTGACCACCACCTTGGCCAGCTGCTTGGCGATCAGGTCGCCCTTGAGGTCGAACGTGTGCAGGCCGGTGACCCCGCGCCAGTCGCGCGTGGCGCGCAAGGCGGCAGCCACCTCGATCGGCGCCGTGCTGCGCGCAGCCGTCATGGCATGGGCCAGCAGCTTCAGCGTGTCATAGCCCTGCGCCGCCGTGGCGTCGGGCAGCTTGCCGTAGCGCGCCTGGTAGCGCTGGCCGAACGCCAGCACGTCCGGATGCGGATCGTTCTGGTTAAACAGCGAAAACACCACCGTGCCGTTGACACTCGGGCCGCCCAGTTTGATCAGGTCCGGCGAGTCCAGGCCGGCGCCGCCAAACACGGGCATCTGCAGGCCTGCGGCGCGCATGTCGCGCATGATCTGGCCGCCCTCCGGCAGCGAGCCGACAAAGAAAATGGCATCGATCTTCAGGAACGCGGCCCAGTTGCGCAAGGTGATGCTGCGGTCGCCGCCCCCCATGTCGTACGACTGGCGGTCGACCACGGTCATGCCAAGCTCATGCGCGCGCTGCTCAAAACAGTTGGCCAGGTCGACCCCGTAATCGTTCTTGATGTAATAGATGGCCACGCGCCGGTAACCCTGGGCCGCCGCGTAGTCGCCGATCTGGCGTCCCTGGTCGCGGTTGCCGGGCAGGCTGCGGAACACCAGCTTGCCGCCTTGCTCGGTCACCTTCTGGCCGCTGGCGCCGGGCGTGATCATCAGCAAACCGGCCCGTTCGTAGATCAGCGAGGCCGGCGCCGTGATGTAGCTGTTCAGGTGGCCGATCACGGCCGCCACGCCGGGGTCGTTGGCAATTTCCTGCGCCACCTGGCGGCCGGTACTCAGCGATCCGGCATCGTCCTTGAACAGCAGCTTGAGCTTGCGTCCGCCGAGGATGCCGCCGCCGCTGTTGATTTCATCGGCCGCCAGCTGCACGCCCTTGGCCAGGGTCGCCTTGCTCGACGTCAGCGGCCAGGCCACCGCCACCGTGATCTCGCCGCTTTGCGCGGCCAGCTGCTCGCTGCGCTGCTGCGCCAGCGAGGCCTGGTCGCACGCGCTCAGGGTAAACAGGGTCAACAACAGGACAAGCACGGTCTTCATGGCACTCCTTCAGGCTAGCTGGCGTTTGGCCAGTTCGGCGAACAAGCCGTCCTGGGCCATCAATTCTTGGTACGTGCCCGACTGCACCAGCTTGCCCTTGTCGAGCACGTAGATGCAGTCGGCGTTCATGATCGTGCTCAGGCGGTGGGCGATCACCACCCGCGTCGCCTTCAGCTGTTCCAGGCTGGCACTGACGATGGCCTGGCTCTGGTTGTCGAGCGCACTGGTCGCCTCGTCAAAGAACACGATCTTGGGCTGCGTCACGATGGCGCGTGCGATCAAGAGGCGCTGCCGCTGCCCGCCCGACAGCGTGGCACCGCCTTCGCTGACCAGGGTGTGCATGCCCATCGGCATGGCTTCGATATCGCGGTCCAGGCCGCAGGCGCGCGCCGCGGCCCAGGCATCCTCCAGGGTCAGGTTGCTGGCGCCGATGATGTTGGTGAAGATGTCGCCGCTCATCAGGCGGCCGCTCTGCAGCACCACGCCCATCTGGCGCCGCACCGCGCCGATATCGATCTCATTCAGGTTCTGCCCATCGACATACAGCCCGCCATTGCTGGGCTGCTCGAAGCCGAGCATCAGGCGCAGCAGGGTCGATTTGCCGGACCCCGACGAGCCGACCAGGGCCACGAACTGGCCGGGCGCAATCGACAGCGAGACGTCCTCGATCACCGGCGGGGCGTCGGCCGCATAGGCGAAGCGCACCTTGCTCAACTCGATCGCCCCGCTCAGCGCGCCGGGGTAAGGCTTGCTGGCGTCGACCTCCGGCAGCGCCGCCAGGATCGGCTTGGTGCGTTCGTAGGTGGCCGCCAGCGGCAGCAGGTCGATGCCGGTCTTGACCAGCGCCAACGCGGCGTTGAGGAAGATGGTCCAGGCCACGCTGAAGGCAATGAAGTCGCCGGTCGACAGGCGCGCCATCTCGGCCTTGGCATCGGCCAGCCCGATGCAGGCGAACAGCAGGGCATTCGACAGCAGCGGGAAGGCGGCATTGAACACGGCGGAACAATTGGCCAGGCTGCCGGCGCGCAGCGCCAGCCATTTCTGGCGGCCGAAGCTGGCGGCCCAGTTGGCAAAGGCGCGCGCTTCCGCGCCCGTGATGCGCAGCTTGGCCACGCCGCCCAGGTACTCGAACACCAGGCCGGCCACCTTGCCGTGCGCATCGGCCGCCTGGCGGCTGACGCCGGCACTTGCATAGCCGATCAGCAGGTTGACGCCCACCGCCAGCAGCAGCAGGCCCAGCGCCACCAGGGCCAGCTTGCTGCTGTAGTAGAACAGCAGGAAGATGTTGAGGGCGGCAAAGGCGCTGTTGATGGCGGTGGCGATCACCGTGCCCGACAGCGCCTGGCGGATCTCGTTGATGCCGTTGATGCGGGTCGACAGGTCGCCCGCGCTGTAGTCGCGGAAGAACGGCACCGGCAAACTCAGCACGCGGTCCCAGACCGCGGCCTGCAAGTCGCTGCTGGCCTTGCCCTCGATGCGCAGCATGGTCAGGGCGCGCGTCGCTTCCAGCAGCAGCGTGGCCAGGCTGGCCACGAACAGCATCAGCACCACCTGCACCATGCCCGGGCCGTCGGCGGCCGGGAACACGCTGTCGAACAGGTAGCCGCTGGCCAGCGGCATGGCCATGCCAAGCAAGGCGCTGGCCAGCGCGATGGCCGCCACCACGGCGATGTCGGGCCGCACGCTGCGCAGCAGGAAGCGCACGATGTCGCGCAGCGCCAGCGCCTGCGGCGGCAGGCCGGTGTAGAACACAAAGGCAAACGGCTTCAGCGCTTGGGCGAACTCCGCCGTCACCGGGCGCTCTTCCCCGCTGCCGGGGTCGATCCAGGTATAGCGTCCGCCGCGCGACGGCAGCAGCGCATGGGGAATGCAGGTGGCGTCGTTGAACGCCAGCAGCGGGCCATTGTCCTGCAGCCACCAGTCGCCCTTCAGCGTCACCTTGCGGTTGCGCACGCCCGACGCCTGGGCAATGGCCTTGACCGGGTCGCTGAAGCGGGTGTCGAGCGGCGCCGCGGCCGGCTTGAAGTCGATGCCCTGGCGCTGGCCGATCAGCTTGCACTCGGCCAGGATCAGGTTGCGGCCCTCCAGCGGCGCCATGCCGGGTGCCTGCTGGTGGAACAAGGTGACCAGCGAACCCAGCGCATCGCTCATGGCGCGGCTGCTGCGCGCGCGCTTGGTGTGCAGCCGCTCCAGCTCGGCGCTATCGGCTTGCTCGGCCTGTGCGATGGCGCTGCGGTGCAGGTGGTGCGCCAGCACGGCCACGCCCTCCAGCAGCGCGCTGCACGGCAGCTCCGGCGCCAGTGTGTCGATCGGTCCGGCCGCCAGCGCGCTGCCGGCGTCCATGGCCAGACGGCTGTTGGGCGGCAGCGGTACCGCGCGCGCCAGCGGCAGCGCCTCGCCGCCGCCATAGCGCAGGGCGCCCGCTTGCGGCCACAGCCACAGGCCCGGCGCGGCCGGCGCCATTTCCTGCGCCTGGTCTGCGCGGCAGGGGCCCGCCTCCAGCAGCCCGGCCGGCGCGCCGGTGCGCGGCGCCAGGCCGCTGGCGATGCTGGCGGCCAGCCAGTCAAGCTGCGCCAGCGCGCCGGCGCGCAGCGACGGCTCAGCCAGCAACGCCTGCACCTCATCGCGCGCGATGCAGCGGTAACGGGCGTCGGCGGCAGGCATCAGGGCCAGCGGCAGGCTGGCATGGCCGCAATCGTCGGGCAGCCACAGCAACTGCCCCGCTTCCACCGAGAACAGCAGGGTGCGCGCGCCCGCGCCGCCATGGTCGCCGGTGCGCACCAGGAACACGTCGACGCGGCCATATTCGATGAACCAGGCCGGAAAGCCGGGGCCGACCAGCTGCAGGCCGCGCGCGCTGCCTTCGCAGCCGCGCTGCAAGAGCTGCTGGTCCAGGCTGGGATCGTGTCGCTTATTCATTTGCCATCAGCCTCGCGTAGTGGCGATCCAGGGCCAGCAATGTGTCGTGGGTGCCGCGCTCGACCACCTGGCCACGCTCGAGCACAATGATTTCATCGCAGTCGCGGATCGAGCTCAGGCGATGCGCCACGATCAGGCAGGCGCAGCCGCGCCGGCGCAGGTTGGCGTCGACCAGTTGTTCGGTCAGCGGGTCGAGGGCGCTGGTCGCCTCGTCCAGGATCACCAGGCGCGGGTTGGCGGTCAGCGCGCGCGCAATTTCCAGGCGCTGCCGCTGGCCGCCGCTGAAGTTGGCGCCGCCTTCGCCGACCACGCCGTCATAGCCGCCGGCGCGCGCCGAGATGACATCGTGGATGCAGGCATCCTTGGCCGCCTCCACCATGACGGCATGCGCTACCGTGCTGTCCCACATGGTCAGGTTGTCGCGCACGGTGCCCGAGAACAGCGCGATATCCTGGTCCACCGCCGCCATCGAATTCAGCAGCTGCCAGCGCGGCCACTCCTGGCGCGGCTTGCCGTCGAACAGCACCGCGCCGTCCCACAGCTCGTACAGGCCCAGCACCAGTTTGGCAATGGTCGACTTGCCGCAGCCGGAACCGCCCACCAGCGCCACCCGCTGGCCAGGCTTGACCAGCAGGTTGAAATCCTTCAGCAGCGGCGGGCCCAGGCGGCTGTAGCCGAAGGTGACGTTGCGCAGTTCCAGGCAGCCTTCCAGCTTGGCGCTGGCCACGGTCTGCTGCTGGCGGTCCATGGCGGCAATGTCTTCGCAGGGATAGCGCATCACGTCGTCGAGCCGGCCCATATCGCCCTGGAACGACTGGATCTTGCCGCCCAGCGCCACCAGGTTGTTGACCGGAAGCGTAAAGCTGGCCACCAGCGCCTGGAACGCCACCAGCGTGCCGATGGTCATGACGCCGTCCATCACGCGCATGCCGCCCATCCCCAGCAGGAGCGCGCCGTTGACGGCGGTCAGGAACTTGGGCAGCAGGTCGAGCGCGATCGAGCTGCGGAACATGGCCTGGGTCGAATTCATCAAGCGCGCCTGGTAGCCGGCCCAGCGGCTGAAGAAGTCCGACTCCGCCCCCGATGCCTTCAGCGACTCGATCAGCGCCAGCCCGTTCAGCGAGGTGCCGGACACCTTGCCCTGGTCGATGGCCAGCTTTTGCGTCAGTTCGACCCGGCGCTGCGAGACGTAGCGCAACACCAGCATATTGACGATCACGATGGCGATGGTCAGCAGGCTCATCGTCACGTCGTAGAACAGCATGATGGCGGCAAAGAACAGCGCGGTCAGCACGCTCAGCACGCCGCCGGCCAGGTCGGCCGACAGGATCTTGGCCACTTCGTCGTTGATGCCGACGCGCGCGCCGATGTCGCCGGCCGAACGCTGGTTATAGAACGAGAGCGGCAGGCGCAGCACGTGCCAGAAGAAGGACGCGGCCGTGGTCAGGCCGATGCGCATTTCCAGCTTCAGCAGGTAGTAGCGCTGCAGCCAGGTCAGCGCCGCCAGCACGGCCGCCGTGGCCAGCATGCCGGCAATCAGCGGCAGCGCCCAGGTGTCGAGGCCGCCCACCAGCACCTGGTCGATGAAGACCGAAGTGAAGGCCGGGATCACCAGGCCGGGCAGCACCAGGGCCAGCCCCACCAGCACCAGGTAACTGACCGCCGTGCGCGCCCCGACCAGGCGCCGGCGCAACCCGTCGAACAGGCTGGGCGGCTGGCCCGAGGGCTGGAACTGCGGCCCCGGTTCGAAGGTCAGCACGACGCCGGTGAAGGACTGGTCGAATTCCGCGGCCGACACGGTGCGCCGGCCGTAGCCGGGATCGTTGATGTAGACCTGGTCGCCGTCGAACCCGTCCAGCACCACGTAATGGTTGAAGTTCCAGAAGATGATGGCCGGCAGCCTGACCGCGCGCAAGCCCTGCGGTTCGGCGCGGAAGCCCTGCGCCTGCAGGCCGAACTGGCGCGCCGCCGCCAGGATGTTGTTGGCCTTGCTGCCGTCGCGCGACACGCCGCAGGCGATGCGCAGCTGCTCGAGGGCGATGTACTTCTTGTAATAGCTGAGCACCATGGACAGCGAGGCGGCGCCGCATTCCACCGCCTCCATCTGCAGCACGGACGGGGTGTGCACGCCGCGCTTGCCGGCGCTGGCCAGCCGGCGCCAGGCGCGCTGCAGGGTTGCGAGCAGCGCCTTCATTCGAGCCCGGCCACTTTCTTCAGGAAGGGGATCACCAGCGCCACCGGACGTTGTTCGGCCAGCGTGATCGCCGCCGAACAGGCCGTATTGCTCTGCAGGGCGAACGGCGGCCCGCTGCGGGTCGACCATTCATAGCGGCTGACATTGGCGGCGGCCGGCTTGAGCGCGGCCATGATCTGGATCGGCGCCTGGGTGCCCGACAGCTGCTGCACCAGCTTGTCGTTGCCGAACACCCGCATCAGGCCCTGCTGGGTCGACGGATAGCTGGCCACGGCAGTCACGAAGGCCGGCAGGTAGCCGAACTCCTCGCGCTTGGCGGTGCTGGGGCTGATCTCCACCTTCATGCCGCCGCGGACTTTCTTGCCGTCGGCGGCCGGCAGGTACACATAGGCTTCCAGCTCATTGACGTCGAGGCCGGACGATTCGATGGTCAGGATGTCGGTGCCGCGCTCGACCAGCTGGCCCTCATTGGCCTTGACCTCCAGCACGCGCCCGGAATACGGGCTGACGATGGCGGTCAGGTGTTCGGCGTCGCGCACCAGCAGGCCGGTCGCGCGCCGGGCATCTTCCAGCGCATTGGCGGCCTGCGCCACCTCGTTGTCGCTCTGGCGCTGCGCCTCCAGGCGCGACACTTCCAGCTGTTTGAGCTGGCCGCGCAGAGTCTGCGCCTCGACTTCGATGGCCGCCTGCTCCAGCTGCGATGCCAGCAGGGTCTGCTTGGTGATCAGACCCTGCTGGTACAGGTTGCCCTGCGACTCGATGCGTTCCTTGACCAGCGCCAGGCGCTGCGCCACCGACTGCAATTGCTGCTCCAGGTTGCGGGTCTGCTGCAGCGTGCTGGCCTGCCGCAGCAGCGCCGCCTGCGCCGCCACCGACCGCACCTGGGCATGCCGTTCCGCCGCCTCTTTCAGGCGCGCCTCGCTGGCCAGGATTTTCGGCAGCAGGTCCGGCAGCTCGACGCGGCCGATGATCTGGCCGCGCGCCACCTGGTCGCCGACCGCCACCGACAGGTCGGACAGGCGGCCGCTGGCCGCCGTCGTCAACAGGTTGACGCCGCCGCTCTTGAGCAGGATGCATTGCTGCGCCGTCAGCTTGGTCGGCAGGCGCCCGAACACGCTCCACACGCTCACGGTCGCCAGCAGCAAGCCGATGCCGGCCAGCGCCAGCCAGCCCTTGGCCGAGGTCACCTGCAGCAGGCAGTCGAGTTCTTCGGGGGACGACAGGCGGTTCAGCGCGACCTGGCGGAAGATGGTTTTGTTGGTCATGGTCGGTTCCGTTGCATCAGGGAGGCGGCGCCAGCTGGCTGGCCAGCGGGCCCAGTCCGGCCAGCTCGGCCGGGTCGAGTTCGAAGCGGGTGCCCGCCACGGGCAGCAGGGTGCCGCTCTCGTAGCGCAGGCGCGCCATCGCTTGCGCATACGCCAGGTAGGTCTGCAGGTAACTGGTGCGCGCGTTGATGAAGCGGCTCTCCACATTGATCACGTCGATCAGGGTGGCAATGCCGTTCTTCTGCTTCACCATTTCCTGGCCCACGGCGCGCTCGTACAGGGCCAGCGCCTGCTGCGCCACCTGCAGCTGGGCGGAGCGGGTGGCCAGGCTGGCGACCGCACTGTCGATGCCGGCCGCCACGGCCGCCTCCAGGTCGCGCTGCCGCAGCGCCGCCTGTTCGAGCTGGGCGGCCCGTTCGCGCAAGGTACCGCGCGCCGCATTGTTTTGCAGCGGGAATTCGTAGACCAGGCGCGCCGAGAGCGACGCCCCGTGCTGCACCCGGCCCGCTTCGCCCCACCAGGGATAGCGGTTGCTGCCGTCGTGCGCCTTGGCATACCCGACGCCCAGCTGCAGGTTCAGGTCGGGCAGCAGGCGGTGCTGCGCCGCCTCGGTCTGGCGCTGGGCCGCCGCCACCTGCGCGCCCAGCGCCGCCAGGTCCGGGCGGCGCTGCCGGGCGGCTGTGCGCAGCTGAATCAGCTGCGCCTCGGCCGGCATGCCGATGGCCAGGATGGCCGGCAGCGCATCGGCCGGCGCGGCCAGGGCGGCGATGGCGGCGCCGTCCATGCCCAGCAGGCGGCCCAGCGCAATGCGCGCCTCGCTCAGCGCCAGCGCGGCAGCCTGGCGGCTGGCGACGCGGTCGGCCAGGTCGGCTTGCAGCAGCACCAGGTCGCCGCGCGGCTTTTCCGCCGCGTCGACCAGCTTTTGGGTGGAGGCCAGCAGCTCGCGGCTGCGCTGCTCGCTGTCGCGCGCCACCTGCTCCAGCGCAAACTGGATGGCGTAGGCCCAGTAGGCCGACAGCGTGCGGTGCAGGGCCTGCGCCGCGCTGTCGCGCAGCGCCAGCTCACTAGCCTGCAGCTGCAGGCTGGCGGCGTCCTCGATGGCCGCCACCTCGCGCCCGCCGCGCCCGCGCAGCAGGGGCAGGTTCAGCGTCACGCCCAGGGTCACCGTGGCGGGCGCCTGCGCCCCTGGCAGCGCGCTGTCCTGGTAGGACTTGGCGTCCAGCGACGCGCCCAGCGTGGGGCCGCTGCGCAACTGCTTGCGGGCGCCGGCCCGGTAGCCGGCGCTATAGGTGGTGCCCTGCAGGGCGCCGGGCAAGGGGCTGGGCACCTGCTGGCGCGCATATTCGGCGCCGGCGCCCAGCACCGTATCGAACTGGCCGGTGGCCTGCTGCAGCTGGCCGCGCGCCGCTTCCGTGGCCGCCTGCTGCACTTGCAGGTCGGGGTTGGCCGACAAGGCCCGGTGCAGCGCGTCCACCAGCCGCAGCGGCGGCGCCGCGGCGTAGGCGGCCGGGCTGCCGGCCAGCGCCATTGCCAGCGCGGCGCACACGCCGCGCCGCTTGCGATCAGGTCGTTCCATGGATCAGCTCAATCTGGGAGAGGGGCGGCCGCCCTGGGCGGCGCGCGGCCTGCGCTATTCGCGGGCGTCGATGGTGGCCGCCGGCGTGATCAGCTCGGCGAACTTCATGACCGACAGCGGCGGATAGATGCCGAGCGACTTGGCGGCGTTCATGTTCACCAGATAGGTGAAGCGCTTGAGCGAATCAATCGGGATCTGGGCCGGCGCCATCTTCTTCGACAGGATCTGGTCCGCCTTGTAGGCCGCCAGCTCGCCGACGTTGGCATAGGTGCTGACCAGCCCGAACAGCGCGCCCTCCTCGCGGATCGGCGCCTCGGTGGCGGCAAACACCGGGATGCCGGCGCCATGCGCGGCGCGCACGGCCACCCCGGCATGCTTGATCAGGAATGAGTCCGACGGGATATAGATGAACTCCGGCTTGCGCGCCACCAGGGCGCGCATCGCCACCCCGATGTCGTCCACGGTCGGCTGCTTGGCGCCGTCCACCTTGAGCGGCATCAGTTGCAGCGAGAGCGACAGCGACGGCGCCGTCTTCTCCAACTCGCGCACCGCCAGCACCGAGTTGCGTTCATTCGGGTTGTAGATCACGCCCAGCGAACGGGTGCGGCGCATCGCGTCCAGCGCCTGCAACTGGGCGCGCAGCGGCACCATGTGCGACGCCCCGGTCAGGTTGCGGCCCGACGATTGCAAGCTGCTGACCAGGCCGGCGCCCACCGGGTCGGCCACGATGTCGAACACGATCGGGATGTCGGTGATGTGGCGCGCCGCATCGGTGGCGCCTTCCAGCCCGGCCACCGCGGCCGTCACCGTGGTGCCGAAGGTGTAGATCAGGTCAGGCTTCGACTGCCGGGCCTCGAGCACGAACTCGGCGATCCGGGCCGGGTCGGCCTGGGCGTCGCGGATGATGAACTCGGCCGGGATCTTGCGCCGCTTGAAGTAGTCCATGAAGCCTTTTTCGGCATCGGTCTCGCCCCGGTACAACATCATCATGATGCGATACGGCCGCGCGGCAGGCGCCGTCGGTTCCGGCGCGGCCTTGGCGGCCGCGGTTGCACATACAAATGCCAGCAACAACAGTTGACGCAAACGCATTGACGGTCCTCTTCACACTTTATCCCGCAACGCTGGCGGCACGGGATGGGTTACGTTCAAACCAGAAAAACATCGCAGTAAAGCTGGTGATGCAGACGAAGCACAGCAGGCCGATGCCCAGGAAGGCGCCGCGATAGCCATAGTGGGAAATCAGCAGCGCGGCAATCACCGGCCCCAGCACGTTGCCGAGCCGCTCGACCAGGCGGAAGATGCCGGTGGCGGTGCCGGCGCCCACTTCCGCCACCACTTCCTTGCAAAAGTCATTGATCAGCGCCAGTTGCGGCGAGACCCCGATCGCATGCGCAATGCCCAGCAGGGTGATACTGATCAGCAGGCCCAGCGTGCTGTCGTTGACATAGATGACCAGCATGGCCAGCGCCGCCGCATAGCCGCCCACGGTGACGAACCAGCGCAGGTGGCCGATGCGGTCGGCCAGCTTGGCAGCCAGCGGCGACAGCACGATGATGGCCAGGCCGTACGCCATCATCACGCGCCCGGTGGTGGACTGGCTGTTGCCAAGCAGGCTCAGGTACAACGGCACCGTGTAGTACAGGAAACCGGTCAGCGCAATCTTGGCCGGCACCGCCGCCAGGAAGGTGATGGCGGCAAATTTCTTATTGCGCAGCAGGCGCTGCACATCGGCCAGCGCCAGCGAACGGCGCGCCGCCCCGCCGGGCTTGGCCGGCGACAGGAAGCGCAGCACGAACAGCGCCGCCGCTGCGCTCAGCAGCGCCGACAGCAGGATGGTCGGCCCGTGCCCCAGGCGGTCCGACAGGATGCCGCCGATGGCCGAACCGGACAGCGAGCCGGCAAAGAAGCTCGACAGGAACACCGCCATGCCGCGCGTGCGCTGGGCCGGTGGCGTATTGTTGGCAACATAGCCTTGCGCCGTGATGAATACCAGCCCGTAGCCGAGCGCGGTCAGGCAGCGCCACAGCAGCAGGTCGTACAGGCTTTGGGCGAAGGCGGTCAGCACCAGGCCGGCCGTGGTGATGGCCGCCCCCACCACGAAGGCCTTGCGGTGGCCGACACGGTCGCTCCACATGCCGGCCCACGGCATCGACAGCGCCCAGGTGAACATGAAGATGGAAATCGGCAAGCCCACCACCACACTCTTCGACAGACCCATGTCCGGCGCATAGAATTGGCCGACGTAGACCGGGAAGAAGGACAGCGACAGCGAATCGGCAAAGATCAGCAGGAAAAATGGCCAGCGGATATGTGCCAGCGCCGACGCATGCAGGGTCTGGCGCGCCCCCGGCTCATGCAGCGTAAGCTTGGCCAGGCTGGCGCGCGCCGCTGCCGGCAAGCGCTGGCAGCGCACATTGATCTCGGCCACGATACGGTTGAAATGGGCATTGAGCTGGCCGATGCCGCCCAGGCGGTCGGGCGGCAGGTAGTGCGAGTAATCGCCCTCGCGCACGCGCGCCACGAACACGCGGATCACATCGGCCGGGGTGGCGATGGCGAAGGTCAGCACGAAGCGCATCAGCTCCAGCGCAATGAGGCCCGCCACCACCAGCGTGGTCAGGACGTCGTAGCTGACTTCGCGCATCTGCTGCTCGACGAAGCTGGCGCGCTGGCCCAGGTGCAGGGTGCCGACCCGCACCTGGCCGAACACCAGCGGCACCGCGGTATTGAAATAGGGACCAAGGCGCTCGGTGACCGCGTCGGTGGGGCTGGCGCCAGCGGCGTGCAGCGCGGGCTGCTCGGCCAGGGCGTCGAAGCCGCTGCGGTACAGCGGCTGGCCGGCCTGGCCGCTGACCTGCATGTAGACGATGCTGGGGTTATTCTCGCGCACCTGGCCGAGGTATTCCTCGACACCGGTCATGGCATGGAATGGCACCCCGTTGGCATGCGCCTTCTGCATCACATGCGCCACCGAATGGCTGACGGTGGTCACCGTGCGCGCCATCTCGGGCGGCAGGCCCTGCGAAAAATCACGCCAGGCAAACCACGACAGCAGCAATGCCGACAGCACCAGCAGGGTGGCCGACAGGATCACCAGGCGCAGCTGCAGTTGCTTCATGCCTCCTCCTTGTCGCCCAGGGCGGCCAGCGCCCGCCGCGCAGCCAGTTCATTCTCGAGCACGGCGATGCCGCCCACCACGCGCTGGCTCAGTTCCGCAAACTCATTGATCTCCTGCGCCGCTTCGGCGCCCAGCACATCGCCCGCCAGCAGCGCCGGCGCGCTGCTGCCCGCCACGGCGTCGATGGTGGTGGCGGCGCCGGCCAGCGCGCTGGCCAGCTTGCGCGTCACCAGGTAGACGCCGCCAAAGGTCAGCAGCACCACGCACAGCAGGGTAATCGCCACGTTGACCGCCAGCTTGCGCTGCATATCGCTGACGGCCGCCTCGATCGCCAGCCGGTCGTAGCCGACCACCACGGCGCCGGACTTGATGTGGAAATTGTTCTCAAACGGGACACCCACCTCCATGCTGTCGGCATCGCTGGACTGCCAGTAGGCGTCGGCCGCGGTGCGCGCCAGGCGCGAGCGCCACTCGGCGGCGCGGGCGCGGATGTCGCCATCGCCGATGACGGCGCCGGCATCGTCGATCACGCCGATGTAGCGGATGCCGCTGCCATCGCGCGCCGCTTCCCCGATGGCCGGCAGCAGGCGCATATTGGCGCCCGGGTCCAGCCCCACATTCAAGCCGCCCAGCACGGTCTGGCGCACGTCCTTGGCGACGATCAGGTTGCGCGTCAGGTTCTGTTCCAGGAAGGCTTTGCGGTAGTTCGAATAATTGAGGTAGGAGATCAGTACCAGCACCAGGGCGATCACCATCACCAGCAAGATGCTGATGCGCAGCCACAGCACGTGGCGGCTGGCTGCCTGCTCCGGATCCCGCTGGCGATTGGCTGCGTGGCTAGGCATCGGGCGGGCTCCTAGGCTGCCTGGACTTCGGTGCCAGCGCCGTACAGGCGCAGCGCGGCGCGGTATTCGCGCAGGTGTTCGCTGGTCCAGTTTTCCAGCCCTTGCAACAGCTGCGCGCCCTGTTCGGTGGTTTGCGCGCCGTCGCGGATGGCATTCCAGCAGTCGTCCAGCCGTTCCGACCATTTGCCGACATAGCGCATATAGGCGGCGGCGCGGCCGGCATCGTGCGGCACCAGCTTGAGCGTGGCGGCGGCGGCGGACAGGAAGGAGGCATAGCCGTGGATGCAGGCCAGCATCGGGCGCCCGATCGGCCCCGGCATGTAGGGCTGCATGGTGTCGGCGTAGCTGTTGACGATGGAGCGGTGCAGTTGCTCCTTGTCGTTCAGGATGAACGCTTCGCCGCCGTCCAGGAACGAGCGATGCGAACCCAGGCCAAGGGTGATCAGCTTCTGGTGCATCATTTCATGGATGATGCCGCGCAAGGCCACGGCGGGATCGGCGCAAATGGAGGTCAGCACGATCCAGGCGCCGGGATAGCGCGCGGTGGGGCACAGGGTGGACACCTCGGTGTTGTTGCGCAGCTCGACGCCGGTCAGGACATCCAGCAGTCCGCTAATGGAAGTATGCATGGCCGGCGCGGCCTGCCGCGTCGCCACGTCCAGCACCGCATAATGGGAAACCGTTTCGCACGGCACTTCGTTTTCAAATTGCCGGGGGCGCCAGCGCCCCGCCACGACCTGCTGGCCGAACACGCGGAACATGCCGGGCACCTCTTGCCTGGCGAAACCGTCGGCCTGCTTCAACGCGAGGAAGGCTTCGACATCGTAGCCGTCTTCCTGCGGCTGCATGACCCGGCTATAGTCCACGTTGCTGCGATCCATACGCTACTCCAGTAGGCGGAAAAATCCAGTACAAATGCTGTCGCTGAGTTCTGGCGGCTGGCAGGCAGCGGCGCGGTGCCGGCGTGCCGGCCATCCACCAGAGGTCGAGCTATTAGGTCACTACGACGTTGCCGTGGCCGTTCAGGTGCACGGAGCCGCCGTTGACGTCCTCCAGCAGGTCATCGGACAGGCGGGCCAGGAAGCCTTCCTTCTGGCTTTCCAGGTCTTTGATCGCGCCGGAGATTTCCAGCTCAGCCTTGACCACTTCTTCAGATTTGATCTTGTCAGTCATTTCAAGTCCTTAGTGAAAAATTGGGTGTTGACATACCAACCGGCTTACCACCCAAGAAGAATAGGCCGGCCCTACAGGATGGCGCGACACCGTGCGGCGTCACGCCATGTGGATGGGGATCGTCTTTCGCCCGCCGAAGGATGCGTTGGCGGTGCGAATCGCTGCCGGCGCGAACTGCTGGCGTGCGCCCGAGTATTCCAGCGACGCCACCACGCGCTCGTAGGCGACGCCGGACTCGATCAGGCGCTTGGCGGCATGCGCGTAGAGCTGCTTCAGCGCGCCGCAGAAAATTGTCGGGTTGTCGAAACCATTGCGACGGCTGAATCGGTTGGCGAAACGGCCATAATGGCCGCCGCCCTTGCAGTAGGTCTGCCAGGCGCAATCGCTGCAGGCTTCCGGCAGGGCCATTTCCGCTGCGCGCAGGTCCTGCATCAGCGGCGACATGACGAACTCCTTCAGGCTCACGTCGCGCACATTCTGGGCGAACAGGCCGCCGTTGAGCGGCTTCAGCGCGTCATCCGGACCGATCCCGCCGTTGCTGTCGATGGTCATCAGGATCCAGCGGTTGAAGATGTAATGGTTCTCACGCGCCGCGAACTCCTTGCCGCGCGTGAAGTAGGACAGCATATTGGTAAACATCCGGATGCGGATGCTGGTATCGTCGTCGGCAACCCATTCGTCAAAGGCATCGCACAGGTATTTGGCGTACAGCGGCAGGGTCGACTCGTCGAACGTATCGTGGGTCTCGATCGGCAGCAGGAAGTCGAACTTCCGGATCCCCAGCACGTCGACCATGTGGCGATAGATCTTCTTCGCGTCGACATGGGGATCGATCACGGCCAGCCCGCCCACCCCGGCCTTCAGGTGCGTGCCTTCGTCCTGCAGCATGCGGATGCCGCGCAAGGTGCCGTCGTAGGTGCTCCGGCCCCGGTGGTCGAGGCGGGCACGGTCGTTGTATTCGCGCGGGCCGTCGATGCTGACGCCGATCTGGATCTTGTATTTCTTGAAGATCTCCATCCATTCGTCGTCCACCAGGACGGCGTTGGTCTGCATCGTGAAGTCGATTTTGGCGACCGGTGAAATAATGCGGATAAAGGTCTCGCAGATTTCGACGTAGCGCTCTTTCTTGATCATCAGCGGTTCGCCGCCATGCAGGCCGATGCTGACGTCCTTGCAATTCAGTTCGCGGGCGCCGTTGGCGAGGAAGTGCGCGATCTCTTCAACCGTCGACTGCCGGATATAGGCGGGCAGGTCGGAAAATTCTTCGTTGCCCTTGTTGAACATGTAGCAGTACGAGCAATTGATATTGCAGCGCTCGGCCACCTTCAGCACGACTTCGATTTTCCGTACGTCATCCAGGGTTTGCGACATATTCGATTCCGGCATTTCCACGATAAGTTCATTAATCGGCAAAACGGTCGGCACACTTCCCTTGCCAGCGTTGGGATCACCAACAAACGCCAAGGGAAAGAACAGTAGACACTGAAGGGATGGGGTTGACCAACTGCCATTGTTATCAGTTGGCCAAAGTTGGAGAATGTGTTATAGAAAGAATATCGGAATAGAATTTGCACATCTGCATTTTCTGTTGCTCAGAAAGCGCCAGCGCGGCGGCGGCGGACAAAAAAAAGGCGGCGCATAGCGCCGCCCCCGGATGTCCGACTCCGTTTGTTTGGATTTCTTAGTAAGCGATTCCCGTTCGGTAAACCGGGTAGAGGTTGTGGCGCTCGTCCCAGGTGGCGTGGCGGCGGGCGAAGAAGTCCAACCGTGCGCGCGGGTTTTTGGCAAAGTTAGCGTCGCTGTCCAGGCGCGCTTTGAAGGCGGCTGCCAGCGCCGGATCGGCCGCCAGCATTTCGCGCGCAACTTCCTCGGCCACGTACTCCTCCATGTATTCCTTGCGCTCCAGGTGGTTGTTGAAGAAGCCCCAGCCCGCCAGCGAATCGGCGTTATGCGGCTCCAGCATGGTCATCACCAGGCGCGATTTCGGCTGCGCGATCGGCACGAACAGGGCGCCCTTGCCCACCTCGCGCTGCTCCGCCTTCCAACTGCCCTTCCAGCTCGCCAGCTGGTGGCCTTCAAAGGACGTGGCGGTCAGCTTGGCTTCGTCGGCGCGGAAGGTTTCCAGCGCCACCTTGCCGGGCGCCGTCGCCAGGCGCTTGTAGGTGATGCCGTGCACTTTCAGCTTGGGCTCCAGCAGCGCGGCCTGCGCGGCCGGCACCAGGTAGCCGCCGGCCGGCGCTTGCACCACCAGGTCCGGCACCACTTCCTCGCGCAGCGGCACGGTCCATTTCTGCGGCTTGCTTTCGTCGTAGCGCGTCCACACGCCGCCCGATACCTCGGACGGGGTGCGCGTGTATTCATAGCCCGGGAAGTCGATCATCGCGCTGCGCTCGGTGGTCTTGTAGCTGACCGGCATCTCGGCCAGTTTGGCGGCGCGCACGTCGGCCTCCGCCGCTGCCTTGGCCCAGGCCGCGCCGTGCTGCGCGAACTGCTCCATCAGCGAGACGATGGTGTTGCGCGTGACCTTGACGCGGTGCGGGTAGTCGCGCCAGGAGTGGGTTTCCACCAGCATGGCGAAGCGGTTCCGTAGCGGGAAGTAGCCGGTTGAGAAGCGCGCGGTGGACATGCTGTCCACGAAGCCGGAATCCGGCTGGTCGGTCTTGTCGAAGGAGATATAGAAGTGGCGCGGGTCGGAGCCCTGCTTGCGCAAGTCGGCGATCACATTATCGCGCAGCGCCTTGCCGAGCGGCTGCAGCGCCGGGTCGCCGCCGTGCACCGGCTCCACCTGGATCGACACATCGGGCTGGAACTTGGCGCCGTCGGTGACGTGCAGGTCGATGTAGGCCAGCGGGTCCCACTCGCTCACCAGCTTCAGCATGGCCTGCATCTCCGGCGCATCGGCTTTCACGTAGTCGCGGTTCAGGTTATAGTTCTGGGCGGTGACGCGCCAGCCCATTTCCACCGGGCCGCGCTGGTTGGGGCGGTTGTTCTTGCCGAAGCGCTCGTGGCCGTCCACATTGAAGACCGGGACGAACAGCACCACCTGTTTTTCCAGCGCGCCGGCGGCAGCCTTGCCGTCCAGCGCCTCGCGCAGCGCCCAGAAACCAGCGTCCTTGCCGTCGATTTCACCGGCGTGGATGCCGCCCTGCACCAGCAGCACCGGCAGCTTGCGCTGCTGCGCCGCCGTGGCCGTCAGCGCGCCGCCGCGCGACACCGCCATGGCCAGCATCGGGCGCCCTTCCGGCGTCTCACCGAAAGAAAAACAGCGCACCGCTTTCGGATAGGCCTTCTGGTAGGCCGCGCACAGGCGCTCGACTTCGTCGTAGCGGCCGGTAGCCTGGTAGCCGGAGCGCTCGGCCACGGTGCTCAGGTCGGGCGCGGCGGCATGGGCCAGCGGGAAAGCGGCAAAAAGGGACAGCAACAGTACAGGTCGCAGCATCAACAGACTCCGGCAATTTGAAAGATGCCGGGAATCCTATCGCAAAATCTTCAACTCCGTAACTTCCGGCCGCACCGGCACCATTTGCGGCGCTGGCGCCGCACTGCGCATGCGTGCGGCGGCAGGCGCCGGACAAGCGCCGCTGGCGATCAGGCCCAGCGCAGCGGCCAGCTGGCCTTCGGACCTGTCGCCCAGCGCGTGGCCAAAATCGTCGGTCGCTGCGCAGGTCGGGGCAAAGCCGTCGCTGTAGTCGCCCCAGCCCTTCTGGTTCACGCCCTGGTACTGGATCGAGAAGTAGGTGGTGCCGCAGTTGGGCGCCGGGGTGAAGGCATAGGGCTTGCCGCACGTCTGGCCGCCGACCAGGTCGACCTTGAAGTCGATGCCGCGCAAGCCATTGACGATGGATTCGCTGGCCGAACAGGTACCCGGCCCCGCCAGCACCACGACGCGCGGCAGCGCCAGGTAGGGCAAGGGCTGGTTGCGTGGCGCGCCGGCATAGCCATAGCTCTTGGACTGGAACAGGAACGGCGTCGGTGGCGGGAACTTGTCGTTGGCCAGCGTCTGCTCGAAGACCTTGCCTTCGGTGACCGCCGGCCCGGCGATCATATAGGCCAGCTCGCTGGCGATGCTGAGCAAACCGCCGCCGTTGTAGCGCAGGTCGAGTACCAGCTCTTTCACCTGCTCCTGGCGGAACTGCGTGAAGGCGTCGATCAGGGCCTTCTCCGCCACCAGGTTATGCGAGTTGAACACCAGGTAGCCGACCTTGCCGCCCGGCGTGTCGAGCACCTGCGACTGCAGCACCGGACTCACATTCATGGTCGCGGAAATAAGCGTGAAGTCCAGCGTCTGGGCGCCGCGCAGCACACGCATGGTGTGCTGTTCGCCGGCCTTGGCCGGGGTAATGGCGGCATTCAGCTTGGCCACCGCTTCGGTCGTGCCGGCATTGACAAAGTCGATGCCGTCCACTTCCAGCAATTGGTCGCCACGCTGCATGCCGGCCAGCGCGGCCGGGGTGCCGGGCACGACGTAACTCACGCGCCAGGTGCGGGGCGGCTTGCCGTCGGCATTGCGCGACCAGGACATGCCGTAGCCAAGGTTGGCGCCCTTCTGCATGGCGTCCCACTGCTCGCTTGGATAGGTGAAGTGGAAACGGTCTTTCGGCGCGCCGGACGCGGTAACGGCCGTGGTCTTGAGGTCATTGAAGTAGTCGATGACATTGGTATAGCTGGCCTCATTCAGCTTGGGCAGCTCGCGGTACCAAAGATAGTTTTCGTCCTGGTACAGGCGGATGAAGCGCTTCTCGTCGGCCAGGGTGCCCGGCATGTCCGGATAAGGCAGGAACCCGTCCGGCGAACCGGTGCGCGGGTGCTCGCACTTGTTAAAGTATTTCATCGAGGGCTCCACCACGACCGGCGGCGGCGGCTCAGGCGTGGGCGGATCCGGCACGACAGGTGGAGGCGAGGAATCGCTGCCGCAGGCAGCCAGGATGGCACTTAGGGCCAGCAGGGGAAACTTCTTGGACATCGTGCCATTATAAAGCGTAAGCAATAAGATTCGGCGCCCCCGGGGAGCGCCGATTTTGTAACAGGCTATTTCACCGCTCAGCCACCGAAGTGGTGGTTCAGCTCCAGCCAGACCTGGCGGCCTGCCGGGCTGTAACTACCGACCGGGTAGTACGGCCAGCCGCCAGTGTCGTCGCGTTTGATGCGGTCAAGTACGTTGTTGACCGCGACGGAGACTGTGGTGGCCTTGCTAAGTTTATATACCACGCTGGCATTGACCAAGGTGGTTGGGGTCAGCCAGTCCTTGCCGTCGCCGCGCGGGATCTTGCCGTAGCGGCGCAGCAGCACGGTGCTGGACCAGTCGCCCACGTTCCAGGTCAGGCTGGTGTTGACCTTGTCGCGCCAGTCGCTGTTGCCGATGTCGTTCTTGTCGTCGTTCAGCGGGTCGCCGACAAACTGGCGCGATTCCTGCGTCAGCGTCTTCGACGCGTTCACCTTGGCGGTGAAGTTGCCGTAGGCCGCCGTGCGCAAGGTGTACTTGGCGCTGATGTCGATGCCGGTGGTCTCGGTCGATGCCGCGTTGATCGGGTTGACGTGGATGGTCTTGATCTCGCCCGGGCGGGTCAGCGCATTGTCGGCGTAGCGCACGATGCGGCGGATCGCGTCGGCGCAGGTGGGCGAGGTCAGGTCGCCCTTGATGCGGCAATCCGATTCGTCGCGCAGCAGCTTATCGGCGCTCAGGTTGGTGACCAGGTCGTCGATGCGCACTTTCCAGTAGTCCAGCGTGGCGTCGAAATCGGCGCTCGGCGACCATACCACGCCCAGGCCGGCCGAGCGGCCGCGCTCAGAGCGCAAGTCCCTGCTGCCGGTCTGCACATAGTCAGCGCCCGGCGAGTAGCCGGCGTAGTCGCAGTCGGCCAGCGGCTGGCCGGCCTTGGCGCAGCGGTAGTAGTCGGTGGTGGACGAGTAGTAGCCGGTGCCGCGCGCCTTGTAGATGTAGTTCATGTCCGGTGCGCGGAAGCTGGTGGCGTAGTTGCCGCGTACCAGCAGCTGCGTCGCCGGGCGCCATTCCAGGCCGCCATTGTAGGTGAAGCGACCATCGCCGCGGCCGGCGAAGCTGTAATGGTCGTAGCGGCCGGCCACGGTGGCATCCAGCCCTTTCACGATGGGGATGCCGGCCTCGGCGCCGACGGCGTAGCGCTTGCGCAGGCCGGCCGTGATCTCGGTCGGCGTGACGGTATTGAAGTAGCCCTGGTTGATGCGCTCATCGGGGCGGTTGGCGAAGCCCTGCTTGCCCAGCTCCGCCACCACGGCCACCTTGACCGGGCCGGCCGGCAGCTGGAAGGCTTCGCCGTTGGCGGTCAGGCTCAGGGTGTTGGTCCAGGCCTTGTCGTCGCTGACCGCAGCGCCGGTGATGCTGTTGAATTCCTGCGGCGTCAGGCGCTTGGCCAGGCGCGCCGGATCGGGCGCGAAGATGGCGATGCCGGCGGCCGTCACGCCCAGTTGCGGACCGAGGAAGAAGGTGTCGATATTGGCCAGCGCGCGCTGGGTGTGGTTCTGGCTCTTGTACAGCGATGCGCTGTAGCCGGCCTCGTAGTTCCAGGTGGAGTTCGGGATCTGGCCGCGCACGCCGACGGAGAGCGAGCTGACCTGATCTTCCCAGTGGCGGTTATAGCGCCCCACGCCGCCCATCTCTTCCGGCGAGATGTAGCGGGTCCAGGCTTCGTTGGTCTTGGTGTTCTGGTTATAGAAGTAGCTGTCGGTGGCCGAGCGCGAAGTCCAGGACGGGCCGCGCGTGTTGTTGCTGCTGCGGTTCTGGCCGTACAGCGCCTCGGCGAACAGGGTGGCGCTGTCGGACAGCTCGTAATTGGCGCTGCCGAACAGGTTCTGGCTGCTGTTCTTGGTCTGGGTGGTCCAGTAGGTCGGGCCAACTTTCGGGCTGGCGCAGTAGCTGCCGGCCTTGGCGGTGTACTTCACGGTGCTGCCGCCAAACAAATCACTGAGCGAGGCGCAGGTCTCGCCCGGGTCGACGAATTTGCCGGTGCTGACATTCTTGCGCGACAGGATGCTGCTCGGCGCCACACCGGTGCGGCTGGCCATGAAGTCGCGGTCCGCGCTCCACAGCGGGTCGCGTTCCGACAGCTCGACGCTGAATACGGTGTTCAACTTGTCCCAGCTCTGGCCGCCGCTGAACTGCAGCCGCTTGTCGCCGCCGCCGCCGCGCGTGGTGGTGCCGGCCTTGGCATTGATGTCGAAGCCCTTGGCCTGCTTTTTCAGGATGATGTTGACCACGCCCGCGATCGCGTCCGAGCCGTACACCGACGATGCGCCGCCGTTCAGGATCTCAATGCGCTCCACGATGCTGGACGGGATGTTGGCCAGGTTGGTGAAGTTGACCGTGCCTTCGTAGGCAATCGGGAAGTCGGCCATGCGGCGACCGTTCAGCAGCACCAGCGTGTGGTTCGGGCCCAGGCCGCGCAGGCTGATGGCGTTGGCCGATGGGGTGAAGGTGTTGCCAAAGTCGGCGCCCTGCACAAAGCCGCTGTTCTGCGACTGGCTGGTCAGCGCGTCGAAGACGTTCTTGTAGCCTTGTTTGGTGATGTCCTCGCCGGTCAGTACGGTGACCGGTGATGGGCCCTCCAGGCTGGCGCGCGGGATGCGCGAGCCGGTAATCACGACGGCCGAGGTGATGGCTTCCTGGGCCTGCGTGACGCCGCACAGCAAGGCGAGGACGCCTGCTGCCAGCGAGTTCGGTTTGTATTGTGGTTGCATTGAAGTGGTCCTCTGATGACGAGGCGCCACCTTAGCAATTCCACATTCATTACTGAACGAATGAATTCGCAGATGCTTATGAAAAAGCCGGGGACAGAATTGCTCCCCGGCTTTTGTTGCAAATTAAATGGGGTACGTCCCCATTTTTTAAGCGGCGTGCGATGCGAGCTTCGGCTTGCTGAACTCGGCCAGCAGCGTGGCTTCCTTCTGCTTGGCTGCTTTCAGATGGCGCTCCTTGACGTGGCCGTAGCCGCGGATGTCTTCCGGAATGCGGGCGATGGCAACGGCGGTGGCCAGGTTGTCGGCGTCCAGCTTGCCCAGCAGGCCGGTGACGGTGTTGCGGTATTCGCCGATCAGGGCGCGCTCCATCTTGCGCTCTGCGGTGTAGCCGAATACGTCAAGGGCGGTACCGCGCAGGCCTTTGAACTTGGCCAGCACGCCGAAGGCCGTCAGCATCCACGGGCCGAATTCCTGCTTGACCAGGTGGCCGTCCTTGTCCTTCTTCGCCAGCAGCGGCGGCGCCAGGTGGAACTTCACCTTGTAATCGCCTTCGAACATATTGGCGATCTTCGCGCGGAAGGCCGGGTCGCTGTGCAGGCGCGCCACTTCGTACTCGTCCTTGTAGGCCATCAGCTTGTACATGTAGCGGGCCACCGCTTCGGTCAACTTCTTGCTGCCGAAGGCGCTTTCCGCCGCCTGCACCTGCGCCACGAAGTCGCTGTACTGCTTGGCGTAGGCCGCGTCCTGGTAGGCGGTCAGCAGTTCCACGCGCTTGGCGATGATCTCTTCCAGCGTCTGGGTGCGCTTGAATTCGATCACGGTGGCCGGGGTGGCCAGCTTGGCCACGGCGGCGGGGTCGTGCGCGCAGTAGCGGCCCCAGTTGAAGGCCGACTTGTTGAAGCCCACTTGCACGCCATTCAGCTCGATCGCCTTCATCAGCGCTTCTTCGCTGAGCGGCACTTTGCCCTTCTGGAAGGCGTAGCCCAGCATGAACATATTGGTGGCGATGGAGTCGCCCATCAGCGCGGTGGCGATCTTGCCCGCATCGACGAATTCCACGTTGGCTTCGCCGCAGGCGCGTTTGATCTCGGCTTGCGACGAGTTGCCAGGGAATTGCCAGTCCGGGTTCTTCACGAAGGCCGCCGTGGTGGCGCCGGTCGAGTTGATGGCGGCCCAGGTCCGGCCCTCGCCCATGCGCGACAAGGCGTCCTTCGAGGCAGTCACGATCTGGTCACACCCCACCACCAGGTCGGCGCTGCCGGTGCCGACGCGGGTCGAGTGCAGGTCGGACTGCTTGTCCGCCAGGCGCACGTGCGACATCACCGGGCCGCCCTTCTGGGCCAGGCCGGACATGTCCAGCACAATAGCGCCCTTGCCTTCCACGTGGGCCGCCACGGCCAGGATCTGGCCCACGGTCACCACGCCGGTGCCGCCGATGCCGGTGATCAGGATGCCGTACGGGTTCTCAGTCGAAGGCAGCACTGGCGATGGCAGGGCCGGCACTTCGCCGCCGCCCGCTGCTGCCGCCTTTTTCGGTTTCTTCAGGCCGCCGCCCTCCACCGTCACAAAGGACGGGCAGAAACCGTTGACGCAGGAGAAGTCCTTGTTGCAGCTGGACTGGTTGATCTGGCGCTTGCGGCCCAGTTCAGTTTCCAGCGGCTCCACCGACAGGCAGTTGGACTGCACGGAGCAGTCGCCGCAGCCTTCGCACACGGCTTCATTGATCACGGCGCGCTTGGCCGGGTCGGGGAACTCGCCTTTTTTGCGGCGGCGGCGCTTCTCGGAGGCGCAGGTCTGGTCGTAGATCATGGCCGACACGCCCGGCTTGTCGCGCAGCTCGCGCTGCACGTCCATCAGCTCGGAGCGGTGGCGCACGGTGACGCCGGGCGCCCAGTTGTAGTCGTCCGGGTACTTTTCCGGCTCGTCGGTGACAACGATGATCGGGGTCACGCCTTCCGCTGCGATCTGGCGCGAGATCATGCCAGGGTCGAGCGGGCCGTCCACGTTCTGGCCGCCGGTCATTGCCACGGCGTCGTTGTAGAGGATCTTGTAGGTGATGTTGACCTTGGCCGCCACGGCCGCGCGGATGGCCAGGATGCCGGAGTGGAAATAGGTGCCGTCGCCCAGGTTGGTGAAGACGTGCTTCTCGTTGGTGAACGGCGCCTGGCCGACCCAGGTCACGCCTTCCGCGCCCATATGGGTGAAGGTGGACGTTTCGCGGTCCATCCACAGCACCATGTAGTGGCAGCCGATACCGGCCAGGGCGCGCGAGCCTTCCGGCACCTTGGTCGACGAGTTGTGCGGGCAGCCGGAGCAGAAGTAAGGAATGCGGTCGGTTTCCGGATTGGCCTTGGCCGGCAGGTTTTTCAGCGCCAGCTCTTTCGCTTCCAGGAAGGCGATACGCTCTTTCACGCGCGCCGCCACCGGATGGTCTTTGCAGTAGTGCTCAATACGCGAGGCGATGGCGCGCGCGATCTGGGCCGGGTTCAGCTCATAGGTGGCCGGCAGCAGCCAGTCGCCGTGGCCGGTCTTGCCGTGGTTGCTCCATTCGCCGGTGTCGTCGAATTTGCCGACCACGCGCGGACGCTCGCCGTCCGGCAGGTTGTACAGCTCTTCCTTCAGCGCGTATTCCAGGATCTGGCGCTTTTCTTCCACCACCAGGATCTCGTCCAGGCCTTTGGCGAATTCGTGCACGCCGTCCGCTTCCAGCGGCCAGGTCATGCCGATCTTGTACAGGCGGATGCCGATATCGGCGGCGGCTTGCTCGTCGATGCCCAGGTCGGCCAACGCCTGGCGCGTGTCCAGGTAGGATTTGCCGGCAGTGATGATGCCGATCTTCGGCTTGGGCGCATCCCAGATGATCTTGTTCAGCTTATTGGCGCGGCAGTAGGCCAGGGCGGCGTACCACTTGTAGGTGTTCATGCGGACTTCCATGTCCAGCACGGTGTCCGGCCAGCGGATATTCAGGCCGCCGGCCGGCAGCTCGAAGTCGTCCGGCATCTGGATCTGCACGCGGTCCGGGTCGAAGTCCACCACGGCGCCCGATTCGATGATGTCGGTGACGCATTTCATGGACACCCACAGGCCGGTGTAGCGGCTCATGGCCCAGGCGTGCAGGCCGTAGTCGATGTATTCCTGCACCGAGGACGGGTACAGCACCGGGATGCCGCAGGCGTTCAGGATATGGTCCGACTGGTGCGCGGTGGAGGAGGACTTGGCCGCGTGGTCGTCGCCGGCCAGCACCAGCACGCCGCCATGCTTGGCGGAGCCGGCGTTGTTGCCGTGCTTGAAGACGTCGCCGCAGCGGTCAACGCCCGGGCCCTTGCCGTACCACATGGCGAATACGCCGTCGTACTTGGCGTCTTCGAACAGGTTGGTTTGCTGGGTGCCCCAGACGGCGGTCGCCGCCAGGTCTTCGTTCATACCGGGGTGGAATTTGACGTGGTGCGCGTCGAGGTGCTTCTTGGCCTTCATCGCGGTCTGGTCGACCGAGGTGACAGGGGAACCGCGGTAGCCGGTGATGTAGCCGGCGGTGTTCAGGCCGGCTTTCAGGTCGCGCTCGCGCTGCATCATCGGCAGGCGGATCAGCGCCTGGGTGCCGGTCATGAAGGCGCGGCCGCGCTCCAGGGTCCACTTATCGTCGAGGGTGATGTCGTGCGCTGGCGATAGCTCGCCACTCTTGACGGGTGCGTTCATCAGGGTTGTCTCCAAAACTTCTTAAATTGTGAACGGCGCCCCGTCTTGATGCGGGGTTGCCGGGAATACTTTTAACCCGGTAAGGCGGGGTCAGACCCGAGGGTCTGACCCCGGTCTGCGGCGGTCGCGTGTCAGGGTCTGACCCTTGGGTCTGACCCTGGTTTACCGGGGTTACGCAGCCGACTTGGAAGGATCTTCCAGCACGCCGCGTCGAATCTGGTCCAGCTCAATCGATTCGAACAGCGCGCGGAAGTTGCCCTCGCCGAAGCCCTGGTCGCCCTTACGCTGGATGATCTCAAAGAAGATCGGCCCAATCACATTCTGGGTAAAGATCTGCAGCAGCAGCTCACGCTCCGACTCGTTCGAATGACCGTCGATCAGGATGCGCAAGCGGCGCAGCTCCTCAACATTCTCGCCATGGTTCGGCAAGCGGCGGTTGACCAATTCATAGTAGGTCTCGATCGTGTCCTGGAACACGATGCCCTGGTCGCGCAGCCCCTGCACCGACTGATAAATGCCGTCGGTCCCCAATGCAATGTGCTGGATGCCTTCACCGTGGTACTCGTTCAGGTACTCGGCGATCTGCGACTTGTCATCCGACGACTCATTGATCGGGATGCGGATCTTGCCGCAAGGCGAAGTCATGGCCTTCGACTTCAGGCCGGTCAGCTTGCCTTCGATATCGAAGTAGCGCACCTCGCGGAAGTTAAACAGGCGCTCATAGAAATCCGCCCATTCCTTCATGCGGCCACGGTGCACATTGTGGGTCAGGTGGTCGATATAGGTCAGGCCATTGCCGACCGGGTTCGGGTTCGCGCCCTCGATGGCCACGAAGTCCGCGTCATAAATCGAGATATCGCCAATTGCGCCGGTCGGCTTGCCGTCGGCCGCATTCTTGCCGCGCCAGCGGTCCACCAGGTACAGCAGGGAGTCGCCCACGCCCTTGATGGCCGGGATGTTCAGCTCCATCGGACCGGTTTTGTTGTCAAAACCCCACGCGCCCAATTCCAGCGCGCGCTGGTAAGCAAAGGCCGCATCGTTGACGCGGATGGCAATCGCGCACACGGACGGACCGTGCTGGCGCGCGAAGCGCTGGGCGAAGGAATCTTGCTCAGCGTTAATAATGAAGTTGATATCGCCCTGGCGGTACAGCGTCACGTCCTTGTGGCGGTGACGGGCGATAGCGGTAAAGCCCATGTTTTCGAACAACTTACCGAGGGCTTTGGGATCTGGTGCGGCGAACTCGACGAATTCGAAACCGTCGGTGCCCATTGGGTTTTCCCATGGGGTGAATTTCATGGTGCGTCTCCCTATTAGAATTGCGCACAGTATAGTCCCCGGGCTGCGACATTTAATTGCAAACATTTCCCAACAACGATCGCATTGAGCAATAATATTGCCAGAACATCGATTGAAAGAGGAATTTATGACCAAGATTGCGCTGGATAAAACTGACCGCAAGATTTTGTCCATATTGCAAACGGATGGCCGCCTGTCGAACCAGGATGTCGCAGAGCAAGTCAACCTCTCCCCCTCCCCCTGCCTGCGCCGCATCAAGCGCCTGGAAGAGGAAGGCGTGATCCGCCAGTACGTGGCGCTGCTCGACCCGGACAAAATCGGCCTCGGCCTGCTGGCCTACGTCAACGTGCGCCTGGAAAAGCACAGCGACGCCGCCGCCCACAGCAACGCGCGCGCCCTCGGTGTGAACCCGACCGGCACCTCGCCGCGCGCCGACTTCGCGGTGGCCGTGGAGCAATGGCCGGAAGTGGTGGCTTGCTACGCCATGACCGGCGAAATGGACTACCTGCTGCGCGTGCACGTGGAAGACATGGACCACTTCTCGCGCTTCATGATGGCCACCCTGCTGCGCCACCCCGCCGTGCTGGACGTGAAATCCTCCTTCGCCCTGCAGCGCATCAAGGACACCACCGCCTTGCCGCTGGTATAAAACCTACTGTTTGTTGGACTGCAGCGTAAAGCCGATCAGGCGCGAGACCACGGCGGCCAGGTACATCAGCCCCACCAGCATTTCGACGCTGGCGATGGCGCGGGCGTGGGGCGTGAGGGGAATCACGTCGCCGATGCCGGTGCTCGACAGCAGCGCGAAGCTCAGGTAGTTCAACTCCGTCCAGGTGCGCGGGTCGGCCGGGTTGACGGCGGAACCGAAAGTGCCCGGCTGCAGCGCCTGCAGCAGCACAAAAATGTGGGTGAAAGCCCAGGCCAGCAAGGTAAATGCGGCGCCGGCGGCGAACAGTTCGTCGGTGGTCGCCTCGCGGTCTTCCATCATGTACGCCACCAGGCTCACCGCGGCATAAAAGTAGAAGGCCGCCTCCAGCCCCGACGACCAGGGCAGCAGCCATGGCATGTCAAACAGCATCTGCAGGCAAAGCAGCACCACCACCGGCCCGGCGATACTGGCGCTGATCCACGCATGGCCCGGCGTGCGGCGCACCATGCGCGTCGCCACCACCAGCACCACAATACCGAACAGGTTGAAGATCGTGTGGCCGCCGCGCATGGTTTCCAGGAATGGGTAGAGCAGCATGCCCGCCAGTTGGGTCAAAAGCAGCACCGCCGACGGGTGGCGCTTGGTACTGTGCATCAAGAAAAATGGCTTCATCCGCGAAGTTTGAGGTATGGTAGAAAACGCAAGACTACTATATTAAGGAGACTTCGTAATGCAAGGTGACATCGTTTCATCGCTGCTGCTGCCCGCCGCACTCGCGTTCATCATGTTTTCCCTCGGCCTGGGCCTGACCCCGGCCGACTTTGGCCGCATCGTCAAGCAGCCGCGCGCGCTGCTGGTCGGCGTGTTGTGCCACTTCGTGCTGCTGCCGCTGGCCTGCTTCGCCATGCTGAAGGTGGCCGGCATCGGCGGCGCCTTCGCGGTCGGCTTCATGATCCTGGCCGCCTGCCCTACCGGCACCACCTCCAACCTGCTCACCTACATCGCACGCGGCGACGTGGCACTGGCATTGAGCTTCACCGCCGTAGCCAGCGTGCTGACCATTTTCACCTTGCCGCTGCTGGTCTCCTTCGCCCTCGGCCACTTCGCCGGTAGCGAGCAAGTGGTGCAAGCCCCGGTCGGCGCCATGATGAAGCAAATGGTGCTGATGCTTGGCCTGCCGGTCGCCATCGGCATGACCCTGCGCCACCTGAAACCCGTCGTCGGCCAGCGCATCGAGGGCGTGTGCACCAAGATCGCCTCCGTGCTGTTCATCCTTATCGTGATCGCGGCCGTGGCCAAGAACTGGGCGCTGTTGACCGCCAACTTCACCACCCTGGCGCCGTTTGCGCTGGCGCTCAATGTGATCATGCTGGCCTGCGGCTTTGGCGTGGCCTGGCTGGCCCGCCTGTCGCGCCAGCAGTCCGTCACGCTCGGCATCGAGACCGCCATCCAGAACGGCACCCTGGCCATGGTCATCGGCAGCAGCGTGCTGCAGAACGACGCCTACGCCCTGCCCGGCGCGCTGTACGGGGTGTTGATGTATGTGAGCGGCCTGGCCTTCGCCTACGGCATGCGTTCGGTGCTCAGTCGTGATCGTGCTGGCGCACCTGCGACTGCTCCAGGCGCTGGTACTCGGTAGTCGCGCGCACCTTGGCGATCGCGTTCCAGATCGCCTCGAAACGCTTGGGGTCCTTGTCGTACGCCTTGCGGCCCACCATCAGGTGGAAGTCGAAGCTGGCGAAGGGCTGCTTCGCCAGCACCACCTTGCCCAGGTAGCGCGGATCGTCGCGCAGCAGGGCTTCCGCATCGCGCCCCATCAGCACGGCCACGTCGGCGCTGCCGGCGGCCAGCAGCCTTAGCCCGTCTTCGGCCGCCTTGGCCGTATCGATCACGGTCTGGCCGCGCGCCTGCAGTATCTCCACAATATAGTAGCCGCGCTGGGCCACCACCATCTTGCGTGGGTTGTGCAGGTTCTTGCCGTCCCAGCTAGCGCCGCTGTCCACGCGCAGGTACAGGTCGACGTGGTCGTGGTACATGGCGCGCGACGGGTCTTGCGTGCCGTCGGCCTTGAGCGGCGGACGGCTGAAGGCGCGGCGACGCGGGTTGTCGGAGGGACCGATCATGCCATCCATGATGCCGCTGCGGGTCTCTGCCTCGCAGCGTTTCCATGGCCGCGCCACGTAGTTGAACTGCTCGCCGGTCAACTTGGCGACGCGCTTGAGCAGCTCGATATTCAGGCCGCTGCCGTCCGGCATGGTCCATGGCGCCTGCGGTATGTCTTCCATGCAGAAGTTGAGCGGCGCGGCACCGGCCCTTGCCGCAGCCAGGGCCAGGACGACCGCAATTGTCAGCATGGCGCGCGGCATGGCTGCCTCCCCGGTTAATCGTCCGATTTTACCCCAGGCAGCTTATCCAGCCATTTGCTGGCGGCGCGCACGTTGGCTTTCAGCGCGTAGTCGAGGGATGCCAGCTGTTCTTCCATCGCTTCCTGCAGCACGCTGGCCGGGTCGGCCGGGCCGAGCTTGAGGTAGGCGTCGGCTTCGCCGTGGTCGCGGTGGATCTCCATGCCTGCCTTTTTGGCGATGTGCATCATGGTGGCGTTGGACGACAGGCAGTGCATATACAACGTGTCGACGTCGTTGTTGCGGCAGGCGATGTTGGCACGTTCGAACATCCTGGAGCCGATGCCAAGGCCGCGCGCCGACTTCAGCACGGATATGCCGAACTCGGCCACCTGGTCCTTCTCGGTGGACTTGTGCTTGTCGGCATCGCGCTCGGCGAAGGCCAGGTGGCCCACCGCGACCAGCTTGAAGACGCGGTTGTACACGCCGAATATCAGGTCGCGGTCGAAGTCGATGCTGCCGACGTAGCGCGTGATCTGTTCGTCGTTTACCGGGGTGCCGAAGCGCAGCAGGCGGTCGTGCCGCTCCAGCGCCAGGAAGTGCTTCAGCATGCGGCGCCGGTCGCGCTCGCGCAGTTCCTTGATCGGGATGGTGGGCCGGTCTGCGCCGCCGAACAGGCCGCGCAGCGGGTTGCGGAAGAAATTAAGGCTGGTCATCGGCTTGCTCCTTGGCGTCCAGCGTCGCGCGCACGGCGGCCACGCGCGCGGCGCGCACCAGCTCGGGGATTTGCTGCGGCTGGCCGGCGGCGCGCTGGGCGATCTCGCCGGCATTGACGCCGCGTGCGGCTTCCAGCGCCCGGGCCAGCAAGGCGCGCTGCGGCGCCAGGCCAGGACCGGCGCATTCGGCCGCAGCCAGGAATTGCGCGAAGCGGGCCGGCTTGCGATAGCCGTCGCAGCGCTCGAACAGGGCGACCATGGCGGCTGCGTCGAGTGCAAGCGCCTGTGCCACAGCGGCATGATCGCGCGCCGTCATCACAGCCAGGTCGCGGCATTCGGTCGGCACCTTCAAGCGTTTGCTGGCTTGCTCGACTTGCGGCAGGGGCTGGTCGTACAGCAGCACGGCGAAGCGTTCCGGCAAGCCAAGCTCCGGCTCCCGCTGCGGCGAGGCGGCGCGGTCGATGATTGGCGCGATGGCGCTGCCGTCGTCGATTTCGGGGATGACATGCGACAGCGCGCCGCACTCGCGCAGCACCTGCAGCATGCGCGATGGCTTCTGCTCCATCAGGCCGCGCGCGACTTCCTGCCACACGCGCTCCGGCACCAGGGCATCGACCTCGCCCTGCTCCACCATGCGCTGCATCAGCGCATTGGTTTCCGGCGCAACGCTAAAGTCGGGGAAGCGCGCCGCAAAACGCGCCAGGCGCAGGATGCGCACCGGGTCTTCAGCAAAGGCGTCGGAGACGTGGCGGAAGATGCGGTCTTTCAGGTCTTGCTGGCCGTGGTAGGGGTCGACCAGCACGCCGTCGTCGCCGCGCGCGATGGCGTTGATGGTCAGGTCGCGCCGCACCAGGTCTTCTTCCAGCGTCACGTCGCTGGAGGTGTGGAAGACAAAGCCTTTATAGCCGGGCGCCGTCTTGCGCTCGGTGCGCGCCAGCGCATATTCCTCTTGCGTCTGCGGGTGCAGGAAGACCGGGAAATCCTTGCCCACCGGGCGGTAGCCGGCCTTCACCATCTCTTCCGGCGTGGCGCCGACCACCACATGGTCGTGGTCCTGGACGGGCAAGCCAAGCAAAGCATCGCGTACCGCGCCGCCAACCACGTATGTCTTCATACCCATCAATCGTCCGGCATCTCCGCGTCGTGCAGGGGCGCGGTTTCGGTTTCGGCCAGGGCGCCGGCGATCCAGGCGTCGACCGCTGGATGGCTGCGCATGCGCTCGCAGTAGGCCGACAGCGCGGGCGGCAGCACCACGCCGTATGTCTTGAAGCGGCACACCACCGGCGCAAAGAAGGCGTCGGCGATCGAGAATTCGCCGAACAGGAATTCGTTGTGGCCGAAGCGGCTCAGGCATTCTTCCCACATTTCGCTGATGCGGCCGATGTCGGCCTGGGTGGCCGGGGTGCGACCCTTGCCCGGGTAGCTGCCCTTGATATTCATGGACATGGTGCTGCGCAGGCTGCTGAAGGAGCTGTGCATCTCGGCGCACACCGAGCGCGCCAGCGCGCGCGCCGCCACGTCGCGCGGCCACAGCGGCTTGTCGGGGAATTGCTCGGCCAGGTATTCGCAGATGGCCAGGCTGTCCCAGATCGTCATATCGCCCGCCAGCAGGACCGGCACGCGGCCACTGGCGCTGTACAGCGAGAGATTGTGCGAGGTGTCGGGCTGGTCGAGCAGCACGCGCACTTCGGTGAACGGGATGTTAAAGGCTTTCATCGCCACCCACGGGCGCATCGACCACGAGGAGTAGTTCTTGTTGCCGATCACCAGGGTCAGGCCGGGTTCGCGCGCGGCGGCCAGGGTCTCTGCGAGTTTCGGGTCGAGTTCTGTGGTGTGCATGGCTTCCTTCGGTCTCCTCTATCGTCCGCCGTAAGTGGCTTCCTGTTGTTCCTGCTCGGTGTAGCCTTTGGGCGTCACGGTCGGGCCCAGGCGCGCTTTCAGCGATTGCGGTTTGCCTTCGAACAGGGCTGCGTAATAAGTGGCGTTGACCATCACGTTTTTCACGTAGCCGCGCGTTTCGAAGAATGGAATCGATTCGATGAAGATGGTGCTGTCCATCGGCTTGCTCAACTGGGTGCGCCAGGAGCGCAAGCGGCCCGGTCCGGCGTTGTAGGCGGCGGTGGCCAGCACCTGCGAGCCGTCCATGCTGCCCAGCACCATGTTCATGTAGTTCGCGCCCAGCAGGATATTGGTCTTCACGTCGGTCAGCATGCCGTGCACGAAGTCGGACAGGCCGATCTTGCGCGCCACCCAGCGCCCGGTGGACGGCATCACCTGCATCAGGCCGGAGGCACCGGCCGACGATTGAGCGTCCATGATAAAGCGCGATTCCTGGCGGATCAGGCCATACACCCAGGCCCGGTCCAGGCCCAGGGTGCTGGTGGTGGGCTGCATGATGTCGTCGTGCGGCACCGGGTAGCGGTGCGTGTAGTCGGCCTGCACGCGCGTCTTCTCGGAGGTGTACACCATGCGGTCCAGCACATGCTTCTCGCGCGCGAATTCGGCGGCGGCGATCAGTTCGCGCTCGTTCAGGCGGCGCGTTTCCCAGTTCCACTCGCGCGTGCCTTCAAAACGCAGGCGCATGTCGAAGAATTTGAGGGCGCGCTGCAGGCCGGGGTTGGCGGCGATGGCGGCCATTTCGGCCGGCGTCGGCGCGACGCCCGGCGGCGGGATGGTCACCAGCTGGCCCACTTCCTCGCCGGCCAGGATGCCGTAGTAGCTGGACTGGTCGGCAATGCTGCGGTAGGCGGCCAGCACTTCCGGCGTATTGTGGCCTGCTTCGGCGGCAGTGGCGCGCGCGCTCCAATACACCCAGGCCGGGTCGCGCCGCAAATGCTGCGGCATGCCCGCGATGGTGGCCTTGACGGTTTTCCAGTCGCGCTCACGCAGGGCGATGCGGGTCTTCCACTGCATCTGATCGTTGGTCAGCGGGGCGCCGGCCGACTTGGCCCAGTACTGCGCCGTCTCCGGCGCCACCGAGTAGCCCGCCACCAGGGCCAGGTTGGCCCAGCCGATGGCGCGTTCCTGCGGCGTGAGTTTCGGTTCCGCTTTTTCCAGCGCCATTTTGGCGATCTTCATGCTGGAGCGGGCGCCGCGCCCGACCGCCACCAGGAAGGTTTCGTGGTCGGCGCGCGTCACGCCGGGGCCCTTGGCCAGCGCCAGCGTCGGCAAATCCACCGCCTGGCCCATTTTCACGTCCGAGCCGTTGAGCAGGATGATGGTGCGCTTGGCGGGGCCAGTGGCATTGGTCTCGCCGGCCAGGCGCACCTGGTGCCACAAGTCTTCCTGCGTGAACTGGCCGGTCTGCGCCAGCGATGCGATCAGCGCGCCGCAGCCTTCGCCGTAACTGGGCGGATAGATCAGCAGCACGCGCGCTTCGGCGGCCACGTTCTGGCCTTTGGTCAGGCGCGACAGCAGGTTGTAGCATTTGACCTGGGTGTCGTCCTGCAGCACGAATTGCGGGAACACTTCATCGAAGGTGGCCCATTCGCGCTTGCGGCCCAGCTCCAGCAGCCAGTCGTTACGCATGCGGTCGGCGATCGCGCTGCCGTCATAGGTTTTCAGGAAGGCGCGCACCTCGGCGTTCGACACGTCCCTGAAGCGGGCCTTCAGGCGGTAGTAATCGACGTAGGAAGGAATCGGGTAGTCGGCAAGGCGCGCAGCGTAGAACTCCGCCTTGGCAGCGTCGTCGCGCCGCACGGCGTCGCGCAGCAGCAGGAACGCATCATCTTCCTTGCGGCTGTTGCTTGCGTTATCCTGCGACCAGGCCAGTGGCGAGGCGGCGCATGCTGCGACCATCAGTGCGCCGGCTATCCATTTCGAGGTGGAAATCAATGTACGACTCTCAAGGTAATTCACGATATGACCAGCCCAAGTAGCATACCACGCAACCCCGACGGCCAGCCAGCCTCAGGCAAGGCAGAACTGCGCCAGCATCTGCATTCCATACGCCGCGCATTGGCGCCGGAAACCCGCGCGCAGTGGGACCGGGAAATTGGTGCGAAGGTGGTGCAGTGGTGGCGTGAAACCGGTGTTGGCGCGGTGGGCGTGTACTGGCCGCTGCGCGATGAACCTGACTTGCACGCGTGTTATGCTGAGCTGGCTGGCCTTGGGGTGAAGCTGCTGCTGCCGGTGGTGCTGGAGAAGCATGCGCCGCTGGCGTTCGCGGAATGGGACATCGGCGAGCCGATGGTGAAGGATAAGATGGGGGTGGCGGTGCCGGCGCACTTGCGGCTGGCGGCGGAATATCCGCCGGCGCTGCTGGTGCCGTGCCTGGGGTATAACTTGCAGGGGTATCGGCTGGGCTATGGCGGGGGGTTTTATGACCGCACCCTGGCGCGCGCGCCGCGGCCGGCCACGGTTGGGGTGGCGTATCGTTGCCTGGCTGCCGATTTCGGCAGCGATGGGCACGATGTGGCGCTGGACCGGATTATTACTGAGGACTAGAACCGGTAAACCAGTGTCTGACCCACGGGGTCAGACACTTGAGTGTCAGGCACTTGTGCCTGACACTGGTTTTCCGGTTTTAGACCAGCCGCTGCCACAAGGCCGTCGTCGCGACAGCCTGGTTCATCGAGTAGAAATGCAAGCCCGGTGCGCCGCCGGCCAGCAGCCGTTCGCACAAGTCGCTGACCACATCCAGCCCGAAGGCCTTGATCGAGGCCGAATCATCGCCGAACGACGCCAGCTTCAAGCGCACCCAACGCGGAATCTCCGCCCCGCACATATCCGAGAAGCGCATCAGCTGCGTGTAATTGGTGATCGGCATAATGCCCGCCACGATCGGCACATCCACACCCGCCTTTTGCGCCGCATCGACAAAGTGGAAGTAGGCGTCGGCGTTATAGAAATACTGGGTAATCGCCGCGTCCGCGCCCGCCTTCACCTTGCGCACGAAGGCGTTCATATCGTCCTGCGACGAACGCGCCTGCGGATGCACCTCGGGATAGGCCGCCACTTCGATATGGAACCAGTCGCCCGTTTCCGCGCGCACGAACTCCACCAGCTCATTGGCATAGCGGAATTCGCCCGACATGCCGTAACCGGACGGCAGGTCGCCGCGCAGCGCCACCAGGCGCTTGATGCCGTGCGACTTGTACTGCTGCAGGATGGCGCGGATCGATTCGCGCGTGCCGCCCACGCAGGACAGATGGGGCGCGGCTTCTTCGCCGGCCGCCATGATCTCCAGCACGGTGTCGAGCGTGCCCTGCTGGGTCGAACCGCCGGCGCCGAAGGTCACGGAGAAGTACTTGGGATGCAGCTCGGACAGTTTGGCGCGCGTGACGCGCAGCTTCTCCGCCCCTTCCGCCGTCTTGGGCGGGAAGAACTCGATACTGAAATTATGGTTAGCCATCTTTGTCTTTCAACAGGAGGGTAGACAAGGCCCAGGAGATCACGCTGTACAGCAAGGCGCCGAGGATGGCGTAGCCGAAGCTGTCCACATGGAAGCCGTCCACCACTTTCGCCACCAGCCAGAACATGAAGCCGTTGATGACGAAGATGAACAGGCCGAGCGACAGCATGGTGACGGGCAATGTCAGCAACAGCAGCACGGGGCGCACCAGGGTGTTGACCAGGCCTAGCACCAGGGCGGCCACCAAGGCGGCGCCGATGCTGGTGACGTCGATCGAGTGCATCAGGTAAGGCACCGCCAGCAGGGCGGCGGCATTGATGAGCCAGGTGAGGACTAAACGCATGGGTGTTTGCTCGATTTGATAACCCGGCAAATCCGGGTCAGACCCAAGGGTCTGACCCATCCATTACCGGTGCCGCAAACAGGGTCTGACCCTTGGGTCTGACCCCGGTTTACAGGGTTTTAGTAGCGGTAGTGATCAGGCTTGTAAGGGCCTTCGACTTTCACGTTGATGTACGCCGCCTGCTCTTCGGTCAACGTGGTCAGTTGCGCGTTCAGCTTCTTCAGCTGCAGGCGCGCCACTTTCTCGTCCAGGTGTTTCGGCAGGGTGTACACGCCGACCGGATAGGCCTTGGTGTTGGCGAACAGCTCGATCTGCGCAATGGTCTGGTTGGCGAACGAGGACGACATCACGTACGAAGGGTGGCCGGTGCCGCAGCCCAGGTTCACCAGGCGGCCTTCGGCCAGCAGGATGATGCGCTTACCGGATGGGAAGATCACGTGGTCCACCTGCGGCTTGATGTTCTCCCACTGGTACTTCTTCAGCGCCGCAACGTCGATCTCGTTGTCGAAGTGGCCGATGTTGCAGACAATCGCCTGGTCCTTCATCTTCAGCATGTGCGCTTCGGTCAGGATGTGGTAGTTGCCGGTGCAGGTCACGAAGATATCGCCGTGTTCAGCGGCGTAATCCATGGTCACCACGCGGTAGCCTTCCATCGCCGCCTGCAGGGCGCAGATCGGGTCGATCTCGGTCACCCAGACTTGCGCCGACAGGGCGCGCATGGCTTGCGCCGAGCCCTTGCCCACGTCGCCGTAGCCGGCGATGACGGCGATCTTACCGGCCACCATCACGTCGGTAGCGCGCTTGATGCCGTCCACCAGGGACTCGCGGCAGCCATACAGGTTGTCGAACTTGGACTTGGTGACGGAGTCGTTCACGTTGATCGCCGGGAAGGCCAGCTTGCCGTCCTTGTGCATCTGGTACAGGCGGTGCACGCCGGTGGTGGTTTCCTCGGTCACGCCCAGGATGTGCGGCAGGCGCTTGGAGTACCAGGTCGCGTCCTTGGCCAGGTGGGCCTTGATGGAGTTGAACAGGCAGATCTCTTCTTCCGAGCCCGGGTTGGCCAGCACGGAGATATCCTTCTCGGCGCGCGCGCCCAGGTGCAGCAGCAGGGTAGCATCGCCGCCGTCGTCCAGGATCATGTTGGAGTACACGCCTTCACCCGGCCATTCGAAGATGCGGTGCGTGTAGTCCCAGTATTCGTCCAGGGTTTCGCCTTTGACGGCGAAGACCGGGGTGCCGACGGCTGCGATGGCGGCGGCGGCGTGGTCCTGGGTCGAGTAGATATTGCAGGAGGCCCAGCGCACTTGCGCGCCCAGGGCTTCCAGGGTGCGGATCAGGACGGCGGTCTGGATGGTCATGTGCAGCGAACCGGTGATGCGGGCGCCTTTCAGCGGCTGCGCAGCGGCGAATTCCTCACGGATTGCCATCAGACCCGGCATTTCCGTTTCGGCGATCTTGATCTCTTTTTCGCCCCATGCGGCCAGGCCGATGTCAGCGATGATGTAGTCTTTGGAGTCTTTGAGTACGGCGTTCATCACGCCCTCCTTTCAGTGTGTTGAAAAAAGAAACGTGAGCGCGGTGTTGATGTTCCGAGCCTGGCCAGGCTAGCTGGTCGCAGCGCTCCTCGGAGAGGGGGAAATTGTAGCACTACTGGCCGAGTCCGTGTCCACCTTGGGGTCTGACCCCATGGTGGACACGGGCCCGGCTGTGGGATTACAGGCCGGCGGCGGCGCGCAGGATGGCGGCTTTGTCGGTGCGTTCCCAGGTGAACTCCGGCTCTTCGCGGCCGAAGTGGCCGTAGGCGGCGGTCTTGGCGTAGATCGGGCGCAGCAGGTCCAGCATCTGCACGATGCCTTTCGGGCGCAGGTCGAAGTGCTCCGCCACCAGCGCGGCGATCTTGTCGTCCGAAATCACGCCGGTGCCTTCGGTGTACACGGTGATGTTGATCGGGCGTGCCACGCCGATGGCGTACGACACCTGCACCTGGCATTGGCGCGCCAGGCCGGCGGCCACCACGTTCTTGGCCACGTAGCGCGCCGCGTAGGCGGCGGAACGGTCAACTTTCGACGGATCCTTGCCGGAGAACGCGCCGCCGCCGTGCGGGGCCGCGCCGCCGTAGGTGTCGACGATGATCTTACGGCCGGTCAGGCCGCAGTCGCCCTGCGGGCCGCCGATAACGAAACGGCCGGTCGGGTTGACCAGGAATTTGGTGTCCTTGATCCACGCGGTCGGCAGCACCGGCTTGATGATCTCTTCGATCACCGCTTCTTCGATCTGCGAGTGGCTCATTTCCGGCGCGTGCTGGGTCGACAGCACCACGGTGTCCACCGCCACCGGGCGGCCGTCGACGTAGCGCAGGGTGACCTGCGATTTGGCATCCGGGCGCAGCCAAGGCAGGCGGCCGTCCTTGCGCAGCTGCGACTGGCGCTCGACCAGGCGGTGCGAGTAGTAAATCGGCGCTGGCATCAGTTCCGGGGTTTCATCGCAGGCGTAGCCGAACATCAGGCCCTGGTCGCCGGCACCCTGGTCCAGGTCCAGGCCGGCACCTTCGTCAACGCCCTGGGCGATGTCGGGCGATTGCTTGTCGTAAGCAACCAGCACGGCGCAACCCTTGTAATCGATACCGTATTCGGTATTGTCGTAACCGATACGCTTGATGGTATCGCGGGCGACTTGAATATAATCCACGTTGGCGAACGTGGTGATCTCACCTGCCAGCACGACCAGGCCGGTATTGCACAGGGTTTCCGCTGCGACACGGGCGCGCGGGTCCTGGGCCAGGATGGCGTCGAGGATGGAATCGGAAATCTGGTCGGCAACCTTGTCTGGGTGGCCTTCGGACACGGATTCAGAGGTGAAAAGGAAATCGTTGGACATCGCAAGCTCCTACTTGGTTTCAAAAAAAATTGTTGTCGCAAAACCAATGCAGCTTGCGACGCTTTAGCGACTCTTATATCCCGCTTCGCAAGTTGTCTGTTAACTCAGCGGCTGCTTCTAACGTGGTATTTTACGCTTCTTAAAAAATTTTTGTGCAGGGCAACGTATAAATTGCTCTTATAAACTTATAAATGCTGTTAAGAATATTCCGCTTTTTCTCCGTTTTCCCCTTGCCAATTTTGCACGCCCTGGGTGTCGGGCTGGGTTGGCTGGTCTACCTGCTGTCGCCATCCTACCGGCGCCGCATGCGCGACAATATGACCCAGGCCGGCTTCGGCCCCCACCTCGGCGCGGCCGTGGGTGAGGCGGGCAAAGCGATTGCCGAGCTGCCCTTCATCTGGTGCGCCGACCCGCAGCGCGTGACCCAGCGCGCCACGGTGGAAAACTGGGAGCTGGTGCAACAATACCTCGACCAGGGAAAAGGCATCGTCTTCCTGACCCCGCACCTGGGCTGCTTTGAAATCACCGCCCAGGAAATCGCTCACCGCACCGAGCTGATGGTCATGTACCGCCCGCCGCGCAAGGAAGCGATGAAGCCCCTGATCGAAGGCGCCCGCGCGCGCAAGAACCTGCTGCTGGCGCCGGCCACCATGAGCGGCGTGCGCATGCTGGCCAAGTTCCTGAAGAAAGGCCAGCCGATCGGCCTGCTGCCCGACCAGGTGCCGCAGGAAGGTGAAGGGGTGTGGGCCGACTTCTTCGGCCGCAGCGCCTACACCATGACCCTGCCCGCCAAGATGGCCCAGCTGGGGGACGCGGTCGTCCTGATCGTGTACGCCGAACGCTTGCCGGGCGGCAAAGGCTACGTGGTGCGCTTCGTGCCGTTCGAGGGCTCGCTGGACGGCGACACCGCCGCCCAGGCGCGTGCCATCAACCGTGAAATGGAAAAGCTGATCGCCCGTTGCCCGGCCCAGTATTACTGGAGCTATAACCGCTACAAGGTGCCGGCCGGCGTGGCCGCGCCCGGCGCGCAGGAGGCCGCATGAGGTTCCTGCTTGGCTTTATGTGGCTGCTGCACTGGCTGCCGCTGCCGGTGCTGGGCCGTATCGGCAAGGCGGTCGGCAGCCTGCTCTTCATGGTGATGGGCGCGCGCCGCGAAATCGCCCTCACCAACCTGCGCCTGACCATGCCGGAACTCAGCGAACAGCAGCGCCGCGCCCTGGCGCGCCAGCATTTCCAGGCCTATTCGCGCAGCGTGCTGGAGCGCTCGATCCTGTGGTGGGCGCCGGAGGCGCGCCTGCGCAAGCTGATCCGGGTGGAGACCAGCGCCGGCATGCCGCCGGGCCAGATCCCGGTGGCCGCCATGACCGACCAGCCGACCATCCTGCTGTGCCCGCACTTTGTCTGCCTTGACGTGGGGGGCGCCGCGATCGCGATGGAAGCGTCGGCCTCGTCGATGTATGTGGCGCAGAAAAACAAGGTGTTCGATGAAGTGCTGCGCATGGGCCGTGCGCGCTTCAAGCCGGTCCGCCTGTTCACGCGCCAGGACGGCATCAAGCCGATCCTGCGTGCGCTGAAGGAAAAGCTGCCCTATTTCATGCTGCCGGACATGGATTTTGGCGACAAGGATGCCGAGTTCGTGCCCTTCTTCGGCGTGCCCGCCGCCACCCTGACCGCCACCGCCCGCATTGCCGCGGCCACCGGCGGCCAGGTGATGCCGGTGATCGCCACCTTCCTGCCCGATTACGCCGGCTACCGTGTGAAGTTTTACCCGGTGTGGGAGAATTACCCGGGAACCGATATGGTCGCGGCAACGCGCCGTATGAATGCATTTATTGAAGAACGCATCAAAGAAGCGCCTGCCGAATACTTCTGGACCCACAAGCGCTTCAAGACGCGTCCGGAAGGCGAACCTTCCTTCTATACCAACAAACGATGAAACTGAAATTCACCAAGATGCACGGCGCCGGCAATGACTTCGTGGTCATCGACGCCATCAACCAGCAGGTCGACTTCACGCCCGCCCAATGGCAGGCGCTGGCCGACCGCCGCTTTGGCGTGGGCGCCGACCAGATGCTGGTGGTGGAGAAGTCCAGTGTGCCGGGCTGCGATTTCCGCTACCGCATCTTCAACAACGATGGCGGCGAAGTGGAGCAGTGCGGCAACGGCTCGCGCGCCTTCGTCAAATTCGTGGTGGAAAAGGGCCTGACCGCCGCGCGCCAGATCACGGTGGAAACCCTGGCCGGCATCATCTCGCCGCGCCTGGAGGATGACGGCAGCGTCACTGTCGATATGGGGGCGCCGGTGCTGGAGCCGGCCCTGGTGCCGTTCGATGCGGAAGGCCTGCAGGGCCAGCCGGAAGGGCGCGAAACCTTGTGGCCGCTGGTGCTGGAACTGGGCGGCCAGCGCGAGACGGTGCAGGTGTCGGTGGTGTCGATGGGCAACCCGCACGCGGTGCAGGTGGTGGCCGATGTGGATACCGCGCCGGTTGAGCTGATGGGGCCGCTGATCGAGCACCATGTGCGTTTTCCGCGCCGCGTCAATGCCGGCTTCATGCAGCTGGTGAACCGCCAGCACGTCAAACTGCGCGTGTTCGAGCGCGGCGCCGGGGAAACCCTGGCCTGCGGCACCGGCGCCTGCGCGGCGGCGGTGGCCGGCATCCGTCGCGGCCTGCTGGATTCGCCAGTGCGGGTCGATGCGCGCGGCGGGCAGCTGTCGATTGCGTGGGCGGGCGAGGGGCAGCCGGTGTACCTGACCGGCCCCGCCGTCACCGTGTTCGAAGGCGAGATCACCGTTTAAACCCGGTAAACCAGGGTCTGACCCGAAGGGTCAGACCCTTTCCATGCCACAGGCCCCGAGACCGTCAGGGGTCTGACCCTATGGGTCTGACCCCGGTTTACCGGGTTTCAGGCAGCCGCCATCAACCCCGCCCCCAGCCAGCTCTTCAGCCGATACAAGCGCTGCCGGTAATTCCCCTCCACATCCGCCCCCACCTGCTCGAACACGCGCACGATGCGGTCCAGCTTCTGCCGCTCAGCCGCCGTGCGCACCAGCACAAGCCGGCGCTTGCTGCGCCCATAGCTGGCGCGGATATCCACCACCAGGCAATGGCCCTGGTCGGCCGCCTTCACATCCAATAGCAAGGCCTCGGCCCGGGTCAGGCGGAACATGGCCGCCAGCTCGATCCGCGCCGCCAGCAAAGGCTGGCTGCCGAGCAGCTCGCGCGTCAGCATGGGCAGCAACGGATCGGCCCAACTGGCAGGCGGCAAGGACGGCGCAATGCGCTCCAGCGCCTGTTGCGCTTCCGCGCTGCCTTGCGCCGCGGCTTTCTGCAGCCAGTACAGCGCGCGCACATCATTGTCCTGCGCGCCACGGCGGGCGCGCCAGGCATGGATGCCGCATTCCAGCTGGGCGGCACTATGCCCCATATCCGCCGCGCGCTCCAGGCAGGCATGCGCCTCGCTCGCGCTGCGCTGGGAAAACTCGGGACGGATGTAAATGCGCGACATGGCGAACCAGGCGTCGGCCAGGCCCTGCTCGCCGGCCTGCGCCAGCCAGCGCAGGGCGCGCTTGAAATTGACGGTGCCATTCCCCGGTTCCACGCGGTCGCCTTCGCTATTCATGCGCGCCAGGTGCAGGCCCAGCGCCAGCTGGGCAGCGCGATCGCCAGCTTGCGCCGCCACTGTGCGCTGGCGCAGCAGTTCGCCAGCGTCCGGCACGCCATCCGGGCCAGGCGCGGCAACGTGCGGCGCAGCGGTTTCGCGCGCCTGCCCGCCAGCCGAATTGCCCGGCAGGGCTGCCGCGCTGTGTGCCCCGGCCGGCCACGCCGCGCCCGGCACCGCCCCGGCCTTGGCCACAGGCGGCACGGCCGGCATCGGCGCCGGCTCGGCGGCACGCAGCTGCGCCAAGGTCTGCGCGGCATCCGGCACGCCCGCCTGCGCGGCGCGGACGAGCCACGGCAAGGCCTGGGCGCGCGCGGCGTGCGCGACCTCAAAGGGAATGTAGGCGCCGATCAGGTGCCAGGCCTCGGCCTCGCCCTGGTCCGCGGCGCGGCTTAGCCAATGCAAAGCAGTCGGCACGTTCTGTGGCAGGCTGGCCCCGCCAAACAGGTAGAGTTTGCCCAGCGCCAACTGGGCGGCGGCGTCTCCTGACCGCGCTCCCCTGATAATCACCAGCTCTTCTCGATTTGCCATCGATCTATCCGGTTTCCAAGGAAAAAGCTGCTTGCCCAGTGTAGCGGTGCGCCAAATTGCAGGCGCACAACTCCCAGACTTTTTGATATAGCGCAAATGTGACAGCCCTTCCTTGCGGCTTCCTTACACTCTATGAGCAGGGTAGCAAGCGTTTCAAAAATACAACAACGCGCCCCGCTTTGGACGGTTTTGACCCTTTTTAGTGCGGATAAATGACCAAGTCCCCGGAACTGGGCGCTTTATGCACTTATCGTATAACCATGCATATCCCCGGTCTCATTGATAAAAAGGACGAACACATGAAGAAATCGTTATTGGCCATGGCCTTGATGGGTGCTTTCAGCGGTGCTGCCTTTGCGCAATCCAACGTGGTTATTTACGGCACCCTGGATGCCGGGATTCACAAGACCAGCAATTCCGCCAACACCGCCATCCAGGAAGGTGGACGCGACAACAGCAAACTCGGTTTCCGTGGCCAGGAAGACCTGGGCAATGGACTGAAAGCCCTGTTCCACCTGGAAATCCGCTACGAGGTGGATACCGGCAATATCGAACGCAGCACGCGTCCCCTGTTCCAGGGTCAAAGCCGGGTCGGCCTGCAAGGCGGCTTCGGGACCGTGCGCCTGGGCCGTGCCTTGACCTCGCTGCAGGAAACCACCACCCAGTTCGAGCCATGGTCCGGCATGCCGAACGTGGCCGGCTTCCAGACCGACCTGATGGTGGCCGGCTACCGCGCCGCCGTCTCGGGCAGCGGTTCCGACCCGCTGGGCGCCGCCGGCAACTCGGGCAACCGTTTTGCCAATGCGCTCTGGTACAACTCGCCGGTCTTCAACGGCTTCCAGCTCAACCTCAACCTGGGCAGCAAGGAAAACAACGGCCTGGCCACCGCCATCGTCGGCCGCGGCACGACCGTGGCGCCGCAGTATCCGGCCGGCTCGCGCGCCCAGGCCTACCCTTACTCGGTCAGCGCCACTTATTCCGCGCCGGGCACCATGCCGCAGTACGCGGTGTACGCCGGCTCCGAGCGCAACTCGACCGAGGTGAAATGGCATTCGGTCGGCGCATACTACCGCCCGATCCCGGCCCTGAAACTGATGGGCAGCTATGGCCGCCAGGATATGAGCCATATCCGCGCCATCAACGACACCATGAAGTCGTGGGTGCTGGGCGCCAACTACAACGTGGGCGTGGGCCTGGTGCGCTTCGGTTATGGTCAGCGCGATACCGATGGTGAGGTGAAGACCAAGGAAATCTCGGTCGGCTACGAGCACAATATTTCGCCGCGCACCTACCTCTACCTGGATCTGTCGCAGAAGAAGGTGCCGACTAGCACGGCGCCGGCCAGCAGCAATATGAACCAGAACCATTACGCGCTGGGGATTCATCACAACTTCTAAACCGCGAAACCGGGGCCAGACCCTTGGGCTCTGACCCCGGTTGCTCGGTTTCCCGGTTAAAATGTCCGCGCCTGCAACATTCGATGTGACATCAACAATGACCGACACCCTGGATTCCGCAATCGTCGCGCAGTACCTGGCCGACAATCCCCACTTCTTCGAAGAACACGCCAACCTGCTGGGTGACGTCAAACTGTCCAGTCCCCTGACCGGCCGCGCGGTATCGCTGCAAGAACGCCAGATGGAAGTCATGCGCGACAAGTACAAGGCGCTGGAGCTGCGCCTGTCCGACCTGACCCGCCACGCCCAGGAAAACGCCACCATCGCCAACCGCTTCCACAGCTGGAACCAGGCGCTGCTGCAAGTGCGCCGCGATGCCGAAGTGCCGCGCGCCGTGGCGCAAGGCCTGGTCGACAGCTTCCACGTGCCGGCCGCCACCCTGCGCCTGTTCAATGTGGCGCCGGAATTCGCCGACGAATGGTTCGCCAGCGGCGTGTCGGAAGATGCGCGCCTGTTCGCCAACAGCCTGCAAGCGCCTTACTGCGGCAGCAACAACGATTTCGAAGCCGTGCGCTGGCTCGACGACGCCGAGCACATCAAGTCGACCGTGATCCTGCCGCTGCGCAAGCCGGGCAGCAAAGGCGCCGCCTTCGGCCTGCTGATCATGGGTTCGCCGGACCCGGAACGTTTCACCTCGCTGATGGCGACCGACTTCCTGGTGCATATCGGCGAAACCGCCAGCGTCGCGCTGGCGCCGGTGCTGGCCTAAGCCGCCATGGGCAGCACGGGCGACGGCAAACTGCAGCAGGCCGACGCCTACCTGGCCCACCTGGCCAGCCAGCGCAAGCTGTCCGCGCACACGGTCGCCGCCTATGGCCGCGACCTGCGCGAGCTGGCCACCCTGTCCGACGGCAAAGCCTGGGACGCCCTGACCCATTTCGATATCCGCCGCTACGCGGCCCAGCTGCATAGCCGCGGCCTGGACGCGCGCAGCATCGCGCGCAAGCTGTCCGGCTGGCGCGGCTTTTTCGCCTGGCTCGGCCAGCATAGCGCCCTGCCGCTCAACCCGGTGGAAGGCGTGCGCGCCCCCAAGCGCGCCAAGACCCTGCCCAAGGCCCTGTCGGTGGACGACGCGGTGCAGCTGGTGGCTCCGGCCACGCCCAGCGCCGGCGCCAACGCGCCGGCCCAGCTGTGCAACCGCGCCATGTTCGAACTGCTGTATTCAAGCGGCCTGCGGGTCTCCGAGCTGGCCGGCCTGGACCGCGAATTCCGCAAGGCCGGCGCCGGCCAGCCCGCCTCGCTCGGCTGGCTGGAGCTGGACAACGCCGAAGTGGTGGTCACCGGCAAAGGCGGCAAGATGCGCCGGGTGCCGGTCGGCAGCGCCGCCCTGGACGCCCTGCAGGCCTGGCTGGCGGTGCGCCCGGCCCCGGCCGACGGCAGCAGCGCCCTCTTCGTCAACGAACGCGGCAAGCGGGTCACGCCGCGCGTGGTGCAGCTGCGGCTGAAGGCGCACGGCATCCAGGCCGGCGCGCCGGTGCCGGTGCACCCGCACATGCTGCGCCACTCCTTCGCCTCGCACGTGCTGCAATCCTCGGGCGACTTGCGCGCCGTGCAGGAGATGCTGGGCCACGCCAGCATCACCTCGACCCAGGTGTACACCGCCCTGGATTTCCAGCACCTGGCCCTGGTCTATGACAAGGCCCATCCACGGGCTAAAATTAAATAGGCGCAAGCTTGATCTGGCTCACGAACCGCATTTGCCACAATAAAAAAATTTCCGGCATAATCGACCGATTCCAAATGCAGCGAGTACGAATATGGCAATGATTCCCACCACTATCCTGACCGGCTTTCTGGGCGCCGGCAAAACCACGCTGCTGAACCGCATCCTGCGCGAAGAGCACGGCATGAAAATCGCCGTCATCGAAAACGAATTCGGCCAGGAGAATATCGACAACGAAATCCTGGTGCAGGAATCGCGCGAGCAAATCGTGGAAATGAATAACGGCTGCATTTGCTGCACCGTGCGCGGCGATTTGATTATCGGCTTATCCGAGCTGGCCAAACGGCGCGCCGCCGGCGAAATCCAGTTCGACCGCGTGGTGATTGAAACCACCGGCCTGGCCAATCCGGGCCCGGTGGCGCAGACCTTCTTCGTCGACGAGGAAGTGGGCGCTAACTACATGCTCGACGCCGTGGTCACGGTGGTGGATGCGCGCCACGCCATGCAGCAGCTCGACCAGCACGAGGAAGCCCAGCGCCAGGTTGGCTTCGCCGACAAGATCCTGCTGTCCAAGACCGACCTGGTGGACGCCGCCGCTGTCGACGCCCTGAGCGCGCGCCTGAAGCGCATCAACCCGCGCGCGCCGATCAGCCGCTCCGATTTCGGCAAGGCGCCGCTGAGCGAGGTGCTGGACCTGCGCGGCTTCAACCTGAATGAAAAGCTGGAGATCGACCCCGACTTCCTGGCCGAGGAAGAACATGTGCACGACGAGCACTGCGGCCATGACCATGGACACGGCCATGACCATGCGCATGGCGAGCACTGCAGCCACGACCACCACCACTCCCATCACAGCGACGATATCGCGGCCTTCGTGTTCAAGAGCGAGCGCCCGTTCGACCCGGCCAAACTCGATGAATTCCTGGGCGGTCTCGTTGATGTGTACGGTCCTCGCATGTTGCGTTACAAAGGCGTATTGTTGATGCAGGGCGCCGAACGCAAGGTCGTGTTCCAGGGCGTGCACCAGCTGATGGGCAGCGACCTGGGCGCCAAATGGGGCGAAAACGAGACACGCGCCAGCAAAATGGTGTTTATTGGTAAAAATCTGCCAAAAGACATCTTTATTACTGGCCTTGAACAGTGTTTGGTATAAACTAGGGCGCTTTTTGAAGCACCACAGCGCTGCAAATCTGAAAACCCTGTCGTATCGAAGGTAAGCGAAGTCATGACAAAAGCAAATAAATCGACCCCTGCCGCAGAAGTCCTGCTCACCGAAGAAGAAATTCTGAAAATGAGCGAGAAGGACTATATGAACCCGGCCCAGATGGCGTTTTTCAAGAACAAGCTGCAAAACCTTGAAAAAGAATTGCTGAAGAACGCTGGCGAAACCACCGAACACCTGCGCGAAACCGTGCTGGTGCCAGACCCTGCCGACCGCGCCACCATCGAGGAAGAACACGCACTGGAACTGCGTACCCGCGACCGCGAGCGCAAGCTGCTGAAGAAAGTGCAGCAGTCGATCCAGGCGATTGACAATAACGACTATGGTTATTGCGAAGAAACCGGCGAGCCGATCGGCATCCCACGCCTGATCGCCCGGCCAACCGCGACCCTGTCGCTGGAAGCCCAGCAACGCCGCGAACTGAAACAGAAGCTGTACGGCGACTGATTCAGGCGCAAGCGGAAAAAAGCACGCCGCGGCGTGCTTTTTTCTTGCACCTCTCTCCTACGGGACGCCCTTATTTTTTTCCCTTGGGCTACACTAGTGATCCTATGGGACTGTTCTCCATTTTCAAAAAAGGCAAAGCCGACGAAGTCGTCTCAGATGAGGACGATAGCGCTGCACGCCTGGCCGCGAACAGCGAACTGGAGCGCCAGCGCGCCCAGCAGTCGGATTTGCAGCGCGAGATCGCGCGCGCCACCGCCATGAAGATCGACGCCATTGAGGCGGCGATGGCGGCCGACATCTTCAATGAACCGGAACCGGTCTGGGCCCGCCGCCCACGCCCGCTGCAGCCGGCTGCCGCCAGCAACGACGGCGCCACGCTGCCCATGCTGGACCAGTACACCACCGAACTGCTGGGCGACGAGGACGTGCCGCTGGAAGCGGCCGCCGCCGAAAGCGCGCCCATCGTGGAAGAGATCGCCATCCTGTACTCGAACGGCCAGGCCGAAGTGGCCGAGCAGATGCTGCTGGGCAGCCTGCCGGACGCGGCGCAGGACCGCACCGTGTGGTGGATGCTGTTCGACCTGTACCAGGTGCTGGGCCGGCAGGAATCGTTCGAGAACATCTCGATCGACTACGCCAGCCAGTACGAAACCTCGCCGCCCTCCTGGGTGCCCCCGGCCGGCGCCGCCAGCGAAGCGCCGGTGGCCACCGGCTATTCCGGCGTGGCCCCGACCCTGGCCCTGGCCGGCATCCTGAACGCCGCGGCCGCACCGCAGCTGGAGCGCCTGGACAGCATGAACCAAAAGTTGCCGCTGCGCCTAGATTTCTCGCGCGTCAACGGCGTCGATCCGGAAGGCTGCGCCCTGCTGCTGGCCGCCCTCAAGAAAGTCCAGGGCGGCGAACGCGAACTGCTGGTGGTGGGCGCCACCGAGCTGGCCGACCAGGTGCGCGCCATCCTCACCATCGGCAAGCGCGACGACGGCGAAGCGCCCTGGCTGCTCTATCTTGAGCTGCTGCGCCTGCTCAACCGCGAAAAAGACTTCGAGGAATCCTCGATGGACTACTGCGTCACGTTCGAGGTGTCGCCGCCGCCCTTCGTCGCCCCGAGCAAGGTCGCCAACGCCCCGCGCCAGGCCACGGCCGGCGCCTCCGACCGCTTCATGCTGCCGGCCGTGATCGAAGGCGACGCCGGCAAGCTGCTGGCCGCCATTGACGAATACGCCGGCCAGTACCCGGTGCTGGTGTTCGACTGCAGCCGCCTGGCGCGCATGGAGTTCGGCGCCGCCAGCGCCCTGCAATCGAAGATTGCCGAGCTCTCCAACGGCGGCGAGCGCCGCATCGAGTTCCGCGACCTGAACCACCTGGTGGCGGCGCTGATGCGTTTACTGGGCTATGCTGATATAGCGCGGCTGTTCCCGCACAAGTACTGATTCGTCCCCATTTGGTCGGAAATATTGAATTTTGGGGCTCGCGCCCCAAAATGCCGCGTTAATTCCCATTCAAAGGCATTAACATATGGAACAATTTCACGGCACCACCATCCTGTGCGTGCGTCGCGGCAACGAGGTCGCGATTGGCGGCGATGGCCAGGTTACGCTTGGCAATATCGTCATGAAGGGCACCGCGCGCAAGGTGCGCAAGCTGTACCAGAACAAGGTGCTGTGCGGCTTTGCCGGCGGCACCGCCGATGCCTTTACCCTGCTCGACCGTTTTGAAGCGAAACTGGAAAAACACCAGGGCCACCTGCTGCGCGCCTCGGTTGAAATGGCCAAGGACTGGCGCACCGACCGCGTGCTGCGCCGCCTGGAGGCGATGCTGCTGGTGGCCGACAAGGAGGCCACCCTGGTGATCACCGGCAACGGCGACGTGCTGGAGCCGGAGGGCGGCATCGGCGCCATCGGCTCGGGCGGCAGCTATGCCCAGTCGGCCGCCCTGGCCCTGGCGCAGAACACCGACCTTTCCCCGGCCGAGATCGTGAAAAAGTCGCTGACCATCGCCGGCGAGCTGTGCATCTACACCAACCTGAACCACATCATCGAAACCCTGGACCCAGCATGAACATGACCCCTCAAGAAATCGTCGGCGAACTCGACAAGCATGTGGTCGGCCAGGGCAAGGCCAAGAAGGCCGTCGCCATCGCGCTGCGCAACCGCTGGCGCCGCCAGCAGGTGGAAGAGCCGCTGCGCCACGAGATCACCCCGAAAAACATCCTGATGATCGGCCCGACCGGCGTCGGCAAGACCGAGATCGCGCGCCGCCTGGCCAAGCTGGCCGACGCGCCTTTCATCAAGGTGGAAGCGACCAAGTTCACCGAAGTGGGCTACGTGGGGCGCGATGTCGATACCATCATCCGCGACCTGATCGAAATCGGCGTAAAGCAGACCCGCCAGAGCGAAATGGCCAAGGTGCGCGCGCGCGCCGAGGACGCGGCGGAAGACCGCGTGCTCGACATCCTGCTGCCGCCGCCGCGCGACTTCGGCTTCGCCGCCACCGGCACCGAGCCGCGCAGCGACGACACCACGCGCCAGACCTTCCGCAAGCGCCTGCGCCAGGGCGAGCTGGATGACAAGGAAATCGAGATCGAGCTGGCCGAGCAAAGCCCGACCATGGAAATCATGGCGCCGCCCGGCATGGAGGAAATGACGGAACAGATCAAGTCCATGTTCTCCGGCATGGGCGGCGGCCGCAAGAAGGCGCGCAAGATCAAGATCAAGGAAGCCATGAAGCTGCTGCTCGACGAGGAAGCGGCCAAGCTGGTGAACGAAGACGAGATGAAGAAGATCGCGCTGTCCAATGTGGAGCAGAACGGCATCGTCTTCCTCGATGAGGTGGACAAGATCGCCACCCGCTCGGAAGTGGGCGGCGCCGACGTCTCGCGCGCCGGCGTGCAGCGCGACCTGCTGCCGCTGGTGGAGGGCACCACCGTCAACACCAAGTACGGCATGGTGCGCACCGACCATATCCTGTTCATTGCGTCGGGCGCCTTCCACCTGGCCAAGCCGTCGGACCTGATCCCGGAGCTGCAGGGCCGCTTCCCGATCCGGGTCGAGCTGGAGTCGCTGTCGATTGCCGACTTCGAGCGCATCCTGACCAGCACCGATGCCTGCCTGACCAAGCAGTACGAGGCGCTGCTGGCCACCGAAGGCGTGCAGCTGGACTTTGCGCCGGATGGCATCAACCGTTTGGCGGAGATTGCCTACCAGGTCAACGAGCGCACCGAGAATATCGGCGCGCGCCGCTTGTACACCGTGATGGAGAAGCTGCTGGAGGAGATCTCCTATTCCGCCACCGAGAGCGGCGCGCAGCAGGTGGTGATCGATGCGGCGTATGTGAACCAGCGGCTGGATGCGCTGGCGGTCAACGAAGATTTGTCGCGCTACGTACTGTAATGGCAAACAAGGCACTGGCCACGCGGCAGAAGATGCGGATCCGCGTCGAGCCGTCGCAAAACTTTGGCAAGCCGCGCAATCCGATTGCGGCACTGGCCAAGGCGCGCGCGGCCGGGCCGCATGATAAGAGCCGGACTACGGCGGAGCGGCAGGCTGGCAAGCAGCTGATTGAAAAGAAGCTGCGTGGGGATGAGGACGATAACCGGTAAACCAAGGTCTGACCCGCAGGGTCAGACCCTGTCAGTTCGGCGGCCGATGGTTCCGGTTGTGCGCTGTTGATCTTCGCTGAACGTCAAAGACCTCAACCCGCACCACCAACCGTTGCTTAGACAGGGTCAGACACTTGTGTCTGACCCTGGTGTGCCGGGTTTCTACCAAACCGGCCCCAGGAACAAATACAGCGTCTGCTCCCCCTCGCGCGTCGCGCCCGCCCCCAGGAACAGCGGCCCAAACCTGGTCTCCACCGACAAGAACGCACTCCCGGCCTGCTTCAAAGCCCGTCCCGTCGCATCCGACGCGCGGTCGAATCCGCCGCCCGCCTCCAGCGAGAAGCCGGCCCGCATGGTCCCGCCGAAAGCACTCGGCAGCGAAGCAATGCGGCGCGCCAGCACCACCCGCCCCAGCATCAGGGTCGGGTCCTGGATCGAATTGGTCGGCGTCCCCGACAAGCGCAGGAAACCGCCCAGCGCCACCGGCGACGCCCCCGCCTGCGCCTTGGCCCACTCCAGCGACACATGTCCCGCCCAGTTATCGACCCGGAACGCCTGCAGCACCGTCGCGCTCCAATTGGAAGCCGCCGTGCCCACGCCCTGCCCGCTGCCCGGCGTGCGCTGGCGCCCGATGGTCAATAGCGTCCCGCGCGTCGGGAACGCCAGCGAATCGAGCGTATCGACGCGGAAGCGCGCAAAGGTGGTGCTGTCGTACTTGCGCGCCACCTCCGCCGTCGGGTCCTGCGGTATCACCGGCCGCACCGAGTAGGCCTGGCGCGACACGCCGAAGGAGAGCTCGCCCCAGTTGCCAAACTGGCGCCCCAGCGCCAGCGACGCGCTGCGCGCGCTGTACGACACGCGCGCCATGCGCTGCTGCTTGACGAAGATATCGCCCGCAATCTTGCCGATCTGCGCCGACGGCATGAAGAACCACTTGCCGCCCGCACCCAGCGGCTGCCACCACTGCACGCCCAGGCCGCGCTCATTACCGAGCCGACCTTCGGTGCGGATCTCGCCGCCCCAGCTGTTCAGCGCCGAGCGCACATGCATCACCTTGATCGCGAAATCGTTCGAGTCGCGGAAATCGCTGGTCAGCTCCAGGCCCACGCGCATGCGGCTGCGCGCCCATTCCGCCTCGGTGGCGCGGATGGTGACGGTGCGCTCGCCATCCAGGTCGTCGATATCCGTTTCCACGCGCGCCATATCGCCGCGCCCGTAGAGTGCCACCGCCGCCTGCCGCACCTGCTCGCGCGTGGTGGGCTGGCCGGGTTCCAGGCCGGACTGGCTGATCAGCACTTCCGGGTTCACGTCGCGCGTGCCCTGCACCTGCACTTTCGCCAGCTTGACCGCGCGGTCGGTATCGGCCGGCGTGGCCAGGCGCAGGCTCTCCCGGCTGACGTACTCGCGCTCCGGCAGCGCCAGCGCGGCCAGGCGCGGCTGCAGTTCGCGCGCGGCGGCTTCGCCGGCTTTCATGGCCTTGTCCCAGGTGGAGAAGTCGAGGAAGCTGACGCCATCGAGCTTGGGCGCGATCAGGATGTCGTCCTTGCGCAATTCGCTCAGGGAGCGCTGCACGTTTTGCTCGGTCAGGATCTGCAGCATCTGGTTGGCGACGCCCAGCGCGCTGCCCAGTTCTTTTTCCGGCGCCAGGGTGGTGCCGACATTGACCGCGATGACGATGTCGGCGCCCATGGCGCGCGCCATGTCGACCGGCAGGTTGCGCACCAGGCCGCCATCCACCACCAGGTGGTCCTTGATGCGCACCGGCGCGAACACGCCCGGCACCGCGAGCGAGGCGCGCATGGTCTGGAATAGGGGGGTGTTGTCGAGCACCACCAGCTCGCCGGTCAGCAGGTCGGAGGCGACCGAGCGGAACGGCAGCGGGAGCTGGCTGACCGGCAGGTCGCGCGTGCCGGGCGGCAGCAGGCGTTGCAGGGCCATTTCCAGGGCGGCGTTGCCGGCTGCGCCGGGCGGGCCTTGCACGCCTTTCAGGGTAATGCCGAATTCGATGCGCGATGGCAGAAGGATGTCTTCGTCGCGGCGGCGGAAGTGCAGCTCGTCGCGCGCCGGGCGGTCGGCCACCACGCTGTCCCAGTCGGTGGTGGCGGCCATCTTTTCGAGGTCTTTGAGCGACGCGCCGGCGGCCCAGGCGCCGCCGATGACGCTGCCCATCGAGGTGCCGACTACCAGGTCGATCGGGATGCGCATTTCCTGCAGGGCACGCAGGACGCCGACGTGGGCGAAACCGCGCGCGCCGCCGCCGCTTAATACCAGGGCGACTTTGGGGCGGGCTGAACCCGGTACTGCAGGGTCAGACCCAAGGGTCGGACCCTCGGGTCCGACCCCGGTTTGCCGGGGTTCGGCGGCGCCGGCAAAGCCCGCGCAAAGGACCAAGGCTAGCGCCAGCCCCTTCATCGCGTCTGCGGCGCCCCGCCCGTCGGTTGCGCCGAGGTGGTCGGCGGCTGGGCCGGCGCCATCTGCACCGGCGGCGGCGCCGGCACCATCTGCTGCGGCGGAGGCGGCGGCATCGGCACGGGTTGCGGCTGCTCCATCGGCGGCGGCATCGCCAGCGATGCGCTACCGCCGGCATCCGCCATCAGCTCCAGGCGCTTCTGCACCCCACCCTCCAGCAGGATCACATGGCGCGCCTGCACCTCCTTCACGCTCACGCCGGGCGCCACTTCCGCACCGACCGGGAAGGCCTTGGCCGGCTGCGCATCGGCCGAAATAATCGCCACGCTGCCGCGCCCGCGCGTATCGGCCACCACGCCGCGCAGCTGGAAATTGCTGACCGCAGCCACCGCCGTATTCCCGCCGAACAGCCCGCGCGCCGCATCCAGGCTCGCTTCCGGCGCCTGCGCCATGGGCACCGCAGCGATCGGGCGCTGCTTCGGCTTAAACAGCTGCATGCCCCAGTAGGCCAGCGAGGCGGACAACAGCGCCACCGCGGCCACACTGCTAATCAAAGGCAAACGTTTCAATTCAATTCTCCAGTATCAGCGCACCAGCTGGTTGATTTCGATAATCGGCATCAGCACGGCCAGCACGATCAGCAGCACCACCACGCCCATCGCCAGGATCAGCATCGGCTCCAGCAGGCCGGCAATGGTCAGCGTGCGGCGCTCCAGGTCCGCTTCCTGCGCGCTGGCGGCGCGGTCCAGCATGGCGGGCAATTCACCCGTGATTTCGCCGGCGCGGATCATGTGGATCAGCATCGGCGGGAAGTGTTTTTGCGCCGACAGCGAGCGCGCCAGGCTGGCGCCCTCGCGCACCGAGTCGCTGGCCTGCTCGACCAGCTGGCGCATGGCCACATTCGACAGCGTATCGCGGCTGGTTTCCAGCGCGCGCAGGATCGGCACCCCGGAGCCGGTGGTGATGGCCAGTGTGCTGGCGAAGCGCGAGGTGTTCAGGCTGCGCTCGAACTTGCCGTACAGCGGCGCCGTCAGCAGCCAGGTATGCCAGCGCAGCTTGACGTCCGGGTTCTGCAGCATCTTGCGCACTACTACGCCGGCCGCCACCGCAATGCCCAGCATGGCGAAGCCGTAGTTGCGCACAAAGTCGGAGATGGCCAGCATGATCACGGTCAGCAGCGGCAGCTTTTGCTTGGTGTTGGCGAACACCGACACGATCTGCGGCACCACATAGGTGAGCAGGAAGATCACGATCAGGAAGGCCACCACGGTGACGATGGCCGGGTAGGTGAAGGCCAGCTTGACCTTCTGCACCAGGGCGTTGCGCCGCTCGATGTAGTCGGCCAGGCGCGACAGGACGCGCGACAGCTGGCCGATCTGCTCGCCCGACGCCACCAGGGCGCGGTAGATTTCCTGGAAGTCGCGCGGGTGGCGCGACAGCGCGTCCGACATCGAGGCGCCGCCCATCACTTCCGAGCGGATCGAGGCCACCAGGTCGCGCACATAGGGACGCTCGGCCTGCTCCAGCAAAGCGGTGAAAGCCTGCTCCAGCGGCAGGCCGGCTTCCAGCAGGCTGGCTAGCTGGCGCGTGAACAGCGCCAGCTCGTTGGTGCTCAGCTTTTCGCCGAAGCCGCGGCGCGCGGTGGCGCCGCTGGCGTCCACCTGGGCCGAGATGGCGTCCACCTTGATCGGCACCAGGCCCTGCGAGCGCAGGTCGGCACGCGCGGAACGGGCGCTGTCGGCATTGACCACGCCCTTCTTGCTGGCGCCCGCCGCATCCACGGCCTCATAACGGAAAGCCGGCATCGCTTAGTCCTTCGCCACGCGCAGCAATTCGGCCTGCGTGGTGACGCCCTGCTGCAGCCAGCGCTCGCCGTCTTCGCGCATGGTGCTCATGCCGTGCTTTTGCGCCGCCGCGCGGATCTCCGCTTCCGAGCTGCGGTCGTGGATCTGGGCGCGGATGCTGTCGTCCGTCTGCAGCAGCTCGTAGATGCCGACGCGGCCCTGGTAGCCGGTGTGGCCGCAATGTTCGCAGCCGACCGCCTTCCATTGCGCGCCGTCGAAGCTCTTGCAGCTCGGGCACAGCTTGCGCACCAGGCGCTGCGCCAGCACGCCCAGCAGGGAGGACGACAGCAGGAACGGTTCAATACCCATGTCCAGCAAACGGGTCACGGCGGCGGCGGCGTCGTTGGTGTGCAGGGTCGCCAGCACCAGGTGGCCGGTGAGCGATGCCTGCACCGCGATCTGCGCCGTTTCCAGGTCGCGGATCTCGCCGATCATGATCACGTCCGGGTCCTGGCGCAGGATGGCGCGCAGGGCCTTGGCGAAGGTCATGTCGATGCGCGCGTTGACCTGGGTCTGGCCCACGCCGTGCAGGTCGTATTCGACCGGGTCTTCCACCGTCATGATGTTGGTGGAGGTGTTGTTCAGCATGGACAGCGCGGCGTACAGGGTGGTGGTCTTGCCCGAACCGGTCGGCCCGGTGACCAGCACGATGCCGTGCGGCTGGTTGATCAGGCTATTGAACTGCCCCATCATCTTTTCGCTCATGCCCAGGTGCGACAGGTCGAGCCGGCCCGCTTCCTTGTCCAGCAGGCGCAGCACGGCGCGTTCGCCGTGGCCGGTCGGCAGGGTCGAGACGCGCACGTCGACCGGCTTGCCGCCCACGCGCAGCGTGATGCGGCCGTCCTGCGGCAGGCGCTTCTCGGCGATGTCCAGCTGCGCCATGATCTTGATACGCGAAATCAGCGAGCCGTGGATCGCCTTGCGCGGGCGCACCACATCGCGCAGCGCGCCGTCGACGCGGAAGCGCACCACCGAGGTTTGCTCGAACGGTTCGATATGGATGTCGGATGCGCCGTCGCGCAGCGCCTGCGTCAGCAGCGCGTTGATCATGCGGATCACCGGCGCGTCATCCGACGACTCCAGCAAATCCTCGATGGCCGGCACATCCTGCAGCAGCTTGGTGAGGTCCAGGTCGGCATCGAATTCCTCCGCCACCTGCGACGCATCGCCGGAAGCGCTGGCATAGGCCGTGGCGATGGCCGCTTCCAGGTCGGCGCGCGACAGGTGTTTCAGGTTGATGCGGCCGAAGCGGCGCGACACTTCCGCAATGGCGGAAGCCGGCGTCGCATTCGACATCATCACATCGACCGCGTGCTCGGCTTCGCTGCTGGGCTGGGCCAGCACCAGGAAGTCGCGCGCAAAGGCGTAAGGCAGGAGGTTGCTCATTGCTCGCTTTTACTGTTGCTGTTTCTGTTCAGGCACGGACGGCGCGGCCGGCGCGATCGGTTTGGCCAGTTGGCCGCTGCCGACTGGTTTGCCGTCCTGCAGTTCCGGCAGCATGGCAGCGCCCAGGCTCTGCACCGTGATGCTCGGTTCAGGCATGGCCGCCTGCTGGGTGGCCCGCATGTAGTCGTAGCGGTCGGCGGTCAGGTTCATGCCCTGCTCACGGTTGCGCACCACCACCGGGCGCAGGAACACCATCAGGTTGGTCTTCTTGCGTTCGCGTTTCTGGTACTTGAACAGGTGGCCGATCAGCGGCAGGTCGCCCAGGCCGGGTACCTTGTCGACGCCGTCGTTGGCATCGTCCTGGATCAAGCCGCCCAGCACCAGCACCTGGCCGTCGTCGGCGATGATATTGGTTTCGATGACGCGGTTCTTCAGGATCAGGCCGGCGGTATTGGTGACGTCGTCGATACTCGAACTTTCGTTGTAGATCGCCAGCTTGATGGTGCCGCCTTCCGAAATCTGCGGCCGCACTTTCAGGGTGATGCCGATGTCCTTGCGGTCCACGGTCTGGAACGGGTTGTTGTTGGTGCCCGAGGTCGTGGTGAACGAACCGGTCACGATCGGCACGTTCTGGCCGACCTTGATGGTGGCCACTTCGTTGTCCAGCGTGAGCATGTTCGGCGTCGACAGGATATTGCTGTCGCCGTCGGTGCCCAGCGCGTGCGCCACGGCGCCCAGGCCCAGTTTGCCGTTCGCCAGCTGCTTGAAGATGCCCAGCGTCAGGCCGCCGCTCGGCGGCTGCGCGCCAGACTTGCCATCGATCAGGGCAGCCAGGTTGACCATGCTGCTGTTGCCGGCCCGGGTATAGGTGGTGCCGCCGCCGACGCGGTAAGTACTGCCGTCGTTGCCGCTCAGGCCAGCCCACTGCACGCCGAATTCGGACAGCTTGTTGGCATTGATCTCGACGATCATGGATTCGATATAGACCTGGGCGCGGCGCACGTCCAGCTGGTCGATCACGGTGCGCAGGTTGCGGTAGACCGCTTCCGGCGCGGTGATGATCAGGGTGTTGGTGGTGGCGTCGGCCTGGATGAAGCCGGCCTGGCCGCCGCCGCCTGATGTCGTCCCGCCGCTGCGGTTGCCGCTGCCGCTCAGGGCCGGATTGCTCGGGCCGCCGCTCTGGTTGCCGCCCTGGCTCGTCTGGCCCATGCCGGACTGGTTTATCTGGCCGGTGCCGCTATTGCCGCCGCCCAGCGATGCCAGGCCGCCCGCCTGGCCGCCGGCGGCGCTGGTGTCGCCGGACACCACGGCGCGCAGGGTTTCCGCCAGCTTGGTCGCTTCCGCGTTCTTCAGGTAGACCACGTGCACATTGCCGGCCTGCGCGGTCGGCTGGTCCAGCTTGGCGATCAGCGACTTGGCCAGGTTGGCGCGCGCCGCCGACGGCGCGCGCACCACCAGCGAATTGGTGCGCGGGTCCGGCACCAGGTTGACGCGGCCGGAATCGCCGCCGGCGCCCGGTTCCAGCAGCTTGTTGATCATGGCCGCCAGGTCGCTGGCGATGGCGTAGCGCACCGGGATCACGTCCAGGTCGGCCGCCGACGGCGCGTCCAGCGAGGCGATGATCTTGGCCAGGCGCTTCAGGTTGTCGGCGTAGTCGGTGATGACCAGGGTGTTGTTGCCCGGGTTGGCGTTGATGGTGTTGTTGGGCGTGATCAGGGGCCGCAGCACCGTCACCAGGTTGGCCGAGTTCTCGTGGTTCAGGTGGAAGATCTGGGTCACCACCTGGTCGCCTTGCGGGCTCTTGGTGCCGCCCACCACGGTCGGCGAGGCCTGCAGCTTGGCTTCCGCTTCCGGCACCACTTTGGCGTAGCCGTCGCCGCTGACGATGGCATAGCCTTGCAGGCGCAGCGCGGAGGCCAGCAGCGAGAAGGCCTGCGACTTGGTGATCGATTTTTCCGACACCAGGCTGATGGTGCCCTTGACGCGCGGGTCGATCAGGAAGGTGATGTTGGTGTAGTGCCCGACCGCCTTGATGACCGATTCGATATCGGCGCCGACAAAGTTGAGCGCGGCTTCGTCATTGGGCTGGGCCCAGGCCGTGACGGGGGCCGCGGCGGGCGCCAGCGCACAGCACAGCATCGCGGCGGCGCTCAGGCGGCGCAGCGCCGGGAAGGATTTTGGGCTTGCAGTATGTTTTTTCATTATCGGAACTCTAGTGCAATGACGTTTTTAACGCTGTTCGGCTTGCGCTGGCCCAGCATGTTCAATAGGCCGACCAGCTGGTCTTCGTATCCTGTTGCGGCTTCCGCCTGGCCGGAGAACTGCAAGCGGCCATGCTCGAATTTCCCGGCACCGCTTAACAGCAGCGGGCCGCGTTGCGAACTCAGTGCCAGCGCGGCTTGCTGCCCCTGCCAGTCGAAGGCCAGTTGGTAGCTGCCCAGCGGTTTCAATGGCGACAGGCGCGACGCCATGTCCTGCATTTCCAGCGTGGTGCGGCCGCGCAGCGCCACCGCCTGGCCCGCGCGCTCGATCTGCAGCGAGGTCCAGGACAACTTCATGCGGCCGCTTGGCGCCAGCGTGTTGAGCGGCGCGCCCAGTCCGGCAAGTCCGTCGGCCGGCAGCATCAATGCCGCCGGACTGACTTCCCAGCTGCTCCAGCCGCCGCGCAGCGACACCGGCTGCGTCAGCGCGTCCGGGTTCTGCAATTCCATGTCGACGCTGCCGAACACCACCAGCGGCGACAGGCGCCAGCTGAAACGGCCCGGCAGCAGCGGGGTGACCGCGCCATCCTTGCTGGCGGCGCCGCCGATAAAGGCGGAGCCGCGCCACAGCGTACCTTGCGCATCGCCCAGGGTCAAACGGCCGCCGCTCTGCGCTTCGACCAGTTGACCCATCCAGCTCGCAGGCAGGAAGGCCAGCACGGTCAGGCCCGCGCTGAGGGCAATCGCCAGCAGCCACAATACCGCTCGCTTCATCGGGCAACCGTTTCCTGGCGCAGGGTCAGGTTGGCGTCCACCTGGCCGGCCGGGCCTTGCTGCGTCACCTGCCCTTCCTGCACGGCGACGCGCTGCTCGCGGCGCATGGTGTCGAGCCAGCCCACCAGGGCGGCAAACTGCACGCCCTTGAATTCCACTTTAATGTAGTCGCCGGTGACGGCAAGGTTTTGCGGCGTCAGGCCGTTCGCTTGCAGCGTGGCCGCCACACCGTCCTTGGCGAGGGGCTGCGGCTGCACCGGCGGGTTGGCCGCCAATTGCGCCGCCTCGCCGGCCAGGGCCTGCAGTTCCGCCACTTGCTGGTTCAGTCTCGGCAGCTCCTGTTGCAGCTTGTCGCGGCCTGTCAGCGCCGGGTCGATCAAGATGCCGTAGACCAGGCCGAAGGCGACCACGGCGCCGCCGATCGACAGCATGCGCTGCTCCTGCTCGGTGCGCACGCTCCACCATGCCGCGGCACGGGCGCGGTAGCCGTTGAGGGTGTCGTTCAGGCTCGCCATTACTTGCCTCCCGCTTTCACCAGCCACACGCCGGGACCGCTCTCGCTGGCGGACAGCTTGCGCTGCGCCAGGGCCGCCTGCATCTGCGCCAGCGCATTGGCGTCGACGCTGCCCGGCTTGAATTTGACGGTCATGCTGCGGTCCTTGTAATCGACGCCGGCTACCACTTCGCGGTTGGGCAGCACGGCCAGCGCTTCGCCCAGGGCGGCGCTTATATTGGTGAAATCATCGGCATTGCCGCCGCCGCTGCCGGCGCGCGCAACGGCGATATTGCGGCGCATCTGCGCCGCCGGGTCGTCCGTCACCGGCTGGTTCGGGTAGGCGGCGCGGAATACCTGCACCATGTTCTGGCGCACGGTAGCAGCTTCGCGTTTCAGGCGCATGAATTCCCAGTTCAGGCCGACGATATTGACCACGACCACGGCCACGGCGATGCGATACGGCCATTTCCAGCGCGCCCAGGCGCGGGCGGTGGCGCCGCTGGCGGCGCCCAGGCTGGCCGCCAGGTCGAGCGTCACGGCCTTGGCGGCGGCGACGCGGTGTATCCAGTTGTCTTCTTCCAGGGTGATGCCCGCCACATTGGCCGCGGCGGCGGCATACTCGGCGCGCTGCGCCGGCGCCACGTACAGCGTGACCGGCGCGTCGCCGGCCAGCGCGCGCAGGGTGTGCAGCGCCGGCTCGGGGGCGTTCGGCAGGGTCAGGCCGAGACCCTCGTAGGGGGCGCTGCGCAGGGTCAGTTCCAGGCCGGCGTCGTCCAGGCCCAGCGCGGCGGAAGCGCTGCCCGGCGCCAGCGGCAGGCACAATTGCACCGGCAGCGCGGATACGCCTTGCGCGCCTTGCGCCACCAGGGCTTTCACCAGCACTTCCAGCCAGGCGCGGTTGGCCACGGCCACCACGCGCTCGTCGCTGTCGCCGTTGGCGGGAGGCGCCAGCGCCAGCACGCAGTCGGCGGGGTCGCCCAGCACCTGCTCTTCCACCAGGTGCGGCAGCGCCGATTTCAGCCTGGCGCCCGACAGCGGCGGGACTTTGACCTTCAGCAGCGAGACATCGGCGGCGGCCAGCAGCAGCACCACGCGGCGCGCGCCGGACACCAGTTCGCCCAGGTTGCCCAGGGCGCCGGCGCCCTGCTGCATCACATTGCCGCCGTCGCCCACCAGGGCGAACTGGCAGCTGGCCGGCACGCCGCTGTCGGCGGCTGCGGCGCGGGCCGGATACCGAATGTAGAGTGTTGTCAAAGCTTGCCTTCCCTATTCCCTAATTTCCCTTAGATTTCCCGGATCCAGACGATCTGCGTGCCGTTTTGCGCGCGGTGCACCAGCGACCAGGACATCAGCTCCGCCCGGTCCAGCTTGACCCGGCTCAGCACCAGGAAGTAGTCGCTGCGCGTGTCCACCTCGACATCCGGCTGCAGGGTCTTGCCCAGCGACGTCATTTGCGCCTCGAACGCCTGCTTGTTCATATACGGCGTGCGCTTGCGCGCCGCGAGCAGCGCCTGCCCTTCCGCCGTCGCCATGCCCGGCGCCAGTGCCCCCAGCAATTCGGCCGGGGCGGTGTTCACATTGATCGGGGTCTGCGCCTGCGGCAGCACGACCACGAATTCCCGCAGTTTCTCGATGGCCTTCTGGTCGAAGCCGGCCACCGACAGCAGGTCCTCCGGGCGCAGCATTTTCATCGGTTGCCCATTGCCGGCCTGCACCGGCAGCACGTTCGGCTGGGGCGGGCCGGATTGCGCCAGCAGGCCGGCGCCTTCGCTGCGCGCGACCTGGGTCGCCACCACCTGCGCCAGCGCTGGATTGAGCTGCAGGTTCTGCAGCAGGCGCGTGAAGACCGCCAACTGGGCGCGGTTGATGCCGCCGGCCCCGCCCACGATGGCAAGATTCGCAAGATTGTAGCGCGACTGCGCGTCGTAAGTCTGTCCTGAAATTGAAGCGTCGAAGGTTTCGCCCTCGATCCGTTCGCGCTCCACGAACTGGTCCAGCCGGGTTTCCGCCAGCGGGGTGGCCCAGATACCGTCGGCGCGCGTGACCATGCGGTTGTCCATCAGGTCCTGGCGCAGGATAAGCCGCACCAGATCAAGGCCGCCGCGCAGAATCCAGCGCGTCTGGAAGTGCAGGCGCTGGTTTTCCATCGAGCGTACCTGCACCTGCTGCTGCCAGAACAAGCTGGCCACGATGGAAACGGCCAGGGTGGTCAGGAGTAGCGCGGTAACAACAGCCACGCCGCGCTGGCGCGCCGGGAAGCGTGGTTTCATACGGCCCCCAGCAGGAATACTTTGGTCAGGGGCACGGACTGGCCTCGGATCAGGAGCGTCATTTCCAGGCCGGTCGGGCCTTCGGTCGGGGCCCGCACCGCTCCAGAGGTGCCGGTGCCGCCGGGGCCGCCGCCTCCGATGCCGCCGCTGCCCGGGCCGCCCACAACGGCGCCATCCGCACCCTCCCCGCCCGCGCCACCGGCGCCGCCAGGCGTAACGTCGCTGAACGCGGTCGACGAATTGCCAGCCGCTTTCCAGCTGCCGCTCTCCCATACGCGCACGTCCATGCTGGTCACGCCGCTCTGCAGCGCCACCGCGCCCTGCGGGCTGGCATCACCCAGGGCGGCCTGCCACAAGGCTTGCAGCTGCACCAGGTCGCGCGTCAGGCGCGACTCGCGCCGCACCAGCACGCCCTCGTGAATCAGGTAGCTCACCACTTGCAACTGCGACGCCGCATTCTCCGCCAGCACGGTGCGGATGAAGACCAGGCGGCCGCTGTCGGCCATGATATTCGGGCGCTGGCGCAGCAGGCCCTTGTCGGCGATCTGTTCCAGGTCGCTTTGCATCTGGGCGAAGGTGAGCTGGATGCCGCGCGTCTGCTCCATATTCTGCGTCAGCTGCTCGCGCGAGCGCACGATGCCGTCCAGCCCGCGCCAGCCCATCACGGCGACGATCGCCAGCACGGTGATCGCCACCAGCAGTTCCACCAGGGTAAAGCCGCGCGCGTTCTTCATTCTTGCAGCACCAGTTGCACCAGCTTGATGATGCGCCGCTGCGGCGCGCTGGCTTCGAATACGCTCACCTCGACCCGGCGCATGCGCGGGTTGGGCGAGGCGATCACTTCTTCTTCGCAAATGAAATTGAGGTCGGCCTGCGGGCACTCGAAGGTGGTCTTGCCGGTCGCCGGCCAGCCCTTGGCCAGGCGCACCTGCACCAGGCGGTTCTCGGCCGACCAGGTGGCCATCATGGCACTGCGCAGGCCTTCGCTGTTCTGGGTCAGGCTGCCCATGGCGCGCAGGGCGGCGCCCAGCGCGGTGCCGACGATCAGCAGCGCCACCAGCACTTCCAGCAAGGTAAAGCCTCGTTGCCGCATTCTTCAGTCCACCGTGAAATGGCCGACGCCGTCGGCGCGGATGGTGGCCCGCGCGTCGCCGCTGGCCAGGGTCAGGACAAAGGGACGGTCCACCGGCTCGCGCCCGAAAACAATGCGCATGCTGCCCGGCACATTGGGCGGCGGGTCGAGCAACAGGGTCACCGGCCCGGCCTGGAAGGGACGCTCGCGCAGCAGGTCGTCCTGCGGCAGGGTTTCCCAGCTGCGTTCGTTGCGCACCAGGAAGCGATAGCTGTCCGGCCCCGCCTCGAAAGCAATGGGCCGGTTGCGCACGATGGCTTCATCGCGCGCCAGCTGCAGCAGCAGGGCGATGCGCGCCGCCTCCTTCTGCATGGCCTGCGCCTGGGTCGGCGCGGCGCTCATCACGGTCAGGCCGAGCGTGAGGCCGATGATGACCAGCACCACCAGCAGCTCGATCAGCGTGAAACCGCGCGCCTTAGATTTCCCAGGAGCCGATATCAGCATCGTCGCCGGTACCGCCTGGCTGGCCGTCGGCGCCATAGGAGAACACATCGATTTCACCCTTCACGCCCGGGGACAGGAACTGGTACGGGTTGCCCCATGGGTCCTTCGGCATTTTTTCCAGGTACGGCGCCTTCCAGCCGTTGGCGGCCGGGCCGGCGGTCGGCTTGGTCATCAGCGCTTGCAGGCCCTGCTCGGTGGTCGGGTAGCGCTGGTTGTCCAGCTTATACATCTTCAGCGCCTGCATCACGGTCGAAATCTCGACTTTGGCGGCGGCCGTCTTGGACTGGCCAACGCGGTCCAGCACCTTAGGCAGCACCAGGGCCGCCAGCACGCCCATGATGACCACCACCACCATGATTTCGATCAGGGTAAAACCGCCCGATCGGAGCTTGCTTGGTTTTCGGCTTGGTTTTTGCATAAGATTCACGAAAAATTAAACTGGCAGTATAAGTGATTCAATCGTGCTTGCGGCCAATCGCGCCAATCTGGCGCAACATGCCCTCGTTGGAGCCGGCGATATTAGCCGGCACCGCCTCCAGCGGCTTCACCAGCGGCACCTGCTCGACGAAAGGCTTGATGCCGAGCGCCTGGTCCACCTCTTTAGGATAGATGATGTGGCCGCGCGTGATCACGGCGGCCACCTTGCGCAGGTCCTCGATGTTCTTGGTCGGGTCGCCGTCCACCAGCACCAGATCTGCCAGCTTGCCGGTTTCAATGCTGCCGCGGTCGGCGCTGGTGCGGGTATAGCGCGCGCCGTTGCGGGTCGCCACCTGGATCGCCTCGGCCGGGGTCAGGCCGGCCTTGACCAGCAGCGCCAGTTCGGAATGCAGGGTGAAGCCGGCCAGGTCGTCGGTGCCGGCCACGATCGGCACGCCGGCCTTGTGCAGGGTGCCGACGAACTGCACCATCTTGGCGTAGGACTTCTCGTAGCGCGCCTGGGTGGCGGCGTCCGCAATCTTCATGGTGCCGACGTGGAAGCCGCGCGCCACGTCCGGCGGCATATTGTCCTTGACGGCGGCCCATGGCTCGTTGACATCGCCGTCCTTCTGCTTGAGGAAGGCGAAGGTGGCCAGGGTCGGGTCGACCACGATCTGCTTTTTCTTGAGGGTGGCGACAAAGTCCTTCACCGCCTTGGAATTGAAGTCCAGGCCCGCCACCTTCTCTGCCGGCAGGTAGAAGCGCTCCAGGCTGCGCGTTTCCACGCCCGGCTTGAACAGGAAGTTCAGCATCACCTGGTTGATGTGCTGCAGCTCGTCGTAGCCGGCGTCCAGCGCTTCCTGCGCGCGCAGGCCGGCCGGCACGTGGCCCGACACGCGCATGCCGCGCAGGTGGGCGTAGGCCACGGTCTCCTTCAGGATCTCTTTCGGGAAGGAGTTGTAGATCTTCAGCTGCGGGTAGCCGTGCCCGGCGTACCAGTCGATGGCGCGCTTGGACTGCTCCAGCGTCTTGACCACGAAGCCGCCGTTGGACGAGTACTGGCTTTCGCCTTCCAGGAAGCCGGTCGGCACGATCTGCGGCGCCAGCAGCTTGCCGCCGGCGGTCTCGTCGATCATCATTTGCAGCTGGGCGTTGTCGTTGCCCAGGTCGCGCAGCGTGGTCACGCCGGCCGCCACGTGCAGCGCGCCTTCCCAGCGGCCCAGGTGGGCGTGCATATCGTACAGGCCGGGCAGCATGATGCGGCCGGCGGCGTCGATCTCGTTGACCGCGCCGCGCACCGGCGCGCCGGCCGGCAGGATGGCGGAAATGCGGCCGCGCAGCACGTACACGTCGGACGGCGCGCCCACGCTGCCCTTGTTGCTGTCGAAGATGCGCGCATTCTTCACCACGGTCAGGCCTTGCAGCGGGTGCTGCAGCTTGGCGGCCAGGTCGTTCAGCATCTGCGCTTCGGCCTTCTTCTGGCGCTCGGCCAGCGCCTTGCCGTTGCCCTGCCAGCCGTCGACGGCGGCCACGAACACGCCCGGCACCACCACCGCGAACAGTTCCGGCTGGGCGCCCTTGGTGGCCCACATGAACTGCGGGCTCAGGCCGATGCCGGTCTGCGCGATCAGCTCGACGGATTGCTTTTTGCCGCCCGGGCCGCTCACTTCCATCTCGTCCAGCACCTTGTGGGTCAGGGTGCCGCTCGGCAGCAGCGGCAGGCTGCGGCCCGGCGCGGCGGCCAGGGCCGAGATGGCGCGCGAGGCGACTTCGAAGCTGCTGTTGAGCGGCACGTAGAGGGCCGGGCCGCGCACCTCCCTGGCGCCTTTTTCCGTGGTGGAGACCCAGGACGCCTGGCCGCCGTTGCGCTCGAATTTTTCATCGACCACCGCGCCGAAGGTCGAGTTGCCCTTGACGTGGTAGGCGGTCATGGTGCGGTCGGCGCCCAGGCGGAACTCTTCCGTCAGTTCCGGGCCGCGGCCGTTGTCCTTGTAAATGAAGCGCACCTTGGTCAGGCCGTCGTCGTGGTTCTCCACCACTTGCTCGCCCATCTGCTTGCCGTTGTTCTCGGAAATGATGACGTAACGCGTGGTCTGGGTCACGGCGGCTTGGGCAAACGCGCTGGCAATGGCCAGCGCCAGGACGGCGGAAACGCGCTTCATTGATGGATCTCCTCGTTATGAATGTGATGTCCCGCAGACGGGACAGGCCTCGTTGCGGGTGATGCTAATGCTGTTCCACTCCATGCGCAATCCGTCCAGCAGCAGCAGGCGGCCGGCCAGCGATTCGCCCACGCCCATCAGCAGCTTGAGCGCCTCGGCCGCCTGCATGGCGCCGACCACCCCCACCAGCGGCGCGAACACGCCCATGGTGGAGCAGGCCACGTCCTCGAACGGCTGGTCTTGCGGGAACAGGCAGGAGTAGCAAGGGCCGGGGGCGCGACCCTCGGCGCGGCGCGGATCGAACACGGATACCTGGCCGTCGAAACGGATCACGGCGCCGGAGACCAGCGGCACGCCGTGCGCCACGCAGGCGCGGTTGACGGCATGGCGCGTCCTGAAATTGTCGGTGCAGTCCAGCACCACGTCGTGCTGCGCCACCAGGGTGGCCAGGCGCGCGTCGTCCATCCGTTCCACCAGCGCGTTGACATGGCATTCGGGATTGATGGCGTTCAGGGTGGTGCGCGCCGACTCGGCCTTGGGCTGGCCCACGCGCTCGGTGGTGTGGGCGATCTGGCGCTGCAGGTTGGTCAGGTCGACGCTGTCGTGGTCGACGATGGTGAGGTGGCCGATGCCGGCCGACGCCAGGTAGAGCGCGGCCGGCGAACCCAGGCCGCCGGCGCCGATCACCAGCGCCCTGCCCTGCAAGAGGGCTTGCTGGCCTTCGATGCCGATTTCATCGAGCAGGATGTGGCGCGAGTAGCGCAGCAGCTGCTGGTCGTTCATTTATTTGGCGGCCAGCTCGGGCTTGGCGGTCTGCACCGGCAGCCCTTTGAAGTGGCGCAGCGCCTGTGCCAGCTGGAAGTCGTCCTTGCTGCCGAATTCCACCGGTTTCTGCTTTTTCGCCGCCGCCAGCAGGCGCTGTTCCTCTTCCAGCTCGTCGCGGCGGATGCGGCCCGGCGCGTCCTCCTCGCCGGCGCCGTTGGCCAGGTGCTTCTGCAGGTCGGCCTCGCGCAGGCGCAGGGCGTTGAGCGGGTCGCCCTCCGCCGTTTCATCCACCAGCACGTCGGGCGCGATGCCCTTGGCCTGGATGGCGCGGCCGTGCGGCGTGAAGTAGCGCGCCGTGGTCAGCTTGACGGCCGAATCGGCCGTGATCTGGCGCAGCGTCTGCACCGAACCCTTGCCGAACGTCTGGCTGCCCATGACGATGGCGCGCTTGTAGTCCTGCAGCGCGCCGGCTACGATTTCGGAGGCGGAGGCGGAGCCGCCGTTCACCAGCACCACCATCGGCACGGTCTTGAAGGCAGCCGGCAGCTTGGCCAGCGGGTCGGCGCCGCTGCGGTTGGCGTAATTTGGCGCCGAGGCGTGGAAGGCGTGCTTGGAATCGGCCAATTGGCCGTCGGTGGACACCACCAGCGCGTCCTTCGGCAGGAACGCCGCCGAGACACCGACCGCGCCCTGCACCACGCCGCCCGGATCGTTGCGCAGGTCCAGCACCAGGCCTTTCAGGTTCGGCTCCTTGGCATGCAGGGCGGTCAGCTTCTTCGCCATGTCCTCCACGGTCGGCTCCTGGAACTGTGAGATGCGCAGCCAGGCGTAGCCCGGCTCCACCATCTTCAGTTTCACGCTCTGCACGCGAATTTCTTCGCGCACGATGGGAATCAGCAGCGGCTTGTCTTCGCTCTTGCGCGACACCGTCAGCACCACTTTGGAGCGCGGCTCGCCGCGCATTTTCTTGATCGCCTCGTCCAGCGACAGGCCTTTCAGCGGCTGGCTGTCGAGGCGGGTGATCAGGTCGCCGGCCTTGATGCCGGCGCGCCAGGCGGGCGAATCCTCGATCGGCGCCACCACCTTGATATAGCCGTCCTCCATGCCGACCTCGATGCCGATGCCGACAAACTTGCCGTGGATCGACTCGCGCATCTCCTTGAAGGCGGTCTTATCGAGGTAGACGGAATGGGGATCGAGCGAGGAGACCATGCCGGCGATGGCGTCCTGCAGCAGCTTTTTGTCGTCCACCTGCTCGACGTAGTCGGACTTGATCAGGCTGAAAACCTCGGACAGGGTGCGCAATTCATCCAGCGGCAAGGGGGTGCCGGCTCTTTGCGCCAGGGCGGAAAACTGCATCGAGACGGCGATGCCGGCCACCATACCAAGGCCAACCAGGCCCAGACTCTTTGTTTTGTTGCCCATTGATTGCTTTCCGCCGCTAGAACTTGACCCACCCGGCCGGATCTATCGGCTTGCCCTGGTGGCGCATTTCAAAGTATAAACCCGATTCTTCGTAGCCGCCGGTATTTCCGACGGTGGCGATCACCTCGCCCGCCTTGACCACATCGCCCGCGCGCTTCAGCAGCGCCTCGTTGTAGCCGTAGCCGCTCCAATACTGGCCGCCATGGTCGACGATGATGAAGTTGCCGTAGCCGCGCAGCCAGTTGGCATGCACCACGCGGCCCGCCGCCACGGCGCGCACTTCGGCGCCGCCGCCGGCCTTCACCACCATGCCTTTCCAGGCCACGCCGTCCGCATTCTTGCTGCCGAAGCGCTTTTCCACCTTGCCGGCCACCGGCAGCGGCAGCAGACCCTTGAGCTTGGCGAACACGCCGTCCGGCACCACCGGCGCCAGCGCCACTTCGGACGGGCGCGGCGATTTTTCGTCGCGCACCTCGCCACCCTGGGCCGGCTCCGGCTTGGCGGCCACCTTCGGCTCCTCCTCCACCGGCAGTGGCTTGGGCGCCGGCTTGCCGGCTTTTTTCGCTTCCTGCGCCAGGCGCTCGCGCTCGGCCTGCGCCTTGGCGCGGGCCAGGGCACGCGCTTCGGCGTCGGCTTTGGCCTTGGCGGCGCGTTCCGCGGCCAGCTTTTCCTGGCGCGCTTTTTCGGCGGCGGCGATGCGCGCCTGCTCCTCAATCAGTTTGTTCAGGCGGTCCACCAGGTTGTCCAGGCGCTGGGCATCCTGCTCCATGCGGCCCGCTTCCTTGCGCTGGGTGACCAGTTTTTTCGACAGCGTGGCCAGGGTGGCGGCGCGGCGCCCCTTCTCCTGTTCCAGCTTGATTTTCTGCTGGCGCTCTTCCTCGGCGATTTCGTCCAGCTCCTGCTTGGCGTTCTGCGCCGCGGCCTGGTTGTCCTCGACCTTTTTCAGGTTGGCGCGCAAGGACTCCAGCAGGCGCGCCTGCGACTGCGACACATAGGCCATCAGTTGCAGTTCGCGGTTGATGCGGTTGGGATTGTCGCCGGACAGCAGCAGCTTGATGCGGTCTTCGTTGCCGGCCACGTATTGCTCGCGCAGCAGCTTGGCCAGCTGCTGCTTCTGCGCCGCCACGGTGGCGGACAGGCGCAGCTGCTCGGCGGCCAGTTCGCCCACCTTGCCGTTCAACTGGCTTTGCTCGGCCGCCAGTTCGCGCAAGGTGCGGTTGGCGTCGGAAATGGCTTCCTCCGACTCGGCCAGGGTGTCGGCCGCGTCCTCCTTGGCGCTCTCGGTCTTGCCGATTTCAGCCTTCAGGTTGGCCAGCTTGCGCGCCAGCGCCGCGCGTTCCGTCTCGGCAGCGGCTTTTTGCTTGCTGCGTTCGGTCGGCTTGGGCGCGGCGTGCGCCGCCGGCACGCCGTAGACGGTGCCCAGCGCCAGCAGCAAGGCCAGCGCCGAAGACGACACAGCGCGCCGCGCGCGCGCGCGGCGGGTCGGAGCTACTGCCATGGGGGCTTACTTGGCCTTGCCCTGGTTGGCCACGGCTGCCTGCGCGGCGGCGATGGCGGCCGGGTCGCCCAGGTAGTAGGACTTGATCGGCTTCAGGTCGGCATCCAGCTCGTACACCAGGGGCTGGCCGTTCGGGATGTTCAGGCCGACGATTTCCTCGTCGCTGATACCGTCCAGCATCTTGATCAGGGCGCGCAGGCTGTTGCCGTGGGCCGAGATCAGGATTTGCTTGCCGGACTTGATGGCCGGCGCAATCTCATCGTTCCAGGCCGGCATCACACGCGCCACGGTGTCTTTCAGGCACTCGGTCAGCGGGATGGCGTCCTTCGGCAGGCCGGCGTAGCGCGGGTCGTTGAAGGAGGCGCGGTCGTCGCCGGCTTCCAGCGCCGGCGGCGGGATATCGTAGCTGCGGCGCCATACCAGCACTTGCGCATCGCCGAACTTGGCGGCGGTTTCGCCCTTGTCCAGGCCTTGCAGGGCGCCGTAATGGCGCTCGTTCAGGCGCCAGTCGTGCTTGATCGGCACGTACATTTCATCCATCTCGTCCAGCGTCAGCCACAGGGTGCGGATGGCGCGCTTGAGGACGGAGGTGTAGCACAGGTCAAAGGAGAAGCCGGCGTCTTTCAGGATTTTGCCAGCGGATTTAGCTTCGTTGACACCTTTTTCAGTCAAGTCCACGTCGGTCCAGCCGGTGAAGCGATTTTCCAGGTTCCAGGTGGACTCGCCATGACGCATGAAAACGATCTTGTACATAGAGCAATATCTAAAGAGTGAGGAATTGGTAAATGCGTGGCGAAAATCGCCGCCGAAGCCACGAACAAGCATCTATTTTATAATGCTGGCATTCAATTCAACCATTCCAATAACTGGATTACCGTGAAATTCTTCCTCGACAATATTTTTCTGATCGCCATCGTCCTGTTGTCCGGCGGCGCCCTGCTCTTTCCAGCCCTGATGCAACGCGGTAAAAAGGCCTCGCCCACCGAGGTCACCCTGCTCATCAACCGTGGCAAAGCCGGAGTGCTCGATGTGCGCGCCAAGGACAAGGCGGAAAGCCGTATCATCGATTCCAAGCACATTCCGCTGGCCGAACTGGGCAACCGCATGGGTGAACTGGACAAGTTCAAGAACAAGACCCTGGTGGTGGTGTGCGATAAAGGGATCAGCGCCTTCAGCGCCGCCCGCATGCTGGAAAAGTCCGGTTTCTCCGACGTTGTCGTGATGGAAGGTGGCATTAACGCCTGGAAGGCACAAAATCTGCCATTGACTAAGTAAGGAGCGGCCATGACTGCCAACGTAACCATGTACAGCACCCTGGTGTGCCCGTATTGCGTGCGCGCCGAACGCCTGCTGGAGAGCAAGGGCGTGACCGCGATCAACAAGATCCGCGTCGACCTCGATCCGGCGCAGCGCCAGCTGATGATGGAAAAGACTGGCCGCCGCACCGTGCCGCAAATTTATATTGGCGACACCCATGTCGGCGGTTTCGACGATTTATATGCTTTGGACCAGGCCGGCGGACTGGACCCCTTGTTAAAAGGTTAAACGTCCCCAAATACAACGAACAGGTCGGCAAAACGTTTGGAAATAAATCATTTTTGCTACAATTGCCGTCGCGTTTGACTTGGGCTGTCCCTGGACAAGCATTAACTATATAACTGATACGAAAGCGTTCCATGTCTGAAGAAAACCTGCAACCCGTGTTCCAAATCCAACGCGTCTACCTGAAAGACATGTCCCTGGAACAGCCGAATTCCCCAGCGATCTTCCTGGAGCAAGAAGCCCCGTCGATCGAAGTGGCACTGGATGTTGGCGCCGAACCGCTGTCGGAAGGCATCTTCGAGTCCACCGTGACCGTGACCGTGACCGCCAAGGTCAACGACAAAGTCGCTTTCCTGGTTGAAGGCAAGCAAGCCGGTATCTTCGAAGCCCGCAACATCCCAGCCGAACAGCTGGACCCACTGCTGGGCATCGGCTGCCCGAACATTGTGTACCCGTACCTGCGTTCGAACATCGCCGACATGATCACCCGTGCCGGCTTCCCGCCGATCCACCTGGCCGAGATCAACTTCGAAGTGTTCTACCAGCAGCGCCTGGCCGCCATCGCCGCCCAGCAGCAAGCCGCTGACGGCGCCGCGACCCCGGTCGAAGGCACCGCAACCGTGCAGTAATCGTTCTGCGATACTATTGGGGGGCACGGCCCCTCAAAAATGCAAAGGCCCCCGTGGGCCTTTGCGCATTTTTAAGAGTCTTTTCCATGAATTTAAGCCGCATTGTCGCCATTGCCTTGCCGCTGCTGGCCTGCGCCAGCGCCCAGGCGCTCGACTTCCGGTCGGTGGGGGCCCATCCTGCCGTGCTGTACGGCGCGCCGTCCACCCGCGCCGCCAAGCAGTACATCGTGCCGTCGGGCGCGCCGCTGGAAATCGTGCTGACCTACGGCGAATGGGTCAAGGTGCGCGATGTGGCCGGCGACCTGGCCTGGACTGAGGCCAAGGGCCTGAGCAAGCAGCGCAATGTGATCGTGCGCGGCGCCAACACCAAAGTGCGCGGCAGCGCCGAGGACAGCGCGCCTGTCGTCTTCACCGCCGACAAGGGCGTGCTGCTGGAGCTGGCGGAACCGGCCAGCAACGGCTGGACCAAGGTGCGCCACCGCGACGGCCTGGTGGGCTACGTGCGCAGCTCGGAAATCTGGGGCAATTAATGAACAATCGCAAAATCAGCGTGCTGGGCGCGGGCGCCTGGGGCACGGCGGTGGCCATCGCCGTCGCCGCCCGCCACGACGTGCTGCTGTGGGGCCGCAATGGCGCCGCCATGGCCGACATGGCGGCGGCGCGCGACAACACCCACTACCTGAAGGGCTATCCTTTCCCGCCGGCGCTGCAGGTGACGGCCGATTTCGACGCCGCCGTGGCCCACGTGGGCCAGGACGGCCTGCTGATCGCCGCCTGCCCGGTGGCCGGCCTGCGCCCGCTGCTGCAGGCGCTGAAAGGCAAGGCCATCCCGAACATCGTCTGGCTGTGCAAGGGCTTTGAATACGACACCGGCATGCTGCCGCACCAGATCGCGCGCGAAGTGCTGGGCGACGGCGTGCCGGCCGGCGCCCTGTCCGGCCCCTCCTTCGCGCAGGAAGTGGCGAAAGGCCTGCCGTGCGCCCTGACCATCGCCTCCACCGACGCCGCCCTGTGCGGGCTGGTGGTGGGCATCGTGCATGGCGGCACCATGCGCGTCTACTGCAGCGAAGACATCGTCGGCGTGGAAGTGGGCGGCGCGGTGAAGAATGTGCTGGCCATCGCCACCGGCGTGGCGGACGGCATGGGCCTGGGCCTGAACGCGCGCGCCGCGCTGATCACGCGCGGCCTGGCCGAGATTACCCGCCTCGGCACTGCGCTGGGCGGCAAGATCGAAACTTTCATGGGCCTGACCGGCATGGGCGACCTGATCCTGACCTGTACCGGCGACCTGTCGCGCAACCGGCGCGTCGGCCTCGGCCTGGCGCAAGGCAAGTCGCTGGACACGGTGGTCAAGGAACTGTGCCATGTGGCCGAAGGCGTGCCCTGCGCCAAAGCGGTACGCGAGCTGGCGCGCCGCCTGGGCGTGGAAATGCCGATCACCAACGCCGTCGCCAGCGTGCTGTTCGACGGCCTGCAACCGGCCGAGCTGGTGCAAGGCCTGCTGGCGCGCGACCCGCGCTACGAAAGCTTTAATCCGACAGCAAAATAGTCAGCAGCAACAGGGAGTCGGCGTTCGCCCGCAGGCCATGCGGCGCGCCGCCTTCCAGATAGAGCAACTCGCCCGTCCGCAGGATGGTGGTGCGCCCATGGGCATCGAACGCCACCTCCCCCACCAGGCACTGCAAGGTGATCTGCCCGCGCACGGCATGCGCCGGCAGCGCCCGCCCCGCCGGCACCGTCATCCGGATCAGCTCCAGGTGTTCCGTCTTCGCCAGCGCGATCGAAGAAAACTGCGACAGTCCCTCCCCCGCCGCCAGCCCAACCCGCACCGCCTGTCCCGAAATTGCATGTGGTAGCGCCATAATGCCTCCGCAGGGGTCAGGAATTTTGACCCCGAATTTTTTACTTGCGGCCAATAACGCGATACATCCCCGCGCCAAGGGCCGCCCCCACAATCGGCGCCACCCAGAACAACCAAAGCTGCGCCACCGCCCAGTCCCCAACATACAACGCCACGCCGGTGCTGCGCGCCGGATTGACCGACGTATTCGTGACCGGAATCGAAATCAGGTGAATCAAGGTCAGGCACAAGCCAATCGCAATCGGCGCGAACCCGGCCGGCGCGCGCGCATCGGTCGCGCCCAGGATCACCACCAGGAACAAGGCCGTCAGCACCACCTCGGTCACCAGCGCCGCTACCAGGCTATAGCCGCCCGGCGAATGCTCGGCATAGCCGTTGGATGCGAAACCGCCCGCCACATCAAAACCGGCCTTGCCGCTGGCGATCAGGTACAGCACGCCGCCCGCCGCAATCGCGCCCAGCACCTGCGCCACGATATAGCCCGGCAGGTCCTTGGCCGGGAAGCGCCCGCCCAGCCACAGCCCCACCGACACCGCCGGATTCAGGTGGCAACCCGAGATATGGCCAATCGCGTAGGCCATGGTCAGCACCGTCAGGCCGAACGCCAGCGACACCCCGTGCAGCCCGATGCCCACGCCGGGAAACGCCGCCGCCAGCACCGCGCTGCCGCAACCGCCCAGCACCAGCCAGAACGTCCCGATAAACTCCGCACCCAGTTTTTGCATTCTTGTCCTCCACAGACAGTTGGTAATTGTGCAAACAGACTAACGATAAATAGCGGAATTGACAACAGAGCATCGTGTTGCGCTGCGGAACACACGGGCCGGGCGGCGTGCTACATTCATGAACTTTCACCCTGATAGGAATGCCATGCCGACTTCGACTGCCGTGCGCGCCGCGCTCGCCGCTGCCTTTTCCCTCGCCTGCGGCGCCGCCGCCGCCGCCCCGACCCTGATCCAGGCCGGCACCCTGCTCGACAAACCAGGCCAGGCGCCGCGCGGCAATTCCACCCTGGTGGTGGAAAATGGCAAGATCCAGGCCGTGCTGGACGGCTTTGTGGGCGCCGAGCGCTATCCGGGCGCCAGCGTGATCGACCTGCGCCGCCAGTTCGTGCTGCCAGGCCTGATCGACAGCCATGTGCACCTGGTGTCCGACCGCGCCGGCACCGAAGGCGCGCTGGCCAATGTCACCACCAATGCCGCCGCCTGGGCCTACGAGGCGGAACAGAACGCCGGCAAGACCCTGAACGCCGGCTTCACCACCGTGCGCAACCTGGGCGACAGCCGCGACGGCATTACCCTGGCGCTGCGCGACGCCATCAACAAGGGCTGGGTCAAGGGCCCGCGCATCATCGATGCCGGCACCTCGATTTCCGCCACTTCCGGCCATATGGACGGCCGCCTGGGCTACGCCGACTGGGTGCAGGAAGGCATCCATACCGACAATGTGTGCGACGGCGTGGAAGAGTGCCGCAAGGCGGTGCGCCTGCAAGTGGGCCGCGGCGTGGACGTGATCAAGATCGCCACCACGGGCGGCGTGAACAGCAAGATCGGCGCCGGCGTCGGCAAGCAGATGTTCGACGACGAAGCCAAGGCCCTGATCGAGACCGCCCACCTGTACGGCAAGAAAGTGGCGGTGCACGCGCACGGCAAGGATGGCGTCGACCTGGCGCTGGCCATGGGCGCCGATTCGATCGAGCACGGCACCCTGCTGGACGAGCAGAGCGTGAAGCTGTTCCTGAAATCCGGCGCCTACTACGTGTCCACCATGTCCACCGTGAACGGCTACAAGGAGCGCCTGGCCGCCAACCCGAACGCTTACGAGCCGAACGTGCTGGAGAAGATCAAATGGCGCATCGGCATCACCGGCAAGTCGTTCAAGCTGGCGCATAAGAGCGGCGTGAAGATCGCCTTTGGCACCGATGCCGGCGTCTCCAAGCACGGCCGCAATGCCGACGAGTTCGAGTACATGGTGGAATTCGGCATGACCCCGGCGGAAGCAATCAAGGCCGCCACCGTGAATGCCGCCGACCTGCTGGGCGTGTCCGCCGTGGCCGGCACCCTGGAGGCGGGCAAGGCGGCCGACATCATCGCTGTCAATGGCGACCCGCTCAAGGATGTCAAAGTGCTCAAGCAGGTGCCGTTCGTCATGGCGGCCGGCAAAATCTTCAAGCAGTAAGCCCCTTGGCGCCGGCGCGGCGCCATTTTTCGCAAAAAATCGCTTGCTTTACCGAAGTGAATTGCCATAAAGTAAATGCATGAGCAAGAATTCCTTCGAAGGCATGAACTGCCCCATCGCCCAGACCCTGGAACAGGTCGGCGAATGGTGGACTTTTGTCATCCTGCGCAACGCCTTTTGCGGCATGAGCCGCTTCCAGGAATTCCAGCAGCACCTGGGCATCAGCACCAGTGTCCTGGCGCAGCGCCTGGGCAAGCTGGTGGACAACGGCATCCTGCTGCGCCAGGCCGCGGCCGACGACGCGCGCATCGTGCATTACCGCCTGACGGCCAAGGGCCGCGCGCTTGCGCCGGTGCTGGCGGCGCTGACGCTGTGGGGCGAAGCATGGGCGCCCAATCCGCAGGGCGCGCGCCTGTCGCTGGTGGAGAAGAAAACCGGCCTGCCGGTGGCCGGCGTCGCCATCCTGGCGGCCGATGGGCGCGCGCTGCCGCCGGAACAGATCGCGACGCTGGCCGGCCCCGGCGCCGATGACAAGACGCACGCATTGCTGCGCATAAAAGAGGAGACCGCATGAGCACTGAAAAAGCCTGGCTGCATTCCTACCCGGATGGCATTCCCGCCACCATCGACCCCGATCTATACCCCTCGCTGCCGGCGCTGCTGGAGGAATCATTCGCCCGCTACGCAGGGCAAAACGCTTACGCTTGCATGGGCAGTACCATGCGCTACCGGGAGTGGGAACAGCACTCGCGCCATCTGGCCGCCTGGCTGCAGCAGCGCGGCCTGGCCAGCGGCGCGCGCGTCGCGGTGATGCTGCCGAACGTGCTGCAATACCCGGTCGCCGTGGCGGCCGTGCTGCGCGCCGGCTATACGGTGGTCAACGTCAACCCGCTTTACACCGCACGCGAGCTGGAACACCAGCTGATCGATTCCGGCGCGGAGGCGATCTTCATCCTGGAGAACTTCGCCACCACCCTGGAAAAGGTGCTGCCGCGCACGCATATCAAACACATCGTGGTGGCCAGCATGGGCGACCTGCTGGGTTTCGGCAAAGGCGCGCTGGTCAACTTTGCGGTGCGTAGGGTGAAGAAACTGGTGCCACGGTTTGCGCTGCCGGGCGCGCTGCCATTTCGCGCCGCCCTGCGCGCCGGCAGCGGCCAGGCGTTGCAAAGCGTGAAGCTGGGCCACGATGACATCGCCTTCCTGCAGTACACCGGCGGCACCACCGGCCTCTCGAAAGGCGCCATGCTGACGCATCGCAACGTCATCGCCAATATGCTGCAGAACGACGCCTGGGCCGCGCCGGCGCTGGCCGATATCCGCGCGCAGGGGCAAGTGGTGACGGTGTGCGCGCTGCCGCTGTACCACATCCTCGCGCTGAACGCCTGCATGCTGATGGGCGCGCGCTGGGGCGCGCTGAACCTGTTGGTGCCCAACCCGCGCGACATGGCGGGCTTCGTCAAAGAGCTGGCGCGCTACCGGGTTCACTTCTTCCCAGGCGTGAATACCCTGTTCAATGCCCTGCTCAACCAACCGGGCCTGGAGCGGGTCGATTTTTCCGGCCTGCGCATCACGCTTGGCGGCGGCATGGCGGTGCAGCAGGTGGTCAGCGAGCGCTGGCTGCAGGCGACCGGCAGCCCGATCCTGGAGGGCTACGGCCTGTCCGAAACCGCGCCCACCGCCACCCTGTGCCGCACCGACCAGCGGGGCTTCAGCGGCACCATTGGCTTGCCGGTGCCTTCCACCGACGTGGCAATCCTCGACGATGATGGCAATCCGCTGCCATTCGGCCAGCCGGGCGAGATCGCCATCCGCGGCCCGCAGGTCATGGCCGGCTACTGGCGCAGGCCGAGTGAAACGGCGGCCGTGATGACGGCGTCCGGCTACTTCAAGTCGGGCGATATCGGCATCATGGATGAACGCGGCTATGTGCGCATTGTCGACCGCAAGAAGGACATGATCCTGGTGTCCGGCTTCAACGTCTACCCGACCGAGGTGGAGTGCGTGGTGGCCGCCCACCCCATGGTGCTCGAATGCGCCTGCATTGGCGTGCCGGATGCCGGCTCGGGCGAGGCGGTCAAGCTGTTCGTCGTGCGCAAGGACGCGGCCCTCACCCGCGAACAGTTGATGGACTATTGCAGGCAGCAGCTGACCGCCTACAAAAAGCCCAAGCACATCGAGTTCCGCGACACCCTACCCAAGTCGAACGTCGGCAAGATCCTGCGCCGCGAGCTGCGCGAGGAAAAAGCCGCCGCCTGACACGCGCCGCCTTTGCGCGGCGCCAAAGTCCAGCCAGGCGCCCAGGCTTAGACTGGGGCATGGCCACTGGCAGCGATATCGATTTCAAACAACTGTTCGCTTTCCCGGAGATGGCGTGCGAACTGCTGCGCTGCGCCCTGCAGTCCCCCCGGCCTGGCGACATGGAACGCGTCAACGCCAGGTACATTAACGGCGAGCGCAAGCAGCGCCATGACGATATCGTCTGGTGCATCCATCGCAGCACGCGACCGAGTATCTACATGTTGGTAGAGTTCCAGGCCCGGCCCGAGAGATTCATGGCGCTGCGTATGATCTCCTACGCCTGCTGCTGCCGGTCGTGCTGTATAGCGGCCGCTCGCCGTGGACCGCCGCGACCGAGCTCACGCCGCTTCGTCCGCAATCGGATCCCTACTTGGAAGCGCTCCAACCGGAACTAAAATACGAAATGGTGGATCGACACAATGCGTCACCGCTGATGCGTGCCATATTGGAAATCGAGCAGGCAGATGAGCGAACTTTCCAGATTGTGCCCCAGCTTGCCACGCTTGCGATCTGGGCACGCCGCTAGCAAAACCCTGACCTGTCGCGCACCATTGCGAGCTGGGTCAAGCGCCAGCTCGGCACCACATTTGATATGCAGGGACTTCCACCCGAATGCAGTCTGGAGGAAATTTATATGATGTTCGAACACAAGTTCAGGGACTTCGAGCACTTACTCGAATTCCAGGCAGTGGAAAGAGGCCTTGCTAAAGGTCTCAAGCAAGGTCTCGAACAAGGTCGCGAACAAGGCCTCGCACAGGGCCGGGCCGACGCCAAGCTCGCGGAAAGGCGCCGCATCGTGCAGCTATTAATCGCGCACCATAGCGGACCAGTTCCCAGCAATGTCGCAGAACGCATTGAACAGGCCTCTTCCGAGCAACTGGCCCAGTGGATCGAAATCATGATTAGCGGCGCGTTGCCGCATGAGCTGGGGGACCACTAGGCGGCGCACATCTATAATGGCCGGGCGAACCGACACAGGAGATACCGCATGATTTTCGTTTGGGGCAAGAAGCCGGTCTACACCCATGCCGGCTACGTGGCCGACTTCTGCCCCGTGTGCCACGCCACGCGCGCTTTTGCCGTGCAGCGCATCGGTATGGCCTGGCACCTGTACTACGTCACCGTCTCGAAGGGCGAACTGGCGGGCTACCAGCGCACCTGCTGCGATTGCGGCACGGTGTTGCCGCTGGAGGTGGCGCACTACCGCCAGCTCAGCGCTGAACAGCTGCCGCTGGCCCAGCTCGAACAGACCACCAATCCCCACCTGTCGATCCGCCATGCCGATGCGCTGGCCGCCGCCGCACGCATGCGCGAAGCGCCGCTGCTGATGGACGAGGGCGAGCGCCGGCGCCAGCTCGATGCCGCCTTGCGCCTGCAGGCCGATGCGCTCGACGAGTACGAGTCGGCCACCCGCCTCGACCGCGAGGTGTGGTGGGCCATCGGCGGCGCCTTCGCCTTTTGCGTGGTGGTGCTGATGGCGCTGCGCCAGCAGGCGCCGGAAAACATGGATACCGGCTTTATCATCGCCTTCTTCCTCAGCCTGGGGGCGGTGGCATGGCAACTGAGCCAGATGGGCGAGCGCTTCCTGCAGCGCGAACTGCTGCCCAAGCTGGCGCGTGCGCTGGCACCGCTGCAACCGCGCCCGGTGGAGATTGACGAGGCGCTGGAACGGCTGCGCGGCCAGGGCCGCAAGCTGGCGCAACGGATCGACAGCGCACGGATCACACAGTTCTTGCGTTAACTTTCGAGTCGTCGTAGTTTACCTTTCGATTTACCCGATAATTGAAAGGAGACACATGATGAAACGAAGGATTTCACTAGCCATTCTTGCGTTTTCGCTAGCCACCGCCCAAGCTGCCGGCTTCGATACCCTGCTGAAAAAAACCACCCCGGCGGCCGGCGGCGTCGTGGTGGCCCTGGCGGGCAACGCCTTTGTCACCAGCGCCGGCCCCGGCGCCACGGAAACCATCAACAGCAACGGCCTGGCCAACTGGACCAGCACCGGCACGGTTACCAGCCTGTGGTTCCGCATGGCCGCGCCAGGCAGCGCCACGCTCGCGCTCGACGCGCGCCTGTCCGGCAGCAATAGCAGCAGGATCCGCGTCACCGCCAACGGCACGCCATTCGAGTTCAACCTGACCAAGGGCAATACCAAGACCTACGCCATCGGCACCATCAACGTGGCTGCCGCCGGCTATGTGCGTGTGGACCTGCAGGGCATCAGCAAATCCGGCGCCTACTTCGGCGACGTTTCCGAGCTGCGTGTCAGTACAGCTGCGCCGCTGAACTATGCCAACGATGCCGCCAACTACTACTGGTCGCGCCGCGGCCCATCGGTCCATATGGGCTATACCGTGCCCGCCAACACCGAGTACTTCTACAACGAGATGACGGTGCCGGCAGGGGAGGACAAGATCGGCTCCTACTTCATGTCGAACGGCTTTAACGGCGGCTACTTCGGCATCCAGGTCAACTCGCCGACCGAGCGCCGCGTGCTGTTCTCGATCTGGGACGCCGACAACGGCGCCAAGACCACCCTGGTGCGCAAAGGTCCGAACGTCGTGGACAATGGCTTCGGCGGCGAAGGCACGGGCGGCCAATCCTACCTGCTGTACAACTGGGTCGCCGGCAACACCTACCGCTTCATCACGCGCGCCGCTCCGGACGGCGCCGGCGCCACCGACTTCTCGGCCTGGTTCTTTGCGCCGGAGACCAATGCCTGGCGCTTCATCGCCACCTGGAAGCGCCCCGCCACCACGACCTACCACGCGGGGGTCTACTCCTTCCTGGAGAACTTCCTCGACACCAAGGGCTACCTGGAACGGCGCGTCTTGCTCAACAACCAGTGGGCGCGCAGCACCAGCGGCGCCTGGACCGAGCTGGTGACGGCGCGCTTCACGGGGGACGCCACCGCCAACAACGCCCAACGCCTGGATTACGCGGGCGGCCTGCAGGACGGCCAGTTCTACCTGCGCAACGGCGGCTTCTTCAGCCCGAACGTCGCCACCGGCCAATACTTCACGCGCCCAGCCACCGGCCAGGCGCCAACAGTGGACGTCGGCACCCTGCCGTAGGACATTTTTGTATGCCAATGTATCTGGCCGCGCGCCAGATACATTCCGCGCCATCACGGCCCACCCGGCCGACACAAGCGATACACACTGCCCCCGTAATCTGGTCACACCTTAACCAAGGAGACCAAGATTATGAAAACCACTTACGCAAGTATCGCAGCCACCCTGGCTATCGCCTTGTGCGCAACGGCCAGCGCGGCTGAACCGAAAAAGGAAATGGAGAAGTGCTATGGCGTGGCAAAAGCCGGCCAGAACGACTGCTCCGCCGGCCCCGGCAGCTCGTGCGCTGGCACCTCCAAAGTCGATTTCCAGGGCGACGCCTGGACGCTGGTCGAAAAAGGCACCTGCACCAGCATCAAGACCCCTAAAGGCTACGGCTCGCTGAAGCCGGTGAAGCAATGAAGTGCGCCCTCGCAGCAGCCGTTGCGCTGGCCCTCACCGCAGGCGCTCAGGCGGGCGCGCCGGCCACGGCGCCGGAACCAGCTCCAGCGGCAAAGAACATCGTCATCGTGCCCGGCGCCTTCCTCGACGCATCGAGCTGGCGCGTGGTGCACGACACGCTGCGCCTGAAAGGCTTCAACGTCACGGTGGCCCAGTTGCCGCATACCTCGCTGGACGACGACATTGCCATTGCCCGCAAAGCGATCTTCCAGCAGTTCGGCAAGGTGGTGGTGGTGGGCAGCGGCATCGGCGGCGCCGTGATGTCGAATGTCGCCACCGGCGACAAGGTCAAGGCCCTGGTCTATGTGGCTGCGCTGATGCCCGAAGTGGGCGAGAACCCGCAGCAACTGCTGGCCTCCATGCCCGCCGCCGGCGAAGGCGCGCGGCCGGACCGCGCCGGCTTCCTGTTCTACGACCGCGCGGCATTCCAAGCCGACCTGGCAGCCGACCTGACGCCGAACCGCGTCAACTTCATGGCGGCCGCGCAGGTCCCGGTCAGCAATGTGCTGATGGGGACGCCGAGCTGGTTCGCCACGTGGCGCCAGAAGCCGAGCTACGCCATCGTCGCCACGCAGGACCGGCTGGTAAGCCCGGAGCTGCAACGCTGGATGTACCAGCGTGCCGGCGCCAAGGTCACCGAAATCGCAGCAAGCCATGCAGTGCAAGTCTCGCAGCCGGAAGCGGTTGCGAAAGTCATCGAAGACGCTGCGCTCAGCGTCAACTAAACCAAGGAGAAATGCCATGACCATCACCACCAAGTCCCGCGCCAGCCTGGCCGGCGCCGCCGCCCTGATCGCCCTCGCTTCCGCCGCTTTGTCCGCGCCCGCCTTCGCCGCAGAAAAAGCGAAGGAAGAGCCGGGCCGCTGCTACGGCATCAACAGCTGCAAGGGCACCAGCCTGTGCGCCACCGCCAAGAACGACTGCAAAGGCCTCAACGAATGCAAGGGCCACGGCGTCGTGGTGAAGACGCCCAGCGAATGCAAGGCGCTGGGCGGCACCCTGACCGAGAAGAAGTAAACCGTTGACGGAGGCACACCATGCAAGCACCTAGCTTTGGCCTCGGCCTGCGCCGCGAGCACTACCGCGATTTCCTGGAAGGCGAGGTCGATGTCGATTTCGTCGAAGTGATCTCGGAGAACTTCATGGTCGCTGGCGGCCAGCCGCGCGATATCCTGCGCCGCGTGCGCGAGCGCTATCCGGTGGCGCTGCATGGTGTGTCGATGTCGCTCGGCTCCGCCGACGGCCTGCGCGCCGATTACCTGGAACGCCTGCGCGCCCTGGTCGACGAGGTGGAACCGCTGTTCGTCTCCGACCACCTGAGCTGGTCGCGCATCGGCCGCTTCAACTCGCATGACCTGCTGCCCCTGCCCTACACGCGGGAGGCGCTGGACGCCATCTGCGACAACATCGACCAGGCGCAGGAGGCGCTGGGCCGCAGCATGCTGGTCGAGAACCCCTCGAGCTACCTGGCCTATGCCGAATCGACCATGCGCGAATGGGAGTTCATCGCCGCCATGGCGAAGCGCACCGGCTGCGGCCTGCTGCTGGATGTGAACAACGTCTTCGTCAGCGCCAGCAACCACGGTTTCGACCCGCTCGACTTCCTGCGCGGCATACCGATGGAGCGCGTACGGCAAATCCACCTGGCCGGCCACAGCCAGGGCAACGGCCTGCTGGTCGATACCCACGACAGCGCCGTCAACGACGCCGTCTGGTCGCTCTACGCGCACACCATCGAGCGCTGCAGCGGCGTCGCCACCATGATCGAACGCGATGGCGACATCCCGCCGCTGACCGACCTGTTGGATGAATTGAACATCGCGCGCCGCCTGGCTGCGCACAGGGAGGCAGCATGAACCTGGCCGATCTCCAGCAAGGGTTTCACGCCATGCTCACGCGCGATGCTGCCGCAAACGCGCCGGGCCACGCCGTCTACCTGAACAACTACCGCGCCCAGCTGCTTGCTTGCCTGGAACAGAGCTACCCGCTGCTGCGCGCCTTCATCGGCGAACAAGCCTTCCTGCATGCGGCGGCGGCGCACATCCGCGCGCACCCGCCCCACGCCTGGACGCTGGACGCCTACGCCGACGATTTCTGCGCCACGCTGCAAGCGCTATTCCCCGACAACCCCGACCTGCACGAACTGGCCTGGATCGAGCACGCGCTGGGCCAGGCCTTCGTCGGCCCCGACGCCGCCCCCGTCACGGCAGCAGCGCTGGCCGGCACCGACTGGGACCGCGCACGCCTGCAAGCGACGCCCACCATGCACCTGCGTACCGCCAGCAGCAACGCCGCCGACCTCTGGCTCGCCCTCAGCGCCGCAGCGCCCGGGCCGATGCCGGAAAGCGCAATGCTGCCGGCACCCGGCGGCCTGCTCGTCTGGCGGCAAGGCTTCGTCACGCGCCTGCGCGCGCTCGACGCAATCGAGTACGCCGCGCTGCGCCACCTGCAACACGATGGCAGCTTTGGCGGCCTGTGCCTCCTGCTGGTCGACCGCCTGGGCGAAGAGCAAGGCATCGCCGCCGCAGGCGCCATGCTGGCCGACTGGCTCGGCAGCGAACTGATTACCGGAGTCTTCCATGAATGATAAACGCCGCCTCTTCCTGCTTGCAGCCCTCAGCGGCATCGCCGGCAGCGCGAGCCTCGCCTTCGCGCCCGCCCTCGCCGGCGCAGTGCTGCCGCTGGGCAGCGCCGCCGACGCCCTGCGCGCCGTCGCCGCCGCCGGCACCGCCCCGGGCTACCACGCCACCGGCCCTGAAGAGGGCCGCCCCATCGTAATCGCCCTCGCCCACAACCAGCACCTCGCGCAGCATGCCGCAAGCGCCACCCTGCTTGCCGCGCAAGGCTTCCACGTCCTGCTGCCGCAATTGCGCGAGGCAGCCGCGCGGGAACTCGGCCACGACCTGCTCAGCTTCCTCGACCGCCTGCATCTACCCGAAGCCGTTTTCGTCGGCACCGGCGGCGCCGCCGCCGCAGTCAACGCCGCATTGGCTTTGCGCCCCACGCGCGTGCTTGGCCGCGTGCTGGACGAGCACGCCACACCGCAGCAAATCGCCGACGCCGCCGCCCAATTGGTGCGCCAAGCCAAATGGCGCACCTGACCATTCCAAAGGAGACCACCATGAACACACGTTTCGCCCCCGCCCCGGCCGAAGCCGGCAATGCCGCCGGGACCGGCCTCGCCGCCCTGCCCGCAATCGCAGCACGCCTGCTGCCGGCATCGCTGCAACTGCTGGCCGCGCGCGCCGCCGTCGCCGCCATCTTCTTCCTCTCCGGCCGCACCAAGGTCGAAGGCTGGTTCACGCTCAAGGACTCCACGATCGAGCTATTCCGCTACGAGTACATGCTGCCCCTGATCCCGCCCGAAGCCGCCGCCCAGCTCGCGACGCTGGCCGAACACGCCCTGCCCTTGCTGCTGCTGGTCGGCCTGTTCACGCGCAGCGCCGCCCTCGGCCTGCTCGGCATGACCGCCGTCATCCAGCTTTTCGTCTACCCCCAAGCCTGGCCGACCCACCTGGGATGGGCAGCCCTGCTGCTGCCCATCATCGCCCAGGGCGGCGGGCCCATCGCACTCGACCGGCTGCTCGCCGGACGTCGCCGCTGAAATAAAAAAGGCCCACCAAGGTGGGCCTTCCGCTCAACCTTGCCCCGCTTAATAGCAGGGAAAGCGCAGCACTTCAACACGGGCCAGTGCTACGAGAACTGATTTTTTTATTTCGTTTCCCCTTGTTATAGCTGTAATCAGCACTCGTAGCTATTCACCAGCACCCGGGTGCCGTTCTGGTCACCCCAGGTATACCAGCGCGCGCTGCAGGTGAACTCCGCGCCGCCGATTACATTGCCGGCCGCATCGACCACATCGTACTCATGGCCGAACGCTGGACGCGCATAGGAATAGGAAGCCCCTGCGGCCATCGCCGCGACTGCCAATACTGCGAAAACTGCCTTCTTCATTCTCGTTCCCACCTTTCTGAGGTTGTACTTCGTCTGGAGAAAAAGCCGCTTTTGGTCGGCGAGCAATTTTAAGGAAGGTGAGCTTGCTGAATCAACAAATAGAAAATCGTGAAAGTCACTCAGGAAATGAAAAAGCCCAGCCGGCAAGGGCTGGGCTTTCGTGATGCTGGTGCCGGCTGCAGGACTCGAACCCGCCACCTGATGATTACAAATCAACTGCTCTACCTGATGAGCTAAGCCGGCTGTAAAACTTTCGCCGCGATTATACGCTATTTAATGCGGGTCAGTGTAGGACGGCCACCTTTCTTTGGCGGCTCGCCGCCATCGTCCGGATCGTTGTCGTCCACGCTGCGCGGGGCGGACGCGGTCGGCACCGAGGCCAGGGTCGGCGCCGGGGCCGCGGTTTCTTCCACCTCGGTCGGCGCGCGCGGGGCGGGCGCCTGGTCCAGCAGTGGCTCGAAGGCCATGCCCTGGCCGTTCTCGTTGGCGTAAATCGCCATCACATTATTGACCGGGACGTAGATTTCGCGCGACACGCCGCCGAAGCGGGCGTGGAAATGGATCGCGTCGTTATCCATCTTCAGGCCGGAGGTGGCGCCGAAGCTGATATTGAGGACGATCTCGCCTTTCTTGACGTATTCCATCGGCACCTGGGTCGCGCCGTCGACTTTGACGGCCAGGTAGGGGGTATAGCCGCAATCGGTGCACCATTCGTAAATGGCGCGCAGCATGTAGGGCTTGGTGGAGATTTCTGCCATGTTCACAACTATAAGTTGCGGCGCGCCGGGAAGGCGCGCCGCAGGGGCCGCCTTAGCGGCGCATTACTTTCTCGGACGGAGTCAGCGCTTCGATATAGGCCGGGCGCGAGAAGATGCGCTCGGCGTACTTCATCAATGGCGCGGCGGTCTTCGACAGCTCGATGCCGTAGTGGTCCAGGCGCCACAGCAGCGGGGCCACGGCCACGTCCAGCATGGAGAACTCGTCGCCCAGCATGTACTTGTTCTTCAGGAACAGCGGCGCCAGGGTGGTCAGGCGGTCGCGGATTTCCGCGCGGGCCTTGTCATGGCTCTTGTCGTTCGCCTTGTTGCGCTCGCTTTCCAGCGTGTGCACGTGCACGAACAGCTCTTTCTCGAAGTTGAACAGCATGAGGCGGGCACGGGCGCGCATCAGCGGATCGGCCGGCATCAGCTGCGGATGCGGGAAGCGCTCATCGATGTACTCATTGATGATGTTCGATTCGTACAGGATCAATTCGCGCTCGACCAGGATCGGGACCTGGCCGTACGGGTTCATGGTCGAAATATCTTCCGGCTTGTTGAACAGGTCAACATCGCGCACTTCAAAGTCCATGCCTTTTTCGAACAGGACCAGGCGGCAGCGCTGGGAGAATGGGCAAGTGGTGCCCGAATAGAGAACCATCATTTTTTGCAGTTCCTTAGAAACAAAGGGGGCGAAGCCGCGAACGGTTCACCCCAGTTGGGCCGCCGGCACAGGCCAGGCGGCGCAAACACGCGCCGGACAAGCCGGCGCAAGCAATTATTTGACTTCTTTCCAGTACGACGCGTTCAGGCGCCATGCCAGCAGAGCAAAGATAGTCATGAAGATCAGGACCCATACGCCCAGCTGCTTGCGCTTCTGTGCGGCTGGCTCGGCCATCCACTCCATGTAGCCGACCAGGTCGGCCACCGCAGTGTCGTACTCCAGCTTGGTCATGGTGCCCGGTTTGACGATGGTGAAGCCGTCAAACTTGTGGATCTTCTTGGCCTTATCGTGCGGATCAGCCACTTCAACGAACTTGGCTTCCTGCACGCCCTGCAAGTCCCACAGCACGTGAGGCATGGCAGCGTTCGGCAGCACCAGGTTGTTGAAACCGGTAGGACGGGTGTCGTCCTTGTAGAAGGTACGCAGGTAGGTGTACAGGTAGTCGCTACCGCTGCCGCCCGGACCGGCCTTGGCGCGCGCGATCACGGACAGGTCCGGCGGCACGGTGCCGAACCAGGCCTTGGCGTCCTTGGCCGGCATGGCGGTGGTCATCAACTCGCCCACTTTCTCGCCGGTGAACAGCAGGTTGTTCTTGATCTGCTCTTCGGTCAGGCCCAGGTCGCGCAGGCGGTTGTAGCGCATGCTCGACGCATTATGGCAGTTCAGGCAGTAGTTGACGAACAGCTTGGCGCCGTTTTGCAGCGCAGCCATGTTGGTCGAACGGTCCGGTGCTTTGTCCAGTGGGTGGCCGCCTTCGCTGGCGAAGGCCAGCGCAGGTACCAGGGCCAGAAGGGCCAGCAGTTTCTTGGAAAAGATCATTTATTAGTCCTTTGCTTAGCGTTCTGCTTGGTCAATCAGTGCGGATGGAAAGTGACGCGATCCGGCACTTTCTTGAACGTGCCCATGGTGCTCCACCATGGCATCAGCAGGAAGAACGCGAAGTAGTACAGGGTCGCCACTTGCGACACGATGGTGCCAACCGGGCTCGGTGCCTGCACGCCCAGGTAACCCAGGGCCACGAATGCCACGCCCAGGCCCAGGTACAGGTACTTGTGGCCTTGCGGACGGTAGCGGATCGACTTCACCGGCGAGTGGTCCAGCCATGGCAGGAAGGCCAGGATCACCACGGAACCGCCGAAGAACACCACGCCCCAGAACTTGGCGTCCAGCGCCCATGGGAACATGCCGACCACGGCCACCAGGCCAATCGCGGCGATTGCCGACTTGACCATGAAGGACAGGCGCGATTTCAGCCACACGAAGGACACGTAGGCAACGGTTGCGCCCATCAGCACCCACATGAAGTCGGCGGTGGTGGCGCGCAGCACCGAGTAGAACGGCGTGAAGTACCAGGTCGGCGCGATGTGCGGCGGGGTCTTCAGCGAGTCACCTGGCAGGAAGTTGTTGTATTCCAGGAAGTAACCGCCCATTTCCGGCGCGAAGAACACCACGGCCGAGAAGATGGTCAGGAAGACCGATACGCCGAACAGGTCGTGCACGGTGTAGTAAGGGTGCGAAGGAATCGAATCGACCGGGTGGCCGTCCGGGCCCAGGTTTTCCTTGACTTCGATGCCGTCCGGGTTGGACGAGCCCACTTCGTGCAGCGCGATCAAGTGCGCCGCCACCAGGCCCAGCAGGACCAGCGGGATGGCGATCACGTGGAAGGCGAAGAAGCGGTTCAGGGTCGCGTCGGACACCACGTAGTCGCCGCGGATCCACAGGGACAGGTCAGGGCCGATCAGCGGAATCGCGCCGAACAGGTTGACGATCACCTGTGCGCCCCAGTACGACATCTGGCCCCATGGCAGCAGGTAGCCGAAGAAGGCTTCGGCCATCAGGCACAGGAAGATGGCGAAACCGAACAGCCAGATCAGCTCACGTGGCTTACGGTAGGAACCGTACATCAGGCCGCGCGTCATGTGCAGGTAGACGATGATGAAGAAGGCCGAGGCGCCGGTCGAGTGCATATAGCGCACCAGCCAGCCCCATGGCACTTCGCGCATGATGTATTCGACCGAGGCGAACGCCAGGTTGGCGTCCGGCTTGTAGTGCATGGTCAGGAAGATGCCGGTGACGATCTGCAGCACCAGCACCAGCATGGCCAGCGAGCCGAAGATGTACCAGAAGTTGAAGTTCTTGGGAGCGTAGTACTTGCCCCACTGGTCGTTCCACAGTTTGGTCAGCGGGAAACGGTCGTCGACCCAGCCCAGCGCTTTTTGCGCGGCAGGTGCGTCGGCCGGGAATTTGGTTTCCTTGAAAGCGCCCATGAATTACGCCTCGCCTTTCTCGTCTTTGCCGACGATGATCTTGGCGTCGCCCACGAACATGTGGCGCGGCACCTCCAGGTTGTCAGGAGCAGGTTTGTTCTTGAACACGCGGCCGGCCATGTCGAAGGTGGAACCATGGCATGGGCAGAGGAAGCCGCCGGCCCAGTCATCCGGCAGCGAAGGCTGCGCGCCGGTCTGGAATTTGGTCGATGGGGAGCAGCCCAGGTGGGAGCAGATGCCCACCGCGACCAGGATTTCTGGCTTGATGGAGCGGTACTGATTGCGGGCGTATTCGGGCGTCAGCATGTCCGGAGTACGCTCGGAGTTCGGGTCGGCCACGTCCTTGTCGGTCTTCTTCAGCGACTCGACCATTTCGGGCGTACGCTTCAGGATCCAGACTGGCTTGCCGCGCCACTCGACGGTCCTCATTTCGCCGGGTTGCAGCGTGGAGATGTCCACTTCTACTGGAGCACCCGCCGCTTTAGCGCGCTCGGAAGGCTGGAACGTGCTTACCAGGGCGCCAGTAGCGCCCAAACCGACCACACCACCCGCCGCACACGTGGCGACGAGCAGCCCGCGACGGCTGGAATCGACCTGCTTTTCGTTACTCATACTAACCCCAATCAGTCAAAAATCTGAAATCTTTATTAGACAGTTAACAAAGCTTCTAGCAACCTTAAATTATAAAGGAGTGAAGTCACGATTTAAAGCAAAACCTTGCAATGCGCCAAGCCGTCCCCATTTTGCGCCCCCTTGCGCGTTCTATATTTTTCCAGCAAAGTTGATCCAAATCCATGAACTTTCCGGGAGAATCTGGTATGGCAATGTTGCAAGAATTTAAAGACTTTGCAATGAAGGGCAATGTGGTCGACCTTGCGGTCGGTGTCATCATTGGCGCGGCCTTCGGCAAAATTGTCGATTCGCTGGTGGCCGATATCATCATGCCACCGATTGGTATGTTGCTTGGCGGCCTCGATTTCGCCAATTATTACGTTCCGCTTAACGGCCAGGCCGCCAGTTTGAGCCTGGTGGAAGCCAAAAAACTGGGCGCGGTATTGGCTTACGGCAATTTCTTTACGATTTTGCTGAATTTCATCATTTTGGCCTTTGTTATTTTCCAAATGGTGCGTCTGGTGGCGAAATTGCGCCGCGACGAAGCCCCGGCCAGCGCACCGGCCGAACCGGCACCGCCGGCGGAAGATATTGTGTTGTTGCGCGAAATTCGCGATTCTTTGCGAAAATAGGAGTTAACCTCCATTTTGTAGCACAGCAGCCATGCGAAAACTCTGGTTATTGTTTGCACAAACGGTGACCATCGCATTGGCACTGTACTTTGTGTATACGGCCGTGGGGCGGCGCGGTACCGCCCTGGCCCCCGCCACGCCAGCCGTCAGCGCAGCAGCGGCCGCGCCGGCGCCCGGCTCCTTCCGCACCGCCGCCGACCGCGCCATGCCGGCCGTTGTTAACATCCTGACCACGAAAGCCGTGCGCAAGCGCCACCCGCTGGCGCGCGACCCGTTTTTCAAGCGCTTCTTCGAGCGCGAGGAAGAGGATGACCAGAACAGCCTGGGCTCCGGCGTCATCGTCAGCCCGCAGGGCTATATCCTGACCAACTACCACGTGGTGGAGGCGGCCGAGGAAATCCAGGTGGTGCTGCCGGACGGGCGCAAGGCGCCTGCCAAACTGGTCGGCACCGACCCCGAAACCGACCTGGCCGTGGTGCGCATCACCCTGGACAAGCTGCCCTCGGTTACCCTGGGCGAGGTGGAACAGGCCAAGGTGGGCGATGTGGTGCTGGCCATCGGCAACCCCTTCGGCGTGGGACAGACCGTCACCATGGGCATCATTTCCGCCCTGGGCCGCAACAACCTGCACATCAACCATTTCGAAAATTTCATCCAGACCGATGCCGCCATCAATTTCGGCAACTCGGGCGGCGCCCTGATCGACACCCAGGGCAGGCTGCTCGGCATTAACTCGGCCATTTACTCGCAGAGCGGCGGCTCGGTCGGCATCGGCTTCGCCATCCCGGTCAGCACGGCGCGCAATGTGCTGGAAGCGATCATCAAGGACGGCCATGTGGTGCGCGGCTGGATCGGCGTCGAATCGCAGGAGATCACACCGGAACTGGCCAACAGCTTCGGCCTGCAGCGCGACTCCGGCGCCATCATCGCCGGCGTGGTGCGCAACGGCCCGGCCGACAAGGCCGGCATGCGCCCGGGCGACATCCTGCTGTCGGTGGACGGCAAGCCGGTCAAGGACACCAATGAAATGCTGAACCTGATCGCCCAGCTCACGCCGGGCGGCCAGTCGACCATGCGCATCCTGCGCAAAAGCCGCGAAAGCGACCTCCAACTCACGGTGGGCAAACGCCCCCTCGCCAAGAAATAGTTATGCACCTGCGCGACCTGACCCGCTACCTGGCGGAACTGACCGACAACAACAACCGCCCCTGGTTCGTGATGAACAAGCCGCGCTACGACATCCTGCGCGAGGAATTCCTTGAACTGGTGACCCAGGTCATCGGGGAGCTGGGCAAGTTCGACGCCCAGGTCAAGTTCTGCAACCCGAAGAAGGCCATGTTCCGCATCAACCGCGACGTGCGCTTTGCCCACGACAAGCGCCCCTACAAGACCCATTTCTCGGCCGCCATCGCGCCCAACGATATGCGCCGCCCCAGCATGGCGGGCGGGCCGACCTGGTATTTCCAGATCAGCCCGGACGGCGTGCTGGGCATTGGCGCCGGCGAATACCTGCCGCCGCCGCACCGCCTGAAGGCGCTGCGCCAGCATATGGTCAACGACGCGGCCGGCTTTAAGAAAGCCCTGCACAACAAGGCGCTCAAGGCGCGCTACGGCAGCATCACCGACGAACACAAGCTGCAGCGCCCGCCCAAGGGCTTCGATCCCGCCCATCAGCACATCGAGTTCATCAAGCTGAAGAGCTTCTTCGTCTACCAGGAGCTCCAGCTGCCGCTCAACCAACCGGAACAGCTGCTGCCCATGATCGCCGCCGCCTTTAAGGACGCCTGGCCGCTGGTGCAGTGGATGCGCACCGCGCCGGTCGAGGAAATGGACGCCGCATGAGCACCCATCGCATTGCCGTCATCGCCGGCGACGGTATCGGCAAGGAAGTGATGCCGGAAGGCTTGCGCGTCCTGCGCGCCGCCGCAGCGCGCTTTGGCCTGCAACTCGAGTTCACCACCTTCGCGTGGGCCAACTGCGACTACTACCGGGAGCACGGCCAGATGATGCCGGCCGACTGGTTCGACCAGCTCAAGGGTTTCGATGCGATTTACTTCGGCGCGGTGGGCTGGCCGGACGCGGTGCCCGACCATATCTCACTGTGGGGCTCGCTGATCAAGTTCCGGCGCGAGTTCGACCAGTACGTCAACCTGCGCCCGGTGCGCCTGATGCCGGGCGTGCCCTGCCCGCTGGCCGGGAAAAAGCCGGGCGATATCGACTTCTATGTGGTGCGCGAGAATACCGAGGGCGAATACTCGGCAGTCGGCGGCCGCCTGTTCGAGCACACCGAGCGCGAGCTCGTGCTGCAGGAGGCGGTCTTCACGCGCAAGGGCGTCGACCGCATCCTGCAATTCGCCTTCGAGCTGGCCCGCTCGCGCCCGAAAAAGCACCTGACCTCCGCCACCAAGTCCAACGGCATCGCCATCAGCATGCCCTACTGGGACGAGCGGGTGAAGGCGATGGCGGCGCACTACCCCGACGTGCGCTGGGACCAGTACCACGTGGACATCCTGGCGGCGCGCTTCGTGCTGAGCCCCGAGCGTTTCGATGTGGTAGTCGCGTCCAACCTGTTCGGCGACATCCTGAGCGACCTGGGGCCGGCCTGCGCCGGCACCATCGGCATCGCCCCCTCCGCCAACCTGAACCCGGAGCGCACCCTGCCCTCCCTGTTCGAGCCGGTGCATGGCTCGGCGCCCGACATCTACGGCCAGAACATCGCCAACCCGGTCGCCATGGTCTGGTCCGGCGCCATGATGCTCGACTTCCTCGGCAAGGGCGACGCGCGCTACGTGCAGGCGCACGACGCCATCATGCACGCCATTGAAACCGTGCTGGTACAGGGCCCGCGCACGCCCGACATGGGCGGGACTGCCTCCACCACCGAGATGGGCATGGCCATCGCCGCCTTGCTGTAAACCTGCTTTAACCCCGTTTCTTGCATTTCAGGTCGCGTTTTCAGCATTTCGTCGCAAGGCGATAGTGCTTGACGCGGCACGCCTCTATAGTTCAACCATCGAAAGACGAAATGAACTTAACCCCAACCGAATGGAGAGCAAAATGAACATCGCAAAAAACATGGAATTCATCTTCCTTGGCGCAGTCGCCCTGATCAGCGCAACCGGCTTCGCAACCGCTGCCGCCCCGCTGAAAAACGTCGCCCCGGCCCCGGCCGCCATTATCGTCAAGGCGAACGTCGCCGAGATGCCGGTGGTGACGGTGAAAGCCAAGCGCCTGACCGCAGCGGAAAAAGCTGCACTGTAAGCAGAAGCAAACGTCCTACTCACGGAGCCCCAACATGAAAAAGTTCTTCACCGCCTCGATGATCACCGCCGCCCTGCTCGCCACCGGCGGCGCCGCCCAAGCGGACGAGATCATCTCCGAAGCACGCACTGTTGATGGCCGCGCCGTGAAAGTTGTACTGGACGGCATCGTCGACCTGAAGCTGAAGCAAGGCGCGCCTGCGCTGCTGGTTTCCGGCGACAAGCGCTACATCCAGAAGATTACGGTGACCCAGAGCGGCGACACCATCCGCATCGGGACCGAGAATATGCGCGGCATCCACCTGGGCAGCCGCAACCTGAAGGCGGAACTGTCCTTGCCGCAGCTGCGTGAGCTGGTCTCCGCCGGCGTCGGCTCGGCGGAAGTGAAGGGATTCGACGGCGACGAAGTGCGCCTCTCCCTGGAAGGCGCCGGCGCCATGAACGTGGCCTCGCGCTTCAAGAAAGTCGATGCGCGCCTGACCGGCGTGGGCAGCCTGTCGCTGAGCGAGACCCAGGCCGAAACGGTCGACCTGAATTTGAAAGGCGCCGGGCAGATCCTGATCTCCGGCCAGAGCAAGAACCTGTACGCCAAGCTGGGCGGCATCGGCAGCCTGGATGCCAGGCAGCTGCACAGCGAGAACGTGGACGCCGACATGACCGGCCTTGGCAGCGCCTCGTTCAACGCGAAAACTTCCGCCAACCTGCGCCTGAGCGGCATGGGTTCGGCCACGGTCTACGGCAAGCCGACCAACCGCCAGTCGACGGCGCGCGGCCTGGGCAGCGTGTCCTGGAACTGATGCAACGATTTCCCACCAACTCGTGATTCGTTTCACGGTGCTTGCCGCCTGCTAACCGCAGGCGGCTTTTTTATTTCCGGCATGGCCGGCGCCAGGTCGCGCCCCAGCACGATGCGCAACTGCGCACTGCCACTGCCGCCCACCTCGACCCGCGTCTCGGCCACATTGAAGGGCAGCGTGTTGGTCAGCCGCACCACCTGCATGCCCTCCGCCCGCAAGCGGCGCGCCACCGCCGCCGCCATGCCGCGCACGCCGTTGCCGTTGCTGACCTCCAGCCGCTGGCCGCCCGCCGGCGCAGTGGCCGCAGCCGGCCGCGCTTCCACCCGCGCCACCGCGACCAGCCCAGCGCCGACCTGGCGCACCTCGACGCGCGCCATGTCCACCGGCCACAGCGCGCCCGCCTCCTGCGCTGCCGCCGCTGTATCCGCCGGCGCCGGCGCTGCCGCAAGTTCGCGCAGCGTCCGCGCATGGCGCATCGCCGCCAGCGCGCGCCCGGTTTCGCCGCCGGCCTCCAGCAGCGCGGCCAGGCGCTCCCACGCCAGCGCATTGCCCGGCTCCATCAGGCAAGCGCGTTCCAGCGCCGCCACCGCCGGCAGCAGGCGCCCGTCAAGGTAATAGGCGTAACCCAGGTCGCCCAGCAAAGCTGCCGACGGGCGCCCGCCGCCGCCCGCCGCCTGCGCCTCCAGCAAGGCGATGGCGGCGCCGTAGCGGCCCTGCTCCGCCAGCGCCCGCAGCGCGGGCGCGCTCGGCGCCGCCACCACAGGGTCCGGCGCCGGCGGCGTCACCGGCCAGCTGCACGCCGCCAGCGCACCCGCGCAGGCCAGCACCATCGTTGTACGCATATCGCCTCCTAACGCCCGGCATGCAGCGCGGGCTTGAACACCGTCTTGAGCTGGATCGACGCCGGTCCCAACAACACGATCATCAGCGCCGGGAAAATACAGAAGATCAACGGGAACAGCAGCTTGAGCGCCACCTTGGCCGCCGCCTCCTGCGCCACCACCGCGCGCTTGCGGCGCAGGTTGTCGGCATGCACCCGCAGCGAGTCGCCCATGCTGGTGCCGAAACGCTCGGCCTGCACCAGCATGGCCACCAGCGCATCCACGTCCTCCACCCCGCTGCGCAAGGCGAAGTTGCGCAAGGCGCGCTCCTTGGAGAAGCCGCCGCGCAGCTCCATCAGCACCAGCTGCAGCTCCTGCGCCAGCGCCAGGCTCTTGATGTGGATCTCGCCCGCCACCTTGGCCAGCGCGCGCTCCATGCTCAGGCCGGCCTCGACGCAGATGGTCAGCAAATCCAGCGCATCGGGCAGGCATTCGAAGATATCGCGCTGGCGGCGCTGCGCGCGCCGCGCCAGCACGCCGTTGGGCAGGTAGTAGCCGATGCCGGCGCCGGCGCACAGGAGCAGCAGCCACTGCTTGCTGTTGTGCGGCGTGGCCGCCAGCAGCAGCGCCACCAGGGCCGGCAAGCCCAGGGCCAGCACGGTCTTGGCCGCGAAGTACAGGCGCGGCGCCGACGGGTGGCGCCAGCCGGCGTTCATGAAGCGCGTGCGCAGCGCCGAGCGCTCCCAGCCCTCCTCCGGCAGCGACAGGCGGCTGAACGGCTCGGCCACCCGCGCCACCTTTTCGATCCACTCGCCCGGCCCCGCCAGCGGCGCGGCCTGCGGCGGCGCGGTAAACGACTTCAGGCGCTCGCGCAACGGCCCGCTGGAAAGCGCCAGCATGGCCCACAGCGCCAGGCAGGCCACCACCACGAACACCAGCAGCAGCAACAGGAGGTCGACGCCGTTCATGCGCGCACCCGGACGATGGTGCGCATCCACAGCGCGCCCAGCGCGATGGCGCCGGCGCCGTACCACAGCAGGCGCTGGCCGGCCGGGTCCTGCCACAGCACGGCGTTGTAGGCGGGATTGGTCAGGTGCATGCCGGCCAGCATGACCAGCGGCATCAGGGTCAGGATCCAGGCCGACATGCGGCCCTCCGCCGACAGCACCCGCACCTGGGCCTGCAGCTGCAGGCGCGCGCGGGTCATGCGCGATACATTGTCCAGCAGCTCGGCCAGGTTGCCGCCCGATTCGCGCTGGATCAGCACCGCGATCACCAGGTAGCGCAAATCCGTCAGCGGCACGCGCCCGGCCAGGTGGTGCAAGGCGTCGTGCATGGTGACGCCGTAATTGATCTCCTCATAGGTGGCACGGAACTCGCCGCCGAGGGGATCGGCCACCTCGTCGCCCGCCATCTGCAGCACGTTGGCGAAGGAGTGGCCGGCGCGCAGTGCGCGCGCCAGGAAGTCGGCCATCTCCGGCAACTGCGCCTCGACGCGGCGGATGCGCGCCGCGCGCGCCCGCAGCAGCATGGCCAGCGGCGCCGCGCAGCACAGCGCGCCCAGCACGGCGGCGGCCGCGCCGGGCAGGCGCAGCATGGCCGGCAGCAGCCACGCCGCCAGCAGGGCCAGGCCCTGCAGCGCCAGAAAGCGCGCCACCTGCCAGCGCAGCCCGGCCTGCAGCAGCAGCCGGTCCAGCGCGGCGATGCGCGGCACCCGCTGCAGCAGGCGCTCCAGCGCCGGCGTGTCCGCATAGCGGCGCTCCTTGAGGATGCTGATGCGTGCGCCCGCCGTGTCGCTGCGGCCCGACATCAGGCGCAGGCGCAGCGCGACGCGGCGCGCGCCGCTGCCATGCTTGCCGCTCCACCACAGCCAGGCCCCCTCGCACAGGCAAATCACGGCGGCGAACAGCAGCACGGCAAAACCGCTCCAGGCAAGATCCAGTTCCATGGTGCCTCCCGCCTACTCGTAGACCCGGCCCGGGTCGAACAGCGTGTCCGCCACCGGCACCCCGAACATGCGCAGGCGCTCGGCAAAGCGCGGCCGCACGCCGGTGGCGTAGTAGTGGCCCAGCACGCGGCCCTGGGCGTCGACCCCGGTCTGCTCGAAACGGAAAATCTCGTGCATGGCCACCGTCTCGCCCTCCATCCCGGTCACCTCCTGCAGGCTGACCAGCTTGCGCGTGCCGTCGGTCAGGCGCGACAGCTGCATCACCACCGTGATGGCGGAGCAGATCTGCTGGCGCGCCGTGCGCGCCGTCAGGTTGGCGCCGGCCATGCCGACCATGCTCTCCAGGCGCGACAGCGCGTCGCGCGGCGAGTTGGCGTGGATGGTGGCGAAGGAGCCCTCGTGGCCGGTGTTCATGGCCTGCAGCATGTCGATCGCCTCCGCCCCGCGCACCTCGCCCAGGATGATGCGGTCGGGCCGCATGCGCAGCGCGTTGCGCACCAGGGCGCGCTGCGTCACCTCGCCCTTGCCCTCCACGTTGGGCAGGCGCGTTTCCAGCCGCACCACGTGCGGCTGGCGCAGCTGCAGTTCGGCCGCGTCCTCGATGGTGACGATGCGCTCGCTGGCCGGGATGAAGCCGGACAGCACGTTGAGCAGGGTGGTCTTGCCGCTGCCGGTGCCGCCCGAGATCAGGATGTTCAGGCGCGCCTGGCCGAGCGCCTTCAGCACCTCGGCCATGGGCGGCGTCAGGCTCTTGAACTCGAGCAGCTTGTCCATCATCAGCGGCTGCGCCGCGAAGCGGCGGATCGACAGGATCGGCCCGTCCACCGCCAGCGGCGGGATGATGGCGTTGACGCGCGAGCCGTCCGGCAGGCGTGCGTCGACCATCGGGCTCGACTCGTCGACCCGGCGCCCGACGCGCGAGACGATCTTCTCGATGATCTTCATCAGGTGCGTGTTGTCGTGGAAGGTGATGCCGGTCAGCTCCAGGCGCCCGGTGCGCTCGACATAGACCTGGGCGTGGGTGTTGACCAGGATGTCCGACACGCCGGGATCGGCCAGCAGCGGCTCCAGCGGGCCGAAGCCCAGCATCTCGTTCTGGATGTCCAGCACCAGCTTGTGGCGCTCGCCCTGGTTCAAGGCGATGCGCTCGTCGTCCACGATGCGCGCCACCAGCAGCGCCAGCTCGTGCTTGAACTGCTCCGGGGTCAGGCGCTTCAGGCGCTCCAGGTCGATGCGCTCCAGGATCATCTGGTGCATGGATTTCTTCAGCTCCTGGTAGGCGCCGTCGGCCAGCGCCGGCGCGCTGGCGGCGGCGTGCTCGTCGCGCGCCAGGGCCAGGCTTTCTCGCAAACTCATGGCAAGCTCCTTTCAGTGTTCGGTTTCGGCGCGCCCGAACAGGCGGTCGAACAAGCCCTTGCTCTCGGGCAGGCGGCGCGCGGTGACCGCTTCCACCAGCTCGGCCAGGCTGCGCGCCAGCGGGCTGCTGCGCGCCAGCTGCAGCAGGGGCACGCCCTGGTTGACCGAGTCGGTGGCGGCCAGGTAGTCGTTGGGCACGGTGTGCAGCACCTCCGCCCCCAGCGCCTGCTCCAGGTCGGCCAGGCGCAGCTTGCCGCCCTTCTCGTAGCGGTTGACGATCAGACGCGTGCGCCCGGCCGGATAGCCCAGCGACCGAAAGATGTCGAGCAGGCGGCGGCCGTCGCGGATGTCCGGCAGCGCCAGCTGCAGCACCGGGTAGATCGCGTCCGACTGGTCCAGCGCGCGCAGCGACAGGGCGTCGATCTGGCGCCCCACGTCCAGCAGCACGTAGTCGTAGTGCTGGCGCGCCACGCGCAGGATGGCGTCGATGTGCTCCGGCTTCATCTGGGTCGCCAGGGCCGGGTCGTCGGCCGCCGCCAGCACGCCGTAGCCGGGCGCCACGTGCACCAGGCACGACTCCAGGAAGGCGGCGTCCAGGCGCCCGATCTGGCTGCAGATGTCGGACAGGGTCATGGCCGGCTTCTGGTCGGAGACATACAAGGTGGCGTCGCCGAACTGGCCGTGCAGGTCGAGCAGCAGCACTTTGCGCCCGGCCAGCGCCGCCAGCGCATAGCCGAAATTGGTGGCGAGGAAGGTGGCGCCGCTGCCGCCCTTGCAGGCGATGAAGGCCAGCGCCTTGCCCTCGCGCATGGCGGTCACGCCGCGCTCCACCTCGATCCGGTCCAGCGCCTCGTGCAGGGCGCGGTGCACCAGCGGCAGCGGCAGCACCTCGCGCATGCCGACCCGCATGGCGCGGATCAGCAGTTCGTGCTGCGGCGCCCGCGTCAGCAGGATGAAGGAGGCCTCCGGGTACTGGCGCGCCAGCGGTTCCAGCAGCTCGGCCTGCGCCGGCTCCACCTGGCTGGCGTCGAACAGCACCAGCTCGGGCGGCTGCGGCAGCAGGCGCGCCAGCGCGTCGCGCAGGTCGTGCCGGGTGGCCGCCAGCTGCAGCACCGGCAGGCGCGCCGAGCCTTGCGCCGCCAGGTCGGCCTGCAACTGCTCGTCAGGGCTGATCAACAGGGCTTTCATGGGATCTCCTTTGCTGGCGGGGTTCAAGGGCACGGCGCCTGGCCCGGCACATAGCCGAGCGACTCGGCCGGCGCCAGCGTGGTCGCCGCCGGCAGGTGGGGCGGCACCGGTAGATAGGGTGCCGGCAGCAGCCCCGCGTACGGCAGCGGCGCGCAGGCGGGACCGGCGCCGCACAGGCGCACGCGCACGAAGCGGATGCAGGCGGGGCCCTGCGCGTCGCGCGCGCAGTTGATGCGGTTGGCCAGCGGGCAGGCCGGCAGCAGCGGCAGCGGCGCCAGGTTGCCGGCGGCGTCCATCCACAGGTACTCGATGCGGATATTGGCGCTGCTGACAGCCGGCGCCAGCGGCAGCGCGTCCTGGTCCACGCGCAGCAGCGCGCGCAGGCGCACTTGCTGCATGGCGGCGGCGTCGCTGAAATCGCTCAGCACGGCGCCGCGCGCGGCGCGCCGGCTCACCTCCTGCAGCGCGTTCCACACGAACATCAGGCGGCCGTACTCGATCAGTCCCAGCATGAGCAGCAGGAAGACCGGCAGCGCCAGCGCGAATTCGAGCAGGGTGGCGCCGTGCTGGCGCGGCGCGCTAGTTGTCACGGCCGGCCTCCGCTTGCGCGCGCAGTTCCACCACCTGCGGCATGCCGAACAAAGTGGCGCGGTACTGCAGGACGGCGATCACGGTGATCGACGCCAGGGGGTTGCTCGGGGTCACCATGCTGCAGCTATTCAGGCCGCAACGGTAGTCGACCTGCAAGTCCTGCAGCGCCAGGCCGGACGCCTGCAGCGCCTGCTCCAGCATGGATTGGGCATTGGCCAGCACCACGGCGCGCCGCGCGCTGTCGCGCAACTCCTCGGGCGGCAGGGTGGCCAGGTAGCGCGCCGCGTCGCTGGCCGCCCGGTCCAGCAGCGCGCCATCCATCGCCATGCGCCCGTAATACAGGATGCCGAGCAAGAGCGGCACGCAGACCGCCAGCACGGCCACCAGCTCGATCAGGGCGACGCCCCGGCAGCGGCGGCGCTTCATTGCAGCAGCTCCACGTCGGTCGCCAGGGCCGCGGTCTCGGCCGGGCCCAGGATGCCGGCGAACTCCGCCGGCACCGCGCTGGCCGAGGCGCGCGCGGTCAGCAGGAAGCGCGCCACCGCCAGCACCGTGCCCTGCACCTGGGTGCCGGCCGCGATCGGGCACGCCAGCAGGGGCACGTGCAGCAGGCGCCGCTCCTTGCGCCCGGGCACGCCGAGCGGCGCCGTGCCGTAGCTGGCCACATGGTAAGGCCCGGCCGCCGGCCAGGCCGGCGCCGCCAGCGCCGGCGCCGCCGGGTACAAGGTGCCCCACTTGCTGGCATGGATGGCGGCCATGGCCGGCGTGCGCGCCGGACCGTAGGCCCACAGCGTGCCGTACTGCGCCGGCGCCACGGCCGGCAGCGGCGGCGCGCCGTC
>NZ_WWCJ01000013.1 GCF_009857475.1 Pseudoduganella guangdongensis | reverse complement strand
GGTGCAGCCGCGGCTGGCGCCGCCTGAGCGGGAGCGGCGGCCGCAGCCGCCGGCTGGGCCGGCGCGACAGGCTGCGCTGCGCTGGCCGCCGGCGCCGCCGTCGCGGAAGCTTTCAGGTTGCCCGCGCCTTCCACCTCGATGTGGATCAGGTCCGCGCCGACAGCCATCACCTGGCCTGCCGCGCCGCCCAGCATGGCGACGGTACCATGCACCGGCGACGGAATTTCAATGGTGGCCTTGTCGGTCATGACATCGGCCAGGACCATATCCTCCGTGACCGGGTCGCCCACCTTCACATGCCACATGACCAGTTCAACTTCTGCGATGCCCTCGCCAATATCCGGCATCTTGATGACGTGAATACCCATCGTTATGCCTCCACCGTACGTTTGAACGCCGCGCCGACGCGCGCCGGCCCCGGGAAATACGCCCATTCCTGGGCGTGCGGGTAAGGGGTATCCCAACCCGTCACGCGCTCAATCGGCGCTTCCAAATGGTAGAAGCAATGTTCCTGCACCAGCGACACCAGCTCGGCGCCGAAGCCGCAGGTGCGCGTGGCTTCATGCACCACCACGCAGCGACGGGTCTTCTTCACCGACGCGACGATGGTTTCCAGGTCCAGCGGCCACAGGCTGCGCAGGTCGATGATCTCGGCGTCGATGCCGGTCTCACGCGCCGCCGCCTCGCTCACCCACACCATGGTGCCGTAAGCCAGCACGGTCAGCTGCTTGCCCGGCCTGAAAATGGCCGCCTTATCGAGCGGCACGGTGTAATAGCCCTCCGGCACCTCGCCCAGCGGATTCTGCGACCAAGGCACGACCGGCTTGTCGTGGTGGCCGTCGAACGGACCGTTGTACAGGCGCTTGGGTTCGAGGAAGATCACCGGGTCGTCGTTCTCGATGGAGGCGATCAGCAGCCCCTTGGCATCGTAGGGATTGGACGGCATCACCGTGCGCAAGCCGCACACGTGGGCGAACACCGCCTCCGGGCTCTGGCTATGGGTCTGGCCGCCGTAAATGCCGCCGCCGCAAGGCGTGCGGATGGTGATCGGCGCCGTGAAATCCCCCGCGGAGCGGTAGCGCAGGCGTGCCGCTTCCGACACGATCTGGTCGTAAGCCGGATAAATGTAATCGGCGAACTGGATCTCGATGCACGGCCGCAAGCCGTAAGCGCCCATGCCGATTGCCACGCCCACAATGCCGCCCTCGGAAATCGGGGTATCGAACACGCGCGACTTGCCGTATTTTTTTTGCAGCCCTTCGGTGCAGCGGAACACGCCGCCAAAGTAGCCGACGTCCTGGCCGAAGACCACGACGTTTTCATCCTTCTCCATCATCACATCCATCGCCGAACGCAGCGCCTGGATCATGGTCATGGAGGTTTTCACTGTATTTTCCGCCATCTCAGATCCCCAGTTGCTGACGTTGCACGCGCAGGTGTTCCGGCATGTCCTTGTAGATGCCATCGAACATTTCGGCGGGGCTGAAAGTGTGGCCGCTGGCCATGGTGCCGTACTGCTCGGCCTCCTTCTGCGCGGCCAGCACTTCCGCCTCCAGGCGTTTCTGCGTTTCCTCGTGCTCCTGCTCCGACCAGGCGCCGGCCTTGATCAGGTACTGCTTCAGGCGCGCGATCGGGTCCCCCAGCGGGAAGTGCGACCAGTCGTCGCCCGGCCGGTATTTGGACGGATCGTCGGAGGTGGAATGCGGGCCGGCGCGATAGGTCACCCACTCGATCAGGCAAGGCCCCAGGTTGCGGCGCGCGCGCTCGGCGGCCCAGCACGAGGCGGCGTAAACCGCCAGGAAGTCATTGCCATCGACCCGCAGCGAGGCGATGCCGCAGCCCACGCCACGCGCCGCGAACGTCGTATCCTCGCCGCCGGCAATGGCCTGGAAAGTGGAAATGGCCCATTGGTTGTTGACCACATTCAGGATCACCGGCGCCCGGTACACGTGGGCAAACGTCAGCGCGGTGTCGAAATCCGCTTCCGCCGTGGCGCCGTCGCCGATCCAGGCCGAGGCAATCTTGGTATCGCCCTTGATCGCCGACGCCATGCCCCAGCCCACGGCCTGGATGTACTGCGTGGCCAGGTTGCCGGAGATGGAGAAGAAGCCGGCCTTCTTCACCGAGTACATGACCGGCAGCTGGCGGCCTTTCAGGGGGTCGCGCTCGTTCGACATGAGCTGGCAGATCATATCCACCAATGGATAGTCGCGCACGATCAGGATGCTCTGCTGGCGATAAGTGGGAAAGCACATATCGTCCACATTCAGCGCCAGCGCCTGCGCGGTGCCGATCGCCTCCTCGCCCAGGCTTTGCATGTAGAACGACATCTTCTTCTGGCGCTGCGCCATCAGCATGCGGCTGTCGAAGATGCGCGTCTTCATCATGGCACGCAAACCCTTGCGCACAACTTCGATATCGATCTGGGGGACCCAGGGGCCGACGGCGTTACCATCGGCGTCGATCACGCTGACCAGGGAGTACGCGAGGTCGCGCGTATCCATGGGGGCCACATCAACTTCGGGACGCCGCACGGCGCCGGCCGGTGACAGGCGTAGATAGGAAAAATCAGTTGCGCAGCCTGGCCGCCCCGTGGGTTCGGGCACGTGCAGGCGTAGTGGTTCGCCCTTGCTCATTCAGGTTCCTTCATGTGCGATGGTGTCGCAGGATCAATCCTGGCGGGCTTGCAGCGGATAACGTCGGCCGGCCAGGCGGATGCAGAAATATTTCCTCGAAAGCAAGGCAAGGGTAGCACGCTTCCCGCATGCCAGAAAGGGGGGCACGCGGCTGTTGTTGCTCGGGTGATTTTTTCTTATCCCGTGTCAAGTCCGCGTTGGCCTGCATGCCACTGCTACAAATAAACTAAACTTCTCTTTTGGAAACTCTGCAATCTGTGCACAGCATATTTAGCAATACCGGTTTGCCAATATATCGTTTCGCATGGCGCCCCATCAAATGGTCCGACTGCCAGGCGCGCCAACCACAAGCTGCTGCAGCTCGCTACCGCGAAAACACAAGGCTTCGCAATTCCGGACACGCTGTCCGGCAATGGCATCGACCACGTACTCCACAGCCAGGCATCCGGCCCGCAGCTCGACTAGCGCTTCTCAAACGTGCGTCGCCAAGTGCCGCACCAGGGCTTCGAACTCCCCGCCCCTGTTGCGCAACGCTACATCGCGAGGCAGGCCAGTTCCTCTGGCAAGAGCAAGCCACCCCGGAAGTACCGATGCGTCCGTTTGAAACGGCACGCAGTGCCGCTCGCCAGGAATCGTCTACCCGGCCTTCCAGATATCGCTGCTTGCACGGCAAGTCGTCTTCCGCCACCGGGAAGCTGACGCTTGCCTGGTCAGCGATGCAGTAAAGCTTCAGCGCGCCGCCGCACCAGGCGCGCCAAATGCCCGGCCTCGTCCCATGGCGCGCCGAGAACGACTATCCAGTCCACATGGTCACTCATCCGGCCCGCTGCCGCTTAGTGGGCCGGCGCGCATCGTCAGATAGACGACTTCGCGCCCGTCGTAGGTGCCGTTAATTTCCCCGGTGACCACAAAGCCGGATTTTTCGTAGAACGCCCGCGCATCAAGATTGGACCTGGCGACGTTCAGTTGGAGGCCGCTGCGCGCGCCTTCCAGCGCAGCACGCAGCAGAGCGCGGCCGACGCCTCGTCCGCGTGCCGCTCGCCCCACAAACAGTGCCCGCAACCGGCCCTCATGTGTCGCGGCAAAGCCCAGCACCGCGCCGTCGGCATAGACCGTGACATGCGCTTGCGTGAACGCTGCCAGGATCCTGGCATCCTGCTCCAGCGGGGTAATCGCTAAAACACTGGCCTCGAAGCGGAGTTCATCCGCCTTGGCCTCCCGGTAGATGCAGCAAACCGCGGAGAAATCTTGCTCGGTGTAGGCGCGGATCATGGCAGCTCTTCCTGTGTGCTCGTAAAACAGTGCATTGGCCGCAGCGACGATAAGCTCTTCACGCCCTCTGCCTCTCAATCCGTCTGGCCGCGAACCAGCAGCCGGTGCGGGCCTGCGCCCTTCTCCGATAATTTGTCGCCCGGATTGCGCAGCCGGCAGCGGTCGATCGACAGGCATCCGCAGCCTATGCAGTCGTCCAGGGTGTCGCGCAACTTGCGCAGTTGGGCAATGCGTTCATCCAACTCCACGCGCCAGGTGGCGGAAAGACGCTCCCAGTCGGCGCGGCTTGGGGCAGCCGTTGCCGGCAAGGTGGCAAGGGCCGCCTGGATATCGGCAAGCGCGATCCCCACGCGCTGTGCGACGCGGATAAAGGCCACGCGCCGCAGCACGTCGCGCAAGTAGCGGCGCTGGTTGCCCGGCGTGCGAAAGCTGCTGATCAAGCCCTTCGTCTCGTAGAAGTGCAGCGTCGATACCGCCACCCCGCTACGCCGCGCCACCTCCCCGACCGACAGGGTGGCCGGGAAATCTGCTTGCTCCTGCATACGTGCGCTCCTCCTTGACCTCAATAATACTTGAGGTTTTAGACTTCTGCTGTCGCGTGCTTCAAGCACGCATTTCATTGGGGATTTCCGTGGGCGTTCGCTTCAACCACACCATCGTCATGAACCGGGACGCGCACCAGGCGGCGCTCTTGCTGGCCGAAATCCTGCGCCTCCCGGATCCTTCGCAGCTTGGATCGATGCTCATGGTCCATTGTGACGGCAGCGCCGCCCATCCCGCCTTCCTGCTATGCGAGGGCGAGTATGACCAGGTGCTAAGGCACATACGGGAGCACCGCCTCCAGTCATGGCCCGGACCCGGCGGCCAGGGCTTGTGCTTCGCTGATCCGGACGGCCATCCCATCCAGATCATCGCCACGCCGCCGCGCAGTGGTGTGCCATTTTCAGCGTGATCGGGCCGGAAAACGCACAAGACCGCATAGCTTCCCGAAAGTATCCTTGCTTCGACATGTAGAACGATCAAATCGTCCATGATGAACAAGGAGACATAAGTGAAGCACAGCAATAAGTTGAATTACACCGTCCTGGTCGCATCCCTCGTCGCGGCCTTCCCGGGGATCGCCCTGGCGCAGGCGACGGAGGACAAGAACGTCCAGCGCGTTGTCGTGACGGGCTCGAACATCAAGCGCGTGGACCAGGAAACCGCCTCGCCGGTCCAGGTCCTGTCGCGCCAGGAAATCGAACAGAGCGGCGCGCAGACCGTTGCGCAGATCCTGGACAACCTGACCAGCAACGATCGCGGCGCGATCAGCGACCTGGGTGGCACCAACTCCTGGGCCAGCGGCGCCACTGGCGTCTCCCTGCGCAACCTCGGTACCGGCGCCACCCTGGTCCTGCTGAATGGCCGCCGTCTTTCTTCTTATGGCTTTGCGGACGGACTGCAGTCCAACTTCGTCAACATCGACTCCATTCCCAGCGACGTGATCGAGCGCGTCGAGATCCTCAAGGACGGCGCGTCCGCCATCTACGGTTCCGACGCGGTGGCCGGCGTGGTCAACATCATCACGCGCAAGAACTATCGCGGCGTCGGCGTCAAGGCCTCCGCCCAGCAATCCCTGAAGCGTTCCTTCCTCGACCGCGAGCGCAAGGCCTCGATCATCGGCGGCATGGGCGACCTGGCGACCGACGGCTACAACGCCTTCGCCCACCTTGAGGTCTACTCGCGCGGCAAATTCACCGATCGCGACGTCCGCCCGCTGCTGCCGGACTGGTTCATCCGCATGAATCCGGACCGCGATGCGACTTCCACCGGCTCCATCCCGGGCAACTATGTCGGCCGCTATCCGGCCAACTACCGCGACCCGGCGCTGGCCGGCAAATCCATCAACGTGGCGGCGCCGGGCTGCGCGCCGGAGAACCTGCGCGGCGGCTTGTGCTTCTATGACTACTGGCAGGACAGCCTGGCCCGCGCCCCTGCGGAGCGGGTCACCTTCCTGAGCTCCGGGCGCCTCAAGCTGGACGGCGACACGACCGCCTACGCCGAGCTGCAACTGGCGAAGACGCGCAACAACTACAACACCGCCCCGCCGCGCAGCAACGTCAATGGCGTTCCGCTGTCCTGGTACGATTCGATCAGCGGCAAGATGCAGTACTTCACCGACCCGCAACTGCCGGTCGGCCACCCAAGCAATCCGTATGACTTCCCTATCGGCCTGAATTACCGCTTTGCCGACGACCGCGACATGTTCAAGAACGTCGGCTCCTCGGAGCAGTTCCGCGCGATGGCCGGCATCCAGGGCGAGAGCTTCGGCTGGGAGTGGGATGGCGCGATCGGCCATATGGGCTCCAAAGCCCACCAACGCCAGCACTTGTACCGCGACCGCTACGGCTACTACGACGCCATCGTCAGCGGCGCCTACAAGTTCGGCCAGAAAAATGACCGCGCGCTGCTCGAGAAAATGTTCCCGGAAATGGGCTCCAACGGCGAGTACCGCCAGACCTTCGCCGACTTCAAAGCGAACCGCGAGCTATTCATGCTGGGCGGCGGCCCGCTGCAGATTGCGACCGGCGTCGACCTGCGCCACGAAAAATTCGAGCACCAGAGCAGCGACAACGTGCTGGCCGCGCGCATCGTGCAGTTCAGCGGCGTGAAGATCGATGGCTCGCGCAAAGTGGCGGCGGCGTTTGTCGAACTTGCGGCGCCCTTCACCAAGCAGCTGGAAGCCAGCTTCGCCGTCCGCGGCGACAAGGTGATTGGCCAGGCCGGCGCCGTGGTGCCGAAGCTCGGCCTGCGCTATAAGATGAACGATATGCTGATGGTGCGCGGTACCGCCTCGCAAGGCTTCCGCGCCCCTAGCCTGCCGGAGACCGGCAACGGCGGCGCCTCCTGGTTCAACAACGGCTACAACGATCCTAAGCGCTGCGCGGCGGCGACAGAGCTGCGCAACATCCTGAACACCGGCAACGCTGCGGACAAAAACCTGGCACTCACCGCCTACGGCCTGGGTTGCTCGGTCAGCTTCCCGTCGGCGGTAACGCCGAACCCGGACCTGAAGCCGGAATACACCAACAGCTTCACGGCCGGCCTGGTGCTCCAGCCGATCCGCGCGCTCAGCTTCACCATCGACTACTACAACATCAAACGCCGCGACGAAATCGCGGTCAAGAGCGTGGACCAGGTCCTGGCCAACGAAGAGCGCCTGTCCGGCCTGGTGGAGCGCGATCCGCTGACCTCGCAGGACCAGGAGATCGCCCGCCGCGCTTTCGAGCTCTCGGGCAAGTCGATCGGCTTCCCGGTCGGCCCGATCAAGACCATCGCAGCGCAGTACGAGAACTACGGCAAGTCGCGCGTCTCCGGCATCGACCTGGACGCCAAGGCACGCTGGAACCTGGGCGCGTCGGGCACACTGAACCTGGGCATGGAGCTCAACCACCAGTTCAAGTACCAGCAGTGGGACAGCTTCGCCAAGGCCTACACCGAGAACTACGTCGGCTATCGCGGCGTGCCGCGCACCCGCGCCGTCGCCAAGATGTCGTGGGAACGCGGCCCGGTGGTTGCCGGCCTGCGCGCCAACTACACCAACTCCACCAAGCTGGCCTGGGGTGAACTCGACTCCACCAGCAGCATCGAGGGTTGCGAGGACCGCGGCGTGAGCAAGGACGAATGCCGCATCGCCTCCGATACGACGGTGGACCTGTGGACCCGCTACGCTTTCGGCACCGGCACCACCGTCTCGGCCAACGTGTTCAACCTGTTCGACCGCAAGGACACGGTCAAACTGTACCCGGGCAGTTCCCTGCCGCTGCGCTCGCGCACGCTGATGCTGACCGTTGAACACAAGTTCTGAAAAAGGAAGCGCGACATGACGAACATCAGGGCATTTGGCCTGACGACGGCTGCCGCGCTCCTGTTCTGCGCAAACGCGCAGGCACAGGAGGCGGACCCGTACCTGTGGCTTGAGGAGGTGAGCTCCGAACGGGCACTGGACTGGGTCAAGCAATGGAACAACCGCACCACCAGCCAGCTGGATGCCCTGCCGGGCATCCGCCAGACCACGGACAGAATTCGCGAGGTGGTCGATTCGCGCGCGCGTATTCCCTTCGTCGAGAAGCAAGGCAAGTACGTCTATAACTTCTGGAAGGACGCCGAGCGCCCACGCGGCATCCTGCGCCGGACCACGCTGGCAAGCTACAAAACCGACGCGCCGCAATGGGAAGTGGTACTGGACGTCGACCGCCTGGCGCGCGACGAAAAGGAGAACTGGGTCTGGCACGGCATGGACTGCCTGAAGCCCAAGGCCGAGCGCTGCCTGTTCTCGCTGACGCGCGGCGGCGGCGACGCCCACGTCGTGCGCGAATTCGACACCCGCGCGCTGCGTTTCGTCGCCGGCGGCTTCTCCCTGCCCGAGGCCAAGAGCGAGGTCAACTGGGTCAGCCGCGACCGGCTGCTGGTGGCCACCGACTTCGGCTCCGGCTCGCTCACCAGCTCGGGGTATCCGCGTATCGTCAAGGAATGGAAGCGCGGCACCCCTTTGCAGGCGGCAAAGACGGTATTTGAAGGGCAGCCGGGCGATATCAGCGTATCCGGCTACTCCGACCACTACCCGGGGTTCAACCGCGAATTCGTCCTGCGCTACACCTCGTTCTTCACGAACGAACTGCACGTGCGCCACAAAGGGAAGCTGGACAAGCTGGACAAGCCGAACAGCGCAAGCGCCTTCACCTTCAAAGACCAGTTGCTGATCCGCCTGCGCGGCGACTGGAAGGTGGGGGACGGCACCTACGCGCAAGGCTCGCTGCTGTCGATCGACTTCGCCGGCTTCATGGCGGGCAAGCGCAATTTCCATGTGCTGTACGAACCCGACGCGACGCGCTCGCTGCAGGCCGTGACCACCACCCGCAGCGCGATCCTGCTGACCGAGATGGTCAACGTGCGCAGCCAGGTGCACGAGCTGCGCCAGCAACATGGCAAATGGGAGCGCCGCACTGTGGCCACCCCCGCATTCGCCAACGTGACGCTTTCGTCGCTCGACTATCTGGAGTCGGACGAGTACTTCGTGACGTTGAACGACTTCCTGACCCCGACTTCGCTGCACCTGGGGCAGGTCGGCAACGATGAGCGGCAGCAGCTCAAATCGCAGCCGGCCTTCTTCGACACCTCGGGCCTCAAGGTGGAGCAGCATTTCGCCCAGGCCAGGGACGGCACGCGGATTCCGTACTTCGTGGTGAAGCGCAAGGACATCAGGTACGACGGCAGCAATCCAACCCTGCTGTACGGCTACGGCGGCTTCGAGATTTCGATGAAGCCGTCCTACAGCGGCACCCTGGGCCGGGCCTGGCTCGACAAAGGCGGCGTCTACGTGCTGTCGAACATTCGCGGCGGCGGCGAGTTCGGCCCGCGCTGGCACGAAGCGGCGCTGAAAGAGAAGCGGCAGGTCTCCTACGACGACTTCATTACCGTCGCCGAAGACCTGATTGCGCGCAAGGTCACATCGCCGCAGCACCTCGGCATCATGGGCGGAAGCCTGGGCGGCATGCTGGTCTCCGTCGCCGCGCTGCAGCGTCCCGAACTATTCAACGCGGTGGTCAGCCAGGTACCGCTGGCGGACATGAAGCGCTACCATCTCATGCTGGCCGGCGCCTCGTGGATCGACGAATACGGCGACCCCGATCGTACCGAGGAATGGGCCTATATCTCGCGCTACTCGCCCTACCACCTGCTCGACAAAACGCGCAAGTATCCGCCCGTGTTCTTTACCAGCTCCACCCGGGATGACCGCGTCCACCCGGCCCACGCGCGCAAAATGGTCGCGCGCATGCAGGAGCAAGGCCACCAGGTGCTGTACTGGGAGAATATGGACGGCGGCCATGGCGGCGCGGTCAATGGCGAACAGCAGGCACGCCTGAACGGCATGGTCTACAGCTTCCTCTGGGACCGGCTGAAGTAGGACTGCGGGGCAGCCTGTCACGGCTGCCCCATTTTCAGGCCAGGCCCTGCGCCACCTGCGCGCCGTATTCGGTCGGGCTCATGCCGACCACGGATTTAAACTGGCGGCTGAAGGCGCTGTGGTCCGTGTAGCCGCATTCGTAGGCGATGTCCGCAATCCTGGTATCGGGCTTCTTCTCGATGATGGCCCTCGCGGCAGACAGCCGGCATTGCACCAGCATCTGGCGCGGCGAATGGTGAAACACCTTCTGGAACAGGCGCTCCACCTGTGAGAGCGACAATCCCGCCCGCTCCGCCAGCTCCTTCAGGCACACGTTGTGCTGGTAATTCTCGCGGATGTATTCCGCGATATGCGCGATCTGCCGGTAGGCGGGATTCACATCATCCGGCAAGCCAAGGTCGCGCGAAGTGCCGATCAGGCCGATGATCCGCCCATCCTTGTCCTGCAAAGGCAGCTTCCTGGTGATGCACCAGCCACGGCTGCGGCCCGGATAAATGTGCAGCTCGAGATGCTTGTCGATCGCCGCGCCGCTCTCGATCACCTTGCGGTCCTGGGCGAAGTAGGTTTCCGCCAGGGCGGGTGGAAACAGGTCCAGCGCGGTCCTCCCGATCACCTCCTCCTTCTCGCGCACCCCGCAACGGCGCACCATCGTGCGGTTGACGCCGAAGTAGCGCCCTTCCCTGTCCTTCACAAAAAACGCGATGTCGTTCAAGGCGTCGAACATGGTCAGGATCGCGCCGATGTTGATCGCTTCCAGGTCGTCAAAGCATGTCTGGCTGATCATTTCTTTTCCTCCCGAGCACATAAAGTAGTAACTTTGCATCGGGTTGGCGGGCATGTGGAAGCACTGTGCCGATTTATGCTGGTTCAGCCCAAAAAACACACAAGCCAGCCACTGCGCTGATGCCATTTAGCACACCGCAGGCCGCCTTCACCACGCCTGGTAGAACGGTGTTTTCAAGCGCACCGGCCGCACGTCCAGGCGCGCATCGAAGATGGAGTAATCGTGGTCATCCAGCCCGGCGCTATCCCAGCCGCGCGTGCGCTCATCACGCCGCAGCATGAATTCGAAGCCCAGCTCCGGGGCCGGATCGGCTACCGGCGCGTCCGGCAACTGTTCCAGGTCGAAGGCGATGCCGCGCACATGGTCGCGCGGACCATCCACCAGCTGTGTCAGCGCGCGCAGGATGGCGTTCTCGCCCAGGATGTCGGTGAAGGCCGGGCGGACGAATTCCAGGTCCGGCACAAAACCCGGCTGGCGGAATTTGAGTTCGCCATACGCCTGCTTGGCAGCCACCACCCGCCCTTGCAGCTTGGCGAGGTCATAGCGGTCGCCATGATCGAGGTAGGAGATCCGCACATTGCGCACATTCATCGGCCCCGTTTCCTGCGTTGCCTGGCGCAAGTCCAGCAAAAGCGCGCCGCTGGCGCCGACGATCTCGATCTCGGTGCCGTGGATGATGGCGGCGGTATTCTCGTCCACCCCAAGCCCCACCTTATAGCCCTTGGCCAGCATCAGGGCCAGCATGCGCCCCACCCTGCCGCGCTTGAGGAAATGCTGGTCGATGAAGAGCTGGTCGCCGACAAAGCCCAACCCCCGGTCAATCTCTTTTCCGTCGCGCATCACGCCCTTCATGACCTGCACCGAGTTCATCGCATCGCGGAACATGGTGCTGCTCATAATGGCCGCCCCGGCGCTGCTGCCCGCAACCACGCCGCCGCGCGCCTGCAACGCGCGCACAGCCTGCAGCACTGGCGCCGCCACGCCGTCCGGATTCAGCACATCGGCCGTGTACTCCTGGGCGCCGCCGGTAAAGAACACCCCCGTGGCGGCCGCGATTTTGGCCACGTTGGCAGGATCGGCAGCCGCCTTTCGCGCAGAGTCCAGCGTCTCGCCGGGCCAGCGCGGCGCGATCTTCAGCAATTCCGCCTTGGCGCCGCGGCGGCGCAACTGCTCGACCGCGTCGCTGCCCGACTTTTGCGGATTGGCCGATGCGGTCGGAATGACCACGAAGCGCGCCGCCGAACCGCCCGCCAGTTGTACCAGCCGCTGGCGCACCGCCTCGTTGTCGTTGCGCACGGCGCCGCCCATCGGAATCACCGTGCCGGCGACCGGCTGGAACGTCAGCGACGGCGCGCTCTCACCCGCCTGGGCCGCACAGCCCAAGGCAGATAGCAGTAGTATCGAAACGAATTTCACGCCAGCGCTCCTTCATCACCATGGAATTGCCCCCTATGGTGCCAGACCCGGGGCGCGTTGTGGAAAGTCCGCAACAGTTGGCCTCAACATGCAAGTTCCGGCGCGCGCCAGCGGCACAAACTTGCATACACTGAAACAGTTCCAAAAACGCCCCGCAGCGGCCGAGCCGCTTGCGTATGAATACCCACTCTAGAGGACGGTTCGCATGAATATACCTGGCAAGCACAAGGCATCGGCATTCCGCCGCACCCACTGCGCCCGTGCGGTGCTACTGGCGCTGGGCGGCATGAGTTTGAGCGCTTACGCGCAAACCATGCCGCGCGTGGAAATCACCGGCTCCAGTATCAAGCGCATCGAAGGCGAGGCAGCGCTGCCAGTCGAAATCATCAAGCGCGAAGATATCGAGAAAGCTGGCGTGACCACGGCTGCCGAACTGCTGCAAAAGATCTCCTCGAATGTGGGCGGCCTGACCGACGCCGCCAGCGTCAGCGATGTGATGGGTGGCCAGCGCGGCTTCAACGGTGCCAACCTGCGCGGCCTGGGTGTTTCCAGCACGCTGGTGCTGTTGAACGGCCGCCGCATGGCCAACTTCGCCAGCCCGGGCGACAACTCCGGCGTCGACCTGAACAACATCCCCGCCGGCGCCATCCAGCACGTGGAGGTGCTCAAGGACGGCGCCTCGGCCATTTATGGCACCGACGCCATGGGCGGCGTCATCAACTTCATCACCCGCAAGGATTACCAGGGCGGCGAAGCCAGCGTGTATGCCCTGCGCACGGACGAAGGCGGCGGCGGCAAAAAGTCGGCCACGCTGTCCGGCGGCATTGGCAGCTTGAGCACCGACCGTTTCAATGTGTTCGGCGCGCTCGACCTGCAGGAGACCGACCGCCTGGCCAGCTCACAGCGCAAGTTCATGCAGGAATACAGCCTGCCCGACCGCCTGTCGCCACAGCTGTCCAGCTACTCCTTCCCGGCCAATGTCGACCTGACCAGCGCCCAGCTGGCGACCCTGAACCAATCGGGCTACCTGAAGGGTTCCGGCCCTGGCGGCACCTGGGTGCCGTCGCCCGCCCGGCGCGTCAACTTCGGCAAGGACTCTTGCGTGAACGGCAGCCCGAACGTGGTGCGTCCGCTCGGCCCCGGCGGCACGGAGGGCTGTAACTTCAACTATATGGGCGACTCGGAAGTCTATCCCGACGCCAAGAAGCAAAGCTTTATCGGCCGCGGCACCGTGCAGGTGGCCGAGGACCACCAGGTGTTTGCTGAAGTCCTGCTTAGCAAAGCCGAGACCAGCTATGCCGCCTCGCCCGCCACCTCCGGCGCCATCAACGGCACCAGCACCGGCATCTTCCTGCCGGCCGACCTGCAAGCCAAAACCGGCATCACCACCCCGGTCAACTTCCGCTTCCGCCTGTCAGACGCGGGCCGCCGCACCTCCGAGGTGACCAGCAAAGCCTCGCGCCTGGTGCTGGGCGCCACCGGCAAAGTGGGCGACTGGGAATACGATACGGCCTACAACCACAGCGTCAACAAAGCCACCGACCTGGACATCGACGGCTGGGTGTCGCGCAGCAAGCTGCTGGCCGGCATTGCCAGCGGCGCGTACAACCCGTTTGTCGTGGCCACCAGCGACGCCGGCCGCAAGTTCATGGATTCCATCAAGATCCGCGACGCCGCCCGCATGTCAAAGGGCACCAGCGACAGCGTCGATGGCAAGCTGACACGCAAACTGATGGCCCTGGGCGGTGGCGATGCCATGCTGGCGGTGGGCGCCGAGTTCCGGCGCGAGAAGACGGAGTTCAGCGCCACCGACGCGCTGCGCACCAACGACGTGCAAGGCGACCGCGCCAGCTCCGACGAGTTGCTGGCCGACTCCTCCAACTCGCGCGACATCGCCGGTTTCTATACCGAGATCAATGCGCCGTTCAGCAAGCAATGGGAGGCCCAGTTCGCCATTCGCCACGACCGTTATAAGGGTGTGCATGATCCGCTGACCAAGCTCACCACGCCCAGGTTGAGCACCACCAATCCCAAGGTCGCGCTCAGCTACCGCCCGAGCAAGGAAGTGCTGGGGCGCGCCTCCTATGGCACCGGCTTCCGCGCGCCGTCGATTGCGGAACTATTCCTGCCGGTGCGTTCGGGCACCACGGCCAGCTTCGTGAAAGACCCGGTCTCGGGCGAAGTGGCGCAGTTCGACCTGGACCGCTACGGCAACCCGCAGCTGAAGCCGGAAAAATCGAAGCAGTTCTCGGCTGGCGTGGTGCTGGAACCGAACAGGAACTGGAATGCCAGCCTCGACTTCTGGATCATCCGCAAGACCGACATCATTTCCGAGATCGGCGAGCAGACCGTGTTCGACAACCCGGTCTACTACAACGATCCGGAGATCGTGGTGCGGGACGAAGATGGCTTCGTCTCCTTCCTGCAGTTCAAGAAGGAGAATCGCGGCAAGCTCAATACTTCCGGCCTGGATATCGCCCTGAACTGGCGCGGCGACGCCACGTCGGCGGGCCGCTTCAGCGCCAGCCTGAACGGCACCCTGATCACCCGGTACAAGTTCCAGTCCGATCCGAACTCGCCGATGGCGAACGGCCTGGGCGTCTTCCGCGACGACAAGGCCGTGCAGCGCTGGCGCCACAAGCTCAATCTCGACTGGGACCGTGGCCCGCTCAACCTCAGCCTGGGCCACACTTTCCTCTCCAGCTACGAGGACCAGAACATTCCGGGGCTGGCCGATCCCGGCTGGAACGACCGCGACGTGAAGGCCTATTCGCTGTGGGACCTGACGGGCAGCTATGCGTTCACCAAGAACCTCAAGCTGCGCGGCGGCGTGATCAACGTGTTCGACACGCCGCCGCCATTCACCAACCAGTCGCGCTACTTTGAAGTGACGTGGGACCCGACCTATGGCGATCCGCGCGGCCGTTCGATGTTTGCCCACCTGCAGTACAAGTTCTGATCCTTAGCCCCCGCGGCGCCCTGTCCTGTCCGCAGGCAGGGCGGACAGGGGCCAAGGCCCCTGTCAGCAGGCGCTTCGGCGAAGTCAGCTACAATAGCCTCTTCTCAACTACCACGCGGTCTATGTCTCCCTCACCCTGCTGCAGTTATGCCAGCATTACCCCGCACGCCACCACTCCTGCCATGAGCGCCTTGCTGCGCACTGGTCCGGGCGTTTAAGGGGACCTCAATGGAAATTGCCATTCTTTTCGGCCTGATTCTACTGAACGGCCTGTTCGCCATGTCGGAAGTCGCGCTGATGACCGCGCGCAAAGCGCGCCTCAGCAAACTTGCGGAAAGCGGCGACCACGCCGCGCAGGCGGCGCTGCAACTGGGCGAAGACCCGAACAAATTCCTCTCCACCGTGCAGATCGGCATTACCTCGATCGGCGTCCTGAACGGTATTGTCGGCGAGGCCACGCTGGCGCGGCCCTTCGCGCAGTGGCTGATCTCGCTCGGCGTACCCACTGCCTGGTCCGACAACTTTGCCACGGTGCTGGTCGTTATCACCATCACCTACTTCTCCATCGTCGTGGGCGAACTCGTGCCCAAACGCCTGGGCCAGCTCAATCCCGAGCCGCTGGCGCGCCTGGTGTCACGGCCGATGCTGGTGCTGGCCGGCATCGCCAAGCCCTTTGTGCGCCTGCTTTCGGGATCGACCCAGCTGGTGCTGCGCATCATGGGCGTGCGCCAGACCGGCCCGCAAGCGATCACGGAAGAAGAACTGCACCTGATGCTGGAAGAAGGCTCCGACTCCGGCGTCATCGAAGAGCAGGAGCACCAGATGGTGCGCAACGTGTTCCGCCTGGACGACCGCCAGATCGCCTCCTTCATGATCCCGCGCGGCGACGTGATCTACTTCGACGTCGAAGAAGAATTGAGCGTGAATATGGCGCGCTTCCACCAGTGCCAGCATTCGCGCTTCCCGGTACTGAAAGGCGGCTGGCACCATGTGGTGGGCGTCGCCAGCGCGCGCCAGATGCTGGCGCAATCCCTGAGCGGCGGCACGCTGGACCTGGCCGTGCAATTGCAGCAACCGGTCTTCGTCCCCGAAAGCCTGACCGGCATGGAGCTGCTCGAACACTTCAAGCAATCCGGCGCGCACCTGGCCTTTATCGTTGACGAGTATGGCGAAGTGCTGGGCATCGTCACCTTGCAGGACGTGCTGGAAGCGATCACCGGCGAATTCAAGACCCCGCACCCGGAGGATGCCTGGGCCGTCGCGCGCAACGACGGTTCCTGGCTGCTGGACGGCCTGATCCCGATTCCCGAGCTGAAGGACCGGCTCGGCATGCAGAACGTGCCGGAGGAAGAGCGCGGCCGCTACAACACCTTAAGCGGCATGCTGATGCTCTTGCTGGGCAATATCCCACGCACCGGCGACACCTGCTCCTGGCAAGGCTGGGAATTTGAAGTGGTGGACCTGGATGGCCTGCGCATCGACAAAGTGCTGGCCAGCCCGCGGCCGCTGGAGCTGGTGCCAAGCGACAATCCGGAACACGCCTGAGCTGGTGCGGCGCGCAGCGCGCGCCATCACTCACGCAAGGCGACGTTCCAGCATTTGATGGGCGAGATGACGGCCACTGAGCCAGGCGCCTTCCACCCTGCCGCCTTGCAGCCAGTCGCCGCATAGTCCCATGCCCAGACTCGCATCCCACACACTGCCGATTTGATCGGCCACGCAATTTGCGTAGCGCCAACGGTGGGTGCGGACTGCAACGGCGGTCGGCCCACCCAGCTGGCGAAACGCCGTGAACAATGCCTCCGTCACATCGGCGGCGTCATGCTCGATATGTTGCGCGCTCCATTGCTCACTCGCTTGCAAGACCCAGCACTCCTGCCCGCTGCGGCCCGGCTTACTGTTGTTGCGGGCTATCCAGCGTAGCGGGCCACCATTCACAAAAGCCGCATCGAATCCAAACTGGGCCGGTTCCGCCAACTGGGCGATCACGGTCCAGCAGGGCTCCATGTTTTGCGCCGCGGCCATGGTGGACAGCGCAGGGGCGGCCTGTGCCAACAGGGCAGCCGCCTGAGGTGCCGGGACAGCCACCACAATCTGGTTATAGACAGCATCAAGCGCGCCGTGCTCGGCACTACTCAGGCGCCAACCATCCGCCTGACGAACCGGTTGCTGGATCGTGTAACCGGTGCGAACATCCAGCCCGCTCGCCAGCGCTTTCCCGAGCGCAGACATGCCCGGCACACCGACGTAACGCACGGGTGCCTCAGGCAACGGGTTGCGCTCACTACCGAGTACCGCCGGCGTTAGCTGCCAGGGGGCCACCACGCCGCTCTCGACCCAGCGCGCCACTTCCCGCTGGAAGAGTGCGTGACGGGCGGTAAAGTACTGCGCCCCGTGATCGGCCTGCCAGTCATCGCCGCGACAAGTGCACAGGCGGCCGCCCGGTCCGCGCGCTTTGTCGAAGACTACGACATGATGTCCGGCAGCACTCAGGGCGGAAGCGCAGGAAAGGCCGGCAATACCGGCCCCGATGATGGCGATGGAAGTACTCATGGAGTTACGTTTTCTATTAAAGAAGAGATCAGTGCCAGCCTTGCCGCCAACTTTCGGCATCGGTCAGCGTTTTCCAGGGGATGATGCGGCTGCGACGGCTATGAACCGCCTCCAGCTCGACCTCGGTGACCGGCGCCTGCGGATCGTCAGGCAGCAGCACGCGCACCACCAGGAAGTGCTTTTCCTTGTGTTGCGGCTGCAGCGCCGTCCACTTGCTCAACAAGAGCTTGCGCGGATTGAGTTTGAGGCTCACGCGGCACCCCACAACATGCGGTAGGAGCCATCGGCATCGTGCTCGGCAGCCTGTTTTTCCAGGTTAAAGCGCCGACCGCCGCGCGGATCGGTTCCCAGCCCGGCAATGTAAAGCCAGTTGCCGTGGTTAAGGCTGCAGTCGTAATCTATCAGCGCCGATTCGAACCAGGCCGCGCCGGCACGCCAATCGCATTGCAGATCGTGAATCAGGTAGCCGGCCACGATCTGGCGCATACGATTGCCCAGGTAGCCGGTGGCCGCCAGTTCGCGCATGCCGGCATCCACCAACGGCTGTCCGGTGGCGCCAGAGCGCCAACGTTGGAAGGCTTGCTCGTCATGCCGCGGGGCCGCCTTGCCCGGCAGGCCGCCGGCGCGATACAGGCGCTTGCCGTATTTGAGCTGCAACAGCTTGAAGTAGTCGCGCCAAAGCAGCTCGAACCAGAGCCAGTAGCTGCCCTCGCTGGCGCCCTGCTCCGCTTCGAATTCCCGCAGCCGGCGCACCAGATGGCGCACCGATAGCGCACCGCAGGCGAGCCAAGGCGAGAACTTGCTGGAGTAGTCGACGCCATGCAGCCCGTTGCGTGTGGCCTTATATCTGTGCGGCAGGTTCCGCATCAGGTATTGATCCAGATGCGCCAGTGCGGCCTCTTCCGTGCCCAGGTAAGCAGGGTGCGGAAATGGAAAACTGGAGCGCGGGTCCGCCTGCACATTGGGGCTTTCCAGTGCCAGGCTGCCAATGTCCCTGGCAGCCTCTGGCAGCGGCGGCAGTGCATCGACTGCCCGGGGCAAGATTGGTGCAAGAGCGCAACGTTCGATCTGCTGCCGGAACACGGTGAACACGTCCGGTAAATCCTGGACTTGCCACGGCAGCGTGTCGGGCGCGAACAGGGTGGATTGCCAGTAGCTGTGGACCACCAATCCACGGCTGCGCAGGGCTTCGAGTTCGTCGACCTCTTCCGGCGTCGCCATCTCCTCGCAGTAAACAGCCTCGGCATTGACAGCTTCAGCCAGCTGCGGCAGGGTCTGCGCCATTGTCCCTTGCCGGACGATCAGGCGGCTACCCAACCGGCGCAGCGCGACATCCAGCCCAACGGCGGCACTGGCGCGGAAGGCGCGACGGCGCTCACCCACCCTGGCAAATCCCCAGCCAGAGCGCGTGGGCGGCGGCGCAAGCCATACCGGCAGCAGTCGATCGGCCTGCTGGCAGGCGGCCAGCAAGGCCGGATTGTCCAGCAGGCGCAAATCGTCGCGAAAACAGTAGATGACAGTTCGCACAGGATCAGCGCTGCCGGCGGCAGCGTTCAGAGCAGTATTTCACCTCATCCCAGCACTGGGCCCATTTGCGCCGCCAGCTCATGGCGCGGCCGCAGGCGGCGCATGGTTTAGCGGGAAGGTCAGCTTTGTTTCCTTTAAAACCATATTTCATCCACGCTTCCCCGAATATCTACCAATCAGTAAACTTTAATACCAATCAGTATCCTACGCAAGTCCGCTTTCTAAGGGGCATTGACCAGTTGTACAACCACCTTGCCTTTCGCCCTGCCTTGCGCAAGGTACGCGAGCCCGTCCTTTGCCTGGGCAAAAGGAAACACCTTGTCGACCACCGGCTTCAGGCGCGATGCAGCAAGGTGTACGCCGATCTTTGCCAATTGCTGGCCATCCGGAGACACAAACAGAAAAGAATAGCTGGCCTCGCGCTGCTTCGCCTTTCGAGTGATTTTCCAACTCAGCAGGCCAAACACGCGCTTCATCAGGAAGTTCATGCCGCGTTGTTGAGCGAATGCCGCATCCGGGGGGCCGATCAATGAAACGATCCGGCTGCCGGGCCTGACGACCTGCAGCGACTTTTCCAGTTCGCCGCCGCGCAATGTGCCAAGCACGACGTCATAGCCGCGCAGTTGCTCTTCGAATTGCTGCTTTTTATAGTCGATCACTTCATCCGCGCCGAGCTGACGCACAAATTCAACGTTGGCGGTGCTGGTCGTCGTTGCCACCTTGGCTCCCAGTAGTTTCGCCAACTGGATGGCAAAGGTGCCGATACCACCAGCACCTGCCGGAACAAAGACCTTCTGGCCTGCCTGAAGTTTGGCTCGTTCCACCAACGCCTGCCACGAAGTTAGCCCCACCATTGGAATTGAAGCAGCCTGCACAAAGTCCAGGTTCTCTGGTTTAAGCGCCGCTGCGTGCGCCGGCACTGCGGCGTATTCGGCGAGCGCACCGGCGCCGAGGTCAAAGGTGCTGGCAAATACCGCGTCACCGACTTTAAAGCGGGTCACCCGGCTCCCGACCTCCACGACAACGCCGGCGAGGTCGCTCCCCATGGTCGCAGGCAAGTGAAGCTTGACGATCGGTTTGAAGCTCCCGGCGGCAATCATGTTATCGACGGGATTAAGTCCGGCGGCGTACACCTGCACCAGGATCTCATCCGGTTTAATGGTGGGCTGCGGCAGGTCCGCGAATTCAACGTTCTCCGCGCCACCATAGCGCCTTAAAACTAATGCTTTCATCGGAATCTCCCTAGACCAGGCTTAAATCCTTGCGCAAGCCGGCGTCAACCAGGCTGGCCGGGGCGAACGAGCGCAACAGGCGCAGGCGCTTGGCCAGGCCGCCTGCGGTGTAGCGCAGCTTTGGCTTGCTAGCCAGCGCTGCTTTCAATACAGTTTCCGCTACCACCAGCGGCCCTTCGGCGCCAGCCATCGCTTGCTGCACCCGGCGCGTCACACTGTCCCGCACTTCACCGTAGGCTTCCAGCTTGGCGTCCGGCTCCAGCAGGTTGGCATCGAATGGCGTCTTGGTGTACGCCGGTTCGATCACGATTGAGCGGATACCCCAGTTGCGCAATTCGTGGTCCAGCGATTCAGAGTAGCCTTCGATGGCATGCTTGCTGGCCGCATACAAGGCGCCGTAAGGCATCGGAAGGAAGCCCAGCACGGAACCGATGTGGAGAATGCGCCCCTGCCCCCTGCTCCGCATATGCGGCAGCACGGCGCGCGTCATGCGAACCACGCCAAAGAAGTTCGTGTCGAAAATCGCTTGCGCCTGTTCGATCGAGCTCTCTTCCGCACCAGCGGGAGCCACGCCGAATCCTGCATTATTGACGAGCAAATCGATACGCCCTTCGATGGAAATCACTGTCGCAACTGCGGTTTGCACCGAATTGTCGCTGGTCACATCCAGAGGCAGCATTTCGTATGCCCGTTTCCCACCTTGGGCGCCGCGGCGGCTGGTGCCGTACACCTTGAAACCAGCCTGCGACAGGCGCGTTGCCGTCGCCTCGCCGATGCCGGACGAAGCGCCGGTAACCAATGCAATCTTTTTCATATCGTCGGTATCCTCTCGAGTCGAACACAAAATATGATGCCCATCATATTCATGGGTAAGAAAAATGCGCGGACTTAACGCCCGCGTCACTCTGCTGCCGGTGAAAATTGCTTTAGAGCTGCCGCACAAAGCGCTTGCGACAATTTGGGGTCGTCGACCGCGCGCGCCACCATCGTTGTCCCAATCAAACCGCATACCAGCGCCATTGCCTGTTCATGCGCCTGGGGCTGGCCCCAGTCAGGCAATTGACGCGCAAACAAGTCGATCATCTCCTTGATATGGATGGTCGCGGCGCGCCGCACCTCCGGCGCTTGCCTCGGCATTTCCGAACCAAGTGCCGAGACCGGACACCCGGTCTCAATGGCCGCGATGTGTTCCGGCGATAGGTATGCCTGCATCATTGCCTGCAGTGCTTGCCCCGGCGGGGCTGTAGCCGCCACGCGTGCCGCCAGCGCCACCGATTCGGCACCCGCACGATCCCCCGCTTCAGCAAGCAGCGCATCGCGCGAATCGAAGTGCGCGTAGAAACCGCCGTGTGTCAGGCCGGCCTCCTTCATGATGTCAGCGACGCCTGTGCCGCTGTAGCCGGTGCGCCGGATCGCGCGCGCGGCGACTTCGACGATACGCTCGTGCGTTTCCTCTTTACGACTTGGCAACTGGCGCGTGGTGGATTTCTTCGACATGATGACCATCATATACCAATTTTACGGAACGTGCACAAAGACACCACACGTACTGCAGATATAATGACCGCCCACAGCAGAACCTATAGAAACACCGAATGAGCGAGATCGAACTGCCTTTCCGGGCCACCACCAATGAAGCCTGCGCCTGGCTGGCGCAGCAGACCGGCTCTCCCTGGACCCTGGCCCGGCTTCTCGAGAACGGGCTGACGCCTGTCGTCTGGCTTGACTACGATGCGGCCTATCCCGAGCTGTTCGGCGATGCCAATGGCGGTTATGCAGCGCCGATTTTCTTTCAGGACGATATTGCCCGCCTGGCGGCCGGCAGCGAAGATGTGCTGATCACGTTCACGAAGGATGCCTACAAACTGCCGGCGCGCTTGCCTGCGCCGGGGTTTCGTCGCTCGCTCGACGAACTGCGCTTCCCAAAGAAGGATCTCGAACGGCTCGCTGGAAAACTCAAACACGAGGCGCGCCAAGCGCAGCAGCAAACGCAAAACCCGGGAGCCAGCGAATCGCAGTTCGGCATTAGCAAGGCCGAGGTGCTGACTGCGTTCTCCAGTTTCGTACGCCTGGACCTGGGGCGCGAACTGGATGCGGCGGTGGGCATCTTCGGCGATGATGGCGCTCGCGTCAAAGCAAGCGCCCGAAAGTCGAAACGCAACGCGGTGTGGAATCCTGTCACACTCGCCCTGGGCCTGCACGACGTCTACCGTGTACCGCTCGGCCCTTTAAAGCGCGCATTCAAATCGCACGATTTTCTCTACGCTTGGGAAAGCGATTGGGAAGAGTCCCTTCGTTTGCTGGGTAAATAGGCTCCTGCTTGCGCGCTTCCCGACATGGGCCAGGCGCCCCCGGACGCCTCCCTGTATAACGCGCGTGCCACGGTCTTCCTGCGGGTCGGTGGCAACGCCACCTGGCCTTCAGCTGTGCCGCGCAGCGTGCTGAGGCCAGCGGCGCACCTATCCCTTCATTTTTAATAGCTATACTGAATCCAGGGCCGTTCCAGCTCATCACTGCGGACGCATGCAATCTTTCGCGCAGGACATTCCCGGCAAGGGCCGCTTCTGATGCATTCCTTGCTGTGCAGCAGGTTGGCGCCTCCCCCTTGCCAGCACCATGAAACTTGCTTTCCTAACATACACGATGTTTTGCTGCCTTTGGGTCCTGCCGGGACAAGCTGCGGCGGCCAGTGCGTCCCCGTCCGAGGCCGCCATCCGTATCGCATTCTACGAACTGGGGGTGTTGTATTACAAAACCAGCCATGGCACCCATGCCGGAATCGACCTGGACGTGATCCAGGAGTTAGGCAAGCGGACCGGGCTGCGCTTCCAGCCGACACTGGAATCGCGCGTCCGCATCTGGACGCGCCTGGCCAACGGCACGCTCGACATGTCGGTGTCCGGCATCGCCACGCCGGAACGCGAACAGTTCGCCCGCTTCATCCCCTATTTCGTCACACGCAACTACGTGCTGATGCGCAGTGAGCTGCCGGACAGCGCCAAGAACCCGCAAGGCTTCCTGGCTAATCCGGCCTACACGGTCGCCGTGGTGAAGAGTTTCAAACATGGCAGCGCGTATGATCGCTGGCTCGATCAGTTGCGGGCGCTGGGCAGAGTGCGCGAGGCGGCCGATTTCCAGATGGTTCTGCATTTGCTGAAAATCGGCCGCGTGCAGGCGGTACTGGCGCTGCCAACCAGCTGGGTGCCCGCCATGAAGCAGGAGGCAATGGACAGCACGCTCCAGGTCCTGGATTGGTGGCCCAAAGAACGGATCGTCCATGGCCTGATCCTGTCGCGCCGGCACATCCCGGAAGCAACGGCAGCGCGCATTGGCGCCGCCATCCAGTCCATGCGCGAGGACGGCACCTTACTGGCCATCTTCCAACGCCATATTGGTCCGGACCTGGCGGAGTCTTTACTGAAATACTAGGCGCGGCGGCTAGCCGCAGGCGGCCGCGCCCGGCAGCACGCGCGGCGCACCCAGCAATCCCTGCTCGCGGATGAACTCGACCACCTGGGTCACGCCGGCGCCGCTGCGCAAGTTGGTGAAGACGAAGGGGCGCTGGCCGCGCTGGCGCGCTGCATCGCGCGCCATCACATCCAGGTCGGCGCCCACATGGGGGGCCAGATCCGTCTTGTTAATGATCAGGAGATCCGAACGGGTGATACCGGGTCCCCCCTTGCGCGGGATCTTCTCGCCTCCGGCCACGTCGATCACATACAGCGTCAGGTCCGACAACTCGGGGCTGAAGGTTGCCGCCAGATTGTCGCCGCCCGACTCCACCAGGATCAGGTCCAGCTCCGGGAAATCGGCCTGCATGCGGGCGATCGCTTCCAGGTTGATCGAGGCGTCTTCGCGGATCGCCGTATGCGGGCAGCCCCCGGTCTCGACCCCCATCAAGCGCTCCGGCGGCAAGGCATCGGCGCGCAGCAGGATCTCCATATCCTCGCGCGTATAGATGTCGTTGGTGATGACCGCCATGTCGTAAGCGTCGCGCATGGCCTTGCAAAGCATCTCGCACAAGGCGGTCTTGCCCGATCCGACTGGGCCGCCGATGCCGACACGTAGTGGGTTGGATGCCATCGATACTCCTTCATGAACGATAAATACGGCCATGCTGCACCTCGTGCTGCATGGACAACAGGGATAAGCCGGGCGTCCAATTGGACAAGTCATCATCGCTCAAGGCCCGGGCGGTGCTGGCCGCCTGCAGGATGTCAGGCTGCAGCTGCATGAGAAGTCGCTGGCCGGCCACCTGACCCAGCGGCATCGACTTGACGCACACCAGCACCTGGTTCTCGGCCCAGCCGAACAGCATGGCCAGCAGCGCTTCCTGGTGCGGGATGTTGAGCCCGTGCGCCGCACGCGCGAACGCCGCGAGATAGCTTGTATCGCCCGCGAGCGCTGGCGCAATGTCCAGTTCGGCCAGCAAACGCCCCAGGGAATAGCCCATCTGGATCGACTCCGCCCGCAGTTCCGCCGTATCGCGCGAGGCCAGGTAGCGCTCGGCCCAGCATGCCGCCGACGCCTCATCGCCCGCCGCATGGGCACGCAGCAGCCGCCAGCACACCGGTGCGTCCCAGCGCGCCAGGACGTCATGCAACTGGCCCGCGATCCAGGCCTGCGCGCCAGCGCTGTCGCACACCCGGCCCTGCTCCAGCGCCGCTTCCAGTCCTTGCGAATAGCTGTATGCGCCAATGGGCAGCGCCGGACTGGCGAACTGCAGCAAGCGCAGCAGCGCCATGGCATCCATCCTCACGCGGCGCCGGGACGATGGATCTTTTGCCGCAGCGGCACCGGGGCCAGCGCATGGTGGTGCGCGTGGCCGCCGGCGTACGCGCCCGGTTCCGGATCAAAGGGCGCCACTTCCGCCACCACCGAGGCGCCCAGGCCGGCGAGCATATCGCGTAACACCGGGTCGCTGCGGATGCGTAAAAAGCCCGCGCCCACCTGCACCTGGCAATGCCGGTTCCCAAGATGGAAGGCGCACCGCAGCAAACCTTGCGCGTCGGCGGCTCGCACCACGTAGACGGGCTCCGTGGCCGCCCGGACGCGCGCGACAAAACCCGTTTCGCCGGTCAGCAGGTCTCCATCGCGCAGCACAGTGCCGCGTGCCGTGAACAAGGCAACCTCCTGGCCGCAGGCCAGGCGGGCGCGCTGGCGGCATTTTTCACGTTGCTCATAGTTCAGCACCAGTTCGCCATCGACGCGTTCGGAGGCGGCCAGTTTGGTATGCAAGGTCAGCATCATCATCCCTCAGAACAGAAAATAGCGCTGCGCCATCGGCAGCACCGCGGCGGCTTCGCACACCAGCAATGCGCCGTCGGCACGCACCTCGTACGTTTCCGGATCGACCTCCATGTGCGGGGTCGCGCTGTTGTGTACCATGTCGGCCTTGCGCAGCTGGCGCGTGGCGCTGATCGGCACCACCTGTTTGGCCAGGCCCAGTCGCTCGCCAATTCCGGCGTCAAAGGCCGCGCGCGAGACAAAGGTCAAGGACTTCTTCAAGCCGCCGCCGAACGCGGCAAACATGGGCCGCATGTAGACCGGCTGCGGTGTGGGAATGGAAGCGTTCGGATCGCCCATCTGGGCGCAAGCGATCATGCCGCCCTTCAGCACCATGGACGGCTTCACCCCGAAGAATGCCGGCCGCCAGAGCACCAAGTCGGCCAGCTTGCCGACTTCGACCGAGCCCACGACATGCGAGATGCCGTGCGCGATGGCGGGATTGATCGTGTATTTGGCGACATAGCGCTTGACGCGGGCGTTATCGTTGCGCGCGCTGTCGCCTGGCAGCGCGCCGCGCTGCACCTTCATCTTATGCGCGGTTTGCCAGGTGCGCAGGATGACCTCGCCGACGCGCCCCATGGCCTGCGAATCGGACGACATCATCGAGATCGCCCCCAGGTCATGCAGGATATCTTCGGCCGCGATGGTCTCGCGGCGGATGCGCGACTCGGCAAAGGCGACGTCTTCGGCTATGGCAGCATCCAGGTGGTGGCATACCATCAGCATATCCAGGTGCTCGTCCAGGGTATTGACAGTGAAGGGACGCGTGGGATTGGTCGATGACGGCAGCACGTTGGAGTGCCCAACCGCCGCAATGATGTCCGGCGCGTGGCCGCCGCCTGCCCCCTCGGTATGAAAGGTATGGATGGTGCGGTCCTTGAATGCGGCCAGCGTCGCCTGCAGGAAGCCGCCTTCATTCAGGGTGTCCGTATGAATGGCGACCTGTACGTCCATGCGGTCCGCCACCGACAGGCAATTATCGATCGCGGCCGGCGTACTCCCCCAGTCTTCATGCAGCTTGAGACCGACGGCGCCGGCCTCAACCTGCTCTTCCAGCGGGCGCGGCAGGCTCACGTTGCCCTTGCCAAGAAAGCCCAGGTTCATGGGGAATGCATCGGCCGCCGCCAGCATGGCGTGAATGTGCCAGGGGCCCGGGGTGCAGGTGGTTGCCGCCGTGCCTACTGCGGGCCCGGTGCCGCCGCCGATCATGGTGGTCACGCCGGAAGCCAATGCCTCCTCGATCTGTTGCGGGCAGATGAAGTGGATGTGCGTATCCACCCCGCCCGCAGTGACGATCAAACCTTCGCCGGCGATGATCTCGGTGGCGCCGCCAATGGCCATGCTGACGCCCGGCTGGATATCCGGATTTCCGGCTTTCCCGATGCCGGCAATGCGCCCGTCTTTCAGGCCGATGTCGGCTTTCACAATGCCCCAGTGGTCGAGGATCACGGCGTTGGTGATTACGGTATCCATCACGTCCCGGTGCGGCAGCTGCGACTGTCCCATCCCGTCACGGATCACTTTCCCGCCGCCGAACTTGACCTCTTCGCCAGGGATGGCGTGGTCCTTCTCAATTTCGATGAACAGCTCCGTATCCGCCAATCGTATACGGTCACCCAGCGTGGGGCCGAACATTTCGGCATAGGCACGGCGTGAAATGGTGGCCATTACTGCCCGTCCTCCAAAGCGCCCATCACACAGGCGTTGAAACCATAAACGCGACGCGCACCGGCCAGCGCGACCAGATGCACGGTACGGCGCTGTCCCGGTTCAAAACGCACGGCAGTGCCGGCCGCAATGTCGAGCCGCATACCGCGCGCACTGGCGCGATCGAACTGCAGGGCGGCATTCACTTCGAAGAAATGAAAGTGCGAACCGACCTGGATCGGCCGGTCACCACTATTGGCCACCACCAGCGTGCAGGTGGCTCGGCCGCTGTTCAGCGGCAGCTCACCATCTTCCAGCAGGAATTCGCCAGGAATCATTTGCCACCTCATATGATAGGGTTATGGACAGTTACCAGCTTGGTCCCGTCAGGAAACGTCGCTTCGACCTGGATGTCTGGAATCATCTCCGGTACGCCTTCCATCACGTCCTCCCGCGCCAGCACCGACATCCCCTCGGACATCAACTGGGCCACGCTTTTGCCGTCGCGCGCGCCTTCCAGGATGGCAGCGCTGATGAGGGCCACCGCCTCCGGGTAATTGAGCTTCAGGCCACGCGCCCGGCGTCGTTCCGCCAGCAGCGCCGCCGTGAACAGCAGCAGTTTGTCCTTCTCGCGCGGTGAGAGATCCATGTCAGGTCGTCCAAATGCGGGGTTGTACTGCGGCGCGGCCGATCCAGGCGGGTCGCATCGTTTGCCAGGCCTGTGCCATCAGGTGGCGCGCGTGTTCGGCATCGTGCCCGAGATAGCGCACCACCAGTATTGATTTCAAATGCGTGACACCCAGCTCGGGGTGCAAGGCGCGCAGCTGCGCCACCAGACCAGCATCCGCCGCCTGTCCCACGGCGAGCAGCGTGGCACTCACGGTTGCGCCATCCAGCACATGCGGACTCCGCATGGCACTGCCGCCGCCACGCAGGACGCCCTGGTCCCACCATAGCAGGCGGCCCTCCTGACGCACCTGCAGCTGCTGGCGCACGCAGCCGCGGTCAAAGCGCTCGCCGCTGGCCTCGCGGCCGAAACACAGGATGTCGCAGCCGACGTAGCGCGCGCCGGCGGCCAGTTCCACCTCCTGCTGCAGGTGCGCCTCCGCATTGTCATAAAAGATGGTTTCTTGCGGCAGCCACTCCAGTCGCGCCCCATCTGCAAGCTGGATGCGCACATGCTGGCGCGCCGCCTTGCCCGTGGAGCGATACCACTTTGCCGCGCCGGGGCTGGTGAGCAAGGCATGCGCACCAGCGCCGGCCACGACATCGATGGCCAACTCATCTCCGCTCACGATTCCGCCCGGCGGATGCACGAGGATCGTGTGGCAGACCGCCTCGCCCTCCGGGTACAGGGCCTTCTGCACCCGCAGGGGGCCGCTATGTTCGCGCCGTGCCAGCCGCGTGGCGGCGCCTGAGCGCTGGTAGCCAAGCACCAGGCTGGCGCGCCATGGCGCTTGAACAAGAGTATCGGTCGCAGGGGTATCACGCATGGCTTATACCGAAGCATGAAGCATGCCTACGATTCCCACCCGCTTTCGCACCGCTTCAGTGCAGAATGCACATGCATGGCGCACCGCGCATCACATTGGCGAATCAGCAGGCGCCGGCGGGCGTACCCGGGCGCCGGCAATCGCCAGCAGGAAGGCGCCATAGACCACCACCACCACCACCGTGCCGAAAAACAGTCCTTTGCCCTCGCTCCAGGCGCGCAGATCCGGCAGCAGGATCTTGAGTAAGCCGAACCCTGCCACCAGCAAGCTGACCATAGCCACCGCCACACTCATTATCCGCGAAGCCTGCAGCGCGGCCTGATCGGCGCGCCGCGCCAGGCGCGCGAACCAGAAACCGTTGATAGCGTCGGTTACCACCATGCCTAACATGAATAGCACGCCAAAGAGCAAGGCACACTGCCACCCGCCGTGGCGATTCGCACTCATGGCGAACAAGGTCGCTTGGCTGATGGTATCGAACGAGATCGCAAACAAAGCCCCTACCAGCGCCACCCTGGCGGGATGCGCGGCATACAGGAAGCGCCCGAGCAATCGTCCTTTGATGCCAACTGGATAGACCACCTGCCTGGCTGCGGCACTGAGCGCGGCACGCAGATTCACTAGGCCCAGCGCCAGTAGGAACCCGACTGAAATCCAGGCCCCGCACAGCTCCAGCCAGGGCGGCACGCGCCAGCGCGCGGCGAGCATGCTGGCCGCCAGCGCGATGGCGACGACCACCGCGCCGTGACCGAGGGAAAACCAAACGCCGCACCAACGCGCCAGGCGCCAATTGCTTGGCGCCTGGCTGCGCGATAAGCCATCAATGGCGGCGAGGTGGTCGGCATCGAAGCCATGCTTCATACCCAGGAGATAGACGAGCAGGCAGAGCGCCATCAGGTTATCGGGATTGGTGTCGGGCATACGTTCTCGGCTGGAGTGGTGTCATTAACCGATCCCTTCAAGCAAGAGTCGTACCTGAACCTTGGGAACTGGGAGGCTGGCGACCGCCTCGTTTCGCGCAAATACTTTTGTGCTATTCTCCAGCAATTACCCGTAAGTAAGACGCTGTAAGAATCGGTATCCCACTGTGCAACGCAGTCTGGAAGGTTCTCGTATGAATACGCTGACAGCACGTCTGGTTTCCTTTGCAGTCCTGGCTTCGCTCATTGCGTGCGGTGCCAAAGATGATCCTTCCAAGCAAGCTGGGCAGCCACCCGCTGTTTCCGTGGCACCAGTTGTCAAGCGCCAGGTGCAGGAGTTCGACGAATTCACCGGACGCCTGGAAGCCCCGCATACGGTGGATGTGCGATCGCGCGTCCCGGGCAGTCTGGTGAAGGTGCATTTCAAGGAAGGCCAGGTGGTCAGGAAAGGCGAAGCCCTGTTCACCATCGACCCGCGGCCTTATGCAGCAGAAGTGGCGCGCGCGGAAGCGCAGTTGCAATCGGCGCGGACGCAGTCCGAGCTGAGCAAATCCGAATTTGCGCGGGCGGAAAAGCTCATCGCCGTGCGCGGCGTCAGCCAGCAAGAGCTCGACCAGCTGCGCGCTGCCGTCGCCAATGCGCAGTCGTCCATCCGGGCCGGCGAGGCGGCGTTGACCCAGGCTCGCCTGAACCTCGAGTTCACGCACATCACTTCGCCAGTGGATGGGCGCACCTCGCGCGCCAATGTCACTGAAGGCAACCTGGTCAACGCCGGCGATCCCATCTTGACCACGGTGGTTTCCACGGACCGCGTGTATGCCTATTTTGACGCCAGCGAGGCGCTTTACCTGAAATACATGCGTGCCGCGCGGGACGGAACCAGGCAATCGTCACGCGACGTGCCCAATATCATCTATCTGGGACTGGCCAATGAAGAGGGCTTCCCGCATGAAGGCAAGATGGATTTCGTCGACAATCGCCTCAATCCCGCCACAGCGTCCTTGCGTGGACGCGCGGTGTTCGCCAACAAGGACGGCCTGTTCACACCTGGCCTGTTCGCGCGCCTGAAGCTGGTGGGCAGCGGAAAATACACGGCCACCGTGGTGCCGGACCGCGCCATGACCACCGACCAGACGCGCAAGGTGGTGCTGATGGTGGGCAAGAACAATATCGTCGAGCAGCGCGAAGTCAAGCCGGGGGCGCTGATCGACGGCATGCGCGTTGTCGAAGGTGTCAAGGAAGGGGAACTGGTGATCGTGGATGGCTTGCTCCGCGCGTTTCCCGGCGCACCGGTGACGCCCCAGGTGCTGAAAGTGAATGAGCAAGGCATGCCCATCCCGGCCCCGCCGCCGCCCGCGCCGGCCAAGGGCTAAGGAGAAGCCATGGACTTCTCCAAGCATTTCATTGAGCACCCCCGCCTTGCGACGGTCATCTCGGTCTTCATTTTCCTGACCGGTTTGCTGGCAATCTTCCAGCTGCCGGTTTCAGAGTATCCCGAGGTGGCGCCGCCGCAGATCGTGGTGCGGGCCCAGTTCCCAGGCGCCAATCCACGCGTGATCTCGGAAACCGTGGCGGCGCCGCTGGAAGAGCAGATCAATGGCCTGGAAAACGTGTTGTACTTCCAGAGCCAGGCCACCGCCGACGGCAGCATGAGCATCACGGTGACCTTCAAAATCGGCACCGTTCCTGAGCAGGCGGAAACCGCAGTCCAGAACAGAATCAACCGCGCCCTGCCCCGCTTGCCCGAAATCGTGCGCCAGATCGGCGTGACGACCGAGAAGCAGTCGTCGAGCCTGACGATGGTGGTGCACATGGTCAGCCCCCAGAATAGCCACGATACGCTTTACCTGCGCAACTACGCCAACCTGTATGTGCGGGATGAGCTGCTGCGCATTCCCGGCATGGGTTCGGTCCTGTTCTTTGGCGGCGGCGATTACGCCATGCGCATCTGGCTCGATCCACAGAAGCTGGCCTCGCGCAGCATGACCGCCGGCGATGTCGTGCAAGCGATCCGTGAGCAGAACTCGCAGGTAGCGGCGGGGGTGGTTGGTTCACCGCCGGCCGTCAACAACACGGAATTCCAGTTGGCGATCAACGCCCAGGGGCGCCTGGTCAAGGAAGAGGATTTTGCCAACATCATCATCCGCAGCGATACCCGCACCGGTGCCGTGGTCCGGGTCAAGGATGTCGGACGGGTCGAAATGAGCGCCAGCACTTTTGCCCTGCGCAGCCTTCTGAACAATAAGGAGGCGGTGGCCATCGGCATCTTCCAGTCGCCCGGCTCCAATGCGCTGGCACTGTCCGACAATGTGCGCGCCACCATGGCGCGCCTGAAGCAAGGGTTCCCGCAGGGTGTCGACTTCAATATCGTCTACGACCCCACCCGATTCGTCCAGACCTCCATTGAAAAGGTGGTGCAAACGCTGATTGAGGCTGTCCTGCTGGTGGTCCTGGTCGTGATCATATTCCTGCAGACCTGGCGCGCCTCGGTCATTCCGCTGCTGGCCGTGCCGGTGTCGATTGTCGGTACCTTTGGCGTCCTGCTGCTCCTGGGCTATTCGATCAACACGCTGACCTTGTTCGGCCTGGTCCTGGCCATCGGTATCGTGGTCGATGATGCGATCGTCGTGGTGGAAAACGTCGAGCGCAATATCGAAGACGGCCTGACGCCGCACGCGGCAACCCACAAGGCGATGAGCGAAGTAAGCGGACCAATTGTGGCCATTGCACTGGTGCTGTGTGCGGTGTTCATTCCCCTGGCGTTCGTGCCAGGCCTGTCGGGGCAGTTCTACAAACAGTTCGCCGTCACCATCGCCATCTCGACCGTTATCTCGGCGATCAACTCGCTCACCCTGTCCCCCGCCCTGGCCGCGCTGCTGCTGCGGCCGCACGATGCGCCCAAGGACAAACTGATGATCTGGATGGATCGGCTCTTCGGGCGCTTTTTCCATTGGTTCAATTGCTTCTTCCAGCGCCAGAGCAAAAAGTACAGCCGTGGTGTTGACGGTATCCTCAAGCGCAAGACGGCGGCCCTCGCAGTGTACGGCGTCCTGCTGGCATTGACGGCCGTGATGTTCGGCGCCATTCCGAGCGGCTTTGTCCCGGCGCCGGACAAGCAATACCTGATCGGGGTGGCGCAGCTTCCTGCCGGCGCCACATTGGACCGCACGGAAAAGGTGATTCGGGACATGAGTGACATTGCACTCAAGGTGCCGGGAATCCAGGATTCGATCGGTTTCCCGGGGTTATCCATCGCAGGTTTCTCCGCCGCCCCCAATGAGGGCATTGTCTTCTTTGGGCTAAAACCCTTCGAAGACCGCACATCCGCCGAGCTCTCCAAGGACGCCATCCTTGGCAAGGTCAATGGGGCGATGCAGCAGCTGCAGGGGGCGCGCATCTTCGTGGTACCGCCACCGGCCGTGGACGGCCTGGGCGCGGCCGGCGGCTTCAAGCTGATGGTGCAGGACCGCAGCAGCCAGGGCGAGCAAGCGCTGTATGGCAGCGTATGGGGCATCCTGGGGCCGATCTACGGCAACCCGAAGTCAACCATCGCGACACCCTACTCCACCTACGACATCAATGTGCCGCAGCTGTTTGCCGATGTGGACCGCACCAAGGCCAAGCAAATGGGGCTGCCCCTGCAATCGATCTACGACACGCTGCAGATTAACCTTGGCTCCTTGTACGTGAACGACTTCACCCGTTTCGGCAAGACCTACCAGGTCGTGGTACAAGCCGATGCGCCCTACCGCGCCAATGCGGACAATATCGTGCGGCTCGAAACACGCAACGACGCTGGCCAGATGGTGCAACTGGGCGCGGTGATGCAGATCCAGCCGACTTTTGGTCCGACCAGGGTGACGCGCTATAACGGCTTCCCTGCCGCCGATATCAACGGGGCGCCCAAGCCGGGATTCTCAAGCGGCCAGGCCGAGGCCGAGATCGAGAAAATGGTGCAGGGCCTGCCCCGTGGCATGGGTTACGAGTGGACCGACCTTACCTACCAGGATCGCTTGACACGCGACATCACATTGCCGGGTTCCGGCATCAAGATTCCCACCCTGGCGGCGGTGCTGTTCGTCTCGGTGGTGCTGGTGGTGCTGGTGCTGACGGCGCAATACGAGAGCTGGAGCCTGCCGTTGGCGATCATCCTGATCGTACCGATGTGCATCCTGTGCGCGCTGTTCGGCGTGTGGCTGTCGCACCTGCCGCCGTTCCGTCAAACCGGCGACTTGAACATCTTCACCCAGGTGGCCTTGGTGGTGCTGGTCGGCTTGGCCTGCAAAAACGCCATCCTGATCGTCGAATTTGCCAAAGAACTGGAAGAGCGCGGCATGTCCATGATTGAAGCCGTGCTGGAGGCCTGCCGCCTGCGCCTGCGGCCCATCCTGATGACATCCATTGCCTTCTGCGCTGGTGTCATTCCGCTGATACTAGGCAGCGGCGCCGGCAGCGAAATGCGGCGGGCCATGGGCATCGCGGTATTCTCCGGCATGGTCGGCGTGACCTTGTTCGGCATCTTCCTGACGCCGGTGTTTTACAGCATGGTGCGCAAGAGTACCGAGAAGCGCCGCGAGCACGCGGCGGAACTGCGCCGGACGGTCGATGCCAGTGCGCACGCCTTCCATCCCGGCATCGACGATGCCGACACGCCGCCAAAGGGGAAATCATGAGAAGCGCCCTCCCCCTGCTCGCATTGATGGCGCTATGCGCCTGCTCGCATGCGCCGCTCACCAAGCGCTATCAGCCGCCGCCGCAGACGATGTTTACGAATGCGCCCGAGCTGGCAGCCGACACCGAACCGGTGGCGCGCTTCTGGCAACGCTTCGACGATGACAAGCTCTCCTCGCTGGTGGAGCGGGCGTTACTCGCCAATACCGATGTGCGCATCGCTGCCGCCAGCCTGGCCGAGTCGCGCGCGATCGGACGCTTTGCCGATGCCGACCTGTGGCCCACCGTCAACCTTGCGGCTGGCGCCGCACGGGTGCGCGCCAAGGACAGCAATGGCGTACCGAAGACAGACAACGCCTTCTCTGTGGGCCTGGACGTCCTGTGGGAAGTCGATGTATTTGGCCGTTTAAGCGACGCGCGTCGTGCGGCCCAGGCAGGAGTCCTGGCCGGCGAAGCGGGCCACCGCGCAGCCCAGCTAAGTATTGCCGCCGAAGTCGCGCGCAACTACTTCAACCTGCGCGGACTGCAAGAACAGTTGCGGGTCGCCCTGGCCTCGCTGGAAACCCAGCGCGCCGCCCTTCAACTGGTCGAGGCACGGGAAGGTGTGGGACGAGGAACCGCACTTGACAGCGAGCGTGCCCGATCCCTGGTCAATTCCACCGCCGCCTCGGTGCCCGCAATCGAGTCGGCGCTGGCCCGTACCCGTTACCGCCTCGCCGTCCTGTGCGGGCTGGCGCCAACCGGACTCGATGCGGAATTGCAGGATACGCGGCCATTGCCGGGAATTAAACCAATCGATATCGGCGGCATTGGAACACCGGAAAACCTGTTGCGGCGTCGGCCGGATGTTCAGGTGGCAGAAGCCCAGTTGGCCGCCGCCGCTGCGAATGCAGGCGTCGCGCGCAGCGCCTGGTTCCCAACCATCACCCTTGGCGGGAGCCTGGGGCAGAACGCCGCACGCGCCGGGGATATCGGTGACGGAGCGTCCTACGCCTATAACCTGGGCGCACAACTGGCCTGGAATTTGCTCGATTTTGGCCGCATTCGCGCCCGCATCGCGGCCTCCGATGCTCGGCTCGACGCCGCCGCAGCGCAGTACGAACGCGCTGTGCTGGCGGCGCTGGAGGAAACCGAAGGCGCCTTCATCACTTACACACGGGCGCAGCAGCAAGCTGCACTGCTGTACGACGCAGTTGCGGCGTCGGAAAAAGCATCCGTCATAGCACGTGAACGGTTTGCCGTTGGCTCGACCGACTTCCTTGTAGTGCTGGACGCGGAACGCGAGCTCCTGTCGGCGCGGGACCGGCTGGCGCAGGCGCAAACCAATGCGGCCGGTTCGCTGGTGACGGTCTATAAGGCGCTGGCCGGCGGCTGGGGCAGTCCGTAGGCACTGCCAACGCCAAGGAGCCGCCCCTGATCAGGATCAGGGAAGAAGAAGCCCCTGGAGTCAGGCGCTTGCTGCCCAATTGGCCGACGGTCGCGCGGTCACCGATAGTATGCCCCCGTCCAAGCGCTTGGTGCGGATACTGGAATCGCCTGTCGTTAAGGGCATTCGCGCTACACGGAATCCTCCGGCATCGACGACGCCGTGATCACACACTCATGCGCGCTTTAGCTTTGACCGTGCATGCTCGGCACGCTCGCGAATCACGCAGCCCTCAACGTGATCGTTAATCAACCCCATTGCCTGCATAAACGCATACACGGTGGTGGGCCCGACAAACTTCCAGCCAAGCTTCTTCAATTCTTTGGACAGTGCAGTGGCTTCCACGGAAGTTGACACTGTTTGCGGCGGCGCTAAGGCTTCTGGTCGCGGCTCAAACTTCCAGATGAATCGTGCCAGCGAGCCCTCTCTGGCAATCAATTCTTGGGCGCGCTTGGCGTTGTTGACAACCGCTTCGATCTTACCGCGATGGCGCACGATGCCCTCATCCTGCAGCAATCGCTCGACATCCCTTTCAGTAAATCGTGCGACGCGCTTAATATCAAAGTTATGGAATGCGCGCCGGAAGTTTTCCCTTTTAGCCAGAATGGTTCGCCAGCTTAATCCTGATTGAAAGCCTTCAAGGCAGAGCTTTTCAAACAGGCGAGCATCGTCCGTGACCGGATAGCCCCATTCGGAATCGTGATAATGTAGGAATTCCGGCGCCGCCGCACACCATCGACACCGTGCGCCACCATCGGGTCCTTCCACCAGTGCCGTCATGCTGGCGCCTCGGCCTTCAGGAAGGCAAGACGGGCATCTGTCAGCGAAGGCGCGATTTCCAGTATCTCGGCCGCGACAATTCCTTCTATAACAAATGGATCCTGCGCTACGCGCTCACGCAGGGAAGGCAACGAAATGTTGTGGGCAATAATGGCGCCGCCGGAATTCGGCTGCAGACTGCCCACTAGCAGAAACACGCCGTCTTCCACGCCTCGTCGTATCCAAGCCTTGTGTGCGTCCATGTGCTGGGCCGCCAGGCCTCTATTGTGTGAAAAGCGCAGAGTTATGATGAACATGTGCAAACTCCCTTTATCCACTCACGCATCGTTTTGACCTCCTTGCGGATGAACTCTTCGTCTTGAAACGCATGTGCTAGCGTGGCAACACCCTGGCTGCGGGCCAGCAGATGCATCGCCAAATCATCTGCATCGCCGGACCGTCCCGCCAACTCGAACTGTCTACGCAGCCAGATGCGAAAGAGAGAAAAGATCTCATTGGCTCCGTGCCGCGATGGATGATCCAGCTTCGCCAATTCCGTACTGAGCGTCCCAACCGGACAACCGTAGCCCCTGATCTTCACGCGGTTCACCATGAGCATTTCGGCAAAGCAGCATAGCCTGCCCTCCGGGCTGTCGCTCACCTGCTCCCAGAGCTCAAGCATTGCTTCGGTCGCGCTGAACCGTGAGGCGATCACCGCATCCAGAATCTCGTCTTTTAACTTGAAGTGATAGTAGAAATTGCCGCGCGTGATGCCTACTGCCTCGGCGATATGCGTGAACGAGGTCTGCTCAAAGCCCAGTTGATAGAACAGGGCATTGGCAGCGTCAACAATACGTTCACGTGTTCCACTTCCACTCATCGCAAAGTCTTTGAATATTGAGTTCAACCATTAGGACAATCATCCTAATGTCATAGTATTGCTCCTCTCCAGCATTGTCAAGCGGGCAATGTTTAGGGGTGACAAACCTCCTGCAACAGGCCGGTTTCCATTTCCGAGGCGAGCACCCTCCAACAACCGCTGGCGCGGCTAATGCAGTCGAAATAGGCCGCCTCGACCGCCACCGGTCGTCAGAACTGCCAGCGCAGGGACGCCAACAGACTACGTTCGGCCTGGTGCTGCGGTTCGCCAATCAAGTCTCGAGCGGAGCGATCACTGCGCACGAACAAGGATTCGAACATCAGAGTCCAGCCGTCGGCCAGCGGCAGCCGGTAGGCCAGCGCCAGCGCATGGCCGCGCTCATTGTTCGGATCATCGGGCAGGATATCGTGTTCACTGGTGCTGAACCGATCGTAGCGCAGCGCCAGCGTGGCGCGGCCGATGCGGCGGCTGGCCAGGGCATACCAGGCGCGAAAATCGAGTGCGACGCCATTGGCTCCCATCAGCGTATCGCCGCGCATGGCCTGCGCCAGCAATTCCCAGCCCGGCGCGGGACGCCAGGCCAGACTGGCATGATGAAAACGCGTCCGCCATCCATACTGACCGCCCTGCACCGCCAGCGGATTGGCACGGTTATCGTAATGGAGCGCCGCCAACTCCAGTCCTGGCCCAGACCGCAGGTTGGTGCCCACATAGTAGCCGGGCCGGCCGTCGATTTCGCGGAACGGATGGATGGTGCGCGACTGGCGCGGAATGGCGCCATCAGCCCGGTACACCGGCAGATCGGCCAGTTGCAGCGCCTCGTTGCGTCCAGCGATGCGGTCGCTGATTGACCAGCCACGCCAGGCCAGCAAGGTGCCGGCCGGATCGTTGCCGGTGAAGACAGCCGCGACCACGCCGACGTCATACGGCGCATCGACATGGCGCCCCATCCGGCGCGCGCTCCACTCCACGCCATTGGTGCGCAGCTCCTCGCCAATCCAGCTGTTGATGGCCGCGCTGGAAATGGTGCGCGTTGGCGTCCAGCCCAGGCCTTCGTAGTCGATTTCGACGCTCGTAGGCGGGAAAAAATACCCCGCCTTGACGCGCATCTTCCACGCGCCGGCCGGAACCGGGCTCCAGACGAACCAAGCTTCGCGCATGTCGACTACATTGTGGTGCCGGTCATCGCCACTCAACTCCACGCCAGCACTGACGGTATCGAGCACATCGAACTCCGCGCGCAGCACCGCCTGCCCGATGCTCAGGGCTGGCGCCGCGGTGTCATAGCGCGTCTTGCCCATGCCGCCATCCAGGAAGCTGCGCCCCGCATTGGAATGCCCGGCGCGCAGATCGAGCGAGCCGTGCAATTCGGCGGCATAGGATTCGGTGGCCAGCAAAGCCAGGGCCAGTGGCAGGATTCGGTATGTCATGGCAGCATTTTACTCGTCTTGGTTGCCCCCATATGGCACCCCCGCAGCCGGCTGGTAGCTGGTGTTTCAGGCAATGCAGCGAGAAGGGGCATGCGATTGGACTGACCTATAGCCTGCCACTGCCGAGTATCTTTTCCTTGATGCTGGAATCCATGTTAGTCGACAGCGAACGTGCCGCCCCCATTAACTGGAGAAAACAGGAAGGAATTCGAAGGTAGCGTGATGTCATCTCTGCGATGGCAGTTCTGAGGATTGCCCCGACCAGGACTTTCTGCGGAAGGTCGCCCTTCACTGAGCGATAGCGAGCTGAGGGACAAGTCAAGTGGGGTTGGCGCCGACAATCCGTCCACTACCATTGGCATTCAATTCAATGCCCCATACGTCAGCCGCTCTCTGAAGCAAAATGCCTTCTGAATAAGCTACATTGTTGTCAGCATATGCCAGTTCCCACATCGCCTCCCATACGCGTAGCCGCAGCTCAGGATGCCTGATCTCCCCAATGCACTGATCGATCATTTCGGCTTCAACTTTTACCAAGCCGTTAGCGGTGGTCGGAAGATCAGCGGTCAACTCCTGGAGGACCTGATCGAAGACATCTTCATCAATCCTGGCATAGTCGAGTAAGCTCAGTCGGTAAGTAGCCGCAATCTCGGGCGGCGATCCTCCGCCGTCGCTTATGACGGTCAAAGCAAGCAAGCGGAAAACAGCTTGCGGGCTATCAGACGGGTAGGAACGCATAGCATTTCCTTGCCAAACAGGTTTTATAGGTGCTAAGTATTGCATTACCAGATCACCTGCGGCACACGCTTACTGTTAAAGGTGAGCTATGACGTGCTAACGCATAGCCCATCAGGACAATATAGGTTTGCTAGCGCGGCCGTACGATATTTTGGCGCCCCATGTGACTTGAGACCGATCCGTCCTCGAAATCCACGGTGTCAGGACTGGGATCTGTCGCGAGGGGAGATCCCCTAAACTTCAGCCAGACGAGCAAGTTGGTAATAAAAATCGGCATTGTGAACCCAATTCCTCCAAGCGAACCCGCCCCCAGCACTATTGTCGGGATCAGCACCACTTCGGCAAGCCGCCCCAGCGCGGCCGACCTGCCTGTTAAGCTAGCTGCGGCGCCCACTCCGACAGCAGGGTATTTAGCAGGCTGGTGTCAGGCAATGGCATGCCCAGGCTGCCGTGCATCTTGCCCGTAGCAACTGCCTTCAAGCCGCCGCCTGATGGGTGCCATTGATAACGCGCATTACACGCAGGGCAATCGGCATGGTCGCCGGCCTGCGTCGATTTGTAGCGCTGAATGACCGGGCCACAGCTGGCACAAGCGCCGAGCGGAATGCCTTCTTCGCTATGGCCGACGATATGGTCGAACGCTCCGTCCCGCCCCAGGGCGACAAAGCGCATCGCCAGCGCGGCGTCGAACTGGCGACCTGCCGCCTTCTCGATAATATCCAAGGCCCCCCCAATGGCCATGCCCTTACGGTAAGGCCGCGTGCTCGTCATGGCGTCGAAGGCATCGCAGATGCCGATCAGGCGCGCATCCATTGGGATATCGTTGGCCGCAAGTGCCATCGGATAGCCGCGTCCGTCCGGCGTTTCATGGTGGCAGAGCACCACATCCATGACGAGATGGGCCAGCGGATGCTGGGCCAGGATCCGCTGGCCAATGCTGGGATGAGTCTTGATGACGGCGTATTCATCGTCATCCAGCTTACCCGGCTTGCGCAAGATCGCATCGGGCACACCGATCTTGCCGATGTCGTGCAGGAAGCCGGCCAGCGCAATGCGTCGCACTTCCTCTTCGGCCAGGCCGGACGCGCGGCCCAGTGCCTCGGCCATTCTGGCAACGCGCCACAGGTGGCCACCTGTATAAGGGTCGCGTGCTTCCACGATCCACGCCATCAGCATCAGGCTGCGCAGCAGGCCAGTTTGCACCAGGCCGTCATGGGGAATCGTCGTGGTGCTTTCCATCATCGGGGATATCTTTAAGGTCAATTTGGATCAAAGGCGAAGAGTTCGCTGTATTTAGGGCGCAACAGCACGCCAAGTGCTCAACGCCATAGCTACCCGGCGATTCTGCGAGAACAAGGCCGCGGGCGCGAAGACAACGAACCCCCTGGCTTGCGCCAAGGGGTTTGGTGGGAACACCAGGTGGGTCAGTATCCACGGCCACGCCCTGCACAGGTGTGGCACCGAGCGCCCCAGCGAAAGCAGGTACTCGCGTAGCGAGCAGCCACTTAGTTGGCCGAAACTTTCGGGAAGTCGATGTCGGTCTGGGCGACGTTGTTCACGTAATTGGTCAGCACGTTCAGGGCGACGACCAGCACGATTTCAACGATCTCCGCTTCGCCAAATCCGGCTTGACGCAGCGTGGTCAGGTCGGCATCGCTCACTCGGCCGCGTTCGGCGGCGACGCGATAAGCGAAGTGAAGTGCGGCGGCAATTTTCGGGTCGGTGCTGTGATGGTCGCGGGCCGCAGCGATATCCGCCTCGCTCAGCTTCGCCACGTGCAGGCCAAGGTAGGTATGCGCCGACAGGCAATAGTCACAGCCATTGTATTGGGCAATGGCCAGTGCGATACGCTCGCGCAACGCTGCGCTGAGCGTCCCCTTGCTTAGCGCGCCACTGAGCGACAGGTAGCCTTCCAGTGCAGCCGGGCTATGGCCTACCAGCTTCATCAAATTGGGCACCACACCTAGTTGCTGCTTCACGGCAGCCAGCAATGGCTTGCTCGCTGCGAGGGTTTGTTCATCGGTAGGGATAGTAATCCGGCTCATGCTGCGCTCCTTAGTTAGGCAAGTGGGGTAAGTGTCATCCGTATCAGCGTAGCGCGCTGCGAATGGTGCTACTTTGCCAGAGCAAGGAATTTAGAAGAATACACGCTAAAGGCAATAGACTATTTCATTCATTGGAATAATGATGCCTCCACTCGCCCGACGGCGTATAAGACAACCCGTACAGTCCATATGCTAGTCCGACCAGATTGGAAATTGACTACCAGGGCATCGGCTGGTCCCGCAACGCACACTTTCGAGTGCAGCGATCAATAGCCGGATCAGCGACGAGCTGCGAACCAAGGAAACCGTGAAGTTGACGGGAAGCCCGGTTATTAAACAGGCCTGAACGCCAACATCGGGCAACGGTTGGAACTCGCCCTCCTTCGGTATGACAACCGTGCGAATCCTTGTCGGTCCACAAAGGCCAATTGGAGACAACAGGAAGCCATTCGAACGTAGCGTGATGTGATGCCCTCTTTGCGATGGCAGTTCTGAGGAACGCCGCGGCCAAGAGCTTTCGAGACAGCTGATCTTCACGCCGAAGCGGTCATCGGGTGCCCAACGTCCCGCTGCAAGACGCCATCTTTGCCATTGCGTTTGATCTGGTACATTAGTTGGTCTGAGAAATGCAGGACCTCCTCAAACGATTCCGGCGCAGTATAGAAAGTTGCCACGCCAACGCTCGCAGTGACTGCAACACCTTCCTTGATGTACAGGAGACGGAGGCAACTGCGCACTTCCTCGCCCAGTCTTCGCCCCCCATCTCTGCCCGTAGCAGGTAGGATCACCGCGAACTCATCTCCACCTATCCTGACAGCTAAGTCGCTTCGGCGAAGGAACTCACGTAAGCCCTCCGCCGTTGCGCGCAAGACCCGGTCACCGCCCTTATGGCCATGACTGTCGTTTACCGACTTGAAATTATCCAGGTCGATGTACATCAGGCTCAGGCACTCGCCGCTGCGACGCATGCGCGCCAACTCGACGTCGCCCCGCAACACGCAGGCACGCCGGTTCTGCAGGCCGGTGAGCGGATCGGTCAGACTCAGTTCCGCCAACGCCCGCCCCATAGTTTGCAACCGGCCCCAGGCAATCACCACCAACACCGACATTAACAGCCGCGCCGCCGCCGTGACGAGGTCCGGAACCGCAAAGCCGGGGTTGACGAACCAAGCGATCGCGACATTACAAGCGACACACAGAATGCTCATCAGGATGCCAGCAACCTGCCCGAGGCCGTTCGTTACCAGCAAGATCGGCATCAAATAGAAGACGAACAAATGGACGTCCGGCCCACTCACGAAATCGAGCCAGGCAATACCCGCGATTAACAGCGTGATGAGGCCAGCCCGTAGCACGCGCTGCCAGCGCCCCGAGTCTTGACCATCGGGCGCCCAGTGCATTGCACCAAGTTCGGCTTCCGGCCTGAATAAGAGCGACTTCAAGGGCTTAGCTCCCGACACAAAGTCAATTGAAGACCGGCTCCCGCATCCTGGCCGGCCATCTGGAAACAAGAACTGATTATAGGGTCATTTTTTGCATTTGCACAAATACTTAACAGAACGTGGGTGCGCAAAGAGTTCTGTCCAGTGGATACATGGCCGCGTACAATGTTGCCGTCACCAAAATTCAATTGACGCCATGCCTGCCATTGACTCCACCGAACCATCCGTCCGTGTATTGCGGCAGTTCCGCATTCTATTCAATGCGGTACGCACCCACTTCCGGGAGGTCGAACGGACCGCCGGTATCGGGGGAGCGCAGTTATGGGCACTTAGCGTCATCGGCCAGCGCCCAGGGATTGGCGTCAGCGAACTCGCGCGCGCTCTCGATATCCATCAGACCACCGCCAGCAACCTGGTCAAGGCTCTGGTCGAGCAGGCGCTGATCGCCACCCAACCAAGCGAAACTGATCGGCGCGCCGTAGCACTCAGCGTCACGCTTCAAGGAAAGAGAATTCTCAAGTCTGCCCCCACTCCGTTTAGTGGGGTTCTACCGGCAGCGCTTCAGAAAATGACGCCCAAGCAGTTGGCCCGCCTGGAAAAGGACCTTGGAGCGTTGATCGTCGAGGTTGCGCCAAAAGCGAACGCTGCGCGCACGCCATTGGCAGACCTATGACCCTTCGCTTTCCGGCACCTCGGCGGGGCGCTTACGATTTTTCTGGATGATGGCCCACATGATCAATGCGTACTCGAGCAGGCGCAGGATATAAATGTGTGGCCCGTCCAGATTGGCTGATGGCCAGACAAAGGCCAACCGATGCGCCGACTCCAACACGAAGGCCAGCGCAAAGTATAAGAACAAACGGTCGCTGGTGTGATGCCAAAAACGCAGGAAGAACAGAGCAATCGTGAGTGCCGCCATGCAGATGGCGCCGCTGAGCCACGCGTTAAGCATTACTCGTCCTCCCACACAAGCCCATACAACAGTGGCAATAAGGCGATCAAGCCAACAATAAGCCTTACGGTCGACAGATCGGTGTCGGGCATGACAAGGCGGTCGATGATCAGTAAGAGATTTGCGGCGAACATGCCTGCAAAGCACAGGCCACACCAGAATAGCAGACGGTGCCGCGTATTCCGATAGCTACGCAATACCAATACCGCACAGGCCAGCGCAGTAATGGCACACAGGAAATAGATCAAACTAGCCATTGCTACTTGTCCTTTCTCCAAACAAACGCTTCTGCCAGCATCTTCGCCTTCCCTCCCGCACGCGAATGGATCAGCGTACTGATCGCGATCAGGTTCGCGATATATGCCTGCGCGACGCGATCTATCAACTCGGCCAGCTCACCGGATACCGGGGCATAAGAATAGGCATTGGTCTTTCCTTGGATCAACTGGACAACTCCATCATCTCGCAATTGTTGCAGTAGAAGATCGGCTTGTCCTTCACTCAGATAAAGCCTGCGCGCCACTTGCTCAGCCTCCCAGCAAACATCCCGCTTTTCACGCAACAACAGTATCGCTTCCATATATGGAACCGAGGGCACGCGGGTAAGCACGTAGCGCCGAATGTCATCAGGGATTGGTGTATTTTCCATATTCTGCTATGAGAGCCCGACTGCCCTAGGTTCGTCAGAGCTCTTGCTTACGAGGATTTTATATTGCACCAAATGTGTATATGGTGCAAGAATACGGCCTGTAACGTGCGCCCAAGTGCTGTACACAACAATAACAGGAGGCAATTATGCTCGAACTCAGTAGCCATCTGCAGCTGCTTACGTGGCCATTTGCATTGGCCATGGCATGGGTGCTTGGTGAAGTCTTCAACCGCTTCACGCACCTGCCGCGCATCAGCATTTACGCGATACTTGGCTTCGCATTTGGCAATAGCGTATCGGCCTTCCTGGCCAACCAAAATGCCGAACTGCTGATGATCGGGGCCAACCTCGCCTTTGGCCTGATGCTTTTTGAGCTTGGCTACCGTATCAATATTGCGTGGTTGCGCGACAATCCGTGGATTGCCTTGACGGGCGCTTTGGAAAGCCTGCTCACCTTTGCTGTCGTCGTATTCCTGGCCAAGTTCGCTGGACAGTCATCTCTCGCCGCCTGGCTTTTGGGTGCCTTAGCCATGTCCACTTCGCCCGCCAGCGTGCTACGCGTGATCAACGAGGAGCGCGCCGCCGGCCAGGTCACGGAACGTGTGTTGCATCTGACGGCAATCAATTGCGTCATGGCCGTGTGCATGTTCAAGATCATCCTTGGCGTCGGCGTCTACCAGAGCTCAGGCGACTGGATGAGCGCCGGCTGGCACAGCATGTTTGTTCTACTGGTCTCCGCAGGGATTGGTGTGACGGCTGGGGTTATCGTTCCGGCCTGGCTGCGGCGCATGGGCCGCTTGAGTGCTGATGGGACGATCGCCTTCGCCTTTGGCGTCCTGCTGCTTGTTTCGCTCACACACGTATTAAAGCTCTCGCCGATCGTTGCGGCATTGACCTTTGGCCTGGTTGCGCGCCATCGTCGAGTCAGTTTGAGCCGCACGCAGCGCAATTTCGGGGTGCTGGGCGACCTGCTAAGCGTTCTCCTGTTCTTCTATGTGGCCAGCACCATCGCGTGGGAGCATGCCTGGGCCGGTGCACTGCTGGGCGTGACGCTGGTGCTCGCGCGCATGGCCATCAAGATCGCGGTCAGCAGCGCCACGGCCCGCGCCAGCGGCATCACGCTGCGTAAAGGTTACCTGACCGGCATAGCGCTGGCGCCGATGTCCGTCTTCGCCTTGCTCCTGCTCGAACAGTCGCGCTATATGGAATTGCAGTTGGTGGACCGGCTCGACGCCCTGGCAGCCATGGCCCTACTACTGGAGGTGGCCGGTCCCGCACTTACCTATCTCGCCCTGCGCCTTGCGCGCGAAACCCAAAGCGAGCGAAAGGACTAATATGCCGCTGCAGCCATTCTCCCAATCGGCCGCCTTGAGCATGGGCGTCGAGCTTGAACTGCAACTGGTCAGTGCCAGTGATTACGATCTGTCGCCCGCCTCGCCGGATATGCTCGATCTGCTGGGACGCCGCCCGTTTCCCGGCAATGTCACGCCCGAGATCACCGAAAGCATGATCGAGATTAACTCGTCGGTCCAGACCGCACACGGTCCCTTACTGCAGCAGCTGCAGGAAATTCGGGATCTGCTGGTGGTGGCCGGCAAGCGCCTGAATGTTGGCGTATGCGGCGGTGGCACGCACCCTTTCCAGCGCTGGAATGAGCGGCGCATCTACGCCAAGCCGCGCTTCAAGGAAGTCTCCGCGCTCTACGGCTATCTCGCGAAACAGTTCACAGTATTTGGCCAGCACGTGCATATCGGCTGCGCTTCCGGCGACGACGCGCTGTTCCTTTTACACTCTTTGAACCGCTTTGTGCCGCACTTCATCGCGCTGTCCGCATCCTCGCCGTTTATCCAGGGCAGCGATACCTTGTTTAACTCTGCCCGCCTGAACTCGGTCTTTGCCTTTCCTCTTAGTGGACGCGCACCGTTCCTACTCGACTGGTCCAGCTTTGAAAGCGACTACTTCGCCCATATGGAGCAAACAGGCGTCGTGAAGAGCATGAAGGATTTCTACTGGGACATTCGCCCTAAGCCGGAGTACGGAACGATCGAACTGCGCGTCTGCGATACCCCGCTCACGGTTGAGCGCGCAGCAGCGCTGGCGGGCTACCTGCAAGCGCTGTGCGCCTGGCTGCTTGATCGCAACGAACCACCGCCACAGGAGAAAGACTACCTGGTCTACAACTACAACCGTTTCCAAGCGTGCCGCTTTGGCCTCGATGGAACGCTGGTCCATCCACAGCGGCATGAAAGCATCGTACTGCGTGAGGATATCCTGACGACGTTGCGCAAGCTGGAGCCGTATGCGCGCACGCTTGGCAGCAGCGCCGCGCTGGACCACATCTATCAGGTGACCCATACCGGTGGCGACGCCCACTACCTGCGCACCCAGTTTGACGAGCGAGGCAGCGTCGAGGGCATGGTGGCCGCTGCGATCGAGCGCTTCCAGCAAGCGCCGGCGACGGACTTAAGAGCAAATCCCGATTGAGAAGGACCGCCACTTTGACCGAAAACCAAGCTGCGCCCCGCTCCCATCGCTTCAGCCTGCTGCACGACAAGGCGGATGATGACGTTATCGACAGCGCGCTGCGCGCCGGCGTCGAATTGCGGGGCGCCACGCCATGGATCCTGATCTTCGCCATCGTTATCGCCTCGATCGGACTCAACATCAATTCGCCGGCAGTCATTGTCGGCGCCATGCTCATTTCGCCGCTCATGGGACCGATCGTAGGGATCGGCTACGGCATTGGCATTTATGACTTTGCCCTGATCCGGCGCTCGGGTCGATGTAGGCGTACTCAAAGCGGATATCGTCGGCGAGATTTTTCGTGACACTCAGCAGGGCTTGCGCGAGAGCATCGAGGTTCCAACATTGACTGCCGCCTGCAAGCGCCCACTCGCCGCAGCGGAAGCCAGTCGCGCCACTGCCTGGCTCCAGGGTCGCACCAAGAATGAGCTGGCACGGCTGACACTGGAGGACCGCCGGAAGTGCCGTTAGGCGAACCTCAGCGCGTTGGCACTGCGCCTCGAGCTGGCGCCCGGTGCGCCATGCATCGGGCTGCCATTCGACCAACCTCCCTTACCTCTTGCTAACCATCGCACCGCACGCCTCACGATGAACTCCCAACAAGATGCCGCACGCCGTGCAAATCGTGACGAGCGCGGTTCCGCCGTAAGTAAGAAATGGCAATGGGATACCAACGACCGGCGCCATCCCGCTCACCATCGCGATGTTGACGAACACATAGGTGAAAATGATCATCGCCATTGCCGCCGCCAGCAGGCGTGAGTAGAGGGTCGCGGCGCCGATCGAAATCTGCATGCCGCGTACGATCAGAAAGGAAAACAAAAGGAGCAGCGCCACGATGCCGGCCAACCCGAACTCTTCCGAGAACACTGACAGCACCATGTCGGTTGAACGCTCGGGCACGAAGCCAAGGTGCCCCTGGGTGCCCTCCATCCAACCCTTGCCGGTAACGCCGCCGGAGCCGATGGCGATGATCGCCTGCCGAATCTGGAAGCCTTTGCCCAGCGGATCGGCCTCCGGGTTGAGCAGGGTCAGGATGCGGTCGCGCTGGTAGTCGTGCAGCAGCGGCCACATGAAGGGGATCGACAGCACCGCCGTACCCGCCATGGCGAACAGCACCTTCCACGGCAACCCGGCCAGAAAAATGATGTAGAAGCCCGCCGCGAACACCAGGATCGAGGTCCCCAGGTCCGGCTGCTTGAGGATCATCAGCACCGGCACCATCAGCAAGGCTCCGGCAACCAGGAACAGGCGCAGCCGCCGGATATCCGAGTAGGTATGGAAGTACCATGCCAGCATCAACGGCGTGGCGATCTTCATCAACTCCGATGGCTGGAATTCGAATCCGATATGCAGCCAGCGCTGCGACCCCTTCTTGATCGTGCCAAAAAGGTCGACCGCCAGCAACAACAGCACGCCCGCGCCATACAGGTAGGGGCCAAAGCGCATCAGCGTCGTAGGCGGCATATTCGCGATGACCACCATGATCCCGACCGCCACCGCGATGTTCCTCAGATGCAGAGCGAAGCGGCCAGGGAAGTCATAAGCTGCGGAATACATGGTCAGCGTACTGAGCGCCAACAGCAACAACAACAGCACCAGCAGCGTCTTGTCGAAATACAGAAAGCTTGTCAGGCGGGATAACAATGGGGAGGAGTATGGACTGCGCATGCGGGTTACGGGAATCAAGGAAGCGAAAAACGGGGGGGCGAAATGCACGCCTGCTACAACCGCCTAGCGGGCAAACAGCGCGGGCATCTTCATGTTGCGCATAACGGTGGTGGAAACGCTTCCCAATATGAGTTCGCGCAGACGGGAATGACCATAGCCACCCAGGACTAACAGGTCGGAACCTGACGCACGGGCATGGTCTAGCATGGCTTCGCCGATATCGACGTTGCGGCGCGCGCGCAGGAAGCGGGTGCGTGCATTCACGCCATGGGACGCCAGGAAGGTCGCCAGTGAATCAATTTCACCCGGAACATTGAAACCGTCATCGGTCGAGTATGTGACCGCCTCCACCACGTCCGCCCTGGCCAGCAACGGGATCGCGGCCGACACTGCGCGGGCCGCTGCGGCGCTGCCATCCCAGGCCAGCAGCACGCACTTGCCGCACGTCGCGCCGGCATAGCCATCGGGCACCACCAGCACCGGGCGCGCGGCATTGCGCAACAACATTTCCGGCAAGGTGCGCCAGCCATTGCGCGCCCGACGCCGGTCAAGGGCCTGGCCAATCACTGCCAGGTCCGCAAACATCATCTCCTCCGCCAGCTCACGCTCGGAACGCCCATTCAGGCGCCGCACTTCCGCGCTAATGCCAGCCTCGCCCGCCAACTCGCGCAACTGCTCCAGCGCGCCGCTGGCAGAATCGATCTTGTCCATCATGTGCCGGGCCAGCGTTTCGTTGCCGGTCTCGATCAGTCCCGGCGCCAGCAGCATCTCGATGCCGGAACAAGCCAGCGCCACCAAGCGGGCATCGAATGCCTGCGCCAACTGCACGGCAACACGTCCGACGCCGGCATCAAACGGCGGACCGGCATGCACCAGAATGGTCTTGTAGGGCGTCATGTCATCTCCTCGGTTACGCTCGATTCATCGTGAGGCGTCGATCTTGGCCCGCAGCTCCTCGCGCTGGCGGTCGACCTGGAAGTCCGCAGCGCCAAGCGGCATGCCGGCCGCCGTCAGCGCGAAGGACGCCATCTGCAGCCCCGATTCCACCGCCTCGGATACCACTTCGGATGCCCCGGCCGACTTCAACGCGCGCGCATGCCGTTCGTCGCGGGCCCGCGCCAGCAGGTACAGCTCCGGGTAGTGCCGCCGCAAGACGCCAACAGCGTGCAACGCGGCGCGCGGATCGTCCATAGTCAGCACCACGCATGCCGCCCGCGTGATGCCGAGCCGCTGCAACATCTCAGGCAGGGACGCATCGCCAGTGAAGACGCATTCCTCGTGGCGCGCGCGGCGCGCCACCTCGACCAGGTGGCGGTCGCGCTCCACCGCGACATAGGCATAACCCTGCTTCTTCAGCACATCGGCCACCAACTGGCCGACGCGCCCATAGCCGCCGATGATCACATGCCCGCTCAGATGCCCCAGCGCACCGCTGGCGAGCGTCGGCGCATGGTCGTCGATGGGTTCGCCGCGCCGCACCAGCATGCTGCCGGCAGCAGCCGCCATCGGTGCCAGCAGCATGCTCAGGCCCACCACCAGCAACAGGAATTGGCTGGCCTCGCGCGTCAGCACCTGCGTGCTGACTGCGTACGCCAGGATGATGAAGGCGAATTCGCCGCCCTGCCCCAGCAGCAAGCCACCGTGCACGGCGCGCCGCCAGCCCAGGCCGCGCAGCAGTAGCGCCACGACCGAACCCTTCAAGGCCAGCAGGGCCAGCACCGAGGCTGGCAACAGCAATGGATACTCGGCCGCCACGCGCAAATCGATCTCCATCCCAACCGACATGAAAAACAGGCCCAGCAGCAAGCCCTTGAAAGGCTCGACGATGATTTCGACCTCGTACTGGAACTCGCTGTCGGCCAGCAACAGTCCCGCGAGCAGCGCCCCCAGCGCCAGCGACAGCCCGCTCCACGCTGTGAGCGCGGCGATCCCCAGGGTTAACAAGAGAATCAAGGCAACAAACACTTCCGGCTGCCGCTGCACCGCCGGTGAGGCGAACAAGGGCCGGGTGACGCGCTTGCCGAGGAAGTACAGGACGCCGATCGTCGCCGCCGCTTGCAGCACGGCCAGCACCAGCGTCAGCCACAAGGCCTGGCCGCCGCCCTGGCCCAGCCCTTCCACCAGAATCAGTGCCGGCACCACCGCCAGGTCCTGCAGCATCAGGATGGCGAAGCATTTCTGGCCCAGCGTGGTGCGCAGGGTATGCTGGCGGCTCATCAGGTCCATCACCACCGCCGTGCTCGACATGGCCAGCGTGATGCCGATGGCGGCGGCGGCCGCGCCGCTATTGCCGAACGCGAAGGCGAACAGGCCGAGCACGATCCCGCTCACCGCGACCTGCGCCAGCCCGGTGCCGAACACGTCGCGTCGCAGCGCCCACAGACGGCCGGGCGACAGCTCCAGTCCGATCATAAACATCAGGAACACGATGCCAAGTTCCGCCACCGGCTTGATCACCGCCACATCCTGGAAGCTGGCCCAGGCCAACGCCGGCACGGCGGGCAGCCAGCTGGCAAAGCCGTGCGGCCCGAACAGGATGCCGACCAACAGGAAGCCCACTGTCTGGTTGACGCGCAGGCGTTGCAGCACCGGCACCAGAATGCCGGCCAGAGCCAGAAACAGCAGCGCCTCGCGCAAATGATGGACGGTCATACGGTCCTTCCGCTAACGTAGCGTTAAACAATCAATGATGCGAACCGGGGCCGGCTTCCGGTCGCTCTCCCATCACCTGCACCTGCGTCCTTGACATTACAGAGTGGGCGCGCCGTTTCCCAGCCCACAGCCAACTGCATCGTTCCGTTTATCTCGCCTGCGCTGCGGACGGCGCGGGACAGATCGCCACGTGCCACCTCCACAAACAACACTTCAGGGGGAAGTAAAAAGGGGGCCTCGTCCTTGCCGCCGTCACGCCGCGTTACAGTACTCGGAACGCAATGGCGGCGACAACCGTAGGAACCAGCGCGCCCAGCAACAGGAATTCCGCCCGGATAGCGCCGTCCTCGAAGCCTTCGCGCAAAATCGCGGCGCCCGCCGGATTGGGGGCGTTAGCAATAATGGTCAACCCGCCGCCAGTCACCGCCCCGGCAACCAGCGCCACCTGAAACTGCGGTGTCAAGCCCGGCACCTGCGACGCCAGGTAGGTCAGCGCCGCATTGTCGGTGATCGCGGTCAGTGCCGCAGTGCCATAGAACACGGCGTCCGCATCAAGCCCCAGGAGCAGCGGCTCCAGCCACCAGCCCTGCTGGCCGCCCAGTACGACCAGGCCGCCCAGGAAGAACGCCACCAGCAGCGCCTCTTTCAGGATCAATGGATCCTGGTAGCGCGGATAGGCTTGTGCGATCCCGAGGAAGAACAGGAGCGCGCCCATGAAGACCGCCGGGTGGTGCGAGAACATCACCACCAGCACCAGGAAAGCGATGTGCACCAGCACCATCGGCAATGGCACAGGATCGACCCGCTCAGGCTCGCCGTCGATGCTCGCCAGCTCTTTGCGGAACCAAACGGCAACCAAGGCAGCATTGACGACGATGGCGACGACCGCCTTCCAGCCAAAGGTGGCCAGCATAAATGGTACGTTCCAGTTCCACACGCCCGCCACCATCAGTACCGGGGGCGCCGCGAAGGTGGTCAGCGTGCCGCCGATCGAAACGTTGACAAACAAGGTGCCCAGCGTGGCGTACTTCAGCCGCGACGACAGCTGATGACGATAGACGTTCTCGCGCAGCATCAGCGCCGCCAACGTCATCGCGGCCGGTTCGGTGATGAACGAGCCCAGCACCGGTACCACCGTAAGCACCAACACGTACAGCGCGATATTGGGCGACAGCGGCAGCCGGCGCGCCAGGAAGCCTATCGCGCGCGCGGCAAACTGCAGGATCGGGCGCGTGCCGGCGATCACCATGATGGCGAACACAAACAGCGGCTCGGTAAAGTTGCGGCTGTCAAGATAGCGCGTGGCGTCATCTTTGCCGACGATGGCGAACATGAACAGGATCAGCACCATCGCCCAGAAACCAAACACCACTTCCACTTCACCCAGCAAATGCCAAATGCCAGCGTGGCGCGATTGGCGGTGCGCCATACGCTCGAACAATCCGGTGGAAAACGTGTGCAGGACGGCGATGCCGAACAGTGCTGCGCCGAGCAGCTCAACAAAGGATGGGTGCATCTGAAAGTAAGGGCGTGAACAATTGCACGTGGCGGCCCGACCGACGCGAATCCTGTCGCACCAGATTGTGCGAGCACCCTTGTTGCTAATTATACCCTGCCTTCATTCCAGGACGCCACCGCGAATGATTTGGCGCGGCGGCGCCATGGTTACGCCTACCCGAAAGGCCGATGCTGACGAGTTTTGCTTCACCGTGCCACTGGCATAATATGTATCAAACATGACAGCGCACACCATGACCCGGCAAGCGTGTCCGGGTGCAGCAATCCTGGGAGAACGGTATGGAACAGCTTAACGCATCAGCACGACAGCGGGTACTCGAGATCATGCACGGGGCTCGCGACATGACGTTGGCGACAATCCGCCCCGATGGCTATCCGCAAGCCACCACGGTCAGCTACGTCCATGATGGACTAGCTATCTACGCCGTCATTGGATTGGGTAGCCAAAAGGCGGATAACATTCAACACAACAATAAAGTATCCGGGACAATTAACCTTCCATACGATCGCTGGTCCGAGATTCGAGGGCTATCATTCAGCGGCACCGCCGACTTCGTTCGTGGTCAGGACCGATTGGAAGAAATTGGACAGAAAATCCTGCAGAAATTCCCCGAGGCGAAAGAGTTCGCCGCTCAGGGAAGCAACATGCCGTGGGAAGGCCTGCTGTTCCTCCACATCGATTTGGAAGTCATCTCGCTTTTGGATTATGGCGTTGGCTTCGGCCACACAGAGCTATACCGATCGAACTGATTTGCCTGGTCCACCACACTAGGTCATTCGCGGCGCGTACGCATTGTCTCGCGTTACGACCCCAGGGTCTGGCGCGACGCTGCCGCAAAGGCGCTTGCACACCCAAGTTCGCGGGGATTCGGTAAGTAAAGGCTGCTTCAGCAGTGCGCCGAACGCCCAATCGCCTGGGTGAGTAGGACACGATGGGGACGCTTGAGCCCCATCACGCCGGCCAGTGTCGTGCACTCAGGCAGAAAGGCAAGTGCGCTAGCCAAGCCTTCCGCAGCGCACATCAAGGTGACATTGCGACTGATGCAGCCGGCCGCAAGCACCGCCTTCGTTTCCTGTTGGCTGGACGCGTCATCGCGTCCTTCCAAGTCCTTTGCGACGTAGATCAAGGTCAACGGCACCTGTGCCGCGAACGGGTTGCCGCAAAGTGCACGGCAGTCCCGTTTAACCGCATGCTCGAGAAACGAGGCATCGGGGTTAAACAGGTAAACTCCGTCCAACGTTGCCGCATAAACGTCCACTGTATCGGGAGCGATCCGCGGGGTGCGCGGCGTAGCCAACCATCTGGAACTGCGGCCGGCCGTCGAACCCAAGGACGTCCAGCGTCAAATTGTGGCAGCCTTACATCGCATCGCGACCATCGATGCCGGACATGTTAAGGTCGAAGCGATTGGCGGCACGGTAGCGCTTGAAGGCACGGTACACTCATGGGCGGAGCGCATGGCAGCGGAACGCGCGGCCTGGATGGCACCGGGAGTGACCCATGTCACCAACCGGGTCACCATTGATTCGTCTCCCGTACCTTGACCGGCCCTGCATCCTATGAAACGTATTGGAGTTCTAACCGGCGGCGGCGACGCGCCTGGACTTAACGCCGTGATTCGAGCGCTGACTCTGGCGCTCGACGGTGCCGAGGTGCTTGGCATCGAAGACGGTTATCTCGGCCTGATCGAGCGCCGCGTGCGGCCTTTGGGGCGCGCCACCGTCGCCGGCATCGAGGCCGCCGGAGGCACTATTCTCGGTACCACCAACCGCGTCAGCCCCCTCAACTACAAAGGCCGCGACTGGTGCGCCGAGGTTCTTGCCTATGCCCGTGAGCTCCGCCTGGACGGCGTGGTCGCCATCGGCGGTGATGGCACGATGAGCATCGCCAGTGCCTTGCACGCACGCGGACTGCCCACACTGGGGCTGCCAAAGACCATCGACAACGACATCGCCTGCGTCGAGCGCAGCTTGGGCTTCGACACGGCTGTGGCTACAGTCACCGAGGCCCTCGAACGCAGCCGTAACACAGGCGCCAGCCACGGCCGGGTGATGCTGGTCGAAACCATGGGCCGCACGGCTGGTTGGCTGGCGCTGGAGGCGGGACTGGCTGGCGCCGCCGACATCATTCTGCTGCCCGAGATCGACTTTGACCTCGAAGGCATCGCAGCCGTCTGCGCCGCGCGGGCCGCGCAGCGTGGCAATACGCTGATCAGCGTGGCAGAAGGCGCGAAAGCGCGCGGCGGGGAAATGACAATGCGGGACCTGGTGGCGGGCGCGCCGGAGCCGCAACGCCTGGGCGGCGTGGCCGAAATGCTGGCCAGGGCACTCGGCGCGCGTTTGCCATGCGAGGTCAGGGCGACAATACTCGGGCATGTGCAGCGCGGCGGCACGCCGACCCCGGGCGACCGCCTGCTTGGCACTCTGCTGGGTGAAACCGGCGCGACCATGGCGCGCGCCGATCTATGGGGAAGCATGGTGACGGTCGAGGGTGGAGGCACCGGCGCCGTGGCCCTGGCCGATGTGGCCGGACGCACCCGGCGCGTGCCATTAGGCCATCATTTACTGACATGCGCTCGGCATATCGGCGTGGTCCTAGGTGAAGCAGCACTACCACAGCAGGAAGATGCAACGCCGGCCTTATCATGAAAGATGAACTGGCTGAATCAGCGTCGGGTGCGAGGTCGGCAGGTCGGCGTCGTAGTGTGACGGCAGCCCATACTTTAAGCCTTCGCCTGGCGCGTCATGTAGACGTTATGCGGGTTGCGGCGCTTCATCCGGTGCGCCGGGATAGTCCGGGCACCGCTGGTAAAATCAGGCGCTTAGTCTTGGTTTAATGGCGAGTGCTGCGCGCTCCGGCCTCCGGCACTCGCAGCACTCGCTCCATCGAATTACTGGCGTCACATTGCTCTGCGCTGCAATCCCGAATTGCGCTGCGCGCGTACAAAGCGCGTTGACTCGTTGTACGCCCACATTCGTCGCGTGCGGCAAGCTAACTTCCTGGTCTACGGCGCTGAAAATGTCTGGCGCCAACTGCGCCGCGAGAAGATTGAGGTCGCTCGCTGCACAGTTGAACGACTGATGCGCCGTGATGGGATGCGTGGCGTCATACAAGGCAAGGTTGTACGAGCGACGATTGCCAACAAGGCGGCCCCGTGCTCTCTTGACCGAGTGAACCGCCAGTTCCGTGCTGAGCGTCCAAACCAACTTTGGGTCAGCGACTTTACCTATGTCTCGACCTGGCAATGCTTCGTCTATGTCGCCCTCGTGATCGACGTTTTCGCGCGCCGAATCGTGGGCTGGCGAGTGAGCAGCTCAATGCACACTGACTTCGTGCTGGACGCACTGGAGCAAGCGCTTTACGCCCGACAGCCTGAGGTCTTGCAAGCTGCATGATCGGACGCGTCCCTGCAATCACCGTGATGACGCAGACGAACAGCGGTTCAGCGGCCCATACGCCGACCGCGGCGCCTAAACGGACTGGCAAATCGGAAGCAATGTAAGTATCCAACAGTTTGCGCGCGCCGAGCGACGTGCACTTGCCCTCGTCCGGCAGGTTCTATAGCATGGCATCATCAGATAGGGGGATAGAGATGCCATCACACGCGCTTCCCACGTCGGAGCAGATCGATCACTGGCAAGTCATGCGTCAGCACGCTTTCAAGTCAGTCCCTGAAGCCGGACGCACCATTACCTATCTTGGCAAAAAATTCCACGTTTATCCGAATACCTTCTGGCCATTCCTGGACAGCCAGCCGCTGGTGCGCAACTTCCGCATTCAGCGTGGTGAAAGCGTGCTCGATGTGGGCACCGGGTCCGGCGTTATCGCAATCTTCGCCTGCTACCAACAGGCGTCGCGCGTGCTGGCGTTGGACCTAAATCCGGCGGCCATTCGTAGCGCACACCACAACGCGCAGGCCCATGGCTTCGTTGGCGTGATGGAAGTGCGGCATTCGGACTTGTTTGATTCCGTGGGCGATGAGCGCTTCGATGTCATCACCGCCAACCTGCCGTTTCGCGACAAGCCCGCACCCGACGTCGTGGCACGTTCGCAGTGGGACACGGATTTCCGCACCAACAGACGCTTCTTTGAAGAGGTGGCGCAGTACCTCAAACCTGGCGGCCGCATCTATTTCGCCCATTCAAACTTTGGCGCAGTGGACGAGGTACGCCGCCTGGCGAAGCAAGCCGGGTTTAGTATTCGTATGATAGCCAAGAGTGCGGCAAAACGCGCCGGAAAGCGTCAGTTCTTTGTCTTTCTGATCAAGCCGGCGGCCAAGCATGGACGCACTGACTGAGACCATTCGCAAACTTCGGGCAGTACCACACGCGCCATGGCGAGCAAAGGTCAGGCGCGTCGTCGTCATTCTCACCAGCTCGCGTTCCGGCTCCACGCTGTTCAAGGCGAGCCTGGCGCAGCACCCCTGCATTGCCAGTTTGGATGGCGAAGTGGAACCATTTCTCGCATTGAGCGGCAATGGTTTCGGTCACGATCCTACGTGCCAGAGCGACGTCATCACATGCTTGCGCAATGCGGATACACTGGCTGACGACATCTTCGATGGTCTGACCGTGCATACCGGCAGACTGGCGCCTCTGGCCGAGCTGAAATCACGCTGGCGCAAACGTATGCTGCTGCAGTTTCCAGCCTTGTTTGCGGCCGCCGCTTCTTATGCGCAGCTGCAGCGTGGATTGGATGAAGCGCTGCTGTTGAGCGAGGCCACCGATGGGCCCGGGGAGCAGGAGTTGCAGCGTGCCGCGCTGAGCGCCGTATTCTGGCGCGAAGCTTGGCGCCTTGACTACTATGATGGCGGACATGGCCCTGGGGAACGCCGGCCTTTTGCCGAAGCGGTAAAAATCGAAGAACCGCCCTTTGTGTTACCCGCCATGCATGCCCGGCAATTCACCGAAAGCGATGCGGCCAGCAAGGTACTGCTGTTCAAGACACCGTCCGATGCCTACCGCGTTGGACTCTATGAACAGCTCTTCCCTCGTGCGCAAGTACGTTACCTGCACCTGACCCGCAACTTCGCTGCCTGCGTCAACGGCATGATGGATGGCTGGCTCTCACCCACGGGCTTCCATGCGCATGACATGCAGCGGCACGGCGTCACGCTCGCCATGGACGGCTATTCGGAACAGTGCGCAGACGGGCACCGCTGGTGGAAGTTCGACCTGCCACCTAACTGGCGCAGCTATACGTCAGCGCCGCTGAAGGAGGTGTGCCTGAACCAATGGCTGTCCTGCCACCGTCACATCCTTGACGGCGGATTGACGGCGCTGCGGGTGCACTTCGAGTCCTACCTGGCCGATCCAGTTGGCGTGCTCGAACGTGTATGCGCATGGCTCGATCTGCCGCCGCTGCCACAGCCACCGACGCTGCGGGTGACCATGGCTACCAAGGCGCCCGCACCAGGTCGCTGGCGCAATCGTAGTTCCCAACTATTGCCCCTGGCACAGCGCGCGGAAGTCACCGATATGATGCGCACGCTGGGCTATGGGTTAGCGCCGGAGCAATGGCCGTGATTCGCCGCCTGTTGGTGCCGTACCTGATGGGGATGCGACGCGAAGATCTGCAACGTGTGCAACTACTTGGTGCGCAGCAATGGGCCGTGGTGGGTTCGCCACTGTCCACCGCCACGGAGCTGGTGGCCAAGGAGGAACAGATGCGCAGTATGGGCCGCGTCTATGCCGAACTGGCGCAGCACGTTGCCATAGCAGCGTCGGCAGGCGAGCTCCCCGTCAGCCTTTCCGGCGACTGTATGTCCACCCTGGGTGTCATGGCGGGTCTACAGCGCGCCAACCGCGAACCACAGCGCATGTTGTGGCTGGATGCGCATGGCGACTTCCACACCTGGAACACCACGCATACCCGGTACCTAGGCGGCATGCCGTTGGCCATGCTGGTAGGTCGGCCTGACCGCCGCCAGCACCAGCGCGATAGCATCACGGCATTGCGCCAGGCTGTCGGGATCCGTCCCTATGCGGAAGAGCGGGTGCTGCTATCCGATGCACGCGACCTGGACCCGGGTGAGGACACAGCATTGGCGCAGTCGGCCATTGTGCGATGTCCGCTGGGCCAGGTCATGCGCCACATGTCGCCGAACGAAACGTTGTACCTGCATTTCGACACCGATGTACTGGACGAGGCGCAGCGAATGCCGGCCCTGAAGTACCACGTACCGAACGGGCCACGCGTGGAGCAGTTGGCGGCACTGTTCCGCCGCCTGCGCGACTACCCGCTATTGGCGGTGTCGATATCGGCGTGGCACACGGAACTGGACGATGGCGACCAGGCTGCGCGCATCTGCCTCGAGCTGCTGGACGAATTACTGCCTACCGCAAACAGTACGCCGCGCGAGTGCAATTCAGTCAACACCTGCTCGACGCAAGCGGCAACGTTGTCGCCCCCTGTATCGAGCGTCAATTCGGGGGCCAGCGGCGCTTCGTAGGGCGCCGAGACGCCAGTGAACTGCGCCACCTCACCTGCGCGGGCACGGCGATACAGGCCTTTGACGTCACGCTGCTCGCAGGTCTCCAACGGGCACATGCACCAGGCTTCTATGAAGTCGCCATCGGCTTGCATGGCGCGCACGCGCGCCCGGTCTGCGCGCGACGGAGAGATGAAAGCCGCCAGCACGATAGTGCCTGTATTGGCAAACAGGCGGCTCACTTCACCGGCGCGGCGGATGTTCTCGCTGCGGTCTTCCGGTGAAAAGCCAAGGCCCGCGCACAGGCCTTGGCGCAGGCTGTCGCCGTCCAGTAGCACGACCTGGCAGCCAGCTTGGAACAAGCGCAATTCAATGGCGCGCGCCAGCGTTGTCTTTCCGGCACCCGAAAGGCCGGTAAACCAGACGACCGCGCCGCGATGGTTGTGCATTTCTTCGCGCTGTTGGCGTGAGATATAGGAGGAGTCCATGAAGGCACTATATACGCGAAGTGGAGGCGAAGCATGCGTACGATTCTGATCGTAGGAGCCGGTTTTTCAGGTGTCGCATGCGCGATACAGTTGCTGCGCAGTGCCGGCCAGCAGCCCGTGCGCGTGATGCTGCTCAATCGTGGTGGACGGCTGGCGCGCGGCATGGCATATGGCACGCAGAGCCCGCAACACGTGCTCAATGTGGTGGCGGCCAAAATGAGCGTATTACCGGACGACGCTAACCACTTTTTGCACTACGCTAATGCACGCGAAAGCCGCGTGACAGGTGATTCCTTTGTCGCGCGAAGCGTCTACGGCGACTACTTGGAATGGGCGCTGCACCAGGCGCATGCTCAGTCGAGTCGCACAGCTACTCTCGACTGCATCAGCGGTAACGTTTGCAGCTTGCAATCCATGGCACAAGGAAGGCTATCTGCCACACTGGACGACGGCCGCTGCATCGAGGCCGACCAAGTGGTGCTGGCCATAGGCCACCTTCCGCCGCCGCCACCGGCGCTAGCACGGGGCGCTCTGGTCGACTGCGCGCGGTATGTGGCAGATCCCTGGCAACGCGGCTTGATGTCCGCCATTGATGTACACGAACCGGTACTGTTACTGGGGACGGGGCTGACCGCAGTCGATATCGCACTCCAGTTGCTTCGCCGCCACCCCGCGCAGCAGGTGCATGCACTGTCGCGCCACGGCTTGCTGCCCAGGCCCTATGCGCCGCCATCGACGCAATCGCCAGGCGTCATGCTGCAGCGCGAAGAAACGACGACAGTGCGGGGAGCCCTGCGTGCGCTTCAGCAGCAGGTGGCCCACCTTCAAGCGGTCGGTTTGGGTTGGCACGAAGCGCTGGCCACATTGCGCCACCAAACGGCAGGCATCTGGCAAAGCTGGACCGCATCGGAGCGGCGCCGCTTCCTGCGCCACCTACGGCCGTATTGGGAGGTGCATCGGCATCAGTTGCCCCCGCCCGTACAGCAAGAGGTGACGGCGGCCTTGGCACGAGGCGCGCTACAAGTGACAGCAGGGCGAATGCTGGACATCCGCGATGAAGCGGAGCGGACGGTGTTGATTGTGCAACCGCGCAGCGTCCAAACATGCATCGCTCTGCGTGCCGCCCGCATCATCAATTGCACGGGCAGTTGTGCCAGTCCACAGGACGCTGCGATACCGCTGGTACGGCAACTGCTGGCCGATGGCATGATGCGGGCCGATCCACTCGGCCTCGGGGTGGAAACGGGAGCCGATTGTGCCTTGCTAGGAGAGGACGGCCAGCCGACGCCGGGTCTGTACTACATCGGCCCCTGGCTCAGGGCCAAGTTCTGGGAGGCGACTGCGGTCCCCGAACTGCGCCAGTTCGCCGCCAGCATTGCCAGGGCTTGCCTGGCATCGTGAATGTTAGCGACAGCGCCAAAGCCTGGTGCCGCATCGTTGTATTGAGGAGGGCATCCTCTGCCGTCACGCAGAAATGCGCGCTTTCATCGCATAACCGCGCCAAAATCGCACTCCGATACCATCAACGGAAAACGCGATGGTATCGGCCGTTTTTCCTAACTTGATGGTAGCGAATCGCGTAAGCGGTTAAATTGAAAGCCCCTGAAAAATCATTGGCTTAGTCTTGGTTTAATGCCGAGTACCGAGTGCTGCGTGCTGCAGCCAGACGGGAAATGATTCCCACTCAGTAATTAACAACAGAGCTATTCGATTGATTTTTAAAGATTTTCCATCGCTCATATTCCCGATACCATTAGAAATACCATGTGTAGCGCGCGCTAAAGTTGTTGCGTAACGAGTGCAACCAGTTAACTACTGACCTGGTCGCGGACGCGGAATCCGTCGCGAAATCGGGCTATGCCTTTTGCGGCTCCGAGCCCGACGCCCCTAGTCTTTGTAGCGCTTGACTGGCTCCATCCCTAATGTCCAACTCCCCGTCCAATAAAAGCCGTTTGCTTTCATCTCGCACTTGATCCGGATGAAGATACTTGACGTCGAGAATGGGCAAGCCGGCATAGCGAAGTCGAGCATCTTCACTGCGAAGCAAGCGGGCCACAGCCATTACCTCCTCCGCCTCTGAGTATAGCCCCTTGAATATAGCTGCCCGGAGGAGATCCGGCCGTAGCCCACCGGTTACAGTTTGTTCCAAGAGCTTTGAGCGCAACAGTGCTGAGCCGGCAGCTTCAGTTAGGAAATGGTCGCGCGCAGCGCTTCGCACCTCAGGTCGCTCGTCCGTCAGCAGGTACAGAAGGAATTCGTGGTCCTGCGTATACGCCGCAGCCAGGACTTTGGCCAACTCGTCACGAGGACTTTCCGGGACGACTCCGCCTCCTTTCGGATACGGCGCTTCTTTGACCCGCCATTCATCGAAAAAGTCGCGCAACTCTTCCGCCAATGCGCCGTCCATAGGAAACTCTTTAACTAACTCCGCAGCTGCCTTGGCGGCGCTGGCTGACCTACCACCTAGACCTTTTCGAACAGCTTCAAGGTGAGGGACGCCATAAGGAGAGATCAGGCTCGAATATAGGTACCGGCACCCGGAAGTGCTTTCTCCTTGGCAAAGGCGACCGAGTATGAGCTGTTGTCCTGTCTGATCAGGCAGATGCTTAGCCAGCGCAGCGGACAAACGAAGCGATTCGCCGCGGCCACGGGTCAGAAGACGCTTCACTGTACCGTAGTATTCTGGGTCCTCGTTCATTGAATAGAGCACGTGAGCCGCGTTCAACGCAAAGAGGTGGCACGGACCAACAATCAATTCTTCGAGCATAGGCATAAATTGCTTGTCGACAAGCGGATGATCGAGTTCTGCCTTAGCATCTACCTTCGGCAAGTTAAAGAAGACGAATGCTTCGTTCTTTATATCTTGAAGGATTTCCCTGTTCATCGCACGAGCCTGTCGCACTAGTTGGGAGTGGTCTAAACCTGCACCCCGAGCAAGCGCGTGAATGACTAAGCGCCTTGCGGCATCCCCCGACGCTGACGCCGTTGCGCTTGGGGCGTCCCCCACAGGCATCTCCCAATAGGAGATTGCCGTCATGCACGCTCCTAGCTCAAAGCTGCGACCAGAATCGAGGCTCTCGGCTTCTTCACTCATCACCAAGGGGTCCTCGATAAGTGCGAGTAAGTAAGCTGCCTCCCGGTTCCATTGTTCACGATTCGGCATCAGCCCGGCCATGCTCTTTGACCATGCTCCGTCCAGTAGCCAGCCCAACTCCTGTCCCGCCTGCCTGAATACCCGCTCTAACTCGCCGATGGCGCTTACATTCAATCCCTTGGCACTACCAATCAGTTCATGGAGCGCTCGCAGCACGTCTGGCTCTGGTGGAGTGACAAGCATACGCCGCGCTGCGCCTAGCACTAGGTGCTGCCAAACGGCACTCCCATTCGGTCTGAGGGAGAATCCGCCAAGGTAAGAGTCTGTCGGCCGAGATTCGGCCAACCTGGGTAGCGCTTCAGTGAGTGCAGGAATCGGCAGTCCGTGGTCCGTGCTGACGCATAGACAGGCCCAAGCTACCAGTCGGTTCCACCCATCGGGCGACTCCAGTCGTGCCAAGGCCCCTTCCTTGATCAGACTCCAATGCTCCTGGGACACCAAGCAAAGTGCTTCTCCGGCGGCATAGCGCACCCGCGATGCCGTGTTCTCCACGGCACGCCAACAACATTGCACAAAGCTCGCAAGGGCATCCGTCGCCAACGGCGCTCCCGCTTGAACCACCAACTCGACGGCATCGTCAAGCCTATTACCGACCTTAGTGTCACCAAGCTCCGCAAGTTCCGCCCAGACTTGAAGGATTAGTGACGTGAGGCCGAGATGGCTGGCGAACGACAAGGCCTCCTTCCAATCTGGTGTACAGATCGCGCGCCCGATGATGCCTCGTTGCGATTCAGGAGGGCACTTAGACATGTACCGGGCGGCCGCAAACTCCCCGAAAGTCTTGTGGACGAACGTAATCGCCTCCTGGGTGTACGTGCGTACCCGTTCGACGACGCCCAGACACTCCCAGTAGCCAAGACATTCGCTGATCTTCGTCTCACTGACGAGAAAGGATTGCCCCGTTTCTTCGCTCCACCAACGAGCGCATCGTGAAAGAGTTTGCTCGGCCGGTTCGTTCCCGTGTGACAAAAGGCACCACCCGAGCATCTCCAGAAATCGGTTTCTTTCCGGGTCGCTTGGGGGGCGTTCGGTAAGCCGAGCGGGCGGATGGTCCTGCAACAACTGGAAAAGCTTGCGGTACAAACCGCCCTTTTTCAGTCCAGGCTCAATTCCCTTGACAGAAAGGGCTGCCACCAGTGTGATCATAAGGGGACTTCGTGCGGCAGCACCCTTGATAGTCTTGGCGCTCAGTTGGGCGATTGCTTGCCCAACCGCGCGTGATCGCAGCGCTGCGTTTGCAAATGGAATCGCCTCAAGCACTTTGGTGACCGCCTTCTCGGCAGCGGTGTCATCCAGCGGTTGCAGCTCATAATGCCGCCATTCTGCAAGTTCACCCGAACGGTAGCCGATGGGGCGACTGGTTACAACTATGCGGGTGTTTGGATGCGCTACGGAGAAAGCGTGTAGGTTCGCAGTCACCAGTGGCTGTTGGCTTCCGCACTCGTCCAACGCATCGCACAAGATGACTGCCCCTTCGAGTGAAACGAGTGGCGTTCGAAGGCCCGAACCGCTGAGAGCCACCTCCATCAAGCTTTCCTCGAAACGGCGACCATCTCGAGCCAGAAGGGCAACTACCTGTGGCAGGCGCACGAGGAGAGTCAGGAACCCGTCCGCCGAGTAGTCCAATGCCAGCTTCTTGAGCAATGTTGACTTGCCCATACCAGGGCCACCTACGACGACACACTTCCTGACAAAACGTGCGATAGTCTGGGAATCAAAGGAGGGGCCGCCGGTCCCGCGACGATGGCCGTACTCATGGTAGCGGCGAAGAGCCTTATCGAGGTCCTCTTGATCAGTGGACGTATCGTCCATCGCCTGTGCATCCAGTTCGAGCCAACATGTCTCGAAGGGAACTTTGCTATGCACGCCAAGGACGGTCATGCCGGCGTGGGTACGATGCAGCCATTGGCGTGTGGCTGCTGACAACTGAACGCGCGTGTCGATCTCGCTAGTCTTCAGTGCGACTTTGGCGAGCGACAAGGTTCGGTAGATGTCTTCTGGTGCCGACCGCTCCCTCCTACGTATCAAGCGCCGCCCATACTCCACTAGCACCGGCCACGCTGCCTCTTGGTTTTGGACGATGCGGCCAAGCCGCTCAGCGGCCATAGCCTCAGCCTCCCGGCTTCCGTCAACCGCGCTGACCACGACGATGCGCAAGTGTTTGCATACCAAGGTGGCGTCCAAGGACGATGCCAACAGCCGCGCCGCCCAAGCTTGGCCAATTTCGCGCAATCCGTCGCTTCGTCCCGTCCCCAGCCGGATAATGTCCTCGGCCAAGGCTTCGCGGATCGTGCCGCTGCTGTTTGGGCACACAGCCAAGACCGCCGCGTCAATCGTGCCGTCAGAAACACCTCTGGACAAGTCCATCAGGGCATCCCAAAGGTCATCTCCTCGTTGAAGCCCGCGCTTGGCCTGAAGCTCCACGTGCTTTCCGTCCTTGACCGAGAAGCGAACATCATCCCCTGGACCGCCCGTTTCTGCGTGCAGCCCCAGCGGCGTGTCGTCCAATACCCCTTCGAGCCAGCCCAGTGGCCGTTCTGCTAGCAGGTGAGCCATCACGATTGCGCTTATGCGCGCCTGGAAATCCAGCCCGCGCTCCGCAGCACTGCCACCCGTCATTCGTTTTGAGGTCATTCCCCCACCTATCACTTCATCTCGTTCTACCAGCTAGCTGCTGTCTATCCCGCCGCCCCCGGCGCATTGGGCCGCTGCACGATGGCCTTGAAAAGGTTACCGCCACGATCATCGATGAGTTCGACCTGCGGCCAGGCTCGAAGCACGCGCAATAGGCCGCTGCCTAGACCGCGATAAGGAAGGAGCTTTGCCGCGAAAGAGGCAAGGATGGGATTACGCATGTTGGAGTTGCCAGCTTTGATGTTCTCGATGGTCAGGTTGTTAGGCAAATGACCGGGGCTGATGATCTCTACACGATCCGCAAAGACCAGGACGCGTACCGGCGCGCTGATGAAGTAGTCGCGGTGAACGAGGGCGTTGGCGACCAGCTCTTCCCAGACAATACGTGGAATCTCAGGCAGGCCCGGGGAGTTGAATCCTTGCTCGCCCTGCGCGGCGCGAGTGTTGGCAATGATGAAGCCCAGTGTCTGCTGGAAGACATCGGCTAGCTTGCCGGTAATGTCGCGGCTGTCGATGTAGCGTTCGTCCTCGATCTGCGTGCCGACAAAGGCGACAGCCTTGACAATGAAAGCAGGTAGCGCGTACTGCGGTGCCCTCGCGAATAGCAGGCTGCCAGCTACGTTGAGCAGTCCCTGGTTCATCAGGTTCATGTTGTTCAGCAACTGCGGCAACGGCTGGTTATGTTGGGCGAGCGGCTCGCCGAATTGTTGCTCGAAGAACCCTTCAAAATAGGACATATCAACATCGCCCGCACTCAAGCCCGCCACGGGCGTTTCATCGGCGTGCACCAACCCCGCCTGCTGGAAAAGCCGCTGCAGTTCCTCGCGCGACGTTGCGCGGCGCTTGTCTGAACCATTCTTCACCCAGATGGTGCCGTTTTTGTCCATGTAGGGCTTGTTGACACCCTCTGGAATGGAGACAACCATTACTGTGCCATTTGGATGTGGCACGTTTTCGGTGAGCGGGTTTACGGCGGGACGCACAACCTGTGAGGCCGCGTTGGCGATGAGTTGGTTGAGACGGGCGACATCGGCTCCGGACAAACCCCGCACCGTACTGTCGTCGTTCACACCAATGAAGATGCGCCCGCCAGCCGTGTTACAGAAGGCCACGATCTCTGCAGCCAAGGCATCCGCATTGGTCATGTCTGCCTTGAACTGCTGCCGGCTGTCCTCGCCCCGGCTGAGCAGGTCGATCAGCTCTGTGGTTTCCATAGGTTGTACACCTCTTTGCGACGGTTGAAGGCCTCCTGGCCTCCTTCCATGATGTTGATAATGGCGCGCTGTACCGGGCGGGCGTCGATACTGCCACTTTCCACGTTGACCCTTTCATCCTGGTACTCGCAGGCGTGCACCTGCTCCGCGTCACCCAGCACCGGGAAATTGGCGTTGTGGGTAGCGAAGATGAACTGGGCGTGAGGCTTCATCTCACGCAGCAGCTTGATCACGTCGTCGTAGATAGTCTGGTTGTCCAGATCGTCTTCTGGCTGATCGATGATGATTACGTCGTTCTGCCGTTGGCTGAGCACGTACAACAGCAGCGCAGAAGCTCGCTGCCCTAGTGAGTGATGCTTCAGCTCCTTCCCGCGATACCGTATGACGAAACGGCTGGGAACCTGCCAGGTGACGAACTCGGTCAGGTTCTGCATGAAGGTCTTCTCGAAGACCTCGGGGGTGCTGCCAGCCTTGGCCAAAGCGCCCGGCAGGGCACGCAGGAGGCCGCCGAAGTCGGCATAGTCCTCCATCACTGCGCGCAGCGTGGTCTCGCGGATGTTGCTTCCCTTGAAGAGCTGCTGCATGAAGCTAATGGCGGCTTCCTTGTCGCCCTTGAAGTCAGCTTCGATCTGCAAAGCGGTGTGGCCAGCGTTCACGCGATCCAGCTCCACCTTGATGGTGTTAAATTCGCGCAGCCAAAGTTCGTTGAGCTTGTCGATCTCCGCGATTAGCGCGTCGCGGATATTTGTCTGCTGTGATTCCTGCTTGGCCAACGCCTCCAGCATTTGCTCCGCCTTAGTCTTACGTTGCTGCTGGGCCAGGAAGTCGTCTGGTTGGATGGCCGTCATGCCAGTTTGCTTGAGTTCCTGGGCTAATTGCCGCTCGACCTGGGCAAACTCTTCCTGAAGGCTCCTGCTTGCACCTTCAAATTCGCCCTGTTTGGCCTTGAGGCGCCCCACAACGGCGCGCGCGTCCTTCTCAATCTGCTTGAGCTGATCGACCTTTGCAACGAGGTTGGCGAACTCGGCGTAGTACGCCGCGAAGAAATCCGGGTTCTGCTTGGAGGTGTAGCTCGTGGCATTGCGCAACTCGTCTTCGTGTTCGGCTATCAGTTGCCCCAACGCGCGGATGAAGTCGTCCGCCCGTTCCTTCATGCGAGCCAGCGCAGTAGCGTCCTGCTGGAAACCGAGGCGCTTTTGAAGCTTGTCGGCGATGCCGTGCTCCGCGAACTTGGTCAGACGGAAGTTGGCATCGTTAAGTTGAGTCTCGAAGTCGCGCTTCTGCTCGGCCGTATTGCTCAGCTTGAGCCAGCGCTGAGCAGCGTCGCGTACACGCTGGCGTTGGGCATCGATTTCGTCACGCTGCACACGAAGTTTCTCGCCAACCAGCTTTTCCACCAGATCAGTCTCGAACCCTTCGCCTGTGCTAGAGAGGTCCTTCTGGCCAAAGTAGATCGGACGACGCAGTACGGTCTCCCGGATCGACACGCCCGGCTGCAATTTTCCGCCCAAGTAGACATTCGGCGCTTCGCGGAAGATGCGGGAAACGGTGAACTCCTGCCCGTACACATCGGAGGCCGTCAGCGTCACCTTGCCGCCACTACCTAAGGTGTGGCGAATCAACTCATCCTTGTATTTCGTGTCCTGCGCTTTCTCGCCCCTTGGAATATCGAGGGCGTACCGCACTGCCTCCAAGATGGATGACTTTCCGCTCCCCCGGATGCCGATCAGTGCGTTCAGCTCGGAAGAGAAATGCAGCGTCTGCCCGTCGAGGATGCCGCCGTCGAAGTGGATGCTGCGGACGTGCGAAGCCTGATGCTTGGGCGGCTCCATGGCTACTCGCCCAGCGGGATCGCTCAAGGCAAACTTGACCGCCTCGAAGGACAGCTCGCCCAACTTGAGGTAACTGGTTTTGCCCTTGCCGATTTCATCGACGCACTTGGGGTCACTGCCTTCCAGTTCAGCGGGATACCAGCTCTGCAGCCAGCTTTGAATCTTGGTGCGGCAGGGTTTATCTTTGCCCGCTCCATCGTGGGTGCGGACTTTTTGGAAGCCGAGGGTTCTACGTCGGAAGAACTCGTTCTGTCCCAACTCGGTCAGTCGGCCTCCATCCAACTCGGCCCACAAACCACTAGGTGCCTCGACATGAGCAAAGACCAGGAAAAAATCCCGGTGATAGCTTTCGAGCTTCTTGATCGTCTCCAGAAGAGACCACGACGTGCGGCCATTTTCCTGTTCGTACTGTGCGGGAGTCTTACCTTCGAATGCGCTGGTCAGGAAAGGATTGATGTAGTCGTGTTCATTAATCCATGCGTCCGAGAAAACGACAAGTGTGTGGATGCCATTGGCCCCATCGTTGACCGACAACTCGACGCCTGGCAGCATCGCAATACCTTTCTTATGGGCCGTCTTGCGCAGTGCTTTGAACTCGTCGAGGTCAAACTTATTGTGATTAGTGATGACGCCAAGTCGAATGTTCGCTTTCTCCAACGCATCTACATAGTTGCTGTTGTAAAAGTTGTCATCGCCCGAATACTTAAATTCGCGGTCTGCGCGGGTGTGAAGGTGAAAGTCTGTGCGTACCCACTGTGCTCCTTCTGTGAAGACAACGGATTGAGTCCCTGACTGCTTTGGCGCCAGACTTGCCATCATTGATCCTCCTCATATGCTGACGGTTCCGCGATCTTGGGCTGTGGCTCACTAGCTGGCACAGCACTGCGGGGGGCCACCTTGTAAATGGTTGTCCGCGAGACCTTGTATCGCTCGGCGATCTGGCCGACTGGGATAGCCGGGTCAGACATCAAGCGCTTGATCTCCCTAATTTGTCGCGCATCCAGCTTCGGCTTGCGCCCTCCAGAGCGACCACGTGCTCGTGCCGCGACAAGACCAGCCCGTGTCCGCTCCCGAATCAGGTTGCGCTCGAACTCTGCCAGCGCCGCGAACACATGAAAGACCAGCTTCCCGGCCGCGCTAGTGGTTTCGATCTTCTCGGTGATGCTCTCGAAGCCAATCCCTTTTTCCTCTAAGCCAGCAACGATGTGCACAAGGTCCGCCAGGCTGCGTCCGAGCCTATCTAGCCTCCACACCACAAGGGTGTCACCTGTTCGCAACGCCTTCAGGCAGTGGTCAAGCTCCAGTCGAACAGCCGTCTTCCCGCCCTCAGCTTCTTCATAGATGGAACTAACCCCCGCTAGGCGCAGTGCGTCGCGCTGCAGATCCAAGTTCTGGTCATCTGTCGAAACGCAGGCATAGCCGATCCGTTGATTCATTAACAGTTACCGGACGTTGAAAAATAGATGGGAATTTTAACACATTGGCCGCTTCTAGCGGCCATTCAGCATGCATGTTGCCCATGTTCAGAAAACGACCGTTTTATGAACACTTTCAAGCTCAACCTTAGCCAATCATGCGTACTTTGATCAGACAGGGGGCTTTCCAGCACTGCTACAGCCCCTTTGAAAATATCTTACAGATGTGATACAGTCCTCTTACAAGATGCTTAGACCTCACCTGGAGTCACCGCCATGCAGACACAAGACCTGAATTACCTGGAAGACGCCTTTTCCTCTTTCATCAACTCATCGATAAACCGAGTGGCCCACTCTGGCGATATGGTCTACACCTTTCGCATCACGGCGGGCGAATTGAAAGCCGGGACTGGCCGCCAACGCCTCCATGAATCCGTTATCGACGACTACGCTCAGTTCTTTGCCGGCCACAACGTAGCAGCACAATATGACGAGAAATTCAACGCTTTCACTGTCACTGTCGATCTTAATCGATGCGTGCTGCGACCGGACGAGGCGAAATTCTTGGCAACCGCGATGGAAACGTTCCGCGCCGACCATACGTGATTCGGAGTTCGCCACATAAGTTCGGCTCTATATAAGACTTTTCTTGTGGGACTTGCTACTAGTCCCCTCACCATTTTTTGGAATTTGATAAATGTTTTACTCGCGCAAGCTCAATAGGGAAACCGGTCGTGTCGAGGTATGGGAATGCGAATGGTCCAACCTCGGCACTGGCATGGCTCGGAAGGAGTTTATTCGTAAGCATGGCGATGAAGAAGACGTTCAGTTTGAACATGAAGACTACTCTGCAGCGTCAGCGGTCTGCTGGGCTCCAGGACGAACGATCGGAAATATCGCTGTCAGTTCTGAAGAGGTATTTGGGCATTTTGAAGGGAAAGCTGGTGATGATGCGATTCTCCCATGCCATGTAGTACCGTGTGGAAAATTCCGTAACGGCGCTAGGCGCTGGTATTGCAAGACACATCAACTTCACTGGGGAACAAATGCTGACCTGGCGGCCCTGCCAGAATCAGGTGAGGTTCGGTGCAGTAATCACTCGATGAAGATGAGCTACGTGGTAGACCCGCTGGAGGTCAGCTTTAACGACTACGAGGAAATTGGTATTTGGTGTTCGTTGCCACCTGCACTATCGAGCCGCCCAATCGCCAAGCGTTCGCCGAGAATTCATGTACATAAGAGATTTTCGGGTAGCGACAAGAAAATCTTAGACAGAGACTTTGACGCGATTGTCTGCTCCTACAATCAAAATACGGGACTATTTGCCAGCACTGACATCACCTTGATTCAAGTCACTCCACCGGCTGCATTTGAGTTCGTACGTTCTTTAGAAATGGGCAACCCTACGCACTGCGTAACATGCAAGAAATGTAAGTATCCACATCTCGACCTTGGGAGTTTTGCCAGAACCCCCCACGCTAAGCATTTTTGCGGCAACTGCGGAAATGATAGCGTTTGGAGCGAAGAAAAGATTGTCTCGACGCCACTGAAGCCGCTTCATGATCAATTCAACAATAGCAATACTTATATCAAACCTGAGACGCAATTAAATCTTGATGACTATCCGGGTCACCATTTTGATATTTGGTCATCAACACCGGCTGTGCTTTGGACTGCAGACAGACCTCAGGCCCTTGGTATCCACGTCCACATCTACGAAGGCGAAGGAGTTCGGCGAGTCGTTGACGACACATTTGGTGAGGTTATCTACCAGGGCAAAAAGTTGGATCGAAAAATACTGTGGGGCAACATGACTGCCAATACAGTTTATTGAGCATTCCAGCTACTCAAAATGCTGCCACTGGGGGCTAGATTCCCCAGGGGCCGCGCTTCCATCCTGACCTGCTCCCCAATTTAGTACGGCCCCGAACTGGAGTCCACTGTTACTTGACCGTACCCCAAAATTAGTACGTCAATCGTCGACTATAATTGTTTTCGAATTATGAACTACGACGAAAAGCTGGTGGCTTGCGAACGAAGAGTTAAAAGAAAAAGCCCTGTAAAAACAGGGCCTTAACTATGAAAAGTGAATCAAAATACAATATTAGTATTTTAAGAATTCACTCCCACTCGATGGTCGCAGGCGGTTTGCCGCTGATGTCGTACACCACGCGGTTCAGACCACGCACTTCATTGATGATGCGGTTGGAGACCTTGCCCAGCAATGTGTGCGGCAGATGCGCCCAGTGCGCGGTCATGAAGTCCTGGGTCTGCACGGCGCGCAGGGCCACGACGTAGTCGTAGGTGCGGCCATCGCCCATCACGCCAACCGATTTCACCGGCAGGAACACGGCGAAGGCCTGGGACGTTGCGTCGTACCAGTTCTTCGGTGCTTCTTCGCCCGGCATAGCGGCGCCTTCGTACGGGGTGTTGCGCAGTTCTTCGATGAAGATGGCGTCGGCGCGGCGCAGCAGGTCGGCGTATTCCTTCTTCACTTCGCCCAGGATGCGCACGCCCAGGCCCGGGCCCGGGAATGGATGGCGGTACACCATCTCATGCGGCAGGCCCAGGGCCACGCCCAGCTTGCGCACTTCGTCCTTGAACAACTCACGCAGCGGCTCCAGCAGCTGCAGCTTCATGGTTTCCGGCAGGCCGCCCACGTTGTGGTGCGACTTGATGGTCTGGCCTTTCTTGCCTTTGCCAGCGGACTCGATGACGTCCGGGTAAATGGTGCCTTGCGCCAGCCACTTGGCGTTCACCAGCTTGCCAGATTCGGCCTGGAACACTTCCACGAACTCGCGGCCGATGATCTTGCGCTTCTGCTCCGGGTCGGTGACCCCGGCCAGGTGGCCCATGAACTGTTCGGTCGCATCGACCTGGATTACCTTCACGCCCAGGTTCTTGGAGAACATGTCCATCACCATCTTGCCTTCGTTCAGGCGCAGCAGGCCGTGGTCGACGAAGACGCAGGTCAGCTGGTCGCCGATGGCGCGGTGGATCAGGGCCGCGGCAACGGAGGAATCCACACCGCCGGACAGGCCCAGGATCACTTCATCGGTGCCGACTTGCGCGCGGATCTTTTCCACGGCTTCGGAGATGTAGTCCGGCATATTCCAGTCGGCCTTGGCGCCGCAGATCTCGTGCACAAAGCGGCTCAGCATGGCCTTGCCCTGCACGGTGTGGGTCACTTCCGGGTGCCATTGCACGGCGTAGAACTTGCGCTCTTCGTCGGCCATGCCGGCGATCGGGCAGGAGTCGGTGGACGCCATCAGCTTGAAGCCGGGCGGCATGTCCAGCACCTTGTCGCCGTGGCTCATCCAGACCTTCAGCATGCCGTGGCCTTCGTCGGTGACGAAGTCGTTGATGCCGTTCAGCAGCGCGGTGTGGTTGCGGGCGCGCACTTCGGCGTAGCCGAATTCACGTACCAGGCCGTTTTCGACTTTGCCGCCCAGCTGCGCAGCCATGGTTTGCATGCCGTAGCAGATGCCCAGCACCGGCACGCCGGCTTCGAACACGGCCTGCGGCGCGCGCGGGGAATCGCCTTCCAGCGTGGAGTTGTGGGAACCGGACAGGATGATGCCCGATGCGCCGTAGCTGCGAATGAATGCGTCGTCTACGTCGTATGGGTACACCTCGGAGAACACGCCCGCATCGCGCACGCGGCGTGCGATCAGCTGGGTCACCTGGGAACCGAAATCAAGGATGAGGATTTTTGAGTGCATAGCGGGGGCAAAAAAAAATAGCGGCGACCCGTGGTCGCCGCTTTGCGGGTTACTTATTCGGAGCGGTAGTTCGGCGCTTCTTTGGTGATCTGCACGTCGTGCACGTGCGACTCGCGCATGCCGGCGGAGGTGATCTCGACGAATTCCGCTTTCTCTTTCAGCTCGTCGATGGTGGCGCAACCGCAGTAGCCCATGGACTGGCGCACGCCACCCACCAGCTGGAAGATGATCGCCAGCACGGAGCCTTTGTAAGCCACGCGGCCTTCAATGCCTTCCGGTACGAACTTGTCCTGCTTGGCGCTGGCGTCCTGGAAGTAGCGGTCGGCCGAACCGTCGGCCATCGCGCCCAGGGAGCCCATGCCGCGATAGGACTTGTACGAGCGGCCCTGGTACAGGATTACTTCGCCCGGCGCTTCTTCGGTACCGGCGAACATGGAGCCCATCATCACGGTGGATGCGCCGGCTGCCAGTGCTTTGGAAATGTCGCCCGAGAAGCGGATGCCGCCGTCGGCGATACATGGCACGCCAGTGCCCTTCAGCGCTTCGGCCACGTTCGAGATCGCGGTGATCTGCGGCACGCCGACGCCTGCCACGATACGCGTGGTGCAGATGGAGCCTGGGCCGATGCCGACCTTGACCGCGTCCGCGCCGTATTCCACCAGCGCCTTGGCTGCCGCCGCGGTGGCGATATTGCCGCCGATGACGTCAACGTGCGGGTACTTGGTCTTGATGTACTTTACGCGGTCCAGGATGCCCTGGGAGTGGCCGTGGGCGGTGTCCACCACCAGCACGTCCACGCCGGCAGCGACCAGCAGGTCGATGCGTTCCAGGTCTTTGGCGCCGACGCCGACTGCCGCGCCGACCAGCAGCTTGCCGTGCTGGTCTTTCGATGCGTTCGGGTGTTCGGTGGATTTCTGGATGTCCTTGACGGTGATCAGGCCGCGCAGTTCAAACGCTTCGTTCACCACCAGCACGCGCTCCAGGCGGTGCTTGTTCATCAGGCGCTTGGCTTCTTCGGTGCTGGCGCCTTCGCTGACGGTGACCAGCTTTTCGCGCGGGGTCATCTTGGCGCGTACTTCGGCGTCCAGTTCCTGTTCGAAACGCAGGTCGCGGTTGGTGATGATACCGACCACTTCTTTACCCTGCACCACAGGGAAGCCGGAAATACCATACTGCTCGGTCAGGGCGATCACGTCGCGGATCTTCATGTCCGGCGGAATGGTGATCGGGTCGCGCAGCACGCCAGCCTCGAAACGCTTGACGCGCGATACTTCACGTGCCTGGTCTTTTGGATTCAGGTTTTTGTGAATGATACCGATACCGCCCTCTTGCGCCATCGCGATAGCCAGGCGGGCTTCGGTGACGGTGTCCATTGCCGCGGACAGCAGTGGGATATTCAGGGAGATGTTGCGGGTCAGGCGAGTCTTGAGGGACGTATCCGCAGGCAGGATGTTGGAATACGCGGGGACGAGGAGCACGTCATCGAAAGTGAGTGCTTTTTGGAGCAGACGCATAGTATTTCCTATAGGCGCAAAAGTAGATTATACAGAAAATGCGCGCTTTCGTCTTGGCAATCTTCGTTCAAGTAGTTGACGACGCCCCGGAATCGGGGTACTGTACTATCCGTACTAGTACAGTGGAGTAACCCAATGAGCCGCCGAACCCCTTTGATGCTGCAAATCACCCCGGGCGACCCGCGCCCGATCACACGCCAGATCGTGGATGGCGTGCGCCGCCTGGTCGCCAGCGGCGAATTGCCGGTGGGCGCCGCCCTGCCCAGCGTGCGCGGGCTGGCGCAGCAGCTCACCATCAACCCCAACACTGTGGCGAAAGCCTATAACGAGCTAACGGCGGAAGGCTGGCTCGATGCGCGCGCCGGCCTGGGTCTGTTCGTGGCGCCGCCGCGCCAGGTACTGGCGCCGGAAGAGCGCGAGCGACGCCTGGACGAAGCCGTGCAGCGCTTTGTCGGCGATGTGATTGCGCTGGACCTGCCGAAGGAGCAGGTGCTGCGCCGCATCGATGAAGAACTGTCCTTTCTGACACCTAAAAAGACTGCCTGACCATGGACTACGCGATACAGACCAAGGGGCTAAGCCTGCTCTACCAGCGCAAGCTTGCCCTGGACGATATGACGCTGGACCTGCCGCGCGGCGGCGTCCATGCCATTGTCGGTGCCAATGGCGCTGGCAAATCCTCGCTGTTCCGCGTGCTGCTCGGTTTCGAATCGCCGACGGCCGGCAGCGCGGCGGTGCTGGGCTGCGACAGCGGCGCGCTGACGCCGGCGCTGCGCGGCCGCATCGGCTTCGTCAACGAGGAGCATTCCCTGCCCGGCTGGCTGCGCGTATCCGATGTCACCGCCATGCAGCGCAAGCAGTATCCGCGCTGGCATCAGGCGCGTTTTGAAGAAGTACTAGGCAATTTCAACGTCCTGCCGGGGCAGCAGATCGCCCAGCTCTCGCGCGGCGAACGGGCGGGCGTGAGCCTTGCGCTGGCGCTGGCACAAAGCCCGGAGCTGATGATCCTGGACGAACCGACGCTGGGGCTGGACGTGGTCGCCAAGCGCGCCTTCCTCGAATCGCTGATGTTCACGGCGACGGACAACGATGCCACCGTCGTGTATTGCTCGCACCAGATGGAAGAGATCGAGCGCGTCGCGGACAACCTGGTCATCATCGAGCGGGGGCGCCTGCGCCATATGTCGGCGCCGGACGAGTTCTGCGAGCGCGTGCGCGTATGGGTGGCGGAGTTCCCCTTCAAGACACCCGATCTCGCCGCCCTGCCCGGCCTGCTGGAAGTGCAGCAGATCGACGGCCTTACGCACCTGACGGTTTTCGACCAGCCGGAAGAATTCGGCGCGCGCCTGAAACTCATGGGCGCGCGCAGTGTGCAGTCCATGTCAACCACGCTGGAACGCGCTGTGAACGGCTTCCTGCGCCGTGGCCATGCCTCCGCCAAACGCGCTGCCTGAGGAGATTTTATGCGCGAACTTTACCTGTCCGAACTGCGCCGCTTCCGCAACGCCGCCCTGCTCGCGGCGCCGCTGCACTTGCTGGCGCTCTTCCTGGTGCTGCGCTTTTGCGACCTGGTGCATATGCATGCGCACCGCCAGTTGCTGGTGATGTTCATCCAGCTGCTCCTGGTGTTCGGCTTTGGCCTTTACCAGTTCGGCACCTACCGCCAGCCCAACCGCTGGATGTGGCTCATGCACCGTCCAGTACCCGCCAGCCGGATCGCCGCCGCCATCTGCGCGGCATCGGCCACCCTGGTCGCTCTGGTGATCGGCTTGCCGGGCTTGCTGGCCCTGGCCGGCACCCAACTGCTCACCACGCGCGTGGTGGACGCCTACCATTACGCCGTCGTCCTGCACGGCACTCTGTTCGCCATGGCGGCCTGGCTGTGCGCCGGCTACGTCATGCTCAACCGCAGCAAGCTGGGCGCCGCCATTGTGCTGCTGCCGTTCCTGCTGCAGTTCTATATCACGTCGGTGTACCAGCTGCTGCTCCTGGACGCGCTGTCCATCTTCCTGCTGGCGGCCATGGTGGCGACAACCATGCAGCCGAATCGCCACGCGGCGCCGCGTGGCGCTGGCCCGGTGCTGGCGACCGCCCTGCCCTTGCTGCTGGCGGCTTACTTCCTGCTCAGCTGGGGAGGTTCGATGGCGTACCAATATGCAGCCATTCTGCTTGGCGCGCATCCATTAAACACCGAGGTGCCGCCGGCTGGCGGCTATACGCAAGCGGTGCGCAGTACGCCAGACCAGTTGCTGCAATTGGGGCTCGCCACCTCACGCCATCCCCGCGCGGCGGAATGGCGCGCCGCGATCGGCGCAGAGAACAGTGTCGCCAGCCCGGTGTACCTTGACCGTTACCCGATCCGCAACCAGGTCGGCCCGCTCACGCCGCACGGCTTCAGCGACCCCGCCAACAAGCTCGATTGGACCTACAGCCAGGACGCCGCCGGCTTCATCGGACGCAACGCCTTCACCGGCGAGCGCAAGGCGTTCCTTGCCGTGCCCTCGCTGCCTTTGGTGGAACAGGATGAAGCGGGCCGGGTCAGCGCCATGTTCCCGCATAGCCAGGCCGTATATGACGCGGCGAGCCGGTCGTGGCGTGAGGTCCTGCGCGTACCGTCGGATGAAGTCTTGCTCGGCACCCCGGCGCGTGCCGCACAAGGGCGCCACTACCTCGTCACCAGCAAGCGCCTGCTCGTCCTGGAAGACAGTCCGCAACGGCGCGAGCTGTTCAGCATCCCCTTGCCCGGCCCTGCGGCCGACCTGGCCAGTGTCGATATCGCCACCGTGACCGACGGCCTGCTGGCCAGCTTCGTCTTCGGCAAACGCATGATCGATGGCGCGCCTGGCGGCGAGCAGCTCACCCTCTTCATTGGGGCGGGAGGCCAGGCCATGGAAGTGGCGCGACGCCCGCTGACACACGATTTCCCGACCCTGTTCGAGCATAAGGACTGGTGGATTTCCCCGGTTCTGCATGCACTGGACTCGGTGCCGGGTCGGCTGCTGGCCAATCCCGGCGTCTTCCCGCCGCTGCCGCTCACTTTGCCGCGCCCGCCCGCCGCATGGATCGCCGCCGTGTTGGCTGCCGTGCTGTCGGCGCTAGCGGCCTGGTGGTGGCAGCGCCGCACCGATGCCAGCCAACGGCTGCGGGCGGGATGGGTCATGGCCTGCCTGCTCCTCGGCCCGGCGGCCTTCCTCTGCCTGGCCGTCATGCAGCCGCGCCGCGCAAGGCTAACGGCCAGGCTGAGAGGCAGCACACCAGCCGCCGCCTGATTTTTTAACCCAAGGAGACACCCATGCTTTTCTCGCCCCGGAACGGGCGGGCGGCCCTCGCTCGCCCTCTAGTTTGCTCGCTTCTCATCGCCCTCGCTGCCGGCCATGGCCGCGCGGCGCCAGCGCAAGACTTGCGCACCATCGCCGCCCACAACGCCGCCCTGGCGCCTGCGCCCACCCTGACGTTGGCCGACCTGGTGCAGCGCCCGGCAATGCGCGAGGTGCGCCTGGCGCCGGATGGCGACGCCATCGCCTTCCTGCTGGCGACCGGCCAGGGCGCCAGCCTGAACCTGTATGACACGGCCCGCGGTACCACCCGCACCCTGCTCAAGAACGCTCCGCCCGGCACCCTGAGCTGGTCCACCGATGGCAGCACCGTCTTCATCGACGACACCAGCGGCATCAAAGCCGTTGCCATCGCCGACGGCAGCGTAAGCAGCGTTGCGGCTTTCGATACCGCGCGCGAACACAAGGTGCTGAACATCGACCTGCGCCGGCCGCGCCACATCCTGGCCAGCGAATACGAGCGCAAGGCGGGCATCTACAAACTTTTCAGCTACGGTGCCGACGGCCAGCGCGTGCAGCTATACGAAGGCCCGCCCTTGCGCGACGCCATGCTGGACGCCAAAGGCCAGCCCGAGTACATCAAGACCCTGGCAGCGGACTACAGCCAGGTCATTGCGCGCCGGGTTGGCGGCGGCTGGCGCGAAGTCATGCGCTGCAAGCCGGTGCGGCCGTGTTCGATGGTCGGCATCTCGCCCGACGGCCAGCGCATCACGATGCTGATGGGCTACCAGGGCGACCGCACCGCCCTGCTCGAAGTCGAGGCGGCCAGCGGCAAGCCGCGCCTGCGGCATGAAGACCCGCGCGCCATGGCCGACCTGCGCAGTGTCGCCACCGATCCACGCAGCGGCGCCATCCTGTCAGCAGCCTACGACCTGCCGCAGCGCCGCAACTATGCCGTGGCGGCAAGCGCCAGCCGCGCCCTGGCCGACATCAATGCGCGCTTTGCGCAAGCCAGTACGAGCCTCACACCGGCCGCCGGCGGCCAGCGCTGGCTGGTCGCCGAATCCGGCCCCGGCCTGCAGCAGCCGCGCTACTGGCTGTATGACAGCGCCTCGCGCCAAAGCCAGGAAGTGCTGCAGGCGGAACGCGCGCTGGGCAAGCCGCTCGCACCGGAAGCACTGGCCGACAAGCATGCCATCAGCTACCGCGCCTCGGATGGCAGGCGCATTCATAGCTACCTGACCCTGCCGCGCGGGCGGGACGCCGCCAGCGTCCCCTTGATGGTGGTGGTGCATGGCGGCCCCTGGTCGCGTTTCGACGGTGAATACGACTGGCTGGCGCAATGGCTGGCCAATCGCGGCGTCGCCGCCTTCCAGCCCAATTTCCGCGCCTCCACGGGGTATGGCGAAAAACACATGCTGGCCGCCGGCATGGACTTCGGCAATGGCCGCGTCCAGCGCGACATCATGGAGGGCGTCCAATGGCTGCTGGAGAACGGCGTGGGCGACAAGGCGCGGCTCGCCATCATGGGCAGCTCCTTCGGCGGCTACAGCACGCTGCTGGCGCTCACCCATACACCCGAGCTGTTCCAGTTCGGTTTCGCCACCGTGCCGCCGCCCGACTTCAGCCGCGTGATCGAACTGGCGACCTCCGAGAACCTGGCGGGCACCGAAGACCTGCCGACCGCCATGCGCTTCAATGAAATGGGCATCAGTCCCGCCAACGAAGCCGCCATGGTCGCCTTGCGCAAAGACGCGCCGTTGGCCGGCACGGCGCGGGTACAGCGGCCACTCGTGCTCCTGGCCGGCGGCAAAGACGACAAGGTGGAAATTGCCAGCGTTACCGAGTACGCCGCGCGACTGCACGCGGCGGGCAAAGCAGTAACCTTGCTGGTCGACCCGGCGGAAGGCCACAACCCGCGCAAGCCTATCGTGCGCCAGGCCTATGTCCACCTGCTGGAGCGCCTGCTGCACGACTACCTGGGTGGCCCCGCGCCGGAACCCTGCGCGCCGGAGCTATGCCGTTATCTCGAGCAAAACCTCACACTCAACAATGCTTACAGGAAATAAATTTGACATGGAGGGGATTTCGCGGTGAAATTGACACTCTCACCCAAGGAATTCCCGATATGAATCAACGTATTACACGCTGTATGCTGGCCGCCGCGCTGATCGCCTGTTCTTCCCTGGCCCAGGCGCAATGGATCTGGGTGAACGAGAAAGGCGTTAAACAGCTCAGCGACCAGCCGCCGCCACCGGGCACCCCGGCCAACCGTGTCCTGAAATCCCCGCGCGGCCTGGCGCCAGCCGATGCGCGCCAAGCGGCCGCACCGGCGCCGGCAGCCGAAGGCGAGGATGCCGCCGCGCCAGCCGACGCTAAAGCGCCGGCAGCCAAACCCTCCCTGGCCGAACGCAACGCGGACTACAACAAACGCCAGAAACTGGCTGCTGAAAATGCCGCCAAGGCGCAAGAGGATGCCAACCGCGCCAACGAGAAAACCAAATACTGCAGCGAGGCCAAGAAGAATATCGACCTGCTGGAAAGCGGCGTCCGTATTTCCGAGGTGGACAATAAGGGTGAGCGCGGCTACATGTCCGACGAAGGCCGCGCCAAACGCCTGCAGGAAGACCGCAGCGCTTACAACAAAGCCTGCAAATAGTCGGGAACTTGCTCCTGGGGCCACTGTCAAAGGGTGCGTGAAGAGACAGTCACGCACCGGAGGCAATTATGAACGGCAACGAACCCGCGAAACACTCAGACCTGTTTGACCACGAAGTGCGCATCACTCGCCTGGAAGAGGCTGTAAAGCACCTGCAGCAAACAGTTGAAGAAGGTTTCGCGCGCATGGAGCGCGGGCTTGCCGAGCTCAAGGAAGAGAACAGGGTCCTGCGGCAAAGCATTGAGGCCCTCCGACAAGAATTCCACCGCGACCGCCGATTCTCCGCCTTGGTCTTCCTCACCACCCAGCTTGCCGTCATTGGCGCCCTGCTCAAGCTGGCAGGGATACTCTAAGCCTTCTTAGCGCGACGGCGGCGGGCGTCCTTGGGATCGGCGATCAGGGGACGGTAAATTTCGATGCGGTCGCGCGCATGCAGCACGGTATCCAGCGTCTTCTTTTTGCCGTAGATTCCAACCAGCATGGTCACCAGGTTGATCTCCGGCGCTTCCTGCAGGATGCCGCTCATCTCGATGGCCTGGCCAATGGTCGTGCCCTCATCCACTTCCAGCGCAAACAGGATAGGCTGCGACGCCGGCGCGTAGCACACGGTTACTTTGATGCGGTCAGCCATAGACAGTCTCGGCACGCTTGCAGAAGGAATCCACCATGCTGTTGGCAATCATGCCGAACACGGAGCCGATTACCTGTTCCAGCAGCTTGCTGGAGAATTCATAGTGCAGATCCAGTTCGACTTTGCAGGCATCCTCGCGCAGCGCCTTGAAAGTCCAGGTGCCATCCAGGGTCTTGAACGGCCCATCGACCAGTTTCATGCGGATTTCGCTGAACGGCGTATTCGAGTTGGAGGTGGTGAAATGCTGCTTAACACCATGGAAATTGATCCCAACACTGGCCACAACATGGTTCTCACCCCGTTCGCGGACATCAACTCCGCCACACCAGGGCAAAAATTTGGGATAATCCTCGACCTTTGCCACTAAATCAAACATTTGCTCGGCGCTGTATCCCAGGAATACCGACTTGTGCACTACTGCCATTGAGTAACCGTTTGCTATGATGTTGTCCAAAGAACCCGTAGTTTAACCGACCCACGCATTTTTACCCATGTCCATCGCCGATAATCGCAAAGCCTTCCACGACTACTTCATTGAAGACAAGTATGAAGCCGGGATCGCGCTCGAGGGCTGGGAAGTGAAGGCAATCCGCGATGGGCGCGTTCAGATCAAGGAAGCTTACGTTACCATCCGCGATAACGAACTGTACCTTTTTGGCGCGCACATCAGCGCACTGCCGACCGCTTCCACCCACATCCACCCACAAGCTGTACGCACCCGCAAGCTGCTGCTGCACCGCGCCGAGATCGACAAACTGATCGGCAAGGTCGAACGCGCCGGCTACACCCTGGTGCCGCTCAACCTGCACTTCAAGGGCGGCCGCATCAAGTGCGAGATCGGCTTGGCCAAGGGCAAAAAGCAGCACGACAAGCGCGCCACAGAGAAAGACCGCGACGCCAGCCGCGAAGTGCAAATGGCAATGAAACAAAACCGCCGCTGATAACCGTCAGCCCGGACGTCGCGCCTGCGCCACGCCGCAGGCGTGTTGTTTCCAACTAGCAACGCGCATGATACACTTTGGCGGTTAATACCAGACGCCAGAGGGGAGTATCTATGCTGAGCAAAACCGCATCCGCGATCCTGGCAGCTGCCGTCCTGGCCGGCTGCACGGCACCGCCTTATACCCCCACCCCGCTGGCCACCAATTTCCCTACCTCGGAACAGAGCAAGCTGCAGGCGGCCGCCCACTGGGGCGCGATCGCCCAGCACCTGGAAAAGCGCCTGGTGGAGGAAATGAAAAAGGGGCCGCAGCGGCCCTTCTTCATCCATGAGAATCCGCAAGCCACGCCATTCCAGCGCGCCCTCACCACGCAGATCATCTCCTCACTGGTGAACGATGGCTATGTTGTCTCGCGCACGCCAGGCGGCGCCCTCCGCATCGACCTGGACGTGCAAGCGCTGACCTTCAGCGCCGAGCGCGCGCAGTACCGGCCCTCATTCACCAGCAATTTGATTTCCAACGGCGTCTGGGTGGCGAGTCAGCAAGACCCCACCGCCAAAAGCCGCAGCGCCTTCGCGCCCGGCGCAACGCCGCGCACCGAATTGATCATCACCCTCTCGGTGAGCGACCAGTATCGCTACTATGCGCGTTCCACCAACGCCTTCTACGTGGCCGACATGGATCGTGGGCTATACGGCATCAAGGAAGATTTGCCGCCTGCCACGGCGGCGGCTGCGGCAGCCGCCGTGGCAGCACCCAAGCTGACCACCAATTTCGTGGTCAAGGGGGACCGCTGATGCGCGCCCGTGCGATTGCCGCCCTGCTGCTGCCGCTGGCGCTGGGCGCCTGCTCCAGCATGCCACCCGAACCGACCAGCCAGTATGCCGACACCGCCTCCAACAAGTTCGTCGCTGCCAACTATGAAGCAGCGGACGCGCTGCTGGCACAGCTGCGCGGGCGCCTGACGGCGGACAAACCGCTGATTATGGCCACCGTGGTGAATATCGACGCGCTGGACCAGAGCTCCACCCTGGGCCGCCTGGTATCCGAGCAAGTCTCCAGCCGCCTGGCGCAAGGCGGCCTGCGCATGCTCGAAATGAAGCTGCGCACCTCGGTGTATATGAAGCGCCATATGGGCGAAATGATGCTCACGCGCGAAGTCGGCGAAGTGGCGCACAACCACAATGCTCAAGCCGTGGTGGTCGGCTCGTACGGCGAAACCAGCGACGCGGTCTTCGTCAATATCAAAGTGGTGCACCCGCAAACCAACCAGGTGCTGGCAGCGAATGATTTCGTGCTGGCCAAGGATGGCGTGGTGCGCTCTATGCTGATGGGGCGCTGAGCAAGTCCACCAGACGCGGCAAGACTTCCTGCGCCGGCAATTCCAGCTTGAGCGACAACAAGTCATCGGCGCGGGTCATGCCCGCGTTGATGGCAGCAATCGGCTTGCCCGCCGCTGCCGCCATGCGGCAGAAGCGGTAGCCGGAAAACACCATCAGCGACGAACCGACGACCAGCAACGCATCGGCCGCTTCCATTTCCGCCAGCGCAAGCGTCGTGCGCTCGGCAGGCACGTTATCGCCAAAGAACACCACATCCGGCTTCAGCACCCCGCCGCAGGCGACGCATTGCGGCGCGTGGAAGTCCTCCAGCGCGTCCGGCTCCACCGCCGCATCGCCGTCCGGCAGCGGCTGCGCCAGCGCGCTGGCCAGCGCGGGATTAGCGCGCTCAAGCTGCGGCTGCAAACTGGCGCGCGAGTAGCGCGCATGGCAGTCAAGGCAGATCACATGATGCAGGTTGCCATGCAGCTCGATGAGCCGTTTGCTGCCGGCGCGCTGGTGCAGCCCATCCACGTTCTGCGTGATAACGCTGGCCACATGGCCGTTGGCCTCCAGCTGCGCGATGGCACGGTGGCCCGCGTTCGGCTCGGCGCGCGACATGGTCGGCCAGCCCACCATGCTGCGCGCCCAATAGCGGCGGCGCACCGCGTCGGAACGGCGGAACTCGGGCCCTTGGATCGGCGTGCGCCCGCGCCGTACGCCGTCCTTATCCCGATAGCCGGGGATGCCGGAGGCGGTGCTCAAGCCCGCCCCGGTCAGCACCAGCACCCGGCTGTGCCTGGCCAGGAAACCGGCCAGCCCCTCTTCAGTCGACGCCAGCGCAGCCATTTGGCTTGAAGATCCGTTCCGTGGAGGCCGGATACTTTTCCAGTTTGGCCGCCGCGCGCGTCGGGCGCGGCGCGAAATCGCCGCCACAGTTCGGGCATTTGCCGTGCAGCTTTTCATTGGCGCAATCGGCGCAGAATGTGCACTCGAAAGAGCAGATTAAAGCATCCTGCGCACCGGGCGGCAGGTCCTTATTGCAGCATTCGCAGTTAGGTCGCATTTGCAGCATGATTCGTATGTCTCCTATTGCTCGCGGTAGCGCACCGCGTTGATCAGCGCAGCAGTGGTCTCGACAAGGGCCAGGCTGTCGTTGGTGGCGCGCCCCAAGCTGCGCTCACGGATACGGGAAAGGCGCTCCAGCAGCTCCTGCTTGGGCAGGGAAGATCGCAGGATGGCCGCGTGGTCGACCGCCGGCTCGCGCTCATCGGCACGCTCCAAGGCGTCCAGCAGGTCCCGCACCTGGGCGTCGGTTGCGGCGGACTGCCCTACGGCGCCACCGGGCGCTGGCTGGCGCGCCAATTGTTCACGCAGCGGATCGAGGAATTCCAGCGCATCCTTCGACAAGCCCTGCGTCGGCAGGGCAAGCAACGCCTGGCGTCCCTGCGGCCCGCCTGCGCGCATGAGGAAGGTCGCCGCGCGGGTGAGCACTTCGATATCGGCGCTGCGCAGCAAAGGCAGTACGGCAGGCAGGCTATCAGATCCGCCGACCAGCAGCAGCACATCAAGCACGGGCTTGGCCAGCGCCTCGTCCTTCAGGAAAGGCTGCAGGTGGCGTTCGCCGGCGGCGCCAAAACGGCCATACAACAGCACGCGCAAGCCGTTTTCATCGATGGAGGCACCCTGCTGCGGCAGCGGCAGCGTCACGGGGCTGCGCAGGAACGCGCGGTCAATCAAGGGCAGCAGGCGCGGGTCGCGGCTGGCGGCTGCCACATGCACAAGGCGGAATAATTGGGGACCATCCAGCGCAACGTCGGGCGGCAGCAGCAATGCGGCCTGCAAGGCCAGGGCGCGATCCGCTTCGGCGCCATAGGCCAGCAGGAAGCACGCCGCATCCAGCAAAAGCTGGGGGCTCGGCCGCTTTGCCCGCAACTCAGCGCTGAGTTCGCGCCGCAGCAGCGGCACCGCGTCATCCCGGTAAATGCCGAACAGCCGCCAGGCGGCGTTCAGCTCCACGCGCTGGGCGCCCACTTCCGCCGCGTTGGCAGCAGGCGGCATGGCGCGGATGGCGGCTATGCGCGCCGCCAGCGCCGCATCGGGAGCGGCAGCGCCACCCTGCATGGCGGAAGCTTGCCCCGCCTGGGCCAAGGCGGTTACGGGCGCCAGCGCGGCAAGTGCCAGCAAGGCCGAGCTGGCGAGGAACAAGCGCGCAGCAGGCCGACGCATCATGCCGACAGCCTGCGCTGCAGTTCCTCGACGGAAGCGCGCCATTCTGCGTAATGCTCGCTATCCTGCCAAAGCTCGCGCAACTCCGAGCCCTCGGACAGCACCAGCGCCAGGACGCGCAGCGCCTTCTCGCCGATATCGGCGCGAGGCTTGAACTTGGGCAGCACATCCGCCACCCAGGCATCGACGCGTTCGGAGTCCTCGTCGGCCGCACCGCCCTTGCCCAGCAAACGCGCCCAGGTATCCACCGCCGCCAGCGCCTCCGCGCCGAAGGGCGCCTCCAGGTACTCGGTCGTTTCCGCCTGCAGCACGTTATTCAAGGTGTCCTCGATAAAATAGAGGTCCTTCGACTCTTGCAAATCCTCCACCCAATCCTGCGCAAAGTCATTGCCGTACGGTCCAATAGCCCAGGTTCCCACAAGCGCCTCCCAATCAATATATGACGCAATTGTACCGCCCGTGCTTATTTTTGGGTTTTGACGACTTGCAGGGCGGTGGCGATCAGGCTGCTCATGTCGCCCACATTGGCCGGGACGATCAAGCTGTTGTTGGTCTTGGCGAGCTGGCCGAAGGCTTCCACATACTGCTCGGCCACTTTCAGGTTCACCGCCGCTTCGCCGCCTGGCTGCTGGATCGCGAGGCCAACCTGCTGCAGCGCGCCGGCGGTCGCTTCGGCAATGGCGAGGATTGCGGCGGCCTCGCCTTGCGCGCGGTTGATGGCGGCTTGCTTGTCGCCTTCGGAGCGGGCAATCGAGGCTTCGCGCTCGCCGGTGGCGATGTTGATCTGCTCCTGCTTGCGGCCTTCGGAGGCGGCGATCAGGGCGCGCTTGCCGCGTTCGGCGGTGATCTGGGCCTGCATGGCGTGCAGGATTTCCTGCGGCGGGGTCAGGTCCTTGATCTCGTAGCGCAGCACCTTTACGCCCCAGTTGGCGGCCGATTCGTCAATCGCATTGACCACCGTGGTGTTGATGTGATCGCGCTCTTCGAACGTCTTATCCAGCTCCATGCGGCCAATCACCGAACGCAAGGTGGTTTGCGCCAGTTGCGTGATCGCGGCCACATAGTTGGTGGAGCCGTACGACGCGCGCATCGCGTCCGTCACCTGGAAGTACAAAATGCCGTCCACCTGCAGCTGCGTATTGTCCTTGGTGATGCAGACCTGGGACGGCACGTCGAGCGGAATCTCTTTCAGCACGTGCTTATAGGCGACGCGATCGACGAACGGCACCACGATATTCAAGCCTGGGCCGAGCGTGGCGTGGTACTTGCCAAGCCGCTCAACCACCCATGCGTGCTGCTGCGGCACCACGTTGATGGTCTTGAACACAAAGACCAGGGCGACGATGAAAACCACCATCGTGACGGTGCCAAAACTGATATCCATACATACTCTCCTTGTTAAGCGCCGACGATCAGCCGGCTGCCGCGAACTTCGCGGATCTTGAATACGCCCGGCGCTGCAGCTTCGCCCGGCGCCAGTTCCACATCCCACAGCGCGCCGCGATACATCACCCGCGCTGCGCCGTCCTGCCAGGCCGCTACGCTCACGCTTTGGCCGATGTCGAGGTTGACGTCGGGGTTGGCTTCCGTGCGCGGCTGTGCCGTCTTGCCAAAGCGGCTGCGGCGCAGCAGCAAGGTGGCGACTGCGGCTACCAGCGCCGCCACCAGCAGCTGCCCCGGCATATCGACGCGCGCCAGCGCGGTCAAGGCGCCGGCCCCAAAACCAATCGCGATCATCAGCAGGTAAAAGGTGCCGATAAACAGCTCCAGTGCGACCAGCACGCCCGCGCCGACCGCCCACATCATCCAATCCGCCATTCCAACCTCCAAAAATAAAAAACCCCTGTCGCCGATAAGGCCACAGGGGTTCAAGCAACGAGGCTTATCGTTACTTTATTGTTGCATTTCTGCCAGCTTCTGCCAAGTATCGATCACGGAGTCCGGGTTCAGGGACATGGTCTCGATACCCTGCTCCACCAGCCATACCGCCAGCTCAGGATGGTCGGAAGGACCCTGGCCGCAAATACCGATGTACTTGTTCAGCTTCAGGCAAGCCGAGATAGCCATGGCCAGCAGCGCTTGCACCGCCGGATCGCGCTCATCGAAATCGGCCGCCAGCAGCTCCATGCCGGAGTCGCGGTCCAGGCCCAGGGTCAGCTGGGTCAGGTCGTTGGAGCCGATCGAGAAACCGTCGAAGTACTGCAGGAACTGCTCCGCCAGCACGGCGTTGGAAGGCACTTCGCACATCATGATGACGCGCAGGCCGTTCTCGCCGCGTTTCAGGCCGTTCTTGGCCAGCAGGTTGACCACCTTCTCCGCCTGGCCCAGGGTGCGCACGAACGGCACCATGATCTCGACGTTGGTCAGGCCCATCTCTTCGCGCACGCGCTTCATGGCGACGCATTCCATCTCGAACGCGGCGGCGAAGTCTTCCGACAGGTAGCGCGCGGCGCCGCGGAAGCCCAGCATCGGATTCTCTTCATCCGGCTCGTAACGCGAACCGCCGATCAGCTTCTTGTACTCGTTGGACTTGAAGTCGGACAGGCGCACGATCACCTTCTTCGGCCAGAAGGCTGCGGCGATGGTGGCGATGCCTTCAGCCAGCTTGTCGATGTAGAACTGCTTCGGCGAGGCGTGGCCGCGCGCGACCGATTCCACCGCCTTCTTCAGGTCCGCGTCGATGTTCGGGTATTCCAGGATCGCTTTCGGGTGCACACCAATATTGTTATTGATGATGAACTCCAGGCGGGCCAGGCCGACGCCGTTGTTCGGCACCGACTGGAAGTCGAAGGCCAGCTGCGGGTTGCCCACGTTCAGCATGATCTTGGTCTTCAGCGGCGGCAGTTCGCCGCGCGACACTTCGGATACCTCGGTTTCCAGCAGGCCGTCGTAGATCTTGCCCTCGTCGCCTTCGGCGCAGGACACGGTTACGAAGTTACCGTCTTTCAGCACGTCGGTCGCGTCGCCGCAACCGACCACCGCCGGCACGCCCAGTTCACGCGCGATGATCGCTGCGTGGCAGGTGCGGCCGCCGCGGTTGGTGACGATGGCGGAGGCGCGCTTCATCACCGGTTCCCAGTTCGGGTCGGTCATGTCGGCCACCAACACGTCGCCCGGCTGCACGCGTTCCATTTCGCTCGGGTCGCGGATCACGCGCACCGGGCCGGCGCCGATCTTCTGGCCGATGGCGCGGCCGGAGGTCAGCACGGTACCGGTCGACTTCAGCTTGAAGCGCTGCTGCGAGTCGGTGGCTTTCTGCTGCGATTTCACGGTTTCCGGACGCGCCTGCAGGATGTACAGCTTGCCGTCGCGGCCGTCTTTACCCCACTCGATGTCCATCGGGCGGCCGTAGTGCTTCTCGATGATCATGGCGTACTTGGCCAGTTCGACGATCTCGGCGTCGTTCAGCGAGTAGCGGTTGCGCATTTCGATCGGCACATCCACGGTCTTCACGGAACGGCCAGCCTTGGCTTCGTTGGTGAATTCCATCTTGATCAGCTTGGAGCCGATATTGCGGCGGATCACGGCGGATTTGCCCTGCTCCAGCATTGGCTTGTGGACGTAGAACTCGTCCGGGTTCACGGCGCCCTGCACCACGGTTTCGCCCAGGCCGTAGGAGGAAGTGATGAAGACCACGTCCTTGAAGCCCGATTCGGTGTCGATGGTGAACATCACGCCCGATGCGCCGGTATCGGAACGCACCATGCGCTGCACGCCGGCCGACAGCGCCACTTCGGCGTGGGTGAAGCCTTTGTGCACGCGGTAGGAAATCGCGCGGTCGTTATACAGGGAGGCGAACACGTGCTTCATCGCTTCCAGCACGTTGTCGATGCCGACCACGTTCAGGAAAGACTCCTGCTGGCCCGCGAAGGATGCGTCGGGCAGGTCTTCCGCGGTGGCGGAAGAGCGCACGGCAAACGACACTTCGGTGGAGGAATCGGCCACCAGGCGCTCGTAGAACGCGCGGATATCGGCTTCCAGGCGTGGCTGGAACGGGGTATCGATGATCCACTGGCGGATTTCGGCGCCCGATGCGGCCAGGGCGCGCACGTCGTCCACGTCCAGGTGTTCCAGGCGGTCGGCGATGCGCTGTGCCAGCGATGGGCCGCCGTCGATGCTGTGCGACAGGAAGTCGCGGAAAGCCAGCGCGGTGGTGGCGAAACCGCCAGGCACGCGCACGCCGGCACCAGCCAGCTGGGAGATCATCTCGCCCAGCGACGCGTTCTTGCCGCCGACGGATTCAACGTCCGTCATGCGCAAGTTTTCGAACGAGGCGACGTACACCGCCCCTTCCCCCTGCTCCTTCAATGCTGCGTTAGTCATAAAGACACCTTTTTGATGATAAAAATCTTTACGCAGGTGCGCGCGGCATCGTTCTTGTCATTCTTGGCGCCGTGCAGCACAATCTTACTGTTGGCAAGCATTTTACAGCCTGCGACGGAAATTGACGATTCATCCATTGGAAAAGCTTTTTTGATGCCACAAGAACAACGCCCCGACCTGCCCTCCTCCTTCCGTACCGTCTTTTTCGTCTCAGATGGCACCGGGATCACGGCAGAAACCTTCGGCCACTCGGTGCTGACCCAGTTCGACCTGAAATTCCGCCAGGTGCGCCTGCCCTTCATCGATACCTGCGACAAAGCCTATGATGCGGTGCGCAAAATTAACGAGGTGGCGGCCGACGATGGCACCAAACCTATCGTTTTCTCGACCCTGGTGAAGACCGAGCTGTCGGAAGTGATCCAGCGCGCCAATGCCATGCATATGGACCTGATCCAGACTTTCGTCTCGCCGCTGGAGCAGGAACTGGGCGTCAAATCGACCCATACCATCGGCCGTTCGCACAATGTGGTGGACAGCGAGGAGTATAAGAACCGTATCGAGGCGATCAACTTCTCGCTGGCGCACGACGACGGGCAGTCCAATAAGAACCTGTCGTCGGCCGACGTGATCCTGGTCGGCGTGTCGCGCTCGGGCAAGACCCCGACTTCGCTGTATCTGGCCATGCAGTACGGCGTGAAAGCGGCCAATTATCCACTGATCCCGGACGATTTCGAGCGCGGCAAGCTGCCATCGGCGCTGTATGCCTTCAAGTCGAAGATTTTCGGCCTGAGCATCGAGCCGCAGCGCCTGTCCGAAATCCGCAACGAGCGCCGCGCCGGCTCCAAGTACGCGTCGCTGGAGAATTGCCGCTATGAGGTGAACGAGGCGGAGGCGATGATGCGCCGCGAGGGCATCCGCTGGCTGTCCTCCACCACCAAGTCGATCGAGGAAATCTCGACCACCATCCTGCAAGAGATCAAGCCGAACCGTTCGGTGTACTGAGTTCGGCACGGAAGGCGCGCCACAGCGCCTCCATCGGCTGGCCGTAGCTGGCGGCCAGCGCCTCCTCCAACGTGGCGCCCTGGCCCAGTGCGGCCAGCATGCGCTTAAAGGCTGCCGGGTCTTTGCGGTCCATCCATTCCAGCAGCAGCGCGGCCTGGCGGTAGTACATGGCGTGCTCGACGCCGTAGGTTTGCGCCGATTTCGGGAACAGCAGCGAGGCGCTCGCCTCTGGCGTGAAGTGTTTGCCGTGCGCGATGGCGTAGGCCGCGTTCTCGGCCGTCACGCCGCCGGCGCCGCCGCCGCCGGACAAGTAAGTCGGCAATCCCTCCCACAGCCAGTTCGGCAGCTTGCCAATGCCCGTCACACCGATGCGCTGGATCAGGTGCAGGTGGGCCAGTTCGTGCGTGATGATGGCGGCTTCGCGCGCGGTGGCTGCGCCCAGGCGCGGGGCAAGGTGGACCACGCCGAGCGATACGGCCCCCGCTGCGCGCGGCGCAACACCGGAATGCAGGGCAAAACTCTCCGGCGTGGCGTAGACGAACATGCGGACGTCGTGGGTGAACGGCATGCGGAAGGCTGCCTCCACCCGCGCCACCGCTGCCGGCAGCAACGGCGCTATGGCCTTGGCGGCCGCTTCCGCGCCAGGTTCGCACAGGAGGCGCGGATCGGGCGTGCAGGCGTGAAACTGCGAGGTATCGGCCAGCCAGGCGCGCGCGCCGTAATAGGCGAACTTGCCGGCCGGCGTGGCGGCCAGGGCGCCGCCCAGCGCGGCGACCATGAGCGCGGCAGCGGCCAGCAGCCGGCGCTTGCGGCGCGGAGCGGTGGCGCGCGGACTCAGAAGAAGTGCTTCCAGTCGTGTAGCCAGCCTGGAATGTCTTCCACCGGCATCGGGCTGGCGATGTAGTAGCCCTGGGCGTAGGTGCAGCCCAGGTCTTGCAGGAAGTCCCAATCCTGCTTGGTCTCCACGCCCACGGCGCAGGCCTGGCGCGACAGGCTGCGTGCCAGGCCAAGATAGGACTTCAGCACGGTGCTGATGGCGCGCTTGCGCGAGGCGCCGTCCACAAAGCTGCGGTCGATCTTCAGTTCGGAGAACGGGATGGCGGCCAGCAGCTGCAGGTTGGAGCGCCCGGTGCCGTAATCGTCGATGGCCAGGCCAAAACCCATCATGCGCAGACGCAGCAGGCGTTCCAGGAAGTGCGGATTGGTGGTCAGCACCGACGATTCCGTGATCTCGAAGGTGATGTAGTCGGGCAGGATGCGGTGGCGCTCCAGGCAAGCGGTGATCTGGGCAATGAATTGCGGGTGCGCCAGCGTGCTTGGATCGACATTGATCGAGAACGAGATCGGAATGCCCTTGTCATGCAGGTTGCGGCAGGCGGCCACCGATTTTTCGATCATGCTCCAGTCGAGGAAATCGATGCGGCGCACGCTTTCCAGCACCGGCACAAAGGCGGCCGGGCCCAGCACGCCGTGCTGCGGGTGGCGCCAGCGCGCGAACATTTCCAGCCCCTTCACGGCGCCGGTCTCCAGTTCGATCTTGGGCTGGAAGAAGGGATCGAATTCGCGCGCCTGCAGGCCGCGCCCGACTTCGGCGAAGGTGAACTCGGGGATCTCAGGCTCCGGCTGCGGCTCGGTGGAAGGCTCGCTGTAATGGGCCAGCAGCTCCTGCAGGCGCGCGGAGCTGAGTGGCTTGGCCGAGCTGCCCAGCATGTCCACGCCATAGGCTTCGGCCATGGTCTCGACCGAGAACAGTACGTCGGCGCTGTACGCGCCGATGACGATGATGCCGACGCGGCAATCGACTTCGGCCAGGCGGCGGATCACCTCCAGGCCATCCATGCCGGGCAGGGACAAGTCCATCAAGGCGATGTTGACCGGTGGGGTCAGGCCGATTTCAAGCAGGCGCAAGGCGCTCAAGCCATCCGACGCCGTCGTGATGTGCTGGGCGCCCAGGTGACGCAACATACCAACCAGGAGCTCGCGCTGGACAGGTTCGCCTTCGGCTACCAGGAAATGCATGCTTGCAATTTCCATAACACCTATTCCAATCTGAATATTATTCTTAACCCAGATTTTGCCTGACTTGTTCGAAAAAGCATACTGCCGCGCAGGCGGCAACGTTCAGCGACTCGACTTTACCCAAGTGTGGCACCAGCACGCGATGGCTGGCGCCACTCAGCAGGGCATCCGACACGCCCTGCCCTTCGTGCCCGAAAATCCAGGCGACCGGGCGTTTCAGGTCCAGCTGGTAGAGCTGCTCGGCCGCGTAGCCGCTGGTGGCCAGGGTGGCGATGCCGGCGCCGGCTTGCAGGGCGGCCAGGTCGACGTTCTCGTAGATATCCAGCACGAAGTGGGCGCCCATGGCGGCGCGCAGCACCTTGGGCGACCAGCAGAAGGCGGTGCCGGGGGCGCAATACACTTCCTTGACGCCGGCGGCGGCCGCGCTGCGCAGGATGGAGCCGACGTTGCCGGGATCCTGCACATTATCCAGCAGGACGGCGTTGACGCTCAGGGCGGCCGGCACCGGCTTTTCCGGCGTGTCGATCAGGAACATCAGGCCCACGCCGTGTTCGACCTGGCTGATACCGTGGTACAGCTGGTCCGGCAGGCACAGGATGTGGGCATGTTCGGCCTCCAGGCGGCGCACCAGAGGGCCGACTTCGGCGTGCTGCAGCGCGCCCTCGGCCACGATGGCTTGCAGCGGATGGCCGCGCAGCTCAAGCCAGGTTTCGCACAGGTGCACGCCGTCCAGCAGGCTGCGGCCGGCCTTGCGGCGCGCCTGCGAATTGGTGGCCAGCTTGGCGATCTCTTTGTATTGCGCGTTGTCGCGCGAGGTGATGTGTTTCATTGTTCTTTCTCCAGCAGCACGCGCACCGGCGCGAAGCTGCGGCGATGCACGGCCGACGGGCCATGCTCGCGCAGGCGCTCCAGGTGCAGCGCGGTGCCGTAGCCTTTGTGCTGGTCGAAACCGTACTGCGGGTACTTCTTGTGCAATTTGACCAGGGCCGCGTCGCGCGCGGTCTTGGCCAGGATGGAGGCGGCGGAAATGGCCTCGATCTTGTCGTCGCCTTCCACGATGGCGATGCTCTGGATGCGCATGACCGGGCACTTGTTGCCGTCAATCAGGGCCAGGGTCGGCACGGTCGACAGCGCATACACGGCGCGCTTCATGGCCAGCAGGCTGGCCTGCAGGATGTTGAGGCGGTCGATCTCCTCCTCCGAAGCCTTGGCCACGGCCCATGCGATGGAATGCTCGCGGATCAACGGCGCCAGCGCATCGCGCCGCGTCTCGTTCAGTTTCTTGGAATCACGCAAGCCCGGGATGGGACGCTCGCGGTCCAGTATCACCGCCGCCGCAAAGACCGGCCCGGCCAGCGGCCCGCGGCCGGCTTCGTCGACGCCGCAGATGATCTCTTCCAGCGAATAAGGGAGGTCGTCGAAAAGACCCGATTGATGGCCCATGGCCTCTTCTTCCTACGGTAGAGCTCGTGTCAACCTTGGGGTCTGACCCCAAGGTTGACACGGGCTTATCTGTTGATGACTTTCAGGACTGCGGCGGCGCTTTCCTGGGCGCTGTTGCGCAGCAGGCTGTGGTGCATGTCGGTGAAACGTTGTACCAGTTGCAGGCGGTGCGGGACGTCGCTCAGTTGCTTCCACATGGCGTCGGCCAGGGCTTCGGCGCTGGCCGCGTTTTGCAACAGTTCGGGCACCAGGAATTCGCGCGCCAGGATATTCGGCAGGCCGATCCAGGGCTGGTAGCCCATATGGCGCATGATGTGCCAGGAAGCGGCCATCATCTTGTAGGCGATCACCATCGGCTTCTTGAACAGCGCCACTTCCAGCGAGGCAGTGCCGGAGGCGACCAGCACGGCGTCGGCGGCGCCAATCGCGGTGTGCGATTGGCCGTCCAGCAGCATCAGCTCAACGTCCTGCAGGCCGGCTTCGGCGATCAGTTGCAGAAAGTATTGGCGCTGCTTTTCGCCGGCCATCGGCACCACGAACTTGAGCGAGCGGTCGCGCTGCAGCAGCAGCTTGCAGGCGCCGATGAAGGCGACCGTGTTGTACTTGATCTCGGCCATGCGGCTGCCGGGCATCACGCAGACCACGTTGGCGTCTTGCGCCAGGCCGAGCTGGCGCCGGGCGGCGGCCTCGTCGGGCTGCACGGGAATCATTTCGGCCAGCGGGTGGCCGACGTAGGTCACGGGCACGCCGGCATTTTTGTAGATCTCTTCCTCGAACGGGAAGATCACCAGCATGTGCGACACCGATTTGATGATTTTCTTGATGCGCCCGCCGCGCCAGGCCCAGATCTGCGGGCCGATATAGTGCACGGTGGGGATGCCGGCGTCGCGCAGCTGCGCTTCCAGGCCGAGGTTAAAGCCCGGGTAGTCGGCGCCGATGAAACAGGCCGGCCGTTCGGCCAGCAACTGGTCGCGCAGGCTGTTCTGGATGCCTTTCAGCTCGCGGTAGCGCGGGATGATCTCGAACAGGCCGCGCACCGTCATCTTCTCGATCGGCCAGTGCGATTCGAAGCCGTGCGCCTGCATGGCGGGGCCGCCGATGCCGTGGAAGCGGGCCTCGGGCAGGTGCGGGCGCAGGCCGCCCAGCAGGCGGCCGGCCAGCAGGTCGCCGGACGGTTCGCCGGCGACGACTGCGATCGATACGTCAGCGGACGATGCCACGGGTCGCCGTATCGAGGAATTCGCGCATGGAGCGCGCGGCTGCGGCGCAGTCTTCCGGCAGTTCGCCTTCGGCCGCCAGCATGGCCGCCTTGGCTTCTTCCAGCGTCAGGCCGGAACGGTACAGGATCTTGTACGCGTTGCGGATGGCGTTGATCTGCTCGCGGGTGAAGCCGCGGCGTTTCAGGCCTTCGATGTTGACGCCGTGGGCGGCAGCCGGGTTGCCGTTCAGGAGCACGAAGGGCGGCACGTCCTGCGTCAGGCTGGTGCTCATGCCGACGAAGGCGTGGGCGCCGATCTTGCAGAACTGGTGCACGTTGGCAAAGCCGGACATGATCACCCAGTCGCCGATTTCAACGTGGCCCGCCATCTGCGCGTTGTTGGAGAAGATGGTGTTGTTGCCGACCACGCAGTCGTGCGCCAGGTGCACGTAGGCCGAGATCCAGTTGTTGTTGCCCAGCCTGGTCACGCCCTTGTCCTGCACGGTGCCCAGGTTGAAGGTGCAGAACTCGCGGATGGTGTTGTCGTCGCCGATTTCCAGGCGGGTCGGTTCGCCCTTCCATTTCTTGTCCTGCGGCGCGGCGCCGATGGAGGAGAACTGGAAGAACTTGTTGTTCTTGCCGATCGTGGTATGGCCCTCGATCACGACGTGCGGGCCCACCACGGTGTTCTCGCCAATCACCACGTTCGGGCCAATGAGCGTGTATGCGCCGATCTCGACGCCCGCCGCCAGTTCGGCTTTCGGGTCGACGATTGCGGTTGGGTGGATGGTTGCCATAGTCTTACTCCACGGCGCGGATGGTGCACATCAGTTCAGCTTCCAGCGCTACCTGGCCGTCGACCGAGCCGACCGCCTTGTACTTCCAGATGCCGCGCGCGTTGCGCAGGATTTCCACGTCCATCTTCAGCTGGTCGCCGGGGCCGACCGGGCGCTTGAAGCGCGCGTTGTCGATGCCGACGAAGTACACCACCGAGTTCTCGTCCGGCTTGATGCCCATGGACTTGAACGACAGCAGGGCTGCGGTTTGCGCCATCGCTTCGATCATCAGCACGCCCGGCATGACCGGCTTGTGCGGGAAGTGGCCGTTGAAGAACTCTTCGTTCACGGTCACGTTCTTGATGGCGGTGATGGACTTGCCCTCTTCATAAGAGAGCACGCGGTCGACCAGCAGCAGCGGGTAGCGGTGCGGCAGGTAGGACTTGATCTCGCAGATGTCCATCGTCTTGGTTTCGGTAGTGGTCATGATTCTTCGTCTTCGGTTTTAGTTTTAATGGTCTTTTCCAGCGCGCGCATTTTATCGCGCATTGTCGGCAGGTTGCGAACTATGGCTGCCGACTTCTCCCAATCGCTGTTTTTGGCCAGCGGGTAAATGCCCGTGTACTGGCCAGGTTCGGATATCGAGCGCGACACCAGGCTGCCCGATGAAATATGCACATTGTCCGCAATACTCAGGTGGCCCAGGATCATGGCCGCCCCGCCGAATGTGCAGTGCTTGCCGATCTTCGCGCTGCCGGCCACGCCGACGCAGCCGGCCATGGCGGTGTGCGCGCCGATCACGCAGTTGTGGCCGATCTGGATCTGGTTGTCCAGCTTCACGCCGTCTTCAATAATGGTGTCGGCCAGCGCGCCGCGGTCGACCGTGGTGTTGGCGCCGATGTCGACATCGTCGCCGATCACCACCCGTCCCACCTGCGGGATGCGCACGTACACGCCGCCGTCGTTGGCGAAGCCGAAGCCGTCGGTGCCGATCACGGCGCCGGAGTGGATGATGCCGCGCTTGCCGATCACGCATTTGGCGTGGAAGGTCACATTGGCGAAGAAGTGCGTGCCCTCGCCTACCTGCGCGTCGCGCCCGATATAGCAGCCGGCGTCCAGCACCACGCCGGCGCCGACCAGCGCGCCCGCTTCCACCACGGCTTTGGGGCCGATGTGGGCGCTCGGGTGCACCGACGCGCCGGGATCGACGTAGGCCGTCGGATGCACGCCCGCCGGGCGCACATAGGCCGTCTGCGCCTCGAAGATCTGCGCGGCGCGGGCAAAGTATACATAGGGATTCTTGACGACGATGCGGGCGCCCTTGTAGGCTTCTGCCACGGTGGCATCGTCATTGGCGCTGACAATCAGGGCTGCCGCCTGGCTTTGCCCCGCTTGCGAGCGGAATTTGCTGTTACTGAGGAAGCTGATCTGCGAAGCGCCTGCATCGGTCAACGGCGCGATACCCGTCACGTAAAGTGCCGGGTCCCCCACCAGTTGGCCGCCCAGGCGTTCGACCAGTTCTCCTAGTCGAAGGCCCATCTTTGAAATCCAATCTGTCTGTTATTTGTCCAGCGCTTCCAGCACCTTGGCGGTGATATCGATGCGCGGGCTGGCCCATACCGCGTCCTGCAGGACGATGTCGTAGCCTTCGGTCGTTGCGATCTGCTTGATGATCTTGGTCGCTTTTTCGGCGATCGCCGCGCGCTCCTCATTGGTGCGCTGGCTCAGGTCCTCGCGGAATTCGCGCTGGCGGCGCTGGAAGTTCAGGTCCGCCTCGTAGGCCTCGCGCTGCAAGCGGCTGCGCTCCGGCTCGGGCTTGACCGAACCTTCCTTCTCCCACTTGTCGGCGGCGGCCTTGGAGCGCACGGCCAGTTCCTGCAGCGCTTTTTCGCGGCTGGAGAATTCCTCGCGCAGCTTGTTGTCGGCCAGCTTGGCCAGCTTCGACTCGTTATAGATGCGCTCGGCGCTCAGCCAGGCGATCTTGGAGGACTGCGCTTGCGCCGGCGCCGTGGCGATGATTCCCAGCGCCAGGATGGCAGCCATTTTGCTCAGCGTAGCGGTGGCAGTCTTCAACTTCATTCTCCGTATAAAAAGACGTTGCTATACAGCAATTAGAAGCCGGTACCCATCTGGAACTGGAAGCGTTCCAGGCGGTCGCCGAACTTTTCATTCAGAGGCAAAGCATAACTCAACTTCAGCGGGCCGACCGGGGAAATCCAGCTCAGGCCCAGGCCCGCCGAGAAGCGCAGCTCGGACAGGCGCATCTTGGCGCGCTCCTGGTACACCTGGCCGCCGTCAAGGAAGCCGAACCAGCGCAGCGAGCGGTCCTGGCCCTGGCCAGGGAACGGCATCTGCAGCTCGGTGTTCATGATCAGGCGCGAGGCGCCACCCAGCGTGTCGCCGAAGCGCGGGTCCACCACGCCCAGCGAGGAGCTGGCGTAGCCGCGCACCGAACCGATGCCGCCGGCGTAGAAGTTCTTGAAGACCGGGTAGCGCTTGCCGCCGAAGCCGCGGCCGTAATCGAACTCGCCCTTCAGCGCCAGGGTGATCTTGTTGGTCAGCGGCTTGTACCACTGGGTCTCGTACACGGTGCGCCAGTACTTGGTCTCGCCGATCGCGTCCAGCTCCAGGTTAATACGCTGCATGAAGCCGATGGTCGGGGTCATGGCCGAGTCGCGGCTGTCGCGCGCCCAGGCGGCGGTCAGCGGCACCGAGTAGGCGTTGACCGAGCCGACGCCGTTGGCCGGGCCGCCCAGGTCGCGCACATACTGCAGGAAGTAGGCCGGCGACGATTCGTCGGTTTCCACGCGCGATTTTTCCAGGCCGATGCCGAAGAACACGGTGTCGGTTTCAGAGAACGGCACGCCGAAGCTGATGCGGCCGCCGGTCTGCTTGATGTTGTACAGGCCCGAGTTCACTGCCGGCGGACGGAAGGTACGCAGGTAAAGCTCGTAGCTGCGCGACACGCCGTCTTCGGTGAAGTAAGGGTTGGTGTGGTTGAAGGCGATGGTGCGGCTGTACTTGGAGGTATTCAGCTCCAGGCCCACGGTATTGCCCGAACCGGCGAAGTTGGCCTGCTGGATCGCGGCGTTGAAGGTGAACTTTTCAGCCTGCGAGAAGGCGCCGCCGATCTGGAAGTTGCCGGTCGGGCGTTCCACCACGGTCAGGTTGATGTCGACCTGGTCGGAAGTGCCCTGCGCTTCCGGCGTGTCCACGGTCACGTCCTTGAAGTAGCCGGTGCGGTCCACGCGGTCGCGCGAAGCCTTGATCTTGTTGGCGTCGTACCAGCTCGATTCGAACTGGCGGAACTCGCGGCGGATCACTTCGTCGCGGGTGGTGGTATTGCCCGAGATATTAATATGGCGCACATAGGCGCGCTTGCCCGGGTCCACCATGAAGGTGAAGGCGACCTTGCGGTTCTCCTGGTCGAGTTCCGGATTAGCGTTGACGTTGGCGAAGGCGAAGCCGAAATTGCCCAGGCGGTCGGTGATCAGCTTATTGGTGGCGGTCAGCGCGCGGCCCGAATACAGCTTGCCGGGTTTCAGCAGCACCAGCTGGCGCAGCTCGTCTTCGCGGCCGTACATTTCGCCTTCGAACTTGATGTCGGAGACGGTGTATTGCGCGCCTTCGGTGATATTGATGGTGATGTAGATGTCCTTCTTGTCCGGGGTGATCGACACCTGGGTGGAATCCACATTCATCTCGATATAGCCCTGGTCCGTGTAGAAGGACTTGAGGGATTCGATATCGCCATTCAGCTTGGTCTTGGAATACTGGTCGGCCTTGGTGTACCAGCTGAACCAGCCGCCGGTATTCAGGGCGATCTGCTCGCGCAGTTGCTTGTCGCTGAAAGCCTTGTTGCCGACAAAACTGATCTGCTTGATGCGCGCCACATCGCCTTCATCGACTTCAAAGTCGATGCTGACGCGGTTACGCTCCATCGGCGTCACGGTGGTGGTGATCTTCACGCCGTACAGGCCGCGCGACAGGTACTGGCGCTTGAGTTCCTGTTCGGCGCGGTCGACCGACGCCTTGTCGAAGGTCTTGGCTTCGCCGACGCCGATATCCTTCAGCGCCTTGATCAGCATGTCCTTCTCGAATTCGTGGGTGCCTTTGAAGTCCACCTTGGCGATGGCCGGGCGCTCTTCCACGATCACGACCAGCACATTGCCGTCGCGTTCCAGTTTCACGTCTTTGAAGATGCCGGTCGCGTACAGGGCCTTGATGGTGGCCACGCTTTTGTCATCACTAAAGGTTTCGCCCACGCGCACCGGCAGGTAGCTGAATACGGTACCGGCTTCGGTACGCTGGATGCCTTCGACGCGGATATCCTTGACGACAAACGATTCGGCGGCCAGTGCACTGCCGGAGCAGATTGCCAGGACGGCGGCGCCTACCAGGGTGCGGCGGAAATTGGGAGCGATACGATCAGTGTGTAATTTCATCGGCAAATCGAAAAATATTAAAGCTTCCGGGCCAGGTCATTGAAAATCGCCAGCGCCATTAAAGACACCAGCAATCCCAGTCCAATACGCTGCGCCAGATCGGCAATACGTGCCGAAACAGGACGCCCGGTCAAAACTTCCAGCGAATAATACAGCAAATGCCCCCCATCCAGAACAGGAATTGGTAGCAAATTCATTAAGCCAAGGCTCACGCTGATAAAGGCGACGAAGGCGATAAAAGATTCGGCGCCCATTTTGGCCGTTTCACCCGCATATTCAGCGATGGTAATCGGGCCGGTAATATTCTTCAGCGAGACTTCTCCCACGATCATGCGGCCCAGGATGCGCAGGGTCATGCTGCAAATCTCGGTCACCTGGCGCGCCGCCTTGGCCGTGGCGTCCAGCGGGCCATAGCGCACTGCCATCGTATCAACGGCGCCCACCAGTTCGGCCTTGATCTTACCGACTGTTACAAGGCCTTTGCTGTTGGCGGACTTGTCTTCCACCGCTTCCGGGGTGACCGCGAGTTCGAGCGGCTTGCCGTCGCGCTGCACCGTCACGGCCAGGGTGCGGCCGGGGGCGCGCTGCACTTCCCGCAGGAAGGCGCGCGCGTCGGGCACCGGCTGACCGTCGACCGCCAGGATGGTGTCGCCTTTCTGCAGGCCGGCGCGGCGCGCGGCGCCGCCCTCCTCCATGCGGCCGATCACGGCCGGCGGGCGCATCAGGTCCAGGCCCAGGGCGCTGGGCACGTCGTCTTCCAGCTTGATGCCGGCCGCGGCCGACGCCGGCAAGGTGGCGCGCACCGTGCCGTAGCCGGGACGTTCGGACTCCAGGCGCAGGTCTTCCTTATGGATGGCGGCCTGGATGATGGCCCAGCGCAGCTCATTCCAACCCTGCACCGGCTCGCCGTTGACCGACTTCACCAGGTCGCCGCGCTGCACGCCCGCAGCGGCAGCCGCCGTGGCGGCCTGCGGCGCGCCCACGCGCGCGGTGGGCTCCTGCACGCCGGTCATATACAGGCCGGCATACAGGGCGATGGCAAGCAGGAAGTTGGCCAGCGGCCCGGCAGCCACGATGGCAATGCGTTTCCAGACATTCTGGCGGGTGAACTCGCGCGCCAGGTCCTCCGGCGGCAGTCCTTCCGTCTCGGTTTCCCGCGCGTCCAGCATCTTGACGTAGCCGCCCAGCGGGATGGCCGACAGGGCCCACTCGGTCTGGTCTTTGCCGAATTTGCGCATCCAGACCACGCGCCCCATGCCGACCGAGAAGCGCAGCACCTTCACGCCGCACCAGCGGGCCACCAGGTAATGGCCCAGCTCGTGGATGACAATCAGGGAACCAAGACAGACGATGGTAGCGAGGATGGTGCGCAAGGTGTCCATGGCTGGCCCTCCTGGGTTATCCCGAAATAATGCGTTCCGCAGCGGATCGCGCCAGCGCGTCCTGCGCCATCACGGCCTCGATGCTGCTGGCCGCGCCGTGCGGCAGTTCATCCATGACCTGGGCGATCACGCGGTCGATGCGGCGGAAGCCGATGCGCTCGTCGAGGAAGGCTTGCACCGCCACCTCGTTGGCCGCGTTCAGCAGGGCTGGCGCGGTGCCGCCGGCGCGCAGGGCGTCGAAGGCCAGCGCCAGGCAGGGGAAGCGTGCGAAATCCGGTTTTTCAAATTGCAGCGTGCCGACCTGGGTCAGGTCCAGCTGCGCCACGCCGGAGGCGATGCGCTCCGGGTAGGCCAGCGCGTGCGCGATCGGGGTGCGCATGTCCGGGTTGCCCAGCTCCGCCAGCACCGAGCCGTCGTTGTAGGACACCATGGAGTGCACCACCGACTGCGGGTGGATCACCACTTCGATCTGCTCGGCGGAGGCGCCGAACAGCCAATGCGCCTCGATCACCTCCAGGCCCTTGTTCATCATGGTCGCGGAGTCGACCGAAATCTTGCGGCCCATGACCCATTTCGGGTGCTTGCAGGCCTCGTCCGGCGTCACGTTTTCCAGCGTGGCCACGTCGCGTTTCAGGAACGGGCCGCCGGAGGCGGTCAGCAGCACCTTGGTCACGCCGGCCGCGGCCGGGGCGCGCCCGTAGTGCTGCGGCAGGCACTGGAAGATGGCGTTGTGTTCCGAGTCGATCGGCAGCAGCACGGCGCCGCTGGCGGCCACCGCGTCCATGAACAGCTGGCCGGACATGACCAGCGCTTCCTTATTCGCCAGCATGACTTTCTTGCCGGCGCGAGCGGCGGCCAGGGTCGGCGCCAGGCCGGCGGCGCCGACGATGGCAGCCATCACGGCATCGGTGTCGGCAGCGGCGGACACGGCGCACAGCGCCGCCTCGCCCCACTCCACTTCGGTGCGGCAGCCGGCGGCGCGCAGCAAGGCGGCCAGTTGCTCGGCGCCGGCAGCGCTGCCCACCACGGCGCGCGCCGGGCGGAACTGGATGCACTGCGCCGCCAACTCTTCGACCCGGCTATGGGCGGTCAGCGCGTAGACGGAGTAACGGTCCGGGTGGCGCGCAATGACGTCCAGCGTGGAAACGCCGATGGAACCGGTGGCGCCGAGAATGGTAATGCGTTGCATGGAATTCCTTAGAACAGCCTTGGGGTGATCAGCGCGGCGATCGGCAGTACCGGCACCAGCGCGTCGATCCGGTCCAGCACGCCGCCGTGGCCAGGCAGCAGGTTGCTGCTGTCCTTCATGCCGGCGCGGCGCTTGAGCATGGACTCGAACAGGTCGCCTACGATGGAGGCGGCCACCACCAGCACCAGCACGGCCAGCATGATGCCCCAACCCATGCGCTCGGCCAGGCGCACCGCGAAGGTGCCCTGCAGCAGCGGCACGGACGGCGCCAGCAGCACGGTCGCGCTGGCCAGCAGCAGCACGGCCAGCAGGCCGCCGACCGCGCCTTCCCACGATTTGCCGGGGGAGATGGTAGGCGCCAGTTTGTGCTTGCCGAAGGCCTTGCCCGAGAAATAGGCGAAGATGTCGGCCGCCCACACCACCGCCATCACCGACAGCAGGTAGACCGGGCCGCGCGCAAACAGCAGCAGGATGGCGACGAAGCACGACACCAGGGTGGCCGCATACACCATGCTCAGCATGGTATTGCCGGCGCCTTCAGCCGGCGGCAGGCCCAGTTTCAGGGACGGCGTAAAACGGATCAGCCAGATGGCGGCGCCGATGGCGAGCCAGAACTTGGCTTGCTCCAGGCCGTTGCTGAAGAAGAAGGTGTAGACGAAGGCCAGCGTCCAGGCGCCGGCCACCACGATGGCGGCGCGGTTCTTGAACAGGCGGAAAGTTTCCCACACGGCGGCGGCGAAGAAGACAGTCACCACCGCGTCCACCGCCGGCTGGTAGCCGGAGAACAGGACGGGCAGCAGTACCGCCAGCAGCAGGACGGCGGTAATCACGCGGGTTTTCAGCATGCTAGTTTAGCTTTTCTGGGCCACTTGGTCGCCGGTGCGGCCAAAGCGGCGTTCACGGTTCTGGTAGGAGGCAATCGCCTCGTCCAGGCGTTCGGCATTGAAATCGGGCCAATAGGTATCGGTGAAGTGCAGCTCCGTGTAGGCCAGTTGCCACAGCAGGAAGTTGGAGATGCGCTCTTCGCCGCCGGTGCGGATGAACAGATCCGGCTCGGGCGCATAGGCCATGGACAGGTACGGCGCCAGCTGCTCTTCGGAGAAGTCGGTCACGCCCGGATGCTCGGCCACCATCTTGCCGATGGCCTGCATGATATCCCAGCGGCCGCCGTAGTTGGCGCACACGGTGACGGTCATGCGGGTGTTGTTGGCGGTCTTGCGCTCGGCGTTGGCGATCATTTCCTGCAGCTTCGCATCGAAGCGCGACAGGTCGCCCACCACCTTCAGGCGGATATTATTCGCATGCATCTTCGACACTTCGCGCTCCAGCGCGGTGACGAACAGTTTCATCAAGAGCGAAACTTCCTCTTCCGGCCGGCGCCAGTTCTCGGAGCTGAACGCGAAGACGGTCAGGTACTCGATGCCGCGCGCGGCGCAGGCTTCCACCACGGTGCGCACCGCTTCCACGCCCTTGACGTGGCCTGCCACGCGCGGCATGAAACGCTTGGTTGCCCAGCGTCCGTTGCCGTCCATGATAATGGCCAGGTGGCGCGGCACCTTGGGCGCATCCGGAACTGCGGTCGTCGAACTCGAATATTTCATAGGTACGTAAACTAAAAATCCGGGGACGTGGAGGCAATGCCTCCACCCCTCCCCGGTTTTGGGTCCTTAGACGGTCAGGACTTCTTTCTCTTTTTCGGCAACGATCTTGTCGATGTCGGCGATGAACTTGTCGGTCAGCTTCTGCACTTCGTCGACGCCGCGACGCTCGTCGTCTTCCGAAATGGCTTTGTCCTTGACCAGCTTTTTCATGGCTTCGTTGGCGTCGCGGCGGATGTTGCGCACGGCCACTTTCGAATCTTCGCCTTCGCCTTTGCACAGCTTGACCATTTCCTTGCGGCGCTCTTCGTTCAGCGGCGGGGTCGGCACGCGGATGGTGTCGCCTTGCGAGGCCGGGTTCAGGCCCAGGTCGGAATCACGGATCGCCTTTTCGATCACGGCGCCCATTTTCTTTTCGAACGGGGTCACGCCGATAGTGCGCGCGTCGACCAGGGTCAGGTTGGCGACCTGGTTGATCGGGGTTGGGTTGCCGTAGTAATCCACCATCACGCTGTCCAGCATGCCGACGTGGGCACGACCGGTACGCACCTTGGCCAGATTGGCGCGCAAGGTTTCCAGGGATTTGCCCATTTTGTCCTGGGCGCTCTTTTTAATGTCAGCAGTAGACATTCATAACTCCTGTTGCTTTAACTTGAATATTATTAAACGTGTACCAGTGTACCCTCTTCCTCGCCCATAATCACGTTCATCAACGCGCCGGGTTTGGTAATCGAGAACACTTTAATCGGCAGCTTCTGGTCGCGGCACAGCGCAAAGGCGGTGGCGTCCATTACCTGCAGGTGCTTGGAGATCGCTTCGTCGAAGCTGATCTTGTGATACATGGTGGCGTTCGGGTCCTTCTTCGGGTCGGCGGTGTAGATGCCGTCGACCTTGGTCGCCTTCAGCACGATTTCCGCACTCATTTCCGAACCGCGCAGCGCGGCAGCGGTGTCGGTGGTGAAGAACGGGTTGCCGGTGCCGGCAGCGAAGATCACGACCTTGCCTTCTTCCAGGTACTGCAGCGCTTTCGGGCGCACATACGGCTCGACCACCTGCTCGATGCCGATGGCCGACATCACGCGCGCGGTCACGCCCACGTGCTTCATCGCATCGGCCAGGGCCAGGGCGTTCATCACGGTAGCCAGCATGCCCATGTAGTCGGCAGTCGCGCGGTCCATGCCCTGGGCGCCTGGCGCCACGCCACGGAAGATGTTGCCGCCGCCAATCACGACCGCTACTTCAACGCCCAGCTTTGCGACTTCGGCGACGTCCGCCACAGTGCGCTCGATGGTGGCGCGGTTGATGCCGTACGGGTCGTCGCCCATCAGGGCTTCGCCGGACAATTTCAGGAGGACGCGCTTGAAGGCTGGTTTTGACATGAGCTGGGGCTCCTTTTTCAATGTTTTGTTCGGTCTGGCTTCGGCGGCAATGATAACGGAAATGCCATTGTCCACCGTTCAAATCGCAGCGTGCAAGCCTTAAAAAAAGCTTAACAAGCCGGGTACAGCTAAAAAAACGGGCCTTGCGGCCCGTTCTCTTGATTATGCGCCTTTGGAGGCAGCCATTTGGGCTGCGACTTCCGCCGCGAAATCGTCAACTTTCTTCTCAATGCCTTCGCCAACCACGTACATGGTGAAGCCCTTAACGGTGGTGTTAGCGGCTTTCAGCATCTGCTCGATGGACTGCTTGTCGTTTTTCACGAAAGCCTGGTTCATCAGGGACACTTCTTTCAGGTACTTGGCCACGGCGCCATCGATACGCTTGGCAACGATGTCGGCTGGCTGGGCTGGCTTGCCGGCGGCAACAGCGGCAGCTGCATCTTCGTCGGACTTGGCCTGGGCAACCGAACGCTCTTTAGCGATCAGGTCAGCTGGCACGTTGTCGGACGACAGGGCGACTGGCTTCATTGCAGCGATGTGCATGGCCACGTCTTTACCCACTTGCTCGTCGGCGCCGTCGAAATCAACGATCACGCCGATCTTGGTGCCGTGCAGGTAGGTTGCCAGCTTGCCGGTGGTTTCAAAACGCTGGAAACGACGGAAGGACATGTTTTCGCCGATTTTACCAACCAGGGCGGCGCGCACTTCGTCCAGGGTCTGGCCGTTGCCAGCTGGCAGAGCCTGCAGGGCAGCAACGTCAGCCGGGTTGTGTTCAGCGGCCAGCTTGGCAGCCAGGGCGGCCAGGGCCAGGAAGTCGTCGTTTTTCGCAACGAAGTCGGTCTCGGAGTTCACTTCCACCAGGGCGCCGACGTTGCCAGCGATGTAGGAAGCAACCACGCCTTCAGCGGTGATACGTGCCGAAGCTTTGGCAGCTTTGCCGCCCAGCTTAACGCGCAGCAGCTCTTCCGCTTTGTCCATGTCGCCGCCGGCTTCGGTCAGCGCTTTTTTGCATTCCATCATTGGCGCGTCGGTTTTTGCGCGCAGTTCGCCTACCATTGCTGCAGTAATTGCTGCCATGTGTTTCTCCTGTATTCGGTTTGGGATTCTGTCCGGGGCGGCGCCAAAGGCAGCCTGCTCGTCCGGGTGATTCGGTTTAAAAAAAAGGGGGAGCTGGTGGGCCACCCCTTTCTCAAGCTGAAGCTGCCTTGCGGCAGCCAGGCAATTAAGCCTGCTCGTTAACTTCTACGAACTCGTCGCCAGCTGCAGTCTTGATCGATTCCAGGACTTCAGTGGTGGCGTTTGCGCGGCCTTCCAGGATCGCGTCTGCTACGCCGCGGGCGTACAGGGTGATCGCTTTGGAAGAGTCGTCGTTACCAGGGATAACGTGGGTCACGCCTGCTGGGGAGTGGTTGGTATCGACCACACCGATCACTGGGATGCCCAGTTTTGCAGCTTCGGTGATCGCGCCTTTGTGGTAGCCAACGTCCACCACGAAGATTGCGTCAGGAACACCGCCCATATCCTTGATACCGCCGATGGATTTCTGCAGCTTGTCCAGTTCGCGACGGAACAGCAGTGCTTCTTTTTTCGACAGCTTCTCGACGGAACCGTCTTCGATCGATGCTTCCATGTCTTTCAGGCGCTTGATCGAGGTCTTGATGGTCTTGAAGTTGGTCAGCATGCCGCCCAGCCAACGCTGGTCAACAAACGGAACACCTGCGCGCTGAGCTTCAGCAGCGATGATGTCGCGAGCCTGGCGCTTGGTGCCAACCATCAGGATGGTGCCACGGGAAGCGGAGATTTGACGGATGGTTTTCATCGCGTCCTGGTACATGGCCAGGGTCTTTTCCAGGTTGATGATGTGAATCTTGTTGCGGTGGCCGAAGATGAACGGAGCCATCTTTGGGTTCCAGAAACGGGTTTGGTGACCGAAATGGACGCCGGCTTCCAGCATTTCACGCATCGTTACAGACATATTTACTCCAGGGTTGGGTCTGGAATCCGCCCAGTGACCCTTGCGGGCACCCTTGTTGGGGGGATTCGGGTTTATAAAATAAGAAAATTTACAACATTGCAAGAACGGAGTTCAGGCAACCATCGATTTTAGCTTATTCAGGGGGTGCTGTGCAAGCGTGTTGCCGCTCTGCCGGCCGTGCACCGGGCGGCATTTTAGTGCAACATTGACAATGAATACAAAATATTTCGCACTTTTTGTATTTTCCTGTCGATTCCGGCAAGGCTGGCACGTCGTGCCTATACCAACCACCCACAAGGAGACTTGAAATGGCAACCAACACCATCAAACTGCACCGCGTCCTGCGCGCCTCCCCGGATCGCATCTACAAAGCCTGGACCACCGCTGCCGCCTTCAACAAATGGCTGCCGCCGAACGGCTACCTGGGCGAGGTACACGAAATGGATGCCCGCGTAGGCGGCAAGTACCGCATGTCCTTCACCGACCTCGGCACCGGCTTCACGCACTCCTTTGGCGGCGAGTACCTGGAACTGCACCCGGGCGAGAAGATCCGCTACAGCGCCACCTTCGACGACCCCAACCTGCCGGGCCAGATGACCTCCACCATCATCCTGCGCGCCGTTTCCTGCGGCACCGAGGTCGAAATCACCCAGGAAGGCGTGCCGGCCGTGATCCCGGCCGACCAGTGCTACGTGGGCTGGCAGCAGTCGCTGGCCTTGCTTGCCCTGCTGGTTGAACAATAAGGAGGCGCACATGGGAACCCCATCCTCCTACTTCCCGTCCATCGAAGCCAAATACGGCCAGCCGATCGAGCACTGGTTCAAGCTGCTGCAGGGCATGAAAGGCATGAAGCACATGGACATGGTCGGAGTGCTGAAGAACGAGCACGCCATGGGTCATGGTCACGCCAACGCCCTGGTGGCGCACCATCTGGCGGCAGGCAAGCCAGCCAAAGCTTGATCTGGCTCTAAGCGGGTAAGGGGGTAGTCGCCATAATGGGGAATCTCACGGAGGTTCCCCATGAGTCTGGTTGACATCCAATCCGCCACCGCCGAAGATCAAGTTATGGATCCCGCCCTCAAACAGTATGTCGATTCCAGCCTTGCCGTTTCCGAAGCGCGCCACGATGCGAAACTTGCTGAGTTCCGCGCCATTATGGAGGCCTACACAGCTCGCGCCGACGAGCGCGAGGCCGCGGCCCGTGAGCGGGAGGCTGCTGCCCGCGATCGGGAAGAGCTTCGCGCTCGCGACGTTGAGCGGCGCATGGCCGCCTTTGAACAGGCCGTGACCAGCGTCAAGCGCGCTGTGGTCGCAACCGGCATCGCGGCCACCCTCAGCACAGTCTTCGGCGTTGCCGCCTTCAACGCAGCGCTACTGCAAAATATGCAGTCCGCTTTCGGGCAGGGCCGGCAAGCATCGCCGGCGCAAGTCGAAATCCTGCTGAAACTCAACCAGATCGAACATCTGCTCGCCGAAAAGCGCACTACGCCGACGCGATGACTCAAGCCACCGTGAACGCGACCGGACCGGCCAGCGCCTGGTAACCATCGTTGTACAGCAGCCACGCCGAGTAGCTTCCCGCGACCAGCGCCGACGTTTCGAAGCGGACGCTACCTGAGCCGGCCCCGACATATTGCCACGCCAGGGAGGACGCCTGCCCGGGCGTGACGCCGCTACGGTAGATGCCGATCCAGTTCTTGCCGCTCACTTGGGGCGCGGGCACCGTGTAGGCCAAACTGAGCGGGGTCGCGCGCGGCACCGCGACCGGGGTTGCCGCCAGCGTCGCCCGCGCCCCTGCGCCGCTGCGCGCGAGCGCCGGATCGGTGCGCAGCGGCTGCCCAATCTCGACGCGGCCCGCCATGCGGCGCAAGTACTGGCTATCCATATCGCAGCTGACCGACAAGTCATACCAGCCAAAACTGGCGGCAACCGACACCCTGACCGCCACCTGCTGGCCGGCCCCAACGGTATGGCTGCTCTCTCCACGGCCATAGGCATTGTCGACCACCTTGAAGGTGACAGCCGCCGCACCGCCGGCATTCGACAGGATGACATCGACACCCTGCGCCGTGAAGTTGGCATGGGCGTTAAACGACACTTCAGGCCGCGCACCGCCAGCCGCATTGGCCAGCGCCAGCACGCCGCCGTACTCGCGCAGGAAGCCATTCGGGCCGAGCACGCTCAAGTGATAGTTCGCGCCATTCCAGTTCCACACCTCACGCTCGATACGCTTGCCGGCCTCCACCGTGTAGTACCAAGGCCCATCGGTGCGCGCCCGCGAATAGACAATGAATGCGCCGCCCGCCGCGCCCTGGTTAAAGAAGGACAACTCAAACTGGCGCGCCGCCGCCACGCGTCCGCTCACCGCAAAGTTGTACGGTAAGGCGCATGAATAGCGCGGGCTGCCCGCCTCCTGTAGCGGTAGCGTTTGCAGCGCCGGGGGCTGCGGGTACGGTTTGCCGGAGACCAGCTGGTAGCTGGTTGTCTTGGGCACGGAGGCCGGCCAGGCGGCATTCGGCGTCCTGAAATCGAAGGCGGAGGTCAGGTCGCCGCACACCGCCCGGCGCCAAGGGGAAATATGCTCGCAGCGCGTGCTGCTGCGCGCCTTGCCGCGCGCTGCAAGCCACTCCTCCAGGAAGCGCAGTTTAGACGTGTGGTCGAACAGCTGCGAGCAAACGCGGCCGCCCTTGCTCCAGGGCGAAATCACCAGCATCGGCACGCGCGGCCCCAGGCCGACTGGCACGCCATTGTAGTTCTCGTACTGCCCCACGTCCGCCATGGTCGCGCGCCCCATGCCCGGATTCAGCGGCGCCAGGTGCGAAGGGATATGGTCGAAGAAGCCGTCGTTCTCATCGTAGGTGAGCAGGAAGACCGTTTTCGACCAGACCTCGGGGTTGGCCACCAGCGCCGCCAGCAGACGCGCGGTCAGGTTCTCCCCTGCGTTGGGCGAATTGGGCGAGTGCTCGGTATAGTCGTTCGGCGCGCAGATCCACGATACCTGCGGCAAGCGGTTATTGCGCACATCGTCCGCAAACGAGGCGACCAGCCAGTCACCCTTGGTGCCGCGCGCGTTCGCCTCGGTCGAACCTGGCGCGATGGCGCGCCCCTTCTGGTACAGCGGGCTGTCCGGCGACAGGCGCGAGCCGTCGGCATTCACGCGGAAATTGCGGAAATAGGCCAGGTAGTTATCGCCATAGTTGTCCCGTTCCTGATAGACCTTCCAGCTGACGCTGTTCCCCTCCAGCACTTCCGCATAGGTGCGCCAGTTCGGCGCGCCGGCCGTCACGCTGGAGCCGATGTTGTCGTACTTGGGATCGTTGTTGTAATAGCCGGCCGCATCGATGTTGTACAGGCTGCCCATCGATCCCAGCCAGTTCTGGTTGGTGCCGGTCAGCGAGTACATGCGGTTCGGGTCGGTCGCGCCGAAGATCGAGCAGTGGTAGTCGTCGCAGATGGTGAAGGCGTCCGCCAGGGCATAGTAGAACGGCAGGTCGCCACGATCGAAATAGCCCATGGCCTGGGCCGTCTTCTGCTTGACCCAGGCATCCCAGCCCTGCCAGGTCGCCTGCGAACCCTTCCAGCTGTGATTGGTGCCAAGCGACAGCGCGCTTGTATTTTTTGCATCAAAGTGGAAAGGCAACACATAGCCGCCCGCCGCGTTGGGCTGATACCAGACCGGCTTACCATCCGGCAAGGTGATGGCACGCGGGTCATTAAAACCGCGCACGCCGGCCAGGGTGCCGAAATAATGGTCAAAGGAACGGTTTTCCTGCATGAAGATCACCACGTGCTGCACATCGGCCAGGGTGCCGGTGGGACTGTAGGCCGGCACCGCCAGCGCTTGCCGGATCAGGTCGGGAAACAGGGTGCCGGCGGCGCCGGCGGTGGCCATGCCGAGGAATTTGCGGCGGCTGGAGGGCATCGGTCTTCCTTATGGGTCGTTGAGGGTGGGCCGATCCTAAGGTGCTTTTATGACAAGCAAATGTCGCCTGTAACCCGTGCGCGACGGCTTGCGCCGCTTTCGCGCTGCCGGGCGGCGAAAACGGCATAGGCGGCGCGAGCGCCGCTGTCGTTTATAATCTTGCTGATAACGCGCCCGTGCGCGACCAAGACAACCCAGCAAGAATCCATGACTATCAATATCAAAACCCCCGAGGACATCGAAGGCATGCGCCTCGCCGGCCGCCTCGGCTCGGAAGTGCTCGACTACATCACCCCTTTCGTCAAGGTTGGCGTCACCACCGCCGAGCTGGACCGCCTGTGCCACGAGTACATGACCAATGTGCAGGGCACCATCCCGGCGCCCCTGAATTACTGCCCGCCAGGCTACACGCCCTACCCTAAAGCCATCTGCACCTCCGTCAACGACGTGATCTGCCACGGCATCCCGGGCGAAAAGCCGCTCAAGGACGGCGACGTGGTCAACCTCGACATCACCGTGATCAAGGACGGCTACCACGGCGACAACAGCCGTATGTTCTTCATCGGCAAGCCATCGATCCTGGCCAAGCGCCTGTCCGACATCACCTACGAGTGCATGTGGCTGGGCATCGAGCAGGTCAAGCCGGGCGCGACCCTGGGCGATATCGGCCACGCCATCCAGGCGCATGCCGAGAAGGCCGGCTACAGCGTGGTGCGCGAATTCTGCGGCCACGGCATCGGCAAAGTTTTCCACGAAGAGCCGCAAATCCTCCACTACGGCAAGCCGGGCACCGGCCCCGTGCTGGAAGCGGGGATGATCTTCACCATCGAGCCGATGATCAACGCCGGCCGCCGCGAGATCAAGGAAATGCCGGATGGCTGGACCATCAAGACCAAGGACCGCAGCCTGTCCGCGCAGTGGGAGCACACCATCCTCGTGACCGAAACCGGCTATGAAGTGCTGACCCTGTCCGCCGGCAGCCCGCAGCCGCCAGCCTTTGTCACCGAAAAAGTCGCAGCTTAAGCGAAAGCCCGAGTACGCATGCCCCACGCCGTGATGAAGAAGGACCTGCGGGAACAGTTGAAGGCCCGCCTGAAAACGGACCGCCAGCGCCTGATCGCCAACTTCCACGAGGACGGCATGCCGGAAAAGCTGCTGCGCAACCTGCGCAGCAGCGTCGACGACGTGCTGACCCAGGCCTGGGCCAATACGCGCCTGCCGCCGCAAGCGGCGCTGGTGGCCGTGGGCGGCTACGGGCGCGGCGAGCTGTTCCCCTATTCCGATGTCGACGTCCTGATCCTGCTGCATGAGGCGCCGGACGACGCCACGCGCGGCCGCCTGGAGGAATTCGTCCAGCTGCTGTGGGACCTGGGCCTGGACGTGGGCCACAGCATCCGCACCATCGACGAATGCCTGGCCGAATCGAAGGCCGACATCACCGTGCAAACCAGCCTGCTGGAAGCGCGCATCATCACCGGCAATATGGTGCTGTTCGCGCAGATGCAGGACGCCTACAACAAGGCCATGGACCCGCGCGCCTTTTTCGAGGCCAAGACCATCGAAATGCGCCAGCGCCACGCCAAGTACGAGGACACCCCGTTCAGCCTTGAGCCGAATGTGAAGGAGAGCCCGGGCGGCCTGCGCGACCTGCACGTGATCCTGTGGATGGCCAAGGCCGCCGGCCTGGCCAACTCCTGGCGCACCCTGGCCGTGCGCGGCCTGATTACGCAAACCGAGGCGCGCCAGCTGATGGAGAAGGAGCGCGCCTTCAAGGATATCCGCGTGCGCCTGCACCTGGTGGCCGGCCGCCGCGAAGACCGCCTGGTGTTCGACGTGCAGACCGCCGTCGCCGAGACCCTGGGCCTGAAAGCCACCGGCAGCGGCGTGCACATGCGCCGCGCCAGCGAATACCTGATGCAGCGCTACTACTGGGCTGCCAAGGCCGTGGTGCAGCTGAACACCATCCTGCTGCAGAATATCGAAGCCTACCTGTTCCCGCACAACGAGGAAAAGGTGCGCATCAACGAGCGCTTCAGCGAAGTGAACGGCCTGATCGACATGAACGACGACGATACGTTTGAAAAAACGCCGTCCGCCATCATGGAGATTTTCGTGCTGCTGTGCGAACGCCCGGCCCTGAAGGGCATGACGGCGCGCACCATCCGCGCGCTGTGGCATGAGCGCTTCAAGATCGACGCCGGCTTCCGCGCCGACCCGGTCAACAAGGCTTACTTCCTGCGTATCCTGCAGGCGCCGCAAGGCATCATCCACAACCTGCGCCGCATGAACGAGCTGTCCATCCTGGGCCGCTACCTGCCAAGCTTCCGCAAGATCACCGGCCAGATGCAGCACGACCTGTTCCACGTGTACACGGTGGACCAGCACATCATGATGGTGCTGCGCAATATGCGCCGCTTCACCATGACCGAGCACGCGCACGAATACCCGTTCTGCTCGCAGCTGATGGCGAACTACCCGCAACATTGGCTGCTATACGTGGCGGCGCTGTTCCACGATATCGCCAAGGGACGCGGCGGCGACCACTCCAAGCTGGGCGTGGCCGACGTGCACCAGTTCGGCCAGGAACACGGCATGAGCCAGGAAGACATCGAACTGGTGGCCTTCCTGGTCGAGCACCACCTGACCATGTCGCACGTGGCGCAGAAGCAGGACATGTCCGATCCGGACGTGATCCAGGCCTTCGCCAAGACCGTGGGCGACGAGCGCCACCTGACCGGCCTGTACCTGCTGACGGTGGCCGACATCCGCGGCACCAGCCCGAAAGTCTGGAATGCCTGGAAAGGCAAGCTGCTGGAAGACCTGTACAAAATGACCCTGCGCGTGCTGGGCGGCGAGCCGCATTCCGCCGACCGCGAGCTGAAGAACCGCCAGCAGGAAGCCCTGGCCACCCTGCGCCTGTACGGCCTGCCGCCCGATGCCCACGAAGCGCTGTGGAAGCAGCTCGACCTGGCCTACTTCCTGCGCCACGACGCCAGCGATATCGCCTGGCAGACGCGCGCTCTGTGGGACCGCCTGGACAGCGAACAGCCGGTGGTGAAAGTGCGCCTGGCGCCGATCGGCGAAGGCTTGCAGGTGGCGGTCTACATCAAGGACCAGCCCGACCTGTTCGCGCGCATCTGCTCCTACTTCGACCGCAAGAATTTCAGCATCCTGGATGCGAAGATCCACACCACCAAGCACGGCTACGCGCTCGACACCTTCCTGGTCACCGAGCAGAATTTCGCCAAGAGCTACCGCGACATCATCAACCTGATCGAGCATGAGCTGTGCGAGCTGCTGCTGACGCAAGGCCCGCTCAGCGCCCCGAGCAAGGGCCGCCTGTCGCGCCTGTCGCGCACCTTCCCGATCCAGCCAACCGTGGACCTGCGGCCGGATGAACGCGGCCAGTACTACCTGCTGTCGGTGGCGGCCAACGACCGCACCGGCCTGCTGTACTCGATCGCCAAGGTGCTGACCAACTATAAAATCAACCTGCATACGGCCAAGGTCATGACCCTCGGCGAACGCGTGGAAGACGTGTTCATCGTCGACGGCCCCGCCCTGGCCAATGCCCGTACCCAGCTGCAGCTGGAAACCGACTTACTAGAAGCACTGAAAATCTGATGTCTGAAGAACTGTTACGCCTGTCCAAGCGCATGTCCGAACTGGGCCTGTGCTCCCGCCGTGAGGCCGATGAATGGATCGCCAAGGGCTGGGTGCGCGTGGATGGCCAGATCGTGTCCGAACTGGGCACCAAGGTCTACCCGAGCCAAAAAGTCACCGTGGAGCGCCAGGCAGCCGCCGAGCAGGCGCGCCGCGTCACCATCCTGATCAACAAGCCGGTCGGTTACGTTTCCGGCCAGGCCGAAGACGGCTACCAGCCGGCCGTGGTGCTGGTAAAACCAGAAAACCGCTGGGAAGAGGACGACGCGCCGGAGCGCTTCGACCGCGCCCAGTTGCGCAGCCTGGTGCCCGCCGGCCGCCTGGACATCGACTCCGTCGGCCTGCTGGTGCTGACCCAGGACGGCCGCATCGCCAAGCAATTGATCGGCGAAAATACCAGTATTGACAAGGAATACCTGGTGCGCGTCGAGTACACCAAGCCAGGCCGCCTGCCGGACGCCGACCTGAAGAAGCTCAACCATGGCTTGTGGATGGACGGCAAGCCGCTGCTGCCGGCCAAAGTGCGCTGGCAGAACGACGACCAGCTCAGCTTTACCCTGCGCGAAGGCAAGAAGCGCCAGATCCGCCGCATGTGCGAAATGGTCGGCCTGCGCGTGGTCGGGCTGAAGCGGGTGCGCATTGGGCGTGTCAAACTTGGAAACTTGCCGGAAGGACAATGGCGCTACCTGTCGCCGGATGAGTGCTTCTGAATCGGCATCGATGCAACATAAATGCAGCATTGATTGCCGTTTAGCAAGCGAAAGAGGCGGGAACGCTGTAAAGTAGCTGGCGTCTTCTCCTAAAAAACGAGAACATTAAGCTGTGAACGATCCAATGCCATCTGACTTCCGCAAAGGTCCACCGCGTCCGCAGGACGCCGTGGAGCCGATTCCTGCGGGAGCCCATCCCCACGATATCGTCGACCCTGATGAAATCGGCAACGCGCTGGCCGCGCTGGCCGAAACGGGCGATGCTGTCTCGATTTATCACCACGACAACGCCGACGTGGTGCTGGCCCGCTTCCTGTCGGTTGACCCCGAGCTGCCGCATTTTGTCATCGAACTCAACGAGGGCAGCACCCTGCCGCCGGGCGAATGCACCTTCGTCGCCTGGCTGCGCGGCGCCAAGTTCCAGTTCAAGCTGAACGACCCGCACTGGAACGCCCTGCCGGAGCAGCCCACCTTGATCCCGGCGCAATTCCCGGAACGCTGCCAGGTGCTGAACCGCCGCGCCGCGCCGCGCCTGGAAACCCCGCTCGGCACCTACCACACGGCGTCCTTCGTCCTGAACGGCAAACCGTATGAGCTGCAGCTGTACGACTTCGCGATAGGCGGCGTCGGCATGCGCTGTTCGCCGCGCGACGCGGTCGGCCTGCATGTGGGCCGCAAGCTGCAGCGCGTGCGCCTGGAAATGGGGCCGGGTTCGGTATTGATCTGCGACCTGGAGATCCGCCTGTCGCGCCACTTCCGCTCCTTCCTGCTGGGCGAGCAAGTGCAGATCGGCTGCCAGTTCAGCAACCTGTCGGCGCTGATGCAAGAAGAACTACACCGCATCCTGGAGCGCCTCAGCGCTTCGCGCCTGCAGCGCTAGGCAAGCTCACCGTCACGCACAGCCCCATGCTGCCGGCGGCATCGAGCCCGATGCCGCCGCCATGCTGCTCCACCACCGCCCGTACAATCGCCAGACCAAGGCCGCTGCCGCCCTGCGCCTGGCGCGGATCGCGGAAGAAACGGTCGAACACCCGTTCGCGCAGCCCGGGCGCGATGCCCGGCCCCTGGTCGGCAATGCGCAGCACGCATTGCGCGCCCTCGGCGCGCACATCGGCCAGCACTTTGCCGCCCTGCGGGCTGTATTTGATGGCGTTGTCCAGCAGGTTATCCACCAGCGAGACCAGGCTTTCGCGCCGGCCGGCGAGCAGCACGCCATTGTCCCCGCTCAGCTCCAGCTCGATGCCGCGCGCATCGGCGATGCCCGCCAGCGCCGCCATGCGCTCCTGCACCAGCGCGTCGAAGCAGATAGGCTCCAGCTGCTCGCCCACCGTGGCGTCGCTGCGCATCAGGCGCAGCAACTGGCTCACCAAACGCGTGGCGCGCACGTTGCCGCTGACGATGCCGTCCAACAGCTGCTGCTGGCGCGGCTCGCTGGCCTGCCGCTGCAGCGCTTCCACGTTGATGCGCATGGCCGCCAGCGGCGTGCGCAGTTCATGCGCGGCGTCAGCGATGAAGGCGCGCTCGCGCTGGGCGCTGTCGCTGACGCGCGCCAGCAGCGCATTGATGCGGGTGAACATGGCGGCCAGCTCGCGCGGCCGGCCTTCCACCGGCAGCGGGCGCAGGTCTTGCGGACCGCGCGTGGCCAGTTCCGCCATGGCGTCGCGCCAGGGGCCTTGCGCCACGCGGATGCTGAACCAGGCCGGCAGGATCAGGAACGGCAGGCTGATAAGCAGGGGCAGCACCAGGGTCCCGCGCGAGGCCATGGTCAGGAAGATGTTGACGCCGTCGGCCGGCATAACGATGGTGACGCGCAGCCCGCTGCGTGGCGACTGCACGGTGCGCGCGCGCCATTGGCGGCCGCCACTCTCGAGCTGCACCACCTCGCCGGGCGCGATAAGCGGGAAGGCGGTCGGCAGCAAGCGGGAACGGTACAGCGTTCCGTTCGCGTCCGCCAGCACCATGCCCGGCCCGGGGAAAGCAACGCCATCGGCCCCGCCAATGCCGCGCAAGGCCGCCTCCATCGCGTTCATGGTGTGGGCCAGCCTGGCCGGATCGCCTTGCAGGCCCTCCGCCACGGCAAAGGCGGCGTCGTAGAGTTCTTGCTGCTGCAGTGTGACCTTGTCCTTGCTGGCGTCGTACACGATAAAGACCATGCATAGCAGCCAGAGCACGCACAGCACCGACATCTGCGCCAGCAGCAGGCGCGCCATCAGGCTGCTCCCGGCAATGCGCGCGCGCCAGCGGGCCGCGAAGGCCGCGCTCACCGGCCGCCCTCGCGCTGGTCGATCACATACCCCACGCCGCGCACCGTGCGCACCAGCCCCTCGCCCAGCTTACGGCGCAGGTTAGCCATGTGCACGTCCAGCGAATTGCTGGCATTGGCCTGGGCCCCGGGCAAGGCCTGCTCCTCCAGCGCGCGCCGCGTCACTACGCGGTCGGCGCGCATCATCAGCATGCGCAGCAGCTCGTATTCACTGCCGGTCAGGTCGGCGGCGCGGCCGTTGACAGTGACGCGGCGCGTGGGAGCATGCAGCACGATGCCGCGCAGCTCCAAGGTTTCGCCGTCAAAGCCGTAGCTGCGCCGCGCCAGCGCACGCACGCGCGACAGCAGCTCGGCCAGCTCGAACGGCTTAACCAGGTAATCGTCGGCGCCCTTATCCAGCCCTTGCAGGCGGTCGGACAGCGCGTCGCGCGCGCTCAGGATCAGGATCGGCACGCCCTCGCGTTCGCGCCGCAAGGCCGCCAGCAGCGACATGCCGTCGCCATCCGGCAGCCCCAGGTCCAGCAGCAGCAGATCGAAACCGCGCTGTTCCACCTGGCGTTGCGCATCGGCCAGTTGGCGCACCCAGGTCACGTCCATGCCCTGGTCTGCCAGCGCAATGCGGATGCCGTTACCCAGGTCCATGTCGTCTTCGATCAACAGTATCTTCATGGCCGCTATTTAAGCATGCCTGCATGAAGGAAGGGTGAAGGCGGGCTTTATCCAATCTTCATGCTGCGCTGCGAGACTGCCGGCTCCATCACTTCATTGAGAAAAAGTCATGAAACCAAGCATCATGTTTGCCCTCCTGGCCGCCAGCTTCGCCGCCCAGGCGCAGGAAAACACCCTCACCCTCGGCGGCGGCCTGGCCGCCGCGCCGCGCTATGCAGGCTCGAAGGAGATGCAGCTCGCGCCCATCGTCGCCATCGACTACCAGATGGCCAACGGCTTCTACGCCAGCACCATGCGCGGCCTGGGCTTCGGCACGGCGCTGGGCAATATGTCGCTGGATGCGGCGCTCGGCGTGCGCGGCGAACGAAAGGAAAAGAATGAAAGCGGCTTTGCCGGCAATCGCGGCAGCAAGGAGCTGCGCGGTATGGGCGACATCAAAGCCAGCGCCACCGCCAACCTGCGCGCCGGCTACAGCATCACCCCCGGCCTCATGGTGGGCGCTACGGCATCGCTGCCCTTGTCGCAGCGCCAGAACGGCAAGACCGCCGGGCTGGAAGTGACCGGCATCGTGCACCAGGACGACAGCGACAAGATCGCCATCTCGCTGGGCGCGAACCTCGCCGACAAAAAATACATGCAGACCTATCACGGCGTGAGCGCGCTGCAGGCGCTGCGCTCCGGGCGCAAGCAATTCACGCCAGACGCCGGCTTGTACGAGGCGGTGCTGAACATCGCCTGGCAGCACAAGGTGGACGAACGCTGGAGCGTGACCGGCATGCTCGGTTCCAGCACCCTGCTGCGCGAAGCCGCCCGCAGCCCGCTCACCTTGCGCAGCACGGCGCCCACGGCTGCGGTGTACGCCAGCTACCGCTATTAAGAAAGCTGTCGCGCCTCAGAGCACGTCGAGCGGCGTCGCGCGCCGTGGCGGTGAGAACGACCGGTCCAGCACGGCCAGGTCCTCCTGGTCCAGCCGCAGCGACATGGCGGCCGCATTGGCGCGCACGTGGGCCTCGCTCACGGCTTTGGGGATAGGCATCACGCCGTCGCGCCGCAGCAACCATGCCAGCGCAATCTGCGCCGGCGTAGCCTGGTGGCGCGCCGCCACCGCCTGCAGGGCCGGCTCTGCCAGCAGGCGCGCTTGCTCGGCGCGGTCCGACTCCAGCGGCGAATACGCCATCAGCAGGACGCCGTGCTCCTCGCACCAGGGCAGCAAGTCCCATTCGGCGCCGCGCCGGCGCAAGTTGTACAGCACCTGGTTGGCTTCGATCGCGTCGCCGCCCGGCAGGGCATCAGCCGCTTTCATGTCGGCCAGGTCGAAGTTGCTGACGCCGTATTCATGGATCTTACCCGCCTTCTTCAACGCCATCAGTCCTTCCAGGGTTTCGGCCAAGGGGATGCTGCCGGGCCAATGCAGCAGGTACAGGTCGATATGCTCGACCTTCATCCGCTTCAGGCTCTGCTCGCAGGCCGCCACCACGCCCTTGCGCGAAGCGTTCTGCGGCAACACCTTGCTGACCAGGTAGGCTTCGCTGCGGCGTCCGGCAATGGCCTCGCCGACGACTTGCTCGGCGCCGCCATCGGCATACATCTCCGCCGTGTCGATCACCGTCATGCCCAGGTCCAGCCCCAGTTGCAGGGCGCGCACCTCGGCTGCCTTGTCAGCAGGCCGCTCGCCCATATTCCAGGTACCCTGCCCCATCCTCGATAACGTCATGGTCACACTCCGAAAGCACGCACGGACAGCGCGTAAGTGAAAGCAAACAGGAACAACAGGAAACCTGCCAGCAGCGGCGCCACAAGCAACGCGACCAGCTTGCGCGGCAAGACCGCCACCAGCGCTTCGAAAGCCACGACAGCGACCAGCAACGCCAGTAGCGACGGCCAATACAGCAAAGCTGCCAGCAAACCCTGTTCCAGCGCGTTGCCGCCAATATAGCCCTTGAGCACCATGGCCGGCGCCACATAAGTAAATGGCAGACCGGCGAGGGTCATGATGGCTTTGAACGCGAGGAAGTGCTTGGCCTCTGGCGCTTTCTGTTTCAGCACATTCCCGAAAAAGAATCGCAGGCCGTCGGCGCGCCGCATCACGCCAAAATAGCACAGGCCAACGAAGAACGGCAGCAAGGCCGTGGTGCACAGCACCAGCATTGAGGATGGCGGCAGGTAGACGAAATCGGCAAGGATGCGCAGCGAAGGCGTTTCGCCAAGGGAGGCGACGCGGAACATCGCCAGGACTTGCGGCGCCAGCAGGGCCGCGATGCAGAACTTGAGCAGGAAGCCGATGCGGGGAACCAGCATCAGCGCTTCCGCAACAACAAAGTAAACCAGCACACCCGCCAATAGCGACCAGGGTGCCGCGCCGACCAGGAGCAAAGCCTGGCCAGCGCTATTCAGGATTTCTCCCAGGCCCATCAGGCCTCGATTGCGCGCGCCGAGTTGGACGCCCAGCGGTACAGGCCCACCACCACAGCGGTGGCGGCTGCAATCGCGATCAGCATGGTGGTCGCTTCCGACATGCCGTTGGCGATCGCCAATGGCTCGCCGTTATTGGTCAGCACGATCAGGCCGGCCAGCGCCACGTTGAACAGGCTCTCGCCGACAATAAAGCCCGACATCACCAGAACGCTCAGGCGCGATGCAGCTTCTCCGTGCTTCCTGCCACGCATGGCTTTTTCGAAGAAGTAGCCGGCTACAGCGCCCACCACCACCGGCGCGGTGACGGCCGACGGCAAGTAAATCGCCAAGCCGACGCCGAGCGGAGGCAGGCTGTATTTTTTGTTGCTGGTGGACTTCAGCATGAAGTCGATCACCACCAGGGCCAGGCCGATCAGGGCGCCGTAGCCCACCAGGTCCCAGCGCAGGTCGCCGCCGATCACACCTTTGGCCAAGGTGGAGATCAGGGTCGCCTGCGGCGCGGCCAGCGGCTGGTCCGAAATGGCGTTGGCGTTCGGCGCGCCGGCGAAACCATTGGCATGGTTCAGCAGTTCCAGCACCGGCGGCACCACGCAGGAACCCGCAAACACGCCGATGATCAGCGCAATCTGCTGCTTCCACGGGGTGGCGCCGACCAGTTGGCCGGTCTTCAGATCCTGCAGGTTGTCGTTGCCGATCACCGCCACCGCCAGCACCACGGTGGTGACGAACAGGGCGAAAGCGATCAGCGCCTGGGCGGTGTCCGGGCCCATGATTTCACGGCCGACCCAGCCCACGGACGTTGCAGCGCCGAGGATAGTCAGGATGGCCAGGCCGGATACCGGCGAATTGGAGGAGCCGATCAGGCCCGCCATGTAGCCGCACACCGCTGCTGCCAGCATGCCGGCCACCAGGATATAGCCGATACCGACAACTACCAGGGTGGTCGAGATCGAGGACAGCGGACCGCCGGAAAGGAAGGACGCCAGCAGCCAGCCGGCCGGCACCATCGACAAGATGGTGACCAGGCCAACAAAGAAGATCGGCAAGTCCTTGTCTTCGCGTGGCACGTCGCCGCCACCTTGCTTGGCGCGGCGCGATGCTTCCATGGCCGACTTCAGGCCGCCGAGCACCGGCTTGCCCAGCGTGGCCAGGGTGACGATGGCAGCGGCACCAATGGTGCCAGCGCCGATCATACGCACTTCGGTGCGCCACACGCCAATGGCCTGGTCCGCCACTGCAACGCCAGCTGCGGCAGGCGCCCAGTTGGTCAGCAGCGGCACCAGCACGCCCCAGGCGATGAACAAGCCGACCAGCATGGCGATACCGACGGTGATGCCCATCAGGTGACCCGCGCCGATCAGGGCCAGTGAGCTGGAAGCACCCAGGCCGGTAGCGCCGTTGCCCACCTTGACGAAGTGCGCAACCTCATGGGCCATCAGCTTGGCCGCTGCCAGGAAGGCGAACAGCGCCGAGGCCACGGAACCCCAGATCACCGCCCACAGGCCGGCCTTGCCTTCGCGCGCGCCGGAGCGCGACTGCGTGCCGACCTTCAGCACTTCCGCGGCCGCCACGCCTTCCGGATACGGCAGGCTCGATTGCGTCACTAGCGCGCGGCGCAGCGGCACGGTGTACATCACCCCCAGCACGCCGCCGATGGCGCAGGCGCCGAAGGTTGGCCAGAACGGGATCTGGGCCCACCAGCCAATCATCAACAGGCCAGGCAGCACAAAGATCACCGACGCCAGCGTGCCGGCGGACGATGCGATGGTCTGCACAATATTGTTTTCCTGGATCGTCGCGTCCTTGAAGGCGCTGAGCAGCGCCATCGAAATGACGGCGGCGGGAATCGAGGTGGCGAAGGTCAGGCCTACTTTCAGGCCGAGGTAGACCTGCGCCGCGGTAAAGACCAGTGTGATGAGAATGCCGAGGACGATGCCGCGGACACTGAATTCAAGCGGGTTGTTGTGCGACTGGTTGCTCATCTGGAGGAATTCCGATTATTGGTATGAAAACAAACTTGCCGGAATATTACCTCAATCGTCATCACCCGGGTCAAGGTCTGGGAACAACACTGAGGTAAATCCAAATTTGCTGAAGTCGCGGATCCGTGCTGGATAGAGGATGCCGAGCAGGTGATCGACCTCGTGCTGCACCACGCGCGCATGGAAGCCGTCCGCATCGCGCACAATGCGTGCGCCGAACTGGTCATAGCCTTCATAGTGCAGGCGCGTATAGCGCGGCACGCTGCCGCGCAGGCCAGGCACCGACAGGCAGCCTTCGAACGCCTCTTCCATCTGCTCGCCGATCGGCGTCAGCACGGGATTGATCAGCACCGTCTCCGGCACCTGCGGCGCATCGGGATAGCGCGCGTTGGACTTGAAGCCGTAAATCACCAGCTGCAGGTTGACGCCGATCTGCGGCGCTGCCAGGCCGGCGCCGTTGGCGGCATGCATGGTGTCGAACATGTCGACGATCAGGGCATGCAGCTGCGCCGTATTGAACTCGCGCACCGGTTCCGCCACGCGCAGCAGGCGCGGATCGCCCATCTTCAGGATTTCACGCACCGCCATGTTCAAGCTCCCAGCAACGCGAGCAAGCCCGCTTCATCAAGAATGGTGACCCCCAGGTCTTCCGCCTTGGCCAGCTTGCTGCCCGCCTCGGCCCCGGCCACCACATACGAGGTTTTCTTCGATACCGAACCGGACACTTTGCCGCCCGCCTGCTCGATCAGGGCTTGCGCCTGGTCGCGGCTCATGGTGGACAGCGTGCCGGTCAGGACGAAAGTCTTGCCGGCCATGGCGCCCTCCGTCTCGGCCGCCTGCGGCAACTGCGCCAGCAGGTCTTCGCGCAGTTCGTGCAGCGCCACCAGCGCCTCGCGGTTGCCCGGCTCGCGCATCCACGCGTCGAGCGCTTCGGCGACAGCGGCCGGCAGGCCGAAGACATTGAACACCTGCAGGTGGGCCAGGGCCAGCAGCGTGGCGCCCGGGCTCACCTGGTCAACCTGCTCGGCCAGCTGGCGCGCACGCGGTTCGGTCAGTTTGGGAATGCCAAGGGCGGCCAGCAAGGCCACCGGCTCCAGCTTTTCGCGCAGCGCGGCCTTCGGCGCATGTTCGCCTTTCGGCGCCACGCCCGCTGCCAGCAGCGCGTCCAGCGCTTCCTGGTTGCGTGCTTCGGCGAAGAAGTCGGCGATCGACTCGGCCACGATGCCGCCGATATCAGGCAGCACGCGCAGCAGCGCGACCGGCGCGCGGCGCACCAGATCCAGGCGGCCCAGCCAGTCGGCCAGGGTCTTGGCCGTCGATTCGCCCACGTGGCGGATGCCGAGCCCGAACAGCAGGCGTTCCAGCGGCGGATTCTTGGCGGCGGCAATCGCCTCCAGCAGGTTCTCGGCCCACTTGGTCGGCACCTTGCCCTGGGCGGCGGTGTCCGGCGTGGTGCCGTCGCGCTCGTCGGCCATGCGCTTCATTTTCAGCAGGTCGTCCAGCGTCAGGCGGTACAGGTCCGCCACGCCGTGCACCAGGTTGCACTCCACCAGGTTGTCGATATAGCGGTCGCCCAGGCCTTCGATATCCATCATGCGGCGGCCGCAGAAGTGGCGGATCGCCTCCTTGCGCTGGGCCGAGCAGAACAGGCCGCCCGAGCAGCGCGCCACGGCCTCGCCTTCTTCGCGCACCACGTGCGAGCCGCACACCGGGCATGCGGCGGGCAGCGCCCACATTGCCGGTTCCGGCATGGGGCGCTTGTCCAGCACCACGGCCAGCACTTCCGGGATCACGTCGCCGGCGCGGCGCACGATCACGGTGTCGCCTACGCGCACGTCCTTGCGGCGCACTTCGTCCTCGTTGTGCAGGGTCGCGTTGGTAACGGTCACGCCGCCCACGAACACCGGCACCAGACGCGCCACCGGGGTGATGGCGCCGGTGCGGCCGACCTGCACCTCGATGGCCTGCACCGTGGTCAACGCCTCTTCGGCCGGGAATTTATGGGCCAGCGCAAAGCGCGGCGCGCGCGACACGAAGCCCAGCGCGCGCTGGTCGGCGAGGCGGTTGGTCTTGTAGACCACGCCGTCGATTTCGTAAGGCAGCGCCGGACGCGCCTTGCCGATGCGCTCGTAGTAGGCGGCCAGGCCTTCCTTGCCCCGTACCACATCGCGTTCCGCGCTCACCGGCAAGCCCAGTTGGGCGTACCAGTCCAGCAGCGCGCTGTGGGTGGCTGGCAGTTCGGCGCCAGTCAGCTCACCGATGCCGTAAGCGAAGAAGCTCAGCTTGCGCTGGGCGGTGATGCGCGAATCAAGCTGGCGCAACGCGCCGGCGGCGGCGTTGCGCGGGTTGACGAATTCCTTTTGCCCCAGCTCGCGCTGGCGCGCGTTCAGGGCGGCGAAGTCGGCCTTGAACATCAGCACCTCGCCGCGCACTTCCAGCACCGGCGGCGGCGTGTCGGTGGCCAGGCGCAGCGGAATGCCCCGGATGGTGCGGACATTGGCGGTGACGTCCTCGCCGGTATAGCCATCGCCACGCGTAGCGGCCTGCACGAAGACGCCGTCCTCGTAGCGCAGGCTGATGGCCAGGCCGTCGTATTTCGCCTCGGTCGAATACTCGACTTCCAGCGCGTCCAGGCCTTCGCGCACGCGGCGGTCGAAGTTCTCGATGTCCTCGTCGTTAAAGCCGTTGTTCAGCGACAGCATCGGCACGGCATGCGTGACCGAGGCGAAAACGTCCAGCGGCGGCGCGCCGACGCGCAGGGTCGGCGAATCGGGCGCTTGCAGTTCAGGGTGCGCGGCCTCGATGGCCTGCAGCTCCATGAACAGTTTGTCGTACTCCGCGTCCGGAATGGTGGGCGCGTCCAGCACGTGGTAGGCGTGCAGGTGGCGGTTCAGTTCCGCCGTCAGCCAGGCGGCGCGTGCGGCGGGTGTTGCGTTGTTGGTGATGCTCATGCTCTGTTGCCAACCTGCTTAACTGAACAGGCGCAGCGCGCGGGTGGAACCGGCCGGGATGTCGGAGCCCGCCATGTCGTCGTAGAACTCCTTCACCTGGCCGGCGATGCTGGCCAGGGTTTCGTCGGCCAGCGGCTGGTTGGCGTCGTCAACGATGGTCGCGTCCAGGCGCGCCATCAGGTTCTTGGCGCAGGCGATCATGGAGCCGAAACCGTCGCGCGCCGGCGCCACGCACGGCACGTCGAGCAGCAGCGTCAGGCGCGAGGTGGTCTCCTCGGCCAGCGTCACGTTGGTGGAGAGGGTGAACAGGTGGCCGCCCTCGCCGTCCGGCATCGCGTAGCGGCCGTCCGGCCGCACGTCGAAGCCGAGCTTTTCCAGCGCCCCCAGCAGGGTCGCGATATTCCATGGCGCGCCGTTGGAGGCCAGGTTGACGCCCAGCTGGGCGTCGTGGTTGGCGACAAAGCGGTGCAGGTTCTTGGCGTCCTGCATTACTTCGATCATGTCCGGGATGTGCGGCTCGGCGCCGATTTCGTCCGACACGCTGCGCAGGCGGGTTACCAGTTCGGAGTATTCCAGTTCGTTCAGCGCGGTGCTGCGGCTGGCCAGCTGCACGCCGCCTTGCAACTTGGTGTAGACCACGCCGTGGCGCACCGGCTCCCAGTCGCCGCTCACGGCCAGGCCGATAAAGTGCACCGGTTTGTTGCCGACAAAGCGCAGCTTTTGCAGCGCCGGCAGCAGCTTTTCGCCGCGCGTCGGGGCTTCCAGCTCCAGCGGCAGCAGGCAGTCGATCAGCGGGTCGACCAGGCAGGTCGCCAGCTCTTCCACCGGCACATCGGCGTCGGCGCTGCGCACCGGGGCGCCGGCAACGCCTGCCGCGCTGCCGCCGGTGGCGTCGTTGTCCGGCATGATGCCGGGCGCGGGCACGGCGCCGACATGGCCGCCCAGGTGCTCAGGCACGCCGTAAGCGCCGGAGCCGGCGTCCGGCATCGGCACGTCGTCCATGTGGAAGCTGGGTTCGGCGCGTGCGCCGCCTTCTGGGCGCATCAGCACGTCGTCGTGCTGGCCGTCGAACGCGCGTTCAACGCGCTTCTTCAGCTTATGTTCCTGCCATTTGTTATAACTAATCACGCCTACGACAAATACACCGCCGGCGGCGAGCAAACTCAGTTGAAGATCTGTAATCATGCGGCTTGAGCCTCAGTAGCAAAGGATGCGGCGGATTCCATGTCCACCGCCACGATGCGCGATACACCTTGTTCCTGCATCGTCACACCGATAAGTTGATTGGCCATCTCCATCGCAATCTTGTTGTGCGAGATGAAGAGGAATTGGGTCTGGTCCGACATGCGCTTGACCATGCGGCAGAAGCGCTCGGTATTGGCGTCGTCCAGTGGCGCGTCCACCTCGTCCAGCAGGCAGAATGGCGCGGGGTTCAGTCGGAACATGGAGAACACCAGGGCCGTTGCGGTCAGGGCTTTTTCGCCGCCGGACAGCAGGTGGATGGTGGCGTTCTTCTTGCCGGGCGGCTGCGCCATGACCTGTACGCCGGAGTCGAGGATTTCCTCGCCGGTCATGATCAGTTTGGCCTGACCGCCGCCGAACAGGATCGGGAACAGTTCGGAGAAGCTTTGGTTGACGCGGTCGAAGGTGTCCTGCAGCAGGTCGCGGGTTTCCTTGTCGATCTTGGTGATCGCGTCTTCCAGGGTCGCAATCGCCTCCATCAGGTCGCGGTTCTGCGCGTCGAGGAAGTTCTTGCGTTCGGAGGCGGTCGCCAGTTCGTCCAGCGCGGCCAGGTTGACGGCGCCCAGCGCGGCGATGGCGTTGGTCAGGCGCGTCACCTCGCCTTGCAGGTAGGAGGCCTTCATCTCCGGGTGCAGCTTTTCAGCCAGCGCGGCTTCGTCGGCCTGCACTTCGGCCAGTTGCTGCGCGAACTGCTCCTGGTTCAGGCGCGCGGCCTGCTCCTTCAGCTGCATTTCCGTGATCTTGTCGCGCTGCGGCTGCAGGCTGCGCTCGTTTTGCATGCGGGCGTCTTCGTGCTGGCGCAGCTGCTGGGTGATCTGGTCCAACTCATGGCGGGCGTCGGCCAGCGCGCGCTCCTGCTGCGTGCGGCGGTCGAGCAGCTCTTGCAGGCCTTCGTTGGCGGCGCCCGATTCCAGGCCTTCCAGTTCGAGCTGGCCGGCGCGCAGGCTTTCCGTCACCTGCGCCACTTGCGCAGTGGCGGTGGCGATGTTGCGGCGCAGTTCGTCGATGCGGTTGCGGCCGGATTTCTCGGCGAATTCGGCTTCCTGCGCCTTGCGTTCCAGCTCGCGCAGGTTCTCGCGGGCATCGGCCAGGCGCTGCTCCTTGAGCATGAAGGCCGTCTGGCCGTCCTCGTGTTCGCCTTGCAGGTTGCCCAGCTCCATATCGAGCTGTTCAAACTTCTCTTCGGATTCGAGCTTGACCTGCATCTGCTCCTCTTCCTGCGCGGCGATTTCGGCCAGGTCGGCTTCGATCTGGTTGCTGCGCTGGTTGAAGCGGGCTTCGATTTCAGACAGTTTGACCACTTCCAGCTGCAAGGTGTGCACGCTGGCGGTCAGGCTTTGCACTTTGGCGCGCAGTTCGGTCAGCAGGCGGCTGTGGTTGCCCAGCGCGGCGTCGGCGCGCACGGCGCGGCTGCGGGCCTCTTCGGCCAGCATCGATTGCGCGCGCAGTTGCTTGGTGATGTTGTCGATCTCGTGCTGGCGGCCCAGCATGCCGGCTTGCTCGTCGTCGGCGGCATAGAAGCGCACCGATGATTGGGTGATGATGTGGCCTTGTTTCGTCACGAAGCAGCCGCCCGCCGGCAGCGTGGCGCGCGCGGCAAAGGCGCTGGCGTTGTCGTCGGCCAGGAAGACGTTGTGCAGCCAGTCCTGCAGCACGCCGCGCAGGCCGGGGTCGTTCAGTTTCAGCAGGTCAAGGAAGGGGCGCAGCGCGGCGTCGGCCGGGGCCGCAGGGGCGCCCGCGACGGCAGGCGCGAACAGCGCCAGCTTGGCCGGCGGGGCGTCGCTGAAGAAATGCTTGGCCCATTCGATATTCGAGACCTGCAGCGCCGAGGTGCGCTCGCGCAGGACCGCTTCCAGCGCGGTTTCCCAGCCCTCCTCGATATCGAGTTTCTGCCACAGGCGCGGCAGCTCATTCAGCTCGTGCTTCTGCAGCCATGGCACGATCTTGCCTTCGGTCTGCACCCGCTCCTGCAACTGGCGCAGCGCATTCAGGCGCGCTTCCAGCTGGTGGGTGGCGGCCGATTCCGACTGCACCGCCGCCTGCGCCGCCTGGCGCTCCTCCTCCAGCTTGGGTTGCTGCTCGAGCGCCTCCTCGAGCATCATATTCTGCTCTTCCAGCGACTGCTGCTTTTCCTCCAGCTGCAGCTTCAGGTTGGAGAGGTGCGACGAATCCGGCAGCGCCAGCCCGCCCTTCTCCTGCTGCAAACGTTCTTTACGCGTCGCCAGGCCGGCCAGGATATTGGAAGCATTGCGCTGGTGCGCCGACTCCAGCTCCAGCTGCTGCTGCGCCTGCATGATGCGGGCGCGCGACTCAGTGCTCTTGGTTTGCGCCTCGCGCCACTCCTGCTCCAGCACCGGCAGCAATTCGCCCTTCTGCTCCGCCAGCATGCGCGCCTCTTCCACCCGCGCCGACAGTTCTTCCAGGTTGATTTCCGCCTCGGCTATCTGGGACGAATAGTCCTCCGCCTGCTGCTGCCATTGGTCGCGCTGCGCGGTCAGGGTTGCCAGCTGCTGCTGCAAACGGCTGCGCGACTCGATCACGAACTTGATCTGCGCCTCCAGGCTGCCGATCTCGGAATTGGTCTGGTACAGGTGGCCCTGCGCCTGGTGCAGGCGGTCGCCCACGGCGAAGTGCGCCTGGCGCATCTGCTCCAGGGTCAGCTCCACGTTGCGCAGCTTGGCGGTCTGCTCTTCCAGGTCGTTCTGCGCCTGCTCCATCTCGCGGAAGTACCTGGCTTGCTCGTTCTGCGCCTCGGTCTTGCGCAGCAGCCAAAGCAGCTTTTGCTTCTCGTCCTGGTCCGTTTGCAGCTGGTGGAACTTGGTCGCCACCGCAGCCTGGCCTTCCAGCTTTTCCAGGTTGTTATTCAGCTCGCGCAGGATGTCGTCCACGCGCAGCAGGTTCTCGCGCGTATCGTGCAAACGGTTCTCGGTCTCCCGGCGGCGCTCCTTGTACTTCGACACGCCCGCCGCCTCTTCCAGGAACACGCGCAGTTCTTCCGGGCGCGACTCGATAATGCGGGAGATCATGCCCTGGCCGATAATCGCGTAAGCGCGCGGCCCCAGGCCGGTACCGAGGAAAATATCCTGGATATCGCGCCGGCGCACCGGCTGGCCATTGATGTAGTAGGTGGACGTGCCGTCCCGCGTCAGCGTGCGCTTGACCGCGATTTCGGCGTACTGGCCCCATTGGCCGGACGCCTTGCCCTCGTGGTTGTCGAAGATCAGTTCAACCGAAGCACGACCTGCCGGCTTGCGGTGGGTCGAACCGTTGAAGATCACGTCCTGCATCGACTCGCCGCGCAGCTCGGAAGCCTTGGATTCGCCCAGCACCCAGCGCACAGCATCGATAATATTGGACTTGCCGCAACCGTTTGGACCAACCACGCCGACCAGCTGGCCGGGTACCTGGAAATTGGTAGGATCGACGAACGACTTAAATCCCGACAATTTAATGGAAGATAGACGCACGTTTTATCTGTACTTCGCCCGCTGGGACGTGTTAAAAAAGTGGCTAATAATACCATCTTACCAGCAGGCTAAACACCAATGAAGACCAGAACCGCCATCCTTTTTGTGTGCATGGGCAACATTTGCCGCTCCCCGACCGCCGAAGGCGTTTTTCGCGCCCGCGCCGACGCCGCCGGACTTCAACTGGAGATAGATTCCGCCGGCACCCATGCTTATCACATCGGCAACGCGCCGGATGCCCGCTCGACCCGCCACGCCGCCGCCCGCGGCTATGATTTAAGCAGCCAACGCGCGCGCCAGTTCGCCGCCGACGACTTTGAGCGCTTCGATTACGTACTGGCCATGGACCACGACAACCTGGCGATCCTGCAGCGCGCCTGCCCGCCCCAGCACCGGCACAAGGTGAAGCTGTTCATGGAATACGCCAGCCGCTCCGGCTCCGACATTGTGCCCGACCCGTACTACGGCGGCGCCAATGGCTTTGACATGGTGCTGGACTATGTGGAAGACGCGGCGGACGGCCTGATCGCCGTCCTGCGCAAGGATTAAGCCGAGGTACCGTTGGCCGGCAGGTCGTGGTGCTCGTCGTTGACGGCCGCCACGCCGCCCATGGCCACCGACAGCGCGGCGGCAACCACGCCTTCGGTGCGGATCAGGCGCACTTTACCCTCGCGGAAGTGCTGCGCCATGGCCTCGCCGGAGATCGAAAACGCCTCCTGCCGCCCGGTGGTGGAGAAAATATACAGGGTCTTCAAAGGGCTGATCCAGGCCAGCTTGACCTTGCGCTTGCTACCATCGTCCTCGTCGAACTCGAGCCACATGCCGCGTGCCAGGCTATCCACTTCGATCGATGCGTCGTCGTCCTCTTGCGGCGGAACCTCGGCCTCGGATTCGGCAAGCGCCTGCAACTGCAGGCGGCGCTCGGCATCCTTCTGCGCCACCTCCAGGGCAATCTCCACCTGGCGTTCAGGCGACATCTCAATTGGCGCGCGCACGATGGAAGCGTGGCATTCGGCCAGCTCGGCGAAGAACTGCAGGCGGTCCGAATCCTGCCACTTGATCACATCCAGCCATTTGTTCAGGGTGGACAGCAGCGACGGCAGTTTGGAGATCAGCTTGCGGCGATCGTCCTGGGTAATCTTGGGGCGCACGCTCCAGATCAGGTCATCCATGGTCTGGGTGGCGTTGTTGACGGCGCCCGGCTTCTCGTCTTCCACGCTGTAGGCGATGGTCAGCACCGAGACCCACTTGTTCTCCAGGAAGGCTTCCACAATCGCCACCACCTCGCCGGTTCCGATGCGCAGGGCCACGGCGTCCTTGGCCGACTTGGCGGCGACCGACATCTTTTCCTGCTTCAGGGCCTTGGCAATCGGCTCCGCCATGGCGGCGGCAGCGGCGGCCTCCTCGGCCTTGATCGACGCTTCCAGCTCGTTCACCGCTTCGGTGAAGACCGAAATTTCCTCTTCGTGGTCCTTGCTGACCTTCTCCACGCTGCGCTGCATGGCCTGGTACAGCGGATCATCCGGGTCCTTGTGCTGCTCCCAGCCCATGCGCGACAACAAGTCGATCATGCGGCGGGCCGGGTGCGCCTCCTGGAAGAAGAAATTCTTGTCGACCAGCGCCGCCTTCAGCACCGGGATTTGCAGGAAGCGGATCAGGTCGCGGATTTCCGGCGAAATGCTCTGGTCGCGGAAGACCGTGTCGAACACCGCCGACAGCAAGTCGATCGTACCCTCGTCGGCGCGCGTCAGGCTGCCGGCCGGGGCTTGTTCTTTAATCTGCGGCAGGAGGAAGACGTTGCCCATCGCGCCGCCCGCTGCGAAGCCTGGGGCTGCCATCGAGGCGCCGGCCGGGATCGAACCTGGCGCTGGCATGCCCTGGCCGCCGCCTGCATGGCCGGCCACCTGCGCGCCCCCCATTGGGGCGCCAGTCACGAAGCCGCCCGCCGGCATGGCACCGCCTTCGGCACCGGCGAAGACCGCGCCTTGCGGCACCGCGCGTTGCAGTTGGGCCAGGAAATTCAGTAAAGGTTCTTTGGCCGACAGCAGCGAGGCGCGCTGCGCTGCCTCATTGTTCGCGCCGCCGTTAAAGCCTTGTGCCGGGCCCTGGGTCCAACCGCCGGGCGGCACGGCAACCCCGCCTGGCACGCCAGGCACCGCGACGCCGGTCAGCATGGCGCCGCCCATGGCAGCACCGGCAGGCATTGCGCCGCCGCTCATCAAAGGCATGCCGCTCATCACACCTGCAGCAGGAGGCAGGGCAGCACCGCCGCCAGCCATCATCGGCATTGGCATAGGTACCGCGCCGGGTGCCATCATCGGCATGCCTTGCGCCGGGAAACCGGGCGCCGCTGCGACCGGAGCGGCCGCGCCCATGGCAGGCGCCGCGCCGGCGCCCAGCGCCGAAGCTGCCGCAGTGTGGGCCGGTGTGCCATACAGGCCGGGCGCCACGTTCATGGTGGGAAGCGAGAGGTCCAGGTCGCCCAACTGGTCAAAACCGGTCGGCGCAGGCTTGCCGCCTGGCGCATCGCCGGCACCGGCGAAGAAGTTTCGCAGCTGCTCGGCCAGCGCGGCCTGCTGGTTCTTCTTGCGGTTTGGCGCTTGCGACGCGTCGTGCGAATCGGCACGGCGCGACTTGTGCTTTTCCACGGAGCCCGGGCCCACGCCCTTGCGTTCCAGGGCCAGGTTCAATTCCTCCAGCATCGGCGCGAAATCAAAGAAATCGTCCGGTTTGAGGAAGGGCTTTACCAGCTCGTTCGACTCTTCGTCCTTCACGAAATCCATCCACGCTTGCTGGAAAGCGCCCAGGAACACCTCGGGCCGGAAGGGATTCTGGTTGATGCGCAGGATATCGCGGTCGAGCAGGAACGCCAGCCGCACATTCAGTGTGGCCAGCGCGTCGGAATACTTGGTTTCGAACGCCTTGCTGAAGCTACCCATGGTGACTTTGCTGTCCATTTCTTCCATGGAGACCAGCGACAGCGGTTCGGCCGTCTTGCGCACCTGGGTCTTCTGGCCGGGCGCCAACTGGGCGATTTCGTGACGCAGGTCGCTCTCCAGCTGCTTGGCAAACAAACCGAGAAGTGCGTAATGGTCGGTGCGCAGCAGGTTGCCCGAGCGCAGGCGCGCTTGCATGTCCTTGACGTTGGAGGCATCCGTCACATCCACCAGGCGGGCCGCCCAGTTGGTCGAGAGTTCGCTGAACTGCTCGCCGATGTGCTTATTCACCAGGCTGATCAGATTTTCCAGAAGCGCATGCCGCGGCGTAACCGCTTTTTTAGGCGCCGCAGATGGTGGAGTTTCTGGAATCATGATTGAACCTGACTTTGAGGGTTATCCATATTGTCGCAGATTATTTCCATATGGCAATACGCAAAAGGAAATTATCTCAAAATATTTCCAGTGATGTCGCGCAACTGTCGAGTGCGCACCACAATAGTGCGGGGGCTTGTCCTACAAGGCTTGCCGTTGTATTCCGATACACCTTTACTATTGCACAAAGCATGATGAAGCTCCCATCCTTTTGAAAGGGAGCTGACATGAAATCCAAGCAAAAATCCAGCAAGCAGAGCTCGGGGTCGGGTTCTGGTTCGGGCGCCCGCCAGTCGGCAGACCAGGGCTCCCGCTCGGGCGCCCAGACGGCAAACGAGCAGTCCGACACTGGCCGTCAGGCCAAAACGGATAAGAAGACGCCTTCCAGCCGCAGCGGCAAACGCTAAGCGACGAGCAGCCCAGGGGGCCGGGAGCGTCGCCTCACGGCCCCTTTCGCTTAGATATTCGTGACGCGCTTGCCCTTGGGCGGGCGGAAGTCGGCCACCTCATTGACCATACCGACCTTGGCTGCTTCGGCGGCAGTCAGGTGCAGGTCTGAATAGGCGTGGATGTTCCAGTGCTCCTCCGTCAGCTGGACATGCTTGCGCAGGATGGCTTCGGTGCGCGCGTCGTCGGCCTGCAGGCCTTCCACAATGATACGCAGCGCATCGGGGCGGGCGCCGTGCGGCGCGCTGGCGTGCGATTTATGCACCATGAAACGGGCCGTCTCGCTGGCATAGCGCTCGCTGCCCGACAGGAACAGGATGACGGCAATCGATGCCACCGCCCCGCCGTTATACGTGATGATCTTGATCGGCAGGTTGCGCAGGTAATTGTGCAGGCAAAGGCCATCGCTGACGTAGCCGCCATTGGACTGGATCAGGATGTGGGCGGTTTCGATGCCGTCCTCGGTCATATCCGCTACGGCATCGAAGACACGGTGCACCATGTCGCTGTTTACGTCACCGGACAGCGTGAACCAGGCCGACTTGTCTTCTTTTTCGCTCATGGTCGCTCCACTTGTCGAGATGGATGGAAAGGCCATTCTAGCGCAGGCGCGCGACTTGCTACGTCCGGCTCACGCTCCCGTGAGCTCAGCCAGGGTTGGCGCCACCAGTGCCCTGCTCGCCCAGCGCGACAATTGCTCATGCGAAGCAGCCTGCAACTGCAAGCGCACCGGCTCCGGCAGCGCGCCAAACCGCGAGGCCAGCACCTCCGCCAGCATCTGGCGCCGTCCCTCAAGCTGCCCCTCGTCCCGCCCTTCCTGCCGCCAGCCCTCCTGGCGGCTCTCACGCACCATGCTATGTACATAAGGCATTTTCATACTCCTTTCCAAGTCACGCAGGTAAACTCGATAATTTGCCTCCTGCTCACCGGGTAACTGCATTAACCAGTCTAGTACATTGAGAAAATCCACGATGCGCTGCTGGCCCCACCCGATACTGTAGGCCCGACGGTTGACATCCTCCCCCACCTCGGCCTCCGGTCGCCGCTTACGCGGGAAGGAGGGGGATTCCTGCTGCGCCACTACCAGCAGTGGGCTGGCATAGTCCGCTTCGGAGGGTTCCTGCTGTTGACGGCATTACTACACCATTCACTACACAGGCTAACCGGGCGTCGTCCCGCCCTTCGCTTCGAATCATTGCTTCACCGCGTCGCAACACATTGATCGCGCCCACCACATCGGCATTATTCTCATAGCCGCACGCCACACACGCGAATTTGGCTTGTGTGCGCCGGTTATCGGGCGAGACATGACCACACCCCGGGCAAGTCTGGCTCGTATGATGCGCAGGAACCGCCACCAGCGAGCCGCCTTTCCAGGCCAGTTTGTAAGCAAGCTGGCGACGAAACTCATACCAGCCTTGGTCGAGGATTGCCTTGTTCAGGCCGGATTTGGCGCGCACGCCGCGCCCAGGCTCGCTTTGGCTGCCGGCAGCCGACTTCGACAACTGCTTCACACGCAGGTCTTCGATATAGACGATCGCGTGGTTGTTGCAGATCGCCCTCGTCACCTTGTGCAAAAAGTCTTTGCGCGCATTACCTATGCGCGCGTGAATGCGCTGCACGC
>NZ_WWCJ01000012.1 GCF_009857475.1 Pseudoduganella guangdongensis | reverse complement strand
CCTGCCGGCCGAGGCCGGTAGAAGACTGCATCCGGCAACAGGGCGCACGGCCCTCCCGGGAAGCTTTTGTCTGGCAGTCCTGCCGTCATGGGGCCGAAGCCCTTTAGACCGTTGACTTTGCGTCCCACCCTTTCGGATGGTTTGCCCTGTTTCAGATCTTGCTGTAGGGAATCTTAATCAGTAACTTGCATGATGGCAAGCACTATTCGAAAAACTTTTTTGGCCTGTGGAAATTAAGTCTGAAATAAAAGAAACCTTCGTTAATTCAATGACTTGAATATTATCTGGAGGTATCGTCTATTTCGGAAAAAGAATATTGAGTTTAAATAAAAAAAGGCCCGGGTTGCTCGGGCCATAAGCGAAACGATATTAACTCAACGATTAACTTGGACCGTGTTGCTGGCCGTATTCCCGGCTTGGTCGCGCGCTACCGCCTGAAGGGTGTGACTGCCCGGCGCATCCTTGCGCGAGTTCCAATTGAATGAAAGGGTCGAGCCGCTGCCGGATGCTTTCAACTGGCCATCTATGTACAGGCTGAGCGAGATGCCGGCGGCGCCGCTATCGTCCGATGCATTCACGGCGATGCTGACCATGCCATTCACTGCGCCAGGGGAGGGGTTGGCAATCGCCACGACTGGCGGGACGGTGTCGGCCAGCGGCCTGGTGACTGTGTTGGCGACGTTTACCGCGACCGCGTTGGATGTGCTGGCGTTGCCGGCCGCGTCATAGGCGATGGCAACCAAGCTGTTCATGCCATTCGCCACGCCATTCGAATCCCAGATGAATCCAAAAGGGCCGCTAATGTCGGAGGCGACCACGGTGTTGTTGACTTTCAGGTCGACCCGCGTCACCGCCACATTATCGCCGGCGGTCACGCTCACCGGCACCAGGCCTGACACCGTACTGTTGGCGAGCGGGCTGGCCACGGTCGCAGTTGGCGCGGTGGTGTCTGGTGGCGGCAACGCCAGGGCCGCCGCGACAGCAGCCGCGGCATTCACACGGCCGTAGCCGAAATAGATGTCACGCCCGGGCGTACCCAGATCCACCGCTGTGCTGAACAGGATGTTCTGCACCTGGTCCGGATTCAGTGTCGTGTTGGCCGCCATCACGAGCGCCGCCACGGCCGCCGTGATCGGGCTGGAGAAGGACGTGCCGTTCACGCCGCCGTAGCCGCCGCCTTTGACGGTGGTGTAGATGTTGGCGCCGGGCGCAGCCAGGCCGACGAAGGCGCCATAGCTGGAAAAGCTGGCGCGTGCGTCGGTCGAGGTGGTTGCCGAGACGGCAATCATGCTGTTGGTGGGCGTGAAACCTTCGTCGCGATTGTAGTTGCCGGCAGAAACAAAGAGCAGCCCGCCTTTGCTGCGCAAGTAGTTGGCGGCACTTTGCACTGCAAAGCTGCTGGGCACGCTGGCATAACTGATATTGGCAACTTTGGCGCCATGGTCTGCGGCCCAGGTCAGGCCGCTGGCCATGGTGGAAAAGTAGGCGTAGCAGGCGCCACTGTTCAGGAAGGCAATCCGGATCGGCATGATCCTGGCTTGCCCGGCCACACCGGCGACGCCCAGGCCATTATTGGTTGCCGCCGCCGCCGCGCCAGCCACTTTGGTGCCGTGGCCGCAGATATCGGCGGTGTTGGTGTTGTTGTCGTAGCTGTTATAGCCGGGCACAAGGTTGGCGACGAGGTCGGGTTGGGCTGCATCGACGCCTGAATCCAGGATCGCAATCGTGACGCCAGCGCCCTGCGTGCTATCCCAGGCGGCTGGGGCGCCAATTTTGTTGATATGCCATTCGCTGCCCAGATAGGGGTCGTTGGCGGTCAAAACCACCGGCACCGCGCGGTCCAGTTCAGCGTACTTGAAGTGGGGGTTGTTCCTGAGCTTATTCACCATGGCGCGCTCGGAACCTCTGGGGAGTTCAATGATATGGATATTGCTCTGGCCCAGCTTGCGGGCTTTGTTGCCGCCGTGGACCTGGAGCATCCTGGACATACCGTCGAGCGCAAGTCCGGCACGCGGTTCGACCAGGATACGCCCCGGAGCATACAGCTCCTGCCCGGCAGCAAATGCCGGCGTGGCGAGGCTGGCGATGAAGACCGATAACACAATGCTATTCTTCATGGTTTTGCCCTCCTGCGAAGATCTTAGGCCGTGTATTTCTGGCCATCAAGCGGATTTCCGGAGTTTCGTGCAGCTGTGGTGAATATGTCTGGACATAATGAAAACGGAGTTGACGTTCATTTATGCCCGATAGGATTCCTGATTGAAATCAAGTGCTTGCAGTAATTCGGGGCCGGCTCCTCGATTAATTTGAGGAAACTCAAATATAATCCTGTCAAAGTGCCTGCCGACCACATTAAAAGGAAGAGACAACTCATGAGTGCAGATTACGCAGTCCAAGGTTCCATTGCGGTTATTACCCTGAATAACCCCCCAGTGAACGGGCTTGGCTTGGCCACCCGCACTGCCGCCATTGAAGGCATTCGGCGCGCAGAGGCGGACAATGCGGTGAAGGCTGTTGTCCTGACCGGCGCCGGCAAGGCGTTTTCGGGCGGTGCCGATATCAAGGAATTCGGGTCGGCGAAAGCGTTGACTGAACCGACCCTGCACACCCTGATCAACGCCGTGGAAGGTTGCAGCAAACCGGTGGTGGCAGCGATCCATTCGGTAGCGATGGGTGGGGGACTGGAACTGGCACTGGGTTGCCATTACCGCGTGGCTTTGCTGGGCGCCCAGATCGCATTGCCGGAAGTGAAACTCGGCCTGCTGCCGGGGGCTGGCGGCACACAGCGCCTGCCGCGCGTGCTGGGCCTGGAAATGGCGCTGAACATGGTCGTCACGGGCACGCCGGTCATGTCCGAAATGCTGGCTGGGACAGCTTTGTTTGACAAACTGCTGCCGGCGGGCGCTGATTTGCTGGCCGAAGCATGCAACTTTGCCGCCTCTGTCGCGGATGCGCGGCCGCTGCCGAAAGTGCGCGACCGCAAAGTCGAATTTCCAGGGCATGAAGCCTTCCTGCAGCAAAGCCGCGCCAGCGTGAAGGCGGCGTCCGGCCCATTCCCGGCGCCGCTGGAATGCCTGGAAACGGTGGCGGCCTCCGTCACGATGGCGTTTGAGGATGGCCTGAAATTCGAACGCGAGCGCTTCCTGCACCTGATGCAGACCACCGAGTGCAAATCGCTGCGCCACGCCTTCATCTCCGAACGCGCCGCCAGCAAGATCCCTGACGTGCCGGCGGATACGCCGACCCGCACCATCGCCAAAGCCGCCGTTATCGGCGCCGGCACCATGGGCGGCGGCATTGCCATGAATTTTGCCAACGCCGGCATTCCGGTGCTACTGCTGGAGACAAAGCAGGAGGCCCTGGACAAAGGGCTGGCCACCATCCGCAAGAACTACGAGAACGCCCTGAAAAAGGGCAAGCTGACACAGGACAAATTCGAGCAGCGCCTGGCCCTGGTCAGCGGCACGCTTGACTACAGCGCGATTGCCGATGCGGACATCGTGATCGAGGCCGTGTTCGAGGACCTGGCCGTGAAGGAGGCCGTGTTCCGCCAGCTGGACGCGGTCATGAAGCCCGGTGCAATCCTGGCCTCCAACACCTCGACCCTGGACCTGGACAAGATTGCCGCCTTTACCAAACGTCCGCAAGACGTGGTGGGCATGCACTTTTTCAGCCCGGCCAATGTGATGAAACTGCTGGAAATTGTGCGCGGCAAGGAAACCGGCAAAGACGTGCTGGCGACCACCATGGCCCTGGCGAAGAAGCTGAAGAAGACCGGCGTGGTGTCGGGCGTCTGCGATGGCTTTATCGGCAACCGCATGATTGAACAGTACTTCCGCCAGGCTGGCTTCCTGCTGGAGGAGGGGGCAACGCCGGAGCAGGTCGATAAGGCGATTGAGAATTTCGGTTTCCCGATGGGGCCATTCCGCATGAGCGACCTGGCGGGCAACGATATCGGCTGGTATATCCGCAAGCGCCGCTATGTCGAGAAGCCGGAAGTAGTGTACTCAAAGACCGCCGATTTGCTGTGCGAAATGGGCCGCTTTGGGCAGAAAACCATGGCAGGATGGTATGACTACAAGGAAGGCGACCGCACAGCCCACCCGAGCGCGCTGGTGAACGAGATGATCGCGCAACATGCGGCTGCCCTGGGCCTTGCCCGGCGCGCGGTCAGCGAGCAGGAAATTGTTGAGCGCTTGGTCTTCGCACTGGTCAACGAAGGTGCACTGATCCTGGAGGAGGGCATCGCCCTGCGCGCTTCCGATATCGATATGGTCTACCTGACCGGCTACGGATTCCCGCTGCATCGGGGCGGCCCGATGTTTTATGCGGACACGGTGGGCTTGACCAATGTGCTGCGTTCCATGGCGGCATTTGCCGCTGGGCGGCATGGCGAGGCGTGGCGACCGGCGCCTTTGCTCACGCGCTTGGCCGCCGAAGGTAGAGGCTTTAATAGTTAATAGGAAGATAAACATTATTACAATGTTATTACCTATCCTATGCTATTCTCAGCATTCCTTTCAACCGTTGGGATTAAGACAATGATCAAAGCCTTGACCGCAGTCAGCCTGTGTTTGCTTTTTGCTGGTTGCGCCTCCGATCCAGCAAGCAACGATCCAAGCCAGGCCAAAGCAACCCAGCAAAGACTGGCCCAAACTGAAGAGCGCGAAGAGGTCACTGGTTCGCACCTGCGCCGCAAGCGCTCGACGGAGAACGTGGCCGTCGCCGACCGCGAAGCAGTGGAGCGCGCCGGCCGTCCGTCGTCCAACCTCTCGCTGCCTTCTTCGGGCGGACGCTGATCAGGCGAGGTGCTTGCGCATGCGCGACAGGGGGATTGAAACGGGGCCGGGTAAGTCCAGCGCGAAATCCTCAACCAGCTCGAAGCCGCAGGCGCGGTAAAGCGGTACGCCCGGCAGGGTGGCGGCCAGTTCCAGGGTCGTGAAACCGGCCTGTGCCGCCTCCTGCTCGCAGTGCTCCATCAAGCGTCGCCCCAGACCCTGGCGCGGCACGGCTGGGTCGACAAAGAAGGCACGGATGCGCGCAGGCTGGGTTGCCGGGTCCAGCAAAGGGTCCGGCCCGGACTTGTGCCGGTCGCCACCGAACAGCGCGGCACGTTTGCTCCACCCGCCGCAAGCGAGCAGCAGTCCTTCCCGCTCCAGCACGAAATACGTGCCATCCTCCACCAGCTGCGTGTCCACGCCAAACACATACCGCGTGACGGCTGCGGCTTGCTCCTCCGTATAGAAACCTTTGCTCAGCGCGATGCCGGATCGGCGGATCAGGTCTTCCAAGGCCGCAGAATCGGCCAGCCGGGCAGGGCGTAAGATGGCTGGATTTGGCATTAGGAAATGGTATCATGGGGCGGACATAGGGAGGAATCATGCGCCATTTCTCTGCCGCCGTCTTCGCCTTGCTTTGCTGCCTGCCAGCCGCCGCCCGCGACCTGCTGGTGATCGGCACCCACTTCGAACGTGTCTATGAGCGCGGCCAGGAAGGCGAGATCGTCGGCTTCGGTCCGGAAATCGTGCGCCTGATCGCGCAACGCCTTGGCCACCGCGCCATTTTCGAACTGTATCCCTGGGCCCGCGCCCAAGCCCTGGTGGCGCAAGGCAAGGCCGACATTCTGGTCGGCCCCTACAAGACCTTCGAACGCCAGCAAATCATGGCCTTCTCCAAATTGCCGTTCTACCAGGATCAGATGGTCTTCTACGTCCGCAAAGGCTCCGGCGCGGAATGGAATGGGGATTACAACGCCTTGACGGGGCGGCGCATCGCGATAGTGAATGGCTGGGCCTACGGCGCGGCTTTTGACAAGGCTCGCCCGCAACTTCGGCTTGATATCGTCAACAGTGTGGACAGCGGTTTGAAGATGCTGGCGGCGCAGCATGCGCAAATGTTCGCCAGCAACCGCCGCAACACGGAACCGGTCCTGGGGCGGCTCGGTTTTGCAGGCCAATTGACCATGTTGCCGCAGGTGATCGAGGTGCAGGATGGCTATTTCGGCTTCCCCAAGCGCCACGCGTCGGACGCGCTGCGCAAGGAGTTCGATGCTGAATTTCAGCGCATGGTGGAGAGCGGGGAGCTCAAACGCCTGGGGCAGCGGCACGAAGTCAACGTGCCGCCGCAATAGCGGGCTTTAACGGCGCTCGGGTGTCAGTACCGTCGGCAGGGCTTTGGGCAGCGTAGCCGGGTAGTCCCGGCTGAAATGCAGGCCGCGGCTTTCGCGCCGCTGCAACGCGCTGTTGACGATCAGCGAAGCGACCTCCACCAGGTTGCGCAGCTCCAGCAAGTCGCTGGTGATGCGGAAGTGGCGGTAGTACTCGTCGATCTCCTCCTTCAGCAGGGCAAGGCGGTGCTGGGCGCGTTCCAGGCGTTTGGTGGTGCGTACAATGCCCACGTAATTCCACATGAAGCGGCGCAGCTCGTCCCAGTTATGGGCGATGACGACTTCTTCGTCGGCGTCGGTGACGCGGCTCTCATCCCAATCCGGCAGGAAAGGCGTGCCTTCCTTGTCTTGCGCCAGGATGTCCTGGGCGCAGGCGCGTCCGATCACCACGCATTCCAGCAGCGAATTGGAGGCCAGTCGGTTGGCGCCGTGCAGGCCGGTGCAGGCCGTCTCGCCGACCGCGTACAGGCCGGGCAGGTCGGTGCGGCCGAACAGGTCGGTTACCACGCCGCCGCAGGTGTAGTGCGCCGCCGGCACGATAGGGATGGGCTGCTTGGTGATGTCGATGCCCAGTTCCAGGCAGCGCGCATAAATGGTCGGGAAGTGCGAAATCAGGAAATCAGCCGGCTTGTGGCTGATATCGAGGTGCACATAGTCCAGGCCGCGCTTCTTGATCTCGAAGTCGATGGCGCGCGCCACCACGTCGCGCGGCGCCAACTCGGCGCGCTCGTCGTGCGCCAGCATGAAGCGCTGGCCGGCCGAGGCGCCGGCCTCCGGCGGCAGTTTGAGCAGGCCGCCTTCACCGCGGATCGCTTCCGTAATCAGGAAGGATTTGGCATACGGGTGGTACAGGCAGGTCGGGTGGAACTGGATGAACTCCATGTTCGAGACGCGGCAGCCGGCACGCCAGGCCATGGCGATGCCGTCGCCGCTGGCCGTGTCGGGATTGGTGGTGTACAGGTAGACCTTGCCGGCGCCGCCGGTGGCCATCACCGTATGCTCGGCGGCCATGGTGTGCACCTCGCCGGAATTCACGTCCTGCACGTACAGGCCATGGCAGCGCGGTTGGGCATTGGCGGGGCGCGGGCCCAGCTTGTCGGTGGTGATCACGTCGATCGCGCAATGGTGCTCGAACAGGGTGATATTCGGGTGCGCGCGCACCTTCTGCTCCAGGGTCACTTGCACCGCGTGGCCGGTGGCGTCAGCCGCATGGATGATGCGGCGTTGGCTATGGCCGCCTTCACGCGTCAGGTGGAAGCCAAGTTCTGCGCTTGCGTCGCGGGTGAACGGCACACCGAGACCGATCAGCCATTCAATGGCTTCCCGTCCGTGTTCCACGATAAAGCGGGTGGCGCCTTCGTCGCACAGGCCGCCGCCGGCAACCAGGGTGTCGGAAATATGCTGCGCATGGCTGTCGCCGGAGTCCAGGACGGCCGCAATGCCGCCCTGGGCCCAGTTACTGGCGCCATCGAGCAATGCGCGTTTGGAGATAATGGCTACTTTGCGGCTTTCCGCCAGGTGCAGTGCTACGGAGAGGCCGGCCAGGCCGCTGCCGACGATCGCTACATCGAATTTCATGGGGTTTCGGGCTGTCTTTTTCGCGAGATAGCCAACAATATAAACTATTTGCCGTTGCGTTGCCTCAAAAGCCCCACTGCCGGCATGCTGCATGATGGGGCCATGACCAAGAAAAAACTGCTCGTGGTGGAGGACGACCTCGGCCTGCAGAAGCAATTGCGGTGGGCCCTGGACGCGTACGAGGTGGTGTTTGCGGGGAATCGCGACGCCGCCCTCGGCCAGTTGCGCCGCCACCAGCCGGCCGTGGTCACCATGGACCTGGGCCTGCCGCCCGAGCCCGATAGCGCCAGCGAAGGCTTGCTCCTGCTCCAGCAGATGTTGACTATCGCCGCCGACACCAAGGTGATCGTCCTGTCCGGCAACCAGGACCGCGAGAACGTGCTGAAAGCGATGGCGCTTGGCGCCTACGACTTCCACCAGAAGCCCCTGGACGGCGACATGCTGCGCCTGATGGTGGATCGCGCCTTCTTCCTGCACGGCGTGCAACAGGAGAACCGCCGCATGCTGCAGACGGAGTGCGATTCTCCGCTGGCGGGGCTGGTGACGCGCGATCCCGGCATGCTGCGCGTGTGCCGCAGCATAGAAAAGGTGGCGCCGAGTTCGGCCACCGTGATGCTGATGGGGGCTTCCGGCTGCGGCAAGGAGCTGCTGGCGCGCGGCTTGCACCAGCTCAGCACGCGCCACGACCGGCGCCTGGTAGCCATCAACTGCGCGGCGATACCTGAACACCTGCTCGAGAGCGAGCTGTTTGGCTACGAGAAGGGCGCCTTCACCGGCGCGGAACGGCAGACGCTGGGCAAGATCGAGCTGGCGGCCGGCGGCACCTTCTTCCTCGACGAGATCGGCGACATGGCTTTGCCCCTGCAGGCCAAGATGCTGCGTTTCCTGCAGGAGCGGGTGATCGAGCGGCTCGGCGGCCGCAGCGAAATCGCGGTCGATGTGCGCATCGTCTGCGCCACGCACCGCAACCTGAAGGCGATGGTGGATGAAGGGCGCTTCCGCGAGGATCTGTTCTACCGCCTGAGCGAGATCGTGCTGGTGGTGCCGCCGCTGCGCGAGCGGGTTGGCGATGCTGTGCTGCTGGCGCAACACTTCCGCCACCGCTTCCTGCAAGCCGAAGGCCGGCCCGGCCTGCAATTCCATCCCGATGCCTTGCTGGCCATTGAAACCTATGGCTGGCCGGGCAATGTGCGCGAGATCGAGAACTGCGTGAAACGTGCCGTGATCATGAGCGACGGCCCGCATATTACGCTGGAGGACCTGGGCCTGCCGCCCGGCGCGCCCCAGGCGGAAAGCATCGACCTGCGCGAAGCGCGCAACGCCGCCGAGTACCGGGTCATGGTCAAGGCGCTGGCGCGCACCGGCGGCAACATCGCCCGTGCTTCCGAGCTATTGGGTGTCAGCCGCCCAACCCTGTACGACCTAATGAGTCACCACGGGATCAAGTAATTCCGGCTCGCGCCACGCCTGCGCGGCTTTCAACCGCTGGCGCAGGCCCGGCAGGGGAAACCCCATGCCGTAAGCCTTGTGCGCCGCTTCGAGCGCCGCCGGGTAGGACTTCTGGCGCGCCCTGGCCAGGCCCAGGTTATACCAGGCGGCCGCGTGAGCCGGCTGCAATGCCACGGCGGATTCGAGCTGCTCAATCGCCTCCTTGTCGCGCCGCAGCGACAGCAGGTAGGCCCCGTACAACGCGCGCGCCGCGCCGTCCTCCGGCACGAAGGCGATCGCGCGCTGGAAGTAGCATTCCACCGAGAAGCGCGTTGCTGGGACTTGCTCCTTGCGCAGGCGCTGCGCCAGCCGCGCCAGGGCCGACAGTGCGCGCGGGTGGTTGGGGAAGTGCTCCAGCGTGTAGGCAATATCGCTGCCCAGGGAGGCTGATTGCCCGCGCTGCAAGCCCTCCACCACCGGCCCGAAATGATAGGCCTCGACCAGTGCCAGCCCTTGCGCCTGCTCCGGATTGTAATAGTCGCCTCCGGTGGCGCCTTTGACGTACGGCGCGCAATCGGCCGCCAGCGCGGCAAGCAGGATCAGGTAGCCGGCCATTATCGCTTTCCCCTTACTTCAATGTGGCGGTATCGAACACCAGCTTGGGGCACGACATGGCGCCGCCGGACAGGTGGACATAGGGCGGGCGGCTTGCCAGCATCAGCTGCCAGCGCCCGATGATGAAGAAATTGGCGCTCCCCAGCATCACGGTGCCGATGCGGCGATGGGCGCGCAGCGAGGCCGGATTGAAGGCGGAGATACGGCTGCACGTCCACTGGAAGCCGCGCGCGCGCATGCGCTGGTGGGCCTCATCCCACAGGCGGCAGAAGGCGGTACCCAGGCGCAGGTCTGGTTGCACGAATACGTCGTAGTCCCAGCATGACGCCGGCGAGGGCAGGCAGTAGCGCGCTCTCACCTCATCTTCCTGGTAAGCGCCCATCTGGAACCACAGGATGCCAGCCAGGTCGGCGCCTTTCCAGGCCGCGATGCTGCACCCGCCTTGCCGGAAGCGTGCCGCCACCACGTGCAATGGACGCGGATAGGCGGGCGGGAACTGGTCCAGCTGCATCAGGCCGCGCACCACGATGCTGCCGGCGCCCGGCCGCATCGCCTGCTGCGCCACCCGCTGCGCCACAAACAGGTAGCGCTGCATGCGGCAGCCAACGAGCTGCAGGCAACGCGCGAGCAGGTACCAGGCGGCATTGGCGGCGCCCAGTTCGGCGAACGATCGGATATAACGCGTCAGCATAGTGCCATTACAGCAAAGCCTCCGCGCTACCTCTTTGCGTTAGCGCAAGCGCTGGTGCTGCGGGCTTGCATAGACTGGATCTTCCAAGGAGGAAATCATGCTCACCGTGCTGATGGCCACATTCAACGGCGTCCAGACCCTGCCGAAAGTACTCGACGCCTATACCCAACTGCATAGTCCGGAGGAGGGCTGGCGCCTGCTGGTGGTGGACAATGGCAGCGACGACGGCACGCGCGAATTGCTGATGTCCTATGCCGGCAAGCTGCCGCTGCACTACGCCTATGAACCCCGGCGCGGCAAGAACGCAGCCTTGAACCATGGGCTGGAACTGGCGCTGGCGGGTGCCGAAACCCGTCTGTTCGTGTTCACCGACGATGACGCCACACCCGACCCCGACTGGCTCCTGCGTTACGCCGCAGTTGCCAGCGCGAGAAAGGAGTACGCCATCTTCGGCGGCAGCATCGTTCCCGACTGGGGCCAGGTGCCGCCCGCGTGGCTGTTGCGGCTCGTTCCATGCGGCCTGACGTATGGCCTGACCGATCCCGGCTTGCCGGAGGGGCCGGTGTATCCGGGCCTGGTGTGGGGCGCCAACATGGCCGTGCGCGGCGAGGTATTCCGCCAGGGTTTCCGCTTTGACGAAACCATGGGGCCGGCCTGCGGCGACTACGCGATGGGCGGCGAAGTGAGTTTTACGCGCCTGCTCGACGGGGCCGGGTTCCAGTCCTGGTTTTGCCCGTCGGCCCGTGTGGCGCACCATATCCGTCCCGCGCAACTGGAGGCCGCCTGGATCATCGGGCGCGCCCGGCGGTATGGGCGCGGCGCCTGCCGCCTGGCCAAGCCGGGTCAGTTTCCCGAATTGTTCGGCGCACCACGCTGGATGCTGCGCAAGTATCTTGAGGAGTTGCTGGGGCTAGGCTCGGCGATCATGCTGCGCCAGCCGGAGCGCGCCTTCCAGAAACGATGGGAGCTGGCCTACCTGGGCGGCTATCTCCGCGAGGCGGCCGCCGCACGACGGCCTTCGCCGCCGCGCATCCTGATCACCAGTTATTCGGGCGAGCTGGGAGGCATGGAGCTGCGCATGCTGGATGAGGCGCGCTTCCTGAAGCGCCAGGGCTATGACTGCGTGCTGGCCGCGCCGCGCTTCAGCGGCGACGAGCGCTGGCGCCAGTCAGCGCAGGACGAATGCGTGGAGGTGGCGGAACTGAGCGTGCCGCCGTTGCTGGAGGAGTGGCCATGGCGCCGCACCAACCGGCTGCGCGCGCTCGCCTTCGCGGCGCCGGCGCTGCGGCGGCAAAAGGCGGACCTGGTGCATATCGCCTTCTGCTGGACACTGTATGGCGCCAGCGCCTTGTGGCTGGCGCAGCGTTGCGGCGTTCCGGCAGTAATCAGCGTCCATAACGCCTTTCCGCCGGTCGAGTTCAATGACTGGCAACGCCAACTGCTGCAACGCGCCATGGCCAATGTGAAGGGTGTCTATGGCGTCTCCGATTCGGCCATGAAGCGCTTCCTTGCGCTCTACCAGCAATGGCTGCCGAGCGAGGCGCGGCTTGCGGTGATTCCCAACTGCGTCGATACGCGCCGTTTTCACCCATCCGTCCGCCGGCGTGCCGCAGCGCGCCGGCAATGGGGGATCGCGGACACCGATGAAGTGATCGGGTGCGTGGCGCGCCTGTCGGACCAAAAGCGGCCCGACGTGCTGCTGTCGATCTTCGCCCAGATGGCGCCATTGCGGCCGCGCCTGAAGCTGCTGCTGGTTGGCACCGGCCCCATGGAAACGACGCTGCGCGACATGGCCAAACGCCAGCGTCTATCGCGGCGGGTGATTTTTACCGGATACCAGGCCCAGGTCGAAAGCGTTATCCCGGCGATGGACCTGCATTTGCTGGTCAGCCGCCGCGAGGGCTTCGGCATCGCCACCATCGAAGCGATGGCCTGCGGCGTGCCGGCGCTGGCGACCCGCGTGCCGGGCAGCGAAGACATCCTGCAGGATAGCGCCGGCGGCATGCTGCTTCCACCGGGCGATATGGAGGCCGCCATCCGCGCCATTACGGAACTGCTGGACGACCAGGAGCGGCGCACCGAGATGGGCTTGCGGGGCAGGGCGGAGGTGGAGTCCCGCTACGCGGTGCCGGTGGTCAGCGCGCAGGTCGAAGCTTTTTATAGCGGCTTGGTCTGACATGGCCGGCCTGGCCCGCAACTTCGCATACGGCTTCGCCGAGAAGTACCTGCTGGTGCTGCTGGCCCTGGCCAGCTCCATGCTTCTGGCGCGCATTTTGTCGCCGGCGGAGCTGGGCGTATACGCGATTGCAGCCGTGCTGGCCAGCTTGGCGCAGGTCTTCCGCGACCTGGGCACCGGGCAGTTGCTCGTGCTGCAGCCGGTCATGGGCCAGCAGGAGCAGCGCGCCTTGCTCACACTCTCCATTGGCACCGGTTGGGCGCTTGCCTTGTTCATGGCGCTACTCGCGGCGCCGCTGGCCCGCTTCTACCGCCAGCCGGTGCTGGCCGAGGTGCTGCGCATCCTGGCCCTGAACTTCCTGCTGGTGCCGTTCTCGGCGCAGGTTACCTCCTTGCTGCGCAGGGAAATGCGCGCGGCGGCCCTGTTTCGCATCAGCGCCTGCTATGGCCTGACCCAGTTCGCCGCCACCGTCGGCCTGGCCGTGGCGGGACTTGGACCATGCGCGCTGGCGTGGGGCAGCTTTGCCGCCACTGCCGCGGGTTGCGCCGCCGCCATCATCCTGCGTCCGAGCGGAATGGTCTGGCGCCCGGCGCTGCGCGGTGCGCGGGCGCTGGTGCGGCCGGGCGGGCTGGCCGTCACCGGCAACGCCATTGACGAAGTGGGCGTGGTGGCGCCCGACCTGGTGGCCGGCAAGCTGCTGGGCGCGGAGGAAGTGGCTGTCTTGGGCAAGGCGCAATCGGTGCTGTCCTTGTTCAACCAGGCCATCACCAGCGCCGTGTCGCCGGTCGTATTTCCCCTGTTTGCACGAACGGCGCGCGAAGGTGGCGACCCGGTGCAGACCTATCTTGACGCAGCGGCCTGCATCACCGTGCTGTCCTGGCCATTCTTCCTATTGGCGGGCTTGTTCGCACCACCATTGGTGCACTTGCTTTACGGGCCGCAGTGGCAAGGCAGCGTTCCCTTGATCCGCATCATGTGCGGCGCGGCGGCCTTGTATAGCATGTTCAGCATGGTGCGTTACCTGCTGCTGGCTACGGGCCATATCGGAACGCAGGCGCGGCTGGACGCCATGGCGGTGGGCGGCCGCCTGCTCATGCTAGCACCCGCTGGATTGGCAGGCCTGCATTGGATGGCTGCCGCAGTGGCGCTGAGCCTGCTCTGGCGCAGCTGGCTGGTACTGCGCGTGCTGCGGCGGTTGTATGGGGTGCATGCGGCGCTGCTGCTGCGGCCAATGCAGAAGAGCGCCATTGTCGCAGTGGCGGCCATGCTGCCGGCAACCGCGGCCTACTTGCTGGCCGGTGGCGACGGCGGTGGCCAGACCATGTTGCTTTCCGGTGGCGCCGCTGCAGCCGTTGGCTGGGGCCTTGCGCTTTGGCTGCAGCAGCATCCGCTGGCGGTTTTCCTGCGCCGTACTGTTCTGCAGAGGTGAAGGAGGTGTTATGCGCGTCGGTATCCTGTCCTATCCTATGCTGTTCCAGCGCGAGGGCGGCCTGCAAGTCCAGGTGCGCGAGACCATCGCGGCGCTGAACCACCTGGACCCGTGCATGTCCGCAGAACTGGTCGATCCATCGCGCCAGCAGCTTGCGGAGTTTGACCTGATCCACGTTTTTTCGGCCTTCAACGGCAATGTCCGGTTGGTCGAATCGGCGGCGGACCTTGGCCTGCCAGTGGTGCTGTCGCCGCTGGTAGCGCCAAGCTGGAACCGCAGTGCCGGCCTGCGCGCCCGTGTGGCGGACCGGCTGGCGGGGCGCATTTCGTCGTACAGTTTGCAGACCAGCTATGCGCAGACCAAACGCGCGCTGCAATTGGCCGACCTGGTGATCGCGCTGGGCGAAGCCGAACGCGAAGCGATAGTCAGCGGCTTTCTCACCGACCGCGCCAAGATCCGGATTTTCCCGAACGGCGTCAGCCGCCAGTTCTTTACCGCGCAGCCGGAGCAGTTCCGCCACCGCACGGGGATTGTCGGACCCTTCGCGCTGTGTGTGGGTGCCATCTCGCCGTATAAGAACCAGCTGGGGCTGGCGCACGCGCTCGCGGGCAGCGAACTGCCGCTGGTCCTGATCGGACCCGTGGCGCGCGAGGACCACGCCTACCTGCAAAACGTGCTGAAGTCGCCCTGGGTGCGCTGGATGGGCGCGCTGGAGCACCATGATCCCTTGCTTGCGAGCGCCTTTGCCGCCGCCTCGGTGGTCGCCTTGCCCAGCCGCGGCGAGATCTTCCCGCTTTCGGTGCTGGAAGCGCTGGCGGCTGGCACGCCGGTCGTCATGACCCAGGATAGCGCATTGCATATCGACGGCGCGGAGCAGATACTGCGCAAAGTGGCGTGGAATGACGCTGCGGGCCTGCGCGAAGCCATGGTGGCGCTGGCGAGCCGCCCGCCGCAGCGCGCAAGTGTACAAGCGTTGGTGGAAGCGTTCACCTGGCAGAGGGTGGCGGCCCAGGTGGCCGACTGCTATCGCGAACTCGTACCGGAGGCGCACGGTGCTGTTTAATTCTTTCGCATTCATCTTCCTGTTCCTGCCATTGGCCCTGGCGGGCTACCAACTATTGCGGCGCCATGGCGTCATGTGGCTGGCGATATGCTCGCTGTTCTTCTATGCCTGGTGGGACTGGCGGTTCCTGCCGCTCCTGCTGATCTCCATTTGCCTGAACTTCACCGCCGGGCGGGCCATGTGCAGGCAGGGAGGCATGCTGCGGCGCCTGGTCTTTTACGGTGCGCTGGCGATCAATCTCGGCCTGCTGGTCTGGTTCAAGTACGCGGCTTTCCTGTTCGGCATCGACCCCGGGCTGCCGCTACCCATCGGCATCTCCTTCTTCACCTTCACGCAGATCGCCTTCCTGGTCGATTGCTGGCACGGGAAGGCACACGAGCCGCATTTCGGGCCATATGTGCTCTTCGTCAGCTACTTTCCGCATCTGGTTGCCGGGCCGGTACTGCATCACGCGCAGATGATGCCGCAGTTCCGCAACGGGCAAGGCTTGCGCGCGGAGGATCTTGCCGCTGGCTTGACCATCTTTGCCATTGGCCTGGCGAAGAAAGTCCTCATCGCCGACAACCTGGCGCCTTTGGCCAATCCGGTCTTCTCGGCCGGCGCCGCGCCCCGGTTGCTGGACGCGTGGATCGGCACCATGGCCTACAGCATGCAGCTGTACTTCGATTTTTCCGGCTATTCGGACATGGCCATCGGCCTGTCCCTGCTGTTTGGCGTGCGCTTGCCGGAGAACTTCAACTCACCCTACCAGGCGCGCAATATCGCCGACTTCTGGCGGCGTTGGCATATGACGCTGTCGCGCTTCCTGCGCGACTACCTGTACATCCCGCTTGGCGGCAACCGGCATGGGCCCTGGGCGCGCCACCGCAACCTGATGCTGACCATGGTGCTGGGCGGCGCCTGGCACGGCGCCGGCTGGACGTTCCTTGTATGGGGTGGCCTGCATGGCTTGTTCCTGGTCGTGCACCAGCAATTCTCGGCAGGGGCGGCGCGCTGGTGGGATCGCCCCTTGACCTTCCTCGCGGTGTTGCTGGCCTGGGTGCCATTCCGTGCGCCGGACATGGCGGCGGCGCTGGAGATCTGGGCGGGCATGGCGGGATTCCACGGCCTGGGTCTGCCGCGTGGCCTGGGCGGGCCTGGACTGCAATGGGTGGACGGTGGGGGAATCGGCCTGCCGCTCCTGTTCGCCGCCGCCGTGCTGGCCTGGTTTGCGCCGAATACACGCCAGTTGATGGAGCGGCGCTGGAGCGCATCGCTGCCGCATGCAAGCAGCGTGGCGGCCTTGCTCCTTGCCTGTATTTTCAGCATGAATCGACCGACCGAATTCCTCTATTTCCAATTCTGACATGAAGACCTATCTCGCCATAGCCGCAGGCTTCCCCTCGCTACTGGTGGCAGGAGTGGCCGGAATCAACTACGCGGTCGATCCCTTTCTCATCCATCAATGGGAGTCGCCGCAGGTGCAGCGCCTGCGCCAGCCGGTGGAAAGGCTGAACGCCTGGGGGAAAACCTATGCCATCGCGGTCTACCGGCCCGACACCATCTACCTCGGCAACTCGCGTACCGAACTGGGACTGGCCGTGCCCGCCGGCGGGCCGGCGCGGGTGTTCAATGCTGCCCTGTCTGGCGCCACGCTGGGCGACGCGATACGCATGCTGGGCCATGCGCGCCAGGCAGCCCCGTTGCGCGGGGTCATCTGGGGCCTGGATGCGCCGTCCTTCACCCTAAGCCAGGGCAATAGCGAGCTGGAACCCGGTTTGCTGGCGCGCGATGAACACTACCTGGCCCGTCGCGCCCTGCTTGATTTGCAGCGTGCGGTCAGCATGGATATGACAGCGGAGTCGCTGGCGATACTGCGCGGGCGGGCGGAATCCGTGTGCCATGCCAGCCTGGCCAGGTACGGCCAGCGCGACGGCGCCTGCATGCGGCATCGCATTGCTGGCTGGGGTGGTACGGGCGCGGTGGTCGGCGCGCGTACCCGCGAATTCCTGCGCGGCGAGGGACCGTCCGACAGGGCACTGCCGGCACTGGGCGATACCATCCGCGGCGCCTGCGGCCTTCAATGGCGGCTGTACGTCAATCCGACACATGCGATGACAATTGATGCCCTGTACCGTGCCGGCAAGGGAGCCCGGTACGAAGCCTGGCTGGAGGGGTTGGCGGGCATGGGGCAGCAGTTGCGCACCGCCGGTTGCGACGTGCGCATTTATGACTTCTCAGGTTTCAACAGCGTCACCAGCGAAGCTGTCCCGCGCGCAGGCGACCGCTCGGATATGCGCAATTACTGGGAGACCTCGCACTATCGCGAGTCGGTGGGCGATGCCATCCTGGCGCGCCTGGCTGGCGGCCCCGCAGGCGACGATGGTTTCGGCAGCGAGCTGCTCCCGGAAACCATCAGCGCCCGCATTGCTGGGCTGCGTACTGCGCGCGCGGCCTACGTGGCGGCGCAACCCTACGAAGCCGGAGAAGTCGAGCGCATCGCGCGCCTTCACGCGGCGGGCCGGTAGCGCAGGGCCGCCGCGCCTTTCTCACAGGGCAAGGCCTCGATCTCCAGGTCCGGGAATTCCCTGGCCCAGCGTTCCAGCGCGGCCTGCTCGCCGGGGCGCTCCGCATCGTCCAGGAACACCTTGGCGCCAGGTGCCATGCGCGGGAACAGTACCGGGCCCGCCGGATAGCGCGCCGCGTCCGCCACCGCTTGCGGCGGCCCGTCGATCACGATCATATCGATTGCCGCATCGGCGGGCAGCTTGGCGCTGTCGTACCAGACCTGCGTGGCGCCGCCGAATGCCTGCAGGGTCAATGGCGCATCGAGCACCGTCGCCCAGGCGCCCAGGCCGTGCAGTTCCAGCTGGCGCCGCGTGCGGCGGGCATAGACGGGATCATGCTCCAGGCTGTACACCATGCCGCCGCCGTTCAATTGCATGCAGCGCGCCAGTACCAGGGTGGAGATTCCGCTGCTGCATTCGACCACGCAGCGCGGCTTTTCGTCCAGCGCGTGCGCGGCCAGCTCCTGCAGGAAGTCAGGCGAAGCGGCCCAGCCGCGCGTCAGCGGCAAGGCGCGCCGCAGCCCCAGGCTGATGTACAGGCCCTGCAGCGCTTCCAGCTGGCGGAACAGGGTGGTGTGGCCGTGCCGTGTATCGTCCCGCAAGGCGTGCACCAGCAAGTGCATATGCCGGACCTTGTGCAGGATATAGGCGCACAGGAACAGCAACGCCGCAATGGCAAGGGTCTCCATCATTCGTAGTAGCCGTAGTACTCGGCGCCGCTGAAGGCGCGCGACTTGTTGTAGACCAGGTTCACATTGCGGCAATGCTCGATACGGGCCAGGGCATCGCGCACGGCAGCCTGGGTGGTGGTCTCGGCTTCCACCACCATCACCAACTGCCCCATCTGCGATACCAGCACGCTGGCCTCGGTGGTCAGCAGCAGGGGCGGGGAGTCGAAGATGATGATGCGGTCCGGATAGCGGTTGGCCAGTTCTTCCAGCAGACGACTCATATTGCGGCTGGCCAGCAGCTCGGTCGCATGGCGGCTGGCCGGCCCCGCCGGCAGCAAGGTCAGCGACGGCACGTTGGTGCGCAAGATGACATCCGACAAGTCCACGCTGCCGTCCAGCAGCACATCCATCAGGCCGCGTTCGGCTTGCACCCCGAGCACCTTCAGCACGGATGGCCGGGCCACATCGGCATCGACCAGCAAGGCGCGCGCATCCTTTTCCATGGAAATGCTCATGGCCAGGTTGATGGCGCAGAAGGTCTTGCCTTCGCCGGGCAGGGCACTGGTCACCACGATCAGGTTGCCATTCGGGATCGCTTTCGCGCCGCTGGCGCGCGCGTCGTTCAGCAAATGGCGCTTGATGATGCGGAAATCCTCCGCCACCGGGGTGCGGCCGCTCTCGTGCGTCACCATACCGCGCTGGCGCAAGCGTACCAGGTTGATGTCGGCAAATCCCTTCTCGATTGGCGGCGCCATTTCCAGCAGGCTGGGCGGCAGTTGCATGGTTCCCTCCTATCAGCTGAACAACAAGGTGTAGGCCATCACACCGCCATAGCACAGGAGCAGGCCGACGCTGCCGGCGCCGAAACCCAGCCTGTCGCGCCAAAGTTTGCGCTTTTCCTCATCGGTCCAGTTCATCGCGATCGTGCCCAGCACGCGCAGGCCGGTGCCGGCGCGCAGTTCCGCTGCGCTGAGGTAGGTGGGACGCAACTGCGCCAGGCCCAGCGCCGCCGCACAGCCGCCCAGCAGGCCAAGTGCCAGCACAGCGCTGTAGTACAGCGCGCGATTGGGGCCGATCGGTCGCTGCGGCAGGGTGGGTGGGTCGATGATCTTGAAGCTCATCATCTCGGTGGTGGTAGTCAGTTCCCCCGACAGCTTTGCGGCCTCGCGCCGGCCCACCAGCTTTTCGTAGTTCTCCTTGTTCACCTGGTAGTCGCGCGTCAGCTGGCCCAGCTGCGACTCCAGTTCCGGCACGGCGAGTCGCTGTTCCTGCAGCCGGGTCTGGCGCTCGCGCAGCGCATCGACGCGGGCGTGCAAGGCCGCGACCCGGGCTTCCGCCTCGGCCAGCGCCACCTTCATCTGTTGGAACAACGGGCTGTATTGCTGTGCCGCGTCGCCCGACGCGGATTGCTTCTGGCGTTCCAGGCGGCGCTTCTCTTCCAGCTGGCCGATCAGGCGCACGGTGGAGATGACGTCGGGGTGCTGGTCGGTGTACTGCAAGCGCAGCGCGTCCAGGCTTTTGTTCAAGGTGCTGATGCGGCTGTCGAGTTCGGATTGCCCGCCCGGCGCCACACCGGCCACCAGCACCGGCTCATCGCCGCCAAACTGGGCTTCCAGTGCCTTGCGGGCCTGCTCGGCCTCGGCCAGTTCCAGCTGCGCATTGCCGAGCGCTTCGCTGGCTTGCAGCAGCTTGCTGCCGTAGTCCTGGCCCTCGCGCGGCAAGAGGAAATTGTGTTTGAGGCGAAACTCCTTGACCGCGTTTTCTGCACTCGACAATTTTTCCTCGTAGCCGCGCACTTGCTCGTCGATGAACTGGACCGCCTTTTCCGAGTCGCCCTTTTTGCCCTTGAAGCTGCCTTCCACAAATATGGCGAGCAGGGCTTGCACCACATCGCGCACCTGGCGCGGATCGGCGTTGTTGTAGGTGATGGTGTAGATGTCGTATGTGCCCGTGCCCTGGATGCGAATCGCTTTCAGCAGCTCGTTTACCTGGGCATCGACTTCGCGCGGCGTAACCGCCTTCACATCCAGGTCCACCATGCGCAGCACGCGCTCCAGGTTGGGCCGGCTGAGCAGGGTGCGGCTCATGATGGAGACTTGCTGCGCCACATTGGGCACGCTGGTCATGCCCACCATCAGCGGCTTGAGCACACTTTGCGTATCGACATAGACGCGTGCCGACGACTGGTACTCGTCGGGCATCCAGTAGACATTGGCCCAGCCAACCAGCACCAGGCACCAGGCGGTGCAGAACCCCGCCCAACGGTGCTTCCAAATGCCTTTCAGGCTCGATAGCAGTTGGCTGTAGAAGTGCTCCATGCGCAGATGCTCCATGTGGTCGGGCCTGGAGCTTTGATTATATGGGCGGGTCTCCGGCTCGCCCGGCCAACCCGCCCGACCTTTGAGGCCCGTCAACAACGCGTGTCAAGTTTGGCGACGGCGCATGGCCAGCGACATGGCCAGCATGCCGATCGCCAGCGCGGCCTTCGACCCCGGTTCCGGCAGTTCCTGCTGCAAGGCGTTGGCCAGCGTATTGTGTTCGATCGTGATCTGGTAGGTGGTACCGGCCAGCAGCAGCGGCGTTACGGCCAGGAAGGCTGCGGTGCCGGGATCGTAGGTGGTCAGGCCAGGGCCGCCGTCGGTGCGGCTGACTGCGCTCAGCCCGTTGAGTTCCGGCGGGGAGTAACTGAAGACGGAGGAGTTGCTGGCCAGGTCAATGATGTTGATCGACCACGAGAGACGGGCGTTGGCATTCGAGGTCGCGCCCGCGCCGACCGACACGAAGGCCTGGCTGAACGGGGTGCCGTCGAACGAGATGGTCATGGTATCGGAGGCGCCCAGGGTGAAGGCAAAGGTGGTCGAGGTGCCGACCGAGGAATTGCCGGAAGCAATCGCGTTTTGCGCGGTGGAGGCGTCGGCGCGGGTGCGCGCGTGGGCGCCGGCCGGCGTGGCACCGATGGTGATGGCGGCGCCGGTCAGGTCCTGGTCGGCATAGCCGAACGTGCCGGGCACGGGTGGCGGGCTGGGGAAGGGCAGGAAGTTATTCTCCGGCAGCGCTGGGCAGGGGGCGCCGACGCATTGGTGCGGTACGTTCGGTTGCAGGCCGCTCAGGATGCCGAACGACTGCGCGCCGTTGGCGAAGACCCCGTTCAGCGAAGCGGTGGCATGCGCATCGTTGGTGCCGGTCAGCACGGTGAAGTCGGTCGTGCTGTAGGCCGTGCCGCCCGAATGCAGCAGACGGAAGTTGTTGATGTCGAGGATGGCCGAGGCGAAGGTCGATGCCTGGGCGGGAACGCTGGCAAAGCTGGCAGCCACTACGGCTGCTGTTGCCAACCACTGCTTGCAGAATGTTTTCATGGCGGAATCTCCGGGGAAAGCGGCGAGTTTGCCGGCATAGCCCTACCAGCAGCATCCATGCCATGCCGTCCTGCCCCGGCCCAGCCACCCCATGAAAAGAAATCCGACGCGGGCGGAACCTTGCCGCTCTTGTCGTGTCCAAGCCTAATTCCCAGAGGAGGACACATCGTGGACCCAAACGCAATTGTTTCCTTGTTGATTGAGGAGAGTGCTTCGGACCAGCAGTCGGTGCAGCCGCTGGATGAACAGCTGTTCCACATCCGCCTGGCCAATTCATCCGGCCAGCGCGAGGCCGCCAGCGTCCTGCTGCAAAAGATGTATGGCTGGCGCGGCTACGAAGTCGATCCGCACGCGCCGCATTTGCCCAACCGCATCACGCTGGCAGCCGACAACAAGGGCGAGACGGTTGGTACTATGTCACTGTGCCTGGACGACCCGCAGATCGGCTTGCCCGCCGATGAGAATTTTGCCGACATCCTGAGTGGCCTGCGCCAGCAAGGGCGGCGCCTGTGCGAACCGGCCCGGCTCGCGATCGACCGCAATGTCAATATGCGCGTGTTTGCCGCCCTGATCCACATTTCCTACGTGTACGCCCATAACCTGCACGGCGCCACCGACTATGTGATTGAAGTCAATCCGCGCCATGTCATGTTCTACCGGCGCATGCTGGGTTTCCACACCCTGGCGCCGGAACGCCATTGCAACCGGGTGGGCGCGCCGGCCGTGCTGCTGCGCCTGGACCTGGACCATATGCGCGAGCAGATCGAGAAGTTCGGCGGGCGCATGGACGCGGCCAGCGAACGCTCCTTCTATCCCTATTTTTTCTCGCCGGCGGACGAAGCCGGTATCACCGTGCGCCTGCGTGAGGGGAGGAACTGACGATGGGCGCCGCGATCACGCAAGCCTTGGCGGACTGGCGCGGCCTGTTGGGCGCCGCCCGGGTCCTGAACGCGCCGCAAGAGCTGGCGCCGTACGCCGCCAGCACGTCGGCCCGGCCGGTCATGCCGCTGGCGGTGCTGCACCCCCTGACCCATGAGGAAGTGGTGGCGGTGGTGCGCATCGCCGCCAGGTCCGGCATTCCGCTCTATCCGCTGAGCACGGGGCGCAACTGGGGCTATGGCGACGCCTGCCCGCCGGGCCCAGGGCAGGTGATTGTCGACCTGGGCGGCATGCAGCGCATCCTGCACCTGGACAGCGAGCTGGCGTACACCGTGCTTGAGCCGGGCGTGACCCAGGCGCAGCTGGCGGCCTACCTGGTCGAGCACGGGGCGCCGCTGTGGATGGATTGCACCGGCGCCGGGCCGGACACCAGCCTGGTCGGCAATATCCTGGAGCGCGGCTTCGGCCACACTCCCTATGGCAACCGCATGCTGCACATGGCCGGCATGCGCATTGTGCTGGCCGACGGCGAAACCCTGCATACCGGCTTCGGCCATTTCAGCGGCGCCCGTGCCGCCCATCTGTATCCCTATGGCGTCGGCCCCTGGCTCGATGGCTTGTTCACGCAATCGAATTTCGGCATCGTCACCAGCCTCGGCTTCTGGCTGATGCCGCAGACCGCAATGGTCAGCCACCTGGTCGCCACTGTCGGCAGCTTTGACGCGATCGCGCCGATGGTGGATGCCTTGCGTCCGCTGCGCCTGGACGGCACCTTGCGCAGCGTGGTGCATATCGGGAACGACCTGCGCGTGCTCTCGGGCGGCATGGTGTTCCCCGCCGCCGAAGTGCCGCAGGGGCCGCCCTTGCCGCCGCACCTGCGCGCGCGCCTGTGTGGCGGCGCTGGGATCGGCGCGTGGACGGTGTCGGCCGCGCTGTATGGCCGGCCGGCGCAGATCGCCGACGCGCGCCGGGCGCTGCGGCGCGCGCTCGGCAAGCTGGCACGCCTGCGTTTCATCGACGACCGGGCGCTGGCCCTGGGCGCCGCCGCCGCGCGGCTATTAGGGCCGGGGCGCCTGGGGCGCCGCCTGGCGGCCCAGGTCGAGCTGGGCCGCTCGCTGCTGAACATGAACCGCGGGGTGCCGGATGGGCGCTTCCTGGCCGGCGCCTACTGGCGCCGGCGCGGCGGCTGGCCGCCCGGCTTCCCACAGGGCGCCAATCCGGCGCGCGACGGTTGCGGCATGATGTGGCTGGCACCCGTGCTACCCTTGCGCGGCAGCGAACTGCTGAAAGTGCATGGCCTGGTGCAAACGCTGTTCGCGGCGCACCGCTTCGACCTGTTCGCCACCTACAGCATGATCAACGAGCGCGCGCTGGGCGGCGTGCTGACCGTGTGTTTCGACCGGGAGGATGCGGGCGAGACCGAACGGGCGCACGCCTGCTATGACGCGGCCTTCCAGCGTTTGCTGGCGGAGGGCTACATCCCTTACCGCGTCCCCCCTCAGTCGGTGGCCGCGCTGGACGACGGCCTCGACAGCTATTGGCAAACGGTGGCGCGCATCAAGGCCGCGCTGGACCCACAGCGCATCATCGCGCCCGGGCGCTATGCGCCGCGCTGACGGCGGCGCATGGCCAACAGGGCGGCCAGCCCGAGCGGCAGCAGCCAGGCGCCCGACGGTTGATCCAGCGTCACCTGGGCGATCACCGGGTCCGACAGGCGGGTGATCCAGCCGTTCTGGGCAAACACCGACGCAGCCAGCAGCTGCGTCATGGTGTTGGTGCCGTAGAAGTCGGCGCCGCCCTGCTGCGACCCGCTGCTGAAATAGGCGCACGCCGCGCCGCCTACGCAGCGCGCCAGGTAGCTGCCGTAGCCGGAGGATGGCGAGGTGGTGCCGTTCAAATGCTGGTAGAGCGTGATCCCCGGCCCGCTGGCGGTGGCGGTCGGCGGCAGCAGGCCGGGGACAAATTCCCAGCGCATCAGCAGGTCGCCATCCGTCATCGCGCCCATGCTGCTGAAGCCTTGCCGCTGCGAGGCCTTGATGCCGCCCAGGCCAAAGCCCGGGTTGGTGCCGCCGGCCAGCTTGTCCAGGTAGAGATCGAGGTGGATCTTGCCGTCGCAGCCAAAGGCCGCGTTGGTGCAGCCGGCGCTCATGACCTGGTTGCCGAATGGGCCGCTGCCGGGGATGACCGAGTAATCACCGGCGCCGTACATCATGAAGGAGATGCTCTGGTTGTCCTTGCCAGTGTGCCAGAGCTGGTTGGACGGATTGCCCATTTCGTGGATGCTGGTCATATAGCCGACCGCAAAACTGGCCTCGCGCAGGCCGCTCCCATTGTCGCTGCTGCGTGCCAGGTAGCCGCTGTACTTGACTTCCACCATGCCCGGCGTCTGCAGGACGAAAGGGGCGACGGGCGTGGCGCGGGCCGCTGCGCCCAGGGCCAGCGAGGCCATGAGCGCAGCGGCAAGGTGTTGGCGTTTGATAGGCATGGCATGCTCCTGTGGTTGGTTGTGAGCCATGCTGCAAGGAACGCGCCAGCCCGCACTTCCGGGCTGGCACGGTGTTGCCGTAAAAGCCGCCGACGCCTTATAGCCGCGCCAGCAAGCCTTCGACCTCGGCGCGATGGGCAAAACCCGGCAGCGCGAGCAGTTGTTCGCACTGCTGGCGCGCGCCGCGCTTGTCGCCGCTGCGGAACAGGGCGTGGGCGTAATGCAGGCGGATATCGGCCGATGTCGGCGCGGTTTCCAGTGCTTTTTTCAGTAGCGGCACGGCGCGCGCCGGCTTGCCGCTTTCGGTCAGGATCCAGGCCAGGGTGTCCGCCACGGCCGGGTTGGCCGGGGCCAGCTTGTAGGCCCGTTCCGCCGGCTTGAGCGCCGCCGGGTCTTTCAGCTGCAGCAGTGCCCAGGCCAGGTCGTTCAAGGCCAGCACATTGTCGGGATCGCGTTCGAGCAGCACTTCGTACTCGCGCCGCGCTGCGGCATGGTCACGCTCCTGCAGCAAATGGCTGGCATAGTAGAGGCGTGTCGGCTGGTCTGCCGGCTGCCGCGCCAGCCATTCGTGCATGCGGCGCTGCGCCTCCTCTTTCCTGCCCGCTGCATGCAGGGCGCGGTGCAAGGCAATCAGCATGGGCCCGCTGCGCTGCAAGTCCAGCCCGCGTTCATACACGGCTACGGCGGCCTCGAATTTTCCTTCCTCAAGCAGGGCGTCGCCCTCCAGCTTGAAACCGATGGCCGCAGCCGGCTGCCGCTGCTGGGCCAAACGCGCCAGTTTGCGCGCATCGTCAAAGTTGCGGCCATCGATCAGCAGCGCGCTGGCGAGGGCCAAGGCATCCTCGCGGTTGGGGGCGACTGCGATGGCTTTGCGCGCGGCCTGCAGGGCGGCCGGTTTTTGCTGCAAGACCATATGGGTGCGCGCGATACGCAGTTGCAGGTCGGCGTTGGCAGCTTGCAGGACAGCCAGCTTCTGCAGGGCATCCAGTGTCAATGCGTGCTTGCCGGCGGCCGCCGCTGCCTGGGCCAGCAAGTCCAGCGCCGCCACCTGGTTGGGCTGGCTGCCTTGCATGCGCTGCGCCAGCACCAGTGCCTTGGCCGTTTCGCCGTTGCGCAGGTAGAGCGCGGCCAGGGCCTGGGCCGGTGCCAGGGCGTCGGGATGGGCGCTGCTGGCACGCTCCAGCACCGCCAGTGCCGCGGGTGTATTGCCCACGCGCGCCTCCAGGCGCGCCAGCGCCATCATGAGCGGCAGGCTGGTGCCGTGGCGTGCCAGGGCCTCCTGGTAGCGCTGGCGCGCCTGCGGCACTTTCTTCTCCATCAGGTCCAGCTCCACCAGGTTGTCGAGGGCGGGCGCGTGGCCCGGATCGATGGCCAGCGCGCGGCTGAAGGCCTGGCGCGCCCCAGCCAGGTCGCCGCTGACCAGGAGCACGCCGCCTTTGAGGTTCTGCACGGCCGGGTTGTCGCCCTGCGCTTCCATGCCGCGTATCTGCGCCATGGCCTGGGCAAAGTTGCGGCTGCGCAGGTGGGTCATGACCAGCAGGGCGCCGGCGCGGGATGCCGCGCCATCTTTGCGTGCCGCCAGCTCCAGCGCCTCGACGGCGCGCCCATGCTGGCCCTGGTTCAGCAGGCTCACCCCGCTGGCGGCATTCAGCAGGCTCGACTCGGGCGCCAGGCTGCTGGCCTGGCCGAACCAGCGCCCGGCCTTTTCATGTTTGCCAAGGCGCATCGCCGCTTCGCCCGCCAGCGCCAACAGGTCGACGTCCTGCGAACCGGCCGCCAGGGCTGGCTCCAGCAAGTCGAGGGCATCCTGCGGTTTGCCGTCGCGCAGGTCGCACTGGGCTTGCAGGCGGAGGGCGTAGGCTTCGTTGGGCAAGGTTTGCCGATAGTGCTGGATATGGGCGCGCGCCTGGCCCACGGTGCCGGTCGCCAGTTCGATTGTCGCCGCCAGCAGGTAGCTGGGCATATGGCCCGGCGCGGCGCGCAGCACCAGCTGCACCTGCTCCAGCGCGGCCTTGTGTTTGCCTTCCGCAAAGTCGAGCAGGGCCTGGGTGTACAACACCACCAGGCTGCCTGGCTGCAGCTTGCGCGCGGCCGCCAGTTGCTGGCGTGCCAGGTCCGGCTTGCCCAGCTGGAGCTGGGTCGCCGCGATATCGGCATGCGCCTGCACATTGTTCGGGTCATGGGCCAGGATCGCTTGATAGGCCGCCAGCGCGACATCGGGCTTGCCGCGCGAGCGCAGCAGGTCGCCCTTGAAACGTAGGGCGTCCACGTCGTGCGGGTTGGCCGCCAGCGCGCGTTCGACGATGTCGTAGGCGCCGCCGGCATCGCTGCGCCGCAAGGCCAGGCGGGCCTGACCCAGGTGGGCTTCGCCCAGGCCGGCTTGCTGGTGCAGGGCCTGGGCGTAAAGCTGGCCGGCATCGTCCAGCTTGCCGAGCCCCAACTGGGCGTGGCCGCGCCAGGCCAGCACGGCGGGCGTCGCGCTTTCGGCTTGCAGTTCATTGAGCAGCCCCTGGTGCGCCGCCTGGGCCAGCAGGGCACGCACCAGCAAGGGCAGTACTTCGGGACGCGGCTGGCCCAGTGCCAGCGCGCGCCGCAGTTCCTTTTCGGCCGCACTGGGGTCGCCTTGCGCCAGATGCAGTTCGCCCAGCAGGCGGCGCGCCGCACCATGCCCGGGCTCATGCTGCAGCAAATTTTTCAGGTGGATCACTGCCGCGCGGTCTTCACCGCGGCCATGCGCCTGGCGCGCGTCGCGCAGCAAGTCCTCCGACGGTTGCATGCGCTGGCACGCGACCAGCGCGACCAGGGTGAGGGCGGCCGCGCAAGTAATTCTGTGAGACATGGCAATCTCCCAAGACTGGTAAAGCTTCCAGCGTAGGGAGGTGGCGGCGGGACTTGTTGATCGCGCTCAAGAAAACGCGCGATCGGGGACGGGATTTACTTGGTCTGGCCCGGGGTGGCCACGTGCAGGTACAGCGGCCAGGTGCCGCCGGCGGTGCTATTGGAAACGGTGGAGTTGGCGCGGTAGCGGCTGGCCAGGAAATCGGCCGACACCGCATCGCCCGCGCGCGCTGCCTTCTCCAGCAGGCGAATGGCTTCCGGGTGCTTGCTGGCATTCTGGCTGTAGAGCAGGCCCAGTTCGCGGGCTGCCACGATCGAACCTTGCTCGGACCATTCACGCAGGCGGCGCTCGGCAGCCGCACCGCCGTGTTCGCCCAGCTTTTTCGCCACGGCTTCGATCACGGGGGCAGGCGGCTCGACATCTTCCTTGGCTTGGCAGGCAATCAACATGCCGACCATGACCAGGGTGGACGTCACAATCACTCCCGCCTTGTTAAAAATTTCCATATATTCTTGTTTTTCCCGAAGGATGGCATTATATCAATCAGTTGCCCAAAATCAAATCCGCGACTGGCTATTCAGATTCTAGGGATTCCTGAGCAGGCCAGGCGCACGCCATGCAATGCTGCCAAATGCCTAAGTGTGGCCGATCATAGCACGCGGGTATTGCGCTGCATCAAAACCAACGGGGTAACAGATGTAACCAATCGTTAGCGTGCCTCTGCGCGGCCGCTAATCTGATCCAACCAGGCACCGGCATGGTCCAGCACCAGCTTCAGTTCACCTTCCAGCGCAGTGAACAAAAGGGGAATTTCGACGATGCGGCCCTCTTGCAGGGCCAATTCAAGGGCCAGCGAGGCGGCCACAAAGCGTTTCGCCCCCAGGTTGCCGACCGAGCCGCGCAAATTGTGCAGGATGCGGCGCGCTTCCATGATTTTGCCGTCGCGGATCGCCTCGCCTGCCATATTCAAGGGTTCCACGCCCGGCCCGATTCCATCGCGTACGATCTTGACCACCGTGTCGAGGGCCTTTTCGTCGCGTCCCATATACTCCAGCAGCTTGTCCACGCAAAAAACCGCCTCATCGGGCGCACTTGCGTAACTCATAAGGTTCGTCTCCTTGTTTTATTCGCGGAACGTCCAATAGCGTCCCAGCGCGCTGTCCACCGCCTGCAGGCCGAAGCGCTCGGCCGCCCGGGCATGTTTCTGGATCAGGTAATACATATCGCTCAATGCCGTGCGCTTTTCCGCAAAATACGCGTGACGGATGAAGCCCGTATCGACCGCGCTGGCGTCAATCGTTTCGACACCTGGTGCCACCACCAGGCCGGGGCCGCTTTCCCCGGCGCGTGCATAACCATGAATGGCCTTGGACGCGCGCAGGGCGCTGTCGCCGGATGATGCGTACAGCGTCAGTGGCGTGGGCCTGCCCGCCAGCGCCGGCAACAACTGGTGGCGGAACACCTCGGCATCGATATCCGGCGCCGCCAGGATCACTTCGCGAATGCGCCCGGCCAGTTCAGGCCGCGCCGCGATCACGCTGGCCGTTGCCCTGGCCATGGCGCGGCTACCCATGCTGTGCGCCAGCAGGTAGACATGCTCCGCATCCGATTGCTGCAGAAAATCGGCCAGGAACGCCGCCAGGTCGGCCTGGGCCCATTCCACATTGGCTTCATCCACTATATAACCTGAAAGCTTGCCTTGCGAGGGCCAGCTGAAAAAAACCGGCGCGCCGGGAAACCCGAGATCATACGCCAGCTGGCCCGTGCGCCGCGCCGCATCCTCGAAGGTGGTGCGGTAGCCGTGGATGAACAGCAGGGCGCTGCGGCTGCCATGCAGGGCGATGGCTTGCTTCAGCCTCTCCATAAAAGCGTCGCGCTCAGCCGTCTCGGCCGACATCAGCACCACGTGCTGATCCGGATCCTGGCGCAGTTCCAGGCGCAGCAGGGAAGGGCACTCGAGCTCGCCCATGCGGTGGTCGCGCGGGATGCTGACCTCGCAGCTGCCATAGCGCAAGGTGCCGCGCATGTTGCCGAACAGGCGGGCAGGGTGGCGGTCGCCGCTCAGCTCGCGGTTGGTGGCGAAGAACACGCGCATGACGGCAGTGTCGGGCTGGCCGGCCATGGCGGCCGCCGGCGCGCGCGCGGCACGGCGCCGCTCCACCTCGTCAATGAAATTGCGCGCCGCCGCGCGCAGGTAGCGGTCGCCGGCCAGCCCCGCCGCCGCCAGGGCGTCGGACAAGGCGAACTGGCGCGAGCGCGAGCCCGGGTCTTCCTCAACATCGGCAATGGCATCGGCAACGGACGGCGCTTGCTTCGCCAGGCGCGACTTCAGCATTTGATAGGCAGCGCTGATGCCGCCTTCGCCGGCACCTGCCGTCACCGCTGTCGTAATGACGTCCATGCTCTTCTCCTGGCTGATTAATGCATATCTGACCACACACAATTGAGCAAGTCCAGTGCTGCGTGCATCTAGCGTTCGGGCGCCATTTCGAGCCGGTTGATACGGGCCGCCTTGTTGAAGTCGATGGCAATACGCAGTGCCGTGGGCTGACAGTGGGCGCGGTAAACGTACAAGCGGTCTTCACCGTTCACATTGCGCGAGAGCAGTTCCAGCTTGAGCGGTCGGCTGCAGCCGCGCAGCGCGGCCGACAGTCCGGGCACGGCCAGGTAGCTGGCGCCTTTCTCGGTGAAGCGTTCCGGGCTGGGCGTGCCATTGGCCAGGCCTTCCAGCACGTCCGCCACCTGGGCCGTCACGTCCGGCTCCACATCCGGTATCGCGCGCGCCGGCAGGGCCAGGCAGCAGCACGAAAATATTAACAAACCGTTAAATTTCACAGAGGCCTCCCTCTAACGTTGCGCGTGCGGTCTTGACTGCGTGCAAATACGACATTTTTGCAATTTAAGTCAAGGTTCCAATTAAATCAACGAAGTTTTCATAGTTATACTCGGCCCCACGCCCATCAGTACCAGGCCCGGCGGGGCAGCCGCGTGCAAGTAAAAAATACATCGATAACCGCTTCAGGAGAGACAAAAAAACATGCGCTACACCACTCGTACCACCCTTGCTTCCATGGTCATGCTGGCCTGCGCCAGCCTGGCCCAGGCCGGTGAAAAGACCGTCGACAACCTGACCATTTTCAGCAACACCAAGGCCAGTTCCGCGCAAGCGGCACTGAAGGCGAACGCCGCGCGTTTCGGCCTGCCTGCCAAGCTCGACAACCTGCAACTGGTGGCGGTCAAGGAATCGCTGACCGGCAAGCACTACCACTTCCAGCAGATGCTGCGCGGCCTGCCGGTGGACCGTGCCGAGATCGTCGTATCGATCGGCCACAACGGCGACCTGCAGAAGATCTTCAACGAGAGCCGCCACATCTCGGCCAAGGTGGACGCCGACGCTGTCAACCAGCTCTACAACAAAGGCCAGATCAGCGAAGACGCCGCCCTCGACAAGGGCTGGAAGAACATGAAGGTCCAGCACAACCTGGTCAGCGTGCCGTCCACCACCCTGGTCTGGGTGCCGACCAAGGACGGCGTGCAGCTGGCGCGCAAGGTCAACATCGAAGCGGAAATGCCGACCGGCGGCTTCGTGCAGTACCTGAACGCCCATAGTGGCGAGCTGATCGACTCCTACACCACCTCGCTGCCGCGGACCAACAAGGGCGGCGAACGCTCCATCGAAGCACGCCAGAGCGCGCCGGGCCAGGCCCTCGACATGAGGGCCGCGATCAAGGCGGCCCAAGACGCGGGCAAGGCGGCGGCCGGCACCGGCGGCCGGAACCTGGACCAGAGCGGCACGGTGGCGGCCGCTGCCGTGGCGGCGTCCGGCATCAACGGTTCGGGCTACGCCTTCGACCCTGACCCACGCACCGCCCTGGCGACCGAATCGCTGACCGATACCTCGTCCGCCAGCGCCTTCGACGCCGCCTACTCGAACAAGACCCTGCGCGACCTGACCGTCACCGCCGGCGTCTACAAGCTGACCGGCCCGTACGTCAACATCAAGAACATCGAAGCCCCGGCCACCGCGCCAAGCACCACCAGCAACGGTGTCTGGACCGCCAAGCGCGGCAACAACGCCTTCGACGACACCAATGTCTACTTCCACATCGACCAGAACCAGCGCTACATCCAGTCGCTCGGCTTCACCGGCAGCAAGGGCATCATCGAACGCTCCTTCGACGTCGACACCGACGGCCTGAACGGCGACGACAACTCGCACTACAGCTACGGCGGCGCCACCGACTACCTGGCCTTCGGCCATGGCTGCGTCAATGACAGCGAAGACGCCGACGTCATCCTGCACGAGTACGGCCACGGCATCCAGCGCAATATCAACGTCAACTGGAGCGGCGGCGACACCGGCGCCATGGGCGAAGGCTTCGGCGACTACTGGGCCGCTTCCTATTCCTACAGCACCCCGAACGGCAAGACCTTCCATCCGGAGTGGGCCTTCAGCTGGGACGGCCACGGTTCGTGCTGGGCCGGCCGCATGCTGAATCGTACCGATGCAAAGTACAACAGCAGCAAGACTTATGGCGCACACCAGTCGGTGACCGAGAACGGCGTCACCTTCTCCTCCGACGAACTGTGGTCGGCGCCGCTGTACCAGTCCATGGTGTCCCTGATCGCCGCCGGCAAGCCGCGCGCCAACATCGACAAGATCATCCTGGAAGCGCACTTCGGCCTCGGTTCCAACATCAAGATGCCGGCCATGGCGACCGCCATCGTCAACGCCGCCAAGACCCTGTTCCCGGCCGACCTGAGCTACGCCAACACCTTCCAGGCCAAGTTCGAGGCGCAGAACATCCTGAGCACCGTGATCGTCGGCCCGACCATCAACGAGACGGAAAGCAACAACACCATCGCCACCGCCAACCCGGTCACCCAAAGCGGCACCACGGTAAACGGCAATATGGGGTCGAGCACCGATTCCGACTACATCGCCATCACGGTACCGGCTGGTAAGACCCTGAGCGCCGTGCTGACCCCGAATGCGTCCGCGGACTACGACCTCAAGCTCTACAGCAGCACCGGCACCGAACTGGCGTCGAGCACCAAGGGCACCGGCCAGGTGGACAGCGTATCGCGCGCCAATACGGGCTCGACTGCGGTAACGTGGTACGCCAGGGTGTACTACTACAGCGGCGGCACCGGGTCCACCAGTGGTACTTACACCTTGAAAGCCTCCTGGTAATCACTAGCGCACCCTTATGCGACCAGCCGCCTCGCCTGCAAAGGGAGGCGGTTTTTTTTCTTTTGAATTCGCTTACAATGACCTTGCGCTAAATCCACAATAAGATCAAGCCATGCCAACTGACCTGGGCAAGTTCATACTGGAAGAAGCACCCGGCGGCATCATCGCCACCGACGCGCACGACACAGTCCTGTTCTGGACCAAGGGCGCCACCGAGATTTATGGCTATAGCGGCGACGAGGCGCGCGGCAACAAACTGGGCGAGCTGATCGGCATGCCGGGCCACCCGGTGAAGCAGGAGTTCGGCGCCGATTTTGAATACCTGCGCCGGCGCAAGGACGGCCAGGCCGTGTACGTGGGCGCCGCCTGCAAAGCGGTGTACACGGCGCAGGGCGGCATCGAGTACATCATCCACAGCCAGAACGACATCACCGACGCCAAGGCGCTGCGCGATGCGCGCAATGTCGAGTCGCGCTACCGCGGCCTGCTGGAGTCGATGCCGGATGCGATCGTCATGGCCAATTCCACCGGGCGCATCGTGCTGGTCAACAGCCAGGCGGAACGCCTGTTTGGTTTTGCGCCGCGCGAACTCCTGGGCAAACCGGTGGAAATACTGCTGCCCCAGCGTTTCCGCGGCGGCCATGTGGCGCACCGCGCGCAGTATTTCGTGCAGCCGCGCACGCGGACCATGGGCGCCGGCCTGGAGCTGTACGGCCTGCGCAAGGACGGGCTCGAGTTCCCGGTGGAGATCAGCCTCAGCATGATCCAGATGGAGGAAGGCGCGATTGTCATGAGCGCCATCCGCGATATCGGCGAGCGCAAAAAGGCGGAGCAGAAGTTTCGCGGCTTGCTGGAGTCGGCGCCCGACCCGATGGTCATCGTCAACACGCGCGGCGAGATCGTGCTGGTCAATTCGCAGACGGAGCAAGTGTTCGGCTACCAGCGCCAGGAATTGCTCGGCAAGCCGATCGAGATCCTGATCCCGGCGCGTTTTGCCGGCCGCCACCCGGCCGCGCGCGGCAGCTTCTTCGACAAGGCCCAGCCGCGCGCCATGGGCGCGGGCACCGAACTGTACGCCATGCGGCGCGACGGCACCGAGTTCCCGGTCGAGATCAGCCTGAGCCCCTTGAAGACGGAAGATGAGCTGCTCGTTTCCAGCGCCATCCGCGACATCACCGGGCGGCGCCAGATCGAACGCAAGCTGCTGGAACAGAAGCTGGAGCTGGAGCAGGCCAGCAAGGCCAAGGACCGTTTCCTGGCCAGCATGTCGCACGAGCTGCGCACGCCGCTGAATGCCATCCTCGGTTTCGGCCAGCTGCTGCACAACCAGAAGCTGCCGCTCACCACGGCCCAGCGCTACGGCTTCGCCGGCAATATCGTCCAAGCCGGCCAGCACCTGCTGCACTTGATTAATGAAACCCTGGACTTGGCCAAGATCGAGGTCGGCGCCGTCACGCTCTCGCTGGAGCCGGTGGCGCTGGACGACTTGCTGCACGAAGCGATCCAGATGATTGAAGCCATGGCCGAAGCGCGCTCGGTGCAGGTCCACCTGGCCCCGCCCAAGGGGCTGCATGTCCGGGCCGACCGCATCCGCCTGCGCCAGATCGTGCTCAACCTCTTGTCGAATGCGGTGAAGTACAACCGCAAGGGCGGCCAGGTCTGGGTCGACGTCGGCCAAGGCGATCCCGGCCGCACCTGGCTGGCCGTGAAAGACGACGGCCCCGGCCTGAGCCCGGAGCAGATGTCCGGACTGTTCCAGCCCTTTAACCGCCTGGGACAGGAGGGCGGCGCGGAAGAGGGCAGCGGCATTGGCCTGGTGCTGAGCCGGCGCCTGGCCGACCTGATGAACGCGACCATCGCCGTCTCCAGTGCCGTCGGCCACGGCAGTACTTTTACGGTCGGGATGGAAGCGGCCGAACCGCAGGTGCTGCCCGCCTTGCCTGTGCGCGACAACACGCCGGCGCCGGCCACCGCGGCCAGCCAGCGCAACAAGCCGGTCCTGCTTTACGTGGAAGACAACCCGGCCAACCTGCGCCTGGTGCAGGAGATCGTCAAGCTGCACCTTGACCTGGAACTGCTCTCCGCCACGGATGGCAACAGCGGCGTCGCCATGGCGCGCGACTTCCTGCCCGATGCGATCCTGATGGACATGAACCTGCCCGGCATCAGCGGGCGGGAAGCCCAGCGCCGCCTGCGCCAGGACCCGGCCACGCGCGACATTCCCATCATCGCCTTGTCCGCCAACGCCATGCCGCTCGACGTGGAAGCGGCGCTGCAAGCAGGCTTCGTGCGCTACCTGACCAAGCCCCTCGATATCACCGAGTTCCTGCAAGTGGTGGGCGAAACGCTGGAACAAAAAAGAGAATGAAGACTATTGTTGCCGCCTTGCTCATTGTGGGCACCGTCCATGCGGGGGAAGCGCCAGTGCTGGAACTCAAACTTTCCGTCAAGAGCCAGGATGGCCGTCCGGTGGTGCATATCGCGCTGGCCAACCACTCGGCGCAGACGCTCAAGGTGCTGCACGCGCTGGCCGATGAAGAAGAAATGTACGGCAAACTGTTTGAACTGCACGATGCGGCCAGCGGCCAGCCGCTGGAATACCAGGGCATCATGGTCAAGCGCGGGCCGCTGACGGAGGAAGACTATCTCGCCATGGCGCCCGGCGCCAAACGCAGGAACGCCATCGACCTCGGGCGCGCCTATGCCTTCAAACCGGGGCGCCACGCTTACACGATCAGCTATTGCGGCCACTATCTGCGGGATGGGAAGGAAGTGCCGCTCACCGTGGGGCCGGTACGCTTTGAGCATACCGGCAGGTGAGCGGCGCGCCGCTGCTTACTGCAGGGCAGGGGTGTTCTCGCCAAAATATTCGTGCGAGTCGGCGTTGTCAACCGCCTGGGCAGGATTGCTGATCGCCAGGCTGGCGGCAGCCGACTGGCCATAGGCGTGGTCGTCGGTGCCGGCGACGACGTTGAAGTGGCTCATCTCGTGCACCAGGGTGCCGCCCTTGGAATCGGTGCCGGACATTGGCGCGCTCCAGAACGCCTTGCAGACGTAGATGGTGTAAGGCTGGGTCGGATACACATAGGCGTAATAGGTCTTCTTGCAACCGCAATCGACCGTGATCGGCTTGGTGTCGAAAGCGGACTTGATCGCCGCGAAGTGCGCCTTCACGGTGGCGTAGCGGCCCGCGTCATAAGCGCCGAACCACTTGGTGTAGCGCGGACCGGCATTATTGCCACCCAAGTAGGTGTTGCTGTTGTTCGCCATGCTTTGCGCGGTGGAGATGGCGCTGGTGATGGTGGACTGCTGGGAGGTGGTGCACTTGCTGAAGGCCAGGCCGGCGGCCGCCGCCACCGGCGCCGCCGCCGCTTTGGCTACGCTGCCGCGCGGCAGGGTGCCTTCGATCGACACGTTCAGCGCGTCCGATTGCAGGGTATCGGCCTGTTTTTTGTCGATCGCCTTGCCGGCCGGGTCGACATTGCTGAACAGCTTGGCCGACTTGGTGCTATAGCGGATCGAGTAGTCGCCCGAGATGCTCATGTTATACATCTGCGACAGTTCAACCGTCACCTTGTGCGATTTGCCGGGCTGGATCACGTAGTAGTCGGCCGGGGTCGGCGCGGCACGCTTGACGTGCATGCCCTCGTACGGCACTTTGGCGCCGTCGCGGGTCACGTCAAACAGGGATTCTTCGATATCGCCAAATGGGGTGTGCCATTTCAGCACATACTGCGGCACCGCCGACGTGTTGGTGAGGGTTACATGCACCACCACGTCATCTTGCGGGCCCAGGGCGCGCTTGTCGATGCTGATGCTGGCCTTCAGGCCGTCCGCCGCATAGGCGCCAAAGCTGAAGGATGCTGCCAGTGCGAAGCCGCCAAGGTGTTTCCAGTTCATTCGTCTCTCCGTCCATTGATTGATGTTGTGAAGGGCCTTGCAGCAACCCCTGGGTCAATCTTGCTGCGGACGGATGGGCACTTCAATCAAATTCGGCACGGCGGCGCGAGCCTGTCGCCATTTCAACAACAATAACGTTAAGCCTTGGACAAGCTTGCCACGCTTGTCTCATTTGGGACAATTGTAACTGCGCCGAATGCTCATCAGGATGCCGCAACCGAGGCCGAGGGTGGCCAGCGCCGTGCCGCCGTAGCTGAAGAACGGCAGCGGCACGCCGACCACCGGCACCACGCCGCTGACCATGCCGATATTGATGAAGGCATAGGTGAAGAAGATCATCGTGATCGCACCGCCCAGCAGGCGCGAGAACGGGGTCGGCGCGCCGGCGGCAATCTGCAGCCCGCGCACCACCAGCAAGGCATACATCAGCAGCAGGACAACACCGCCCACCAGGCCGAACTCCTCGGCAAAGACGGAGAAGATAAAGTCAGTCGAGCGCTCGGGGATGAAACCCAGATGGCCCTGGGTGCCGTCCATCCAGCCGCGCCCCGTCATGCCGCCCGAGCCGATGGCGGTCATGGCCTGGTTGATCTGGAAGCCTTTGCCCATCGGGTCCGCGCCGGGGTCGAGGAAGGTCAGCACGCGTTGGCGCTGGAAGTCGTGCAGCATATGCCAGACCAGCGGCGCCGCCGCCAGGGCGCTGGCCGCCAGCGCTGCCAGCGCCTTCCACGACAGGCCCGCCAGCACGATGACGTAGAAGCCGGCCGACAGCACCAGCATAGCCGTGCCGAAGTCGGGCTGCTTGGCGATCAGGCCGACCGGAATGGCCAGCAGCAGCGCCGCCACCGCGAAACGCCGCCAGCCTTGCACGCCGTCATAACGATGGAAATACCACGCCAGCATCAAAGGCATGGCGATCTTCATCATTTCGGAAGGCTGGAAATCGTGCCCGAGATTCAACCAGCGCGTCGAACCCTTCTTCGTTACGCCGAACAGGAACACCGCCACCAGCAAGGCCACGCCCAGCGCATACAGCGCTGCCGCGTGGCGCATCAGCACTTGCTGCGGGACGTTCGACGCAGCCCACATCAGCCCCACGGCCATCAGCACATTGCGCAGCTGGAGTTCAAAGCGGCCGGGGAAATCAGCCGAGGCGGAATACAGCGTGAACAAGCCGGTGCAGACCAGGATGCCGACAATGGCCGCCAAAGGCGCGTCCACCGCCAGCACCGGCCGCAGGCGGCGCCAGGACGGGGTATGCAGGGTCATTGGAACGCCTGCAGCCAGATCATGCGCCCGGCAAGGACGGCAAATCCGATCAGGGTAATGGCGGCCAGCAGGGCCAGGCGGCGGCGGAATTGTTTTTGTTCGGCGTTCATGCCGAAATTATAAGGCCTGGCCTAGCTTTCCCGCACGTAGATTCCGGGGGCGTCGCCTAACCAGGGATAGTCCGGATGGGCCTGCGCAGCCGGCACGCGCAGCGCGCCGCAGCGCTGCGCCAGCCAGGTGCACCAGTCCTCCCACCACGAGCCTGCCACCGGCTCGCGCGTGGCCAGCCATTCTTTGGCGCTGGCGTCGCGCAGCAGCGGCCCGGCCCAGTATTGCTGCTTTGCGCTGCTGCCCGGCGGATTGATGATGCCGAGGATGTGGCCGGAGGCCGTGAGCACATAGCGCACCGGCGCCCCCACCAGGGCCGCGCTGCAGTACGTGCTGCGCCAGGGGGTGATATGGTCGGCCAGCGCGCCCACCGCGTACAGCTCTTGCCGGATGCGGCCAAGGTCGATGGGCTGGCCGCGTAGCTCCAGCGCGTCGGGCCGCGCCAGTTTGTTGGCCAGGTACAGCTCGCGCAGGCAGAAGGCGTGCGTGGCGCGCGGCTGGCGCGTGCCGTCGGCATTCCACGCCAGCGGCGCCATGGCGGGCGTCGCTTCGCCCAGCAGGTATTTATGCACCACATAGCGCCAGACCTGGGTGTTCGGGCGCAGCATGCGGAAGCTCCAGCCGATCTGTTGCGCATCGAGGAAGCCCTGGCGCGCCATCAGCTCTTCCAGCCAGGCCACGCTTTCTTCGCTGATGAAACTGGCAATATCGCCCGGCCTGGCGAAATCGGTGAGTGTGGCCAGCAGGGTCCAGTGCGCGACGGGAAGCTCCCGTCCTGGCGGGTAGCGCCGGTTCAGCCATGCCATCAGGGTCGCCAGCGCCGTGCCGCCGATGCAATAGCCCACCGCATGCACCTGCGGCACGCCGGCGATCGCGCGCGCCGCCTCGAGCGCTGCCAGGATGCCGTCAAACAGGTGGTCCTCGAACGACAGCCCGGCCATTGCGCTGCCCGGATTCTTCCAGCTGACCACGAATACGTCGAAGCCCTGCGCGACCAGGTGGCGCACCATGCTTTGCTGCTGCGTGAGGTCGAGGATGTAGTACTTGTTGATCCACGGCGGCACCAGCACCAGCGGCACCGCATGCACCTGCGCGTTGAGCGGCGTGTACTGGATCAGCTCCATCATGGCATTGCGCAGCACCACGCGGCCGGGCGTTGCCGCCAGGTCGCGCCCCAGCTCAAAGCGCGTGCGGTCGACCATGCGCAGGTCGCCCGCCAGCAGGTCGCGCAGCCACTCCTGGTACCCGGCCCGCAGGCTGGCGCCGCCGCTCTCAAAGGCACGCCGCAGCGCCACCGGGTTGGTGGGCAGGAAATTGCTGGGCGCGAACGCATTGCACCAGTGGCGCAACCAGAAAGCGGCGTTGCGGGCGGCCCGTTCGTCAGCGCCGGGCGTGTCGTAGATCTGGCGCTCCAGCGTGCGCGTGAGGCCGAGGTATTGCTGCATCAAGCCGTGGAAGAAGGGATGAACGCGCCAGGCTTCGTCCGCGAAACGGTCATCGCCCTCCGCCGCCTCGGCGAGGGGCGAGGGCATGCCGGTGGCCCAGCTTACGGTGGCAAGTTCCTGCCACGCCCGGGCCAGCTCCACAGGGTGCGCCAGCCATGCGGCCGCGACTTGAACGAAGGGGTTCGGCATACAGACCAGTATAGCCCTAGTGCGCCATGAGGACCGGCAGCGTCATGCTCTGCAGGATGGTGCGGGTCGCGCCGCCCAGCATGATTTCGCGGAAGCGGCTATGGCTATAGCAGCCCATCACCAGCAAATCGGCATCCACGTCGGCGGCATGGGACAGCAGGGCGGAGCCGATCTCGATATCGGTGACCTGCGCCGATACTTCCACCTCGATGCCATGCCGCGCCAGGTACAGGGCCATGTCCGCCCCGGGCTCGGCGCCGTGCGCGTCCGGTTGGCGGCCGGCGTTGAACACCACCAGCGACACCTTGCCGGCAGCCTGCATGAGCGGCAGGGCGGCAGTCACCGCACGCGTCGCTTCCATGCTGCCATCCCATGCCACCAGCACGCGCCGGAACGGGGCTTCGAAATGCCCGGCATATGGCAGCACCAGCACGGGACGCGCGCTGTTGGTGGCGAGGAACTCGGGCGTCTCCTGCGCCAACGGGGCCATGGCCTCATCGGGATTGGCCTGGCCCAGCACCAGCAGGTCGGCATAGCGCGACTGCAGGACCAGGCCATCGCCGGCCTGGTCGTCGATCAGACGCGACTCAAAAGAGGCGACATCGAGCGTACCGCATTGGCGCTCGAACTCCTGCAGGGCGGCGCGCGCCTGCTTGCGCGCTTCGTCCATGCACTCGGCCGCCATGCTGACGCCCATCGACGTGGCGTAGTCCATGGTCAGGTAGCGTGAAACGCCGGTCATGGCCGCCCCCACCAGCCGCCCCCGGAACAACGCGGCCAGTTGCGCCGCCAGGCGCACACGGCGCGCCGTATCCGCCGAACTGTTCACGTGTACCACGATAGTCTTGTATGCCATGGCTGCCTCCGATTGTTAGCGAAAAAGGAATAAAGAAAGTCTAGGGCGCTGCGCAAGCCGTGTGCATGACCTGGATCAAGCGGGACGGATTTGACTTTTGAATGAGAATCGTTATCATCTATGGGTTTTGAAACGGGAGCCAGCCATCTGTACGCCAGCCATTCACAAAAGCAATAAAGAAGAACTGGTTGAGGTTCAGATGAAAATGAAACAAATAGCCGCCCTGGTTGCCATGGCGTTCCCCCTGGCCGTTGTCGCCCAAGACAGCGCCGTGCTGCCGCAGATCCAGGTCACGGCGCAGAAACTGGACGAAACGTCCTACACCGTCGACAAGGGCCGCACCGCGACGCCGCTCAGCATTTCCCTGCGCGATACGCCGCAGTCGGTATCCGTGATCACCCAGCAGCGCATTGAAGACCAGGGCCTGCAGACTGTGACCGATGTGGTCAACAATGTCACCGGCGTCTCGGTCAACCAGTACGAAACCCACCGCGCCGGCTTTACCGCGCGCGGCTTCGATATCGACAACCTGCAGATCGACGGCGTGCCGACCAGCTGGGAACAGGCATGGAGTTCGGGCGAAGTGATTGGCAGCCTGGCCCTGTATGAGCGGGTGGAAGTGGTGCGCGGCGCCACCGGTCTGATGACCGGCGCCGGCAACCCGTCCGCCGCCATCAACCTGGTACGCAAACGCGCCACCAGCAAAGACCTGACCGGCTCCGCCGAAATCGGCATCGGCCGCTGGAACGAGCGGCGCGCCCAGGTCGATGTCTCGACCGGCCTGAATGCCGCCGGCACCGTGCGCGCGCGCGTCATCGGCGAAGTGCAGCGCAGCGACAGTTGGAGCAAGCTGCGCGAAAACAAGAGCAACACCTACTACGCCACCGTGGAAGCGGACCTGGCGCCGCGCACCGTCCTGTCCGCCGGGTTGAGCCGCCAGAAAGACGACCCGAAAGGCCCGATGTGGGGCGGCCTGCCGGCCTGGTACACCGACGGCAGCAAGCCGGGCTGGGACGTCTCCAAGACATCCTCCGCCGACTGGACGCGCTGGGAAACCGAGTATGAAAACGCCTTTGCCAACCTGGAGCACGGCTTCGACAACGGCTGGAAGCTGCGCGCCAGCTACTCGCGCGGCGACCGCAAAGCCGATTCCGCGCTGCTCTACCTGTCCGGCCTGCCGGACCGGGTGACGGGCCTCGGCATGGCCGCTTTCGCCGGCTCCTACAAGGTCAGCACCAAGCAGGACGACTTCAGCCTGCACGCCAGCGGACCGTTCGAGCTGGCCGGCCGCAAGCACGAAGCAGCCATCGGCTACGCGCACTCCAAGCAGAAGTTCCATACCCAAAGCCGCGCCGCCGACTATGGCAGCGCCTATCCGCCCGTCGGGGACTTCAACAACTGGGACGGCACCAAGTACCCGGAGCCGGTGTGGGGCCCGCTGGCCTTCTATGAAGCGAACGTCACCAAGCAGGACGCCGTGTACGGCGTTGCGCGCTTCTCGCTCAGCGACCCGCTGAAAGCCATCATCGGCGCGCGCGTCACCAACTACGACAAATCCGGTACCAGCGCCTGGGTTCCGCCATACCGCATGAAGTACGACCATGAGCTGACGCCATATGCAGGCCTGGTCTACGACATCAACGAGAACCTCTCGACCTATGTCAGCTACACCGACATCTTCCAGATGCAGAACCGCCGCGACAAGGCCGGCGCCATGCTCGATCCGATTGTGGGCAAGAGCACCGAAGCGGGTGTGAAAGGCGAGTTCTTCGACGGCCGCCTGAACGCTTCCTTCGCCGTCTTCAAGATCAAGCAGGACAACCTGGCGCAGGAAGTGGACCTGGTGGACCGCGACGGTGACGGTCCGCTGGCGCCGGAAGCCTACTACCGCGCAGCCAAGGGCGCCAAGACCGACGGCTTTGAGTTCGAAGTCTCCGGCGAACTGGCGCGCGGCTGGAATGCCACCGCAGGCTACTCGCAGTTCAGCGGCAAGGAAGCCAATGGCAGCGAGATCAACACCGTCTACCCGCGCAAGCTGTTCCGCGTCTTCACCACCTACCGCCTGGATGCATTGACGGTGGGCGGTGGCGTGAACTGGGAAGGCCGCACCTACACGCTGGACCCGGCCGCGCCGGCCAACACCAATGGCCGTATCGAGCAGGACGCGTTCGCCCTGGTGAACCTGATGGCACGCTACGACATCAACCAGCACCTGTCGGCCCAGCTGAATGTCAACAATCTGTTCGACAAACAGCACTTCGGCATGTTCTCGGCCTATGGCGCGATTACCTACGCAGCCCCGCGCAGCGTTTCCGCCAGCCTGAAGTACCGCTTCTGACCGGGGCCTGCCATGCGTGCATTCTGGACTTTAGTTCACCGCTACCTCGGCCTGACCACGGCGGCCTTCCTGTTCGTCAGCGGCGTGACAGGCGCCATCATCTCGTGGGACCACGAGCTGGACGATGTGCTTAACCCGCACCTGATGGAGTCGCATACGCCGGGCCAGGCGCAATCCTCGCTCGTCCTGGCGCGCGAACTGGAGCGGCGCTACCCGCAGGTGGGCGTATCCTTCGTTCCCTTGCACGCAGGGCAGGGCGAGACGCTGCACTTTGGCGTCTCGCCCAAAGTAGACCCGGCCACCGGCAAGCTCGCCGAACCGGGCTTCAACCAGGTCTTTGTCGACCCGGTCAGCGGCGCCGAGTTGGGCAAGCGGGAGTGGGGCGCCGTCTGGCCCATTACGAAGGAGACCTTCGTCTCCTTCCTCTACCGCCTGCACTACTCGCTGCACATACCGGAAATGTGGGGCATCGACCGCTGGGGCGTCTGGCTCATGGGCGTGATCGCCATGATCTGGGTGGTGGACAGCTTTGTCGGCTTCTACCTGACCTTACCCGTGCGCGCCCGCAGCGGCGGCGCGCGCGGCTGGATGCAGCGCTGGAAACCGGCATGGAAAGTACGCTGGGGCGGCGGCGGCGCCAAGCTCAATTTCGACCTGCACCGCGCGTTCAGCCTGTGGACCTGGATCCTGCTGTTCATCCTGGCCTTCACCGCCTTCTCGCTAAACTTCTACCGCGAGATCTTCTACCCGATCATGACCACGGTGTCCGACGTCACGCCGACGCCGTTCGAAACCCGCGCCCCGGCGCCGCTGCACAAGCCGATTGCAGCACGCATCGGCTACGACGACATCCTGAACCGCGCCCGCGCCGAAGCCGCCACGCGCGACTGGACCGACCCGGCCGGCAGCGTGTTCTACTCGCAGGACTTCGGCATCTACGGCGTCAGCTTCTTCCAGCCCGGGAACGACCACGGCACCGGCGGCGTTGGCCCGGCCGTGCTCTATTTTGACGGTAGCGATGGCAGCGTGCTGGGCGAACGCCTGCCATGGAAAGGCACGGCCGCCGACATCTTCGTGCAAGCCCAGTTCCCGCTGCACTCAGGCCGCATTCTCGGCATTCCAGGCCGTATCCTGATCTCGGTCATGGGCATCGTGGTGGCGATGCTGAGCGTCACCGGCGTGATCCTGTGGTGGCGCAAGCGTTCCGCCAGGGTGCACATGGCAAGCGCCAACCGCCTTCTCTTTCGATAGTGTTGGACGTTCGCCATATTTGGCTCAGCAGTGACATTGTGCGAGATTTCGGGTGAAAAATTGGGCGCAAAATAGCCCAACCTTTTCAATGAGGCAACGTTGATTTCGCTCCCCGGAGCGCCGCATTGCCTCCTCATACAACCGACTATGCGCGCGATGCGAATGTGTTTCCGTACTGCGGGACCGGCCCTGGCTTGCGCCATCGCATTGTCGGGCTGTAGCCTGTACCAGGGCTTGTTCGGCGGCCCACCCAAGCTCAAAATGGGTGAGGTGCAAGTGCAGGCCAGCGCCGACGCCAACCGCAACAGCCCGGTCACCCTCGATATCGTCCTGGTGGCCGACGCCGCGCTGGAGCAGCGCCTGATGGCGCCCGACAGCAAATGGTTTCCGCACGGCCCTTTGCTGCTCGCCAGCTTCCCCGGCGCCTTGCGCGTCTTCCGCTGCGAATTCCCCCCCGCCACTGAACTCACCCTGCCACCATCCATGTTCGACGGCCAGCGCGCGCTGGCCGTCTTCGTCTTCGCCGGCCTGGCGGATGGCGAACGCCGTGCGCGCATCGAGCCCTGGCGCGATGGCGGGCAGATCCAGATAGGACGCGAAGGCTGGCGCGCCGCGCTCGCCGCCACCGATGCACTGCAGCAGCCTGGCCTGAACAAATCAACTTGATTCGGAGACTTAGCGGCATGAGAGCAAGCAGCAACGACCGGGTAGCGATTCCTTCGGAAGGCATTCTCTGGCACGACGGCCTGCTGCTGGCGCCGGTGCACTTCGAACAATTGACCCAGCGCCACGAGGAGCTCGTGGCCTACCATGTCCGCAGCGGCTTCCAGTACGCCTCAGCGAGCGGTCGCCGGGCCTTGAGGATGCCTTCTGGGCATCGCCCCTGGCTGTAACCGCAAGCTATACGCCGCAGGAGGCGCCCGACTCCATACCGTCCGAGGCAAGGCCGGTCCGGCCAACGAAAAACCTGCCCCAGGTCGGCGACCTCAGCAAAACGATGGTGGGGGCGGCGGTCTATGGCCGGCTCCACAAGAGAAAGGTGCAATCGAATTCCGGGCTGCGTTATGCGCACAAGGATGGCGTGCCGCTTGAAGTACGGCAGCAACTTAACCTTGGGCGTGAGGTGGTCAATCAATGGCTCGCAGCGCGACTTAACCTACTTTGAGCACCGGCCTATTCAAGGAAGAATTCCATCCCGCGCGCGAGGGCAGGGAACATGGCCGAGCCATGGTTTTCGTGCGCCAGTTCGACAAAGCGCACCCGCTCCAGGCCGAAACCATCCTTGTTCACAGCAAGCTGAGCGGCCAGGTCGCGGGCCTGGTCGACCATACGCCGCCTCGCCAGTGCGGCACTGCGCTCGCTTTCACGGGCGGATGGCGGCGCTGCCGATTGTTCCAGCGCACCGACCGTCAGCAATACCTTAGGGCGCGCTGTACGAGGCGCGGCGAGGTTCTTCACTTCACCTAGCACATGCTGTTCGGCATACCAGATTGAGGGGCTGGCCGCGATGTATGCCTGGAAGGCTGCGGGACGGGTGAACAGAGCGTGCAAGGTGAGCAGGCCGCCGTAAGAATGGCCGAACAGCGCCTGCCGTTGCAGGTCAAGCGGCGCCACGGCGAGGACGATCGGTTTCAGCTCCTGTTCGAGAAAGTCCAGGAACAGGTCGGCGCCACCTTCGCCTTTGCCAGTCTTGTCGCCGGCCGGCGGAGTGTAGTCCCGGCTGCGCGCTGCACTATCGTAGTCATCACCGCTGGCGTAGCCGATACCGACGATAACCGGGGCATTCTGGCCCGTAGCCTTGCTGCGCCGCGCCACGGTGCGGGCCATCAGCGCGGCGCTGGGAAAAGTGGCATTGCCATCGAGGAGGTAGAGCACCGGATGGCCTGCCGCCGGGGCCTGCGTTTCAGGCACGCTGATGAAGATGCGATAGCGTTGTCCCGTATGGCGCGACGTCACATCCAACTGTTTAGCCTGCGGCATCACCGCAGTTTGCCAAGCTTGCCCAGCGAACGCTGGCAGGCTGACGCAGGCCAGCAAGCCGGCAGCGCTGGCCATCAATGCGCGGCGCGCGGCAGTGTATTGGTGCATGTCGTGGCGCTTGCTGTTCATCGTGAACGAATCAAATCTAAATGGGAATGATTCTCATTTTATAAGCAATGCTTCCCTACCGCAACAACACTGCCGGCCACGCCCGTATTATGGGTGGTCCCCCACCGCAAAGTTAGGTACCAGCACGGATAAAGCGAAGCGCCTGCACGCCTATAGTTCATCCCATCCCCACCGCCAACCGGCGCGGGAAAATCGCTGATGACAATGATGGAGAACGATCATGGGAATGGGCATTGAATGGGTCTTGAAGTACAACGGCCGCGCGGCGGACGTGTCCAACACAAGGGCCGCCGCTGAGGGCTTCTACAACACGCTGCATGCGGTTCGCCAGTTTGCCTGGGGCGACAACCTCGCATGGGACCGCGATTTTGAGCAGCAGGGCGCCGGCAGCCCCTTATCCGGTGGCGACAGCAGCTGGGTGGACAACGTCGACATTGCCTTCTTCGCCGGCCATGGCAACCAGCAGGGGCCGCTCTTCGGTACCACCATCGATAGCGGCCAGGCCACGCCGGGCGAAGTGCGGCTGGGCGATATCGACCTGGAATGGATCGCCTTCCACGCCTGCCAGGTGCTGGAACGGGCCGGGGTGTTCGACCGCTGGGGGCCGTCGTTCAAAGGTTTGCACTACATGCTGGGGTTTGACACCATCTGCCACGATGAAACCAACCGCGGCCGCTATTTCGCCGACCACCTGAACCACGGTTGGCGCGTGCGCGACGCGTGGATCGCCGCTGCCCAGGAGACGGAGGGATCGGACTGCCGCTGGGCCTACCTGCGGGCCGATGCCGCCGGCACCAATACGTACGAAGACCACTGGCATGGGAAGGGCTTTGTCTCGTCCGATCCGGATACGCCCACCACCTATTTTTACCTGCGCGGCGCCTGCTAGGAGATTGCCATGAACTACGAACTGTTTACGTTCCCCAAAATGCCTGCGCCGCAGCCAGTGACCTTGCTGCAACCGCGCCGTATTGAAGGTTCTGCCTGCAGCATTGCCGCCAAACTGGGAGAACGCTTTGGTGTTCGCGCCAAACCCCAGGACATGGGCGCCCGCATCATCGCCAGCGACGACCACTCCGTGCTCGAGTACTTCGTCGCCACCGGTTCGGTGCGCTGGGCGGCGCGCGCTGGCCAGAAAGGTGAGGCGGAATTCCAGCCGCGCCTGCCGGACGAGAAGGAAGCCGTGGAGTATGCCACGGCCAGGCTGCGCGAGTTCGACTTGATGCATGGCGCGGCCGCCGTGCACTCCGTCACCGACCTGGAGCTTTGCATCCGCAAGGCCAACGAGAAAGAAGAATCCGTCTGGCCGATCGCGCGCCAGGTGAACATGCGCTTCAAGGAAGGTGGTTTGCCATTTTTCGGTCCGGGCGCAAAGATCCAGGCAACGGTCGGCGAGGGCGGCCGCGTCGATGAAATGCTGCGCTTCTGGCGTGAAGTGGATGTGGCTGGCGAAGCGCGGACCATTTCACCCGACCACCTGGCGGACATCCTGATGCGTGATGAAAGCTTTGCGCAGCTTTGCCCGGGCGAAGCATCGGTTCAGTTCCACGACTGCCAGCTGGGCTTCTACGCACTGCCGCCACGCGAAGTACAAGGCTTGCTGGTGCCGGTGTTCGCCATATCAGGCACGGTATCGACGCCTGCACTGCCACGCTACGACTTCATGCGCTATGTGCCGGCGGTGGCCATCGCGGCCAAGGGCAGGGCACGGGTGGCGCCGTTGCGCGCAGTTCCGGCATACTAAACCGCCAAGCGGATCGAATGCGCAGCAAGTGGGTTACACGACGGATTTACTGGTCGTACTCCATGACCTGTTCTGCTTCCTGCATTCGATCCCAGTAATCGGTGCAGTCCTCGACATCTTCTGGGGTCAGCTGGTCGTCGGGCGGCGTGCCGGGCGGCGTGCGTGTGGTGAGGTAGAGCTGGTAGTCGCGCGCCCCTTTCGCCAAGGAAGCGGCCCAGCCAATGGAATTTGGTTTTAATGCGTCCGTCATCAACAGTTTTCCCTTATTGATGGCACGCCAGCGGGCGGACTTCGCCGATTCCTGCTTAACCGGCCCCTTCTTCTTGTCGTGCTTTTCCTTGGCAACGTTCTTTTTGAGCTGCTCGACGATATCCTTATTCGCTTTGACAGTGCCGCTGTTCATGCCATCACCCGGGCCACCGGATTGATGCCCGGTGTAGCCTGTATCGTGGCCTGTCTGCTGGGCTGCCAGCGCAATCTGCTCTGCTGAGTAGTGCAGGGCGATCGACGAATACCCAATCGATTTCGGTACGGTCTCGGCCCGCTGGATCATGACCGACGGGCCCGCTGGCAGCGGAACCGCAGCGGCTCGCGCTTGTGGTTTGAAAGCTTGCGGGACCGACGGTTGCGGCCTTGGCGGACTAGGCGCTAGTTTGGCCTGGACCGGAAGCGCCGCGCGAGGATGGTAGACAGGAGGAACGGCCGGCGTTGCTGGACGCAGCGACGCCGGCCGGGGCACTGGGACTGGTTTCGGCATGGTGTTCCGCTCCCTCGGGAAGATGGACAGTACCGCTTGGTGCTGTCCATTATCTGCGGATGCGGGCCCGCTTACAAGGACCGCAGGAACGCCAGCAGTGCTTCGCGGTCGGACTTTGGCAATGCGGCAAAGCGATCGCGCGAGCGGCTTGCTTCGCCGCCGTGCCACATCACCGCTTCGGTCAGGTTGCGTGCACGGCCATCGTGCAGGTAGCCGACCTGGGCGCTGTTGCCCATCACCTTCTCGGTGTAGCCGATACCCCACAGCGGCGCGGTACGCCACATATTGCCCTTGGCCTGGCCTTCCACCACCTTGTCGGCCAGCTCACTGCCCATATCGTGCAGCAGCAAGTCGGAGTAAGGGCGGATGGTCTGGTTGCGCAGTTCCGCCAGCAGGTGTCCCGGGCCGGTTTTCATCTCGACCGTATGGCATGCCGAGCAGCGCATCGCCTGGAACAGCTTGCTGCCAACACTGATTTGCTGTGGATCGACACGATGTTCATCCAGCGGTGCGACACCTTTCGGGAAGCCACTCGGCAAGCTGCGTTGGGCCGGGACCGCGACCAGTGCCAGGTACTGCGAGATCAGCTGCAGCTCCGGCTCGCTGACGCCGCGTTGGGCTGGGGCGCTCTTGCATCCGACCGGGTCGCTGGCGCAGTTGCGGTTCGGGTAGACGGGTGAAGTAACCGCCATATCCTGCAGCAGGGCCGCCGCTGCCTGGTGGCGCAGGCTGGCCTTCGAGGCCTTCCAGCCGAAGCGGCCCAGGCGCACAGCGCCGCTTTCCGGATCGAAGACGAAGTTGGCGCTGCCTTTCACGCCATCTTCGTCCGGTGTGGTGCGGACCCGCGCCAGGATGTCCGCTTCAGGAACGGCTTCCAGCAAGCCTGTGCCCAGCATCGGTTGAGCGGCGCGCAGCGAAACCATGTCCGGCACGACGCCCTCAAAAGCCAGGGTTGGCTTGCGCAGCTCTACGCTGCTGCCATCGGCCAGCTTGACGCTGCGCGTTTCGAAACCGCCGACACGCACACCCAGGCCCCAGTTCTGCGGCGTTCCGTTAGCCGAAACGGCGTTCATCTGCACGGTGCTGCCATACAGTGGATGCGGCGATTGGGCTCCATCCGCTGCGGTCACGGCCACGCGCACGGACATATTGTCCAGGCGCTGGTTGACGGCAATCGGTGCCGGACTGCGGCCATTGTTGACGTGGCAGGCGATGCAGGCGGATTGGTTGAAGCGTTGGCCCTGCAAGCCGATCGCAGGCTCGTAGCGGTCGTTGCCGGATTCATTATGGGCGCCGGTGGTGAAGTTGGTATGCAATAAGCGCCGACCTTCAACGAAGCGCTGCATGTTCTGCATGCCGATATTGTTGTGCGGCTGCTGGAACATAAACAAGCCGTTGTCCGAGTAGTTGTAAGACACCGAACCCAAGCCGCCCGACAGCGTCTCCGCCGGCAGCGGCACCGAATTCAGGCGCGGTTGCACGCCATACCATGGGCGCAGGCCATCACCAACCACATACGTCCATTCTTGCGAGTAGTAACGGATGCCGCCGCTATCGCCTTTAGCGAGCATGGATTCAGTGGTGGAGAACATGGACGGCGAGACTTCGATCACATCACCTACGACCAAGGGCCGAGACGGAATATGCGTACCGTTCGGGAAACCGTTGGCATCGAGCCCGCTCATGCCGGGGTACTGCTTGACCAGCAAAGTACACCCGCCGTTGATGCCGCCCGGCGCAGCCAACTGGCCGGCCGCAGGATAGGCAGTGGGTTTGCAAACCTTGATAGAGCCGTCCACCAACTGCCCGGGCGCCATCCAACCGTAGCCGGTGACACCCGGCCGGTCGATGGCCCTGAAGAAGGCGATGCCACCCGACAGGAAATCGACGGTGGTGTACTGGTTCACCACCAGGGTCGGCTTCGTCACGCCCGGCACGCGGCTGTTATCGATGATCTCGACGCCCCAGGTGCGGTTCTTGAAGTATTGCGGGACAAAGGTCAGGTAATTGCCCGGCCCCTTGTCGACCGGTTGGCCGGTCGCCGGATCGACGGTTTCATTCGGCCCGTAGCCAATTTCATTCCAATCTTCCCCGCGCTCGCGACCGTGCCGCGCAAAGCCGCGCGCACCAAAGCGGGTGACCAGCGTGCCATCCGGCAGGGTGAATTGCAGCGATTCTTGCGGGGCTGCGCTCGAAGGCAATGGCAGCAAGCCGTCGCCGTTGGCGGGGAAAGCGAAGGCGGAGGTGCCCCCCGGTGCAATGGTATTGTCGCTCCCCGGCGATTTGAACTCAGCCTCGAATAGCGAATAACCGTACTGCGTCGCGCGCTCGATGCCTTGCATGCGGATGTAGCGGGCGCTGATCCCGAGGTTGAAGAATTCCTCGGTGCCGCCTCGGCCATTATTGACCAGACGCACCTGCGTCCACGCCTGGCCATCGTCCGATGCCATCAACGCGTACTGCTTGCCGTACGCGTTCTCCCAGACCAGCTTCATATAGCCGATAGACGTCTTGGCGCCAAAGTCGAACTGAATCCAGGCGCCGTTGTCGCGTGCGCTCGCCCAGCGCGTATTCGCAAGGCCATCAATCGCCGCTGCGGCGGACAGCCCTGCGTTTTCGACCGGCGATGAAGTTGCGGCCACCGGCTTCAGGACGGTGCTCGGCCCACTTGGCTGGGGAATGGGTTCCTGTGGCGGCGGAGGGGAGGCCTGCTCGCCGGAGAATGCCTGGATCTCAAAGATCGAATAGCCGTACTGGCTCGAGCGTTTCAGCCCTTTCATGCGCAGGTAGCGACCAACGCCGGACAGGCCATTCCAGTCTTCCGTGCCACCCTGGCTGTTCTGGACCGATTTGATGGTGGACCAGTTGCGGTTATCGTCCGACACCTGCAACTCATACTCCGTGGCGTGGGCGTTTTCCCAGATGATGCGCACATGGTTAATGGCGACCGAGGCGCCAAAATCCAGCGTCAAGAACTGGTCGTCCGAGAATCCGCTGCTCCAACGCGTGGACTCATTGCCATCGATAGCCGCAGAGGCTCCCAGGTCGCCGCGCTCGGCAGAGGACGTTGTCGCAGCCACTGGTGTCAATGCAATCTCGGATACCTGCGTAGCCCCGCCTAAGGTCCTCAGCCCGGAGCGCGGCGCGCTGGAATCGCTGGCTGGAGTGCCGCCGCCGCAAGCTGTGAGCAGGGCGGACAGGGCGAGAGGCAGGCCCAGGATCAGTTGTCTCTTCTTCAAAATGAAACCTCCCTAGTTAATTTGCTTTCGTATTGCCAGTTAGCAATATTGTTCAGGCGCTTAGGTAAGTCAAGCGTGCACACGCGGCCAGACTGTTGTTTAGCTAAAAACGTGCGTTGTTTAGCTGGCTTCTTTCGTACTGTTGCGAAAGCTCCAGATTGCAAATGAAAAGGAAAGAAAATGAGATTAAACGAAATATTGAAGTTGATGTTTTAGCAATCTCGACGTAAGATTCGATCGGCAACTTGCGCATTACTGACTGGAGATGGCGTTAGAAATGGAGCGGTAAGAATGGCAATGATCGAACCAGGCGCAATGCTGGTACTGTGTATTGCGGATGACTCTGTCTCGCTTGTTGAGCTAGCCGCCGTTCAAGTGGTAGCTCCTACTGAGTATGGCGGGGCGAAATGAAGCAACTTTTCACATCCTTCATTCTTACCTCAGCCATAGCCTCGTCAGCGGCCTCAGCTCAAAGTATCAATTTCAACTTTGCGGGCCTGGGAAACAGTCCTCTCGCAACTCAACTGCAAACCCACGCTGGCTTATGGCGCGACGAATGGAGCAGGGCGAAGGTGCAAGCCTTTCTTGACGATTTCCGGTCACGCTACCCAAATGGCTCGGACGTCCGCTCCGTATTAGCCGATGCTGGTCTTGATTGCGCCCAGCCGCCGGAAGATATATGTACCTATGCCGGTGTGTACACATACGATCTCGGACGCCCCGGCTATCCCCCGAAACGTGGGGCAGTCCGAATGGACGTTGTCGTTAACTTCGATAAAGCACCGTGGGACGTTAAGGCGACCCATGAACATATTTATGGCGGTGTAAAAAAGTAAGCGGGGCGCCAAAGCCTAATCGATTGTCGCAGTAGTTGCGCCTTTTGGATGCAGGACGCCCTGCGGGTACGGACCCACCACCGATTTGTTGAGGTAGTCCATGCCACTCAGAGCACGGAACTTCTCCAGCGTGCGCACTGTTCCCGGGCCATAAGGGCAAGACACTCCGTCGCCCCGCAACGGGAGTGCGAGGCGGAGCTTTGCACGGGAGTTCCGGAAGGATGTCCCATCCGCTCGTAAAGCCCCGTACCGGCAGGCTCGTTACCTTCGGAAGGTTTTTAGACCGGCTCGCCGCTAAAGAACTTGAGAAATAGTATCGGGTCATTGTAAGGAGCCGATGGTGGTAAAGAGTTCTGGTTCACAAGTTGATATCTAGCGCAGCTGGCTCAAAGATCTCATTTGACATAATATAGATTATGCGAACTCAGTAAGTTTGCTCGTTGTTGCGAAAACTGGAAAATCTAATACAACAGCCTTAGCCTGGTGGAGAGCCTTGAACGATGCGCTCGTTACGGTCTTGCGCAAACGTGTCTAACGCCGCTGCCGTGTCGGCGTTCACAGCTCGGTCGCGCAGGCCGTTTACGGCGACCAGACCGTCTTCCAGTCCACGGTTGCGCAGCTCGTAGAAGACGTTCAGCCGGAACTTGGCACCTTCGGTTTGTTCGATCCATTGGCCAAGCCCTTCCGTGCGGCCATCGGCGCGGACCTCCAGCACCAAGTAGACGCCTCGCTTCGTCCATGACCTCGTCGGTGCTGGTCGAAATCAGGTCCGACCATACTTCAGTGCCATCCAGATCCAGCATAGGCGCCTGGCTTTCGGGGTTTGGTGCCCTAGAGCAGCCAGGGACTTCACTGCCACAACTGAAAACGCATTTGTCAGAAAATAAAATTAAAGCTAGGTGATATCGGGAAAGCCGCGTATATTGCATCTCGTACTTGCATCAAGTCGTAATCTTGTTGGTCCCAATTCCGCATGGCTGTCTTTCCCGGTCGTCCAGTTTTTTTTCCTTCGGTTTTAATTCTTGGTTTCAAGTGCCCTTATGGCAAAGTTGCCTATTATTTTAGTTGAAGGAAAAGATCATGAGTATTCAAACTGGTATCGTTAAATGGTTCAACGACGCTAAAGGCTTCGGCTTTATTACGCCCGATGCAGGCGGCGCCGATTTGTTCGCCCATTTCGGCGATATCCAATCGACCGGCTTCAAGAGCCTTGCCGAAAACCAGCGCGTCTCGTTTGAGCGCAGCGTTGGTCCTAAAGGCGAAAAGGCTGGCAACATTCAGGTTCTGTCCTGATCGTACCTGTGCCAGCGCCCGGCGTAGCCGCGCGCGAAGCGTCTTCAACGTTGAAGACGTGCTGCACACAGTTGAGGGGCGCATAGCGATGCGCCTTGCAGCACCGTCCCCCTCTAACCGGCTACGGACACCTGGCAGATAGTCAGGGTCTGGAGAAAATGGTTTAGCGGGACAATGGCTTGCATTAGCCGGCAACACCGGGCAGATAGCGCGGGTTGCAGGTACCTGATGACACCCAGCAGATAGCCGGGGTGATTAGTGAATGCGTCATATTGATTAGATAAGCCCGCCTCGTGCGGGCTTTTTTACATCTGCCTGACTGATTTAGTCAGGTGTGGTGAAACCTATAGGCAGCCAAACGGCTTTGACGCGCCCCAAGTTATGCTAAATTACTAACTCTTTTGCCAAGGAGTTCGAAATGAAACTTGCTGCACTCGTGTTTGGCTTACTGCTGTCCACCGCCAGCCTGGCGAACGATGTCGCCAGCCTGCCTGAAGAGAAGATCAAGTCCTTAGTCGGCTCTGCAACTGAAGCATCGAACCGCATGATGATGAATGGTTCCAAAGTCGAGGATGTTGACGCGATCTTTGCCATGTACACAGATGATTTTGTATATGTTCATGAGGTATACGGCGGCACCTACACCCGAGAGCTCCTGTACGGCAATTCGGTGCGCAATCTTAAGGCAGGACGGTACCAACTTGCGGAGCCTCGCTACCAGCTGGTGAGTGTAATTCCCGGCTTGAATGCTGCCGCTGTGGTCCGGCGTGAAACCAAAACCGGAAAAAACCATCTCGCCGTGTTCGAATTCAAGGGTGAAAAGATTTCGAAGATTACTGAATATTGGAAGTAGCGGCTCAGATCGCCTACAGCGGTAACAAAGTTGGATGGCCTGATGGCTGTGACACGAGAGCGGAAACGGTGAGCCGTGCTGGCCGGCGTTTTTGCTTTACGCCGCGCAATCCAGCGCGCGCCGATGCGCGGTCAGGATGGAGAGCCAGCAGTTGTGCGTCCTGCTCGGGGCCGAACCTCACACACCGCTCGAAACCACCCTCACCTGCACCCTTGGCAGCCTTGGTTGTTTGCCATCGCGCGCTTGATGCTTACGCAACGCTTCCATTTGCTAACTTGCTAATCTTGCATTCTATTCCTAGACTCCAGCATTCGTACGTGCGCCGCGATCGTCCACTGCATTACCTAACCAAAGGAGTGAGGAGATGAGTTTGCAAAATCATGTAGCGAAAGTAAGCGCTGAAGTGAATCGGGTTGAAGCCTTGATGTCATCTGCGCCCGACGATTACGTGTCAATGGGAGCGGCGTTCGCCGCCCTCGAAGCTGGTGGCGGCTTGTACTCAATTTACACGGGTCTAGATAAGGCCACCTATTACGTGCATGGCCTGATCGGTGGGCTGGTCGCGGGGATTGAGATTGTCGGCGGTAAGTTGACCATCGCTAAGCGCATCAACAAGCGCGGGTATACGGGTAGCTGCTCGCTTTTCACTGTCGCACTTGGTCCTGCCTACACAAACTTCGTCGGCTACGACGAACATGCGCAGCCGGTTCTGTGGTTCAACGGCGGCGGCGTCGGGCTCGACCTGTTTTTAGGCGGTGGCCGTTTTGAGATCTACAACACCGTTCCCGAGCCAAAGCCGACGCCCCAGCCTGGGAAGCCAGTATTTGTACGTAAAGCAGATATCACCACAATCCTGGAGCGCGACATACACATCGTGGTCCCGACGGATAAAGGCCAGTACTGGGAAGTTGAGGACAGTTCCAAGAACGATGGCTCACGCATTCAAATCTGGAACAGTGATGCGCCCGCCAGGACCTGGCATCTAATGCCGGCTGGCACCGACAAGGATGGCCACGACCTTTTCAAACTGCGCAACACCAAGCTCAATACCTATGCGACATTCGATTTCAATCCGGCCAAAGATCGACTCGATGGATTCCCGATAACGTCGTCGGCCTTTAGGAGCACGGGGCAGACGTTTAAAGTCGCGCGTGATGCAAGCGGCCGGTTCAGCATTTACGTCACCGACACTGCGGCCATGGTGCGCGAGAATAACCACGCGGGCAATAGCACCAAGATCCTTGCGAAAGAAGTCAATGCCGACAGCCTGGAGTCCAGCCTCTGGAACTTCCAGACTATCTGATTGATCGGCCGGGGCCGCAGCGGCGGGCCCGGCCTACAGAGCATCAGCTTCGAGCGGCAGCCGCTTTTGCGCGCGCCGCGTGCAGTTTGCGGTAGCTGTCGATTTTGCGGTGGTGGCGATCCAGTCCTTCCAGCTTCAGGCTGGTTGGCGTCAAGCCGTAGAAGCGCACGCTGCCATTGACCGAACCCAGCGCGGCATCCATGCGCTCATTGCCGAACATGCGGCGGAAGCTGACTTCAAAGTCTTCGATCTCCAGCTCGCCATCCAGCGCCACCGACAGCACGGCATCCAGTGCCTGGTAGAACAGGCGCCGTTCAACGGTGTTGTCGTTGTACTGCAGGAAGGCGCCGATCAGTTCGTGGGCTGCTTCGTACTCGTTCAGCGCCAGGTTGATCAACAGGCGCAGTTCGAGCACCGTCAATTGGCCCCATACCGTATTCTCGTCGAACTCGATGCCGATCAAGGTTGCGATATCGCCGTATTCGTCCAGCTCACTGTTCTCCAGGCGTTCCAGCAGGTCGTCCAGACGGTCGTCGTCCAGGGTGTGCAGGTTCAGGATATCTTCGCGGAACAGCAAAGCCTTATTGGTGTTGTCCCAGATCAGGTCTTCAACCGGGTAGATCTCGGAGTAGCCGGGTACCAGGATGCGGCATGCGGTCGCGCCCAGGTCGTTGTAGACGGCCATGTACGATTCCTTGCCCAGCTCTTTGAGGATGCCGAACAACGCTTCCGCTTCCTGCACATTCGAGTTTTCACCCTGGCCGGAGAAGTCCCATTCGACAAATTCGAAGTTGGACTTGGCACTGAAGAAGCGCCACGAGACGATGCCGCTGGAATCGATAAAGTGTTCGACGAAGTTGTATGGCTCCGTTACGGCGTTGCTGGTGAAGGTCGGTGGCGGCAGGTCGTTCAGACCTTCGAAACTGCGGCCTTGCAGCAGTTCGGTCAGGCTGCGCTCCAGTGCGACTTCAAAGCTTGGGTGGGCGCCAAACGAAGCGAATACGCCGCCGGTGCGAGGGTTCATCAGGGTCACGCACATCAGCGGGTACTTACCGCCCAGCGATGCGTCTTTCACCAGTACCGGGAAGCCCTGCTCTTCCAGGCCTTTGATGCCGGCCACGATGCCAGGGTACTTGTCGATCACTTCCTGAGGCACGTCCGGCAGTGCATATTCGTTCTCCAGGATCTCGCGTTTGACCGCCCTTTCAAAGATCTCGGACAGGCACTGCACCTGCGCTTCGGCCAGCGTATTGCCGGCGCTCATGCCGTTGCTGACGAACAGGTTCTCGACCAGGTTGGAAGGGAAATACACGGTTTCGCCGTCAGACTGGCGCACGAACGGCAGCGAGCAGATGCCGCGCTCTGCATTGCCGGAGTTGGTGTCGATCAGGTGCGAGCCACGCAGTTCGCCATCCGGGTCGTAAACCGCGCGGCTGTAATCATCGAGGATTTCCTTCGGCAGCGCGCCCTTCTTGCCGGGCTTGAACCAGCGCTCGTCCGGATAGTGCACGAACGGCGCGTTGGCGATTCCCTCGCCCCAGTATTCGCCGGCGTAAAAGTGGTTGCAGTTGATGCGTTCGATGTATTCGCCCAGTGCGGACGCGAGCGCGCTTTCCTTGGTCGCGCCCTTACCGTTGGTGAAGCACATTGGCGAGTGCGCGTCGCGGATATGCAGCGACCAGACGTTCGGAACGATATTGCGCCACGAGGCGATCTCGATCTTGATGCCCAGGTCGGCCAGCACGCCCGACATATTGGCGATGGTCTGTTCCAGCGGCAGGTCTTTGCCGGGAATGTAGGTCGCGGCTTGCGGGTCCGGGTTCAGGGTCAACAGGGCCTGTGCGTCGGCGTCCAGGTTTTCCACTTCTTCAATGATGAAGTCGGGGCCATCCTGCACCACTTTTTTCACCGTGCAGCGTTCGATCGAGCGCAGAATGCCCTGGCGGTCCTTTTCGGAAATATCTTCTGGCAGTTCGACCTGGATCTTGAAAATCTGCTTATAGCGGTTTTCTGGATCGACAATATTGTTCTGCGACAGGCGGATATTTTCGGTTGGAATATTGCGAGTATTGCAATACAACTTCACGAAATAGGCTGCGCACAGGGCGGAAGATGCCAAGAAATAATCGAACGGGCCGGGCGCCGAGCCATCACCCTTATAGCGGATTGGCTGGTCGGCAATCACCGTGAAGTCGTCGAACTTGGCTTCCAGGCGAAGCTTGTCGAGGAAGTTGACTTTAATTTCCATACAAGTATTCCAATAAATGCTTAAAAATTGATCTGGCCGCTATTATCCGTGCTTTAGGGCCGCGCAGCAAAGCTTGTTGCCGGGAGGGGTATTTGGTCATACTATGAAGAAAATCTCCCTTTCCGGTTGGTACCTATGCGTATGCTTTTCGGGCGTTTGCTGGTGCTGCTTGCTGCATTGGCCGTAGCGACGAGCGTCCGCGCCGGTGAGACGGATTCGCCCCTCAAGATAAAACTGACCGCGCACGAGTACCCTCCTTTCATGAGCCAGTCGCTGCCCTATGGCGGCCTGCTGACCCGCATCGTGCGCGAGGCGTTCAAGGCTGCCAATGTGGAGGTGGAGATCGAATCGCTGTCGAGCAACAACCGGGTAATCACCGGCGTCATGGTCGGCTTGTATGACGGCGCCTATGGCTGGGCGCATTCTCCCGAACGCGACCGCAAGCTGCATTATTCCAAATCATCCATTTTCACTTTCCGCATGGTGTTTTTCCATCGGCGCGATATGGAGATACCCTGGGAGAACCTGGCGGATCTTGGACGCTACCAGATCGGCACCACCTTGGGCAATCACTATTCGGATGATTTTTCGCTTTTGCAGGCACAGCGCAAGCTAAAGGTGCAGGAGGCGGCCAGCGACCAGAATAATATGCGCAAGCTGCTGCTGGGGCGGATCGACCTCTTCCCGATGGAGGAGGAAGCCGGACAGATGCTGCTCCTGCAGTCACTGAAGCCGGCCGAGCAGGCGCAGATTGCTTTTCAGGCGCGGCCGATTGCGCTGATTCCCACCTATCTGGTGCTGCGGCGCGACCTGCCGAATGCGGCGGAGCTGTTGGAGCGCTTCGACCAAGGCTATAAGCAGATCAGCGACAGTGGGCAACTGGCACGCATAGTTGGTGAGACACGCAAGGCCCTGGTCGCAGCGGCACAGCAGAACCATAACAAACGCAAACAACAGTAGCGCCTCCGGGAGAGCCGTCATGCGCCCTGCCTCATTGCTTACGTTCGCCCTGGCTGCAGCCTCAAGTGAGGTTGCATCGGCGCAGGAAGCGCCATTGGAACAGGTGCATGTGACGGCGCAGAAGCGCGCCGAAGCACTGCAAAGCGTTCCCCTGAGCGTGACCGCGCTGGAGCAGCGAGACCTGGAACGCATGGGGATTGAACGCCTGGCCGACCTGGCGCGCGAGACGCCGGGGCTGGCTGTTGTGTCCTCGGGTCCGGGGCAGAACATCCTGATCGTGCGCGGCGTTTCATCTGTCGCCGGTACGGCGGGAACGGTTGGCTACTACCTGGACGACACCCCAATCACGGCGTCGAGCAACGCTTCGCTGTTATCTTTGCGCGGTTTGATCGATCCTGGCCTTTTCGATATCGCGCGAGTCGAGGTGCTACGCGGACCGCAAGGTACCTTGTACGGCTCCAGTTCCATGGGCGGCACCATTAAATACGTCAGTTCACTTCCGGACCTGCGCCAGTTCAGCGGACGCGCAAACGCCAGCCTGTCACATACCACGGGCGGCGGCTGGAATAAGGAAGGCAACGCCATGCTGAACGTGCCGCTAGGCGACGGCGCCAATGCGGCCTTGCGGCTTGGCCTGTTCCTGCGGCATGCGGCTGGCTATATTGACCGCTATCCGATTGCGCCGGACGACATCCTGGCGGTGGGGCCGGGCGGGCGGCAGGAAAGGAATGGAAATACCGAGACCACCAGGGGCCTGCGCGTGAGCCTGCGCCTTAACCTGGGCGATGGGCTGGCGGTGAACGGCTCCCTTTACTATCAGCACATGCGGTTGGGCGCTCCGTTCCAGGTGGATGTGCCGCCGGGCAGTTTCAATGCCCTACTCCAGACGCGGCTCCTGCCAGAGCCGAGCGTGCAAAAGTCTGCGCTCGGCAACCTGACGGTCAACAAGAGTCTCGGCAACTTTGAGCTGGTTTCGTCCACGTCGTATTACGACCGGCGCGTGTCGGTCACGGAGGATGCATCGAAGGTGCTGTACTTCTTCCTTTCGCCGGCGCCGCAGACATCGGTCTATCCGGTACTCATGCGCGGGGAATACATCAACCGCGAGATCACGCAGGAAGTGCGGCTGCTATCTGACTTCAAGGGGCCGTTGCAGTTGATTGGCGGCGCGTTTTATCGGCACGTGGATGCGCCTCTGGCGTCTGAAATTCCGGTTACGGCAGGCTACAACCAGCGTTTCGGCACGAATTTCGACAGTTTCTTTACCGGCGGCCGGCAGGCGACGGTGCGGGAAACCGCCCTGTTTGGCGAAGCCTCGTATCAGCTCTCGCCAGGGTGGACGGCGCGGGCCGGGCTCCGGGCTTTCCGTATCCGCCAGGGCTTCGCCCAGCAAGGGGATGGACTGTTCAATGGCGGGCCTTCCGCAGTGTTGGGTGATTCCAGCGACAGCGGCTATACGCCGCGCTTCAACCTTTCATGGCAGGCCAACCAGGACCTCATGCTGTATGCGACGGCGTCCAAGGGCTACCGCCAGGGTGGGCCCAACAACCCGGCGCCGGCGGCGCTATGTGCCAACGAGGTTGCCGGCCTGGGCCTGAGCGACGACGCCTTGCGCAAGTTTGCGGCAGACACGCTTTGGAACTACGAGGCCGGCATCAAGTCGCAATGGCTGGCGCGGCGCCTGACGTTGAACGCCTCCGTGTACAGCATCGACTGGAACAAGGTCCAGCAGCAGATCGTGCTGCAGTGCGGCTTTAATATCACCGCCAACTTTGGCTCGGCGCGCAGCAAAGGGGCGGAGCTGGAAGCGAGCTACCAGCCCTCCCCTGGCCTGACGCTGCGCCTGAATGCGGGCCTTACCAGCGCCACGCTGAAGAACGACGTGCCAGGAACCGGCGCCATAAAGGGCGACCGGCTGCTGGACGTGCCGCGCTGGAGCGGCGCTGCGGCGGTGGAGTACAACTGGCGCTGGGGCGGCGCGTATAGCGGTTTTGGCCGGCTCGGTGCCAATTACACCGGCAGCGCCAATTCCTTGTACGACCGCAGCAGCCCGTTCTACCGGCGCGGCGGCTTTGCGGAAGTGAACTTCCAGTTCGGCTGGCAGCCGGAGGGTAAAACGCCGCCCTGGCGCGCCACCTTCTTTGCCGAGAACTTGCTGGACAAGATTGGCCAGACCGGCTTGCCAGTCGCGATCTCGGCGGACTTGCCCAACACGCGGCGCGTGGCGATCAACCGACCGCGCACGGTTGGCATCAGGCTGGAGGTGCCATTTTGAACCACCCTATCGCCAGCCTCCGCCCAGCACCCGGTACAGCGTCACCTGGTTGCTTGCCTTCGCCAGGCGCGTCGTGATCAGGTTTTGCTGCGCCGCGTACAGCTCACGTTGCGACACCAGGGCATTCAGGTAGGACTCGCTGCCCTTCTGGTAGCGCGCTTCGTGGATGCGGAAGCTCTTTTGCGCTGCCGTCGACAAGGCAGCTTGCGCTGCCAGCCGCTCGTCCAGCGTCCCGTTCAGGGCCAGTGCATCGGCCACTTCGCGGAACGCCGACTGGATGGATTTTTCGTAGCGGGCTACGGCGATATCGCGGTCGCTCTTTGCCATATCGAGGTTGGCGCGGTTGGCGCCACCGGCGAAGATCGGCAGGTTCACCTGCGGTGCAAAGCTCCAGGCGCCACTACCCGCCTTGAAGAGTCCCGAGAGCTCCTTGCCCGCGCTACCGGCGGAAGCGGTCAGCGAGATGCTCGGAAAGAAGGCGGCCCGCGCCACGCCGATATCGGCATTCGCCGACTGCAGAAGGCGCTCTGCTTCCAGGACGTCGGGCCGGCGCAGCAGCACGTCGGCCGGCAAGCCTGCCGGCAGCTCCGCCAGGCGGGTGACCGTTTCCAGCGAACCATGCGGCATCAGTTCGCGCGGTACAGCGGCGCCCACCAGCAGGGCCAGGGCGTTCTCGTCGGCGGCGACCTGGGCGCGGAAGATCGCCACGTCATTGCGGCCCGCTTCTGCGCTGGTCTGGGCTTCGTACATGTCCAGACCAGAGGTGGCGCCGGCGTCAAAGCGGCGCTTTGCCAGTTCATAGGTGATTTGCTGGCTTTTCAGCGTGTCTTCGGCGAGGCGCATGCGTTCCTGGTCGGCGGCCAGGGCCAGCCACGCATTGGCAATCTCGGCCACCAGGCTGATTTGCTGGGCGCGGCGTGCTTCGCCGGTTGCCAGGTACTGCTGCAGCGCGGATTGCGACAGATTCTTTACGCGCCCGAAGAAGTCCAATTCAAACGCTGGCAGCAGCAGTCCCCCGTTGTACTGGCGCGAAATGGTGGCCTGGCCGCCAGGCGACAGATTGCCGGGAACGCGCTGCGCATTCTGGCTGACGGCGGCGTTCAGGTGCGGCAGCTGGTCGGCGCGCGCCACGCCGTACTGGGCACGAGCCTTCTCAATATTGAGGATCGAGATGCGCAGGTCGCGGTTATTGTCCAGCGCCAGTTGCACCAGTTGCGCCAACTGTTCGTTGCCGATGAATTCGCGCCAGGCGATATCGGGCGCGGACCGGTTCTCGGTGCTGCGCGCCGGCTTATAGGCCTCGCCCTGTGGCCAGGCGGCAGCTACCGGAGGCTCAGGCCGCTGGTACGCTGGTGCCAGGCTGCAGCCGGCCAGCAGCGCGGCCAGCGAAAGGGTGATGAGTGACTTGTTCATGTCAGATTGCTTCCGTAATCGCATCATTGCGTGCGGTCGAATCGATGCGCGGCGCGGCAAACCAGCCCCGCACCAGCACAAAGAACACCGGCACAAAGAAAATCCCAAGGAAAGTCGCACTGAGCATGCCGCCCAGTACGCCGAAACCGATTGCCGTCTGCGCGCCGGAACCGGCGCCGGAGGCCATCACCAGCGGCAGCACGCCCAGTCCAAATGCGATCGACGTCATCAGGATCGGGCGCAGGCGCATCTTCACTGCTTCCAGCGTTGCTTCGCGCAGGTCCTTGCCCGAGTCCTGCAGCTCTTTCGCGAACTCCACGATCAGAATCGCGTTCTTGGCGGAAAGCCCCACCACCGTCAACAAGCCAACCTTGAAGTAAATGTCGTTGGCCAGACCGACGCCCATGGTCGCCAGCACCGCGCCGATCACGCCCAGCGGCACCACCAGCATCACGGAGAACGGCACCGACCAGCTTTCGTACAAGGCCGCCAGGCAGAGGAAGACAATCAGGAACGACAGCGTGTACAGCATGGGCGTCTGGGCGCCGGAATCGCGTTCCTCCTGCGACAGGCCAGACCATTCGTAGCCGATACCGGCCGGCAGTTTGGCGATCATCTGCTCCATCTCCGCCATCGCGTCGCCGGAGCTGACGCCCGGCGCGGCCATGCCCTGGATATTCAGCGAAGAGCTACCGTTGAAGCGCTCCAGGCGCGGCGACGCCGTCACCCACGCGCCGCTAGCAAAGGCGGAGAACGGTACCATCTGGCCATCCTTGTTCCGTACCGACCATTTCTGCACATCTTCCGGCAGCATGCGCGACTCGGCCTCGCCTTGCAGGAACACTTTCTTCACGCGGCCACGGTCGATGAAGTCGTTGACGTAGGCCGAGCCCCAGCCAACCGACAGCACCTGGTTGACCTCGGAAATGTCCAGGCCCAGGGCTACGGCCTTTTGCTGGTCGATTTCCAGGCGGTACTGCGGCGTGTCTTCCTGGCCGTTCGGGCGCACGCCCACCAGCTTCTGATTTTTCCCGGCCATTTCCAGCAACTGGTCGCGCGCCGCCATCATCTTGTCGTGGCCGATGTTGGCGCGGTCGATCAGTTGCAGGTCAAAACCGCCGGCATTCCCGAGCTCCATCACTGCCGGCGGCGCAAAGGTGAACACCATGCCGTCGCGCATCTGCATCAACGCTTCCATCGCGCGCCAGCCGATATAGCCGGAATGGTTGTCCAGTCCCGGGCGCTCTTTCCAGTCCTTCAGTTTGACGAAGGCCATGCCGTTGTTCTGGCCATTGCCCGCGAAGGAGAAGCCTGCGACCGACAGCACCGATTCCACATTGTTCTTCTCTTTGGTAAAGAAGTAGTTCTCCACTTCCGCGATCGTCTGCACGGTGCGTTCCTGGGTGGCGCCGGACGGCAGCTGGATCGCCGAGAACAGCACGCCCTGGTCTTCTTCCGGCAGAAAAGCGGACGGCAGGCGCATGTACGAGAAGGCCAGCACGCCGAGCATGGCGCCATACACCAGCATGGAGCGGCCGCGGCGCTGGATCAGCTTTCCGACCACGCCCTGGTACTTTATGCTGCCGCTCTCGAACTTGCGGTTAAACCAGGCAAAGAAGCCCATCTGCGGCGCGTGCGAACCCGGTTTCAGGAAGGTCGCGCACAGGGCTGGGGTGAACACCATCGCCACCAGTACCGACAGCACCATGGCAGATACGATCGTCACCGAGAACTGGCGGTAGATCACGCCGGTCGAGCCGCTCATGAAGGCCATAGGCACAAACACAGCGGAAATCACCAGGCCGATGCCAACCAGCGCGCCGGAGATCTGGCCCATCGACTTGAGGGTTGCTTCTTTCGGCGACAAGCCCTCCTCCGTCATCACGCGTTCCACGTTTTCCACCACAACGATGGCGTCGTCCACCAGCAGGCCAATGGCCAGCACCAGCGCAAACATGGTCAGTGTGTTGATGGAGTAGCCCATCATCGCCAGTACGCCGAAGGTTCCCAGCAGCACCACCGGCACTGCCATGGTCGGGATCAGGGTGGCGCGAATGTTTTGCAGGAACAGGTACATCACGAGGAACACCAGCACAATCGCCTCGGCCAGCGTCTTTACCACTTCCTTGATCGACAGTTCCACGAAGGGCGTCGTATCGAACGCGGTCACGGCCTTCATCCCGTTCGGGAAGAACTTCTGCAACTCGGCCAGGCTGGCTTTTACGCCATCGGCGGTTTTCAGGGCGTTGGCGCCAGTCGCCAGCTTGACCGCAATACCCGCGGCCGGCTTGCCATTGAAGCGCACCACGCTGGCATAATTCTCGCCGCCCAGCTCGATGCGGGCCACATCGCGCAGGTAGACGGTGGCACCGTTGCCCAGCGTTTTCAGCAGGATCGCGCCGAACTGCTCCGGGGTCTTCAGCCTGCTTTGTGCGGTGACGGCGGCGTTCAGGCGTTGGCCGCGAACGGCAGGCGCGCCGCCCAGTTCACCGGCGGAGACCTCGGTATTTTGCGCCTTGATCGCGCCGATCACGTCGGTCGGCGTCAGCTGGTAGCCTTCCAGCTTGGCGGGGTCAAGCCAGATGCGCATTGCATACTGCGTGCCGAAATGCTGGATCTCGCCCACGCCTTCCACCCGCGATAGCGGTTCCACAACCGTGGACGCGATATAGTCATCCAGGTCGGCGTTGCTCATGCTGCCGTTCTCCGACACGAAGCCCAGGATCAGCAGGAAGCTGTTGGTCGCTTTCGAAACGACCAGGCCTTGCTGCGTGACTTCCTGCGGCAGCAGCGGCGTCGCCAGCGACAACTTGTTCTGCACCTGCACCTGCGCGATATCGGCGTTGGTGCCGCTCTTGAAGGTCAGCGTGATGGAGAGGCCGCCGGTGGTGTCCGAGGTCGACGAAATGTAGCGCAGGCCGTCGATCCCCTTCATCTTCTGCTCGATGACCTGGGTGACCGAATCCTCCACCGTTTTGGCGGAAGCCCCGGGATACATGCCGGTGATCTGGATGGTCGGCGGCGCAATGTCGGGGTACTGCGCGACCGGTAATGTGCGGATCGCCAGCAGGCCCGCCACCATGGTGACGATCGCCAGCACCCACGCGAAGATCGTTCGTTGGATAAAGAACTTTGCCATGTCGCCGCTCCTTACTGTGCGGCAGGCGCTGGTTTAAGCGCGACCGAAGTCTTGGCAGGTGCGAATACCGCAGCCTGGCCCGGTTGCACTTTCTGCAGCCCTTCCACGATCAGGCGTTCGCCGGCAGCCAGGCCGGATTTGACGAGCCACTGGTCACCCAGCGTTCCGGTGGTTACCAGCACGCGCTGCTCGACGATGCCATTCGGGTTCAGTACCAGTGCGGTCGCCTCGCCTTTTGCGTTGCGTGTCACACCTTGCTGCGGCACGGCGATGGCGTTTTCGTCGACGCCGTTTTCCACCACAGCGCGCACGAACATACCGGGCAGAAGGTCGTGTTTCGGATTTGGTACGATGGCGCGCAGCATCACATTGCCGGTGCCCGGATCGACGCTGGAGCCGGAGAACTGCAGCTTGCCTTCGTGCGGGTAGGTCGAGCCGTCGGCCAGCTTGACGACCACGCGTGCCTGGCCGCCTTCCTGCTTCAACGCACCCGACGCGACCAGCTTTTTCAGGCGCAGCAACTCTTCGCCGGACTGCGTGACATCGACATAGATCGGGTCCAGTTGCTGCACGGTGGCCAGCGCAAGCTCCTGCCCTGCCGTCAGCAAAGCACCAGGTGTTACGCTGGAGCGGCTGATGCGGCCGGAGATCGGGGCTTCCACCCGGGTGTAATCAAGGTTGATTCGGGCGGTTGCCAGCGCCGCTTTGGCCGATTCAACGTCGGCACGGGCCTGCGCCTCGGCCGCCACTGCATCGTCGTAGTCTTGGCGGCTCACGCCTTCAATTTGCAGCAACTCTTTGTAGCGCGCCGCCTTGGGCGCTGCGGCCAGCAGGTTGGCTTCAGCGCGCACCAGGGCCGCCTTGGCGGAGTTGTGCGCCGCATGGAAGGTGGCGGGGTCGATCTGGTACAGCGGGGTGCCGGCTTTGACTTCAGCACCCTCCGTGAACAAGCGCTTTTGCAGCAGGCCGCCGACCTGCGGCCGCACCTCCGCCACCATAAAGGCCGAAGTACGGCCCGGCAGCGTAATGTTCAGCGGCAAGGCGCGCGTCTGCACGGTATGCACGCCCACCTGCGGTGGAGGCGCATTGACCGGCGCCTCCTGTTGGGACCCGCATCCGGCGATCAGGGTCGCCGCACATGCGAGGAAAACGAAGTCTTTTTTCATAATTGGCTCACGCGAGTAATCACTCATTTAACGAGTATGGGGAAACGGATGGTTCTTGGGTATTGCACAAAATCTCAGTCGAGGAACATACGGCGGAAGGCGGCGAAACCGCTGGCCTTGTAGGCCTCCACGCGTTCCGGCTCGCGCCGGGCGAATTCGATGGTGGCGTTGGCGACTGCCAGGAACAGGGCGTCCGCGTATTCCGTGGGGTGGCCAGCCAGCACTTCGCCGGCACTGACCTGCTCCATCAGCCCAACGTCGGGGAACATGGCGGCTTCCGCAGCGCGGGTCTCCTTGGTCAGGATCTCGGTGACGGCCAGTTGGGACAGCGCCCTGTCCCACACGGGATTGGCCAGGCACCAGTCGACATGCATGTCCCACAGGTGGCGGGCGCGCTCGATCAGGGGGCGCGACAGGTCGAAGGACTCGTTGGCGGAGGCCCAACCCAGTTCGCAGATATACAGGTAGGTTTCGTTAAGTAGCGCTTCTTTGGTTGGGAAATAGCGGAAAAGAGTGCCCTCCGCTACCCCCGCTAGCTTGGCGATCAGCGCCGTCGGTGCGCCAACACCACGCTCGGCCACGGCTTCCGCCGCAGCCAGCATCAAATGCAACCTCTTCTCTTCGCTCTTCGGACGCGCCATGTTCAGCTCAATAAATAACGGAGTACTCACTCATTATATTCGAGCCGGCGCGGGATTGCAAACGAATTAATCGAAGTCGAACAGATCGCTCAGGAAGCCTTCCTTCTTCTTTTTATGGTGCGGGTAGGCGCCGTGCCCGTGGCTATAGCTGCCATGCTGCTGGTAGCGCGGGTCGGGTTGCTGGTAACGCGGATCTGGCGCGCGTTGCGGCTGGTGGCCGAACTGGGTCGCGGCCGGCGCTGGCGCGGCGGCAGCGACCGGGGTGCCTTGCATAGAGCGTTCGATGATTTTATCGAGCTCGCCGCGGTCCAGCCACACGCCGCGGCAGTTCGGGCAATAGTCGATCTCGATACCCTGGCGCTCACTCATCACCAGGCTGACATTCTTGCAGACGGGGCAATCCATTGCATACTCCTTAATTAACGCGGTGCCACGATGCTAGGCTGTCAGCCTTAGGCGGTTCTTAAGCCGCCAGCGGCGGATAGTCCGTCAATCCGCGCGCCCCGCCACCGAACAGCGTGTCGCGGTCATGCTCATTGAGCGGCGCGCCAACGCGCAGGCGTGCCGGCAAGTCCGGATTGGCGACAAAGGGACGGCCGATGGCGATCAGGTCGGCCCAACCTTCCTCCAGCGCGGCGCGGGCACGTTCGGCGGTGTACTTGCCGGCATAGATCATGGCGCCCGGGAAGGCGGCGCGCAGGGCTCTTTTAAAGGCGACCGGCATTAGCGGCGCGTCGTCCCAATCTGCTTCCGCGATATGGATGTAGCCGACGCCGATCTCCGCCAGCCTTGCGGCGGCGGCGGTGTAGGTTTCCTCCGGATTCGCATCGACACAACCGTTCAGGGTGGTCAGCGGCGCCAGGCGGATGCCGACGCGGCTGGCGTCTCCGGTGGCCGCAACCAGGGCGCGCGCCACTTCGCCCAGGAAGCGCAGGCGATTTTCCAGCGAGCCACCGTATTGGTCCTTGCGATCGTTGGCGAAGGAATCCAGGAACTGGTTCACCAGGTAGCCGTTGGCGCCGTGCAGCTCGACGCCGTCGAACCCGGCGGCCATCGCGTTACGCGCAGCTTGCGCATACTGCTCGACAATGCCGGCAATCTCGTGGGTATCGAGCGCACGCGGCAGCGAGGCTTGCGCGAAACCGGGCATACCGCCCTCGCCTTCGATGAACACGCGCACGCCTTCGGCCTGGATGGCCGAGGACGATACCGGCGCCGCGCCGCCCAGCAGGCTGCTGTGGCTCAGGCGGCCCACATGCCACAACTGGGCGAAGATGCGGCCACCGGCGGCATGCACGGCGTCGGTCACTTTACGCCAGCCGGCGATCTGCGCTTCTGTGTGGATGCCGGGCGTGCCCGCATAGCCTTTCGCCATTGGCGAGATATAGGTGCCCTCGCTGACGATCAGGCCTGCGCTGGCGCGCTGTGCGTAGTACTCGGCCATCAACTCATTCGGCACATCACCCGGCTGGGTGCTGCGGGAACGGGTCATCGGCGGCATCACGATGCGGTTTGGCAGTTCGAGCGCGCCGAGGCGCAAGCTTTGGAACAATGGATCTTGCATGGTTTTCTCCTGAATTAGTCCCAAGCCGGGGCGAGGCCTTCGGGGTTGACGAGGCGGCCGTTGCGCTCCAGCGCGGCAATCTGCGCCATATCTTCGGCACCGAGCTGCAGGCCGGTGGCGAGCAGGTTGCTGGCCAGGTTTTCGCGCTTGGTGGACGATGGGATGACCGAGTAGCCAAGCTGCATGGCCCAGGCCAGCGCCACTTGCGCCGGTGTTGCACGGTGGCGGGCTGCAATGGCGCCGATCACCGGGTCCGCCAGCACTTTGCCGTAACCCAGCGTCATATACGAGGTCACGTGAATGCCCTGCCCTTGCAGGAACTCCACCAGCTTGCGGTTCTGCAGGTGCGGGCTCAGTTCGATCTGGTTGGTGGCGATTTGCGCTGCGCCGACAACGGCAATGGCGCGTTTCGTGTACTCGATGTTGAAGTTGGAGATGCCGATGCGGCGCGCCAGGCCGCGCTCACGCGCCTCGGCCAGTGCCACCATGTATTCCTCAACCGGCACGGGGCTTAGTGGCCAGTGGATCAGGGCCAGGTCCACGTAATCGGTGCCGAGTTTTTCCAGGCTTTCCTCCAGGCTGGCGATGAAGCGGTCCTTAACGAAGTTCTCGTTCCAGACCTTGGTAGTCAGGAACAGGTCTTTACGCGCGACGCCGGATTGGGCGACTGCCTGGCCTACTTCGGCTTCGTTGCCGTAAATTTGGGCGGTGTCGATGGCGCGGTAGCCCGCTTCCAGTGCATTGCGCACGGAGTCGAAAGCGGCCTGACCTTGCAGGCGGAAGGTGCCTGCGCCGATAGCTGGGATAGTCATTGAGTTTTCCTTTATGCTGCGAGTTTTTCGGAGGCGCCCGCGCCGATAGCATCGTGGCGCTGGTCGATGCGGCCGCTCAGGGCGGTAATGCCGACGGCGGCCAGGGTGACGACGCCGGCGATCCACGGCGTATGGATCAGGCCAAAGCGGCTCACCACCAGGCCGCCGACCGATGCGCCAATGGCGATGCCGACATTGAATGCGGAGATATTGAAGCCGGCCGCGACCTCCACCGCGTCCGGCGCGACCTTGTGCGCCTGCTGCACGACATAGGACTGCAGGGCCGGTACGCTGCCGAAGGCGAACGCGCCCCAGGCCAGCACGGTCAGCACCACCAGCACCGGATGCGGCGCGGTAAAGCTCAACACCACCAGTACGACAGCCAGACCCAGGAAGACCTTCTTCAACGCGCGGATCGGACCTTCCTTATCCGCCAGCTTGCCGCCCCATACGTTACCAACAGCGACCGAAAGCCCATACGCCAGCAACACCACGCTGACCGCGCTCGGCTGGAAGCCGGAAACGTCCTGCAGGATCGGCGCCAGGAAAGTGAAGGCGATCAGCGAACCGCCATAGCCCACCGCCGTCATGGCGTAGACCAGCAGCAGGCGCGGTTGCATCAGCACGCGCGCCTGGCGCAGCAGCGGCGCCGGCGGGGCGTTCTTGATATCGCGCGGGACGAACAGCAAGGCGCCGATCAGTGCCACCAGTCCGAAACCCGCCACCACCAGGAAAGTGGCGCGCCAGCCGAAATTCTGGCCAATCCAGGTACCAAGCGGAATGCCGGTGACGAAGGCGACGGTCATGCCGCCAAACATGGTGGCGATGGCGCTGGCAGCCTTCTCCTTGCTCACCAGGCCCGTGGCGATCACCGAGCCGACCGAGAAGAACACGCCGTGCGCCAGTCCGGTCAGCACGCGCGCCACGATCAGCGAACCATAGCCCGGTGCCAGCCAGGCGGCGATATTCCCGGCGGTAAACAGCAGCATCAGCCCGACCAGCAACGGACGGCGCGGCACTTTGCCGGTGAGCGCAGTCAGCACCGGCGCGCCGATGGCGACTGCCAGCGCGTACAGGCTGACCAGCAGGCCGGCCGAAGGCAAGGTCACGCCAAGATCGGTGGCGATGGTCGGGATCAGCCCGACGATGACGAATTCCGTAGTCCCGATCGCGAAGGCCGCGATCGTCAAGGCAAGTAGGGCAAGAGGCATGGTGTTCTCCATCGGTTGAGATTGGTTGCCACTGTACCGGGGCCACTCTTGATGAAAAAGCCTGATTTCCGCGAAAGATATTTGATTTAGAATCAAATATATGAAGACCACCCTCGACGAAATGCAGGCATTCATTGCCATAACTGCCACTGGTTCCATCAGCGCCGCTGCCGAACGCCTGGGCCTGACCGTTTCCGCCACCAGCCGCACCCTGACCCGGCTGGAGGAAAAACTGGAGACCACCCTGGTGCGCCGCACCACGCGCCGCCTGGAACTCACCGAAGAAGGAAAGGCCTTCCTGGAATGCGCGCGCGGCATCGTCGCCAAGGTGGAGGAGACGGAGGAAAAGATGTCTTTGCGGCGCCAGGGCCCGGCCGGCCGCCTGCGCATCGACGCGTCCACGCCCTTCATGCTGCATGTGCTGGTGCCGCTGGTGAACGGCTACCGCGAGCGCTATCCGCGCGTCGAGCTGGAACTGAACAGCCACGAAGGCATCACCGACCTGCTGGAAAAGCGCACCGACGTCGCCTTCCGCATCGGCCGCTTGCGCGATTCAACCCTGCACGCCACGCCGATCGGCAGCGGACGCCTGCGCATCCTGGCCAGCCCTGCTTATCTGGCACGCCACGGCACGCCCGCCAGCGTGGCGGACCTGGCCAACCACACCCTGCTCGGCTTCAACCAGCCCGAATCGCTGAACGAATGGCCGCTGCTGGACGCTGACGGCCAGCCTGTCCACATTACGCCGAATATCTTCACATCCAGCGGCGAAACCCTGCTGCACCTGGCGTTGCACGGGGCCGGCATCGTTTGCCTGAACGACTTTCTGGCCAATCCCGACCGCGCTGCGGGCCGGTTGCGCCAGGTGCTGGCGGCGGAAACATTGGAGGTTCGGCAACCGATCAATGCCGTCTATTACCGCAACACGGCACTTTCGGCCCGGATTGCGTCGTTTGTGGAGCACGTTAAGGAAAAACTGGGTGATCGCGGCTTCGACGAGCCGGTATAATATCTACCCTTGCAACTGTAGGGTTATTGAGAATGTCTTTGCTTGACCACGAGCTCGAACTGCTGGCGCCAGCCAAAACCGCGGAAATCGGCCGCGAGGCCATCCTGCACGGTGCGGACGCCGTCTATATCGGCGGCCCCGCCTTCGGCGCGCGCCACAATGCCAGCAATCCTATCGAGGATATTTCCGCGCTGGTGGAATTCGCCCACCGCTACCGCTCGCGCATCTTCGTGACCATGAACACGATCATGCACGATTCGGAACTCGAACTCGCGCGCAAGCAGATCTGGCAGCTGTACGAAGCCGGCGTCGATGCTCTCATCATCCAGGACATGGGCCTGCTGGAAATGGACCTGCCGCCGATCCAGCTGCACGCATCGACCCAGTGCGATATCCGCACGGTTGAAAAGGCAAAGTTCCTGGGCGATGTCGGCTTCTCGCAGCTGGTGCTGGCACGCGAACTGACCCTGGACAAAATCAAGCAGATCCGCGCCGAAGTCGATACCCCGCTCGAATACTTCGTACACGGCGCGCTGTGCGTGGCATTCTCCGGCCAGTGCTTTATTTCGCACGCCGACACCGGCCGCAGCGCCAATCGCGGCGATTGCTCGCAGGCCTGCCGCCTGCCCTACACCTTGAACGATAACCAGGGCCGCGTCGTTGCCTTCGAAAAGCACCTGCTGTCGATGAAGGACAACGACCAGAGCGCTAACCTGGAAGCGTTGGTCGATGCGGGCATCCGCTCCTTCAAGATCGAAGGCCGCTACAAAGACATGGGCTATGTGAAGAACATCACGGCCAACTACCGCCTGCTGCTGGACGAGCTGCTGGAGCGTCGCCCGGAGTTTGCGCGCGCCGGCAGCGGCCGCACCCGCGTGCTGTTCACGCCGGACGTGGACAAGACCTTCCACCGTGGCCACACCGACTACTTCGCCACCGGCCGCAAGGACGATATCGGCGCCTTCGATTCGCCGAAATATGTGGGCGTGGAATTGGGCGCGGTGGTGCGCATCGGCGGCGATCATATCGACGTGGTGACCAATGCGCCGATGGCGAATGGCGATGGCCTGAACTACATGAACAAGCGCACCACGGTCGGCATCCAGGCCAACAAGGCCGAGAAGCTGGGCGATACGGAAGACGGCCAGCGCTGGCGCGTCTTCCCGAACGAGCCGCTGGCAACGCTGCCGGGCCTGAAAGTCGGCACCGTCATCATGCGCAACCGCGACCACCAGTGGGAAGCGGCGCTGCACAAGAAGTCCTCCGAGCGCCATGTGGGCCTGCAGCTGACGCTGTCGGAAACGGCGAGCGGCCTGCGCCTGTCTATCGTGGACGAGGACGGCATCGTCTCGCAGGCCGAGGCGGCGATTGAGCTGCAGCCGGCACAGAACGCGGAGCAAGCGGAGAGCGGCCTGCGCGCCAGCCTGGCCAAGATGGGCAATACCATGTTTGTGGCGGACCATGTGGAACTGAAACTCTCCCAGCCCTGGTTCGTGCCTTCGTCGGTCATCAACGCCCTGCGCCGCGATGCGGTGGCGGCGCACGAGGCGGCGCGCCTGGCGGCATGGCAGCGCCCGCAACGCAAGGCGCCGGCCGAGCCGCGCGCGGTCTATCCGGACACCCAGCTGAGCTACCTGGCCAACGTCTACAACGAGAAGGCGCGCGAATTCTACTTCAAGCACGGCGTGCAGCTGATCGATGCGGCGTATGAGGCGCACGAGGAGCCGGGCGAGGTCTCGCTGATGATCACCAAGCACTGCCTGCGCTTCTCGTTCAACCTGTGCCCGAAACAGGCCAAGGGCGTGCAAGGCGTGCAGGGTCAGGTGAAGGCGGAGCCAATGACCCTGGTCAGCGGCGACCATACCTACAACCTGCGCTTTGACTGCAAACCGTGCGAGATGCATGTGATGGGGGCGATGAAGCCGGGTATCCTGAACTCCCCTCCTCCTTCGGCGGTGCCATACAGCCCGCTGACCTTCCACCGCAAGCGCCCGCAGAACTAAGCGAGCAAGGCGCGCGCTTCCTCCAGCAAGCCCTCGGCGCAGGGCTTGCCGGTTTTCGATTCCCTCAGCGAGACGTGCCACAGGCCGATAATGCCGGCCAACTGGCCTTCATCCTTTGCCTGCTCAATGCGGCGCACCAGGTCCGCCGCCAGCAAGCCAAGGTGCTTGCGCGCGGCCGCAGCCATCAACTCGCGCGCGGCCGACAGGGTCGGCGAGGCGGGCGGCGCCGCCAGCGGCGCCATAGGGACCGCCTCCGGTGCAGGCTCCGGCGGCGCGGGACGGGCCACGGCTGGCGGCGCCGAGGCAATGCCCGCCAGCCCTTTGCGCAGCAGCGCCTCGACCGACTCCAGCATCTCGTCTTCGCCTAGCCAGGTATCGATCTCGCCCAGCGCGCGCTGGCCGTCGAGCAGGATCAGCACCGAGCGCTGGCGCGCGGTCAGGCCGGCGTTGCGCTGCGCAACTTCCGCGCGGCCGGCCTCGGTCTTGCCGAACACGGTGGCGCGCAAACGAGTTCGATTTTCCGGAGTCAAATGCATTCCGTGATGCTAGTCGGCAATTATTACAACATCATTTCAGCGGCGCCCGCCTTCGTGATATAAATGCAGCACCTACGACCAGCCCGCTCAAACATGCCCATTCGCCTTCGTACGCTCATGGCCTTGCTGCTTGCTGCGGGGGCGTACTACCTGCTGGCGCGCCTTGGCCTGATGCTCGCGCTGGCGCAAAGCAATGCCAGCCCGGTCTGGCCACCCTCGGGCTTTGCGCTGATCCTGCTGCTGCGTTTCGGGCGCCACTTGTGGCCCGCCATCCTGGCCGGCGCCTTCTTCGCCAACCTGGCCGTTTTCGTCAACAACCAGGCCGCCTCGCTGCCAATCCTGCTGACGGTGTCGCTGGTGATTGCGCTTGGCAACGCTGCCGAAGCACTGGTCGCGCACTGGCTGCTGCGCCGGCTCGGCATTGAACGGCTTGGCCTGCAAACCCAGCGCGAAGTCTACAAATTCGGCAGCGCCATTGCTGTCGCCGCCATGGTGTCCGCCATCACCGGCGTGCTGGCGCTACGCCTGTCCGGCATCATCCCGCCCGAGCTGACCTGGCAGGTGCTTGCCACCTGGTGGACCGGCGACTTCCTGGCCCTGCTCCTGCTGGCGCCCATGGTCATGGCGATCCCGGACCGTCCGGGCTGGCCCCGCTTCAAGCCCGGCCAACTTGTCTTCCTGGCCATCCTGCTGGCAGCCACGCTGACCGTCTTCCTGAGCGATTCGCGCCATGCGGCCACCCAATTCCTGCCGTATGCCTTGCTGATGTTCCTCGGCCTGGCGGCGGTGAACCGCTGGCGCTCGACGATTCGGATCGCGCTCGCCATCATCACCGGCATTGCCATTCCCGCCACGGTGCAGGACCACGGCCCCTTCGTTTCCGGCGTGCTGCACCACTCCCTGCTGTCGCTCTGCACCTTCCTGGCGATCAGCAGCATCCTGGCATGGGTGCTGGCCACCGAGGAAGACCCGAGCCTATCGGAAACCTATATCTGGACACCGATCCTGACCCTGCTGGCCTGCATGGCCATCACCGTCTCGGCCTGGGGCTGGATTACCTACGACACCGAAGCGCGCACCCGCGAACGCTTCCAGCGCGCCGCCGACAATGTGCGCGAAACCATCCGTATCCGCATGGAATCCTATGAATCACTGCTGCGTGCCGGCAACGCGCTGTTCGATGCGTCGGCCGTTGTCGAGCGCGACGAGTGGCAACGCTTCGTATCCGGCATGAACCTGGAAACGCAGTACCCCGGCGTGCTCGGCATCGGCTTTGCCCGCTTCGCGCCGCGCGGCGCGGTCGGCGCCCTGCGCGAGCAACTCAAGATCTGGCCGGAAGGCGAGCGCGAACTCTATGCCGCCATCATGTTCCTGGAGCCGCGCTCGCCGCGCAACCTGTTTGCCATCGGCTACGACATGATGTCGGAACCGACGCGGCGCGAGGCCATGGTGGCGGCCATGCAAAACGGCAAGCTCACCGCCAGCGGGCCGATCACCCTGGTGCAGGAGATCAGCGGCCCGAAACAGGTCGGGTTCCTGGTGTTCCATCCCGTCTACCGCAACAATGCCGGCGGCCAGCGCGAATTGCGCGGCTTCGTGTACAGCCCTTTCCGCATGGGCGACCTGATGAACGGAATATTCAGCGCCGGCCTGCGCGACGTGCGGCTCGATATCCACTTCCAGGACGCGCGCGGCCAATTGATGTACACCAGCGCCCGGTCCGGCGACGGCCAGAGCTTTACCCGCCTGCACAGCTTGCAGCAGGTGGCGGTGGGCGACAACGGCCAGTCCTGGGCCCTGAGCATCCGCCCCACGGCGGTGTTCGACGCCAGCGTGGACCAGGGCAAGTCCTTCCTGGTGCTGGTGATGGGCACCTTGCTCAGCCTGCTCTTCTTCGGCGCCGCGCGCAACCTGGTGCATGAGCGCATCGCCGCCCTGCGCGCCAAGGACCAGTCGGCCAAGCAGCTGGAGCAGCAGACCGCCAGCCTGGAGGAATCGGAAGCGCGCTTCAAGCTGCTGACCTCGCATATTCGCAACCACGCCATCGTCCTGCTCGACCCCAACGGCATCATCACCACCTGGAACGACGGCGCCGAGAAGCTGTTCGGTTACCGCAGCGAAGCCATCGTCGGCCAGCCCTTGCAGCGCTTGCTGGCCGAGGGCGACGCGGTGACCAGCATGGCGCTGGCGCTGGAACACGGCCAGGATGAAGCCACCGCCTTGCGCCGGCGCGCCGACGACAGCACCTTCCTGGCCCTGACCCAGCTCTACCCCGTGCGCGACGACCATCAGCGCTGCATCGGCTACGCCATGATCCTGCGCGATGTCACGGCGGAAAAGGCGGCCGAGAAGGAGCTGAACAACGCCAAGACCCAGGCCGAAGCCGCCAGCGCCGCCAAGAGCGCCTTCGTCGCCAACATCAGCCACGAGCTGCGCACGCCGATGAACGCGGTGCTTGGCGTCAGCCAGATCCTGGGACGCACCCCGCTCAACGCCGAGCAGCGCCAGTACCTGGACATGGTGTCCGGCGCCGGGCGTTCGCTGCTGGCCCTGCTGAACGACGTGCTTGATTTCTCCAAGATCGAAGCCAATAAGCTGGAGCTGGCCGAAGACGATTTCCTGGTGGACGACGTCTTGAGCGCGCTGGCCGCCGTGATGGCCATGACCGCTGCCGAGAAAGGCCTGGCGCTCTCGCTGAACGTGGAAGCCGATGTGCCCCTGTCCCTGCACGGCGACGTGCAGCGCATGCAGCAAGTGCTGCTCAACCTGGTCAGCAATGCCCTCAAATTCACCGAGAAAGGCATGGTCAGCGTGCATGCCAGCCGCGCGCCGGGGCAAGCCGGTACGCTGCGCTGGGCGATCAGCGATACCGGCATCGGCATCAGCGCCGAGCAGCTGCAGCGCTTGTTCACCCCCTTCAGCCAGGCCGACGCGTCCATGGCGCGCCGTTACGGCGGCACCGGCCTGGGTCTCGCCATCTCGCAGCGTCTGGCCCACATCATGGGCGGCACCATCGAAGTGGCCAGCACGCCGGGGCGCGGCACCACCTTTACGTTCCTGATGCCGCTGCGCGAGGGCCGCTTGCCCGATCCCTATGCCATGGACGCCGGGCGCAGCAACTGGCGCGTGCTCTACGCCGATCCGGCGTCGGGCCTGCACGATGACATGGTTCAGCTGGCCAAGCGCTGGGGATGGCGCTGCGATACCGTCGATAGCGCCGACAGCATGCGCGCAGCCCTGCTGGCGCAGCGCTATGACCTGCTGGTGTACGACAGCAGCCTGGCCCAGGCCGCGCGCCAGGCGGAGCTGCCGCACCGCATCTGCGTGCGCAGCCGGCTGGAGCAGGCCAACCCGGCGCCGGACCATGATCCCGAGCTGCTGCGCCCCCTGACCCGCTCGGCGATCTTCCACGCACTGGCGGAGCAGGCGCCGGCGCGCGCGCCCGTCCCGCAGCGCGCGACCGACGGCGCCCCCGGCAGCGGTGCATTCAGCACGGGTACCAAGGCGCTCGCGGGCCTGTCCATCCTGCTGGCCGAAGACAATCCCTTGAACCAGCTGGTGGCGCGCAGCATGCTGGAAGCGGTCGGCGCCCGCGTCCACATTACCGAAAACGGCGAACAGGCCGTGGAATTCCTGCGCACCGGTCGTGACGCGGTCGACCTGGTCCTGATGGATGTGCAGATGCCGGTCATGGATGGCTTTGCCGCCACCCAGCGCATCCGCCAGGAGCTGGGCCTGGATTTGCCGGTGCTGGCCATGAGCGCGGGCGTCACCCTGGCCGAGCGGGCCGAGTGCGATGCGGCGGGAATGAACGGCTTTGTCGCCAAACCGGTCGACGGGGATGACTTAATTACAACAATCTTGCAGTTCGTAGGCGCCGGTGAGCGCAATTGAAATCTCTCTAATTGCCACAACAGCTATAATTAACAAGTAGTCATTATATTTGTGGATATAGATGAAGAAGCATTTGCTTGGGGCGGTCCTGGCCGCCCTCTCGTTCCCGGCCCTGGCCGACACCTTTGCAACAATCGAACACAAGCCGCTGTCGGAGCTATGGGTCAACCCCGGCTTTTACTCCTACCATTTCCAGCGAGATAAAGGATTCGACGACACCAACCCAGGGATTGGCGCGGAATACCGCTTCTCCACCGTTGCCGCCGTAACTGCCGGTCGCTTCCACAACAGCGACCGCCAGATGTCGAACTATGCCGGCATCTATTACCAGCCGTGGTCGGTCGGCCCGCTGCGGCTCGGCGCGGTGGTGGGTGGCTTCGACGGCTACCCCAAGATGCGCAATGGTGGCTGGTTCCTGGCCGCAATACCGGTAGTCAGCCTGGAGTACCAACGCGTGGGCGTCAATTTTGCTATCGTACCGACATACAAGGAGCGTCTGCACGGCGCTTTTTCCGTGCAGCTCAAGTTCAAGTTGAATTAACCGTATGAACCAGCGCGCATCCATCGATCAATTGCAAGCCGGCCCTATGGCCGAGCTGCAGCGCCTGGCCCGCTTTATTTGCGGGCGGGATGTCCCAGCTTCGGCGCTGGTGGATGATGACGCCCTGGCTGGCTACCTGCCGCCCGGCGCCAGCGCCGAGCAAAAGGCCGCGCTGGCCGATCTCGCGCACAGCGCGCGCGCCCAGGAAGCGCTGCGCCACAACCTGGCGCGCAGCAACAGCTTTCTGGCCGGGTTTGCCGAGCACGCGCCCGCCCCGCTGTGGATCAGGGACGCCAGCGGCGACTATGTGATGGGCAATAGCCTGCATCACCGGGCCAGCCCTGGCCCGGAGAATCCAGACGTCACCAAGACCATGGAAACCACCGCTGACGGCAAACGCCACTGGCTGGTGCATAAGTTCCCGATCAATGTGAACGGCGAATCGTTCACCGGCGGCTCTGCGATCGACGTCACCACCGAGGTGGAGAAGGAACGCGCCCTGATCCGGCACGACAATTTCTACGTGCTGCTGTCGCGTCTGAGCGCCCTGATCCCGCGTTCGCGCACCCTGGAGCAGCTGTGCCTGGATGCCTGCCGCCTTACGGCGCACCAGGCAGGGCTCGATTGCGCCGCCATCAGTTACAAGACCGAGACTGGCGCGCTGCAGCTGTTCGCTTCCGCCAGCCGCGAAGGCCAGGAGCGCCACTGGAAGCCGGGAGAGGAAGCGCCAGCCTGGATGGCCAACGACCTGGCGCTGCACGTGCTGGCGACCGGGCGCGTGCAGTCCGGCTCGCGCAAAGGGCACGACATTGCGTCCTGCATGGCGGTGCCGCTGTTCGTCAACAACCAGGCCTGGGGCGTGGCCACCTTGTATTCGCGCCGTGAACAGCATTTCGACGCCTTCTACCGCGAACGCGCCGGCGAACTCAGTAATGAACTGAGCTACGGCATTGAGCGCCTGGTCAATGCGCAAGAAATGCACCGGCTGGCGCGCACCAATGTGCTGTCCGGCCTGCCGAGCCGCCTGCAGTTCGAAGAAGAAATCGCAGCGCTGGCCGCTTCCGATGCGCGCGGTACCGTGCTGCTGCTGAATATCAACCGCTTCGACGAGATCAGCTCCGCCTACGGCAACGCCGCCGCCGTGGGCCTGATGCGCACCATCGCGCAGCGCCTGCGCTCGGTGGTGGCCGATTGCATGCTGCTGGCCCATGTCGGCGTGGGCCGCTTCGCGGTTTTCCTGCCGGCTCACGGCCCCCAGACCGCCGCCGAATTTATCCAGGAAACGGCGGTGCCGATGCTGCAGGGCGCCTATCAGGTCAAGGAACACAAGATCTGGTGCACCATCAATGCCGGCGCCGCCGCCCTGCCGGATGACGGCACCACGGCCGACGAACTGCTGGTCAAAGCCTGGGATGCGCTGGCCGCAGCGCGCGACCTGGACCTGCGCTTCGGCCAGTACGACCGCGCCGCCGACCGCGTGGTGGCGCGCCAGATCAGCCTGGAGGTGGAATTGCGCGAGGCGCTGGAGCGCCAGGAGTTCGTCAACTTCTACCAACCGAAGATCGACCTGTGCACCGGCAAGCTGACGGGCGCGGAAGCCCTGGTGCGCTGGCGCCATCCGCAGCGCGGCCTGATTCCGCCGTCCGAGTTCGTGCCGGCGCTGGAGCGCACCGGCCTGGTGATTGCCGTCGGCCGCCAGGTCATGCAGCGCGCCATGCAGGACTGGCGCAGCTGGCACGACGCCGGACTGCTCCCGCCGCAGATCGCGGTCAATGTGGCGCCGGCCCAGTTCCGCTGCGATTCCCTGTTCAGCGATATCGAACACGCGCTGCAGACGGCGGGCGCCGACAACCAACCGCTGTCGATTGAAATCACGGAAAGCTCGCTGGTGTCGGACCACGACCGCGTGGTGGAAATCCTGAGCAAGGTGCGCGCCTTGCAGGTGCCGGTGGCGATTGACGATTTCGGCACCGGCTACTCCTCGCTGTCCTACTTGGTCAGCCTGCCGGTGGATGTGATGAAGATCGACCGCTCCTTCGTCACCCGCATGACGCACGATGCCGGCTATATGGGCCTGGTCAGTACCGTGGTATCGCTGGCGCACAACCTGCACCTGAAGGTGGTGGCGGAAGGCATCGAGACGGAAGAAGAAGCCAATCTGCTCAAGCTGCTGCGCTGCGAGCAGGGACAGGGCTACCTGTATGGCCACCCTGTCCCGGCGGAAGAATTCGCCGCCTTGCTCGAGACCGCCTAACGACCAGACTTAGTGGCGGCCGCTGGTGCGCGCCGTCGCCACCTGGTCGAGGATATGCTTCGGCACCGCAGCGTAGTGCTGGAACTCCATGGTGTAAGTCGCCCTGCCCTGCGTCAGCGAACGCAGCGAGGTGGAATAGCCGAACATCTCCGCCAGCGGCACCAGCGCTTTGATCTGCTTGCCGCCGCCGCCCGGAATCTCGTCCATGCCCTGCACCATGCCGCGCCGCGAAGTCAGGTCGCCCATCACATTGCCCATGAACTCCTCCGGCGTCTCCACCTCGACGTGCATCATCGGCTCCAGCAACTGCGCGTCAGCCTTGCGCATACCTTCCTTGAAGGCCATCGAACCGGCCATGCGGAAGGCGTTCTCGTTCGAGTCCACGTCGTGGTAGGAGCCGAAGGTCAGCGTGGCGCGCACGTCGACCACCGGATAACCCGCCAGCACGCCGGCATTCAGCGTCTCGCGGATGCCCTTCTCCACCGCCGGGATGAACTCGCGCGGCACCACACCGCCCTTGATCGCATCCACGAACTCAAAGCCCTTGCCGGCTTCCATCGGTTCCAGCTTCAGCACCACATGGCCGTACTGGCCCTTGCCGCCTGACTGTTTGATGAACTTGCCTTCGATATCGCTGACAGCTTTCTGGATGGTCTCGCGGTACGCCACCTGCGGCTTGCCGACCGACGTCTCGACGCTGAACTCGCGCCGCATGCGGTCCACCAGGATTTCCAGGTGCAGCTCGCCCATGCCGGACATGATGGTCTGGCCCGATTCCTCGTCCGTGTGGACGCGGAAGGACGGGTCCTCCTGCGCCAGGCGGTTCAGGGCAATCGCCATCTTCTCCTGGTCGGCCTTGGTCTTCGGTTCCACCGCCTGCGAAATGACCGGCTCGGGGAAGATCATCTTTTCCAGGATGATGACGTGCTCCGGCGCGCTCAGGGTATCGCCGGTGGTCACGTTTTTCAGCCCGACCGCCGCCGCGATATCGCCCGCGAACACTTCCTTGATCTCCTTGCGTTCGTTGGCATGCATCTGCAGGATGCGGCCCAGGCGTTCCTTCTGCGACTTGGTCGGGTTGTACACGGTGTCGCCCGAATTCACGATGCCCGAGTAGACGCGGAAGAACGTCAGCTGGCCCACGAAGGGGTCGGTCATGATCTTGAAGGCCAGCGCGGAGAACGGTTCGTCATCGGACGGATGGCGCTCGATCTCTTTGTCGTCCTCGTCATGGCCGGCAATCGCCGGCACATCGACCGGCGATGGCAGGTACTCGATCACCGCGTCCAGCATGGCCTGCACGCCGCGGTTCTTGAAGGCGCTGCCGGCCAGCATCGGCACGATCTCGTTGCGGATGGTACGCGCGCGCAGCGCGGCCTTGATCTCGTCCTCGCTCAGGGTTTCGCCATTCAGGTACTTTTCGGTCAGCTCGGGCGAGGCCTCGGCGGCCGCCTCCACCATATGTTCGTGCCATTTCTGCGCCAGCTCTTTCAGGTTGGCGGGAATGTCCTCGTAAGTGAACTTGACGCCCAGCGTCTCGTCGTCCCACATGATGGCGCGCATCTTGACCAGGTCGACCACGCCGTGGAAGTCCTCCTCGGCGCCGATCGGGATCTGGATCGGCACGGCGGTGCCCTTCAGGCGATCCTTGATCTGCTGCTGGACGCGGAAGAAGTCGGCGCCAATGCGGTCCATCTTGTTGACGAAGGCCAGGCGCGGCACCTTGTACTTGTTGGCCTGGCGCCAGACGGTTTCCGACTGCGGCTGCACGCCACCCACCGAGTCATACACCATGACCGCGCCATCGAGCACGCGCATCGAGCGTTCGACTTCGATCGTGAAGTCGACGTGGCCCGGCGTGTCGATGATGTTGATGCGGTGCTCGGCGAAATTGCCGGCCATGCCTTTCCAGAAGGCGGTGGTCGCGGCCGAAGTGATGGTGATGCCGCGCTCCTGTTCCTGCTCCATCCAGTCCATGGTCGCGGCGCCATTGTGCACCTCACCCAGCTTGTGGTTGACCCCGGTGTAGAAGAGGATGCGCTCCGTCGTCGTGGTCTTGCCAGCGTCGATGTGGGCGCTGATGCCAATATTGCGGTAACGCTCGATAGGTGTCTTGCGGCTCATCACAATCTCCTTAACGATGCCTTGCGGGCATCTTCGATTCTATCAGTAACAGGAAAGGGAAGATTGGGCGACTCAACAAGAATTCAAGGGAGCGGCTTGGCCTTCAACAGACTGCTGGCGACGGCGAAGTTGCCCGCCCCAACATGGTGCAGGGTATGCAGCGCGGCATTGCCTTCATGGAAGTCCCAGTGCCCATTCGCAAAAACGCGCGCATCCGCCGCTGCGCCCACGACTTCGGCAAAACAGGTGTCGTAAGCGTCTTCCGTGTGCTTTTCAGGGATCAGTCGACACTCCAGCCAGGCCACGCAGCCATTTGCCAGCAAGGGCACGCCGGTGGTGCTGCCCGCGAACGCCTGCAGGCCGAAGCGCTGGAACTTGTCCTGCTCGCGGCCGCTTGCCGTGCCAACGGCATAGGTGAGGTCAGCCGCCGCCGCGCCGGGAAGGCAGACGCCGAACACGCCGCTGGCCGCGATCAGCTCGCGCGTGAAGGTGCTTTTGTCGATGACGATGGCGATGCGTGGCGGCGTGAACTCGACCGGCATGGACCAGGCGGCGGCCATGATATTGCGGCGCCCGCCATGGGCGCTGGTGACGAGGACGGTCGGGCCGTGGTTGATAAGCCGGCTGGCGTGCTTGAGCTCAACCGGCTGAAAGTGAGGGAGCGTATGGTTCATCCGCGCATTCTAGCGCGATATGCCCGGCTTATCGCGGGGAACCGCCAAGCACGCGGGCCGGTAGCATGACGATGGCGCGCAGCAGTTCGAACACCGCTTCCACACCAATGCCGAGCAGGCGGAACGGCAGCATCAGCAGCCAGACGACGGGGTACAGGACCAGTGCCAGCAGGGCCAGCGGCCAGCACAGGAACAGCAGGAACAACCAAAGAATGAAGCCGAACATCCTCACCTCCATTAGAGTTGAGGCAACTTTATAGCGGACGTCCGGCCCGGACAACGGACATGCGACCAACTGCAGAATGGGCCGATGGATGGTGAAAAATCCGGCTCAAGCTGCGAAGGCTGGCAAGGCTGCGGTTTGCCTCTGCACCACCGCGCGCATCGCGGCCTGCAGCGACTGGATCTGGCCCCCGGCGCGGTAAGCAAAGGCGACCTGGATGGTTTCACCGGCGCGCACCGGCATCGGCTCGGTGAGCGGCAGGGTCATGTAGTGGTTGAGCCAGTCGATGGTGCTGTTGCGCTCAGGCACCACCGCCAGGATATTCTTGGTGATGAAGCGCAGCGCGTTCAACTGGCCATCGCGCTCGGCCACGAACTGGCCCTCCCAGCGGTACAGCATTTCGTTGGGCTGGGTGAAATCGATCAGCGAATAGACTTGCGGCTGCGCCAGCTCGCTGGTGCCGTTCTGGAGCTGGCCGGGCTGCTGGAATTGCACGATCGGAGCATGGAAGCCGTCGAAATCGTACTCCTGCTGCACCGGCTGCACCGCCATCAGCACCGCTTCCGGCATGAACACCGGCAGCGGGCCGCCGAAACGTTCCAGGTAGCGCTGTTTGAAATGTTCGATGACCTCGACCTGCTTCTCGCGCAGCATGGCGACGTGGATCATCTCGCAGATCACAACATCGACCGGCTCGGGCGGCAGGTATTCGAAGGCGTCGGCGTGGATCACTTCCACCCGCTCGCCGTTCTTGTTGATTGATAGAAACTTACGCGCTTCCTGCACCATGTCCGGGTTAAATTCGACGCAATAGACCTTGCTGGCCTTCTGCGCCGCGAAGAAAGAGAGCACGCCGGTGCCGCCGCCCAGCTCCAGTACCTTCATGCCCGGCTTGACGGCGTAATCGATGGCCGCCTTGAAGTTGTGCATGCGGTTGGCGTCCATCAGCATGTTGTGGTGGTAATGGACGGGGATGAACTGGCCAAGGTAGCAGCTCTCGATTTCGCGTTCGTTCAGCATGGCGGGCGGCGCGACGGGCGCGCGGTGGGTTTTCGACGTTTGGATTGTCGCCCAGGCCGCCCCCGGCCAAATGCACGATATGAAGTGGAAATACCGCCCTATTTCTTGCCGAGGTGGCGCTGGATGGCCTGCGCGATCCAGGGCTTGTCGGCGCGGGTGGCGAAACCGGCCGCATCCATGCCCCAGGCGCGGTCTTTCAGGCTGGCGTCGGCCCCTGCCTGCAGCAGCAGCTGCACGGCGTCTTCCATGCCCTCCCGCGCGGCCAGCATGAGGGGCGTCATGCCGCTGGGCGATTCGGCGTCGAGATAGGCGTGCCGCTCCAGCAGGAGCTGCATGATGTCGAGGGCACCCGCTGCGGCGGCATAGTGCAGCGCGGTCCAGCCGGGGCGGTTGATCTGTGCGCCTTTTGCCAGCAGCGCCAGCACGGCGGGCTTATTCTTTTGGAAAGCCGCCATCATGAGGGCGGTGTTGCCGTTGGGGGCGGCTTGGTCCACCCGCAATGCCGGCTGCGTGAGCAGGAGCTGGGCCACCTTCATGGCGTCGTAGCGCATGGCGATGATCAGGCCGCTTTCACCGCGCTCGGGATCGCTGGTGTTTGGGTCCAGGCCGCGTGCGAGCACAGCGCGTACGGTACGGTCATCGTCCAGCTGGATGGCGAGGAAGTAGCGGACGGCGTCCTCCTCGGCTGTCGGGCTGTCGGCCCGCGCAGGCGTCCATGGCGCGGCCAGGGCCAGCAGCGCGAGCGCCGCGCAGCGCTGGAGGGCGGCGCGGCGGTGTGCTGGCATCAGGCGGCGGCCTTGAATAGTTCGAAGAAGTTGGCCGAGGTTTGTTCCGCCACTTTCTCCACCGGCACGCCTTTCAGCTTGGCGATGAACTCGGCGACGTGCGCTACATAGCCCGGCTCGTTGGTTTTGCCGCGATACGGCACCGGCGCCAGGTAGGGGGAATCGGTCTCGATCAGCATGCGCTCGAGCGGCACTTCGAGCGCCACGGCTTGCAGTTCTTTCGCGCTCTTGAAAGTGACGATGCCGGAGAAGGAAATGTAGAAGCCCTGCTCCATCGAGGCGCGCGCCACGTCCAGCGATTCGGTGAAGCAGTGCATGACGCCGGCTACACCGCCCTTGTCGGTGCCGGCGCCCTCTTCGCGCATGATGCGGATGGTGTCTTCCGAAGCGGAACGGGTGTGGATGATCAGCGGCTTGCGGCATTCGCGCGAGGCGCGGATGTGGGTGCGGAAGCGCTCGCGCTGCCACTCCAGGTCGCCTTCCAGGCGGTAGTAGTCGAGGCCGGTTTCGCCGATGGCGACGATCTTCGGGTGTTGCGCCAGTTCGACCAGTTGTTCCACGCTTGGCTCGGGGGTGTCTTCATAGTCGGGGTGCACGCCGACAGAAGCAAAGATATGCGGATACTGCTCGGCCAGCGCCAGCACGCGCGGGAAGTCCGGCAGGTCGACCGACACGCACAGGGCGTGGCTGACCTTGTTTTCCGCCATCTTGGCGAGGATTTCAGGCATCCGGACAGCCAGGTCCGGGAAGTCGATATGGCAGTGGGAATCGATAAACATCCCGGCATTTTATCGAAAATCCCGCCAGCGCTCAAAAGCGCGGAACTTTTCCCCGCCCAGCCTGTCGAATATCAAAGCCTCCACAAGGCTGCTCGGCCAAAGTGGCAGAAGCCACATACAGGAGGGAACGCCAGCGAGAATTTCGCTGGATGTTTAGCGCCTTGTTGGCAATCCTGGCCCTGGTACTCGGAATGGTAGCGCGGAGGGCGGGCGTCCTTTAACAGCCTGGCGCGCTCAGGCCACGCGCTTGCCGAGGATGATCAGGTCGCGTTCAATGCCGTCCAGGTTGGCGACACGCGGCAGCTTTGCCCAGGTCTCGAAACCGAACTTCTCAAACAGCGCCAGCGATGGCGTATTGTGGCCAAAGATGAACCCCAGCACCGTGTGCACATTCACCTGCGGCGCAAAGTCCAGCGCCTCCTGCAAGGCATACCGACCTACGCCTTTGCCGCGCCAGGCCTCGTCGATATAGATCGACACTTCCGCCGTGCCGGAGTATGCCGGGCGGCCATAGAAATTCGAGTACGAGATCCAGCCGATGATGCCGTCGCGCTCCGCCTGTTCGACCACCCACAGCGGCCGCCGCGCGGGCTGGTGCTCGTGGAACCACGGCAGGCGTGATTCGACCGTGACCGGTTCGGTATCGGCCGTCACTTCCCGCGATGCGATGGTGCTGTTGTAGATGGCGACGATGGTCGGCAGGTCGTCAAGCGTGGCAATACGGTGGCGGAACTTCGTCATGCGTTACAGGGTGTGGGTGGCACGGGACGAGCGCAAAGCTGCGCCCAGGATTTCTTCAATGCGCAGGCGGGTACGGGTCCCCGTCTCGTCGTCCGGGAAGTGCACGCCGATACCCTGCGTCTTGTTGTTGGCCGCGCCGGCAGGCGTGATCCAGACCACCTTGCCAGCGATGGCGTACTTGTTCGGATCGTCCATCAGCGTCAGCAGCAGATAGATTTCGTCACCAATCTTGTACGGCTTCTGGGTCGGCACGAACATGCCGCCGTGCTTCAGGAATGGCATATAGGCCGCATACAGGGCCGCCTTTTCCTTGATGGCCAGCGACAGTACCGTCGGCCGGTTCAGAGGTACAGTGTTTGGATCGGTTGGGCTTGCGCTCATTCAATTCCTTTCTTCAGCTACAGCAAGCAGTGTAGTCAAGAAGCATATCTTCAATAAACAGTTTCGGGGACAGCGGATGGTCGGAGGTGGCGCGCCTTTCGTTGGCGCCCTTGATCGCCCCCATCAGGCGGCTGATATTCACCTTGTCCGCCAGTCCGGCCAGCTCGCGCTGGTAACGGGGATAATAACGGATGTTTCCTGCAAGTTTGTAGGAAAAAAGGTCATAAAGCCAGCGCTGTTGCCACGATACCAAGGCGGTCAACGGTACTTTCTGCAATTTATCGGCGGTTTTCAACGCGCCTTCGACGCTGGGACGGGCCAGGTACTGCAGCAAAGCGTCCAATTCCTCCCGGTTGCCGGTCTCCGACGCGGCGGCGGCGGCCAGCGGCGAGCCGCCCTGCTCGCGCAGCCAGCTGTCGGCGTCCGGTACGCCTTGCTCCTTGAGCCAGGCCAGGGCCTCGGCGTGGGTCGGCATCGGCATGGCAAACTTGCGGCAACGCGAAAGAATGGTCGGCAGCACGCGGTCCAGTCCGTTCGAGGACAGCAAAAAAACCGTACCCGGCGGCGGTTCTTCCAGCGTTTTCAGCAAGGCGTTCGAGGCCGGCATGTTCAACGCTTCGGCCGGATACAGCACCACCACGCGCAGGCCCTGGCGGTGGGTGGAAATGTTCATGAAATCCGACAAGGCGCGGATTTGTTCGATCTTGATTTCCTTGGAGGGAGCTTTCTTGGCGGCTTTCTTGTCTTCGCCCTCCTCGCCCTCGCTCGGCTCGTCTTCCATGGCTTCCGGGCGCACGCGGCGGTAGTCCGGGTGGCTTTGCTGCAGGAACCAGCCGCAGCTCGGGCATTCGCCGCAAGCGTGGCCATCCGGGCGCGCGTTTTCGCACAGCAGCGCCTGGGCGAACTGCTCGATGAAATCAGCCTTGCCGATGCCGGCCGCGCCATGGAACAGGATGGCGTGCGGCATGCGCTGGCGCAGCGCCTGCAACTGCGGCCAGGCGCCCTGCTGCCATGGATAAATGTGTCCGCTCATTCGAGCGCCCCCACGATCCGGGCCAGTTCGGCCTGGATGTCGGCAATGCTGCGGGTGGAGTCGATCACGCGGAAGCGCTGTGGCGCCTCGGCGGCGCGGCGCAGGTACTCGTTGCGGGTGGCCATGAAGAAATCCGCCTTCTCCCGCTCAAAGCGGTCCAGGTCGCGCGTGGCGTCCAGGCGGGCGCGCGCCACTTCCAGCGGCACGTCGAACAGGATGGTGAGGTCCGGCTCCAGGCCGGGGTGCACCCAGTGCGCCAGGGTCTCCAGTTTCTCGCGGCTCAGGCCGCGGCCGCCGCCCTGGTAGGCGAAGCTGGCGTCGGTGAAACGGTCGGAAATGACCCAGGCGCCGCGCGCCAGGCCCGGCTCGATCACTTGCGCCACGTGTTCGCGGCGGCTGGCGAAGACCAGCAGGGTTTCCGTTTCCACGTGCATGGCTTCGTGCAGCCACAGCTCGCGCAGCTTCTCGCCCAGCGGCGTGCCGCCCGGCTCGCGCGAGCTCACCAGCTCCAGGCCGCGCGCCTTGACGAGTTCGCCGACGAACTGGATATGGGTGGATTTGCCGGCACCGTCGATGCCCTCGAAGGTGATGAATTTACCGCGCTGTGTCATTTTTATTGTCGTTGATACTGGTTGACCGCCCGGTTGTGGTCGGTCAGGTTGTCGGAAAACTGGCTGGTGCCATTACCGCGCGCCACAAAATACAGCGCGCTGGACTTGGCCGGTGCCAGCGCCGCCATCAGCGAACCAAGGCCGGGCAGCGAAATCGGGGTCGGCGGCAGGCCGGTCCGCGTATAGGTATTGTAGGGGGTGTCGGTTTCCAGGTCCTTCTTGCGGATATTGCCGTCGAACTTGGGGCCGATGCCGTAGATGACGGTCGGGTCGGTCTGCAGCATCATGCCCAGCTTGAGGCGGTTCACGAAGACGGCGGCAATCATATTGCGCTCGGACTTCTGGCCGGTTTCCTTTTCCACGATGGAGGCCATGGTCAGCGCCTCATAGGGCGACTTGTACGGCAGGTCGGGCGTGCGCTGCTCCCAGGCTTCGCCCAGGCGTTTCATCAGCATGCTGTGCGCCTGGCGGAAGATCGCCAGCTCGCTGGAACCCTTGGCAAAGAGATAAGTATCCGGAAAGAACAGGCCTTCCGGCTCCTTGAAGTCGGGATTGATGCGCGCCATCAGCTCGCGGTCGCTCAGCTCCACGGTATCGTGCTTAAGTCCCTTATGGGCGGCAATCGCCTGGCGCATCTGGCGGAAAGTCCAGCCTTCAATGATGGTCAGCGATTCCTGGGCGAATTCGCCGCGTACCAGCTGGTCGATCAGGCGCAGCGGCGTGGTGCCCGGCTTCAATTCGTAGGTGCCGGCCTTGAGCTGGCCGCTCTTGCCGGACACGCGGGCCAGCAGGTTGAACATGAGCGGCTGGATCGGCACGCCGGCGGCCACCATCTGCTGGCCGGCGGCACTGGCGCCGCTGCCCTTGTTGATGGTGAATTCAATAGCCGGCTCCTCGCCGATAACGGGCTGTCCCGCCCACCAGGCAAAGCTACCCACGGCCACGGCGGCGGCCAGCAAACCCAGTGCGATCGTTTTTCTTATGAGAGCCATTTCCGAATGCCCGTTCTATTACCCCATCTTGAACCAGATTCAGCCTGGACAACAGTGTTTTCCAGGCCCCCGGCGCAAATTTCGCGGGATCACTATAATGAAGCCCGTAATGATAATGCTTCATCGTCAGGATATGGGAATTTATGAATAACTGGAATCAACTTTTAACACAGGAACAAGAAACGCTGACCACGACGCAGCTGGCCACCGGTTTCGTCGCCCCGGTCACCGACCAGGGCCTGATCGCCTTCACCGGCGAGGAATCGGCAAGTTTCCTGCACAACCAGTTGACCAATGATGTGGAACACCTGGGCCTGGGCGACGTGCGCCTGGCCGGCTATTGCTCGCCGAAGGGGCGCATGCTGGCGTCCTTCCTGATGTGGCGCAGCGAGGAGTCGATCTTCCTGCAGCTGCCGCGCGCGATCCAGCCGGCCATCCAGAAGCGTTTGCAAATGTTCATCCTGCGCGCCAAGACCAAGCCGGCCGACGCCACCGAGCAGTTCGTCACCCTGGCCGTTGGCGGCGGCGAGGCCGAAGCGGTGCTGCAGACCTGGTTCGACGTGCTGCCGGCCAAGCCGTTCAGCAAGATCGACCACCCGCTCGGCACCGTGCTGCGCGTGGCGGACGCTTTCGGCGCCCCGCGCTATCTGTGGCTGGCCTCGCCCGAGACCGCATCCACTGTGGCGCCGGTGCTGAAGGACCGCCTGCTGGTCGGCGGCAACCAGGCCTGGCGCCTGTCCGAGATCCATGCGGGGGTGCCGCAGGTCGGTGCCGGCACGCAGGAGCAGTTCGTGCCGCAGATGGTGAACTTCGAGCTGCTGGGCGGCGTGAACTTCAAGAAGGGTTGCTATCCAGGCCAGGAAATCGTGGCGCGCAGCCAGTACCTGGGCAAACTGAAACGCCGCACGGCGCTGGCGTCGATCGCCGATGCCGCCGCTGTACCGGGGGCGGAGGTATTCTCGCCGGCCGACCCGGAACAGCCTTGCGGCATGGTGGTGAATACAGCGCCGAACGGCGCCGGCGGCGTGGATGCGTTGGTGGAAATGAAGCTGGAGGCGCTGGAAGCGGGTGATGTGCGCTTTGGCTCCGCCACCGGCCCGGCCTTGCAATTCAAGCCCCTGCCCTACGTGCTGGATAAACTCGACGTTTGAGCATGGACTTCTACGTGTATTACAAGGTGCAGGACGCCGCAGCGGCGGACCTGCAGGCGGCGGTTATCGCCATGCAGGCAGCGCTGGCCGGCGCCCATGGCGTGGCGCCGCAGCTCAAGCGCCGGCCGTCCGGGGCCGATGGCGCGCAAACCTGGATGGAGGTCTATCCGGGCGTGACGCCGGCAGCGTTTGCCCCGGCGCTGGACGCGGCGGTGGCGCAAGCCGGGCTGGCGCGCTGGATCGCGGGACCGCGCCATGTTGAACTTTTTGAGGACTTGCCGCCATGTGCCTGATCGTCTTTGCCTGGCAGGTTGTCCCCGGCGTGCCGCTGATTGCCGCTGCCAACCGCGATGAATTCTATGATCGCGCCGCCACGCCCGCCGCACCGTGGGCGGAAGCGCCGCACATCTATGCCGGCCGCGACCTGAAAGCCGGCGGCAGCTGGATGGGCATCACGCGCCCCGGCCCGTCGCGCTTCGCCGCGATCACCAATGTGCGCAAGCCGCAGGAGCACAACCCTCTGGCGCCCTCGCGCGGCCAGTTGGTGGCGGATTTCCTGGCCGGGGCCATGAGCGCGCAGGAGTATGTGGCGCAGGTCGCGCCTCGCGCGCAGGAATACAACGGCTTCAACCTGGTGCTGTGCGACGGCAAGGAACTGCTCTGGTATTCCAACAAAGGCGGCGACGACCCGCGCAATGGCAAGCCGCTGGAGGCGGGCATTTACGGCCTGTCCAACGCCCTGCTCGACTCGGCCTGGCCGAAAGTGCTGAAAACCAAGGCGCAATTCGCCAGCCTGCTGTGCCTGGGCGCGCCGGAGGATGCCTACTTTGAGATGTTGTCCGACACGACGCGCGCGCCGGACATGCGCCTGCCGGAAACCGGCGTGCCGCTGGAACTGGAACGCCTGCTGTCAGCCGTGAAGATCGAGTCGCCGAACTACGGCACCCGCAGCTCCACGGTGGTCAAGCTGTATGCCGACGCCCCGGCCGAGCTGCACGAGGTGCAGGTGCGGTAAGCCTGCTTACGGCAGTTGCTCGCGCACGCAGGAAGGTTTTTCCTTGCCCTGGCGCGAACAGGAAATCAGGGTGCGGGTGCCGGTGTCGATGGCGTAGAAGTGGGTGGCGCCGTTGGCGCCCACCGGGGCGGCGGCCGCTGCCGGCCACACCGCGCCGCCATTGACCTGCGCCTGCGCCACTTGCATCGGGCTGATGGAACCAAACAGGAAGCCTGCGCCAAAGACTGCGCAAACACCCAGCGCTACGATCGTACGTTTCATGTTCTACTCCTGGAATTCGTAAGTCATTTCGATGTGGGCGATCCCCGCCTCAAGGAAGACGTCGCCCGCCATGGCGAAACCATGGGCAAGGTAAAACTCCGCGGCATGGGTCTGGGCGCTCAGTACAACGCGCTGGTCGCCGCGCTCGCGCGCCTTGGCCATCAAGCCTTGCAGGATCGCGCCGCCTACGCCGGTGCCGCGCGCGCTGCGCAGCACGGCCATGCGGCCGATATGCCCGTCCGGCAGCAGGCGCCCGGTGCCAAGCGGCTGGCCGGCGCTATCGTAGGCGACCGCATGCAGGCAGCCCGCGTCGCGCTCGTCCATTTCCAGGTCGGCCGGCACGTTCTGCTCCTGCACGAAGACTTCCATACGGATCGGTTTCGCGTCGGCCTGCAGGGTGGCCCAGTCGCCAAAGCGGAGTGTCGTCGTCATGCCGCGCATTCTCTCACAACATGGCGCGCAGGGCGTCGCGCACTTGCGGCGTGGCGGTATAAGGATCGGCCGGGTTGGCCTGCGCCACCATGTCGCGCGCCCGCAGCGCCACGCCGTCCAACGCTTGCGGGTGGGTGAAGATGTAGAACTTGTCCTCCGCGATGGCGGCAAACGTCAGCTGCGCCACATCCTGCGCGCTGACCTTGCCGGAGGTGACAGCCTTGCTCACCATGGCTTGCGCCGCCATCTGGCTGGCGGTCGGTTTGGCTTCCATTGGCGCGTCTTCCGGGCGGTTGCGGTGCGACTGGTGGATGCCGGTCGGGACGAAGTACGGGCACAGCACCGATGCGCGGATCGGCGCGCCCACCAACGCCAGGTCGTGGTACAGGCTTTCCGTCAGCGCCACCACGGCATGCTTGGACACGTTGTAGACGCCCATCACCGGCGGGCAAAGCACGCCCGCCATGGAGGCGGTATTGACGATGTGGCCCTCGTAGCCCGGCTCGCGCTTGGCGCATTCCAGCATCAGCCTGGTGAAGATGCGCACGCCGTGCGCCACGCCGGTCACGTTCACGCCCATGACCCAATCCCAGTCCGACTCGCTGGCTTCCCACAGCAGGCCGCCGAAACCGACGCCGGCATTATTGAAGACAAGGTGTACCGCACCAAACTCGCGCATGGCCGCATCGGCCAGCGCCTGTACTTCGGCGGAATGGCGCACGTCGCAGCGCAGCCCGATGGCCTGGCCGCCTTGCGCGCGCAAATCCGCCAGGGTGGCGTCCAGCGCGTCCTGCTGCACGTCCGCCAGCACCAGCTTCATGCCGAGCGCGTGGGCTTTCAGCGCAAATTCGCGGCCAAAACCGCTCGCGCCACCGGTGATCACTGCAACCTTGCCTTCGAAGTTTTTCATGGAATCAGCTTTACTAGTTGCTTGCCTAGGTTGCGGCCCTGGAGCAGGCCGATAAGGGATTCCGGCGCAGACGCCAGGCCCTGGGAAATCGTTTCACGGTATTTCAGCTTGCCGGCGGCGACCAGGCGGCCCATCTCGGACAGGCCCTGCGGCCACAGATCCATATGCTCCGTGACGATGAAGCCACGCAAGGTGACGCGGTTAAGCAGCAGCTTCTTGGCGTTGCGAATCGGGATCTCGGCGCCGGTGTAACCCGCCAGCAGGCCGCACAGCGCAACACGCGCGAAGGCATTGGTGCGGCCCAGCGCCGTGTCAAACACTTCTCCGCCCACGTTTTCGAATATGGCGTCGATGCCGTTCGGGGTGGCGGCCGCCAGGTCGGCCTTCAGGTTGCCGGCCTTGTAGTCGACACAGGCGTCGAAGCCAAGCTCACGCACCACATAATCGCACTTCTCTTTGCCGCCCGCGATGCCGACCGCGCGGCAGCCGGCCAGTTTGGCCAGCTGGCCGACCGCACTGCCCACGGCTCCGCTGGCGGCGGATACCACCACGGTCTCGCCCAGGCGCGGGCGCAGTATCTCGTGCATGCCGAACCAAGCGGTCATGCCGGGCATGCCGATCACGCCCAGGTTGGCCGACAAGGGCGCATGGCCCGGATCGACCTTGCGCAGGCCTTCGCCGTCCGACACGCCCATTTCGGCCCAGCCGAACATGCCGGCCACGAACTCGCCCACGGCGAAGCCGGGGTGGCGCGACTCCACCACTTCGCCCACGGTGCCGCCGATCATGGTCTGGTCCAGCGCTTGCGGCGCGGCGTAGCTTTTCGCGTCGCTCATGCGGCCGCGCATATACGGGTCAAGCGAGAGATAGTGGTTGCGCACCAGGAGCTGGCCCTCGGCCAGCGTCGGCACTGCAACTTCCTCGAGCCGGAAATTCTCCGGCACGACAACACCGCGCGGGCGCGATGCCAGCACGATGCGGTGGTACTTGGTCATGCAAACTCCTTATACTGCAGATACCCCGCCGTCCACTGCCAGCACCTGGCCGGTAATGTGGCGGCCGGCGTCAGAGGCGAACAGCGCGACTGCGCCTTTCAGGTCTTCGTCGCCGCCAAGACGGTTCAGCGGGGCGGCCGTGGCGAGCTTGTCCTCGCCCATGGCCTTGATTACACCGGCGCTCAGCTTCGACGGGAAGAAACCCGGCGCGAGCGCGTTGACATTGATGCCGTACTCGCCCCATTCGCCCGCCAGGGTGCGGGTAAAGTTGACCAGTGCGGCTTTGGACGTATTGTAAGCGATGGTCTTCATGGTGCCCGGGGCATTGCCCATCAGGCCCGCGATGGAGGCGATATTGATGATGCGGCCCGAACGGCGCGGGATCATGGAGTGCTTGCCGACCGCCTGCGACAGCAGGAAGATGCTGCGCACGTTCAGGTTCATTACCTTGTCCCACGCTTCCAGCGGGTATTCCTCGGCGGGTGCGCCCCAGGTGGCGCCGGCGTTATTGACCAGGATGTCGATATGCCCGCCCAGGGCCGCCAGCGCGGCGTCCACCAGCGGGTCGATGGCGGCTTCCTTGCCCAGGTCGGCGGCAATGGCATAGGCCTCCACGCCCTGCTCCTTCAGCACGGCCACCGCCTCGTCCAGGTCGGCCTGCTTGCGCGAAGTGATCACCACTTTGGCGCCCAACTCACCCAGCGCCAGCGCCATTTGCAGGCCGAGACCGCGCGAGCCGCCGGTGACCAGTGCGGTTTTGCCTTGCAGTTTGAAGAGATCGAGGGTGGTGGTCATTGCCTGGCTTCCTTTCAGAGGGTGTAGTCCATGCACTGGCGCGCATCGCGCACAGCGCCGAAGAATGGTTTGAGTGCAGCGTGCTGCGGGTGCGACTGGTAGGCGTCAAGCGCCTCCTTGCTCTCGAATTCGGAGTACAGCACCACGTCATAAGTCGCTTCCAGCCCCGGTTCGGCCAGCCCGACTTCCAGCTTGAGGATGCCGGGCACGATGCCGGCGCAGGCTTCAAGTTGCGCCTTCATCTTGCGGGCATTGGTGGCGCGGTCGGCGCCTTCGGCGTGGTCTTTCAGCTTCCACATGACGATGTGCTTGATCATTCACTTTCCTTCAGAACCACGCGTCCTGCATGTCGAGCGTGGTGGTATCGAGGCTGGCCAGCAAATCCAGCTGCGGCTGGACCTTGGGCAGCTCCCATTGATAGAAATAGCGGCAGGCCTGCAGCTTGCCGCGCCGGAAATCATCGTCTTCCGGCAGGCTGGCGACGGCCGCCATGGCTTGCTGCAGCCAGATCCAGGCGAGCACTACATGCCCGACCGCTTCCAGGTAGGCCGTGGCGTTGGCCAACGTCTTGTTCAGGTCGCCGGCAGCATACAGGGCGGCGGTCACTTCTTCAACCCGGCCCCAGGCCGCGTCCAGCGCGTCGGCGTGGCCGGCCAGCTGGGCCACCCGGCTGGCGCGCGCCGCGCCGGCCGTGGCGCGGATTTCCTCGGCCATGGTGGCCAGCAGCGCGCCGTCATTCATGCTAGCTTTACGCCCCAGCAGGTCCAGGCCGTGGATGCCATGCGTCCCTTCGTGGATCTGGTTCAGGCGGTTATCGCGGTAGAACTGTTCGACATTGTATTCCCGCGTGTAGCCATAACCGCCGTGCACCTGGATCGCCAGGTTATTCGCCTCCAGGCACCATTGCGAGGGCCAGGATTTGGTGATCGGGGTCAGGAATTGCAGCAGGCGTCCGGCACGCTGGCGCACTTCGGCACTGTCGGCGGTGTGTTCGTCGTCGACCAGGCGCGCGCTGTACAGGCACAGGCCGAGCGCGCCTTCCGCGTAGGCCTTTTGCGCCAGCAGCATGCGCCGCACATCGGTGTGGGCGATGATGGGAAGCTGGGGCGAAGCCGGGTCCTTGGCGGCGGGATGGCGGCCTTGCGGACGCTGGCGCGCGTAGTCCAGCGCATGCAGGTAGCCGGTGTAGCCCAATACCGCCGCGCACAGGCCGACGCCGATGCGCGCTTCGTTCATCATATGGAACATGTTCGCCAGGCCCTGCCCCTGGCGGCCAACCAGGTAGCCGACCGCGCCGGCACGGCCGCCCGGGCGGAATTTGCCCTCACCGAAATTCAGCAGGCAATTGGTGGTGCCGCGATTGCCCATCTTGTGGTTCAGGCCCGCCAGCGCGATGTCGTTGCGCTCGCCGTTTTCCAGGAACTTGGGGACGATGAACAGGGAAATGCCCTTCACGCCCGGCACCAGCTTGCCGTCCGGGCCGGGGATCTTGGCCAGCACCAGGTGCACGATATTTTCGGCCAGTTCGTGCTCACCGGCAGAAATCCACATCTTGTTGCCCGTAAGGCGGAAGCGCTCCGCCCCCTCGGGCTCCGGCTCGGCGCGGGTAGTGATGTCGGACAGGCTGGAGCCGGCTTGCGGCTCGCTCAGGCACATGGTGCCGAACCAGCGCCCCTCCAGCATGGGCCGTACGAAATGCTCCACCTGCGCGCTGGAGGCGCATTTCAGCAGCGTATTGGCATTGCCGATAGTGAGAAAGGCGTAGCTGGAGGTGGCCATATTGGCCGCCGTGAAATAGGCGGTGACCGCCTTTTCCACCAGCAGCGGCAGCTGCATGCCGCCCAGGGCGTAATCCTGGCCGGCGGCCATGAAGCCCGCCGCCGAAAAGGCGTCGAGCGCACGCCGCACCTCGGGGATCATGCTGACCCGTTCGCCGTCGAAATGCGGCTCCTGCTGGTCGCTCAACTTATTGTGCGGCGCGAATAGCTCGGTCGCAATCTGCTGCGCACTGTCGATGGCAGCGGTGAACGTTTCGCGGCTATGCTCGGCGAAGCGCGGCCGATTGCACAGCGTTTCGGCCTGCAGCCAGTCATACAGCATGAACTCGACATCGCGTCGGGACAGCAGCATGGGGTCTCCTTTGTAGGTATTTCCGGCCAGCATAGCACAGGCCCGTCGCTTTTAGCACGGTCGTTCGCGTAATTGTGCGATTTGTAAGTTTTGCGTAAGTTTCAAGCAAGAATGACGTAAGGATACTGGTCCAAACTCCATCCTGCCGTTGAAGCATTTGGAACGCTAACTATTAAATTGGAGACAAGCATCATGGCAATTAGCTCTGGGACCGCCGACGCGCGGAACGTGGGGAACGGCAAGTCCACCCCCATGACCAAAGAGGAGAAGAAGGTCATCTTCGCCTCCTCGCTGGGTACCGTGTTTGAATGGTACGACTTTTACCTTTACGGTTCGCTGGCATCTATCATTGCCAAACAGTTCTTCGTGGGCGACCCGACCACCTCCTTCATTTTCGCGCTGCTGGCCTTTGCCGCCGGCTTCATTGTGCGCCCGTTCGGCGCCATCGTGTTCGGCCGCCTGGGCGACATGATCGGCCGTAAGTACACCTTCCTGGTCACCATCCTGATCATGGGCCTGTCCACCTTCATCGTGGGCCTGCTGCCAAACTACGCCAGCATCGGCATTGCCGCGCCGATCATCCTGGTCATCCTGCGCCTGCTGCAAGGCCTGGCACTGGGCGGCGAATACGGCGGTGCCGCCACCTATGTGGCGGAACACGCGCCGCACGGCAAGCGCGGCTTGTTCACGGCCTGGATCCAGACCACCGCGACGCTGGGCTTCTTCCTGTCGCTGCTGGTGATCCTGGGCGTGCGCCAGTCGATGCCGCTGGAAGAGTTTGAAGCCTGGGGCTGGCGTATCCCATTCCTGGTGTCCGTGGCCCTGCTCGGCATCTCGGTATGGATCCGTATGTCCATGAATGAGTCGCCTGCCTTCGCCAAGATGAAAGCGGAAGGCAAGACCTCCAAAGCTCCGCTGAGCGAAGCCTTCGGCCAGTGGAAGAACATGAAGATCGTGATCCTGGCGCTGGTCGGCCTGACCATGGGCCAGGCGGTGGTGTGGTACACCGGCCAGTTTTACGCGCTGTTCTTCATGATCCAGACGTTGAAGATGGATATCGCCACGGCGAACATCCTGATCGCGACTGCGCTGATCCTGGCGACCCCGTTCTTCATCTTCTTTGGCAGCCTGTCGGACAAGATCGGCCGCAAATGGATCATCCTGGGTGGCTGCGTGATCGCCGCTGCCACCTACTTCCCGCTGTTCGGCGCCCTGACCCACTACGGCAACCCGCAGCTGGAAGCGGCCATCAAGAACTCGCCTGTTGTGGTGGTGGCCGATCCGGATTCCTGCCACTTCCAGTTCAACGCGACCGGCGAGAAGAAATTCCCGTCCTCGTGCGATATCGCCACCTCGATGCTGTCGAAAGCATCCGTCGCCTACACCCGCCAGGACGCGCCTGCCGGCACCGTGGCCTCGATCAAGGTTGGCGACAAAGTCGTGCAATCGTTCAACGCCAACATGACGGCGGACGGCCTGAACTTCGATGCTGATTCGAAGAAGAAGGAAGGCGAGCTGAAGAAATCGGTCGGCGAGGCAGTGAAAGCCGCCGGCTATCCAGCCAAGGCCGATCCAGCCCAGATCAACAAGCCAATGGTGGTGCTGATCCTGTTCGTACTGGTGCTGTATGTGACCATGGTGTACGGCCCGATTGCAGCCATGCTGGTCGAGATGTTCCCGACCCGCATCCGCTACACTTCGATGTCCCTGCCTTACCACATCGGTAACGGCTGGTTCGGCGGCCTGCTGCCAACCACCGCCTTCGCCCTGGTGGCCTTCAAAGGCGACATCTACTACGGCCTGTGGTACCCGATCGTGATCGCCCTGGCGACCGCGGTGATCGGCGCCCTGTTCGTGCGCGAAACCAAAGACAACAACATCTACGCGCAAGACTAAGCATCCGCCCAGCCTTGCAGAAAGCCGCCAGCTGGCGGCTTGCTTTTTTTTTGGTACACGCAATCTACCGCAGCCAGTGTTCCCACGCGAGCTGTAGCGCGGCCACTACTAAGGCCAGCGCAGCACCGCCGCCGCAAAGTATACTCAGCGTTGTCTTGAATGCCTCGTCATCCTTAAACCTGTTTAGCCACCATCGTCTTAACATGATCGTCTCCCCCTAAACTAAACACTGAAATGTGCCAGTGCCAAGGAGATCACCGATGCGGCGATGATTACGGCGATGCGAGCAGCGTCCGGAAATGCTGGGCCAGCTCTCGTCCGCGTGAATCGTCATCGAAGTTTGAAGCAGTGCCCCGCCCGACGCAAGCAAGCTCGACAAGACGAGAGTCAGAAGCAGCAATCCTGACAACCAGGGAAGCTCACTGCGCCCATGCATTTCGTACAGTCCTGCGGCGCTGAATGTCAGGCCGCGCCAACACAGTTGCCCATCTTTTACCGCGCGCAGCGGATTTAGCTGCATCCGTACTCTTTTTGGAATTGGAAGGAAAAAGAAGACCAGCGACACGCAAAACAGTCCCTGTAACGGAAAGACGATGTTTGCACGGAACCAGCCCACGAGGACCTCCCGCGCTGCTTAGCCTTCCGGCATCTTAGGGTCGAAGCGCGAGAGGGATGTCGAGCTGGATCCAATACGCGGGTCAGCGTTCCCTGCGCAGGTGTTCTGTGGCGTAGATGGCAGTCTTGTCGAGCAGGTTCGCACCGGTGTCGGCAATCCACTTGCTGAGCGATTCATCGCCGATCGACTCGGCCTGGACGATCATGGCAATCGCGCCGGTCAGCGGAATGGTCAGCGCCTCCAGCTCATTCGGGCGCGGTGGGCGTGGTTCGCGGATGCCGCTCGGCCATTTGATCGGCAGGCGCGGTGGCTGGCCGGTTGGGCACCAGTCATCCAGCGTGGCTTTCAGGAAGGATTTGACATCACCGCCTTGAGCCTGGATAGCACAGGCGGCGTCGACCTGGCGCTGCCCCAACGCCAGCGCTGCCAACTGGCCCTCGACCAGCCAGGCCGGCTGCTGGCGCCATGGCACCGGGATGGGCTCCGCCGCCAGGCTGGCAAAGGTGGAAAACTGGGCATGCCTGCCCAGTGGACCGCCGCCCACCACTTCCCAGATCTTGGGATTGATGCGCGCGATGATGCGGACGAGGGTGCTGCTGATGTGCAGTAGGTCTGACATGGCGACTCCTCCAGTATGGACGGGGCCGCCGGGCCGGCAGCCCTGCACCAACTATAGGCCCCTGCCGCCTGCCAATAGTCTCACTTTGTCACTGTCGCATGGGCACAACAGGCTACCGCGCTTAGCCGTACCAAGTCGTATAGTCGAAGCCTTTGCCAATGACCTCGGCAAGATTAGCGACATTTTCCTTGCTCTCGCTGAAGCCCACTAGCACGCTTGAGAGCGGCGCCAGTTTGCGGTCCAGGACGTCCAGCCAGAATGCGCGACCTTCGGCGTCGGGCGCTCGGTGCAGCACGTTGTAGTACAAGCGGTCGATCACCTCGGCATTGGTCGGCGCGGCACCGTACAGGGTTTTAAACTCGGCCGAGGTCACGAAAGCTTCGGCAATCGATACCAGGTCCTGGCCACGGTCGGCGTGGTGGATCCAGAAGCCCATGCCCACCTGGTCTGGCGCGCGATCAAATGCCGCCTGGTACAGGCGGTACACCTGGCCGCCCACGCCATTGCCGTCGAAGGCGACCGTGGTGCCGTCCAGTTGCAGGCGCTCGATACCCTGCAAGGTGTCGGTTCCGCTCAAGCCTTGCAAGTCCTGCACCTTGAAACTGCCGTTCTCGACCCAGATCTTGAAGTCAAACCGTTTGCGCGCCAGCTGCACGACGTCGAAACCCGCCCCGCCATCAAGCAGGTCGTCACCTCCGCCGCCGTCGAGCATATCGTCACCATTGCCGCCACGCAGGACGTCGTTACCGAAGCCGCCATACAGCTGGTCGTTACCGTCGTTACCCTCCAGCAGATCGTTCAAGAACTGGCCGCGCAGCTCGTCATTGCCACTGCCGCCTACCAGGGTTGGGCCTTCATTGCCGCCATCTGGCGAGATGCCGTGGAGGAAATTGTCGCGCGTGAAATCGGCGGCGTTGGTATTGCTGAATGTGGCGATGTCGCGCCAGTCAGTACCAGACCCCGCCGCACCAGCCCAGCTGAATTCCAGGATGGTGTCCAGGCCCTCCTGCCGCAGGCGCAGGTGGCCGGTGCCGAACGGATTGCCATTCGGGCTATAGGGCATCACACCCGACACGTCGATCAGGTCGCCGCCGGCACCCGTGGTGAAATCGCTGACTGTGACCCTATTCGGCGCCACGTTGCCGACATTGAAAACATCGCGTCCACTGCCGCCGCTGGCGGTGACTATCGCGCCGCCGAAGATGCCGGTGATATCGATCGTGTCATTCCCGCTGCCGCCATCCAGGATCAGCATAGCGCCCGCGGCGGCCCGCAAGACATCATTGCCATTGCCACCCGATACACGGCCATTGCCTCCCGCGTAGATGATGTCGTCGCCGTCGTCACCCTCAGCGACAAAATCGGTGCCGCCTACCGATAGGGAATCATTGCCGGCACCACCCCGCAACGTGTTTCGGCCCGAATAGTCACGTAGCACATCGTTGCCGGTACCGCCATCCAGCACATCATCGCCATACCCGCCCAGGAGCTCGTCGACGCCGGCACCGCCACGCAGGACATCATTGCCGCCAGCACCGTCCAGCACATCGTCGCCATGCCCGCCCATCAACTGGTCATCTACCTCATAACCCGTGAGCACGTCATTAGCGCCCGTCCCTTGCAGGCTCAGGCCCTGGCTGCCGCCATCCGGACGGTAACCGCCGACAAAATTATCGCCCGTGAGTTGCTGCGGCTGTACGTTCTTCAAGCGCAGCAGCGTCCTCTCGCCGTCCTCCAGCAGGAGCAGGAGGGTGTCAGCGCCGTCCGATTGTAGGCGCACGAAGCCTCCGGGCGCGAAGGGGTTACCCGTGTTATAGCCGTGCTTATACTGATAATCGATTATCAGCGGAGCGAGATCGATTTGGTCGCCACGGACGCCTGCGGCAAAGTCGGTGATTTCGCCGCGGCCAGCGCCCACACCCTCGTGATTGCGGGACAGCTGCAACACATAAGTATCCCGTCCACTACCGCCCGTCAGGTTTATAGAGCCGGACGTACCTGTAAGCAGCCCAATCTCGAAGCGGTCGTCGCCCGCACCGCCATCCACGCGACCGTCTGTACTATCGCTAAGCAGTTGCAGCTGGATGATGTCGTTGCCATCGCCTGCGGCGACAATGTCACTCTGGCGCGCGATGATCGAATCATCTCCACGACCACCATCGATAAAGCTGCGACCGGGCCCCCACGAGTAGATCCTATCGTTGCCATCACCACCCGACAACGTATCGTTGCCTGCGAAATCACGCAGCTCGTCGTCACCGGCCCCGCCCTCCAGTACATCATTGCCTTCGTTACCCTGCAGAAAATCGTTCCCATCGCCGCCTAGCAGCAGGTCGTCACCGTCCCCGCCCCATACCGAGTCATCACCGAGGCCGCCGGCCAGGACGTCGTTTCCGCCGAAGCCTCCAATTTCATCATTCCCTGCGCCACCATCGAGACGATCCACGAGGTCGCTGCCATGGAGGATGTCAGCCATATCAGTGCCTTGCATATCCAAGGCGGTCGCGCTCATGCCGGTCCAGAATATGAAATCGGAAGGCGTGCTAATGGCTGCACCGCTGCTATCGAGCAGCCAGTCCCCCGTAAAGACCAGTTTGATGGAAGAGAGATAGGGGAGATCGCGAGGAGGATCGATAGTGACGGTATTTCCGCTAATCGTCACGTGGCTGCCACTCATAGGTTCGGACACCAGCGTGCGATCAGATCGGTCGAGAATCTCAAACTTCCCCGCACCAGCTTTCACTGGGCCACTGAAGGTCAGGACGATGTTGCTTCTGGCGTCAACGCTTTCGGCACGTACAGAAGGCGAACTGGAGATAAGCGTAACGGTAGATGTCATATTTTTCTGGTTCTTCAAAATTAAAAAGTGCGCCGCCCAAGGCTGCGCTCTACATTTATGTTCACGACGGCTCAGCCCATCCAGGGAATGTACTCAAAGCCCGCGCCAACGATCGCGGCCAGGTTGACCACGTTTTCCTGGCTCTCACTGAAGCTCGCAAGTACACTCGACAGAGGGGCCAGTTTCCGATCCAGAACGTCGATCCAGAACGCGCGGTCCTCGGCGCCTGGCTTCCGGTGCTGCACGTTTTGGTACAGGAGGTCAACCAACTCTCCATTGGTAGGATTGCTGCCGTAAAGACGCTTAAACTCATCCGAGGTAACGAAGCCTTCTGCGATGTTCTGTAGGCTAACGCCGCGATCCGCCTGCAGAATCCAGAATCCGGCACCAACCATGTCCGGCTTACGGTCAAATGCCGCCTGGTATAAGCGGTAAATCTGGCCGCCCGAACCTTCGCCATCAAAGGCGACGGTGGAGCCTCGCAATTGCAGACGCTCGACACCGTCCAGGGTGTCGATACCGCCATTGCCATCAAGGTCCTGGATCTTGATGCTGCCGCCTTCGCGCCAGATGTTGACCGTGGTGCGCGTGTTTGGCATCTGTACTACATCAAATCCAGCCCCGCCTCCGAGCCAATCGTCACCCTCGCCACCGTTCAGCACATCATTGCCCGCGCCACCGTGCAGCACGTCGCGGCCAGCTTCACCATTCAGCCTGTCGTCGCCGTCTCCGCCGTCCAGCGTGTCATTAAGAAACCCTCCCCGTAGCTCATCCTTCCCGTCTCCCCCCACCAGGCTTTTCCCCTCATTTTCGCCAGTGGGCGATAGACCGGGAACAAAATTGTTGCGCGTGAAGTCGGTGGCGCTGGTATTGCTAAATGTAATAAGATCGCGCCAGTGCGCCGCAGTGCCTGCAGCGCCGTCCTGATCAAGTTCCAGAACAGTGTTCATGCCCTCCTGCCGCAGGCGCAGATAGCCACCACTGCCAAAAGGATTGACCTGTATGCTGGCGGGCAGCAAATCCATCACATCGATGAGATCCCCATCTGTGCCTGCCGTAAAGTCGCTAATGGTGATATCGGTTGCGGTACGTAAGTTAAAAGTGTCACGCCCAACGCCACCACGAGCGGTGATTGTGCTGGCGCCGAAGTGGCCATAATGATTTTTAATGTTAATGATGTCATCGCCAGCTCCGCCATCCAGATTCACGGTACCAGCGTACAAGGAGCTATTGAAGTAGGTCAGCACATCATTGCCCTCGCCGCCAAAAATGCGCCCAGTCCCATCTGCGGTGATGAAGTCGTCGCCTTCATTGCCTTCCGCTGTGTAATCGGAACCGCCGGCCCAGATTCGGTCATCGCCTTCGCCGCCGCGCAAGCTGTTTTTGCCCCAGCCTCCGCTCAAACTATCGTTGCCAGCGCCACCGTCTAGCACATCGTCACCGTCGCCCCCGTCCAATGTATCGGCGCCGGTGCCGCCGCGCAGCACATCATTGCCGCCAGCGCCAATCAGCTTGTCGTCACCATCCTCGCCGATTAATAGGTCGTCCGCAGCGTAGCCATGCAGTTCGTCATTGCCCCCAGTTCCCTGCAAGGTTAGACCCTGACTGCCGCCGTCCGGCCGGAAACCACCGACAAAATTATCTCCAGTAAGCTGGCCCAGCGGCACATTCTTAAAGCGCAACAACGTCTCTTCGCTATCGCCTTTCAGGATAAGCACGGTATCGTTGCCATCCGCTCGCAGGCGGAGGAAGCCACCCGGGGCAAATGGATTGCCCTCGCGCCATCGATACTCAAGCTCAATGTGCCGGATCACGGAAGTGAGGTCGATCTTGTCGCCATTGGCGCCCGCTTCGAAGTCGGTTATCTCGCACTGATACGTGCCTTCCCCATACCTCCACAACGAGAGCAAATAGGTATCTCGCCCGCTGCCCCCAGCCAGGCTGAGCATGCCAGACTTGGTCTTATTCAGCCCGATGTCGAAATTGTCGTCTCCCCCTCCGCCATCGACCTTGCCAGAGCCAGACCAACCCAGCAGTTGCAGTTTGAAACTATCGTTTCCCTCGTCCCCAAAGACGATGTCGCCATCCGAAGCGAGAATCCGGTCATCACCAGACCCACCATAAACCAGGTCGTCTCCACCGGAAACATAGATCGCATCGTTACCTTCGCCGCCATACAGCGTATTCTTGCCGTGGAGATCAATCAACTCATCATCGCCCGAACCGCCTTCTAAAACATCATCGCCGTAGTCGCCCCACAACTGATCATTGCCGGCACCGCCCAAAACCCAGTCATTGCCATCGTCGCCCCAAACTCGATCATCGCCGGCACCGCCCGCCAAGACGTCGTCACCGCCGTTGCCTATGACTTCATCGTTCCCGCCAAGGCCACCCAAGTAATCCACCAACTCGCTGCCGACCAGCCGATCGACCCCATTAGTGCCCTCCATAGTCAAGGGAGTCGCGCTTAAGCCTGTCCAAAAGTTAAAGTCACCTGGTCCGCTAACGCTGGTGCCAGCGCTATCAAGCAGCCAGTTTTCGGTGAACGAAACCCTTATATGGGAGTAAAATGGCAGATCTCGCGGTAGATCGATCGTCACAGTATTGCCGCTAATCGTGATGAAACCACTGCTCATCGGCTCGGACAGCGCAAATCTCCCGTATCCACCTACGATCTCGACTTTCCCCGTGCCGGCCTTTACGGGACCGCTGAAGGTCAACACGATGTTGGCTCCAGCATCGACATACGATGCATTTTCGGCGGGTGAGCGGGAGATCAACGTAACTAGGGACGGCATCTTTGCTGACAACTAAAAGTTTCAATTGTGCGAGATATTACACAAAGAGTAACGAAGATTACTCTCGAAAAATCACAACAGACGAAAAAAAAACGCCGCACGAGGCGGCGTTCCTGATTCGCGGCGCTGGCGGCTTAGCTGACGATGCGTAGCGAGAAGTCGGTAGCTTTGACGTCCTTGGTCAGGGCGCCGATGGAAATGCGGTGGACACCCGTTTCCGCGATGGCGCGCACGGTGTCGAAGTTGACGCCGCCGGAAGCTTCCAGCAGCGCGCGGCCACCATTAATCTGCACGGCTTGGCGCATCATATCGAGGTCGAAGTTATCGAGCAGGATCGAGACCGCGCCCGATGACAAGGCCTCTTCCAGCTGCGCCAGGGTTTCGACTTCCACCTGGATCGACACTTTCGCGTCGAGTCGCTTGGCAGCCGCCAGTGCGGCGGTGATGCCGCCTGCGGCGGCGATGTGGTTCTCTTTGATCAGGATGCCGTCATACAGCGCCAGGCGCTGGTTCTGCCCACCGCCCACGCGCACCGCATACTTCTGCGCCAGGCGCATGCCCGGGATGGTCTTGCGGGTGTCGAGGATGGCCGCCGTGGTGCCGGCAATTACGTCCACATAACGACGGGTGGCGGTGGCCACGCCCGACATCAGCTGCATGAAATTCAGCGCCGAGCGTTCGGCGGTGAGGATGGCGCGTGCCGGGCCGGTGATAGTGCAGACCGGCGAATCGGCCGACATCAGGTCGCCCTCGGCGTAATGCCAGTCGATCTCGATGGCAGGATCCAGCGCTTCCATCACGCCTTCAAACCATGGCGCGCCGCACAGGACGGCTTCTTCGCGCACGATCACGCGCGCGGTGGCGCGACCTTCTTCCGGCACCAGCTTGCCGGTCAGGTCGCCGGTGCCGATATCTTCCATCAGTGCTGCCAGCAAGTTGCGCTCATACGCGCCCGCCAGCGCATCGTCGAACGGTGCGAACTTATTCTTCAAAGTACTCATGCAGGACCAATCCCTTTGAACAGCTGCGCTTCCTTGGCCAGGTCCGCGCCCGGCGCGACTTTGGCCTTCTTGGCGGCGGCGAAATCGAGCATGCGGTTGATCGAGCGCTGCGCTTCCTTGCCCACGGCGGGATCGACATGAATTTCGTTGTTCATATTCTCCAGCACCTCCGCCAGGTTGCGCAGGCCGTTCATCGCCATCCATGGACAGTGCGCGCAGCTCTTGCACGTGGCGCTGTTGCCGGCGGTTGGTGCTTCGATGAAGGTCTTGCCGGGCGCTGCCATGCGCATTTTGTGCAGGATGCCGTTGTCGGTGGCGACGATGAACTCGGTGGCCGGCAGGCTGACGGCGGCGGCGATCAGCTGCGAGGTGGAACCCACCACGTCGGCTTGCTCCACCACGCCGGCTGGCGACTCTGGGTGCACCAGCACCTTGGCGTTCGGGTGCTCGGCCTTCAGCAGGTCCAGTTCTACGCCTTTGAATTCGTCGTGCACCAGGCAGGAACCCTGCCACAGCAACATGTCGGCGCCGGTCTGCTTCTGGATGTAGGAGCCCAGGTGCTTATCAGGCGCCCACAGGATCTTCTTGCCCTGCTCGTGCAGGTGTTTGACGATATCCAGGCCGATGGACGAAGTCACCATCCAGTCGGCGCGCGCCTTGACGGCGGCGCTGGTGTTGGCATACACCACCACGGTGCGGTCCGGGTGCTGGTCGCAGAAGGCGATAAAGTCTTCCGGCGGGCAGCCCAGGTCAAGCGAACAGGTCGCGTCCAGGTCCGGCATCAGCACGGTCTTTTCCGGCGACAGGATCTTGGACGTCTCGCCCATGAACTTGACACCCGCCACCACCAGGGTTTTGGCCGGATGGTCGCGCCCGAAGCGCGCCATTTCCAGCGAATCCGACACGCAGCCGCCGGTTTCCTCGGCCAGGTCCTGCAGGTCGGCGTCCACGTAGTAGTGGGCCACCAGCACGGCATCGCGCTCGCGCAGCAGGGTCTTGATGCGTTCCTTCAGCAGGATTTTTTCGTTGGCCGGCACGGGGGCCGGGGTGCGGGCCCATGCATGGGCCACGCAGCTGCCGCCTTCGATGGGTTTCTCGAACTCGACAGTCTTGATTGGGGTCTCGATCATTACTCGATGCCTTGGCTCTTCAGGTACTCTTCATAGCCGCCACGGAAGTCCACGACTTCGTTTTCCTTGATCTCGATGATGCGGGTGGCCAGCGAGGATACGAACTCGCGGTCGTGCGACACAAAGATCAGGGTGCCGGCGTACTTTTCCAGGGCGATGTTGAGCGACTCAATCGATTCCATGTCCATGTGGTTGGTCGGTTCGTCCAGCAGCAGGACATTGTGACGGCCCAACATCAGCTTGCCGTACATCATACGACCTTTTTCGCCGCCCGACAGGACCTTGACCGATTTCTTCACTTCGTCGCCGCCGAACAGCAGGCGGCCCAGCGAGGAACGCACGGCCTGGTCGTCGTCGCCTTCCTTGGTCCACTGACCCATCCAGTCGGTCAGGTTCAGGTCCGTTGCGAATTCCTCGGTCGGATCCTGCGGCATGTAGCCGACGTTCGCGTTCTCGGCCCATTTCACCAGGCCGGTGTCGCTATCCAGACCGGTGATGTCCTTGCCGCCGATGCAGCGCAGCATGGTGGTCTTGCCGGCGCCGTTGGCGCCGATGATCGCAATGCGCTCGCCAGCTTCCACCATCAGGTCCACATTCTTGAACAGGGTGCGGTCGTAGGTCTTGGAAATGCCCTGGGTTTCCACAGCCAGGCGGTGCAGCTTCTTCTCGCCGTCGAAGCGCACGAACGGGTAGGCGCGCGAGGACGGCTTGATGTCTTCGATCTTGATCTTGTCGATCATCTTGGCGCGCGAGGTAGCCTGGCGGGCCTTGGACTTGTTGGCCGAGAAGCGGCGTACGAAATCCTGCAGTTCGGCGACTTTCTCTTTCGCCTTGGCGTTATTGGCCAGCTGCTGGTTGCGGGCCTGGGTCGAGGCCAGCATGTATTCGTCGTAGTTGCCTGGATAGATCTTCAGCGTGCCGTAATCCATGTCGGCCACGTGGGTGCACACCTGGTTCAGGAAGTGACGATCGTGGGAAATGATGATCATGGTGGAATCGCGCTGGTTCAGCGTATCTTCCAGCCAGCGGATGGTGTTGATGTCCAGGTTATTGGTCGGTTCGTCCAGCAGCAGGATGTGCGGGTTGGAGAACAGGGCCTGCGCCAGCAGCACGCGCAGCTTCCAGCCCGGCGCCACGGCGCTCATCGGGCCCTGGTGCAGGCTGATGTCGATGCCGGCGCCCATCAGCAGTTCGCCGGCGCGCGATTCAGCGGTGTAGCCGTCGTACTCGGCGACCTTGCCTTCCAGTTCGGCCGCTTCCATATAGTCTTCGTCGGTCGCTTCCGGGTTGGCGTAGATGGCGTCGCGCTTGGTCATGGCTTCCCACATCTCGGTGTGCCCCATCATGACCACGTCCAGCACGCGCATTTCTTCGTACGCGAACTGATCCTGGCGCAGCTTACCCAGGCGCTCGTTGGCGTCCAGGCTGACGTTGCCGGCGGATGGTTCGAGATCGCCACCCAGGATCTTCATGAAGGTGGACTTGCCGCAGCCGTTCGCGCCGATCAGGCCATAACGGTTGCCGTCGCCGAATTTGACGGAAATGTTCTCGAACAGCGGCTTGGCGCCGAACTGCATGGTAATGTTAGCGGTAGAAAGCATCGGGTGCTGAAAAAGATGTTAGAAAGCGAATCGGACATTATACCCCGGCCACCACTTGGCCGCCTAGCAGACGCCGGAGGGGCGCGGGCATGAAAGTTGTCGATATTGCCACCTCGATCGCGATCAACACCCTGCCCATGCTGGCATTGGTGCTGCTGGCCATGCTGGCCGAGCGCCGCAAGCCGGTTGAGCGCCCTGCCCTGGCGGCGGCGCGCCTGAACCTGCCCTACCTCCTGGTCTATGGCAGCAGCGGGCCGCTCACCAGCATGGCGCTCGGCAGCCTGACCGTGGCGGCGGTCAATATGGCCGGCGGCGGCTGGATTTCGCTGCGCGCCGACGGCTGGCGGCTGCTGCCGTCCTTCCTGGCTTACCTGCTTGTGCTCGATCTGCTGGAATACCTGTTCCACCGGGCGCAGCACCGGTTCGCGTGGCTGTGGGCCATGCATTCGCTGCACCACAGCGATCCGGCCATGAACGCTTCAACGGTCGTGCGCCACTTCTGGCTGGAGCCGGCGCTCAAGGCATTGACTATTTACCTGCTGGCGGGGCTACTGTTTGCGACGCCGGGCGTCATCCTGGGCATGTACGCGGTGCTGGGCTTCTACCACATCGTGCCGCACATGAACCTGCGGCTCGGTTTCGGGCGCGGCTGGTGGCTGCTGAATTCACCGCAGTTCCACCGCATCCACCATTCGGCCCTGCCGCAGCACTATAACTGCAACTTCGCGTCGCTCTTCCCGGCTTTCGACCTGCTGTTCCGCACCCACCACGTGCCGCAGCCGGGAGAGTTCCCGCCGACAGGACTGGACCAGGCGCCCACCACCTTGTGGCAGGCCTTCAGTTGGCCATTTCGCTACCGCCAGCCTGCGGACGAGGCGAGCGCCCCTGCCCCCTCATCCAATCCCGCAGTTCGTAATACCAGTAAGTGAGCTGCGCCGCCAGCAGTCCAGCCGCACCGCCAGTGGTCGGCAGGCCCCAGGCCGCGAATTGCTCGACCTTGCTCAACTCCCCCATCAGCGCGGCGGATAGCACGTCACCGGCCAGCGAGGTCGGGCCGACGCCGTGGCCGCCGAAACCCATGCCATACCAGACGCCGTTCGGCAATCGCCCAAGCTGCGGCATCTTGTGGCGGCCGTAGCTCATTAGGCCGCTCCAGGCGTAATCCACGCGGGTGCCGGCCAGTTGCGGGTATACCTTCAACATGTCGGCGTACAAAAGCCGGGCCACGTCTTGCGCGCTGCGCGAGCGGATCGAGATGCGTCCGCCCCACAACATACGGCTGTCCTGCAACGGGCGGTAGTAGTCAAAGGCGAAGCGTGTGTCGTAAACGGCGGCATCCGTTGCCAACGCCTGCGGCATGCGCTGGCCCAGCGGCTCCGTCACCATGACGTAGGTCGCAATCGGCAGGATGGCGCCGGCCAGCGCGGGATACAGGCGCTCGATATAGCCGCCGCAGCAAACCACCACCTCATCGCACAGCACCTCGCCGCCGGCAGTCGATACCCGCCAGCCGGGAGACGCCCGGCCGCCGGTCGTGTCAGGCTGGCGTGGCTGCGCGGCGATGGCGCTGACGCGGCTGCCCTCGTGGACCCGCACGCCGCCTTCGCGCAGAGCGCGCGCCAGCCCCTGCGCGTATTTCAGTGGGTGGAAATGGAAGGCGTTCTCCTCGTACAGCGCGCCGAAATAGCGCTCGCTGCGGGCCCGCTCGGCGAAATCAGCGGGCGACACGCGCTGCCATTCAACGCCCAACTGCTCCCGCATGAAGCGCTGGCGCTGGTCCAGCACGCGCGCGTCGTCGAACCAGTTGGCCAGGTAGATGCCGCCATGCGTGGCGTCGCAATCGATGCCATAGCGCTCAATGCGGCGGCGGATCTGGTCGACGGCGCCCAGCGTAAGCTGGTACAGGCGCCGCCCCTGCTCGGCGCCAACCGTGGCCAGCAGGGCCTGTTCGTCCAGTGAATAGCCGCCGAAGACGAAACCGCCGTTGCGGCCGGAGGCACCGTGGCCAATCCGCTCGGCCTCCAGCAGCACCACGTCACGCTCGCCATGCTCCATCAGTGACATGGCCGTGGCCAAGCCGGCGAAACCGGCGCCAATCACGCAGATCCGGGCATGCTGGCGGCCGGCCAGCGCGGCATAGCTCTCTCCGGGCGCGGTGGCGCGGTAGTAGCTTTCCGCGCCGTTCATGGCAAGGTGGGGTAGCCGCTGGCAGTAAGGTCGAAGCCTTCGGCGTCGGACACCAGGTGGGCCTGGGCGCCGAACGGCAAGGTGCAAAGGTCTTTCATATGCCCGAACGGCAGCCCGGTCAGCACCGGCACCTTCACGGTGGCGCGGATGAACGCCAGCATCGCGTCGAAATCATAGCCGTTATCGTTTGGCGACAGGCGGTAGCCGGAAAAGTCGCCGAGCACGATTGCCTTCTGGCGCTCCAGCACACCGGCAAAATGGAGCTGCAGCAGCATGCGTTCTACCCGGTATGGATGCTCGCCGATGTCTTCCAGGAACAGGATGCCGTCGTCGATATGCGGCCAGTATGGCGTTCCAAGCAGGTGGTTGACCATCGCCAGGTTGCCGCCCCACAGCGTGCCGTGCACTTCGACCAGCGGGTTGCCGGCGCCGGCTCCGCGCACCGAGTGGGTCGGTCCCAGCATGCAGTCCCAGAATTGCGTCATGGCGTATTCAGAGTGCTCTTCGCGGGCGAAGTCGCTGTTCATCATTGGCCCGGCAAAGCTGATGCGGCCCGTGGCCTGGTACAGGGCCATGTGGAAGGCAGTGATGTCGCTGTAGCCGACAAACAGTTTGCCACTGTCGGCCATCTTGCGAAAGTCGATGCGCGGCAGGATGCGGCTCACACCGTACTGTCCGCGCAGCATGACCACGATCTGGCAGGCCGGATCGGCGGCGGCGGCATGCAGTTGCGCCAGGCGCGCGTCGTCGGTGGCGGCAAAGCGCTGGAAAGTCGCCGCCGAATCGTAATAATTGTGGACGATGCAGCCCTGCGCCTCAAGGCGGGCAATGCCGCGTTCCAGCGCGGCGGCATCCTGGGCGTAGCCGGCAGGTGCGGCAATGGCAATTCCGATATTTTTCACCCGGCCATCTTACCGCGCAGGTGTTGATCCAGCAAGGCAAGCAAGCGCCCTACCAGGGCGGGCGGCATATCGTGCCCCATGCCCTGGATCACCTCCAGCCGTGCGCCCGGGATCTGGCGCGCGGTGTCGATGCCGCAGGCGCATGGCACCAGCGGGTCGGCGTCGCCGTGGATCACCAGCGCCGGGCAGGCGATCTCGCGCAGCAAGGCGCTGCGGTCGCCGGAGGCGGCAATGGCGACCAGTTGGCGGACCACGCCGTTGCCATTGACGTTGCGCGCCACCGCCTCGCCGGCCATCTGGCGCAGCAAGTCGTCCGGCATGGGGAAGCCCGGACTGCCGATGGTGCGGAAAGTATCCACCATCTGCTCCACCACGCGCCCGCGATGGTGGGCGGATGGCGTGCGGCGCAGCAGGATGCGGCGCGCCGCCGGGCTGGGTCCGGGCAGGCCCGGCCGCCCGCTGCTGGACATGATGGAGGTCAGGCTCAGCGTGCGCCCCGGGTAGCGCGCCGCCATAATCTGCGCCACCATGCCGCCCATGGACACGCCGACAATATGCGCCGCCGCCACGCCCAGCGCGTCGAGCAGGCCGAGCGCGTCGCCCGCCATGTCGTTCAGGGTGTACGGTGCCTGCTGCGGCCAGCCGAACAGGTGGCGCATATAGGCCAGCCACAGGTTGGGCACGCCGAGGTGGTCGAAATGGGATGACAGGCCGGCGTCGCGGTTGTCGTAGCGGATCACGTGGTAGCCGCGTTGCACCAGGCCGTCGACAAATTCGCGCGGCCAGGAAATCAGCTGCAGCGCCAGGCCCATATTCAGCAGCACAGCCGGGCCTTGCGGGTCGCCGCTGGACTCGTATGTAAGCGTAATACCGTTTATATCAACGCTGGCCATGGTCCAGCATAGCACCGCAGCGGCGCGCCGTGGCGCGCAATCCGGGCCGCCTCAGGGGACGTTGTTTTTGCGCAAAGCGCGGCGTTCGGCGAAGAAGTCCTTCAGCACCTGGCCGCAATCGTCGGCCAGCAGGCCGCCCGTGACTTCGGCGTGGTGGTTCAACTGTTCGCTGTCGAACACATTGACGACCGAGCCGCAGGCGCCGGTCTTGGGGTCGGTGGCGCCGAAGATGACCTTCGACAGGCGCGCATGCATCATGGCGCCGGAGCACATGAGGCAGGGCTCCAGGGTGACATACAGCTCGCAGCCCGGCAGGCGGTAATTGCCCAGGGCTTCGGCGGCGGCGCGCATGGCCACGATTTCGGCGTGCGCGGTGGGATCGTGGCGGCCGATCGGCTGGTTGTAGCCACGGCCAATGATCTGGCCATCCTTGACCACCACGGCGCCGACCGGCACCTCGCCTTCCGCCCAGGCGCGGCGCGCTTCATCCAGCGCGGCGCGCATGTACAGCTCATTCGACAATTTCGGCCCAGCAGTTCGGGGTTTCATGCAGCACCAGCTTGTGCAGGTGCAGGCCGGTGCCGTAACGGTCCTTGAAGGCGGCCTTCAGGATATCCCAGGCCACGGCGGCCAGGTTCTCCACCGTCGGAATGCGGTCGATCACCACGGTCTTGTGGTTTGGCAGCGAGGACAGGAAGTCCTTCACGGCGGCGTCCTTCTCGTACACCAGGAAGGCGTGGTCCCAGACGTCGACCAGGTGCTCCTTGGCGATGGTCTTCACATCGGAGAAGTCCATGATCATGCCGTTGTCGGAATTGCCTTCGGCGTCGATCACCTTGCCGGTCAGGGTGATTTCCAGGGTGTAGCGGTGGCCGTGCAGGTTGCGGCACTGGCTCTTGTGGTCCGGAATGCGATGGCCCGCATCGAATTCCAGCTTGCGTGTAATAGTCAGCATTGCTTATGGGATGTTCAACAGTTTATGGGTTTGCAAGCTCAGCTTCCATTTCGGGTTGCGCTTGCAGGTTTCGATCGCCAGCGTGGTATTGAAGGCCGCCAGCGGGCCATCCATCGGCTGCACGAAGAAATTCTCGAAATCCAGGCCTTCATAGGCGGCCAGGTCCTGGTCCTTTTGCGGGATCACGACCTTGAGTTCATTGCCCTTGCCGACCACCAGCTTGGAACCCATTTTCGGGCTGACGCAGATCCAGTCCACGCCGGCCGGCACCTGCATGGTGCCATTGGTTTCAATGGCGATGGTAAAGCCCACCGCATGCATGGCGTCGATCAGCGGCGCGTCCAGCTGCAGCAGCGGCTCGCCGCCGGTAAATACCACGTATTTGTGCCCGGCGCCGGCCGGCCACAGGCTGTCGATTTCCTGCGCCAGCGCCTGCGGCGTGGCAAATTTGCCACCGCGCTCGCCATCGGTACCGACAAAGTCGGTATCGCAGAACTGGCAAACCGCGCTGGCGCGGTCCTGTTCGCGCCCGGTCCACAGGTTGCAGCCCGAGAAACGGCAGAAAACGGCGGGACGCCCCGCATGGGCGCCTTCGCCCTGCAGGGTGTAGAAAATTTCCTTAATGCTATAGGTCACAGGGTACTTCCGGTGTTCGGCAACCCTAAATTATAGCGCTTTTCACAAAACGAAACGGGTTTGCGCTTGGTCAACATTTGCCGGCGGCGACGGCGGCACAATCAAGTTCCAGACGCAGTGAACGATAAAGGCCGCCGCCAAATGAATAGTCTCTTCAGGATCCCACACTTGATGGACGCCTCCACGCCCGACCAGCCGCCTGGCTTTGCGTTGAAGCTGATGGAAATGCTGGTCATTCCCACGTTCGTGCTGGACGCCCAGGGCCGGGTCCTGATCTGGAACCGGGCCTGTGAGCGCCTGACCGGGGTCGCCGCCGAAGAGTTGCTCGGCACCAGTGGCCACTGGTGCGCGTTCTACGCGGTGCAGCGCCCCACCCTGGCCGACCTGGTGATTGCCGGCCGCACCGGCGAAATCCTCGACCTGTACGACGGCCAGGCGCGCCGCCCGGGCGGCGCCGGCGACCAGCTATGCGCCGAGAACTGGTGCGAGATGCCGCGCAGCGCCGGGCGCCGCTACCTGGCCGCCGACGCCAGCCCGATCTACGACAGCGACGGTCGCCTGGTGGCGGTGGTGGAAACCCTGCGCGACCTGACCGAGGAAAAGCAGGCCCAGATCGCCCTCGAGCAGCTGGCCACGCGCGACGGCCTGACCGGGCTGGCCAACCGGCGCTGCTTCGACCAGACGCTGCACGCGGAATGGCAGCGCGCCCTGCGCCAGCAGCAGCCGCTCTCGCTGTTGATGGTGGACGTCGACAACTTCAAACAATACAACGACGCCTACGGCCATGTCGGCGGCGACGAGTGCCTGAAACGCATCGCCGGCGCCGTGGCCAGCGAAATGCGCGCCAACGACCTGGTGGCGCGTTACGGCGGCGAGGAGTTCGCGGTGATCCTGCCCAACCAGTCGCTGAAAGGGGCCGCCATCGTGGCCGAGCGCATACGCTGCCGGGTGGAGGCGCTGCGCCTGCCGAACCAGGGCGCGCCCAAGCGCTTCGTCACGGTCAGCATCGGCGCCGCCACCGCGATCGCCTCGCACGAGCACCAGCCGGAGCAGCTGGTGACCACGGCCGACGCGGCCCTATACCGCGCCAAGCATATGGGACGCAACCGTATCAGCCTGCCGGGTATGGAATGAAGGTAATGCCGTTCTGGATGGAGCCGATCACCTGCGCCTGGTTCTCCGCCGATTCCGAGAAGCCGGTCAGCACCACGGAGCGCAGCACGCCCTCGTCCAGGCGTGCGGTCCACCAGTTCAAGCCTTCCAGGTCCGGCTCCCGGTGCAGGGCCTGGTGGTAGAGGAGCGTGGCGAAATCACGGTTGCTCAAGGTGCCGAACGCACCCGCGAATTCCGGACTGGTCAGGAAATTCCCAGCCACCGAGTGCAGGCTATAGCCAAGCTCAAGGGTATTGATCCAGTAGCCCAGGCCGGGCAAATCCGGCGCGCGGTTGAAAGCGGCCTGATACAGGCGGTAGGCCTGGCCGGCCGCGCCGCTGATGTCGAGCGATACGCTGGCGTCGGCGAATTGCAGCTGCTCGATATTCAGCAGCTGGTCGATGCCGCCGTTGCCGCTATTGTCAGTGACGGTATGGCCGCCGCTGGTGGCCTTGACCGTGTAATTGGCGCGTGCGCCAGCCAGCACCACCAGGTCGCGCCCGGCGCCGCCGTCAAAGGTCTCGTTGCCGACGCCGGCGCTGAAGCGGTCATTGCCGCTGGTGCCCTGCGGCGCCGTATGCAGTGCCAGGTCGGCCACCGCCACCGTGCGGTCGCTGAACGCCAGCATCTCCACGCCTTCCAGGCGGTCATTGCCTTCGCCGAACACCAGCACGCTGCCGGCGTGGCGCTGCACGATGTAGCTGGCGAAAGTGCCGCTGAACACCGCCGTGTCGCTGCCGCCGCCGCCGGAGACAATATCGTCTCCGGCACCGAGCACCACGCGGTCGAAACCGGCGCCGCCGGTGACCATGCTGCCGCTGGCGCCACTGTACACCTGGGAGCCGCCATTGCCGGCCACCGCGTTTTGTACGGTCACGCCGTACGCCAGCCCGATATTGCGGTAACCTGCCTGCGTCTCGCTGAAACCGCCGGCCCGCAGGTCGATGGTGACAAATCCGGTGCAGGCGGAGAAGTCGAAAGTGTTGTTGCCGCCGGCGTCCCAGATGCAGCGCGCAGTGGTCGAATTGCTGAAACTGTAAACGTCGTCGCCGCTGCGGTAGGACATATTCGCGCCATACAGGTGCTGCACGGCTTGGATGTCGTACAGCATGGGCGTCACGGCATAGCGCCCGGTCAGGCTGTGCACCGTCGGCTCGTTATAGGACATCTGCGTGTAGTCGCCATTGTCCTTGTCGCTCGGCAGATAGGGGCCGTCCACGCCGCCGCCGCTGCTGTCGTAATTCCCGGGATGCTTCAATCCCAGCATGTGCCCTATCTCGTGCAGCATCACGCTTGGCCCGTAGCTGCCGGGGGTGAACACCTGGTTATAGCCCGCGTCCACGTCCAGGTACATCGCCACCGCGGTGCTCCAGGATTCGGGCAGGTAGGCGTAGCCGCTGCTGCCGGACTGCTGGTTGGTGCCGAACTGCAGGGAGCCGTTGGCGTTGACCTCGACAAACGTTAGGTTGGCCACATCGGACCATAATTTGAGCGCATCGCGCACGCCCTGGCGCTGCGCCGTGGTCATCGCGGCAAAGCCGCTGCGGTCTTCATCGCTGGCGTCGCCGGGAGGCGCAAGCAGAAAGCTGTAGCTCAGCGTGCGTGGCGTGCCAGCGGTTGGGCTCCAGCTGCTGTACACCAAGGCATCAATTGCAATATTACCGGTTACGAAACTCATGGCGCGCATGTAAGAAACAGGAACCCGACCATGTTAGCACGAGCTTGCCGCCATGGCGCTACGGTTGCGTCCCGCGCGTTTGGCCTCATACAGGGCCGCGTCGGTCGCTGCCAGCATCTGGCCCGGCGTCGTCTCCAGCCGGGGGATGGCCGCCGCCAGGCCGGCGCTGATGGTGACGTGGTGCGCCACCAGCGACGCGCCATGCGGCAGCTGCAAGTCCCGGACATGCTGGCAAATCCATTCGCCGTAGCGCTGCACTTCCTCGGCCGTGGTGTTGGGCAGCAGTACCACGAACTCCTCGCCGCCGTAGCGCGCCACCAGTTCGCCCGGGCGGCGGGCGCAATCGGCCAGGGCCTGGGCCACACGGCGCAGGCACTCATCGCCTAGCTGGTGGCCATAATGATCGTTGTAAAGCTTGAAGTGGTCGACATCGACCAGGGCCAGGCCCAGCGGGGATTGCTGCCGGCGGTGGCGCGCCAGCTCCACCGCGAACTGTTCGTCGAAGGCGCGCCGGTTGTACAGGCCCGTCAGGCCATCCTTGCTGGCCAGGGTCTCCAGGCTGGCCAGCGCGGCCTGCAAGCGCAGATGGGTGCGCACGCGCGCCTGGACCACGGCGCCATTCAGGGGCTTGGTGATGAAATCGACCGCGCCGGCGTCCAGGCAGGCGATCTCGCTGTCGCTGGCGGCGCTGGCGGTGACGAAGATGACCGGGCAATGGCGCAGGTCGGGATCGGCCATGATGTGGGCGCAGACGGCGAAACCGTCCATGCTCTTCATCTCGACATCGAGCAGGATCAGTTGCGGGCGCTGGGCACGGGCGATTTCCAGGCCGGCCAGGCCGCTGGTCGCGAACAGGATGCGGGCCTGGTCGCGCAGCATGGCGCTCAAAAGGCGGATGATCTCAGGATTGTCGTCGATGATCAGGATGGTGCTTTCCATGCTTCCTCACTCAGGACTTCCAACGCGGCACTAAAGTCCAGCGCTTCGATGGCGGTTTCCAGCTGGGCGGCGGCCTGGGTGCCGTGCTGACCGGCCAACTGCTCGCGCATCTGGCGAAACTGGTTCAGCGCATCCAGGTCCTGCCGCCGCAGCATCTCGGTCAGGGTGTGGATGGCCGCCTGCAGGTCTTGCTGGACGGCCGGGGCGCCCGGCTGCTCCAGCTGCAGCCAGTGCGCGGCGGCCGCCAGCGTGGCGGCCAGCGCCTGCTGCGCATGCTCGAAGTGCGGCGCGGCGCTGGCCGGATCGGGGCTGCGCAGGGCTTTTTCGGCGTCCAGCGTGGCGTCGGAAAAGTCGCGCGCCCCGAGGCTGCCCACGCCGCCGCGCAGCGCATGCAAGGCAGCCGCCGCGGCCACGCAGTCGCCGCCTTGCCAATGGGCGCGCGCCGCATCGAACTCCGCCTGCGACTGGCGCACCACGCGGCCCACCAGGGAGACGATGTTCTGGCGCTGCGGGCTGTTGCCAATCACCGCCAGCAGCTTGCGGATGCTGAAGATGCCCGGCTGGTCGTCGGGCGCAGCTTCCAGCGCCGCTTCCGCCGCCGCGGGTGCCTCCGCGCGCGGGACGGGCGCCGCCAGGTGGGCGGCAATCGTGTTCAGCATCTGCGCATAATCGACCGGCTTGGCGATGAACCCGTTCATGCCGCATTCCAGGCAGCGCGCCTGCTCCGTCTCCAGCACGCCGGCGCTCATGGCCAGGATCGGGATGCGCAGCCCGAGCTTGCCGCGCAGGATGCGGGTGGCCTCAAAGCCGTCCATGACCGGCATCTGGACATCCATCAGCACCAGGTCGAACGCCGTGGGCTGGGCGCGCACCATCTCCACCGCCTGCTGCCCATTCTCGGCCAGCGAGACGGCAATGCCGGCCGGTTCCAGCACACCGCGTGCCACCAGCTGGTTGGTGCCATTGTCTTCCACCAGCAGGATGCGCGCGCCGCGCAAGGCCGCCAGTTGCGGCACCGCCAGCGGCGCCGCAACTGGCGCGGCGCGCTGCTGGCTCAGGCCCTGCAGCAGCAGGTGCAGAGCGCCTGGCAGCAGGGGCTTGGCCAGGGCCGCGTCCTCGCCCGCCTGCGGCGGGCGGTCCAGGCTGCGGTTCAGCGCCACCAGGGCCGTGCCGCCATAGGCGGCGGCGCCCTCCGCGTCCAGCAGGGCCGAATCGACCAGCGCCACATCCCACTCGTGCCCCGCCATGGACGGCGTCGCGGCATGGGTCTCGACCACGCAGCCCCAGCGCCGCAGCAGGCTTTCCAGGTAGCGCAAGGTCGGCACGTGGTCGTCCACCAGCAGCACCCGCAGGCTGGGCAGCGGCGCGTAGCTGTCGGCGGCGCGCTGGCGCATGGCCAGTTGCAAAGGCACCGATACCACGAATTCGCTGCCGCGCCCCGCCTCGCTGCTGACGGTGATGGTGCCGCCCATCAGCTCCACCAGTTGCCGGGTGATCGATAGGCCCAGACCCGTGCCGCCGTAGCGGCGCGCGGTCGAACTGTCGGCCTGCTCGAAAGGGTTGAACAGGCGGCCCAGTTGTTCGCCGCTCATGCCGATGCCGCTGTCGCGCACCGTCAGCTGCAGGATTTCCATGCTGCTGCCCGGCGCGCTGACGCCGATGTGCACGCACACCTCGCCCTCGGCGGTGAACTTGATGGCATTGCCGACCAGGTTGAGCGCCACCTGGCGCAGACGCTGCAGGTCGCCCACCAGGCCTTGCGGCAAGCCCGCTTCCAGCGTCAGCAACAAGTCGAGGCGCTTGCCGACACTGGCCGACTGCATGGCGGCGGCAATCGCTTCCGCCAGCTCGTCCAGCTGGAACGGCGCCGCCACGACTGCCAGCTTGCCCGCTTCAATCTTGGACAGGTCGAGGATGTCGTTCACCAGGGCCAGCAAGGCGCTGCCGGAAGCCCGGATCAGCCGCACATACTCCTGCTGCTCGGCGTTGAGCTGGGTGCGGTCCAGCAGCTGGCCAATGCCCAGCACCGCGTTCATCGGCGTGCGGATCTCGTGGCTCATATTGGCCAGGAAAGCGCTCTTGGCGCGGCTGGCTTCCTCCTGCTGCAATTCGGCCCGCTTGCGCGCCGTGATATCCAGCGCGACGATGTGGAAGCCGCGCACCTCGCCCTGGGCGCCGAGGTCGGGGATGTAGTCGGTCATGAAATGGCGCGGCCAGCCAGCGCGCTCGGTGTCCACCTCGAAGTGCACGCGCTCGCCGCGCAGGGCCGCCGCCACATGGCCGCGCACCTGTCCGTACACCGTGCCGCCCAGCACCTGTTCGATGCTGCGGCCAATCATGCCGGCCGGGTCGATCCCCATCATGGTCTGGTAGCTGCGGTTGGCGAAGCGGTACACCTCGTCGCGGTCGACATAGCCGATGGCCGCCGGGTTGTTGTCGGTCACCGCGCGCAGGAAGCGCTCCTTCTCCGCCACCGCCAGCTTGGCCTGCTCCAGCGCCGTGACATCGGCCATGGCCACCACCGCGCCCAGCCTGCTGCCGTCGGCGCCGGTCAAGGCGCTGCCATTGCACAGCAGATGGCGTTCGCTGCCGTCGGCCGCCAGGATCAGCAATTCCTCGCCCTGCACCCGCGCACCGCGCAGCGCCCGCTGCAGCAGCGAGGCCTCGCCCGGCTGGACGGCGCCGGCTGGCAGGGCGCGCGCCGCGCGGTTCGACAGCGTGGCCTCGCCTTGCGGGCCGCACGCCATGACCGCCACCTCGATGGTCTCCAGCACGGTCGAGAGCAGCAGGCGTTCCGCTTCCAGCTCCTGTTCGGTGCGCCGGCGCTGCGAGATATCGCTGACAAAGGCGGCAAACGACTGCACGCCGTCGACGGCCAGCTGGGCCAGGGTCATCTCGGCATCGAAGCGCGCGCCGTCGCGGCGCCAGCCGGTCAGCGCCACCCGTTCGCCGGTCGCCGCGTTCTCGCGGCTGCCCAGCAGCCACCACAAGTTGCCGCCGGCCTGCAGCAGCTGGTCGATATGCTTGCCCAGCACTTCCTCGCGCCGCCAGCCGAACACCTGCGCGGCGCGCGGGTTCCAGTCGGTGACCAGGCCGTCGCTGGTGAAGGCGATAAAGGCGTCCTGCGTCGCCTCCAGCAGGGTCAGCATGCGCTGCTCGCTGGAACGGACAATGGCCAGGGTGCGCTCCAGGTCCACCGTGCGGTCGGCCACGCGCTGCTCCAGCTGCGCATTGGCGCGCACCAGTTGCTGCTCCTGGCCCTGCAGCCTTTGCAGGATGGCGTTGAAGGCGCCGCGCACCGTTTCCAGTTCGCTGAAACTGCCCTGCACCGGCGGCAAGGCCGTGGCACGGCCCTGCTCCACCTCGCGCGCCGCCTGCGCCGTGTGCAGCAGGGGCCGCGTGACGGTGCGCGCCGCGCGCCAGCCCAGCAGGGAAAACAGCAAGGCCACGGCCAGGCCGGACAGCGCCACCGTCAGCTGCAGGCGGCGCACGGGCGCGAACGCGGTCGCGGCTTCCTGCCGCGTGACGATGACCCAGCCCAGGCCCGGGTAGCTGTCGTAGCCGCGCGTGCGGGCGTAGCCGACCAGGTAGCGGCGCCCATCGGCCCAGCGTTCTTCCACGAAGCCGGAGGCCTGCTCGCGCGCCAGCGCCAGGCTGGCGGCGGCCGCGGGCTGGTCCAGCAGCGCTTCCGGCCCATACAGGATCTGGCCGCTGCGCGAAACGATCAGGGTGTCGGCGGCCGCGCCCTGGGCATTCTGGTCGAACAGGTCCTGCACCTGGCGCGCCCAGTTCCAACTCAGGTGCGCGCCCAGGATGCCGGCCTGTTTGCCGGCCGCGTCGTAATAGGGGAAAGCCAGGTCGACAAAACGCATCGGCGCGCCGCCGCTGGCCGGCAGCAGCTTGGCCAGCAGCTTGGCGGCGTGCACATCGTGCACGTAGACGCCCTTGGGCGCGTCGCGCCACCAGTCGCGCGCGGAGACGTCGACGCCTTCCAGCAGGCCGCCGGTGCTGACCTGGACCTTGCCGGCGTTGTCGGTCAGGCCGATCCAGGCATACAGGGGATAGGTGCGCTGCAAATCGTCGAGGATCCGGCGTCGTTGCGCCGGGCCGTGCTGGGCGGCGGTGAATTCGCTGCGCCGCGCCAGCAGCTGGACTTCGCGGTAGCGCTCGAACATGGTGGCGTCGAGCTGGCTGGCGGCATGGCGCGCGCGCTGGGCCAGGCCCTGGCCGATGGTGCGTTTCAGCTCATCGGTCACCACCACCCCCAGCACCACCACCAGCAGCGCCGTCAGCAGCAGGGAGCTGGCTGCCAGCAGCAGCGACAGAAGCGAGCCGAGGCCAATGCGGTGTCGTAACGATGTACGCGTGACCTCCACTTGCTCTGGCATGGCAGCTCCGGTTATCCGATACACCAGTATAACCGACTCCCCAGCGAAATATTGCCCGAAAGCTCTTTTTCTGTAGGCAGTTTTACCACCAATTATTAACTAGCTTAATGCACCTGGCGGCGGTCGCGCGCCAGCTTAGAACTGCTCGACCCAGGCCGCCAGCTGCGACGGTGTCAGGGCGTTGTCGGCCTGCACCATGCGACATTCGACGGCGCTGGCGCCGCTGCTCATTTGCATGGCCGCGCCGCGCTTGCCCATCCACAGCAGGCAGGCCAGCCAGAACGCGTGCTGCGAGGAAACCGGGACGCTGGTCGGGGTTTCCAGGAACTCGGTCAGCTGCGACGCCTGCAGGAATTGCGCGCTGTCCGGGCCGGTGGCGCGGAAGGTTGGGCCGAAGGTCTCGGCCAGCAGGGCGAAGGCGTGCGCCGCTTCGGCACCGGCATAGCGCTGCTCCAGGTCGTCCAGGTGGTCACGCACGGCGCGGCCGAAGGCGGCGCTGCGGAAGGCTTCGGAGCTGATCAGGTCCGAATGGTCCAGCATCAGCCAGTCCGGTTCCGGCGGCGTCATGCCGGCGCTCAGGGCGCCCGCCAGGTAGCTCTCAACCGGCACGAAGGAGGTTTCGCCCGACAGGCTGGCCGACAAGGTGTACAGGGTGCCGATACGGCTGGCCACGGCCTGCTTCTGGCGCACCAGCAGCTTTTCACGCAGCAGCTGCGAATGCTCCTTCTGCAGCTTGGCCAGGGACAGGGCCTGTTTCAGCTCCATGCGCAAGGCGGCGATATCCCACGGCTTCTGGATATAGCGGTGGATCTGGCCCTGGTTCACCGCGTCCACGGTGTGTTCCAGCTCGGAATAGGCGGTGGTCAGGATGCGCACGATGTGCGGGTAGCGGTCCCACGCGTAGAACAACAGCTCATTGCCATAGGCGCCCGGCATGCGCTGGTCGGAGACCAGCACCGCGATCTCGTCGGCGTGCTGGTCGAGCATGCGTTTGCCCTCCTCCACCGACTCGGCCACATACACGGGCGCCAGCGAACCGAGCGCGCGCTGGAAGTATTTCAGGGCGGTCGCCTCGTCATCGACGTAGAGGATTGCCGGGGCGGCTCGTGCCGTTTCGTTCTCGATCATGCTCGTTCCTTCTCTAAATCCGGGAAATTCATGGTGACGGTGGTGGAGCAGCCCTGTTCGGACTGCACCCGCAGGTGACCGCCGAAAGACTGCATCACGCGGTTGCAGAAGATCAGGCCCCAGCCGCTGCCGCCTTCACTGCCATGCATGGACACCGGGTCCAGCAGCAGGCGGTTGAGCAGCGCCGGCGCGATGCCGGGCCCATTGTCTTCCACGATGATGTAAGGGCGGTCTGCCACGCCCACGGTAATCCTGATGCGCGCGCCGGCCTGGCCGTCCAGGGCGCGCAGCGCATTGTTCAGCAGGGAGGACAGCACCAGCGCCACGCAATTGGGCGCGGCGCGCACGGCGAAGTCGCCCTGCACCTCCAGCTGGACCGTGTCGCGCTGGCCCGGCGCGAACGGGTATACCTCGAGCAGCGCACCCACCATCTGCCGCGCCGTGCCGCCGCCAGCTCGCGCCGCCGGCACCACGCTGGCGCGCTTGACCGACTCGACAAAAGAGGACAGCACCGCCAGGCAGTAGCGCGCATTGTCGTTCATATGCGCCGCCGCATTGCCGATATCGGCTTTCAGCGGCAGGCCGTTATCTTCGGCCTGGTGGCTCACGCGGCGCTGGATATTGCGCGCGAAATTGGCAATCGTGGCCAGCGGCGTATTCAGTTCATGCGCCAGGAAAGCCACCGTTTCCTCGATCGCCAGCAGGCTTTGGCGGCGCATGGCGCGCTCGCGCGCGTTCTCGCTGGCCAGGCGCAGCGCGTCGCGCACCACGCCGGTATCGAGCGGCTTTTCCAGGATGCGGAAGATGTCGCCGCCGTTAATGGTTTCCAGCAGCACTTCCTTGTCGGCATAGGCCGTGACCAGGATGCGCACCAGGTGCGGGTAGTCGCGCTCCACCTCGCGCAGCAGTTCGCCGCCGACGCGGCCCGGCATGCGGTAGTCGGTCACCAGCACGTCGATATCGCTGCCGGGCTGGGCCAGGATTTGCAGCGCCTCGTCCACGCCGGGCGCGGTCAGCACCGCGAATTCGCTCTCCACCGCGCGCGCGAAGTACTTGCGCGCCATTTCCTCGTCGTCCACATACAGGACGGTCGCCCGCTCGCTCATTTCTCGCCCCCGGTCACGCGCGGCAAGTCAAAGGTAAACTGCGTCCATTCGCCCGGCACGCTTTCCACCGCCAACAGGCCGCCATGGCGCTGAATCACGCTGTAGCAGATGCTCAGACCCAGTCCCAGTCCCTGCCCCACTTCGCGCGTGGTGAAGAAAGGCTCGAACACGCGGCCGATGTTCTCGCGCGCGATGCCGGGGCCGTTGTCGCGCACCGTGATTTTCAGGCGCTCGCCGCGCGCTTCGGCATAGATGTCGATGGTCGGGGCCGTGGTCGCGCCCTTGCGCATGGCCAGCGCCGCATTGCTCAACAGGTTGATCAGCACGCCGATAATGGCCGCCTCGTCGCCCCGCACCAGGGTGTCCGGCTGCAAGTGGCGCTGCACCTTGACGCCCTTGATTTCGTGCCCCACCAGGCGCACCGAGGACTCCAGCGCGCGCTCGAACAGGAACTGCGCGCTCTCGTGTTCGCTGCCGGACTTGCGGTAAGCAAAAGTCTTCAGGTCGGACACGATGTACTGCACGCGCTGCATGCCCTGCTTGGCGTCCACCAGGCACTCCTTCAGCACCTCGCTGCCCTTGGCGGCCGGTTCCTCCATGGCGACGTCGATCGCCATCATGCAGAAGTTGACCGGATTGTTCACCTCGTGCAGCAGGCCCGCCGCCAGGGTGCCCAGGGCCGCCATCTTCTCCTGCTGCAGCATCTGCCCCTTGATCTCGGCCAGGCTGCGGTTATTGGCCTCCAGCTGCCGGTTCTTGTCGGCCAGTTCCGCCTTCAGCTGGAACAGGTTGAAGCGCGCCTGCTCGTTGTAATAGGTGCAGACCGCGCTGGCGGTGGCGCTGAAGGCCAGCAGCAGCGAATTGACGGCAAAGGCGCTGTCCATCGCCGCCTGGCCGGCGTGGCTATAGCAGGCCGCGGCATACAAGAGGTAGGTCAGCAAACCAAGCGCCAGGTTCTGCCACATGCGGAAGGCAAACGCGATGGCCGAGGCGAACACCGCCAGGTTCAGTCCCGCGTAGTAGATCGACTGCGCGCCTTCGGTGACAGCGATCATCCACGCGATCATGGCCTGCGGCAGCATCAGCCAGGTGAAACTCAAGGCTTCCACGTGGCGCTGGCCCCAGGGCTGGCGCATGATGCCGATAATGGCCAGGATGCCGAGCGACACCAGCACGCGCGCCAGCGCGAACTCGCCCAGGTGGGCCGGGTACAGGCTGTAATCCAGGCCCACGCCCAGCAGCACCAGGGCGATGCCGGTCCACGCGCCGCCGCGGCTAAAGCGCAGGCGGTAGGCGCGCAGGTCGCTCTCGTAAGCGGTATACAGATGCGGGCTCACTGCGGGGGCGGCGCCGGTCATGGCAGGGACGCTTCGGCGAACACATTGACGCCGGTCGGATCGACATAGGTCATCCTGTCGCGCGACTGCGGCGGCAGCAGCTGTTCCATCTTCGCCTCGTCGCGGTAAATCAGGTACCACTCCAGCAAGTGCTCCATGCCGGGACGCTCCGGATTGCTGATATGGACATTGGTCACCAGCAGGCGGCCTCCGCTGCGCATGCAGGAGGCGAAGTAGCTGAGCAGGCGGCTGCACACCTTGTCCGACAGGTAGTCGAACAGGCCGGCGCAGTACACCACATCGAAATTGCCGCCCACCTGCGGGCCGTCGGTGCGGCGCTTCAGCAGGTTGTGCACGGAATCCTGCACGAAGCGGATGTCGGGCTGGCGCGCCAGCCCGGCGCTCAGTTCGCGCAGGCGTTTGCGGGTCCACTCCAGCGTCTCATCGCTGAAATCGACCAGCTCAAACGAGAGCCAGTGCGGTTCGTCGTATTCGCGCAGGAAGCGCTGGATTTCCTGGGCCGGGCCGCAGCCCACGTTCAGCACGCGGAACGGGCGGCCGATGCGGCGCGCCTCGTCGGCGTGGCGCTTCAGGAAGGCCACCAACACGTCGATACGGTTGCGGTGCGCCACCGCCACCGCGGTCTGCAAGAAGGCCGCGTTGACGATCTGGAAATAGGTGCTTGGGCCCTGGCGCGGATCGCCCAGGATCTGGTTCACCATCTCATAGTCGCCGGCATAGCCGAGTGGTTTGCTGAAGGTGCGGAACACAAATGGCGCGCGCAGGATCAGCGGGTGCAGGGCGCCCTGGGCGAAGGAGCGGTGGGCGGCGGAGGCTTCCTGCTCCACCATCCCGGCCTCGCGGTTCAGCTCATCGAAGTAGCGGCGCACGCGCAGGATCAGCGGCTCGGCCAGCTCGCTGAAGACGTCGGCGCGCAGGCGGCCGCCTTCCTTGGGCAGGGAATCGGACAGGTCCACCTGCTCCACCCAGCGCGCCACCTCGGTCAGGTAGGCGCGTGTTTCATTCACGGCGATCTGGTAATCGCGCCGGATGCGGAACCGGTCGTCCCAGTCCAGCACGAACTTGCTCGCTTCGCGCCCGACCGCACCGGGCCGCATCACAACTTCGCTCAGTTCGCGCCACTCATCGATCAGGGTCACCGACACCACCGCCGTCAAACCGGTGTTGACCATGCTGATCACCACCGCCTTGCCAATATAGGCGCTGGCCGTGCCCATGCGCACGGTCAGCTCGCTGAGTACTTCGCTGACCTGGACGATGGAGTAGGGGTTATAGACTTCCATCACCAGCGACTTGCGCTGGAGATTCACAATGGTGCCGCGTACCGCCTCACCCTGCGTGTTCAGGAAACTGACGACCGGATCGATTTGCGCCTGTGAATACACTGTGCTGAACTTAAATGGTTGCCGTAGATTAAGATGAGTGTACGCACTTGTAGAGGAAATCGCAATATTTCATTCGGTAGAACAGAACTTTCCGGAATCCAGCGGCCGCGTGCGCTAAAGTGAACTGCCGCACCGACAATAAAACTGTTCTGCGCGAAACTGCCATCAAGTAATGGAGACCATAATGGATCAGTCGCGCACACCCACCCCGGCCGACATGGAACGGGCCGCATTCCATGAACAGTTCCTGCGCACTTTTGCCGACCCCCGCTTCGACGGACTGCACGACGCCGTCGCCGCGCTGGAAGAACTGGCCTGGCGCCAGTATTGCGAGCGCCAGCAAGCGCCGTCCAGAAGCAGCGGCGCCTAGGCCGCCGGCAACAGGGCTTCCAGCCGGGCCACCACGCGTTCGGCCAACTGCGCATGCGAAAAACCGGCATAACGCTGGGCCACCTGGCGCGCCGCCAGCAGGGTGCGGCCGTCCATCAGTAAGCTGCGCACCACGCTGCGCCAGTCCACCGCGCCCGGGAAGCGGCCGCCATTGATGGCGATCCCCGCCGCCTCCAGCCGCTGCGCCAGCAGATAGCGCTCCAGCTGGGTCGGCAAGAGCAGCATCGGCACCGCCGCCAGCATGGCATGCGTCACCGTCCCCTCCCCGCCCTGGCTCACGCACAGGCGCGCCTCGGCCAGCGCGGCAGCCAGGTCGACCGGCCCGCGCGCCCAGGCCAGGCTGGTGGCGTGCACCGGCGGCACCGCGCCCGCCGCCACTTCCGGCTGGTAGCAGAGCACGCGGCAGCCCTCCATGACCAGGGCATGCAGCACCGCCACATGGGCCGGATGCTCCTGGCGCAGGTAAACAAACACCTTGTGCCCCTGGCCCGGCGGCCACTGCGGCGGCGCGCCCGGCGGCGTGACAAAGGCCGGGCCCAGCCAATGCTCGCTGGCAGCCGGCCGCGCGTAATGGTCCAGCTCCGGCCAGGCGCACAGCAGGTGCTGCTGGCCGAGCAAGGCATCGGCCGCCGAAACATAGGGCACGCCGCCATGGTGTACCAGCAGGGCATTCATCACTTTCAGCACATGCCGTTCAGCAGCGGCCAGGCACGCCAGGTCGACCGGCTCCCACGGGCGGAAATTGGGAATCGGCTGGCCGGCGGGCGGCAAGGTGAAAGCCGCGCCCAGCGCTGCCGCGGGGAGATCCAGGCTACGCGCCGCCAGCAGGGCCGTGGGCGCGAACTCCGCCACCAGTACATCCGGCTTCAGCAAGCCGAGCGCCGCGCGCCAGCCGCGCAGCAAGCCATCCAGCGCCTGCGGCTCCTGGTAGCCGGCGCCCAACATGATCTCGGCCAGGCTGGCCGCATTCTGCGCGCCGGCGTTCAGCAACACCGGCGCCTGCAACAAGGGCACCTCCAGATCGCCCAACAGGCGCCGCGCCAGCACCAGGTCGCGCACCGACAGGCTCACGGCATGGCCGCGCGCCAGCAAAGCCTGCGCCACGATACGCAAGCGCCCCGCATGGGCGGCGTCACCGCCCAACTCCCAAGCCAGGTGGAAATGCGCCATGGATCAGTGCACCCGGCTAACTGCCATTGTATTTTTCACATTATTTCCAGAGAATAAGCCGCATGGGATTTTAGAACACACTGGCAAGCAGGTGTGCAATACTAGGCCATGACCCAAACCCGATGGCTGCCCCAGAGCTTGCGCGCGCGCATGACCTGCGTGGTGATCGCCTTCGTGCTGGCCGCCACCACGGTGCTGACCTGGCTGGCGCTGTCGATGGCGGAACGTGATATGAAGGCCGTGATCGGCCAACAACAGTTCAGCCTGCTTTCCCTGGCCGCCGCCCATATCGACGAGCAGCTTGCCGCCAAGCGCTTGCTGCTGGCATCGATTGCCGAGGCCGTGCCGCCTGGCCAGCGTAATGCCGACGGCCTGCGCGCCGCCATAGAGCGGCACGCTGCGGCGGCCGCCGAGTTCGCCAACGTGGCCGCCTTCGACGCCAGCGGCCAATACCTGGCCAGCCTGCGGCCGCCGAGCCAGCCCAACCCCAATGTGGCCGACCGCAACTATTTCGAGCAAACCATGGCGCAAAAGCGCGGCATCATCTCGCCCCCGGTGCGCGGCCGCGTCTCCAACCTGCCGGTGGTAGCACTGACCCACCCCATCATCGACAGCGGCGGCGACGTGCAGACCGTGCTGGTAGGCAGCATCGACTTGTTGAACTCCGACTTTTTCCACCATTTCAACACCATGAAGCCTGGCAAGACGGGATTCATGTTCATCATGACCACCGAGGGCATCCTGGTCAACCACCCCAACAAGGCGCGCCTGCTGGAACACATCAACGCCCGCCCCGGCCTCAACCTCGGCACCCAGCGCGCACTGGACGGCTTCGAGGGCTGGATGGAAGCCACCAATAAAGACGGCGTGGACGGCATCTATTCCTATAAGCGGCTGAACGCCACCAACTGGATCGTCGCCGTGCGCTACCCGACCGACGAAGCCTTCGCCCCCATGGCCCAGATGCGGCGGCAAGCCGTGCTGGCCGCCAGCGGTTTCGCCGCCGTGGCCGGCCTGCTCAGCTGGTGGATGGTCAAGGTGCTGCTGTCGCCACTGCAGAAATTGCGCAACAACCTGCTGGCGATCCGCACGCGCGGCGGCGACATCCGCCTGCTGCGCAGCAGCGGCCGCGACGAGGTCGCCGAACTGAGCGAGGCGCTCTACGAGCTCACCGCCGAGCGCCAGGCGGCGCAGGACCGGCTGGCCGAAAGCGAGAAACGGGCGCGCGTGATTGCCGACAACATCCCGGCCCTGGTGGCCTATATCGACCGCGACCTGCGCTACCGCTTTACCAACGAGCACTACCAGTTCCTGCTGGGCCAAGACCCGCGCGCCATGATCGGCAAGCGTATCGACGAAGTCTTCGGCCCCGCCATGCTGGCGCGCTGGCAGGACTGCATCGACCTGGTGCTGGACGGGCGCCGCATCCACATCGAACGCGCCGGCGATGAACTCGAGCGCTACCTGCACTTGATGGCCGAGCTGGTCCCCGACTGCGCGCCCGACGGTACGGTGCAGGGCTTCTACCTGATGTGCACCGACATCACCGAACGCAAAACCGCCGAGCTGGCCCAGGCCGCCAGCGAAAAGCGCCTGCGCCTGATCGCCGACCACCTGCCTGTGATGATCAGCGCCATCGACCCCGCACATGTCCTACAGTTCGGCAATGCCACCTACCGCCGCTGGCTCGATATCGACCCCGACACCCTGCCCGGCCGCCCGATTGCCAGCGTCATGGGCCAGGCCGCCTACGCCGAAGCCCGCCCGGCGCTCGAACAAGCCTTCGCCGGCACCGTGACCGAATTCGAATCGAGCGCCCGCCTGCACGGCGAATTGCGCGTGCTGGAAACCACGTTCGTGCCCGACGTGCGCAAGGACGGCAGCGTGCCCTTCGTCTATGCCCTGACGGGCGACGTCACCCGCAGCCGAGAAGTGGAAGCCGAGCTGCTGCGCCAGGCCCGGCGCGACCCGCTGACCGGCATCCCCAACCGGCGCCTGTTCGAGGATGTGCTGGACCAGGCGATTGAGCGTGTGCGGCGCCAGGAATACCAGCTGGCCCTGGCCTACCTCGATATCGACAACTTCAAGCACATCAACGACAGCCTGGGCCACGCCGCCGGCGACGAAGTGCTGAAAGAATTCGCCCTGCGCCTGGCTGGCCATGTGCGCGCCACCGACACCGTGGCGCGCCTGGCGGGCGACGAGTTCGTGATCGTCTTCGAGAATATCCGCCACCCCGGCGAGGTGCAACTGCTGGCCGAGAAGGTGATGGCCGCCGTCGCCCCCGACTTCCACGTGCTCGGCGCCCCGCTGCGCGTCACCACCAGCATCGGCATCGCCCTGTATGCCGGCGGCAGCGAAACCGCCGGCGGCCTGATCGGCCGCGCCGACATGGCCCTGTACGACACCAAACGGCGCGGCCGCAACGGCTTCACCATCGACAGCGGGCAAGGCTTGCCGGAAGCGGTGGATACGCAGCGATGAAACTACGCAACTGATCCATCGACATCCGGTCAAGCATGGGCCGCGATACTGTATAGTTTTCAAGGCGGCCAATTCTATACAAGCTTGTAAGACTGCTCCGACACAGGGACGCGTTGCTCTCTGCTAGGAAACCCACAACTGCCCTTGGATACTAGTTGCCATGCTGACCACTTCTCCACTCAGCCGCAACAGCCAGCCCGGCGCTGGCGGACCGTCGCGGCAACTGTATATGCTATTGCGCGAAGCGCCCAACCGCGCCGAAGCGGTGGCCTACCTGCAACGCCGCCTGGCCGAAGCGGCGGCCCTGCCGCCAGCCTGGAGCGGCGGCCTGGCCGGCCTTGAGGACTGGCACGAGCTGCGGGCCCGCAGCCGCGCCGAAGAATTCCGCCTCTACCTTGCCAGCCGCGCGGAAGGCGCGCCGCGCCGCCATTTCGCCACGCTGGCGCAGGCGCGGCGCTTCCTGTGCGTCCAGGCGCCGGCCTTGCTGGCGGAGGGTGCCTGGCTGCATAGCGTGCTGGATCACTGGCGCCAGCCCACCTACATGCCGCTGGTGAAGCTCTACCTGGACTACCTGGGCAAGGGTGTGCCGGCGGCCAACCATGTGGCACAAGTACAGCACGCACTTTCGGCGCAAGCGTGCAGCAACTGGCAGGAGCTGGAGGATGGCAGCTACGTGCAGGCGGCCATCCGCCTGGCGCTGGCCTGCGCCGGCGAGCGCTATTTTCCGGAGCTGCTCGGCTACCAGCTGGCGGTGCCCGACCAGCCAGCGGCGCAGCCCTCGGTCCTGCACGAGTGGGGCGAACTGGGCATCGTGCTGGCGCCCCCGTTGCCCGATGGCGTGGTGCTGACGGCGCTGCGCACCATGCTGGGAAGTGTGTCGGACCGGCCGGATTTCCTGCAACGGCTGGAGCTCGGGCATGCCCTCGGCCGGCTCGGCCTGCAAACTGTCCCCGTCACGCCGGGCGTTGACGCGGCCCAGGACGAGGCGGTCGACAACGGTAAAGTCATGGCGGTGGTCGTTGCACCGGTACAGGGCTCGGCACCCGGCGCCAGCGCTAGCGGCGTGCCGGGCGCGGGGGAGGTGGCGGCGCGCGGCATTTTGCGTCACGACTTCCCGCCCGACGAACATGCGTGGGAAATCATCACCAGCGACCTGGGGCTGTTGGAAGCGCAGATCGCCGCTTGCGCGAGCAAGGCGCAGGCCATGACCATGCTGGCGCGGCATATGGGGCCGGCGGTGCACCACCAGCCGCTCGGATTGATGGCGGCGCGCGTGTACTCGCAGCTGTTCGCGCTGGGCTAGGTAGCCAATTCGGCGCGCAGCAAAGCCGGCGTCAGGCCGGTCCAGCGCTTGAAGGAGCGGCGAAAGTTGGCGGCGTCGTGGAAGCCAAGGTAGTCGGCCACGGTGTCGTTGTCGGCTTGCCGGGTGCGGAACAGGTAAAGCGCGACGTGGGTGCGCACCTGGTCGAGTTCAGCGAGGAAGGTGGTGCCGCAGCGTGCCAGGTGGCGCTTGAGCGTGGCCGGGCTGATGCCAAAGGCGGCGCTGGCGCTTTCCAATGTCGGGTTGCAGCGCACTTGCGCCAGCAGATGGTCGTACAGCGCGTCGAGCAGGCTGGGGGCGGGTTCGGGCTGGCCGCTGGCGCCGGCCAGTGCGGCGGCGACGCGGGCGGCATCGGCGCCGGGCCAGGGCTGCCGCGCGCTGGCCGCGTCCAGCAGCATGGCGTCCAGCTGGCAGTCGAAGCGCAATTGCGCGCCGAGATGGACTTCGTGCTGTTCCACATGGCGCGGGCGGGCGCGGTTGAAACAGAAGCTCCACGCCAGGCGCGTGCCGCCCAGCCAGCGCGCCAGCGCCACCACCGCAGTCATATGCATCTCCACCAGGGCCGGGCGCAGGCTGGGCGCACCATGGCTGTCGGTCCAGTACAGCACCACCTGGCCATCCGCACTGTGCAGGCGCGGCCGCAGCAGCGGCAGCAGGCGGCCGGGGTGCGCGCACAGGATTTCCAGCGCCTCCAGCAGGCAGCCGGCATGGCGCAGCGCGGCGGCGAGCGCGGCATCGGCGCCGGGCAGCATCTGCTGGCCGAGCATGAAGCTGGTGTCGGCGCTCTCCAGCTGACGCAGCACATTGGCCAGCAGCTGCAGGTGCTGCGCGGGACTGATGCGCCAGCCGGGCGCGGGCGGCGAACCGTCGCCCGGCAGGCCGCTGCCGCGCGCCAGGGCGGCTGGCAGCGCGTCGGCCTGCAGTGCGTAGTCCAGCATTTGCCAAGGCGCACTGGCGGCGATCGTTTCCTCGTCGGGCAATGCGTAACGCATCAGGCGGGGTCCGCGTGCGGCGCCGCGACCGTGGCCGCGCGCGGCATGGCCCCGCCTTCGAGCGCAGCGGAGACACGCGCCAGCAGGCTGTCGGCCTCCCCTTGCGCGGGCGTGCAGGCGTAGCGCAGGGTGACCGGCAGCGCGCCGTGCGGGCCGTGGTGGCGCATCATCGCCACCATCGTGCACAGGTGCTGCGCCAGCTGGCGCGCCGCGTGGTCGTCCATGCCCGGCAGCAGCAAGGCGAAACGGTCGCCGGCATAGCGGCACAGCAAATCCTCATTGCGCAGGTTCAGCAGCAGCATGTGGCCGACCGCCTGCAGCACCCGGTCGCCCTCGCGCTGCCCGTGCGCGCGGTTGATGCGGTGGAAGCCGTCGATATCGAGCATCACCAGCGCGCACTGGCCGCCCGGGTCGCGTTCTTGCTCCAGGCCGATCTGGTGGCGCAGGTAGGCCGCGTCGGCCAGTTGCGTAACGCGGTCGAAAGCGCGGTGCTGGCGGAACAGGCGTTCACGCTTGGCTAGATGGTCGTTGACCAGGAATTGCTCGTGGCGCCAGTAATAGATACCGGCGGTCAGCACCAGCATGCCAAATGGCAGCAGCGCCTCCAGCCAGTTGTCCCAGGCAGCGCCCTTGTCGATGCGGAAGAACTCATCCAGGCAATCGGCCCAGGAGCCCAGCATGACGGCGGCCAGGCCGCCAGCCAGCAGGCGCGTCACCAGGCCGCCGGGGCGGCTGCTCAGGGTCATCACGAACCACAGGCCGGCGACCAGCGCCATGCCGCCTTCGGCCAGAATATCCATCCAATGCCAGTCGGCTGCGGGTTTGGGGGTGCCCGCGCCGGCATACAGCAGCAGGCAGGCCAGCACGGCCAGGGCGGCCGCGGCAAGGGAGTGTCGGTGAAGGTTCAGCATAACCGGGCAGCTTAGCGGCGGCTTATGACCGTGGTGTTACAGCGGGATTCCTGCGTCCCCGGCGCGGGCCGGGGCGCGCCGGGTCATTTCGGCTCACCTCGGCGTAACCGGCTTGTCATGCACGGTTCCCATACTGCGCTGCATTCCTCCACTCCCGTCTACACAATAATGAAGACTCAACTGACCTCCCTCGCCGCTGCGGCACTCGCGCTGGCGCATGGCGGCGCCGCCCTGGCTGCCGACGCCCCCGACGCCAGCCTGGCCGCCACCAGCGTTGTCATCACCGGCCAGCGCGCCGTGCTGGCCAAGTCGATTGCCGCCCAGGACAAGGCCGACAACATCCGGAATGTGCTCAGCAGCGACGATATCGGCAACCTGCCGGACAAGAACGCCGCCGAAGCGCTGGCGCGCATGCCGGGCGTCTCCGTGCAGCGCGACCAGGGCGAGGGGCGCTACGTCACCGTGCGCGGCCTGGGACCGGACCTGAACGCGGTCACCATCAACGGCGCACTGGTGCCCTCGCCCGAAGCCAGCCGCCGCGCCGTGGCGCTGGACGTGCTGCCGGCGGGCCTGGTGCGTTCGCTGGAAGTGAGCAAAACCCTGCTGCCGGAGCAGGACGCCAACTCGCTGGGCGGCACGGTGGAAGTCAAATCGCTGTCCGCCTTCGACCTGCCCGGCTCGCTGCTGTCGGTGCACGGCGCCGTGTCGCGCGACCAGAACACGCAGCAGGACAGCCCAAACGCCGGCCTGCTGTGGGCCAGCCGCTTTGGCGGCGGCAAGTTCGGCGTGGCCCTTGGCCTGAGCGGCGAGAAGCGCAAGTTCGGCTCCGACAACGTGGAAACCGGCGGCGCCTGGGACGGCGAGCGCCTGGGCGGCGTCGAGCTGCGCGACTACCTGCCGGTGCGCGAACGGCGCGCCGCCGCCCTCAACCTCGACTACCGCCCGCAAGCCGGCAACAGCTGGTTCCTGCGCAGCTTCCTGAGCCGCTTCAGCGATGACGAGGTGCGCGACCGCCTCACCGTCAGCAACGTCAGCGGCGGCACTCTGACCGAAGGCACGCCGGCCAGCGCGCGCCTGGAACGCCGCCTGCGCCAGCGCAAATACACGCAGGAAGTGCAATCGCTGGTGCTGGGCACCCAGCAAAAGCTCGGCGACTGGCAGTTGGACGCCCAGGCCGGCCGCAGCAAGGCCGACGAAGACACGCCGGAAGCCCTGAATGACGGCCGTTTCCGCGGCAATGCCAACTTCCCGGGCATCAGCTTCACCAACGGCCAGCGCCCGGCCCTGCAGGCGCCGGCCAGCGCCTACGACCCGGCCAGCTACAGCCTGAACGCGATCACCCTGCAACAGCGCTACTCGGAAGACACCGAACACCACCTGCGCCTGGACCTGGCGCATGAATTCGCGCTGGGCGAATTGCGCTCGCATATGAAATTCGGCGCCAAGACCAGTCGCCGCGAAAAGAGCAACGACACCAACCAGTGGAGCTACAGCGCCAAGGCGGTCGGCGGCGCGCTCTCGATGGCCGGCTTTGTGCAAGGGCACGAGCTGGACTACCCGTTCGGCCGCATCGGCGCCGCCCTCGACCCCGCGGCCATACGCGCCCGCGTGGCGGGCCTCGACCGCGCCGCCGCGCGCCTGGCGACGGAATCGGCCATCAACGACTTCACGCTGCACGAGGATATTGACGCCGCCTACTTCCAGAACACCGTCTCGCAAGACGACTGGCGCCTGCTGGCCGGCGTACGCGCCGAACACACCGCGTTCGAGGCGCACGGCGTACGCGCCAGCGGCAGCAGCATCACCCCGCTCGAGCGCAAGCGCTCCTACACCAACTGGCTGCCTTCGCTGCAACTGCGCTATGACGTGGACCGCGACACCAGCCTGCGCGCCGCCTGGACGCATTCCGTGGTGCGCGCCAACTTTAGCCAGCTGGCGCCCGGCATCGCCCTGGCCAGCGCCACCGAAGCCACCATCGGCAATCCCGACCTGGCCCCGCTCAAATCGCACAATTTCGACCTGGGCGCGGAACGCATGATCGGCGGCGACGGCGCCGTGTCGGCCTACCTGTTCTATAAGGACATCAAGAACTTCACCTACACCACCAACCTGGCCGGCAGCGGGCAGTGGGCCGGCTACACCAGCGCCACCACTTACGCCAATGGCGACATGGCCAAGGTCAAGGGCATCGAGCTGTCCTGGCAGCAGCCGCTGCGCATGCTGCCCGCGCCTTTCAACGGCCTGCTGGTGGGCGTGAACGGCGCACTGACCGATTCGCGCGCCAACGTGGCGCGCTACGACAGCAAAGCCGGCGCCATGGTGGCGCGCCGCATCGCCATGCCTGGCCAGTCCGACCGCGTGATGAACCTGATGCTCGGCTACGAGGCCGGCCCGGTCAGTACGCGCGTCGCCCTGAACTACAAGTCGCCCTACCTGCTCGAACTTGGCGCCGATATCCTGAACGGCAGCCAGGACCGCATGGTCGACACCCAGAAACAGGTCGACTTCTCGCTGGCCTGGCATATCAGCAAAGCCGTGCAGCTGAACTTCGACGTGGCGAACGTGAACAATGAAAAATACTACGTCTACCAAGGCGTCAAAGCGCACAATGCGCAATATGAACAATATGGCCGCACCTATAAACTGGGCCTGAAAGCGAGCTTCTTCTGATGATGCGCCTGTCAATAGTCCCCCTGCTGCTGGCCTGCAGCCTGCCGGCAACGGCACTTGAAGCGATCGCCCTGCCGCAAGGCGCCAGCCTGTCCACCGACAAGCGCGGCCTGCTGCTGCGCGGCGCCGACGGTGCCGAGCGCGCCCGCCTGCCGCTGCGCGCCCGCCACCTGGATTACCGCGACGGCACCGCCCTGGTGGTGGACGCCAACACCGAACGCGCCATCGCGGTCAGCGTCGATGCCGCTGGCGGCACGCTCGCGGCGCGCGCCGTGATCGACGGCGCCGCCGTCGCGCCCGACGCCGCCTGCCTGCACCAGGACGCGCAAGGCCTGCTGCACGCCTTCCTGGTCGGGAAGGACGGCCAGGCGGAGCAATGGCTGCTAGCGACGGGCGGCAAGCCGCAGCTGGTGCGCAAGCTTGCCCTGCCGCCGCACAGCAACGCCTGCCTGGTGCACGACGCCAGCGCCACCCTGGTGGTGAACGAGGAAGGCTTCGGCGCCTGGGCCTACAACGCCGACGCCGAAGCAGCGCCCGAGCGGCGCGCCCTGGCCCTGCGCAAGCCCTACGGCAAGCTGGTGTCGGCGCCGGAAACGTTGGCGCCCGCCGCCCAGGGCGTGGCGCTGGTCGACCACAAACGCCAGACCATGCAAACCATTGCGCTGCGGCGCGACCTGCCGCCGGCAGTCGTGCTGCAGCCGCTGGTGCAGACCGAAACCATGCCGCGCATGGGCGACGCCGCCGACGACCCGGCCATCTGGGCCGACCGCCAGCGTCCCGGCCAGGGCCGCGTGCTGGGCACCAACAAGAAGCAAGGCTTGCATGTGTACGACCTGCAAGGCAAAGAGCTGCAACTGCTGGAATCGGGACGCCTGAACAACGTCGACCTGCGCCAGGACGTGCTGCTGGACGGGCAGCGCTTCGACCTGGCCATGGCCACCCAGCGCGACGACAACGCGCTGGTGCTGTACACCATCGACAGCGCCGGCACGGTGGCGGAGGCGGCACGCTTCCCCACCCCGCTGGAGCGCATCTACGGCATCTGCCTGTACCAGCCGGCCGGCGGCGGCCTGCAAGCCTTCGTCAACGACAAGGACGGCAGCTTCCTGCAGTACCGCATCGCGCATGGCGGCGGCGCCTTCAGCGCCAGCCTGGTGCGCCGCTTCAAGCTGGGCAGCCAGCCCGAAGGCTGCGTAGCGGACGACCGCAACGGCCGCCTGTTCGCAGGCGAGGAGAAACGCGGCGTGTGGAGCCTGGACGCGCGCGCCGAAGCCAAGGCCGAACCGCGCCTGGTGCTGCCGCTCGGCGCCCACCTGCGCGCCGACGTGGAAGGCATGGCGCTGTACCACGGCGCCCAGGCCAGCTACCTGCTGGTCTCCAGCCAGGGCAGCAACAGCTACCTGGTGGCCGACGCCGCACCGCCGCACCGCATCCGCGGCAGCTTCCGCATCGGTTTCAATAGCGCCGCGGGCATCGACGGCGCCTCCGAGACCGACGGCCTGGATGTCAGCGCCGCCAACCTTGGCGGCCGCTTCGCGCGCGGCATGCTGGTGGTGCAGGACGGGTACAAGCGCCTGCCGGACGGCGCCCAGAACTTCAAGTATGTGGCGTGGGACGACATCGCCCGCGCACTGGACTTGCCGTGATGGTATGCTCCCCGGAAGAACAATCCGGGGAGTTCTCGTGTCTATTGCAGAAAAACTATTCAAACTCAAAGAAGCCGGCAGTGATGTGCGCACCGAGGTGGTGGCAGGCTTCACCACCTTCCTCACCATGGCCTACATCATCTTCGTCAACCCCGCCATCCTGGGCGATGCGGGCATGCCGAAAGACGCCGTCTTCGTCGCCACCTGCCTGGCCGCTGCGCTCGGTACGATCATCATGGGCCTGTACGCCAATTACCCGATTGGCATGGCGCCCGGCATGGGCCTGAACGCCTACTTCGCCTACGCCGTGGTGCTGGGCATGGGCATCGCGTGGCCGGTGGCGCTGGGCGCCGTCTTCATCTCCGGCTGCCTGTTCCTGCTGGTCAGCGTGCTGGGCCTGCGCGAAGCCATTGTCAACGGCATACCCCGTTCGCTGCGGATCTCCATCACCGTCGGGCTCGGGCTATTCCTCGGCCTGATCGCGCTGAAAGGCGCCGGCATCGTCACCGCCAACCCGAACACCATGGTGGCCGTGGGCGACCTGCACAAGGCGCCCGCCCTGCTGGCCATCGTCGGCTTCCTGCTGATCGTCACGCTGGACCGGCTGAAGGTCAAAGGCGCCATCCTGATCGGCATCATGCTGGTCACGGTGCTCAGCTTCTTCTTTGGCGGGAACACCTTCAAAGGCGTGTTCTCGGCGCCGCCGTCGCTGGACGCGACCTGGTTCAAGCTGGATGTGCCGGGCGCGCTGGGCGTGGGCGTGCTGAACGTGGTGCTGGTGTTCTTCCTGGTCGAACTGTTCGACGCCACCGGCACCCTGATGGGCGTGGCGGGCCGCGCCGGCCTGCTGGTGAGCGGCAAGATGGAGCGCCTGAACAAGGCCCTCTTGGCCGACAGCACCGCCATCGTCGCCGGTTCCGTGCTCGGCACGTCGAGCACCACCGCCTACCTGGAAAGCGCCTCCGGCGTGCAGGCGGGCGGGCGCACCGGCCTGACCGCACTGGTGGTGGCGCTGCTGTTCCTGGCGGCCCTGTTCATCGCCCCGCTGGCCGGCGTGGTGCCGGCTTACGCCACCGCGCCGGCGCTGCTGTACGTGGCCTGCCTGATGCTGCGCGACCTGGGCGATATCGAATGGGGCGAAACCACGGAGAGCATCCCGGCCGCCATCACCGCCCTGCTGATCCCCTTCACCTTCTCCATCGCGCACGGCATCGCCTTCGGCTTCATCACCTACGCCGCGCTCAAGCTGCTGACGGGCCGTTTCCGCGAAGTCAAGCCGATCGTGTGGGTGATCGCGCTCACCTTCGGCTTCAAATACGCCTATATCGGGGCCTGAACCCGTATCTTCAGCACGCCGATCAGGTTACACAGGCGCATGCGCGCCAGCACGAGGGCATCTTCGCCCTCGGCTGCCACATCCAGGTCCAGGTTCATGCCATGTACGCCGGGCGCCATGCGCATGGCGTGCAGTTGTACGCCGCCGCGGCGCAAGGTGGCCAGCACGGCTTCGGCGGCATCCATGGCGGCAGTGCGCTCCAGGCGCAGGCGGAAAGTTCTTTGTTCGGTATCCATGAGGGAGATTATCCGGCTACCTGGCCGGAATAGGCATCCAAAGTTTGCCTTGATTTGCATGTAGAATAGAAGAATCTTCTTCCTAAAGCGCAAATCATGGAACACATCGACGAACTAGACCGGAAAATCCTGCGCGAATTACGGCGCGACGGCCGTTTAAGCAACACCAAGCTGGCGGAAAAGGTCGGGCTATCGACCACGCCCTGCTGGAACCGAGTGCGCGCCATGGAAGAGCGCGGCGTGATCGAAGGCTACACCGCCTTGCTAAATCAACAAGCACTGGGCTTACCGGACACGGTCATCATCGAAGTCACACTGGACCGGCACGACGACGACATGCTGCACCGCTTCGGCGAGGCGCTGGCCGAGCTGCCGGAAGTGATGGAAGCCTACCTGCTGACCGGCGACTACGACTACCTGATCAAGGTGGCGGTGGCCGGCACGGCGGGCTATGAGGAGTTTTTGCGGCGCAAGCTGTACAAGCTGCCCGGCATCCGCCACAGCCGCTCCACATTCGTGCTGCGGTGTCTCAAACGGGCACATTCTGTCGAGCCCTGATAGAATTTAGTTATGAAATACTTTACTACCTTACTCCTGGCCTCCGGCCTGGTTGCCGGCAACGCCCTGGCAGCCGAAGACATTGAACATCCGGGCAACTGGATCATCGCCGCGGAAATCGGCGCCATCACCACCAGCGGCAACACCTCGGGCACGTCGGTCACCGGCAAGTTCGAAGCCCTGCAGGACACCCCGCTGTGGAGCAACGAATACACCGGCCACGGCTACCTAAAGGAAGACCGTAACCGCATCGACGGCCAGGACGTGAACACACGTTCCGCCCAGCGCTACCAGCTGGGCGCGAAGGCGGGCTACAAGCTGATGGAAGAAAATTCCACCCTGTACATGCTGGCCTCCATGGCGGAAGACAAATTCGGCGCCTACACCCGCAGCTCGAGCGTCGGTGTCGGTCACGGCTTCCGCTGGTTCCAGTCGGACGACAAGACGCTGGACATGGAGTTCGGTCCGGGCTACTTCGACGGCAAGCGCGCCAACGGCGAGCGTGAACAGGGCATGATCGTGCGCGGCCGCGCCGCCTTCCGCTGGAAGCTGAACGACAATGCCGCCTTCGCGCAGACCCTGACGGTGGAACGCGGTTCGTGGAATATGCATTCGACCTCGGAGACCTCGCTCAGCACCCGCATCAACGGCTCGATGCAGATGAAGGCGGCGTTCCGCGCGCAGAACGATACCAGCGTGCCGGTCGACAAGCAGAATACCGATACCCAGACCTCGCTGACGCTGGTGTACTCCTTCTAAAGCCAGCGTATCAAGGCCAGGCCGGCCAGCGCCTGCGCCACGCCGCAGTGCCATAGCAGGATGGTGTTATCCAGCGTGGCCCTGCGCGCCGCCCGTAGCCCGCCGCGCGCCGCGACATACAGCGCCGCCGCCCCCAGCACCGCCGCGTGCAATCCCCCATACGCCAGCAAGGCCGCCACCGCAGCGCTCCAGGCATTGCGCTGCGGCGCCAGTCCGGCGGCCAAATGGCTGCCCAGGTCCAGCGCGAACGCCGCCAGCAGGCAAGCGCCCGCCGCCAGTAGCGGCCAGCCCTGGCGCGGACGGCGACCGCCCCACCAGGCCAACGCCGAACTGGCCGCCAGCAACGCGGCCGCCAGCCACGCCGCCTGCGCCGGCGGCAAGCGCGCCCCGGGCGGCGGGCATACTTCCAGCGCCATGCCGATATGCAGCAGCGCGAAAGCCAGGGAAGCAAAGATGGCACCGTCGACCACCACCAGTACCAGCGTCGCCCACCACGAATGCGAAGCCGAACCGCTCGCCCCAATTGGCAGCGGCACGCCGTCCCCGGCCATTGCCTCGCGCGGGGAGCCGGGCGGCAGCGGGCGGTCCAGGCCCCACAGCCAGGCCACCAGCGTCGCCAGCGCAAGTGCGCCGCACAGCCATGCCGGCAACGGCAGCTGCATTGTCAGCAGCAGGAAGAAGCCCGCCGTGCCGAGCGCACACAAGAACGGCAGCCAGCTATCGCCCGGCAGCACCAGCAAATGCGCCGGTCGGGCGGCGCGCCGGCTGGTGACCAAGGTTTCGCGCCGGCCGGTAAAGGTGCCGGGCAGCCAGTGCAGGCCGGCCTCCACCGCCCCTGCCAGGCCGGCCTGCCGCCACAAGGGCTCGGCCGAGCGCACCTCCGGCTGGCTGCGGGTGCCGTACTCGCCTTGCGGCAGCCATTCCAGCCCGCTGCTGCGCCATGGGTTGCCGTGCTCGCGCTGCGGGCGGCACAAGGTGCGCACCATGTCCAACGTGAACAGCAGCACGCCCGCCGCCAGCAGCATGGCGCCTACCGTGCTGGCCAGGTTCAGGCCGTCCCAGCCCATCGCGGCGCTATAGGTGTAGACCCGGCGCGGCATGCCGAGCAGGCCGCTGGCGTGCATCGGGAAGAACGCCACATTGGTGCCGGTGAACACCAGCCCGAACACCCAGCACGCCACGCGCTCCGACATGCGGTGCCCGTTAAACAGCGGCATCCAGAAGTAGGCCGCCGCCAACATGGGGAAGACCAGACCGCCCACCAGCACGTAATGCAGGTGGGCGACGATGAAGTAGGTATCGTGCGCCTGCAGGTCGAACGGCACCGCGGCCACCATGACGCCCGTCAGGCCGCCCAGCACGAAAACCAGCAGGAAGCCGAAGATGAACAAGGTCGGCGCGTTCAGCTGCACCCGGCCGCGCCACATGGTGGCGATCCAGGCGAAGACCTGCAGCGCCGTCGGGATGGCGATGGCCATGCTGGCGGCGGACACCAGCATGGTCTCCAACTGCCCCAGGCCGGCAGTGAACATATGATGCATCCATAGCGCGAAACTCAATGCGCCCACGGCGACCAGCGAGACGATGACGGCGCGCCGCGCCACCAGCGGCGTCTGCACCAGCGCCGGCAGCATGGCCGACACCATGCCGGCGGCGGGCAGGAAGATGATGTACACCTCGGGGTGGCCGAAGAACCAGAACAGGTGCTGCCACAGCAGCGGGTCGCCGCCGCGCTCCACGATGAAGAACGGCCAGTCGTAGGCGCGCTCCAGTTCCAGCAAGGCGGTGCCGGCGATCAGCGGCGGGAAGGCGAATACCACCATCAGGGCCACCACCAGCATCGACCAGGCATAGACCGGCATGCGGGCCAGCGTCATGCCGGGCGCGCGCGTAAACAGGATGCCGATGATCAGCTCAATCGCGCCGGCGATGGCGGAGATCTCGATGAAGCCGATGCCGAGCAGCCAGAAGTCCGCGCCCAGGCCGGGCGAGTACTGCTTGCCGGTCAGCGGCGGGTACATGAACCAGCCGCCGTCCGGCGACAGCCCGAAAGCCAGCGTCACGATGAAGCCGGCGCCGCCGAAGGCGTAGGCCCAGTAGGCGTAGGCCGACAGGCGCGGGAACGGCAGGTCGCGCGCGCCCAGCATGCCTGGCAACAGGAAGACGGCGATGGCTTCCACCATCGGGATCGCAAACAGGAACATCATCACCGTGCCGTGCATGGTGAAGAACTGGTTGTAGGTGCCGGGCTGCATGAAGTCGCTGGCCGGCACCGCCAGCTGCCAGCGCATGGCCAGCGCCAGCGCGCCCGCGAACAGGAAGAAGGCGAAGGCGGTAGCCAGATAGAGGCGCCCGATGCGGGTGTTGTTGACAGTGGTCAGCGCGCGCCATCCGCGCGGTTGGCGCCAGGCCTGCTCCAGCGCATCCAGCTCGCCGGGTGGGCGCGGGAGATGGTTCGGGGTGCTCATCGCAGGCTCTCCAGCCATGCGGCTAGCGCCTGCAGATCCTCCGGCGGCAGGCTGCTGGGCGGCATGCGGGCGCCGGGCTTGGCGGCTTGCGGGTTGGCGATCCAGCCGAGCAAGGCGGCGCGGGTCATTGGCAGCGTGCCGGCGGCCAGGGAGCGGCGGCTGGCGAGATGGGTCAGGTCGGGGCCGAGCGTAGCCCCTTCCGCCACGCCGCGCACGGCATGGCAGGCATTGCAGCGCGCGGCCAGGAAGACTTGCCGGCCGCGTGCCACCGTCGCGCTCACCACCGCCTGCGGCGCGGGCGTGGCGGGGCTGGCTTGCTGCGCGAGCCAGGCGTCGAAGGCGGCGGGCGGCTGCACCAGCACGTCGAGCGCCATGCCGGTGTGCTGGGTGCCGCAGTATTCTGCGCATGGGGCGCGGTAGTGGCCGGGTGTGTCGGCTTGCAGTGTCAGGCCGTGCAAGCGGCCGGGAACCATGTCGACCTTGCCGCCCAGCGCGGGAACCCAGAAGGCGTGCAACACGTCGGCGGAGGCCAGCGCCAGGTAGACGCGCTCCCCGGCCGGCAGCCTGATTTCGTTCGCGAGCACCGCCTGGCGACCGCTGCGCGTATCGCGGTAGCGCACCTCCCACCACCACATATGGGCGGTGACGCTGACGTGGATGCGGGCCGCGCCGGAGAACGGCCACGCCAGGTGCGAGGCCTGCCAGCCGGACCACGCCATCAGGGCGGCCAGCAATGGTATCGGGACCACCAGGCCGCCGCCCACCACCAGCCAGCGTGACCACGACTTGCCGCGCCGTCCGCGCACGGCGGCGACGGCAAGCACCGCCACCAACAGGAAGATGAGCGCGCCCGCGCCGAATAGCAACCAGGCCAGGCGCGCCAGCACCACTGCATCAGGGCCGGCGGGCGACAGGATGGATTGCAGTGCCGGCGTCATTCCAGCGAGTAGAGATAGGCGGCCATATGGCGCGCGTCTCTTTCGGAGACGCCCATATCGGGCATCAGGCTGCCCGGCGCCATGGTTTGCGGGTCGGCGATCCAGCGCACCAGCACCTCTTGCCGGTTCGGCCAGCGTCCGGCGATGTAGCTGCGCAGCGCGAAGCGTTCCAGCGACGGACCTGCGCTGCCGCGCGCGGCGTCCACTTCGGGAATCCGGTGGCAGCTGCCGCACTGGTATTGCGCCAGTAGTTGTTGGCCCTGGCGCGCATTGCCGCCGTCGATTGCAGGGGCGGCGGGCTTGGCGGGGTGGCAGGCGCACAGGAGCAGCATGCCGCAGGCGCCTGCCGCGTGGAGCGCAATTTGCTGGATGTGCATGATGCTTTCCTGCACGAATCGTCCCTGCCTTTCCGCTGCCGGCTCCTATAATCCACCGCAGACATCATCAACCTTTTCCCGACTGTGCGTCGCCTTCTTGCCATCGCTGGTGCGTCCTTGTGCCTCGCCTTGCTGGTTGCGCTGCTTGGCGCAGCGCTGGTGCTGCAGGCCGGGTGGTATGACGCGTCGGCGGTTCGGCCGCATTTCCAGTTTGTGCATACACTGCTGGAACGGGGCATGCAACAGTCGGTGCGCTTCCATGCGAGGGGCATTCAAGCGCCGGAGCCGGCCGCGCAAGCAGTTGCGCGCGGGGGGGCGGCGTTCCGGCGCAGTTGCGAGCAGTGTCATGGCGGGCCGGGTGTGGCGCAGGGGGCGATCGGGTTAAGCATGCAGCCGGTGCCTGGGCCGCTTGCCGATGCGGCGCGCCGTTGGAGGCCGCGCGAGCTGTACTGGATTACCGCCAAGGGGATCAAGATGAGCGGGATGCCGGCTTGGGGCTTTCACCTGCCGGAACAGGAGATCTGGGATATCGTGGCTTTCCTTGGCGCGCTGCCGGGCATGACGCCGGCTGCTTACCAGGAGATCGCGGTGGCGCCGCCATCGACTGCGCAGCCAGTGGACGTCAGCGGCAGCAACGCCCCCACCGGCGGCAATCGCGCGCGCGGGAGATTGGCGCTGACGCAGTACGCCTGCCATTCCTGCCACCTGCTTCCTGGCGTGACGGGGCCACAAACCTTTGTCGGTCCGAACCTGGATGGTCTCGGACAGCGCGCCTTCATCGCCGGAAAATTGCCGCGCACCGAGGAAAATCTCATACGCTGGATCATGGCGCCGCAGGAGGTCAAACCCGGTAGCAGCATGCCGCCACTGGGCGTCAGCGAACGCGACGCGCGCGATATGGCGGCCTACCTCTTGGAGCACTGAGAGGCGACGCCCGAAAACCCTGGAATTTCTTATTCGCTCTTAATCACTCTTTTTTTCTCTTGTTTGAACTATTTCGCTCTTAAATTGGTCTAAATCGGCATTCCAACGTGAAAGAGGGAGAGTCGCCATGACCCATTTATTATTCAGCCTGCCCGCATCGCTCGAAACTTACCAGTCGCTGGGCAACTTTATGTATGAGCATGGGATCGAAGAGGAAATGTACGTCGTGGTCGATCGCGTCATCAGCGAATGGATGGCCGGCATTTCCGATAAGAAGGCAAAGGCCTCAGCCACCACAATCGACGGGTATCAGTGGAAAGACGTTTTTCTGCCCGCCGGTACCCTACTGCGAAATGTCTATCGACGGACCAGCTACCTGGCTCGCGTTGAAGGACGCGATATCCTCTTTGACGGTCAAAGCGTTTCGCCAGCCCAGTTTGTGAACGCAGTGAGTGGAAACTGCCGAAACGCCTGGACCACCGTGTGGGTTCGCTTCCCCAACGATAATGAGTGGAAACGGGCCTTAACACTACGCAAGACCACCCGCGTATTCAAGAGCAAACAAGACCGAATAAGAGAAAAAAAGAGTGAATAAGAGCGTTTAAGAGATTCCCCGTTTTGCGCGACAGGTATGTCGGGGTGCTCGCACTTATTGGTCCAACTGCTTTTGGGTCTGATACAGACGCGCGTAAATGCCGCCTTTTTCGAGGAGCGCCTCGTGGGTGCCCTGCTCCGCGATGCTGCCCGCCGCCATGACCACGATGCGGTCGGCGTTTTCGATGGTGGAGAGGCGGTGCGCGATCACCACCGTGGTACGGCCCTGCATCAGCTTCTCAAGCGCCGCCTGCACCTGGCGTTCCGACTCCGTATCCAGCGCGCTGGTCGCCTCGTCCAGGATCAGGATCGGCGCATCTTTGTACAACGCCCGCGCGATCGCGAGGCGCTGACGCTGGCCGCCGGACAAACGCAGTCCATTCTCGCCGACTTCGGTCTGGTACCCCTGCGGCTGGCGCATGATGAACTCGTGCGCATAAGCCGCACGCGCCGCCGCCTCCACGCGCCCCAGATCCGGCGTCGGGTCGCCGTAAGCGATATTTGCCGCCAGCGTGTCATTGAACAGCACCACATCCTGGCTCACCAACGCAATCTGGCTGCGCAGGTCCGGCAAACGGTACTCGCGCAAGTCGACGCCATCGAGCAGGATGCGACCGCTGGCCACATCGTAGAAGCGCGGCAGCAAGCTGGCCAAGGTCGTCTTACCGCTGCCCGAACCGCCCACCAGCGCCACGGTTTCACCGGCAGGAATATCCAGCGACACCGAACGCAGCGCCGGTGCCGCCTCGTTATCATCCAGGTTATAGCGGAAGCCCACATCCTCCAGCACGATGCGGCCCTGGGCGCGCGCCAGCGAGCGCGTACCCGTATCCGCCTCCAACGGGGCATCAATCAAACCGAACACCGACTCCGCCGCCGCCAGCCCGCGCTGCAGCGGCTCATTCAGCTTGGTCAGGTTCTTGATTGGCGTCTGCATCGCCATCAGGCAGGTAATGAAGGCCACGAAAGCGCCCGGCGTCAGCGCCCCCTCCTGCGCCCGCAGCAAAGCGTAATAGATCACCGCCGACAACGTCGCCCCCACCATCAGCATGATCAGGCCCGAATTCATCGCCGCAGTCGAGGCATGCTTCACCGCCAGGCGGCGATTCAGGTTCACTACCTCATCGAAGCGCTTCTGCTCATATGCCTGTCCGCCGAAAATCTTCACCACACGCTGACCGCCGATGCTCTCGTCCAGCACCCGCGTCAGCTCGCCCATGGCATGCTGCGCGCTGGAACTCAGGCGGCGCATGCGGCGCGCCGCCACCGTCACCACCAGCGCCACCAGCGGCAGCAAGGCCAGGCAGAACAGCGCCAGTTTCCAGTCGATCTGGAACAAGGAAGTCAGGAAGCCCGCCACTGCCACGAAATCGCGCACGGCGATGGTCAGCACGCTCAAGCCGGCCTGGGTCACCTGCGTGGCATCGAAAGCGATGCGCGACAAGGTGGTGCCGGTGGACGACTGGTCGAAATAGCGGTTCGGCAGGCGCAGCACGCGGTTGAACATCTGTCCGCGCACATTGGCCTGCACGCGCTGGGTCAGCCACGCCGAACCATAATCGCCGCAGAAGGTGCTCACCATGCGCAGCACTGCCAGCGCCATGATCAGCGCCGGGATCGCCCACAGCGCCGCCGCGGCGGGATCGGACGGCAGCACGCGGTCCAGCACAGCGTGCACGCCGCCTAACATGGCCGATTGCGGCATCGCGCCGCCCAGGGCGCTCGGCTGCACCGCGTCCACCACGTTCTGCAACTGGCGGATCAGCAGCACATCGGTCAGCGAAGCCACGCCCACGCCGAGCAGGGTCACCAGGGCCGCCCATTTATAAGGCAGGAATTCTTTCAGCAGGCGGACGTAGAGTTGGCGGCTTTGCACTATCGTTATGGGAATCATTGGCAACCCCGCATTGTACCAAAGCAGGAATGCGGCAACCGTGGCAGAATGGCCTGCTCCTCAATGTTAAGGAAAAGACCATATGCGCAACGACAGCCAATTCCATGCCCTGCACCAGGAAGGCATCCTGCTGCTGGCCAATTGCTGGGACGGCGGCACGGCCCGCATCGCCGCCCTCACCGGCGCCAAAGCCCTCGCCACCAGCAGCGCCGCCGTGGCCTGGGGCCACGGTTATGGCGACGGTTCCCAACTGCCCACCGCCCTGCTGCTGGAAACCGTGCGCGACATCGAGCGCGCCAGCGCCCTGCCGTTGACGGTCGATATCGAAGACGGCTACTCGGCTGACCCGGAAGTGGTGGGCCAGTTTGTCGCCCAGCTGCTGCAGGCAGGCGTGGTCGGCATCAATATCGAGGATGGCAGCGCCGCGCCGGAGCTGTTGGCGCGCAAGATCAGCGCCGCCCGCGCCGCCGCCGATGCCGCAGGCGTGCGCCTGTTCATCAACGCCCGCTGCGACGTATACCTGAAAGGACTAGCCGAGCCGGGCGCGCGCGTCGCCGAGACGCTGCGCCGCGCCGCCATTTACCAGCAAGCCGGCGCCAGCGGCCTGTTCGCGCCTGGCGTCACCGATGAAGGCGAGATCGCCGCCCTGGTCCAAGGCTGCAGCCTGCCGCTCAATGTGCTGGCGCGCCCCAACCTGGCGCCGCCGGCGCGCCTGGCCGAACTGGGCGTGCGGCGCCTGAGCGCCGGCTCCGCCCCGGCGGAAGCCATGCTGGGCCGGCTGCGCGCCTATATGGAGCGCTTCCAGCAGACAGGTGCCATCGACGATGAGCAAACCTTCGCCTACGGCCCGCTCAACGCGCTGATGTCTACTGCACGATCGTAGGCTCGTTCCAGTAGAAGACCAGATCCTTGTTGCGCCCGGCCTGCACGTGTAGGTCGCGGCGCTGCACCTGGCCTTCGGCCGCCGTGGCGGTCACGCGGTAGCGTCCCGGCGCCAGGTTGACGAACATCAGCGGACCGGCGTCGCGCGCCTGCAGCGTGGTAGCGCCGGCGCGGTCGGTGATTTCCACCTGCACGTCCGAACGGTACTCGCCGCTGCCACGGGTGGCAAAAGTCATGCGCACGTTGTAATCGGGTTTGCTGGCCAGCATCTGGCTGCGTTCCTCCAGACCCACGCCGCCCGTTACGAACGGCGGTTCGCCGGCCGCCAGGGCCACGCCCAGCACGCTGCAGGCCAGGGTGCAGGCCACGGTAAAGTTGCGTACAAGCATGATCGACTCCTTCCTTACGATAAGCATGCCGCCAGTATTGCGCCGTGCGCCGCGCGCCGCTATCGGTGTTCGTAGGGAGTCAGTGTCGGGGAAAGCCTACACCGCCCTATTTCCGAGCGACACGAAATGTTAGACTCTTGATCTTTGCAAGTTACCGCAGCAACGTTATCAAAAGAGTCATCATGTTGAATCACAGGGCGCGCTTGCGCCCATCTTTGCTGGCGGCCGCCGTCGCCAGCGCCCTTTGCGCGCCGGTGTTTGCGCAAAGCGACACCGACAACGAACTGCCCGAAGTCCTGGTGACCGCGCAGCGCATCGCCACGCCCGAATCGCGCACCCCGGTCGCCATGTCGGTGCTGGACGGCGAGCAGCTCGCCAAGCTGGGCATCGACAACGCGGCCGGCATCGGCAAGCGCCTGCCAAACGTGCACCTGGACGGCGCGGCCGACGGCCTGCGCATCACCATTCGCGGCGTCTCCAATTCCGACGCCACCGAGAAAGGCGACCCTTCGGCCGCCTTCATGCAGGACGGGATCTATATCGCCCGCCCGCAAGCCCAGACCCTGAGCTTCCTCGACGTCGACCGCATCGAAGTGCTGCGCGGCCCGCAAGGCACCCTGTACGGCCGCAACACGACCGCCGGCGTGGTTAACGTGATCAGCAACGCGCCGCTGGCACGGCTGGAAGGCGCCGCCAGCCTGGCGTTGGGCAGCTACAACGCGCGCATCGCCAGCGGCATGCTGAACGTGCCCGCCACCGACTGGCTGGCGCTGCGCGCCGCCGTCGCCCTGCACAAGCACGACAGCTACCTGCGCAACGGCCAGGGCACCGGCTTTGAACTGGGCCAGGACCGCGACGACCGCGCCGCGCGCCTGTCCGCCAAAGTGGCGCTGGCGCCCGCCGCCTCCCTGCTGCTGCGCTACGAGCACGCCACCCTGGACGGTAATATCGACAACATCGTCCCCGACACCAATTTCTTCAGCGGCGTCGCCAGCGGCAAGCCGGTGTGGCGCGACGCCAGCACCGCGCAGTACCTGACCAACAGCTTCAAGCCGTTCAACACCCGCCTGGAGCAGGGCTATAACCACAAGACGCTGCGCAACGCCGGCGCCGAACTTGCGTGGGAGCTGGGCCCGGCCACCCTGCACTACCTGGCTTCGCACCGCAAGGCCGACCACGATTTCCGCGCCAACTTCTACTACCGCGCGCTGCCCACGCTGGCGATCGGCGTGCATGAGGACTTCCAGGGCAGCCAGCGCCAGGATTCGCACGAACTGCGCCTGTCCAGCACTGGCAGTGGCGCCCTCAAGGCGCAAGGCGGCCTGTATTACTTCCGCGAGGAGTCGCACCAGCTATACGGCTTCCGCGGCCTGCAGGCGCTCAAGCAGCCGCCATACTACGTGTTCCCGCACGGCCCGACCATCGCCCGCAGCCGCGCCGCCTTCGGCCAGCTCACCTACAGCCTGACGCCGGCCCTGCGCGCCACCGCCGGCGCGCGCTACACCAGCGACGGGAAATCGCGCGTCGGCAGCACCAACTTCCAGCAGGGGCCCGTGTTCAACCCGGCCACCGACCTGCAAGTGCTGAACAACGCGTCGGTGCAGGGCCACAAGAGCACCTGGAAGCTGGGCGCGGAAGTCGACCTGGCGCCCGCCGCCATGGCCTATGCCAGCCTGGCCACCGGCTACAAGTCGGGCGGCTTCAACGACGGCTGCCTGGCCGGTTCCAGCGCGCTTGGCCTCCCGTGCCCGGCCGCCGTCGCGGTGCCGGCCGGCGCCCTGTTCTACCAGCCCGAGACGCTGAAATCCTGGGAAGCGGGGCTGAAAGCGCGCTTCTGGGACAAGCGCGCCAGCCTGAACCTGGCCGTCTTCCACTACGACTACACCAATATGCAGCTGTCCGGCGTGGCCATCGTCGCCGGCGCGCCGCGTTTCATGACCCAGAATGCCGGCGCGGCCAGCGTCAAGGGCCTGGAGCTGGACGGCCAGGTGCGCGCCGGCAGCGCCGACCGCTTCAGCTACGGCCTGACCCTGCTCGACGCGCACTATGTGTCGTACCGCCCGAACGGCGTGCTGTCCTGGGCCGGCCAGCCGCTGGACCGCGCGCCGCGCTCAGTGCTGAACCTGGGCTGGGAGCACACTTTCCGCCTGCCAGGCGCCGCCCTTTTGGCGGGCGTCAATGCGCGCCGCAGCGCGGCGTATAACATCAGCGTCTCGAACCAGCTGCTGCAGTACCGCATCCCGGCCCGCACCGCCAGCGACTTCACGCTCGGCTACCGGCCGGACGGCGGCGCCTGGAGCCTGCTGGCGCGCGTCAAGAATATGGAAAACAAGGTGCAGCCGATCACCATCGACAGCTTCGGCATGGCCGTGCCGAGCGAGCCAAGGACGGTCGATATCCGCCTGGATTACCGCTTTTAAAGGAGAACCATGAAGTCGCTGCAGAACCATGTGCCACGCCTGTCCCTCATTCTGCTGGCGGCTTTCCTGGCGCTGCTCGCCTGGCGCAGCTACGGTGAAACCACGGCGCTGCTGATGGTGAGTTCGGTGCTGATGTTCGGCTGCTGCCTGGCCAGTGCCAGCCACCTCTTGGGCCCGCGCGCCGCGCTGCGCTTCGCCGCCATCGGCGTGGTGCTGGGCTGGATCGCCGAGCAGCTGGGCGCCACCCAGGGCTGGTTCTTCGGCTCCTACACCTACACCGAGGTGCTCGGCCCGCGCGTCGGCGCCGTGCCCTTCATCATTCCGCTGATGTGGTTCGCCCTGTGCTACGTGGCCTACGTGATCTCCAACCTGATCGTCTGGCAAGCCCCCACCGACGGCGCGCCGGGCCTGCGGCAAACCCTGGTGATGTCTTTCCTGGGCGCCATGCTGGTCACCGCCTACGACCTGGGCGCCGACCCGTACATGGTGTTCACGCTCAAGGCCTGGATCATGACCAAAACCGACGGCGGCTGGTTCGGCGAAACCCTGCAGGGCTTTGTCGGCTGGATGGCCGTCTCCTTCGCCATCATCGCCGCCTTTCGCGCCACGCTGCGGCGCCAGCCGCCCGCCGCCAGCGCACCGGTTTCGCCGCTGTACGCGGCGGTGCCGCTGTTGATCTACGGCGGCAGCATGGCCTTTCAGGCGCTGCAGGGCAGCCCGATCGAGACCCGCACCATTGCGCTGTTCGCCATGGGCATCCCGCTGCTGGCGGCGCTGTGCGGCTGGTCGCGCTGGAAAGCAGCGGCATGAGCGCCGCCCTGCGCGCCGATCCGCTGGCCGACGACACCATCGCCGCCATCCTGGCCGGCTACGGCGGCAGCCAGTGGGAGGCCATTGCCCTCGTCAACCGCTTGCTGGCGCAGTGGCAGAGCAACGCCGACGTGCAGGGCTGGCAGGCGCCGGACGGCACGCCTGCGCCCATCGCTGCCGCGCTGCAGGCCTACCTGGCTGCCGCTGCCACCTTGCCGGCATGGGCCGACGCGGCCCGCATCGAACGCGCCGAGGAGCTGTTCTTCGACATGAGCATGCTGTCCTGCAGCCTGCTGTTCTGCGCCAGCCTGCCTGAGTGCTACGTGGTGCCGGACCTGGCCGGCGTGCTGCACGTGGCCGGCCAGCTGGAAGCGCACTGCGACTACCGCGTGCGCTCCACGGCGGCCATGATCTTCCCGGTCATGATGAAGGGCGGCCTGGCCAGCCCGCAAGGCGGCGGCATCGCGCAAATCCTCAAGGTGCGCCTGATCCACGCCACCATCCGCCACCTGATCGTGCGCGGCAATCCGGCGCAGGCCGCCGGCGCCGCCGTGCCGGCGCTGGACGCGCCCTGCCGCCACCTCTACGACACCCTGTACAACCATGGCTGGGACGTGCCCGCCAACGGCCTGCCCTGCAACCAGGAGGAGCTGGCCTACACCCTGCTCACCTTCCACTACATCTTCCTGCGCGGCCTGCGCCGGCTCGGCCTGGGCCTGGCGCCGCAGGACGAGGAAGCCTACCTGCATGCCTGGAACGTGGTGGGCCACGTGCTCGGCATCGAGGACGGCCTCTTGACGCACGACATGGCGCAGGCCGAGGCCAGCTTCGCGGCGCTGCAGGCGCGCGGCCGCCAGTCGCCCTTCCTGCCCGACCCGCGCCCGGCGCTCGGTGCGGCCCTGATGCGGGCGATGCAGGACCAGATCCCGCTGCGGCTCCTGAAACCATTCCCCGTGCTGCTCACACGCTACCTGTGCGGCGACGCGGCGCGCATCGACCTGGCGCTGGACCAGCGCGTCAACCTGCTCTCGCGCGCCTTGTTCGGCGCCGGCATGGGGCTGGCGCGCGCCATCGACAGCGTGGTGCGCCTGGCCTTGCCCGGCTTCTCGATCTGCCGCATGATGACGCGCATCGTCGGCTACCAGTTCACCGTCAAATTCCTGATGAACCAGACCCGCCCCCTCAAACTTCCGCCCGCCCTGCTGAACCAGGTCGGCCACACCGTGCGCGCCTGGGGCGACGACCCCAAGGCGCCGCGCTGGATGAACGCGCTGGAGGCGCGCCTGGCCGGCCGCAAGGCACGCCGCGCCGCGCCAGGCGGCCAGCCATGCTGAACGCCGCGGTGCAGTGGATGGCGCGCCTGGCCTGCCTGCTGGCAGTGCTGCTGTGCGCGCCGGCGCACGCCGCCGCGCCACTGGTGCTGGACGAGCGCAGCGGCGCGCATGAGGCCTGGCCCGCCGTCACCATCCTGAAGGACCCGGGCGGAGTGTTGAGCGCCGCCGAGGCGCTGGCCGCCAGCGCGCAATTCACCAAGCCGGAGTCGGCCTACGCCACGCTTGGCGTGCACAAGGACGCCGTGGTGTGGGTGCGCATTCCCGTCGCGGTGCCGGCCGAGGCCAGCGGCGAATGGATGCTGCACATCGACTATTCGCAGATCAACCGGGCCGACATCTTCGCCGCCACCGGCGGCATCCTGCACAGCCACACGGTGAGCGGCAACCTGCAGCCGGTCACGGTGCCCGATGGCGGCGGACGCACGCCCGCCGCCGCGCTGCGCCTCAAGCCCGGCATGGAGCACGTCGTCCTGCTGCGCATCGAGAACATCGGCTCCATGATCCTGCCGATCCGCTTTTCCAAGCCGGCGCGCTACCACGCCGCAGCGCTGGCCGAGCAGATGCTGCAGGGGATGCTGCTGGGCCTGAGCCTGTGCCTGCTGCTGTATAGCCTGGCGCAGTGGGTCAACCTGCGCGAGCCGCTGTTCGGCAAGTTCGCCTTGCTGATCGCCGGCACCACCCTGTTCTCGCTCGAGTTCTTCGGCTTGGGCAGCCAGTACCTGTGGCGCGACAATGTCTGGATGACCTTGCACGCCGGCGGCCTGTTCGCCCTGATGGCCTCGTGCGGCGGCTACCTGTTCGTCGAGCAGGCGCTGGCGCGCCCCGGCGTCGACCGCATCTTCTCGCGCCTGATGAAAGGCGGCGCCGCCCTGGCCGCCCTGTGTGCGCTGGCCTACAGCTTCGACCTGTTCAGCGTGGAAGTGCTGGTGGTCTTTGTCAGCACCCTCGGCCTGCTGCCCATGCTGCTTGGCCTGCCCGGCGCCTTCCTGCGCGCGCGGCGCGGCGACACGGTCGGCATTTACTTCCTGGTCGGCTGGGCGGTCAGCTTCGCCTCCTCGGTGGTGCTAAGCCAGGTTATCAGCGGCAAGTTGGCCGCCAATTTCTGGACCATGCACGCCCTGCAGTTCGGCAATGCCTTCGACATGCTGGTGTTCATGCGCATCCTCGGCCTGCGCACCAAGGCCATGCAGAACGCCATGCTGCGCGCCGAGGCGGCGACCCGCCTCAAGTCCGACTTCCTGGCCAATATGAGCCACGAAATCCGCACCCCGATGAACGCCATCATCGGCATGAGCCGCCTCGCCCTGATGAGCGACCCGTCGCCCAAGCAGCGCAACTACCTGTCCAAGATCCTCGGCGCGGGCGAGCATTTGCTGGGCGTGATCAACGACATCCTCGATTTTTCCAAGATCGAGGCGGGCAAGCTGGCGCTGGAAAAAGTGCCGTTCGACCTGGACGAAATGCTGGACCACCTGTCCACCCTGACCGCGGTCAAGACCGACGCGCGCAAGGTGGAGCTGGTGTTCCGCGTGGAACGCGGCGTGCCGCACAAACTGGTGGGCGACCCGCTGCGCCTGGGCCAGGTCTTGATCAACCTGGCCGGCAACGCCGTCAAGTTCACCGAGCGCGGCGAGATCGTGGTGGCGGTCAAGCTGGTCGAGCACAGCGCCGACGGCGCGCTGCTCACCTTCAGCGTCAGCGATACCGGCATCGGCATGGACGAGGACCAGCTGGCGCGCCTGTTCCAGTCCTTCAGCCAGGCCGACAGCTCGATCACCCGCAAGTACGGCGGCACCGGCCTGGGCCTGAGCATTTCGCGCCAGCTGGTCGAGCTGATGGGCGGCAGCATCAAGGTCACCAGCACGCCCGGCGTCGGCAGCCGCTTCAGCTTCACCGTCAAGCTGGGCGTGGGCGACGCCGCCGCCGCCACCGTGGCCCTGCCCGCGAGCGCGCTGCAGCAGGCGCGCGTGCTGGTGGTGGACGACAGCGCCAGCGCGCGCGAAGCCCTGGTCGAGATGCTGGGCTCCTTCGGCGTGGCGGCGCACAGCGCCAGTTCCGGCGAGCAGTCGCTGAACATGCTGGCGCGCGCGGTCGATGCCGGCGCCCCTTACCAGGTGGTGCTGATGGACTATATGATGCCGGGCTGGGACGGGGTGGAAACCATCCACCGCATCCACGCCGACCCGCGCTTCAGCGCCCCGCCGGCCATCCTGATGGTCACCGCCTGCACCCGCGAAACCGTGCTGCAGCAGGAAGGCGAGCTGCCGCTGCAAGGCTTCCTGACCAAGCCGGTCGGCCCGGCCCTGCTCTATCACAGCCTGCTGCAGGTGCTGCGCCCCGAGCTGGCGCGCCCGGCCGCCGTCGGCGCGCCAGGCGCGCGCGGCGTGGCCGCCGAGGAACTGGCGCGCCTGGCCGGGGCCCGCGTCCTGCTGGTGGAGGACAACGCCAACAACCGCGAAGTGGCGCTCGACTTCCTGGCCACGGCCCGCATCCAGGTCGATGTCGCGCTGCACGGCGGCGAGGCGCTGCGCATGGTGCAGCAGGGCGACTACGACCTGGTGCTGATGGACGTGCAGATGCACGAGATGGACGGCCTGACTGCCGCGCGCCAGATCCGCGCCCTGCCCGGCCTGCGCCAGCCGCCGATCCTGGCCATGACCGCGCACGCCATGCCGGAGGACGAGGCCAAGAGCCTGGCGGCCGGCATGAACGGCCATATCACCAAGCCGATCGACCCCGACCTGCTGTTCCGCGCCCTGCTGCACTGGATCGACCCGGCGCGCCTGGTCGGGCGCACCCTGCCCGAAGCGCCGCCGGCCGCCCCGGGCGCAGCCGGCGCGCCGCCGGCGCTGGCCTACCCGCCACTGGCCGGCGTCGACTGGCACTACGCCCTGGCGCGCGCCGACCGCCAGCCGTCCGTGCTGGCGCGCCGCATGCGCAGCTTCTGCAACGAGTACGGCGACGGCCCGGCCCAGCTGGAGGCCGCGCTGGCCGGCGGCAGCTGGGGCCCGGTCGAGCGCCTGGCGCATAACCTGAAGTCCAGCGCCACCTACCTGGGCGCGCCAGGCCTGGCGCAGTTGGCCGACATCGTGGAGGCCGGCGTGCGCGACGGCCGTCCCGAGCGCTGCCTGGCCGAGGCGCGCGAGATGGCGCAGGTGCTGGCCCACATCCTGGCCGGCTTCGCCAACGCCCTGCAGCCTGCCGCCAGCAACGCCGACGCCGGCGACGCCAGCGGCGCGGCGGACCTGGCCAGCCTGCTGCGCGCGCTGGAATCGCATTTGCGCGCCGACGACGCGCGCGCCGAGGATGTGCTGACCGAACTGGCGGCCCTGCTGGCCGCCTCGCCGCACGGCGGCCTGGTGGCGCGCATGCAGCGCGCGGTGGATGAAATCGAATATCATGAGGCTTTGGCGCCGCTGGCCGAGCTGGCGCGCCGGCTGCAGGTGGAAACGGAAACCGACCGATGAACGGGGAAGCGCAAAAGGTCCTGATCGCGGACGACGACGGCATCAACCGCCAGGTCCTGGCGACCCTGCTCAAGCCCGACCACGTCGTGCTGCTGGCCAAATCCGGCGAACAGGCGCTGGAGCGCGCCCAGCGCCACCTGCCGGACCTGGTGATGCTGGACGTGATGCTGCCCGACATGGACGGCTACGAAGTGCTGCGCCGCCTGCGCGCCGACCCCGCCACCGCCCATATCGAAGTCATTTTCATCACCGGCATGGGACGCCCGGAGGACGAGGCGCGCGGCCTGAAACTGGGCGCGGCCGACTACATCACCAAGCCATTCAACAGCACCGTGGTCATGGCGCGCGTCGCCACTCACCTGCAAGTAGTGCGCCAGCGCCGCCTGCTGGAGCACCTGGCCCATATGGACGGCCTGACGGAGCTGGCCAACCGGCGCCGTTTCGACGACATCTACGCCGTGGAATGGGAGCGCGCGCGGCGCCACCAGCATGCGCTGTCGGTCGCCATCCTGGATATCGACGCCTTCAAGCAGTACAACGACCATTACGGCCACCCGGCCGGCGACCGCGTGCTGCGGGCCGTGGCGCGCGAAGCCCGCAGCGCCATGCGCCGCCCGAGCGACCTGGCGGCGCGCTACGGCGGCGAGGAGCTGGTGCTGCTGATGCCGGAAACCGACGCCGCGCAAGCGCTGTTCGTGGCCGAGGCCTTGCGCGAGGCGGTGGCGCAGCTGCTGGTGCCGCACGAGCGTTCAACCGTCAGCCCGGTGCTGACGGTGAGCATCGGCGGCGCCACCATGGCGGCCGGCGGCGCCGAGGACGCCCCCGCGCTGTTCGACGCGGCCGACGAGGCGCTGTACCGCGCCAAGGAGTCGGGCCGCAACCGCGTGAACTGGAGGCTGGAATGCGCGCCAAGCGACTCCTGATCGAAGGCCGGGTGCAGGGCGTGGGCTACCGCTACGCTTTTTCTGAACGGGCAACGGCGCTGGGCCTGGCGGGCTGGGTGCGCAACCGCGCCAATGGCGCGGTGGAGGCCAGCGTGCACGGCCCCGACGACGCCCTTGAGGCCATCATCGCCTGGGCGCACCAGGGGCCGCCGGCGGCGCGTGTTAAGCAAGTCGCTGTGCTGGACGAGACGGAGCCGGCGCCGGCCACCGGGCCATTCGCAATCCGGCCCACCGCCTAAGGCACCTTTCGCGCATTCAGCGCGCTCAACGCCTCACGCCCCCAGTATGCGCCACAGCAGCCAGGCCGGCAGCCCAAGGTACAGCGCCGCATGGGCCGCATTCTGCAGGCCGCCGCGCACCTGGCTGGCCTGGCCCGGACGCAGCGCCGCCGCCAGCAGCGAGCCGCCTTCGATCACGGTGCGCAGCAGCGTGGCGCCGAGAATGACGCCAATCGCCCACGCGGCCCACCACAGGCCAAACGCCATCAGGTAGGCTTGCAGTCCAAAGCTGTAGTACTCGCCGAACGCGCTGCCGTAGGCGATGCGCTGGTGCAGGTGGAAGGCCGGCAGCGCGAGCACCAGCGGCAGCAGCACGAATTTCGCCAACGGATGGTCCAGGCGCCAGCGGCCCAGCGCCAGGCGCGCCTGCGTGTACACGTCGAGCAAATCGGCGCCGCGCACGGCCGCACGCTGCCCCAGCGCGGCGGCAAAGCGTGCCGCGTCCGGCACGGCCAGGCCGTAGCGCCAGCGGCCTTGCCCCGCCAGTTGCAGGTCCACGCCCGGCCCGGGCAGCGGCAAGCGCCACGGCGTGAGCGCCGCCAGGTGCGCCAGGTCGATTTCCAGCCGCTGCGCTCCGCGCGCCAGCAGCAGGCGCCCGTTCGCCAGCGAGGCCTGGGCCGAGAACGCCATCAGCAGGCACCAGGCAATCGCCTCCGGCAGCACAAACAGCACAGCGATCAGGCGCAGCTGCGCCAGCGTGTTGTTGCGCAGGGTGTCGTTCAGCAGCATGGCCAGGCACATGGCCAGCAGGCCGGCCCGCGCGACCAGGCGCGCCGTGCCCGCCGCGATGCGGGCCGCCGGCGGCAGCACAAAGACGCGCAGCGGGAACTGCGCCGCCGACGCGGCGCCGCGCACCCCACCCGCGCCGCGCCGCCCCTGCCAGGCTGCCGCCAGCGCGCGTGCCGCCAGCACCAGCAGGAAGGCCGCTGCCGCCAGCCCGACCCAGTCGCCCCAGCGCACCATGAGCGTGGGTGCAGGCTGGCGCAGCGGCAGGTCGGCCACCACCAGCCCGGCGCTGCCAAGCCCCGCCCCCGCCAGTACTTCGCCATACGCATCGTAAGCCGCGCTATAGCCATTGGTGGTGACGCGGAACTGCGGCAAGCGCGTCTCGATGCTGCGGAATGCCGCCGCGGCCTGGTGCAGCCGGGCCCCCTGCCCGCCGGCGCCGAACCAGGAATCATTCGACATGGCCAGGATCACTTGCGCGCCCTGCCGCGCGCCGGCAATCGCCAGCTCCGTATCGACATCGTCGCGGCAAATCAGGGGCAGCACCGGAATCTCGCGGCCATCGGCCAGGCGCAGCGGCATGACGCGCGCGCCATTGCCCGGCAGCCAATGGCCGGCCCACGGCAGCCAGCGGCGCGCCATCGCCCCGTCGAGCCAGGTCGGCAGGTACTCGGTCAGGGGGAAAAGATGCGTCTTGCGGTAGAAGCCCGCCAGGCCGCGTCCGGGCTCCAGGAAGGCCGCCGCATTGTACTCACCCGCGCCGTCGCGCGCATAGGTGCCAAACACCAGGGGCACCCCGGCCGCGTCGGCAAAGGCCCGGATCTCGGCGTCGAACTCGGCCCCGGCCTCGCTTTTCGGATGGCCGAAGGTGGTCGGGTAGGCGGTCTCGGTCCACAGCAAAGCCTCGGCGCGCTGGCGCGTGACGGCGTCGTGGCTCATCGCAAAATGCTGGTCGAGCAGCTCGCGCACAAAGGCGTATGCGCCCTTCTGCTGCCGCTGCGCCTCGTAGTCGACGATGTTGGCCTGGATCAGGGCCATGCGCAAAGGCTTGCCGGCGGCAGCCGCGCCGGGGCCGGAGCCGTTTCCAGCGCCGGACAAGGCGTGCCAGCCGTAGGCCGCCAGCCCAAGCGGCACCAGCGCTGCCAGCGCCAACGGCCTGGCCATGGCGCGCCAGCCGCTGCGGTAGCGCGCGAACGCGCCCGCCACGCCTTCATTGGCCAGCAAGAGCAGCAGGGTCAATCCGGCCGCGCCGCCCAGGTCCGCCGCCTGGCGCAGCAAGGGTGATGGATACAGCCCGTAGCCGAGCGTGTCGCCCAGGATGCGCGGCACAAAGTGCTCGCACGCCACCCAGGACGCCGCCGCCGCCAGCGCCGGCAGCACGCCCGCCGCGCGCCGCGTGTAATAGCGCGCCAGCGCGTACGCCAGGAACTGCGGCTGGAACAGCGGCGCCGCCAGCAGCAGCAATGCGATGCCCGCCGCCTCGCCCAGCTGCGTGTAGCGCCCGAGTGCGCCGCCGAACCAGGCAAAGGCGGCGGCGCTGAACGCCACCGACATGGCCCAGGCGCACAAGAGCGTGCCAAGCGGCGAACGGCGCTGCTGCAGCGCGTCCAGCGCCACCAGCCAGGGTGCCAGCAGCACAAAGCCGAACACCCAACCCGCGCCACCGCGCGCATAGGCCGCCGCCATGATGGCGCTGGCCAGGATACAGGCAAGTATTTTCATCGTCCGGAGGATTCCACAGGAGGGGGAATGACGATACGCCGCAGCGGCAAGCCGGGCGGCGCCAGTTCCGGCGGCACCACGCGGTCGGCCGGCATGGGGATGGCCTGGCGCGCGCCGTCATACAGCTGGAAGCCGGGCGCGAACATGAGCACAGGCTCGATCACCTGGCCATCGTCGGTGACCTGGTGGTGGCGCACATAGCCTTCCGGCAGCGGAAAATCCTTCGGCACTGCCAGACCCACCAGCGGCGGGCGGGTGCCGGGCGGATTGAAGGCGCCCAGGCCGGTGTGCACGCCGTTTTCGTGCAGGCGCTTGATCACCTCGGCCATGGTGGGCTTTTCACCGCGCATGACGTAGTGGCTCAGGTCGCGCGTGGGGTCGGCGTCGCCCTCGGCAGGCGGAGCCGCGCGCGGCGTGGAAGCGCCCGCCGGAGCGCTGCCCGGCACGCCGGCCACC
>NZ_WWCJ01000011.1 GCF_009857475.1 Pseudoduganella guangdongensis | reverse complement strand
GCCGGCATCCCCGGCACCAGGCTTCCCGCGCCGCCGGCCGCCGCCGCGCCCGTCCCGGCGGGCGCCTGGCTCCGCTGCGCATCGAGCTGGGCGCGCTCGCTGGGCGTGGTGAACAGCCGCCCCATGCTGATAAAACTCTGCGCGCCGGCCTGCGCCGCCAGCAGCAGAAGCAAAGCCGGCAGAAGAACCTTCATGGCGCCGCCCCCCGCCCGGCCGCAGCGGCGGTGGGCGTCAGCGTCAGCCAGTTCAGGGTGCAATCGGCGCTCAGCCCCGGCGCCTTGGCAGTGCGCCGGATGCTGCAATCCTGTACCGCAAACATGCCGGCCACCCGCAAGTCGGCAAGAAAATTCAGCAAATCCAGCTCATGCAGCAGATCCATATGCAGCACCATACGGCTGCCCAGCAACGCGTAGTCCCCGGTCGGCAGCGCAGTCTCCAGCCGGTACGGTTGCTGCACCTCGATCTCATACGACAAAGGCAGCAAGCGCCGCTGCTCCTGGATCTGGCGGATCGCTTCCACCCAATCCAGGCGCCGTTCCGGTCCCACCAAACCCCGGCGCCGCAGTTCCATAAACTGCGGCTGGTACAAGCGGATCTCCTCCTTCTCCGCCTCCGCATGCGCCAGCCGCGCGCGCGCCGCGTCACGCTCCAGCAACTGCGCCGCCTCCGCAATGCGCGCCATCCGCAGCTGCCACAGCGTCACCGACACCGCCGCCAGCGAAACCACCAGCGTCGCCAGGAACACCAGCACCGCATTGCGCAGCAAAGCGAATTCGCGCAGCAGGATCATGGCGACCACCTCACATTCAGGGTGAACTTGGCGCGCTCCCCAAGGCCATCAGGCGTCCCTGCCTTGCCAGCCAGGCGCACATTCGGCCGCACATCGAATGGCAGTTGCTCGACTTCGACCTGCATGCCCGGCGTGCGCGCCAGCTCCTGCGCAAAGCGGTTCATGCTAAGCAGCACGCTGCGATAGTCATCCTGCTCCACCAGCACCTCCGCCTGCAAGCGCAGCTGCTGCGGCGGCGCCTTGGGAATTCCGATCAGCATGGACGATGGCGGCGCCACAAGCGCCGGATTGCCCGCCGCGCCCGCCACACCGGACATGGCGGTGCCGGCAACCACCGGCACCGCGCCCGGCGCATTGGCGCGCCAATCGAGCTGGGTCAGGCGGATCTGCGGCGAGCGCTCCAGCGCCTCGCTCAGGTGCGCCATCATCGCCTGCGGCCACGGCCCCTGGCGCGCCACCATCTGGGCGATATGCACGGCCGCCTTCATATTCGCCGTCCTGTCGACTGCGGGCGGCATGCTCGACATGCTGGCCTGGTAGCCTCGGGTATAGCCGTGCACCTCCTGTTTCAGCTCGCCAGTGTGGCGGTGCGCCAGCACATGGCCCACCACGTTCGCCGTGCTCCACACCGCGCAGCATGCCGCCAGCACCGCGCTGGACGCATACAGTGCGCGGCGCGTGCGCCACAAACTGTAAAAGCGCTGGCGGCCGGGCAGGGGATAATGGCTGTCGGGCGCGCTACGCGCCATCAGGGCCAGGAGCACCTCATCGGCGCTGTCCATCGCAGTCAGGCGCAAGCGGGCGGCGGCTTCCTGCAGCGGCACCACGCGCCAGTCCAGCAAGCGCGCCGGGTGGGCGGCAGTTGGCGCGGGCCGTGTGGCAATCCGCGCCAGCGGCAGCAAGGCCTGCACCTGCAGCACCGCTTCGCGCTGCAGCATGTGACCGCTGGCCAGGAACTGACGTGTGCGCTCGGCTTCCTGCTCCGCGCTGGCGCCGGCCTGCGCCAGGCGCGTAAAACGCGGCTGGCCGCACTGGAAATAGGTCTGCCGGATGCCGGATGCATGCTCCGTCACCAGCAGCAGGTGCGGCACCTTGCGGTCGTCGTCGGTCAGCAGGCCGGCACTGAGCAAAGCCGGCGAATAGAGCGCCGCCAGCGGCACCTGCTGCTGCTCCAGCACGTCCAGCCAGGGTTGCAGGATGGCCGGATTGGTGAGCGCGGCAAACAGCACGATATCGTCGCGCCGGCCTTCCTCGTCGCGCTCCTGCACGAAGGCGCTGCGGAACGGGGTCTCGCGCCAGGCCTGCGCCAGGCGCCGCTGCCGCATGGCCATGCCCGCCCGCCCCGGCACGTGGGGCAGCAGGTGGCGCTGGAAATCCTCCTCCACCAGGTCGACCAGCAAGAGGGCGGGCGTATCCTGGCAACCCTCGAGCCATGCCGCAAAGCCCTGCAAGCCCGCCGCGTCGGGCGCGAAGCAGGGGCCGGCGGCGAGTGGGCCGCGTTCGCGCGTCCAGCAGCACATTCTGTCGCCCGTCAGGTGGAGTATGAGTTTGCGCGTCATGGCTAGATCCTGATGGCGCTGATCGTGTCGTAAATCGGGCCCAGCACGGACAGCATGATCCACCCCAGCAGCAAGCCCAGGATCACCGTCATGGCCGGTTCGATCATGGCCTGCATGCGCTCGATGCGTTCGCGCACCTCGCGGTTGTAGAAGTAGGCCACATTGCGCAGCGTGGCATCGAGCGCGCCGGTGGATTCGCCCACGCGCAGCATGCGCACCACCAGCGGCGGGAACAGGCCCACCTGCTTGAATGCCGCCGCGATCGGCTGACCTTCTGAAATCAGCTCGCGCGCGCGGCGCATGGCCAGCGCCACGACCCGGTTGCCGGCGATGCCCTCGGACAGGCGGATGCAGTCCAGCACCGGGATGCCGGCCGAGTACATCAGCGCAAAATAGGTGGCAAAGCGCGCCATGACCAGTTTTTCCAGCACGGGAAAGAGGCGCAGCTTGAGCCGGTCAAAGGCAAAGGCGCTGCGTTCGCTGCGCCGCAGCTGCCAGCGCGCCGCCTGCCACAGGATGAACGGCGCCGCCAGCAGCAGGAACCAGTAGCGGATGAAGATGTCGGAAACGGCGATCAGCGCGCGCGTGTGCAGCGGCAGCTCCTGGCCCATATTGCGGATAAAGGTGGTCAGCTGCGGCACCAGGTAGATCATCAGGAAGAACACCACGCCGCTCACGATCAGCAGTACGAAAGCCGGGTAGGTGACGGCCTTGCGCGCCTGCGCGGCCAGTTCGTCCTGCCATTTCAGGCTCTCCGCCAGATCGTGGAAGATCTCGTTGATTTTGCCGCTTTGCTCCCCGGCGCGCACCAGGCTGGTGAAGCTCACGTCGAACACTTCGGGATAAAAGGCCAGTGCGCCCGAGAGCTGCAGGCCGCCCTCGATCTTCTCCACCAGGTCGGTGATGATCTCGCGCAGGCGCAGGCTGTCGGTGCTGTCGCGCAGGTCGCGCAGGCCGTCCAGAATGGGCACGCCCGCGCTGCTCATCTGCTCCAGGTGGAAGCAGAAGTTGATCAGGTCGCGCCGCGTCACGGCACGGCCGCTGATGCGCAACTGGCGCACGCGGGTTTCGCGGCAATCGACCAGGTCGAGCGCCATGCGCTGCAGGCGCAGTTCCAGGTCGGGCACGTTGAGCGCGTCCATATTGCCGGGTACGATGCTGCCGCTGGCGTCCATGGCGCGGTAGATGAATTGCGGCATATCAGGCCAGCCTTTCGGTCAGGTCCACCACGCGCGACACCTCGTCCAGCGTGGTTGCGCCCTCCAGCACGCGGCGCGTCCCGTCATCGACCAGGGAGCGGAAGCCGGCGGCGCGCGCGGCGTTGCGCAGCTCGCGCGCCGGGGCGCGGCGCGCCACCAGTTCGTCGAATTCGGCGTTCATGCGCAGCAGCTCCATGATCGCCATGCGCCCCTTGTAGCCCTGGTGGGCGCAGCGGTCGCAGGCGCCGGCGCGGTAGATCGTGACAACCGGGCCGTCCGGCGGCAGGCCAAGCAGGCGCCGCTCCAGCTCGTCGGCCTGCACCGGCTGGCGGCAGTGCGGGCATAGCTTGCGCACCAGGCGCTGGGCCATGATGCCGATGATGTTGCCGGCCAGGACATCGGCCACCACGCCCAGGTCCAGCAGGCGCGGGATGGCGCCGACGGCGGAGTTGGTGTGCAGGGTGGAATAGACCTGGTGCCCGGTCATGGCGGCGGCCAGCGCCATGTCGGCTGTTTCCTTGTCGCGAATCTCGCCCACTAGGATCACGTCCGGGTCCTGCCGCATCATCGAGCGGATGCCCTCGGCGAAGCCCAGCTTGGCCGATTCGTTGACCGACGTCTGGCGGATCTGGTGCATCGGGTACTCCACCGGGTCTTCCATCGTCATGATGTTGATGCTCTCGGTGTTGATGTGGTTGAGGATGGAGTACAAGGTGGTGGTCTTGCCGCTGCCGGTGGGGCCGGTGACGAGGATCAGGCCATCCGGCCGGGCGATCATCAGCTTGAGCATGTCGAGCTCCTGCTCGGCCAGGCCCAGACGCCCCAGCGGCACGATGCCTTTCAGGCGGTCCAGCACCCGCAGCACGATATTCTCGCCATGCGTGGTGGGCTGGGAGCTGGCGCGGAAGTCGATCTGGCGGCCGGAGAACTGGATCGAGATGCGCCCATCCTGCGGCGCGCGCGTTTCGGCGATGTTCATCTGGCTGATGACTTTCAGGCGCACCGCCATGGCCGGCCAGTAGGAGCGGTGCAGGCTGCGGATCTGGCGCAGGATGCCGTCGATGCGGTAGCGGATGCGCAGGAAGCTGTGCTCCGGCTCGAAGTGGATGTCGGAGGCGCCGTTCTGCACCGCGTCCGCCAGCAGCGCGTCGATCAGGCGCACCATGGGCTGGCTGTATTCGTCGCTCATCGCGTCGAAAGCGACTTCGCCGGTTTCGATTTCGTGCAGGATGCCGTCGATCGACAGTTCAAAGCCGTAGTAGTGGTCGATGGCGTGCGCGATATCGGAATCATTCACCAGCAGCGGCACCAGGGTAATGCCCTTGACCAGCATGGCGCTCACCTGGTCCAGCGCGACGATGTTGGTGATGTCGGACATGGCCAGCACCAGCCGGTCGGTGTCGCGCTCGTAGACGATGGGGAAGACGCGGTAGCGTTTGGCCACGTCCTTCGGGATCAGCTTGAGGGCGACGGCATCGACCACCAGGCTTTTCAGGTCGGCCGAGCGGGTGTTGAGGTTTTCGCTCAGGGCCTCGCGCATGGTGGCTTCGGTGACGAAGCCGAGCGAGATCAGCAACTGGCCCAGCGGGGCGTTGCTGCGTTTTTGCTCGGTCAGCGCGATCCGGAGCTGGTCTTGGCTGATAACGCCTTTCTGGATCAGCAGTTTGCCGAGCGGGATTTTCTGCGTGTCGGCCATTGTGCTTTATTGGGGCGGCGTTTCCAGGGCTTGTAGTCGCTTGCGTACCGTTTCCACGTTGAAGGCGGGCGGGCTGCCTTGCGCCAGTTCCAGCGCGCGCCGGTAATAGGTTTGCGCCAGGCGCGGCTGGTTCATGCGGTCCAGTCCCACTCCCAGGTTGTACGCGTAGTCGGCGTTGTCTGGCATGGCGCTGTAGGCGCGGAAGTAGCTTTGCTGGGCTTCCGGCCAGCGACCCTGGCGCGCATACAGGTTGCCCAGGGCGAATTGCACCGGGCCGGAGTCGGGGTGTTTGCGGGCGACGCCTTTGAGCTTGACTTCATTCGCTTCCAGGTCGCCGCCGCGCAGTTCGGACAGGCCGGCCAGTGCGTCCGGGTCGTTGGGGTCGAGCTCCAGCATGCGCAGGTAGTTGCCGGAGGCCTGCCGCCCGTCGCCTTCACGCAGGGCGAGAGCGGCGGCGCCGAGCAGGGCGTCGCGGTTATTCGGGTCTTGCAGCAGGGCTAGGTCGTATTGCTGGCGCGCGGCGGTGAGGTCGCCGGATTTGAGGGCGTTGTAGCCGTTTTGTATGGCGGGAGAGATGCCGTCTGGCGTAGCGCCGCGCACAAAACGCACGTCGCCATTCTCGCCGACCGCCGTCGGCAGGGACCGCGCGCCGCTATTGGCCGCCTTTGCCGTTGCGCTGCCCGTGGCGCCGGCCGGCCTGCGCGCCTGCCCTGGTGCGCGTTCCGCGGCCGAAGTCCTGCTGCGCATCTCCGTGCCGCCAGCTTGCCGGTTCGCGCTCCGCGCCGGCGTTTCCGCCGTGTTGGATGGGAGTGGCCGGGCAGGGGGAGCGTCGGGGACGCTGCCCACTCCAGCGGTTCCACTGGCAGCACCCGCGACATCATGGCGCACCTGGCGCGCCGCCCTTTCAGCTGCATCGCGCATCGCCTCGGCGCGGATGGCGGGATCGGTGATGGCGGCCAATTGTTCCGGCGTGGGCACGGTGACGTCAACGTTCGGGCGGGTCGCCGGCGCGGCGGCTGCCAAATCCGACGTGCTGCCGATTCCCGGACGCGCGGTCGCGCCGGGCACGAAATCGGGCGCGCCAACGGCGGCAGCCGGCCCCACCGCGCCAGCCACGCCAGCCGCCCCCGGCGCGCCGCCGCTATACGCCGCCTCGCCGCTGCCCGGCCCTGGCGCCGTCGCATAAGGCGCCACCGGTATCCCCGCCGCCGCCGGCAAGCCGTCCGCGACCACCGGCGCTGCGCCGGGCGCCGGCATAGGCACCATCGGCAACCGTGCTCCCGGTCCCGGACCGGACACGGCGCGCCAATACACCAACCCGAACACCAGCAGCAGGCCAAGCAAGGCCGCCACCAGCATTGTCAGCCGCCGCTGCGAAGACGCAACAGCACGCGCTGGCGCCGCCGCGCGCATCCCAGCCCGGACCGCGCTTTCGGTCGCGCGCGGAGATGGCGTGCCGGTAAGGGGCGGGCTGCGGCCCTCGTCATCCCGCCAGTCAGGCGCGGCACTGCTGCCGGAGGAAGACGGAACCGGGTCGGGAGCTGGCGCCCGGGGGCGCTGGGTTTCATGCCGCGCCTGCGGCGGCACCGGATCATGCACCGCCTCTTGGGCCGGAATCACCGGCGGCTCCGCATCGAGCGGTTCCAGGCGCCACGCGTCGGCCATTAGCGAGAAGGCCGGTCCGCCATCCTGGGGCGGCGGCGCAGGCTCGGCGGGCTCAGGCTCCTGCCCGTTCTGCACCCGGGCACGCTCCGCCTTGCGTAAGGCCTGCATGAGCAAGCTCATAGGCCCTCCGCCGGCCTGTTGGGCATGAGGTGGCGGTAGTCGCGGAAGTCGCCAGCGATGCTGGCATCCTTCACCACCACAGGCCGCAGGAAGATAACCAGCTCCGTTTTGCTCGCGGTTTCATTGCGGTACGAGAACAGGTTGCCCACGACCGGCAATGAGCTAACCCAGGGAATACCATCCTTGGCGTTGTCCACCGAATCCTGCATCAAGCCACCCATCACCGCGACCTGGCCGCTCTGCACCTTCAGCACCGACTCCATCTCGCGCGCCTGGATCACCGGCACGCGGCTGATGACGCCTTGCTTGTGCAGTTCCGGGTTGGGGTCCTCCACCGAGTCCACAATGCGCGTGATGGTGGGGCGCACGTTCAGGGTCACTTCATCATCCGCGGAAATCTGCGGCGTTACGCTCATGACAAAGCCCACCGGCACGGTTTCGACTTTGGATTCGTAGGTGGCCGGCGTGGCAATCGTGCCATTGGAGGTGAGCACCGCAGGCGTCACTTTGAGCGTGAAGAAGATGTTGTTGTCCACCACCTTCAGCAAAGCCGTCTGGTTATTCAGGACGCTGATCCTTGGGCTGCTCAACACCTTGACCTTGCCGAACGACTCCAGCAGCGAGATGGTCGCGCTGATATTGCCAAAGCGCGTGACCGGGTTGGAGTAGTCGAAGATAAAGAAGCCCGGCGAAGTGCCCGGCAGGATGCCCGACGGTAGCGGCGCCGTGCCGACCCGGCCCTGGCCCAGCTTTCCGTGCCCATTGATGCGCGACCAGTTGATCCCCTGCTGATACTGGTCGCTGAGCTTGACCTCGATAATGGTCGCCTCGATCAGCACCTGCCGCTTGGCGGCGGACAGCATAAGGTCCAGGAACTCCTGCACCTTTTCATGTTGCCGGCTGGTGGCGCGCACCGACAGCAGCCCGCCCTCCGGATTGGCGATGACCGAGGCGGCACCGCGTACCTGGCCCGCCGCGCCAGGCCCAAAGGCGGTTGCCCCCGCTGCTGTTCGCGCCTGTGCTGCCGTAGCCTGCGCGCCGGGATAGCCGCCCTCCGGCCCGCCCGCGCCCTGCGACTGCGCCTGCTGCAGCAGGGCGCTCGCCTGCTCCCGCATCTGTGCCAGCGGATCGCTCAGCGAGTCGCCCAGCGTAGTGGGGCGCAGCATGTCGCGCACATTCTTTTCCAGGCTGAACCAGAAATTGTTGTCCGAGCGGTTGGTGACGGAAGTCGTTGAGTTGTTGTTGCCCCCGCCCAGCGCCATGCCGGCGGACGGCACCGGATTGGACGCCGTCCCGCCTACCGCCGAGCCGCCGGTGGTCGAGATCTGGGTGGCGATATTCACGCTGCTATTGGTGCTGCGCGCGATGTTCACGTAGTCCACGCGGTAGTGGTGCCAGTAAGGCTGGTCTGGCAGCACCACCAGGTTCTTGCCCTGCAGCTCATAACGCATATCAACTTGCTTGCCGATACGGGCCAACAGTTGCGGCAAAGTCTGGTCTAGCGCGTTCAAGGTCACCATGCCCTCGATAGCCGGATGCACATCCACATTCAGGCCCGCATCGCGCGCCAGCGCAAACAGCACCGACTGCACCGGTACCCGGTGCACCGAGACGCTATACGTTTCCTGCCGCTGCGCAGGACGCGGCGAAGGCAAAGGCGCACTGTGCTGCACCGGCTCCGGAATGGCGCCGGCCACGGGCGCCGGCTCGCCCACATGGGCGGGGGAGACGGGCAGCTGCGGTGCCGCACAAGCCCCAAGCAAGACGCATAACAGCGAAGCCGTAAGGTTCTTCATGTTGATCGCCGCCGGAAACAAGTTGCCAGGAATCTATCGAAAACGATCATACTGCGATTGCCCGGGACAACCGCGCACGAATAGCGGCTGTCCTCAATCGCCTGGCGCACGTGGGTGGAGTTGACGTAAGGCAAGTCATCCACGAAAGCGGCCATCAACGCCTTATCCGCCAGCACGTTGATCCGCCGCACAATGCCTTGCGAACCGCGCGCGATCAGGCGCACCGCGCCCTGGCTGAACAGTTCTGGACCACGATAGCCCGCAGCGCGCAAACGGTGCGACAGGAAGAAGGGGATCTGGTCGCGCGGCATGGGGGGGACGTCAAAGCTGTGGGTGATGCGCTCCCGCAGTTGCCGCATGCGCGGCAGCGACAGGTGCTCATCCAGCTCCGGCTGGCCGAACAGCACGATCTGCAGCAGTTTGCTGCTGGCCGTTTCCAGGTTGGTCAGCAGGCGGATCTCCTCCAGCGTCTCCAGCGGCATGGCCTGCGCTTCCTCCACCAGCAAGACCACCCGCCGGCCGGCCGCGTGGCGCGCGATCAGCTCTGCCTGCAGCGCGCGCACCACCTCATCCGAACGGCGGCCACCGGTTGCCAAACCCAGCTCAGCGGCGATGGCATGCAGGACTTCTTGCGGGCAGAGGGTAGGGTTGACGAGGTAGAGCACGTCCACCCCGTGCGGCAGGCGCGCCTCCAGCATGCGGCACAGCATGGTCTTGCCGCAGCCTACCTCGCCCGTCACCTTGACAATTCCCTCGCCATGGGTGACGGCGTAGAGCAGGGCGGACAGGATTTCCCCGCGCGCGTTGCCGCTGTAAAAGAAGGCCGGGTTCGGCGTGATGCCGAACGGTGCTTCGTGCAAGCCAAAGTGCTGCGTATACATGGGCGAGCTTCCGGTGGTGGAATTGGCCCTGCCATTTGACCACTTCCCGCAAGTTTTCGTCGCCCGTGTAGCATTCTGCTAACGCCTTTTGCTATACATGCACGATTCAGTCGCATACAATGCCCTCGACTATATGGATTCGGGGCATAGGGCATGACGAGGCCGGAAAAGGTTCGCTTAGGTGAGATCCTGGTGCAGCAAAAGCTGCTGTCGGAAGAACAGTTGGGCATGGCGCTGGCGGAGCAGAAACGCAGCGGCCGCAAGCTGGGGCGCGTGTTCGTGGAACACGGCTACGTCACCGAAGAGCAGATTTCCGGCGCCCTGGCGCGCCAGCTCAACATCCCTTACATCAACCTCAAGTTTTACCAGATTAATTCCGACCTGGTGCGGATGCTGCCGGAAACCCAGGCCCGCCGCTTCCGCGCGCTGGTGCTGGAAGACCGCAAAGGCACCATGCTGGTGGGCCTGTCCGACCCGACCGACCTGTTCGCGTACGACGAAATCACCCGCCTGCTGAAGCAGACCATCGAGCTGGCCGTGGTCAACGAGACCGAGGTGCTGGCTGCGATCGACCGCATCTACCGCCGCACCGAGGACATTACCGGCCTGGCGCGCGAGCTGGAACAGGAGCTGGGCGAAGGTTCGGTGGACTTTGGCGCGCTGGCCGCCGCCAGTCCAGGGCTGGAAGAAGCGCCGGTGGTCAAGCTGCTGCAATCGCTGTTCGACGACGCGGCCCAAGTGCGCGCCTCGGACATCCACATTGAACCGCAGGAAGGACGGCTGCAAATCCGCTTCCGCATCGATGGCGTGCTGCACTTGCAGACGGAAGCCGATATCAAGATCGCTCCGGCACTGGCGCTGCGCCTGAAGCTGATGTCCGACCTGGACATCTCGGAAAAGCGTCTGCCGCAAGACGGCCGCTTCGCGGTGCGCGTGAAGAATGCACGGATCGACGTTCGTATCTCCACCATGCCGACGCAGTACGGCGAATCCATCGTCATGCGACTGTTGAACCAGAGCGGCATGACCCTGCGCCTGGACGCCATCGGCATGCCGAAACCGCTGCTGGACAAGTTCCGCGCAATTGTGGCGCGCCCCAACGGCCTGGTGCTGGTGACCGGACCGACCGGTAGCGGCAAGACCACCACGTTGTACTGCGCGCTGGCCGAGCTGAACTCGATGGAGAAGAAGCTGATCACGGTCGAAGACCCGGTCGAGTACCGCCTGGCGGGCATCAACCAGGTGCAGGTCAATGAGAAGATCGAGCTGGATTTCGCGCGCGTGCTGCGTTCCGCCTTGCGTCAGGACCCGGATATTGTGCTGGTCGGCGAGATGCGCGACCAGGAAACCGCGCAAATCGGCCTGCGCGCCGCAATGACCGGCCACCTGGTCCTCTCCACCCTGCACACCAATGATGCCGCCAGCACTCCGCTGCGCCTGATGGATATGGGCGTGCCGCGCTACATGGTCGGCAGCTCGTTGCAGGCCGTGCTGGCGCAGCGCCTGGTGCGCGTGATCTGCGAATCCTGCACCACGCCGTACACGCTGACGCCGAGCGAGCATGAGTGGCTGACCCTTGAGCTGAAGGACAAGGTGGACATGGGCCGCTACTTCCACGGCAAGGGCTGCTCGCACTGCAACGGCCTGGGTTATCGTGGCCGGACCGGCGTGTACGAGCTGCTGGAAATGAGCCAGGCGGTGGTGGACGCCGCCAACGACGTGGACCCGGCCGTCTTCCTGAAAGCCGCCGCGCAGCAGATGGGCGGGCAAACCCTGCGCCGACACGCGGTGCAGCTCGTGATCCAGGGCCGCACCACGGTGGCGGAAGCTATGCGTATCAGCAACCAGTTCGAGGATTAACGTGCCTTATTTCGCATACAAGGGACGTAACGGACGCGGCGAATTGCTGGCTGGGGTGCTGGAAGGCGCCGACAGCGGGGCGGTGGCCGACCAGTTGTTTGCCACTGGGGTCACGCCGGTCGAAATCAAGGAAACCGCTGCGGGAAACGCCGGCAAGTCCGCCTGGCGGCTGCTGTGGGAAAGGCTGACCGAGAAGCAGGTCAATTCCATGGATGTGCAGTTATTCAGCCGACAGATGCACACCCTGTTGAAGTCCGGGGTGCCGATCATGCGTGGCCTGGGTGGCCTGCAGGAATCAGCCATCAGCAAGGCATTTGCGCGCGTGATCGCCGATCTGCGGGAGTCGCTTGATGCGGGCCGCGAGCTGTCGACTGCCATGCGGCGTCACCCTGTGGCATTCACGCCGTTCTACCTGTCCATGATACGGGTCGGGGAAATGACAGGCCGGCTGGACGAAGTGTTCCTGCGGTTGTTCGACCATCTCGAGTTTGAGCGCGACATGAAGGAGCGCGTCCGTGCGGCGCTTCGCTATCCCACGTTTGTGGTGCTGGCGATGCTTGCGGCCATTGTCGTGATTAATATGTGGGTGATTCCGGCGTTCGAAGGCGTGTTCCGCAATCTGAACGCCGAGTTGCCGCTTATGACGCGCATATTGCTGACGACGTCCAACCTGACAGTCAAGTACTGGCCGATACTGGCTGGAGCCTTGGTGGCGGGGGGGCTTATGTGGCGTTCCTGGATCGCCACCGAAGCGGGGCGTTACAAGTGGGATCGTTGGAAACTGCATCTGCCGATTGCGGGGAAAATCATCCACAAAGGCACGATGGCGCGTTTTGCGCGCAGTTTTGCGTTGTCGGCCCGTAGCGGGGTGCCAATCGTGCAGGCGCTGACTGTAGTCGCGCAAACGGTGGACAATGCCTATCTGGCCGCGCGTGTGGAGCAGATGCGGGATGGCGTGGAACGGGGTGAGAGCATCTTGCGCACGGCCATGGCTGCGAACGTGTTTACGCCTATCGTGCTGCAAATGATCGCGGTCGGCGAGGAAACAGGCTCGTTGGATGATTTGATGGATGAGATCGCCGCGATGTACGAACGCGAGGTGGACTACGAACTAAAGACCCTGTCGGCCCAGATCGAACCGATCCTGATCACCTTCCTCGGCATCATGGTGTTGATCCTGGCGTTGGGTGTCTTCCTGCCTATCTGGGATTTGGGTAAAGTTGCACTTAAGAGATGAGTAAGCTGCGCCGGTTTCGCCGCTTCGAGGCATTGGTGTGGTTGTTGGTCGGCTTGGTTTTGCTGGTGGTTTTCTTGAACAGGATCTCGTTCTACACTGAAAATGCAGAGGAGCGGGCGGTTGCCATTACGGTGTCACAATTGCGCGCTGCTGTTGAAATGCATCGCCTAAGACCGGCCACAACAGTTGCTTTGGAGGGTGCAAACCCGATGCGGCTGATGGCTGTCCGGCCTCCAAATTATGCTGGGGAGTTTGCGAATTTGGCAAGTGCCCCGGCTGAGCCCGGTACCTGGTTTTTTGATACCGAGTCGAAGCGGCTGGTATATGTGTTGCTTGGAGGAGAGAAATCTATGGATAAGCAACAGAAAATGCTCTATTTCAAGTTAGAATTGCGGCGCTTGCCCGAACACTCCGCCAGGCCGCCAGAGCCACCCGCGATCAACGCCGGTGTCGTCCTCAACCAGGTATATGACTAGCCAGAATGCCGGTCTGAATTGATTGTCGAACTTATTGGGAGAAGTGATGAAAAAGTTTTCTTACACCATGCCTCGTACTCAACAAGCGGGTTTTACGCTGATTGAACTGATCGTCGTGATCGTGATTCTCGGCATTCTCGCCGCCACCGCGCTGCCCCGTTTCATCGATGTCGGCACCGAGGCACGCACCGCCAGTGTGAATGCGGTTCGCGGCTCGCTGAACGCCGCGACTTCGCTGGTTCATAGCCGTTGGCTGATCGCGCCATCAAGCCCGGTCGCAATGGAAGGCTTGAACGTGGCGGTCGACTCTGCCGGCTTCCCAACAATTACTGGCACACAGATCGAAAGCATGGCCGGTATCAGCGCCACTGATTACAAGACGATTGTGGCAGGCACTGCCGGCCCAAACAATCCGACGCCGCCAGCAGGCTCGGTGGCTTTCGTCCCAGTGAGCGTAGCGAGTTCAACTAAAGGGGCAACCTGCTACGCGCTGTACACTGCTGCCGTCCTTACCACAACACCTGTCACGCCACCGGTGGTCACCACGGTAACGACGGGCTGCTAAACCCGCTCCCACAGCCAAGGAGCAATGACAACCAGCAAAGCACGGCGTGAGCGTGGTTTCACAATGGTCGAATTGATCATTGTGCTGGTTGTCGTTGGCATCCTCTCGGCCATCGCCTTTAACCGCTTCTTTTCGCGTACCGGCTTCGATGCGGCCGGCTTCGCAGCCCAGGTCAAGGCTACCCTACGCTTTGGCCAGCGCCTTGCCATCGCCCAAAATCGGCCGATTTACGTTTATCTCGATGCTACAAGTGTCGCCTTGTGTTATGCCGCGACATGCAGTTCGACGAATCGCGTCAAGGACCCGGGGGGCGGCAATAGCTTCAACGGTACCGGCCAGTGCAGCACCGACCGGAGCTGGGCTTGCGTTGCGCCCCCAGCCAACGTGACGCTGGTGTTGTCGCCTGCGAGTGCGGCCCACAACCATTTCTATTTCGATGCCGCCGGAAAGCCGCAGTTGAACACCGGTGCGGAGTTCAGTTCGCTGAACCTTTTGGTACGCGCAGGCGACGACCAGCAGCCCATCCGGGTGCAATGGGAAACGGGCTATGTTTACTAGCCGCTATCGTCAATCCGGGCTGACGTTTGTTGAGCTGATCCTGTTTATCCTGATCGTCGGCATCGCGGTCGCAGCTATCCTGCGCACGCTGGCCAATACGAACAACGCGAGTGCCGACCCGCTGCGACGGAAGCAGGCCCTGCTCATCGCGGAAGCTTTGCTGGAGGAGGTCCAGCTGGCTGCCTTTACCTTCTGCGATCCGGTCGATGTGACTGAAAATCCGGCTGCGCCTGCCAATTGCGCTACTCCGGAAGGCGTGGGACAGGAGCCGGGCAATGCGCGCCCCTTCGATAACATCAATGACTACGTCCCCAGCCTGGGCGTAGCCCACGCCGCATTCAATAACGCTGCTGGCAAACTGGTTGACGCGGCGGGGAATGAGTTGGGCCTGAGCGGCTACTCGGCGACGCTTACGGTGCGCGCCGAATCGTTGAATGGCATAACCTCCACGGCCGCCGTGGCGACACAGGAAGTGTTGCGCTTGACCGTGCGGGTCACCCATGGCGCCCAAGCGGGCGATTTCATCGAACTGGATGCTTATCGCACCCGATACGCTCCGCAGGTGGCGCAATGAGACGCGAGGACGGTTTCACGCTGATCGAAATGATCGTTGTGATGGTGCTGGTCGGAGTCCTGGTAGGTATCGTGGCGGTTTTCATGCGAGCGCCGGTGCAAGCCTACGTCGACAGCGCGGCGCGCGCTGATTTAAGCGATGCCGCCGACCTGGCGGTGCGGCGTGTAGCGCGCGAGGTGCGCCGGGCCTTGCCCAACAGCGTCCGGGTCAACCCCGCAGGCACTTCGGTGGAGTTCTTTCCCACCAAGTCGGGCGGCCGCTACCTCGCCGAGGAAGATAACGAGGGGGCCGGCTACCTGGACTTTGCCGATAGCGCGAAGCGCAGCTTTACCGTGGTTGGCCAGATGCCATCGCCAGCCATTGTTGCAGGCACCGATTCGATTGTGGTCTATAACCTTGGCCCGGGCATCGACCGTGCGGACGCGTATGCCGGCGACAATATCGCCTTGGTGAGTGCGGTGGCGGGCAATACGGTCACCCTGGCGAGCAATCCGTTTGCCAGCGCGGGCGGGTCGGGGACTGTCTTGAGTTCGCCGGCGCGCCGCTTCCAGGTGGTGACCGGTCCGGTGAGTTTTGTGTGCGACCTTGCAAACCGCCAGCTGCTGCGGCAATGGAACTACGTGGCGCCCTCGGCTTCACCAAGTACGGCCGTCCTGGCGACGAATGTCACGGCCTGCCGCTTCACATATGAGGCTAATATTGCCAATACTCGCTCGGGCTTGCTGGGTATTAACCTTACGCTGGCACGAGCCGATGCTCCGATGGAAACGGTGCAGTTGTTTCATCAGATTCACGTGGATAATCCGATATGACCCTTTTGCGCACACAGTTCCGCCAGCGCGGGGTGAGCCTGGTGGCGGCCATTTTCCTGGTTGTGGTCCTGGCGTTCCTGGCGGTAGCCATCGTCACGGTAACGTCAACCCAGCAAGCGGCCTTTGGACTGGATGTGCAAGGCACCCGAGCCTATCTGGCGGCACGTTCCGGCGTTGAATGGGGCATGCACCGACAGTTGCGTAGCGGCGCCTTATGCCCGGCGGCCAGCGGGGCTTTGTCAACCACCAGTTTTGCCATGCCTGCCAGCACTACGCTGAGCCCTTACACGGTTAGCGTGACCTGTACCACGACGCTGCTGAATACAATCAAGCGCTACCGCATGCGTGTGGTCGCGTGCAACCAGCCGGCGGCAGGCGCCTGCCCGAATCCGAGCAACAACCTGGATTATGTGCAGCGGGTTATCCAGGTCGATTTTGGAGACTGACGACGTGAGCGCCCTCTGGTCCCGGTACCGATGGTTGACGCTGGCCATGCTGCTGTTGGCGATGCCGGCACACGCTGATACCACCATCGCCTTGTTCAAGAGTTTTGCCGGCAACGTCAATTTTGTCGGCTTGCAGAAGACTCTGCGCAAGGCATCCAACACTACCAATGCTTGCAGCATCTATGCCGCCAACGAGACGACGGAAGCGACCTTGAGCGGGATTCCAGCATCGGCGAAAATTCTCAGCGCCCAGCTCTACTGGGCTGCCTCCGGCACTACCACTGATTACGCCGTCACCTTCGATGGCAAAGCGGTGACCGCGCCGGCGTCGCGGCAATACAAGAGTGCCACGGTAGGCTATGATTTTTTCAGCGGGGCGTATGACGTCACGGCCGAGGTGACGGCGAAGCGCAATGCCAAGTACTCTTTTTCCGGCCTGACGATCGCCAACTCGTCGAAGTGGTGCGACGTGCAGGGGGTTGTCGGTGGCTGGGCCATGATTGTGGTGTATTCGCTGCCGACCGAGACCTTCCGGGTTCTGAATATTTACGAAGGCTTCCAGTACATCCAGTACAGCAGCGTGACGCTGTCGCTGTCGAACTTCGAAATTCCACCCTTGACCACGCAAACCGGGCGGGTGGCGCACATAACCTGGGAGGGGGATGCGACGCTGAGCAGTACGCCGAGCGGCGAATTCCTGACCTTTAACGGCTACTCGATGTCGAACAGCGTGAACCCATCGGGCAACCAGTTCAACTCGGCGAGCACCATTGCCGGCACGGATACCGCATCCTACGGTATCGACTACGATTCATATACGGTAAGCAGTCCCGTGATCCAGGCTGGACAAACCAGTGCCACCACGGTGTACCGGTCCGAGCAGGATCTGGTGTTGCTGAGCGCGGAAGTGATTGCGGTGCCGAATACGCCGGTGACCGACCTCGGCATCACCATCGCACGCGACCAGGCGCCGACCTTGGGCCAGACCATGTTGTATACAGTGAACGTGACCAATTACGGCCCAGCCGCAGAGCCAGGTACGATCCAGGTAGTCGACAACCTGCCGTCGCAGGTCAGTCTTGTGTACGCCGGCGGTGACGGCTGGAGCTGTGTACAGGCTGGGCAGAAAGTTACCTGCAATTACAACATTCCGCTGGATGTGGGGGCGAGTGCCCCGGCTTTGCTCCTGACCGTCATGGTCAATTCCGTGACGAGCTCGCTAAGCAATACGGTGACGGTCAGTGGCAGCGAGTTCGACAACCAGATGGCAAACAATACCGCGACCGATACGGCGGCGGTGGAAGTGGCGCCGTACGTCTTCACGCGTTCCGTGTGCACCAAGGGAGTGGCGTTCGGCACTGCCGGCCAATGCCAGTTCATTGACTGGAAGAGTGTCATCGCCGGCGATGACGTCGCGGTGTACATCACCCTGCTAAATGGTTCCGGCGTCCCGACCGCGCCCAGCGCGACGCTGCCGACTGCTTTGTCCATGCGTTTCGGCATGTCTTGCCATAATCCGGTGAAGGGCACGACCGAACAGGCATCGTTCCCGGACTTGGCGTCGCTGCTGCCCAAATGCGCGGAAAACAGCGCGACGCCGAGCGGCGCGCAGTGGTCGGCTTACCGTATCCTGACGGTGGCGGCGAACCAGGCCAGCATCAGCGTGCCGCTGACCTTCAACTACTTCGATGTGGGGCGCGTCAAGCTGTTCATGCAGGATTCGAGCGGTAAGACTGGCGCCAGCGGGCCGGTTGTGATGCGGCCCTATATGTTGGAAATGGATGTCTACAAGACTGGCGCCAATGGCACGCGCATCAACAACCCGGGAGCGACGGTGGCCACCGGCGCGAAGTTTGTTGCGGCCGGCGAACCTTTCACGATCAGCGTTGGCGTGCGGACCAGGGATAAGGTCCCGGGTACCAAGTACTTCGCCAAGAACTTTGGTAACGAGATCCTGCCGCGCAGCATTTATTTCAACCCGAACCCGAGCGACGGCCTGAGCTTCGCGGACATGGTGGCGCGCCCGGAACTGGAAGGCAGCCTCAATCCGTTCGCGTTAGGACTCTCGTCAGGGACCTTCAACTACCCCGAAGTCGGCATCATCACCACCAAGGCGACTTTGGCGGGCAACGACTACCTCGGCAGCGGCGGGGTTGATCCGGTCACCACCAATATCGGGCGCTTCGTGCCCGATCATTTCAATACTGTGCTGGAACCGCCGGACGCCCTGGGGCCGATTTTGCCATGCCCGGCCGACTTGCCGTGTTCCGCCGTCAGCGGCCTGGTCTACTCGGCGCTGCCGTTCAGCACGACAGTGACCGCCCACGACGTCGACGGCAACCTGTTGAAGAACTACCGCGGCGTGTTTTCCAAGGCACTCTACCTATGCGGCGCACTCAACCAGACGCTGGCCGCGCCGAGCGGCGGGGTATGCCCAGCCTTGGCCTTTGGCGCCAACCCACCAGCCGACGGCCTGCGCCGCGACAAGAAGGCGGCGACGGTTAAGGACAGTGGCGATCTAGACTTCGACAACGACGAGGGGCGCTTGTCATTGATGCTCGACTACAAAATGAGTAATCCGTACTCGATGACGGGAGCGGCGGGCGCTGGCCGCCAGACGCCTGCTCTGGTCTATGTCCGCGCCACCGATGCGGACGGGGTCAGCTCCCTGTACGGCTACAACGCGGCGCGTGAGCTGGTTGAAGGGGAGGTGATAGTGGCCAATGCGCGTCTGCAGCTGCCGAACGTATTTGGCTCCGAGCTGCAGTTTCTGCCGGTGACTGCGCGCGTCCAGTATTGGAACGGTACGCGCTGGGCGACCAGCAGCGGCGATTCCATGGCTGATGTGCTCAATCCAGCGCTGTTGCGCTTTACGAACTGCAAAAAGAACCTGGTATCCGGTAGTGCTTGCAAATCCGTGTTGGGCGCCACGTCCAACGCGCTGCGTTCCGTCAGTGGTGGTCTGGCGCGCTTCCTGCTGAGGGCGCCGGGCGCCGGCAGTCATGGCACCGCCGATTATTACATCGATCCTGCCTCGGGGCCTGAATGGTTGCCGAGTACGCCTGGCCGGGCTACCTTTGGTATTTATCGCAACACCCCGGTGACCTATATCAGGGAATTGTACTGACAGTGTGGCTGAACAGTGGCAAGATACGCCAATTAATCAAAGAATTACGTTTGTTTCTTCATCCAAAAGTTTGACAACACTGCGGAATGCGACTTTTCTCGAAAGCAAAAAAGGAAAAAGACGCCTGGATGGTCTTCGCTCCGACCACACAAGGCATGGCGTTGGCGACGATGCGGCGCCAGGGTGCTGCCACGCCGGTATTGCTTGGATGCGCTGAAGTGGCGCTGCAAAGCGAGGGCGGGCAGGAGGCCTTGGCCCGCGCGGCGCGCGCGCGCAATGCGATGCGCTATCGTTGCAGCACTCTGCTGTCTCCCAGCGAGTATCAGATGCTGACGGTGGAAGCGCCGAATGTGCCGCAGGAAGAACTGAAAACCGCCGTGCGCTGGCGGATGAAGGATATGCTGGACTTTCATGTCGACGACGCCACCTTCGACATCATGTCGATACCAGTGGAGCGCGCCAGCGGCCGTACGCCCAGCATGTTCGTGGTGGCCGCGCGCAATAGTGTCGTGCGCCAGCGCCAAGAGCGGTTTTTCGATGCCGGTGTCGCGCTGGAAGTCATCGATATTCCGGAAAACGCGCAGCGCAATGTGTCGGCCCTGCTGGAAGAGGATGGCCGGGGGCTGGGCATGCTGTCGGTGGGCCCGCAAGGGGGCTTGTTGACGGTGACCTACCTGGGCGAACTTTACCTGGCGCGCCGCATCGACGTCACGACGGAACTGCTGGAGGACCAGGACGCCGACCGGCGCCATGCGACACTGGACCGACTGATGCTGGAGGTGCAGCGCTCGCTCGACCATTTTGAACGCCAGTTCAGTTTTATCTCCATCGCGCGCATGGTGCTTGCGCCGGGCTCCAACGAAGCGCTGTTGAGCTACCTGTCGTCGAATATGTATATGCCGGTGGTGCAGACGAACCTGGCGGATGTCATTGACCTGTCCGCCGTGCCGGAGTTGCTCGACCCGGCGCAGCAGGCTTACTATTTCTTCGCGCTGGGCGCGGCCTTGCGCCAGGAACTGGTGACGCCATGAGCCAGCAAATCAATCTTTTCAACCCAGTCTTCATGCGGCAGCGGCACAGTTTTGGTGCGCGCGGCATGGGCCTGGCCCTGGGCGTCATGCTGCTTGGGACCATCGCCCTGGTGGTGTTTGCCCAGCTGCAGCTGGCGCCGCTGCGGGAAAACGCGGTGCTGCGCGATGCGGCGCTGAAGGCGCGCCAGGCGCGGTTGGAGGCGGTAAAGCTCGAGTTCGCGCCGCGCGCCAGTGACCCCGTGTTGAAGTCGGATTTGCAGGCGAAGGAAGTGCGTCTGAAGTCCTTGCAACAAGCGATGTCGATGTTGCGCCAGGGGGAGGGCGAGGGCGGGCAGGGCTTTGCCCAGTACTTTCGTGCCTTGGCGCGCCAAAGCGTGCAGGGTTTGTGGCTGACCGAGGTGGGCATTGAAGGCGAGCCACACGAGATTAGCTTGCAGGGGCGTGTGCTGCAGGCGGCGTTGCTGCCGGCCTACCTGTCGCGGTTGGCTGAGGAACCCGTCTTGCGCGGAAAAACGTTCCAGGCGCTGGATATGGGGCCGCCAGCGGCGCAGGCACCGGTGGCCGACGCGGCGCCAGGCGCGCCCCTGTCCCTGCTGCCGCCGGGGACCGCCGGCAGCACGCCGGCTCCGGCCTTGAGCGCGCTGCCACCGTCTGTGTCTGCCGGGGACACGTCCCGATTCCTGGAGTTCAGGTTGCGAAGCAGCGTGGCGCCGCTGCCGGCCAATGCCGGAGGGCAACCGTGAAGGCCGCGCTGTTGAAGCTTGAACAGCGCGTCGACAGCCTGCCGCTCCGGCAGCGCGTCGCGCTGTTCGTCAGCGGCATTGTCGTGATCGCGGCGATCGCCTGGATGGGTAAGCTGGCGCCGCTGACGGTAGAGCGGCATGCGCTGCACGCCACCATGCAGCAACAGCAAGATCAGATTGCCGCGGCGGACCAAGGTATCGCTGCAATCCTGAAGGCATACGAGCCCGACCCGAATGCGCCGCTCCGGCAGCGCCTGGCGACCGTTCAGGAACTGACGCGCGCTGTAGGTGACGAGTTATCGGACAAGAAGCGCGGCCTGGTGCAGCCGCAACGTATTGTGCCCCTCTTGCAGCAGATTCTGCGCGGACACCCCGGCTTGCGGGTATCGGCCATGCGGACATTGCCGGTCAGTGGCTTGCAGGACGGGAAATTCAGTCAGTCCACCCCGGCGGTGGGCGCGCTGCCCTCGGCAGGGCCGGCGCCCGTCGCCCTGTTGTACCGGCACGGCGTGGAGCTGGAGGTGCGCGGCAGCTATGCCGACTTGCTGGGCTATATGGAAGCGCTGGAGAAAGTGTCGCCGCGCCTGATCTGGGGTAGCGCGAAATTGAGCGTGATTAAGCACCCGGAAGCCAGCCTGACCTTGACGGTATATACCTTGAGCCTGGACGACACGTGGGTGCAGTTATGAGGATGTGTTTATTACTACTGGCATGGGGGGGCTGCGCCGCCGCGCACGGACAGCAGGCATTGCCAGATCCGACCCGGCCGCCGCCCGAATTGCAGGCGTCGCAGCCCGAGCGTGGCCCTGCCGCTGCCTCCGCCGCGCCGGGGCCGCAGTTGCAGTCCGTGCTGATCGCGCGGCGCCCGGGTGGGCGCCAACTGGCGGTCATCGATGGCGCCATCGTGCCGTTGGGCGGGAAAGTGGACGGTGCAGTCCTGGTGGAAGTGCGGGAACGTGCCGTAGTCCTGCAGCGCGGCAAACATAAACAAGTCTTGAAGTTGGTATCATCCGGACTGGATAAGGCGCAAGAGCCATGACAAATCGAAATACTATGCCGAAAGTCGCACAGGTTTTCCGCCCGGTGGTGGGCGCAGCCGCGCTGGTGCTGCTGGCAGCTTGCACCCAGACCCCGCTGCGCGAGACTTACAGCACCATCAGCAGCGAAGTCAAATCCGCTGCGACCGCCGCCGCTGCCGCACCGCTGCCGCGCCAAGTGTCCGAAGCCCTGTTGCCTTCTGCCGACCAGCTTGCCGGGCAGTTGCCCAAAGCGCGTCCAGTGCTGGAGGAGCGCTTCAACGTCGCCTTCAGTGACGCGCCTGCGCAACAGTTCTTCAATTCCCTGGTGGCCGGCACACGCTACAACATGCTGGTGCATCCGGAGGTCGGCGGCACCATCAGCGCCAACCTGAAGGATGTGACCATCCAGGAGGCGCTGGAGGCGGTGCGGGAAATGTACGGCTATGACTACCGCATCGAGGGCACGCGCATCTCGATCAAGCCACTGACGCTGCAAAGCCGGATGTTCCAGGTGAATTACTTAACAGCGTCGCGGCGCGGCTCCTCCAATTTGAGGGTGACATCGACCTCGGTGCAAAACGTAGGCAACAATAGTCAGAACAATAGTAACGGCATCGACAGCGGCAATAACAATAATCGGCAGAACCGCAATAACAACCCGGGTGACCCGAATTCGCCCACGGCCAATGTGCTTGATGAGGCGGCCAACGTCACCACCCGTTCCGAGTCGGACTTCTGGGCTGAGTTGAAGCTGTCGCTGGATGCCATCGTGGGCGTGGGCAAGGATGGTCGCACGGTTGTTGTCAGCCCGCAGTCGGGCTTGGTGGTAATCCGAGCCATGCCGGAAGACTTGCGCAATGTCGACCGCTATCTCAAGGCTACACAGTTGGCGGTGGCGCGCCAGGTGATCCTGGAAGCGAAGATCCTGGAAGTGGAGCTGAGCGAAAACGCCCAGTCGGGCATTAACTGGGCCGCCTTCGGCTCCTCCCGCATCTCGGCCGGGATGGTAGGGCCAGGCACCACGCTGGCGCCGCGCATCAATGGCGTGACGTCCGTGATGGGGCAGCCGAATGGCTTGCAGTCCACTCCGGGCAGTTCACTGGCCGCAGCGACCAGTGCCGCCAGCTCGCTGTTCGGGATTGCGTTCCAGAGTGCGAATTTTGCCGCCCTGATTTCCTTCCTGGAGTCGCAAGGAACGGTGCACGTGTTGTCCAGCCCGCGTATAGCAACGCTGAACAACCAGAAAGCGGTGCTGAAAATCGGCACCGATGAGTTCTTCGTGACCGGCGTCAGCACTACGACCAATACCAATGCCACTGGAAACGGCACGGTATCCCCCAACGTGACCTTGCAGCCGTTTTTCTCCGGCGTGGTTCTGGACGTGACGCCGCAGATCGACGAAAAAGGCAACATCATCCTGCACGTGCACCCGTCGGTGAGCCAAGTATCGACGGTGAACAAGAGTATCAACCTCGGCACGGCGGGTAGCCTGAACCTGCCGTTGGCGGCCTCGGCCACGTCGGAGATGGACAGCATGGTGCGTGGCGAAAACGGCAGCGTCGTCGCCATCGGCGGTCTGATGCGCCAATCGACCAGCGCCGATCGTTCGCAGGTCCCGGTGGCAGGCCGTATCCCGCTGATCGGCGGCCTGTTCCGAAGCACCGCTGATTCGATCCAGAAGCGCGAGTTGGTGGTACTGATCAAGCCGACCATCGTCGACGCCGCCAGCGATTGGAGCCAGGATTTGATGGACAGCAGCCGCCGCATTGAGCGCCTTGATCCCAAGGGCATGGGACGCTACTGATATGTACGAGAGCCACTTCGGCCTGCGCGAAGCGCCGTTCGGCATTACGCCGGACACCAGCTTCTTTTTCAACAGCCCGCATTCGCAGGAGGCCTTGAACACCCTGCTGGTGGCGGCACGCAGCGGTGAAGGGTTCATCAAGATTACCGGCGAAGTCGGCACCGGCAAGACCCTGTTATGCCGGAAGTTCATGAAGACGCTGGGCGACGGCTTCGTCACGGCCTACCTGCCCAATCCCTTGCTGGAGCCGCGTACCCTGATGCTGGCACTGGCCGAAGAGCTCGAGTTGCAGCTGGCGCCGGATGTGGACCAGCACAATTTGTTGAAGTCCCTGACCGCGCGCCTGCTGGCGTTGGCAGCGCAAGGCAAACGCGTAGTGCTCTGCGTGGACGAGGCCCAGACCATTCCCGAAGCGAGCCTGGAAGCCTTGCGCCTGCTCACCAATCTGGAAACGGAAAAACGCAAGTTGCTGCAGATCGTCTTGTTTGGGCAGCCGGAGCTGAATCAACATTTGCAGGCGCAATCGATACGCCAGCTTACCCAGCGGATCACTTTCCAGCACGACCTGGGCGCCTTGTCGCGCGATGATATGGAGTATTACCTGGCCTATCGATTGCGGGTGGCCGGATTTACCGGCGCGCGGCTGTTCAGCAAGGCGGCGGTGCGCCGGCTGTTCGCAGCGAGCGGCGGCATTCCACGCCTGATCAACATCATGGCGCACAAGGCTATGCTACTGGCGTATGGCGAGGGGCGCCAGCAAGTCGACGACCGCCATGTGAAGCTTGCAGTGAAAGACACCGCGCTGTTGAAGCGGCGCGGGTGGCCTTGGCTTGCGGCGGGGTTGGCACTGGCGGCGCTGGCCGCGGCGGGCGCGGTTCTGTCCTATCGGTTGAGTTTATGAGCCTGATTAACAAAATGCTGCAGGATCTCGATGCGCGCGGTGGCGCGCCACAGGCAGCTGGCATGCCGGACGCGGTGCGTGCCGTGCCCGATACGCCGCCTTACCGCCGCTCGGTTTTGCTGATAGGCTTGGCGGTAGTGATCTTGTTGGCTGGTGCGGCCTCTGCCGGCTGGCGGTATTGGAACAAGGTTCCGGCGGCGGATGTGGTGCCAGTAGCCCCGGCGAAAGGTGTGATCAAAGCTGCGCCGGCGGCGGATGCGCCGCAGCTTACGCCGCCGGAACAAATGGTCGATGGATTGCCGCTGCCGGCACCGCTAGCACCGCAGCCTGGAACGGCGAAAGTGCAGCCACTGGAAAAGGCGGCGCCGGAGAGGAGGGGGCATGTCGCGAAAGCGCGCCAGGCAGCACCTGAGCGCAGCCCGAAAATGACAGCGACAAAGGAGGCGTCCGGCGGCGGCACGAGCCAGCTCACATCCGTGGCGCGCGATGGCGGCGTGCAAGTCTCCGCCACAACGCTGTACGAGCGCGCGCAAAGTAAGCTGCTCAGCGCACGCATCCAGGAGGCGATTAGCGACTTGGAAGCAGCGCTGGAAATTGATCAGCGCCACCTCGCGGCGCGCGAGACCCTGGTTGCAGTATTGGTGGAAAATCAGCGTCACTCCGACGCCATGCGCCATCTGCGGCGTGCTTTGGTATTGACTCCGCAGCAAACTGGAATGGCGATGCTGCTGGCACGCTTGCAGCTTGAGCACGGAGGCGGCTCCATCGACACGCTGCAGCGCAGCCTACCCTATGCGGAAACGAATGCCGATTACCGCGCCATGTTCGCCAATGTGCTGGAGCGAGACGGGCGCCACCGCGAAGCGGCCGACCATTACCAGGCCGCCGTGCGCCTGCAACCGGGCAACGCAGTATGGTGGATGGGAATGGGCATTTCGCTGCAAGCCGACCAGCGCAACGCGGAAGCCAAGGTCGCCTTCCAGCGCGCCCGCGACATCGGCCGCCTGACACCGGAACTGCAAAGCTTTGTGGAACGCCGCCTGCAGCAGCTGAATTAAAGGGCCGCTTGCGCGCCCCAGATCTGCTTCATTGAGAATCGCAATTCAGCCTGGTCTTCGGTCAGGGCCTGGCTGATCGCGCATTCGGGATGGTCGGTACGGCGATGCACGGCAGCCGGCAGCGACTTGCCCGCCGCATCACGCATGCAGCGCACCTCCAGCACGCCATCGCCGCCATCGCGCGACACCACGACGCCCGTTTCACCGTTGGACAGCCGGACCAGCACGCCCGGCGGGAATTTACCAACCTGGCGGTGGAACTGCGCCTGCAGTTCCGGATCGGCCGGGTGGGAGGGATCGTGCAGCAGTTTTTCCAGCGCCTCGTCCGGCAGCATGGAGCAGCGGTAGTTGCGCGCCGAAACCCGCGCGCAATAGCGGTCGGCAATCGCCAGCAAACGCGCGTTCTGCGTGATCTCCTCGCGCGTCATGCCCGCAGGATAGCCGCTGCCGTCGTCGTTTTCGTGGTGCATCAGGACACAGGAAATCCATTCCTGGTCCTCCACGCCCGCGTATTTCAGGATCTCCGCACTGTTCTCGGGGTGGCGCCGCACAATCGCCATTTCCTCGCTGTTCAGGGAGCCCGACTTCGACTGGAAGCTGTCGTGGTGGCGCAGCATACCCACATTCATGGTCAGCGCCGCCGCCGTCAGCGACAGCACTTCGTCCGAAGGCTTGCCCATGCCGCGCGCCACCAGGATCACCACAATCGCTGTCTCAATGCAGTGGCGCACCGCGTAGGTGCCCGCGATCTGGTTCAGGAACAGGCAAGCCAGCGCGATTTCGGGGTTGAGCTCCACCGCGCGCAGCACTTCGCGCGCGATATTGCGCAAGTCCGCATCGGCATTGCGCTCGTTGCGCAAATCGGCCAGCAGCTTTTCCAGTCGCTTATTGGCCTGGTTCAGTTCATGCAGCACCGAAGGCGGCGGCTCAATGCGCGCCCCGGAATCCATGCCGAGATCCTGCAAGCTGTTCAAGTACTGGTTCATGGTCATCCCCGATGATTACACGCGCGCCAGTCGCTCCAATGCGAGCGCCAGCGTCTCGTCCTTCTTGGCAAAGCAGAAGCGCACAATGCCGGAATCCTTGCCGTCGCGGTAGAAGGCCGACACTGGAATGGCCGCCACCTTGACTTCGGCCGTCAGCCACTCCGCAAACTCCGCCTCCGGCAAGGAGGAAATGCGGTCATAACGCACGCACTGGAAGTAGGTGCCGTCGCACGGCAGCAATTCAAAGCGGCTGCCTTCCAGGCCTTTGCGGAACAAGTCGCGCTTGCGCTGATAGAAGGCCGGCAGGTTCACGTATGGCGCCGGATCGTCCATATAGCTGGCAAAGCCGTGCTGCATGGGCGTATTCACGGAAAATACGTTGTACTGGTGGACCTTGCGGAACTCCGCCATCAGCATGGCCGGCGCCGCCACGTAGCCGACCTTCCAGCCGGTCACGTGGTAGGTCTTGCCGAAGCTCGAGACCACAAAGGCGCGCTGCGCCAGCTCCGGGTGGCGGCACATCGATTCGTGCTGCTCGCCGTCGAACACCATGTGCTCATACACTTCGTCCGACAGGATCAGGATTTCGGTATCGCGCACGATATCGGCCAATGCGGCCAAATCGGCGGCGCGCAGCACGCTGCCGGTGGGGTTGTGCGGGGTGTTGATGATGATCATGCGCGTGCGCTCGGACACCGCCGCCGCAAGGCGCGGCCATGGCACGCTGTAGCCGCCATGCTCCGCCACTTCCATCTGCACCAGCAGCGGCACGCCGCCGGCCAGTTCGATGGCGGGCAGGTAGCTGTCGTAGGCCGGTTCGATCACGATTACCTCATCGCCCGGGTGCACGCTGCACAGGATGGCGGTGGTCAGCGCTTCGGTGGCGCCGGGCGTGACGGTAATTTCGGTATTGACGTCGTACTGCCAGCCGTAGACGCGCGCAATCTTGTCGGCGATGGCCTGGCGCAGCACCCGCGCACCGGTGCCGATCGGGTACTGGTTAAAGCCTTCGCGCATGGCCACGGTAACCATGTCCACCAGCTTGGGATCGCAGGCGAAATCAGGAAAGCCCTGGCCAAGATTGACCGCGCCATGCTGGGCCGCCAGGGCGGACATGCGCGAGAAAATGGTGGTGCCGACAGCAGGCAGGCGGGATTGCAGTTGTTTCATCTGGCTGGGAAAGTGGAGGTTTTTTCCATTCTAGCGCAGCCAAATAAAACAAGTGTTGCCCCGAGGGTAAAACTTAAAAGTCAAGCGAAGTTAAGCGCGCTCAGGCCTCAAGTGACCATTTTTCCGGCAGCATTACCTTGAACATGCCGGCCTTGGCCAGGCGTTTGGCCAGCTTGAGCAGGGCCTTGTCCTTGGTGATCAGGATGTCGGCCTGGGCGTCGCGCGCCAGCTCCAGGAACTTCTGGTCGTCGCGGTCGGTACACACCGGCAGGCGCACGCCGGATTCGGGCGGCTGCACGACCTTGATGTACTGGTCGAAACGCGCCGCGCTTAATGGGCGGGTGCTTTCATCCAGCGGCAGGTGAGGGTAGTTCAGCACGAACAGGTATTCGGCGCGGCAGTCGGCGCGCGTGATCGCTTCCACCGCGCCGCTTTCAATGGCGGACAGCAGCGCCGCCCAGCGCGGGTCCTGGAAAACGAACAGGTCGAGGCAGACGTTGGTGTCGATGACGATGCGCTTCGGTGCAAGTTGTGGTGGAACAGGTATCATGTCGGGGTTTTCGCTTTAATTTTGAATCTTATGCTGATTGTGCTGTCGCCTGCAAAAAGTCTTGACCTGGAGACTCCGCCCACCACCAAACTCGCAACGCAACCCGCTTTCCTCGATCACTCGGAGCAGTTGATCGAGCGCCTGCGCGCGTTTTCGCCGCAGCAGCTGGGCGAACTGATGGACTTGTCGGACGCGCTCTCCACCCTGAACGTGGCGCGCTACGCCACCTGGACCAAGGACACCGGCGAGGCGCGCCAGGCGGTCATGACCTTTAACGGCGACGTGTACGACGGCCTGGATGCGCGCAGCATGAACGCCAAGCAGCTGGATTACACCCAGTCGCGCATCCGCATCCTGTCCGGCCTGTACGGCATGCTCAAGCCGCTTGACCTGATCCACCCGCACCGCCTGGAAATGGGCACCCGCCTGCAAAACCCGCGCGGCAAGAACCTGTACGAGTTCTGGGGCGAGATGATCACCGATGCGCTGAACAAGGAAGGTTCGCCGGTGCTGGTCAACCTGGCGTCCGACGAATACTTCAAGTCCGTCAAGCCGAAGAAGCTGGCCATGCCGGTGATTACGCCGGTGTTCGAGGACTGGAAGGGCGGCAAATACAAGATCATTTCCTTCTTCGCCAAACGCGCGCGCGGCATGCTGGCACGCTACGCGGCGGTGAACAACATCACCGACCCGCAAAAGCTGAAGAAGTTCGATGTGGATGGCTATAAGTTCGAGGCGGACGCCTCGAACGACACTACCTGGGTCTTCCGCCGCAAGATCGCAGCGTAATGGGGTGGGGTATGGCCCTGTGGGCCATACCCTGGTTTCCCGGTTCTGCTGGTTACATCACCAGACACGCCACCAGGCAGTCTTCTTCGACCCGTCATCCTCCAGCATTTTGCTGTCCGGGAAGTTCTTCACGAACACACGCTTGGTATCGTCGCGCAGGGTGATGTTGCCCATCTTGTCGTAACCGCGGTACATAATGGCCAGCGCTTCTTCGACCGAAGGCGAATCCGCGTAATCGGTCAATACGCCCTGGGAACGGTTGATCGCCGCCAGGTAGGCGCCGCGACGGTAGTAATAGCGCGCCACATAGACTTCGTACTTGGCCATGGCATTGATCAGGTACTTCATGCGATCAATCGCGTCCGGCGTATACTTGCTATTTGGAAACTTCTCGACCAGGGCCTTGAAGGCGGCAAACGCCTCGCGGGTCATTTTCGGATCGCGCTCGGCCGGATCCTGTTCGTACAGGAAGTTCAGCAAGCCGATGGAATCGTTGAAGTTGATCAGGCCACGCAGGTAGTACATATAGTCTACGTTCGGGTGGTTCGGATGCAGCTTGATGAAGCGCTCCACAGCTGCCAGAGCCTGGGCCTGGTCCTGTGCCTTATAGTGGGAGTAGGCCACTTCCATCTGCGCTTGCTGCGCATAAGTGCCGAACGGATAGCTCGATTCGAGGCGCTCAAACAGCTGAACGGCACGTTCATAGTTGCCGCTGGCCTGTTCATCCTTGGCCTCCGAGTATAATTTCGTTGCGGACCAGCCTCGGGACTCGTCCGCGCGTTCTGGTAACAGGCCACAAGCTGACAAACTAAACAGTACGACTGTTGCTGCAACTACTGATATTTTTTTTTGCATGTTGATGTGCAAGGAATCGTTAACCAAAATACTAAACTTGGCTGATTATAGCCGATGGGAATGCTGTGATATTGAAACCTGAGATGAATTCGGCAGAACAAATGCCTGACAACGATTTTGACGCCGATTTTGAAGGTGAATTTGGGGAAGATACGCCTGCGGGCGACCCCCTGGCCCCGATTGAACTCGAATTGACCAAGGGCGACTGCGGCGAACGCCTGGACAAGGTCGTGGCACGTCTGGTGCCCCAGTTCTCGCGCGGCCGCCTGCAATCCTGGATCGAGGAAGGCCATGTCACCGTCGATGGCAAACCCGCCAAGGTGCGCGCCACCGTCTATGGCGATGAAAAAATCCTGGTGGTGCCGCAACCGGCCCCGGAAGACGTCGCTTTCACCCCGGAAGACGTGCCGTTGGACGTGGTGTTTGAAGACGACAACCTGCTGGTCATCAATAAGCCGGCCGGCCTGGTCGTGCATCCGGGCGCCGGCAACTGGTCGGGCACCATGCTGAACGGCCTGCTGCACCGCTGGCCGCAACTGGGCGGCGTGCCGCGCGCCGGCATCGTGCACCGCCTGGACAAGGACACCAGCGGCCTGATGGTGGTGGGCAAAGACCTGCCGACCCAGACCGACCTGGTGCGCCAGCTGCAGGCGCGCACCGTGAAGCGCGAGTACTGGTGCATCGTGTGGGGCACCCCGCGCATGAGCGGCACGATCGACGCCTCGATGGGCCGCGACCAGAAAGACCGCGTGAAAATGGCGGTGTCCGCCAGCATGGGCTCGAAGCCGGCCATCACCCATTACCAGCGCCTGGCTGAGGGCGTGCTGGATGGCCGTCCGGTTTCCCTGGTGCAATGCCGCCTGGAGACGGGCCGCACCCACCAGATCCGCGTCCACATGGCGCACCTGGGCTTCTCCCTGATCGGCGACCAGGTGTACGGCAAGCAGCACATGGCGCATATCTTCCCGCGCCAGGCCCTGCAGGCACGCCGCCTGGGCCTGATTCACCCGTTCACGGGCGCGCAGATGGAATGGAATGTGCCGCTGGCAGAGGACTTCGTCGAGCTGATGCAGCGCGCCGGCATCGAGGAACCGGACGAGGCGGCGCTGGCCGCCGCCGCAGCCGGCCACGGTGACTACGAAGACTACGATATCTACGACGACGAATTCGACGACGAGTAAATGCAGCATTCCTTCCAAGGGGCGCAATGGCTGGTGCCGGACTGGCCCGGCGCGCCCGACAATATCGGTTTTGTGTGCACCACGCGGCGCGGCGGCGTCAGCCCCGACCCTTACGGCCCCGGCCCGCAGGAGATTGCCACCGCCGGCGGCGGCCTGAACCTGGGCGTGCACGTGGGCGACGATCCGGCCAATGTGGCCTTTAACCGCGCGATTGTGCGCGGCCGCCTGCCGTCCGAGCCGGCCTGGCTGTCGCAGGTGCACGGTAGCGTGGTCGCCCGCGCCGACCGCGTGGCGCGCGGCAGCGTGCCGGAAGCGGATGCCAGCATCGCCACCATGCCCGGCGCCATCTGCGCCATCCAGACTGCGGATTGCCTGCCGGTGCTGTTTGCCGACCGCGCCGGCAGCGTGGTCGGCGCCGCGCATGCGGGGTGGCGCGGCCTGGCCGGTGGCGTGCTCGAGGCGACGGTGGCCGCCATGCGCGCCGAACTCGCGCCCGAGGGCGACCCGGCCGGCAATGAGATCATCGCCTGGCTCGGGGCTGCCATCGGCCCGCAGCAATTCGAGGTGGGGGAGGAAGTGCTGCAAGCCTTCCTGGCCGGTGCGGAAGGCTCAGCCGACGAAACGGCAGCGGTGCGCGCCGCCTTCGTGCCCCGCGCTAGCATGCCGGGTAAGTATTTGGCCGACATCTACGCGTTGGCGCGGCTCACGCTGGGACGGGTTGGCGTAAGCGACGTGTCGGGCGGCGATTTATGCACCGTGACGGACGCCAGCCGCTTCTATTCCTATCGCCGCGACAAGGTGACGGGGCGGCAGGCGAGTTTGATCTGGATCAAACAGTAGGTGGTTCATCGCGACGGGCGGCTTCGGCTGCCCGTTTGCGTTTGCGGCGTTTGCCACCTGTTATATAAAATAGTATTCCCAATGGCAACGCACCATAGAGCAGGAATGTCATGATGCCGGCAACCACGGTTGGTTCCGTGAACGCCATCAGCACCGTGACGTAGAGCCAGGCAACAGCAACAAGCAGCATTTTTCTCCCAAAGTTGTATTTTTAACGGACTTAAAAATGAACATGCCCGACCCGCAAGCCTTCGCCAACGCCTGGATGGCCCAAATCAGCGATCCGAACCAATGGCAATCCTGGCTCAAGATGATGCCGGAGATGGATGTGGTGCCAGGCGCGGCACTCCTGCGTAATGCCGGTGCCGCCGTTCGCCCGGAAGCGATGGAGCAGCTGAGGAACGATTATATGGGCGAGTTCACTGCCTTGTGGCAGGAATTCCTGACCGGCAAATCGCCGTCGGTCAAGGATCGCCGCTTCTCGTCCGACGCCTGGCAGGGCAATCCGGTGTCCGCGTTCAATGCGGCATCATACCTGCTGAACAGCAAATTCCTGCTGCAAATGGCGGAAGCCGTTGACGCCAGCCCGCAGCAAAAACAGAAAATCCGCTTCGCCGTGCAGCAAGTGGTGGACGCCATGTCGCCCGCCAACTTCCTGGCCACCAACCCGGAGGCGCACCGGAAACTGATCGAATCGAAGGGTGAGAGCCTGACCAAGGGCCTGGCCAACCTGCTGGGTGATATGCAACGAGGCCATATCTCGCTGTCGGATGAAAAAGCCTTTGAAGTAGGCCGCAACCTGGCGACGACGGAAGGGGCGGTGGTGTACGAGAACGAGTTGTTCCAGCTGATCCAGTACACGCCGCTGACCAAGACCGTCCACGAACGCCCGCTGCTGATGGTGCCGCCGTGCATCAACAAGTACTATATCCTCGACCTGCAGCCGGAAAACTCGCTGGTGCGCTATGCGGTGGAGCAGGGCAATACCGTGTTCCTGGTGTCCTGGCGCAACCCGGACCAGTCGCTGGCCAAGACCACCTGGGACGACTATATCGAGAAGGGCGTGGTCAACGCCATCAACATCACCCGCGAAATCAGCAAGCAAGACAAGCTGAACGTGCTGGGCTTCTGCGTCGGCGGCACTCTGCTGTCGACCACCCTGGCCGTGATGGCCGCGCGCGGCGAACAGCCGGCAGCGGCAGTCACCTTGCTCACCACCTTCCTCGACTTCAGCGACACCGGCGTGCTGAACGTCTTCGTGGATGAGGCGCAAGTGCAGATCCGCGAGCAGGCGCTGAAGAGTGGCGGCCTGATGCCGGGCCGCGACCTGGCCAGCACCTTCTCCAGCCTGCGCCCGAACGACCTGGTGTGGAACTATGTCCAGTCCAACTACCTGAAAGGCAACGAGCCGCCGCCATTCGACCTGCTGTACTGGAACTCGGACTCGACCAACCTGCCGGGCCCGATGTTCTGCTGGTACTTGCGCAATACCTACCTGGAGAACAGCCTGAAGGTGCCGGGCAAGCTGACTGTTGCAGGTGAGAAAGTCGACCTGTCGAAGATCGACGCCCCTGCCTTTATCTACGCCTCGCGCGAGGACCATATCGTGCCGTGGAACTCGGCCTACCAGTCGACCAAAATCCTGAATCCCAAAAAGCCGGGGCAGAACAAGTTCATCCTGGGCGCCTCCGGCCATATTGCGGGCGTGATCAATCCGGCGGCGAAGAAAAAGCGCAGCTACTGGACCAATGACGCCCGTCCTGCGACGGCGGACGAGTGGTTCGCAGGCGCCGCCGAGCATCCCGGCAGCTGGTGGGCGGATTGGGCCGCCTTCCTCGCCGAGCACGGGGGCAAGGACGTGAAGGCGCGCAGCAAGCTCGGCAACGCTACCTTCCAGCCGATCGAAGCGGCGCCAGGACGTTATGTCAAAGCCAAGGCTGATTGAGAAACGGCAATATTAAGTTGCGTTGCAATATTGGCCACGACAATCACTTAACTTATAACATTGTCGTGCCAAAAGCTTTTTTTTCGCCCTATAATGGGGTCGCAAATATTATCAACGGCAGGTAGACGCGCTGCGGCGCAATAAATGGACTTGTGATGAGTAGTGCAAAGAAAAGTACTGAACGCTTGATTAAGAAATACCCGAATCGCCGTCTTTACGATACGCAAACCAGTTCCTACATTACCCTGACGGACGTTAAACAACTCGTGCTCGATGCCGAAGAGTTCACCGTCGTCGACGCCAAGTCCAACGAAGACCTGACCCGCAGCATCCTGCTCCAGATCATCCTGGAAGAGGAGGCCAGCGGCGTGCCGATGTTCTCTACCGACGTGCTGGCGCAGATCATCCGTTTCTACGGCCATGCCATGCAGGGCATGATGGGGTCTTACCTGGAAAAGAATATCCAGGCATTTACCGATATCCAGCGCAAATTCACTACCGGCGCCGCGAATTTCGACGGCAAATCGTTCAGCCCCGAAATGTGGACCCAGTTCATGAACGTGCAAGCGCCGATCATGCAGGGCATGATGAATAACTATATTGACCAGTCGAAGAGCCTGTTTGTGCAAATGCAAGAGCAAATGCAGAACCAGAGTAAGAATATCTTCGGCACCTTCCCGTTTGCGCCGCCGCCCACGGACAAAAAGTAAGCTGTGAAAGCGGGAGCTAGGCTCCCGCTTTTGCTATAATGGTGGATTGCCCTGAATCATCAGCTATCTGCCATGCAATCCAAGCAAATCACCCGCACCACCCCCGCCGAAGGCACCCCCGCACCTAAAGTTGGCTTTGTCTCCCTCGGCTGCCCGAAAGCGCTGGTCGACTCCGAACAAATCCTGACCCAGCTGCGCGCCGAAGGCTACGAAACCGCCAAATCCTACGACGGTGCCGACCTGGTGATCGTGAACACCTGCGGCTTCATCGACGCCGCCGTGCAGGAATCGCTGGACGCCATCGGCGAAGCGCTGGCTGAAAACGGCAAGGTCATCGTGACCGGCTGCCTGGGCGCCAAGAAAGACAAGGACGGCGACGACATCATCCAGAAGGTTCACCCGAAAGTCCTGGCCGTGACCGGCCCGCACGCGGTGGGCGAGGTGATGGCCCAGGTACACACCCACCTGCCGAAGCCGCACGAACCGTTCATCGACCTGCTGCCGCCGCAAGGCATCAAGCTGACGCCCAAGCATTATGCCTACCTGAAAATTTCTGAAGGCTGCAACCACCGCTGCTCGTTCTGCATCATCCCGTCGATGCGCGGCGACCTGGTATCGCGTCCGATCGCGGAGCTGATGCTGGAAGCGGAGAACCTGTTCAAGGCCGGCGTGAAAGAACTGCTGGTGATTTCGCAGGACACCTCCGCCTACGGCGTCGACGTCAAGTTCCGCTCCGGTTTCTGGAACGGCCGTCCGGTGAAAACCCATATGACGCAGCTGACCCAGGCCCTGGGCGAGCTGGCCAAGCAATACGGCGCCTGGGTGCGCCTGCACTACGTCTACCCGTACCCGCACGTGGATGAAGTGATCCCGATGATGGGCGACGGCCACGTGCTGCCTTACCTGGACATTCCGATGCAGCACGCGCATCCGGATGTGCTGAAGCGCATGAAGCGCCCGGCATCCGGCGAGCGTAACCTGGAGCGCATCCTGAAGTGGCGCGAAATGAACCCGGACCTGACCATCCGCTCCACCTTCATCGCCGGCTTCCCGGGCGAGACCGAGGCGGAGTTCGAGTACCTGCTGGACTTCCTGAAGGAAGCGCAGATCGACCGCCTGGGCTGCTTCGCCTACTCGCCGGTGGAAGGCGCGACTGCCAATGAGCTGGCGAATCCGGTGCCGGAAGAGGTGCGTGAAGAGCGCCGCGGCCGCGTGATGCTGCTGCAGGAAGAGATTTCGCGCAATCGCCTGAAGGCGAAGGTGGGCAAGACGATCAAGGTGCTGATCGATGAGCTGACCCCGAGCGGCGCCATCGGCCGTTCCGCTGCGGATGCGCCGGAGATTGACGGCGTCGTGCACGTCAAACGTCCATTTGACCCGAAAAAGAAACTGGCCGTTGGCCAGTTCTTCGATGTTGAAATCACCACCTCCGACGCGCATGACTTGTGGGGTGAGGCGCAGTAAAACCGGTAAATCTGGGTCTGACCCGCAGGGTCAGACCCAAGCAATGCCATGGCCGCGGGTTAGGGTTGTGCGCCTGCACCCAATCCCGCGGCCTTTGTACACCCAGGGTCTGACCCTGTGGGTCAGACCCTGCCTTACCGGTTTAGAATAGGTGCCATGACCAAAAAGCACCTGCAAACCCAAATCGTCCACACGGACTACGTGCCGCCCGAAGGCTTCGCCGCCTTCCCCAGCGCAATCCACCACGCCTCCACCGTCCTGTTCAAGAACGTCGCCGCCATGCGCTCGGGCGACTGGAAAGAAAAGAACGCCTACACCTACGGCCTGCACGGCACCCCCACCACCTTCACCCTCGAAGCCCGCCTGGCCGAGATCGAAGGCGGCAATCACTGCCTGCTCGCCCCCAGCGGCCTGGCCGCCATCGCCATGTGCAACTTCGCACTGCTGAAATCCGGCGACGACGTCCTGCTGCCCGACAACGTGTACAGCCCCAACCGAGATCTCGCGCGCTGGCTCGCCACCGACTTCGGCATCAGCGCCCGCCTGTACGACCCCATGATCGGCGCCGGCATCGCAGAGCTGATCCAGCCCAACACCAAATTGATCTGGACCGAAGCCCCCGGCTCGGTCTCGATGGAAGTTCCCGACCTGCGCGCCATCTGCACCGTCGCGAAACAGAAAGGCGTCCTCACCGCGCTCGACAACACCTGGTCCGCCGGCCTGGCCCTGCGCGGCTTCGACCTTGGCGTCGACATCGTCATGCAAGCCCTGACCAAGTACCAGTCGGGCGGCTCGGACGTGCTGATGGGCGCCCTGGTTACGCGCGACAAGCTGCTGCACGAACGTCTCAGCATGGCCCACATGCGGCTCGGCCTGGGCGTGAGCGCCGACGACACCTATCTGGTCCTGCGCAACCTGCCCACGCTGAAACTGCGCTTCGACGCCCACGACGCCTCCGCCCGCAAAGTCGCCGCCTGGCTCAAAGCCCGTCCCGAAATCAGCAAAGTCCTGCACCCCGCGTTCGAGGACTGCCCCGGCCACGAATTCTGGAAGCGCGACTTCACTGGCGCCGGCGGCCTGTTCTCAGTACTGTTCGACGAAAAGTACAGCGAAGAGCAAACCGACCGTTTCGTCGATGCGCTGGAGCTGTTCGGCATTGGCTACAGCTGGGGCGGCGCGCACAGCCTGTGCATACCGTACCGCGTCCACACCATGCGCAAGAACTGGAGCGGCAAAGGCACTCTGGTGCGTTTCAACATCGGCCTGGAAGACGCGGGCGACCTGATCGCCGACATCGAGCGCGCGCTGCTGCTGCTTTGACTTAGCATTAGCGGCAGTCCACGCTCGTTAGTGAGCCCGGGGCGGACGTTCCTTTTCGTTGATATGTCAGAACGCAGCGACGGGCATTGGGGACACCTTGTGCACGAGGAGGAGCGAGCTGTTTTTGTAGCTGCAACCGATCCAGGTGTCCCGCTCCCTTTCCCCAGCAAGGTGCCAGATGGCTTGATGTACAGGCCCATGGCTGGTGCTTCGATCTGGCACCAGTGAGGCCATTTCACTTGGATGGCCGTCATACACCTGGGCGTTCTCCAGCTTATGCACCTGTGGGGTTGAAACTGCCTCCCATCCGCTCACCTGGGGAGATATCGCTTCGCTTGAAGTGATAGATGGGGGGCAGGTCAGCTCCTCAGCAGGGCAATAAAGTGTAGCCAGACTGAGGCAGCAAAACAAGGCGAGGCGCGCCCTACTCAATGACATAGTATGCGTCAGCATTATTACTCCGGGAGGTCGCCTTTGGGTTGGCTCGAATGGTACGTGTTGAGACTTTTCCGAGGCTGTTCCATTGATCCAGGACGACTATGCCTTGAGCTGTTTGGTGAAGATAGATTGCGGCGTGCTTCCCCTTGGCGTCTGTGGGGTAGCGGTCCTTCTCGTCAAAGGTAGCTATCGCTGTCCCACGTGCGATGGCGCCAAACGGGGCGCCGAGCACTTTAACCCCCGGTCGCCAGAATTGAGTGCCTGGCGCATTTGTGGTTTGCCGGATGAACTCAACGCACTCGGTATTGCCTTTCGCATTGGGATACCGTTTTTTTCAGCGATATCTTCTTCGCTAACGTTCAGCATAAATGACATAGTCCCTCCAAGGAAGTCGAGAAAGGTCACTTTACCGAACCTGAATACTTCTCTTTTTGATTTTCGGCAAACTGTGTATTTATGCGAAGCCGGGCTTTCGGGCGATCGGCGGCAGCGAGCTTACCCCAGTAGAGTATTAGAATCGCAACTTAGCTTTCACTCTTCATCGGGCCGGCATTGTGCGGTCTTTGCCAATCAGGCCTGCAAATGGCGGCCCCGTTTACGGTTGGTTTCACGCTGCGGGGCGAACGGTACGGCTGACCCTCTCGCGCGCCAGCTCATTGTGTTCAACTTCGCCGCCTATGTGGTCGAAGTGAATGGCAAATGGTTCGTGCAATAATCATCCTGCAGTCGCTCGGCGTTGTCGAGCCGGGACAGATTTTATCGAAGCGCGCAGTGTTCGAAGGACCGGCATGCGCCGGCCTGATATTCCTCTTGGCGGCGCCGGCGCTGTCGCGGGATTTATTTCCGAGGTGCGCCAATCCTTTAGAAACTTGGAGCGTGGCATGGTAATGATTGCGACAGTCTCGCTGGTGCTGGCGGCATCTGTGGCGCCGTACACTTTTATCGAGGGGAAGCTGCCGAAAGATGCGCAGCCGGACGGGAATTCGATTGTGTTCGAGGGTCCGGTCGAAATGCTGGTGATCGACACCGGCCGCCACCCGGAGCACACGGACAAGATCATTGCGGTTGCCAAGGCGCGCAACAAGCCGATCACCGCCATCATCAACACGCACTGGCACCTGGACCACGCCACCGGCAATGCGCGCATCCGGGCCGCTTATCCTGGCGCCAAACTGTACGCGAGTACTGCGGTGGAGGGCGCGCTGAAGGGTTTCCTGCTGCAGAACGTCGAGAAGGCGAAGGCTCGTTTGGTGGATCCGGCGGTGCCCGAAGGCCAAAAGGTGGGCACGCGGCTATACCTGAATGCGATTGACGATCCCGCCAACCTGGTGCCGGACCAGCCGGTCACGGGGCCGATGACGCTCAAGCTGGGCGGCCGCGAGCTGCGCCTGCACTTGGCGAAGCATGCGGCGACCGAAGGGGATGTTTGGGTGCATGACCCGGCCAGCAAGACGGTGTTCGTGGGCGATCTGGTGGTGGTGCCGCTGCCATTCTTCGACACGGGTTGCGCCGAGGGTTGGCGCCAGGCGCTGGCGGAGATCGATCAGTTGGAATTCGACACGCTGGTGCCGGGCCATGGCCTGCCAATGGCGCATGCCGCATTCACCAGCTATCGGCGCGCATTCGATGCGTTCACCGCCTGCGCGGAAGGCAGCGCGCCGACCGCCACCTGCGTGGCGACCTGGACGCAGGCGGCCGCGCCGTTCGTCGCCATGCATCCGGACCCGAAGTACAGCGAGGCCGCGCTGACCTACTATGTGGACCAGGTCCTGCGGGTGCCGGCCAAGCGCGCCGAACTCTGCGGCCGTCCTTAGTCGCCGATCGGCGAGTTATTGTTGAGGGCCATGATGCCGCGAATCAGGCGGTAGATCTTCCATAGCCACGCGGCAGCCCACACGATCCATGCGAACACGATGCCGAGTACGGTGGCAAACAGGGCCCAGCCGACGCAGACCCATACCAGGTACCACCAGAACGAGCGGATCATCCAGCCGTGGTGGCTGTGGACGAAGGTGCCGGCGCTGTCGTCGCGTTTGATGTAATTGAAAATCAGCGGAATCAGCGAGGCCGCGCCCAGCGTGAAGAAGACGCTCAGGCCGTGGCCCAGGTAGAGCCAGAACGCCCATTCCTTGGCCGACCGCAAACGGTCTTCGAGTACCAGTTCTTGTGACATAGCGCTTCCTTACAGTTCTCGGCCGTTGTAATGCTGGACCGGGACGGATTCCAGCTCAAAATTTTCCAACGCGCGGGCGTTCACGGCGGCCACCGCGTTGCCCGCAGGGTCCTTGCCTTCACCATAGGTATGGATGCCGCATTTAGGGCAGAAACGGTGGTTGATCACGTGTTTGTTGAAGGTGTAGTTGGCCTGGTCGGCTTCCGGCGTCAGGAGTTTCAGATTATCGCGCGGGATGAACCACATCAGCGCGCCCTTGCGCTGGCAGATCGAACAGTTGCAGGAGACCAGCCCTTCGATCTGGCCTTCGGCCTCGAATTTCACATTGCCGCAATGGCAGCTACCTTTGTACAGCATTTTTCGCCTCCGGTTAGAATGCTTGGTTCGGCGTTAATGATAATGTAATTGCAAGAGGAGTGGTGAAAATGGCGGGTCCGTTGCAGGGTATCAAAGTCATTGAAATCGGGACGCTCATTGCGGCGCCCTTTGCGGCCCGCCTGATGGCGGAATTCGGGGCGGAAGTCATCAAGATCGAAGCGCCGGGCGAGGGTGATCCCATCCGCAAATGGCGCAAGCTGCACAAGGGCACCTCGCTCTGGTGGTATCTGCAGTCGCGTAACAAGAAGTCGATCTCGATCAACCTGAAGGCGCCGGAAGGCATTGCGCTGGTCAAGCAGCTGTGCGGCGATGCCGACGTACTCATCGAGAATATGAAACCGGGCGCGCTGGAGAAACTGGGCCTGGGCTGGGCTGTGCTGCACGCGTCGAACCCGAAGCTGACCATGGTGCGCATTTCCGGGTATGGCCAGAGCGGCCCATACAAGGACCGCCCCGGCTTCGGCGCGATTGGCGAAGCGATGGGCGGCATCCGCTACACTACCGGCGAGGCCGGCGGCGTGCCGGCGCGGGTGGGCGTGAGCCTGGGCGATTCGCTGGCCTCCTTGCATGCCGTGATGGGCGCGCTGATGTCGGTGCTGCGTGTGAAGACGGGGCAGGGCGATGGCCAGGTGGTGGATGTTTCGCTGGTGGAGAGCGTGTTCAACCTGATGGAATCGCTGGTGCCGGAGTACGACCTGTTGGGCCACGTGCGCGAACGCAGCGGCGGCGCCTTGCCGGGAATCGCGCCGTCCAACACCTATCCTACGCGCGACGGCTCGTACGTGGTTATCGCCGGCAACTCGAATCCGATCTACAAGCGCCTGATGCACGCCATCGGCCGTGCCGATATGGCCGAAGACCCGCAGTTCGCGCAGAACGATGGCCGCGCCGCGCAGGAAAAGCTGATCGACGCCGCCATTGCCGGCTGGACCTCGGCGCATACGATTGACGAAGTGCTGGCCGTGCTGGAGCGCGCCGAAGTGCCTGCGGGGCGCATCTACTCGGTCAAGGACATTGTGGCCGACCCGCACTACCAGGCGCGCGGCATGCTGCTGGATGCCGTGCTGCCGGATGGCGTGCAGGTCAAGATGCCCGGCATCGTCCCCAAGTTGTCCGAGACACCGGGCGAAGTACGCTGGCAGGGCCCGGCGCTGGGCCAGCACACGGACGGCGTGCTGGCCGGACTCGGGCTGACGGAGGCGCAAATATCTGCCCTGCGTGCCCGAGGGGTTGTCGGCTAGAAATTCGGGGTCAGGTCTGACAATCGGACAAATGGTGCCCATGGGCACCATTTGTCCGATTGTCAGACCTGACCCCGAATCTTATTGAAGCAGGTTGAGGATGCCGTCGAGGCCGACGTAGTTGAGGGCGACGCTGGCTTGTTCGCGCACCACGGGTTTGGCGCGGAAGGCGACGGAGAGGCCGGCGATGCCCATCATCTTCAAATCGTTGGCGCCGTCGCCCATCACGATGGCTTGCTCGGGCATGATGCCCAGCGCGGCGCATACGTGTTCGACCGATTTGCGCTTGACGTCGGCGTCCACGATTTCGCCGATCACCTTGCCGGTCAGCTTGCCGTCCACGATCTCCAGCTCGTTGGCGCGGGTGTAGTCGAGGCCCAGGCGCGTCTTCAGGCGTTCGGTGAAGAAGGTGAAGCCGCCGGAAACCAGCAGCGTCTTCAGGCCGGCGGCCTGCACCGCCTGCAGCATGCGTTCAGCGCCAGGCGACAGGCGCAGGCGCTCTTCGTACACGCGCTCCAGGGCATTGGCGTCCAACCCTTCCAGCAGGGCGACGCGGCGCTTCAGGCTTTCGGAAAAATCAAGCTCGCCGCGCATGGCGGCTTCGGTGATTTCGGCCACTTGCGGCTTCAGGCCCTGCATATCGGCGATTTCGTCGATGCATTCGATGGTGATCAGGGTCGAGTCCATGTCCATCGCCACCAGCTTGAACTCGTCCAGGCGGCGCACGCCCATCATGTAGGTGGTGTCGAGGTGGGCTGCCTGGGCGGCGATCTCGATGGTCTGGCGCAGGGCCGGGGTGTAGGTGATTCCTTCGCAGCGCAGGGCGTTGTCGGAAACCGTCACCACGCGTTTCGGCGCGGTCAGGGCGGCGATGCGCTGCAGGCGGGCGGCGCAATCGCCGACTCCTTGCAGCACCAGGTTCATCGTCATAGAGGTCATCAGGCGGTCAGCTGTTTAATGGCAGTTTTGATCTGGTTCACGCGCGCGGTCAGGTCGGGCATATTGGCGGTGATCTTGAGCTTGTCCTGTCCGTTCAGCTTGATGTGGCGCTGGTTCTGGATCAGGTGGATGATGCGCATCGGGTCGATCGGCGGCTTGGGCATGAATTGCAGGTTTACGGCTTCCGAGTGGGCATCGATCTTGACGATGCCGACGGATTTGGCCGCAATGCGCAGGCGGTGGGTTTCCACCAGCGCTTTGGCTGCATCCGGTAGTTTGCCGAAGCGGTCGATCAGTTCTTCCTGCAGGTCGTCGATGCCGGACTGGGTCCCGCAGTTGGCCAGGCGTTTGTAGATCGACAGGCGTTCGTGCACGTCGCCGCAGAAGTCCGCTGGTAGCAGGGCCGGCGTGTGCAAATTGATTTCGGTGGTGGTGGCGAGCGGGGCGGCCAGGTCGGGCTCGCGGCCCGCCTTCAGGGCGCGCACGGCTTCGTTCAGCATGTCGGTGTAGAGCTGGAAGCCGACTTCCAGCATTTCGCCGGACTGGTTTTCGCCCAGCACTTCGCCGGCGCCGCGGATTTCCAGGTCGTGCATCGCGAGGTAGAAGCCGGAGCCCAGTTCTTCCATCTGCTGGATGGCGTCCAGGCGGCGCTGCGCTTGTTTGGTCAGGCCTTGCACGTCGGTCACCAGCAGGTAGGCGTAAGCCTGGTGGTGCGAGCGGCCGACGCGGCCGCGCAGCTGGTGCAGCTGCGCCAGGCCGAACTTGTCGGCGCGGTGCATGATGATGGTGTTGGCGGTCGGTACGTCGATGCCGGTTTCGATGATCGTGGTGCACAGCAGGATGTTGTAGCGCTGCGCCACGAAATCGCGCATGACTTTTTCCAGGTCGCGTTCGTGCATCTGGCCGTGCGCCACCGCGATGCGCGCTTCGGGCAGCATTTCCTGCAGCTTGGCCAGGCGGTTCTGGATGGTTTCCACCTCGTTGTGCAGGAAGTAGACCTGGCCGCCGCGTTTCAGTTCGCGCAGCACGGCTTCCTTGATGATGGATTCGCCTTCGCTGCGTACGAAAGTCTTGATGGCCAGGCGCTTTTGCGGGGCGGTGGCGATCACGGAGAAGTCGCGCAGGCCTTCCAGCGCCATGCCCAGGGTACGCGGGATCGGCGTGGCGGTCAGGGTCAGCACGTCTACCTCGGCGCGCAGGGATTTGAGCGCTTCCTTCTGGCGCACGCCAAAGCGGTGTTCCTCGTCGATGATGACCAGGCCGAGGCGCTCGAATTTGACGTCGTCCGACAACAGCTTGTGGGTGCCGATCACGATGTCCAGGGTGCCGTCCTGCATGCCTTTCATGGCGGTGGCGATCTCTTTGCCGGTACGGAAGCGCGACATTTCTGCTATGCGCACCGGCCAGTCGGCAAAGCGGTCGGCAAAGGTTTGCGCGTGCTGTTCGGCCAGCAGGGTGGTCGGGGCCAGGATGGCGACCTGCTTGCCGCCCATGACGGCGATGAAGGCGGCGCGCAAGGCCACTTCGGTCTTGCCGAAGCCAACGTCGCCGCACACCAGGCGGTCCATCGGTTTGCCGGAGGTCATATCCTTGATCACGTTCATGATCGCGGCCGCCTGGTCCGGCGTTTCGTCGAAGCCGAAGCTGTCGGCAAAACGTTCGTAGTCGTGCGAGGAGTACTCGAAGGCGTGCCCGGTGCGCGCAGCGCGGCGGGCGTACAGGTTAAGCAGCTCGGCGGCGGTGTCGCGCACCTGTTCGGCGGCCTTGCGCTTGGCTTTGTCCCACTGGCCGGAGCCCAGGGTGTGCAGCGGCGCGTCGTCCGGCGAGGCGCCGGAGTAGCGCGAGATCACATGCAGCTGCGATACCGGCACGTACAGCTTGCTCTCCTTGGCGTATTCCAGGTGCAGGAATTCGGTCTCGCCTTCGCCCAGGTCCATGCTGACCAGGCCCATATAGCGCCCGATGCCATGGTTGATGTGCACCACCGGGTCGCCGATCTTGAGCTCGGACAGGTCGCGCACCATCGATTCGACCTGGGTAACGGCTTCCTGCTTTTTGCGGCCGGCGCGGCGGCCGGAGCCGGCATAGAGTTCGGTTTCGGTGATGAAGGCAATGCCGTCTTCCAATTCGAAACCGGCGTGCAGCGGCGCCACGCCCAGCGCCACCTTGGCGTCGCTGGCGAGGAAGCCGTCGAAGCCTTCCACCAGCGCGGGCGACAGGTCGAACTCGGCGAAGTACTGCTGCAACGTTTCGCGGCGACCGTTGCTCTCGGCGCAGATCATCACGCGGCGGCCCGACTGCATCAGGTAGGCGCGCAGGTTGGTCAGCGGATCGTCCAGGTGGCGGTTGACGGCGATATTCGGGATCGGCGCCGACAGTTCGGACGAAGGCAGTGACATGTCGCGCGAGATGGCAAGGCGCGGGTGCGGCTTGGCCAGCACAAAGAACTGCTCGTCGCCCAGGAAGATGTCGTTGGGCGGCAGGATCGGGCGCTCACGGTCGGCCTTCAGGAATTTGTAGCGCGATTCGGTGTCGGCCCAGAAGCGTTTGATGGCGCCGTCGATGTCGCCCACCATGGCGAGGCTGGCCGCTTGCGGCAGGTAGTCGAAGAAGTTGGCGGTCTCTTCGAAGAACAGCGGCAGGTAGTACTCGATACCGGCGGAGGCGATGCCGCTGCTGATGTCTTTGTAGATCACCGCGCGCGACGGGTCGCCTTCGAAGGTTTCGCGCCAGCGGCTGCGGAAGGCGGTGCGCGCGGCTTCGTCCATCGGGAATTCGCGGCCCGGCAGCAGGCGCACTTCCTTCACCGGGTAGAGCGAACGCTGGGTGTCGGCGTCGAAGGTGCGGATGGTTTCGATGGTGTCGCCGAACAGGTCCAGGCGGTAGGGCAGGGCGGAACCCATCGGGAACAGGTCGATCAAGCCGCCGCGCACCGAGTATTCGCCGGGCGACATGACCTGGCTCACATGGGTGTAGCCGGCCAGCGTCAGCTGCGATTTGAGCTTGGCCTCGTCCAGCGTTTCGCCTTGCTTGAAGAAGAAAGTATAGGCTGCCAGGAACGACGGCGGCGCCATGCGCACCAGTGCGGTGGTGGCCGGAATGATGGCGACATCGCATTGGCCGGTCTGGATTTCGTGCAGGGTGGCCAGGCGTTCGGACACCAGGTCCTGGTGCGGCGAAAAGGCGTCGTATGGCAGGGTTTCCCAGTCCGGCAGCAAGTGGCAGCGCAACTGGCCGTTGGCGAACCAGGGGATTTCGGCGAGCAGGCGCTGGCCATCGCTGGCCTGGGCGACGACGACGGCCAGCATCTGGCCGCGCGCTTTCAATTCGAGGGCGGTCTGCGCCAGGGCGTAGGCGTCACCGGAACCGAACAGGTTGGGCAAAGCGAAGCGGTTACCGGGCTTTGGAATGGCTTTTTTTAAATCAAAGGGCATGCAAAGGTGACGCTTGAACAAGACTGGCCCCACATTATATCCATCTGTTGCTTAGAGGGTTCAAGAAGACACGAATATGTTGACGCACGGTAAAGAACGCCCGATATTCATTCGGTAAGAGCACAATCTCTCCAAATATAACCATATAAATAATTTTGCAATGAAAGAAAGGGTGAGTTTATGTTCAAGAACCTGCTGATCAAGTGGAAACTGGCGGCACTTGTGGCGATGATGATGCTGGCACTGGCAATCCTGGGCGTGTCCGGGTATAGCGGCATCTCTAAAGTCGGCGCCTCGGTGAATGAAATCGGCGTGGTGCGCCTGCCTTCGATCCATGGCTTGCTGGTGATGAGCGAAGCTCAGACGGCGGTCGATAAGGCCACCCTGCAGGCGGCGATCTACGAGAACGACTACCAGGCACAGGCCCATTTCGCGCAGGTGGCTAAGGAGCGCGAGGCGGCGTGGGCCAAGGCCATGGTCGGCTGGAAGAAGTACGAACCCTTGCCGCAAACGCCGGAGGAGGCGGTGCTGTGGAAGCAGTTCGTGGGCGAGTGGGATGCCTGGAAGGCAGCCGACGCGAAACTTGGCAGCACGGTGTCGGCGCTGGCGGCGAACAACGATGAGACAAAGCAGAAGGAGCTGTTTGCGCAGTTCTTCCAGCAGTTCCATGCCTCCGAACCGCTGTTTATCAAGGCCGAGCAGACCCTGGACAAGATCATTGACATGAACGACAAGATCGCCCTCGAGTCGGTGAAGGCCGGCTCGGATTCGGTGGTGGCGGCCGAGCGCGCAATGGTGGCGACGGTGCTGGTGGCGATGGTGGTGGCGGTGCTCATTGCCTGGTATATCGCGATGGCGATCACGCGCCCGATCGTATCTGCCGTGAAGGTGGCGCAGACGGTGGCGGCGGGCGACCTGACCAGCGATATCAATGTTGAAACCACGGAGGAAACCGGCCAGCTGCTGCAGGCGCTGAAGGATATGAACGAAAGCCTGATCCGGGTGGTGGGCCAGGTACGCAAGGGGACCGATACCATTGCCTGCGCCACGACCGAGATCGCGAGCGGCAATATGGACCTGTCCAGCCGCACCGAGGAGCAGGCCAGCTCGCTGGAGGAAACCGCTTCCTCGATGGAGGAGCTGACTTCCACCGTGCGCCACAATTCGGATAATGCGCAGCAGGCCAACCAGCTGGCCAAGACCGCGTCGGACGTGGCGGCCAAGGGCGGCGAGGTGGTGGCGCGCGTGGTGGAAACCATGGATTCGATCAATGAGTCGTCCAGCAAGATCGTGGACATTATCAGCGTGATCGACGGCATCGCGTTCCAGACCAATATCCTGGCGCTGAATGCGGCAGTGGAGGCGGCGCGCGCGGGCGAACAGGGGCGCGGCTTTGCGGTGGTGGCGTCGGAAGTGCGCAACCTGGCGCAGCGTTCGGCGGCGGCGGCCAAGGAAATCAAGCAGCTGATCGGCGATTCGGTCGAGAAGGTTGGCGCGGGCAGCAAACTGGTTGGCGAGGCCGGGGCGACCATGGGCGAGGTGGTCACCAGCGTGCAGCGGGTGACGGACATCATCGCCGAGATCAGCCTGGCGACGCAGGAGCAAAGCTCGGGCATCGACCAGATCAATATCGCCATCAGCCAGATGGACCATGTGACGCAGCAGAACGCGGCGCTGGTGGAGGAGGCGGCGGCGGCTTCCGCGGCGCTGGAGGAGCAGGCGGCGCAGCTGATGGAGGTGGTCAGCGTCTTCAAGCTCGACGCGGCAGCGATGGCGGCCATCACCACTGCGGCGCCCACCCGGCGTCCAACCACCCAGGCGCGCGCGCTGGCCGTGGCGCGGCCGGCGGGCGCGGCGCAGCGTAGCGCGGTGCGCGCGGCGGGCAATGCCTCCGGCGGCGCGGCCCGGGCTACCAGCGCAGCGAGCAGCGCCGAGGAAGCGCCGCGCCGCCCGGCTGTCGCCGCCAGCAAGGCCGGCGACGAATGGGAAGAGTTCTAATCAGGGCAGCGCAAGAGGACAGCCGTGACATTATCGCGGCTGCCATCCTGCAAAGCCTTTTGCACCAGCGCGTTGCAGGTCTCGGCCAGGTTGGCCGGTCCCGCGCAGGACAGGATTGCGGCCAGGGCCTCCTGCGCCGACGCGCCATACAAACCATCGCTGCATAGCAAGTACAGGTCGCCCGCCCTGAGCGGCGCCGCAAACACGTCCGGCCGCACGTCCTCACCGGGTCCGATGGCCTGCAGCAGCAGGTTGCGCGGCGGGAGCATGCCCGTCATGCCGGCCTCCAGCGCCTGCTGGTACAAGGTCTGGTCGCGCGTCAGCTGCGCCAGCCGGCCATCGCGGTAACGGTAGATGCGGCTGTCACCCACATGGAATATATACGCCGGGCCATCCGCCCGCGGCTGCCACATGCCGGTCAGCGTGGTGCCCATGCCGTAGCCGTCCTGCAGACCCGCTGCCGCATTGTTGCTGAACAGGGTCAGGTTGGCAAAGCGCACCGCGTTCTGCAGCTGCTGCAGCGCCTGCGCCTCGCCGGCCGGAGGTTCGAGCCCGCGCAAATGCTTCCACACCAGCAGCAACGCCTCGGTGCTGGCGATATCGCCGCCCACATGCCCGCCCATGCCGTCCGCCACCGCCACCAGGTTCAGCTCCGGCAGCAAGAGCAGGTTGTCCTGGTTGCTGGGGCGGACGGAACCCGCATCGGTCACGCCATAAGCCAGGCCCATGCCCATTTGCTGCAGGACCGGCGGCGACAGTGGAATCATCAGATTTGCTCCGCGATTTGCAGCACGCGCGCCGGAGGCATCATGCCCAGCTGGCGTGCCACATCCATGTTAACGAGATAGGAGTAGCTGCCCGGCGTCTCAATGGGGATGGCGGCGGGCTTGACGCGATGGTACAGGATCTGCGCCGCCTTATGGGCGGTCAGGCGACCGACATTGCCGTAGCCCGCCACCAGGCCAAACAGCGCGCGGCCATCGCGCAGCGTCACCTCCGCCGCCGAGAAGACCGGCAGGCCCAGGGCCAGGGCCGACTCCGTGAGCAGCCGGCGGTTCGCCGAGAGGAAGCTGTCCGGGCCCACATACAGCAGCTGCGCGCCTTGCTCGACCAGTTCGTGCAGCACGTCGGGAATGGCGTTGGCGCGCGGCTGGCCCGCATCGTCCAGCGGCACCGGGCGGCAAACGAAGTCGGCGCCGCTGCGTTCCACCTCGGTGCGCATGTCGCGCACGGCGACGCGCGCGTTGACTTCGGTCGGGTTGAAGATGGCGCCAATGCGCTCGAAGCGGCGGTAGTTGCGGATGGCGTTCATCTGCAGGCGCGGCGGCACCACGTGGCTGACGCCCGTCAGGTTGCGCTGCGAGGACGCCAGGCTGCGCACCAGGCCGGACGCGATGGGGGCCGACACCATGGTGAACACGATCGGGATCTCGAATTCCTTCTCCGCCACGGCCATGGTGACCGGCGTGCCCCAGGTGTAAATCAGGTCGGCATGCCAGGCGCGCGCCTCATCGAGCAAGCCGGAGACTCGGCCCGGGTGCAGGTCCACGCTGCGCACCAGGAACTCGGCTTCCAGTTTGTTGTCCGCGAACCACTGGCGGAAGCCCGCTTCCACGCCGGTCTCGCCCCGGAACAGGATCATGTAGATGCGCGGGATATGCGGGCGCGCGTGGTGCGCCTGGGCCGCAGGCAGGAGTGTTGCCAGCGCGGCCAACGGCAAAGCGCTGGCCGCGCGCAGCAGGCGGCGCCGGCGCTGGGTATGCGGTGGTTGGCCGCAGCGCATGCTCAGGCGCCCGTCGCCGGCTGCGGGGCTGGCTGCGCTGGCGGGACCGGGGCTTCCGGCGGTTCGGGTTCCGCAGGCGCTTCCGGCTCCAGCGGCGCGGCTTCCATGTCCACCGCGCGCACGGTCGGGTCACCCGCATATTCTTCCAGGATCCAGTCGCCGTTCATTTGCACCACGCCTTCCGGTGCCGGGCGGTCGACCGGCGGATGCTTGGGCAGCGCGGCGCGCATATAGTCCATCCAGATCGGCAGCGACAGGGTGGCGCCGAACTCGCGGCCGCCAAGCGATTTCGGCTCGTCGTAGCCCATCCACGCGACCGCCACCACGCCGCCGCCGTAACCGGCGAACCAGCCGTCGAAGGAATCACTGGTGGTGCCGGTCTTGCCAGCCAGGTCGGCGCGCCCCAGGCGGCCCGCAGCCGCGCCGGTGCCGCTGCGCGCCACGTCGCGCATCATGCTGTCCATGATGAAGACGTTGCGCTCGTCCAGCACGCGCTCGCCGGCAGCGGCGGCCGGAGGCAGCTTGATATCCATGATCGGCACGCCTTTGGCGTCGGTGACGCGGGAAATCAGGTAGGGCGTCACCTTGTAGCCGCCGTTGGCAAACACGGCGTAAGCGCCGGCCAGTTGCAGCGGCGTCACCGCGCCGGTGCCCAGCGCAATGGTGTAGTTCTTGGGATGGCGCGGCATGTCAAAGCCGAAACGCGCCAGGAAGGCATGCGTGTCGTCCAGGCCGGCCGCGCGCAGCAGGCGCACTGACGGCACGTTTTTGGACGCGGCCAGCGAACGGCGCATGGTGACCTGGCCGTCGAACACAAAGTCGTCGTTCTGCGGCTTCCACGCTTCGCCGTTGGCGCCGCCCGGCATTTCCAGCGGCTGGTCAGCGATCAAGGTGGCCGGCCCAAAGCCTTTGGCTACGGCGGCGGAGTAGATGAAGGGCTTGAAGGCGGAGCCGGGCTGGCGCCAGGCCTGCGTCACGTGGTTGTACTTTTGCAGGCCGTAGTCGAAACCGCCCACCATGGCCTGGTAGGCGCCGGTGTTGGCGTCCAGTGCCACAAAGGCGGCTGCCACTTTCGGCACCTGGGTGATGGCCCAGGTCTTTTTCTCGGTCTGCATGATGCGGATCACCGCGCCGGCGCGGATGGCGGTGGCCGGCTTGGCTTTGTCCGACAAGGCGGAAGCGGCCAGTTTCAGGCCGTCGCCGCTGATCGAGATCACGTCGCCGTCCGAGGTTTCAGCCTTGACCAGGGTAGGGCTGGCCTGCAGCACCACGGCCGGGATCAGCCCGTCGCTCACCACCCGCTTTGACAGCGCGTCATCGATGGCGTCGCCGCGTTCTTCCTCGTCGGCCGGCAGCTCGATGCTGGCTTCCGGGCCGCGATAGCCGTGGCGCTGATCGTAGGCCACCACGTTGCGCCGCACCGAGGCGTAGGCCGCGTTCTGGTCGGTGGACTGGATGGTGGTGTAAACGTTGATGCCGCGCGTATAGCTCTCTTCCTTGAACTCGGCAAAGACCACCTGGCGCGCCAGCTCGGCCACGTATTCGGCGTGCGTGTCGAACTCCTGGCCGCGCTGGTTGACGTGCAGCTGCTCCTTCTTGGCCGCCTCGTATTGCGCCTCGGTGATGTAGTCCAGCTCATACATCCGCTTCAGCACCGCCTGCTGGCGCGAGCGCGCCTTCTTCGGGTTCACCGCCGGATTGTTACGCGAAGGGTTCTGCGGCAGGCCGGCCAGCATGGCCGTTTCCGCGATCGACAGCTCCTTCAGCGATTTGCCGAAGTAGGCCTGGGCAGCGCTGGCAAAGCCATAGGAGCGCTGGCCCAGGAAGATATTGTTCATGTACAGCTCAAGGATCTTGTCCTTCTCGAGCGCGTCCTCGATGCGGTAGGCCAGCATGATCTCGGCGATTTTGCGCGAGACGAATTTGTCTTTGCTCAGGTAGAAATCGCGCGCCACCTGCATGGTGATGGTCGATGCGCCCTGGCGGAAGCTGCCGCGCAGGTTGGCGCGGGCGGCGCCCATGGCGCGGATCCAGTCGATGCCGCCGTGCTCATAAAAGCGCGTGTCTTCGATGGCCAGCACCGCCTTCTTCATCAGGTCCGGGACTTCGGCAATGGGCGTGAAATCGCGGTGTTCCTCGCCGAATTCGCCGATCAGCACCTTGTCGGCGGTGTACACGCGCAACGGGATCTTGGGGCGGTAATCGGTGACTGCCTCCAGTGTCGGCAGGTTGGGACGGATAACGAAAGCTGCGTAGCAGGCCAGGGCGATTGCACCGCCCAGTGCGGCGATGCCGGCGCCGATACCGGCGCGGATGATGTTGCGGCGATTCAGCCAGGAAGGTCGATTGCTCAAATCAGCTCTCACGGTTGCGAAGTCGGGCAATTATAGACTATGCAGGTATTGCACCTTATGCCATAGTCTTGGTGTTTCAGTCTAAAAGGATTTCAGTGTTTCGTCCCTATATACCCGACGAGGCGCGGCTGCCGGAGATGACTTTCCGCGCCCTGTTCCTCGGCACCATCCTGGGCATGGTGTTTGGTGCTTCCTCGCTGTACCTGGTGCTGAAAGTCGGCCTGACCGTCAGCGCATCGATCCCGGTGGCGGTCATCGCCGTCACCTTCTTTGGCCTGGCCAAGAAGTTGGGCGGCAAGGACTCCAGCATCCTGGAGAACAGCATCGCGCAAACCGCAGGTTCGGCCGGCGAGTCGATCGCCTTCGGCCTGGGCGTGACCATGCCCGCCATCCTGATCCTTGGCTTCGACCTGGAAATCTCGCGCGTGATGCTGGTGGGCGTGCTGGGCGGCCTGCTCGGCATCCTGATGATGATTCCCATGCGGCGCACCATGATCGTGGACCAGCACCGCGAACTGAAATTCCCCGAGGGGACAGCCTGCGCCGAAGTGCTCAAGGCTGCAGCCAGCGATTCATCGCGCCTGGCGGCCGGTGAGGCGCTGCAAGGCGAGTCCGGGGCGGCCAACGACGCCCGCCGCCGGGCGCGCCTGATTTTCGGCGGCTTTGCGGTGGGCTTGCTGTACAAGGCATTCAACGTCTCGTTGAAAGGCTGGAAGGATGCGCCGGAAGTGGTGCTGGGCGCGCCGCTCAAGGGCGGCTCTATCGGCGCCGAAGTGTCGCCGGAGCTGCTGGGGGTGGGCTATATCATCGGCCCGCGCATCGCCCTGACCATGGCTGCGGGCGGCGTGCTGTCCTACCTGCTGCTGATCCCCATGATCAAATTTTTCGGCGACCCGCTGAGCGCCGTGCTGGCGCCGGGCACCATGCTGATTTCCGAAATGGGGCCAAACGACGTGCGCGGCGCGTATATCCTGTATATCGGCGCCGGTGCCGTGGCGGCGGGCGGCATCATTGCCCTGTTGCGCGCCATGCCGATGATCTGGCGCAGCCTGGCAGGCGGCCTGGCCGGCGCGGGCAAGGGCAGCAAGGCCGACACCACGCGCCGCACCGAGCGCGATATCCCGATGAAATGGGTGGTGCTCGGCTGCCTCGCCATCATCGCCGTGATCACCGTCTCGACGCCGCTGCATATGAATTTGCTGGGCGCCCTGCTGATCCTGGTGTTCGGCTTCCTGTTCGCCACGGTGTCGTCGCGCCTGACCGGCGAAATCGGCTCCTCGTCCAACCCCACCTCGGGCATGGCGGTCGCCACGCTGCTGCTGACCTGCCTGATCTTCCTGGCGGTGGGCTGGACCGGCGGCCAATACTACGTTACGGCGCTGTCGGTCGGCGCGATCGTCTGCATCGCCTCCGCCAACGCCGGCACCGTTTCGCAGGACTTGAAAACCGGCTTCCTGGTCGGCTCCACGCCGCGCCTGCAGCAGTACGCCATGCTGGTCGGCTCGCTCGCCTCCGCGCTGCTGCTCGGCCCCATCCTGCTGCAGCTGAATAACGCCAGCACGGTGTACGTGCCGGCCGCCCAGGTAGCGCCGGGCCTGACAACCGACGCCGCGCGCCTGACCGCTACCGCGCGCCTGGAAGGGCCGCAGGCCGCCAGCGACAGCGCCACCTACAAGGTCTGGCAAAAGCCGGACGCGCAGGGCGGGCCGGAAGGCAAATACCTGGTGGCGCCGGACGGCAAGGCCGTATGGTTCGTCGACCCCGGCATCAACGGCACCCACGCCAAGCGCCCGGACGGCAGCGAGGTACGCAAGTACGACGCGCCCAAGGCGGTGCTGGTGTCCTACATCATCAAGGGCATCCTGGACCAGGAACTGCCATGGACCCTGGTCATGCTGGGCGTGATGATCGCCATCGTGCTGGAGATGGCGGGCGTGCAGTCGCTCTCCTTTGCCGTCGGCGTCTACCTGCCGCTGTCGGCGACCCTGCCGATTGCGGTCGGCGGCACCTTGCGCTGGTTGGCCGACCGCCGCAACCACAAGCTGCCGCAGTACGCCGGCAAGGACGAGGAAGCGCGCCAGGCCGCAGGCGACCGCAGTGAAGGCGTGCTGCTGGCATCGGGCTATATCGCGGGCGGCGCGCTGGCCGGCATCGTCATCGCCATCACCGCCGGCGTGATGACCAATTTCGACGCCGCGGTCACGCAATGGGCAGAACAAAGCAACCCGTTTTTCAGCGGTCCAAGCGCGGATTTGCTGTCCCTGCTACCTTATGCTGTAATCATGGCGCTGCTCTTGTGGGTGGCACGTGAAGAAGCTAACTAGTTAAAGAAGGAGAATGGGTGATGAAGAAACTGGGTGCAGCAAGCCTGCTGCTGGTAGCCGGAGCGGCTAGCGCCGCGACGCAAACGGTCGATTGCGGCCGCCTGCTGGACGTGAAAGCCGGCGTATGGCGCGAGAAGGTCACGGTCCACATTGAAAACGGCAGCGTCAAGGCCATCGAACCAACCAAAGGCAAAGGCGACGTCGACCTGAGCGCCATGTCCTGCATGCCAGGCTTCATCGACATGCACGTGCACCTGACCGGCCAGACCCAGCCCCAGGTCGAAGCGCTGCGCGGCCAGCTTACGCTGGATGCCGCCGACCGCGCCTACGACTCGGTCGCCTTCGCCGAGCGCACCCTGAAAGCCGGCTTCACCTCGGTGCGCGACCTGGGCGCGAGCGAAGGCCTGAACATCGCCATGAAGCGCGCCATCAACAGCGGCGCCATCGTCGGCCCGCGCATGTTCACCGGCGGTAAAACCATCGCCACCACCGGCGGCCACGGCGACCCAAGCAACGGCAAATCGCGCGAAGAGCGCCACGTGCACGGCACGCCGGGACCGATGGAAGGCGTGATCAACAGCGCCGAGGAAGCGCGCCAGGCCGTGCGTGCCCGCTACCAGGAAGGCGCGGACGTCATCAAGATCACCGCCACCGGCGGCGTGTTGAGCCAGGCCAGCAGCGGCATGAATTCCCAGTTCGACGACGAGGAGTTGAAAGCCCTGATCGCCGCGGCGCGCGATTACGGCTTCAAGGTCGCGGCCCACGCGCACGGCACCGAAGGCATGAAACGCGCCCTGAAAGCAGGCGTGGACTCGATCGAGCACGGCACCTTCATGGACGACGAATGCATCGCCCTGTTCAAGAAGAACGGCGCCTGGTTCGTGCCGACGATTAGCGCCGGCCGCTATGTCGCCGACAAGTCCAGGGAGCCCAACTACTACTCGCCGCTGGTGCGCCCGAAGGCCGCCGCAATCGGCCCGCAGATCCAGGGTACCTTCGCGCGCGCCTACAAGGCCGGCGTCAAGATCGCCTTCGGCACCGATGCAGGCGTCTTCCCGCACGGCGAAAACGCCAAGGAATTCGCCTACATGGTGGAAGCGGGCATGCCGGCGCTGGAAGCGATCCGCTCCGCCACGCTGAATGCAGCCTCCTTGTTGGGCCAGTCGAACCGCCTGGGTTCGCTGGAAGCAGGGTATGCTGCCGATATCGTCGCCGTGGCGGGCGACCCGCTGAAAGACATCACCTTGCTGCAGAAAGTCGGCTTTGTGATGAAAGAAGGCGTCGTTTATAAACAGTAACCGGGAAGAGCATGGCGGACGTGGATTGCGATGTACTGGTAGTGGGCGGCGGAATCAATGGTGCAGGCATCGCACGCGATGCCGCCGGCCGCGGCCTGTGTGTCGTGCTGTGCGAGAAGGACGACCTGGCCTCGCACACCTCGTCCGCCTCTACCAAGCTGATCCACGGCGGCCTGCGCTACCTGGAATACTATGAATTCCGCCTGGTGCGCAAAGCGCTGGCGGAGCGCGAAGTCCTGCTGCGCAGCGCGCCGCACATCATGTGGCCGCTGCGCTTCGTCATGCCGCACAACGCCGGACAACGCCCGGCGCTGCTGATCCGCGCCGGCCTGTTCCTCTACGATATGCTGGCCAAGCGCGAGCTGTTGCCGGGTTCGCGCGGCATCGACCTGCGCTGCCACCCCGCAGGGCGCCCCCTGAAAGACAGTTTCAGCACCGGCTTTGAATATTCCGACGGCTGGGTGGACGATGCGCGCCTGGTGGTGCTGAACGCCATGGACGCCTGCGCCAAAGGCGCCTGCATCCTGACCCGCACCACCTGCGTCGGCGTGGAGCGGCAAGCCGACCACTGGGTGGCCACGTTGCGCAAAGCCGACGGCACTGAAAAGCGCATCACGGCACGCTCCATCGTCAACGCCGCCGGCCCCTGGACGCAAGCCTTCCTGAAAGGCGCAGCAGGCGCGCAGAAGGCCCGCAACCTGCGCCTGGTGAAAGGCAGCCACATCGTCGTGCGCCGGATTTTCGAGCACGACCAAGCCTATATTTTCCAGAACAAGGATGGCCGCATCGTCTTCGCCATTCCTTATGAACGCGATTTCACCCTGATCGGTACCACCGACCTGGAGTACCAGGGTGACCCGCAAAAGGTGGAGATCGAGGAGAGCGAAATCCGCTACCTGTGCGAGCTGGCCAGCGACTACTTCCGCGAGCCGGTGCGCCCGGCCGACGTGGTGTGGACCTATGCCGGCGTGCGCCCGTTACTGGAAGACGCTGCCGCCGACGCCAAGGCCGTCACGCGCGACTACTTCCTCGAGCTGGACGAGCAGGGCGCACCGCTGCTGAGTGTTTTCGGTGGCAAGATCACCACCTTCCGCAAGCTGGCGGAAGACGCCACCGACATGCTGTGCAAGCAGCTCGGCAAGCGCGCCCAGGGCTGGACCGAAAAAGCCTGCCTGCCCGGTGGCGACCTGTTTGGCGCCGTCCCGCAAAACCGCTCGGTGCAGGAATTCTGCCAATGGGCCGCCGCTGTGCAGGTGAAATACTCCTGGCTGCCGCACGAGCTGGTCAAACGCTACGTGCGCGCCTACGGCACCCGCATCCACACCATGCTGGACGGCTGCAACAACCTGGCCGACATGGGCGAGGAAATCCTGCCCGGCCTGTACGCCGCCGAAGTGAATTACCTGCGCCGCAAGGAATGGGCGCAAACCGCCGCCGACATCCTCTGGCGGCGCAGCAAGCTCGGCCTGCACCTCCCGCCCGGTGCCGAATCCCGCCTCGACACCTGGCTGACCGCGCAAGCATAAAAAAAGGCAGCCGAAGCTGCCTTTCTTAAAAAATGGGGACGTACCCCATTTTTTTATTTCACGCCGTGCATCAGTTTCTGCACCAGTGGTGCGATCAGGAACAGCAGCACGCCTGCGCCCATCAGGGACCAGAAGCCAAAGGTGTAGCCGGACAGGGCCGAAGCTACCGACATGCCGCTTTCGCCGGACACGTGGGAGGCGAAGATACCGGACAGGTTGTTGCCGATACCGGTGGACAGGAACCAGCCGCCCATGCCCATGCCAACCAGGCGGGTCGGAGCCAGCTTGGTCACCATCGACAGGCCGATCGGGGACAGGCACAGCTCACCAATGGACTGGATCACGTACACCATGAACAGGGTCCAGAACGGGATCATGCCTTTGTCGTCGACCAGGAAGGTCAGCGCGTACATCAGCAGGCCGAAGGCCAGGCCGTTACCCAGCAGACCCAGGCCGAATTTGCGTGGGATCGATGGGTTCATATTGCGCTTGCCCAGCAGGACCCAGATCGCGGCCACAACTGGTGCGAACACGATGATGGCCAGCGAGTTCACGGACTGGAACCAGGCTACCGGGAATTCCATGAAGCCCAGGCTGCGGTTCACGATCTGGTCGGCCAGGAAGGTGAACGAGGAGCCAGCTTGCTCGAAGAAGCACCAGAACAGGATGTTGAACGCGAAGATGATCATCATGGCGATGGTCTTGTCGCGCGCTACAGGGCCGTTACGCACGCCTTCGACGATCAGCATCACCACCAGGATCAGGAACAGCACGGTCAACACGCCTTGCAGGGCGGCGGCGCCCACTGCCAGCAGCGAGTACATGACCGGGATCACGGCCAGTGCGCCCAGTGCCACGTAGACGATGCGCATTGGGGACTTCGCTTCCGGTGCCGGCTCGCCGATGCCCTTCAGGCCTTTACGGCCGATGTAGAACCAGAACAGGGAGATCAGCATGCCGATACCAGCCGAGATGAAGACGATCTTGTAAGCCGGGGTGTCGCCGGTGTTGAAGATCTTCTGCGCCAGCAGCTGGGTGAAGATCGGGGCCAGGAAGCCGCCGACGTTAATACCCATATAGAAGATGGTGAAGCCGGAGTCGCGACGGGTGTCGTTGATCGCATACAGCTTGCCAACCATGGTCGAAATGTTCGGTTTGAACATGCCGTTACCAACAATAATGGTCGCCAGGCCAAGCTTGAAGATGTGGTCTTCCGGGATGGCGATCATGAACAGGCCGGCCGCCATAAAGACTGCGCCAAGCAGGATGGAGCGCTGGTAACCGAGCACGCGGTCGGCCACATAGCCGCCGAACAGGGCGCCGGCGTAGACCAGTGCCAGGTAGGAGCCGTAGGTCAGGTTAGCCGCAGCCTGGCCGGAAGCGTCGCCGCCGTAGAACTGCGAAACGATGTACAACACGAGTGCCCAACGAATGCCGTAGAACGCAAAGCGCTCCCAGAATTCCGACATGAACAGCATCCAGAGCGGAGCTGGGTGGCCCATGATCTGCCTGAATTCAGGGATATGAGCCTCAGTAGTTTGCGTGGTAGGACCGCCCATGCGGTGTCTCCTGGTCAAAAAAAGCCGAATTGTAATCTAAGGTAAGGGTTTCCAGTGCAAATTCGCGTGCTGCTAAGCAGCATTGTGGTAAGTTTGCCAAGCTTGCGTCTGTGAATCGTTACTGCATAGGCGTATATTGAAGGTGCAGGTCCCCCCAAAAGTTTATAGAAGGATTTTTGTATCATGGACAGCAACGTTGTCGATACCCTCATTGCTCCGGAAGGCAGGCTGGAAGTCCTGTCCAAATCGGAGGTGGTGCAATTGCTGGATTCCGGCAAGGGCGGCCTATATAACATGTTCCGCAACTGCGCCCTGGCGGTGCTCAATTGCGGCAGCACAATCGACGATGGAAAGGAATTGCTGGATCGCTTCCAGTCTTTTGACATCAACATCCTGCAGCGCGAGCGCGGGATCAAGCTGGAAATCAAGGGTGCGCCGGCCATCGCTTTCGTGGACGGCAAGATGATCAAGGGTATCCACGAGCACCTGTTTGCGGTGCTGCGCGATATTGTCTTTGTTAATAATGAGGTGACGGGCAATCCCAAGTTCGACCTGTCGCGCAGCGAGGGGATTACCGATGCGGTGTTCCATATCCTGCGCAACGCCAATGTGCTGAAGCCGCAGTTGAACCCGAACCTGGTGGTGTGCTGGGGCGGGCATTCGATCAACCGCGCTGAATATAACTATTCTAAAGAGGTGGGTTACCAGCTTGGCCTGCGCGGGCTGGATATCTGCACCGGTTGCGGCCCGGGCGCGATGAAGGGGCCGATGAAGGGCGCCACCATCGGTCACGCCAAGCAGCGCTTCACCGGTGGCCGCTACCTGGGCATCACGGAGCCTGGCATCATTGCGGCGGAGTCGCCGAACCCGATCGTGAACGACCTGGTGATCATGCCGGATATCGAAAAGCGCCTGGAGGCGTTCGTGCGCACCGGTCACGGCATTTGCGTGTTCCCGGGCGGCGCGGGGACGGCGGAGGAAATTCTGTACATCCTCGGCATCCTGCTGCATCCGGAGAATGCGGATATTCCGTATCCGCTGATCTTCACCGGGCCCGAAACGGCGCGCGAGTACTTTGTGCAGATCAATGAGTTCATCGGCCAGACCCTGGGGGCGGAGGCGCAGAAACGTTACAAGATCATCGTGGATGATCCGGAGCTGGTGGCGCAGGAGATGCAGGAGGGGATGAAGCAGGTGCGCGAATACCGCAAATCGCGTTCGGATGCGTACTACTTCAATTGGGCGCTGAAGATCGACGAAGAGTTCCAGCGCCCGTTCGCGCCGACCCACGAGAATATGCGCAACCTGAGTCTGCACAAGAACCAGCCGGTGCATGTGCTGGCGGCCAACCTGCGTCGGGCGTTTTCGGGCGTGGTGGCGGGGAATGTGAAGGAGGAGGGCATCCGGATCATCGAGAAGTACGGCCACTTCGAGATCCATGGCGACAAGGAGATCATGGGGCCGATGGATGCGCTGCTGGCGTCCTTTGTGGCGCACAGCCGCATGAAGCTGGCGGGCAAGGCTTACACGCCTTGCTATCGCGTGATCCAGTAATCAGCGTTTTGCTGGCTCGGGCTGCTGCGTTGCCATGCGGCGCTCGAGCAGTTTCCTGATTTCACGCAGCTCTTGCCCTTGTTGCTCGATGGCCGTGCTGTCGCGGCGCTGGCGGGCATCCATTTCCGCGAAATTCCTTTTCAGCTCGCCAACATCGCGCTCCACATTGGCACGCCAGCGCGCGCTGCCGTCGCCAGCCTGGAAGGCGGCCGTCATACCGGAAACTAACGAGGAATTGATGGCGCCGACGCCGAGGATGACACTCACCGCAATGCTGATGCCGGTAATGACGATGGTGGCGTTCATTTTGCGCATGTAGGCTTCGAGCGAGTCCATGCAGCGCGCATGTTCGTCGAGACGGCGGGACTGATCATCGAGACGCATATTCTGCGCGTCAATGCGCGCGGATAGCGCGGCAAGCATGCCCTTCAGCTCAGCGACCGAAGTCTCGATCAGACCTTTAAGCTCGGCGTGCATGCTGGCAACCTGGATTTCCAGGCGCGAGACGCGTTCGGCAAGAGAGGGCTCGGGAGCGTTCATGAGCCCCATGATGCGCCGCGCTTGCAGAAAGTTCAAGCAAGCGCGGGCGTAGGAAAAATGGGGACGTACCCCATTTATTTAGTCTTCTTTACGCAGGTGCGGGAAGAGCAGGACGTCACGGATGTTCGGCGAGTCGGTCAGCAGCATCATCAGGCGGTCGATGCCGATGCCGCAGCCGCCGGCTGGTGGCATGCCGTATTCCAGCGCGCGGATGAAGTCGGCGTCGTAGTACATCGCCTCATCATCGCCGGCTTCCTTGGCCTTCATCTGGGACAGGAAGCGGGCCGACTGGTCTTCCGCATCGTTCAGCTCGGAGAAGCCGTTGGCGATCTCGCGGCCGACCATGAACAGCTCGAAGCGCTCGGTGATGCCTTCGCGGGTGTCGGAGGCGCGCGCCAGCGGCGACACTTCGATCGGGTAGTCGATGATGAAGGTCGGTTCCCACAGCTGCGCCTCGGCGGTTTCTTCAAACAGCGCCAGTTGCAGCGCGCCCAAGCCGGAGGTGGCGAACGGCTTCACGCCGAACTTCAGCAGCTCGGCTTTCAGGAAGTCCATGTCGTTCAGCTGCGCTTCGGTGTAGCCTGGAGCGTACTTGTTGATGGCGCCGCAGATGGTCAGGCGCTGGAATGGCTTGGACAGGTCCAGCTCACGGCCGCCGTAGGTCAGCACGGCAGTGCCCTTGGCGTCGATGGCAGCCTGGCGGATCACTTTCTCGGTGAAGTCCATGATCCATTCGTAGTCGGTGTAGGCCGCATAGAACTCCATCATGGTGAATTCTGGATTGTGGCGGACCGATACGCCTTCATTACGGAAGTTGCGGTTGATCTCGAACACGCGGTCGAAACCGCCCACCACCAGACGCTTCAGGTACAGTTCAGGCGCGATACGCATGTACATCTGCATGTCCAGCGCGTTGTGGTGGGTGATGAAAGGCTTGGCCGCCGCGCCGCCCGGGATCGGGTGCAGCATCGGGGTCTCGACTTCCATGAACTCGTTGGCTTCCATGAAGCGGCGGATCGACGAGATCGCGGCGGTGCGCGCCTTGAAGGTGCGGCGGGTCTCTTCGCTGGTGATCAGGTCGACGTAGCGCTGGCGGTACTTGGTTTCCTGGTCGGCCAGGCCGTGGAATTTGTCCGGCAGCGGGCGCAGGGCCTTGGTGATCAGTTTCACTTCGCTGACTTTAACGGTCAGTTCGTCGGTTTTGGTCTTGAACAGGGTGCCGGTCACGCCCAGGATGTCGCCCAGGTCCCAGCCACGGAAGGCTTCCATGGCTTCTTCGCCGGTGGTGTCCACGGTCACGTAGATCTGGATGCGGCCGTCCGCTTTCTGGCCGGAGGCGTCCTGCAGGGTGGCGAAAGCGGCTTTTTTACCGGCTTCGCGGCGCAGCATCATGCGGCCGGCGATGACGACGGTGACCGGTGCGGCTTCCAGTTCTTCACGGGTTTTCTCGCCGTACTGAACGTGCAGGTCGGCTGCCTTGTGCTGGGGGCGGAAGTCGTTAGGGAAGGCGACGCTCTGTTTCTCGCGGATGGCGGCCAGCTTGGCGCGGCGCTCGGCGATGATTTTGTTGTCGTCCTGGCCTGGCGCCTGGTCTTGCACTTGGTTTTCCGTAGTCATGGTTTTAGTGGTTGGTCAGATGATTAATATCGATTTCGCTGAAGTCGCGTGCAATGCAAATCACATTGTCGAAGGTACTAAACGCTTCAGCAGGCAAAGTGGTTGTCAGGACGACGCAGCGCATGCCGGCTCGGCGCGCTGCCTCCACGCCCAAAGGCGCGTCCTCGAACACGATGCAGTGCGCCGGATCGGCGCCGCAGCGTTCGGCGGCCAGCAGGAACACGTCCGGTTCCGGCTTGCCGCGTTTGACGTCGGCGGCGCCGACGACGGTGTCGAACTGCTGGCGCACGCCTAGCCCATCCAAGGTGAAGTCCACGTTGCAGGGCGGGGCGGCGGTGCCGACTGCCAGCTTGATGCCGGCAGCCTGCGCTGCGCCCACAAGGGCGCCAAAGCCCTCGACGGCGCGCAGGTGGGGCGCGTAGATTTCGCGGTACAGCACTTCCTTCTCGCCGATCAGGGCGGTCACTTCCTCGTGCGCCAAGCCTTCTCCCAGGTACTGGCGCATGATCTCGTGGCCGGTGCGGCCGGCAGTGGCGGCAAAGAACGCCGCTTCGTCGACAGCATGGCCGCGCCGGCTGAAGAACTCCAGCCAGGAGCGGGTGTGGTAACCCATGTTGTCGACGATGGTGCCGTCCATGTCGAAGATGAAGGCGCGCTGCGTCATACGCTTAGATGCCTTGCTTCAGGGACGCGGAAATGAATTCGTCCAGGTCGCCGTCCAGCACTTTGCCGGTGTTGCCGGTTTCGAAGCCGGTGCGCAGGTCCTTGATGCGGGACTGATCCAGCACGTAGGAGCGGATCTGGTGGCCCCAGCCCACATCCGTCTTGGAGTCTTCCAGCGACTGCTGCTCGCTCATGCGCTTGCGCAGTTCCAGTTCGTACAGCTTGGCCTTCAGCATGTCCATCGCCTCGGCCTTGTTGCGGTGCTGGGAACGGTCGTTCTGGCACTGCACCACAATACCGGACGGGCCGTGCGTAATACGCACCGCGGAGTCGGTCTTGTTAATATGCTGGCCGCCGGCGCCGGATGCACGGTAGGTGTCGATGCGCAGGTCGGCCGGGTTGATCTCGATCTCGATCGAATCATCCACTTCCGGGTACACGAACAGCGACACGAACGAGGTGTGGCGGCCGCCCGAGGAGTCGAACGGCGACTTGCGCACCAGGCGGTGTACGCCGGTTTCGGTACGCAGGTGGCCATAGGCGTATTCGCCTTCCACTTTCAAGGTCGCGGTCTTGATACCAGCAACTTCGCCCTCGGATTCTTCCAGCACTTCGGCCTTGAAGCCCTTGCGGTCGCAATAGCGCAGGTATTGGCGCAGCAGCATGGACGCCCAGTCCTGGGCTTCGGTGCCGCCGGCGCCGGCCTGGATGTCGATGAAGCAGTTGTTCGGGTCCATCGGGTTGCTGAACATACGGCGGAATTCCATCTGTTCGATGATCTTCTGGATTTCCGCGGTGTCCGCCATCACGGCTTCGAGCGTGTCGTCGTCGCCTTCTTCCTTGCCCATCGCGAACAGTTCGTTCATGTCGCTCAGGTCGCTCTGCGCCTTTTGCAGGGTGAGCACGACACCTTCGAGGGCTTTTTTCTCACGGCCCATGTCCTGGGCTTTTTTCGGGTCATTCCAAACGGCCGGATCTTCGAGTTCGGCGTTCAGTTGTTCCAGTTTCTCCGACTTCTTATCGAAGTCAAAGATACCTCCGAAGTTCGGCTTCGCGGGTAGTCAGGTCCGCGAGCAGGTTGGCGAGGGAATTGATGCGTTCAGCTTCCATGGTTTCCAGGTTTCTTTAAGTGAAATCAAACCGGGAATTATACCCCGTCTGGGGCTTGGCGCGGGAGCGAAGTCGGGGTTAAGCACGCCACCTTTCGCCCTGATGTTGCTTATTCTGCAATAGCGGTCGCCACATGCTTGCTCGGCGATGCCGAAATGGCAAGGATGATAGAACGCCCGCAATTTGCGACAATGCGGTTTTTAACCATGGAAAACCCCATGCGCGTCCTTCTTGTTGCTCCCGCCATTTTTCTCGCTGCTTGCAGCAGTATGCCGCCGTCGCCATCCGCGCTGGCCGGCGCCCGCGCTTCGCTTGCAGTGCTGGAAACGACGGATTTGCACGCGAATGTGCTGGGCTACGACTACTACAAGCTGGCGCCCGACACCTCGCTCGGCCTGGAACGCACCGCGACCCTGATCCGCCAGGCGCGCAAGGAGTTTGCCAACACGCTGTTGCTGGACAATGGCGACACCATCCAGGGCACGGCCCTGGGCGATTACCAGGCACTGGTGGCGCCGGTGGGCTGTGGGCAGCCGCTGGCGATCCATAAGGCGATGAATACGCTGGGCTATGAAGGCGGTTCCGTCGGTAACCATGAATTCAACTGGGGCCTGGGCTTCCTTGGCCAGGTGACGGGCAGCCGCTTCGGTGTGGAGGGCACGCCATCGCGCAGCCAGCCATGCGCCGGACCGGCTTTCCCGATCGTGCTGGCGAACGTGGTCAGCGCGCGCGATGGCAAGCCGCTGTTCGAGCCTTATCGCATATTGGACAAGCAGGTGACGATCACCGGCCCGGACGGCAAGCCGGCGCAGGCCGTGGTCAAGGTGGGGATCATCGGCTTTACCACGCCCGCTATCATGGGGTGGGACAAGCGCTGGCTGGACGGGCGCATTCGCACGGAAGGCTGGCGCGAGACGGCGCAACGCTACATCCCCGAAATGCAGGCACGCGGGGCGGAAGTCATCGTGGCGATCTCGCACGGCGGGCTGGATGGGGCGGGCTATACGCCGGCCATGGAGAACGGCAGCTGGCACCTGGCGCAGGTGGCGGGCATCGACGCGCTGCTGCTCGGCCATTCGCACGATGTGTTCCCGAACGCCGCCAGCAAGGCGGCCAGTTTTAACCTGCCTGGCGTGGACAAGGCGCAAGGCCGGGTGCATGGCGTGCCGACCGTGATGCCTGGCCTTTGGGGCAAGCATCTGGGGATCATCCAGCTGGCGCTGCGCCACGACGGCCAGCGCTGGGTGGCCGATGCCGGCGCGGCGCGCGTCGAAACGCGCAGCATCCAACGCTCGGACCGCAGCTTCGTGGAGCCCGACCCGGCAATTGCCGCGCTGGTGAAGGCCGAGCACGAGGCGACCATCGCTTATGTCAAAACGCCGGTGGGCGAAACGGACTTCCGCATGTCCGCCTATTTCGCCGATGTGGGCGACGTGTCGGCGATCCAGGTGGTGAACCAGGCGCAGGCCGACTATGTGCGGCGTCATGTGCAGGCCAACCTGCCGCAATATGCCGCGCTGCCGGTGCTGTCCGTCTCCGCACCGTTCAAAACCGGCGCCGCCGGCGTGGCCGATTACACCGACGTGGCGGCGGGCAGCATGGCCCTGAATAACGCGGCCGACCTGTACCTTTACCCAAACGACCTGCATGCGGTGAAGGTCGATGGCGCGGGGCTGAAAGCGTGGCTGGAGTGCGCCGCCGGGCGTTTCAACCAGATCGACCCTGCGCGCAGCGAGCCGCAGGAGCTGGTGAACGCCGGCTTCCCCGGCTTTAACTTCGATATGCTGACCGACGCCGACGTACGTTACCAGATCGACGTGACCCAGCCCGTTGGTCAGCGCATCAAAGGCCTTTCATGGCGCGGGCAGCCGGTGCGCGCCGAACAGGAGTTCATTGTGGCGACGAACAACTTCCGCGCCAGTGGTGGCGGCGGCTTTCCGGGGCTGGATGGCAGCAAGACCATTTTCGCCTCGCCGGACAATAACCGCGCGGTGCTGATCGACTACCTGAAAACGGTCAAGCGCATCAGCCGCACGGCAAACGGCTCGGCGCGCAGCTGGAGCTTCGTCCCGGTGAAAACGCGCGGCCCCGTGGTGTTCCGCTCCGCACCGGGCAAGCTGGCGCTGGCGCAGGAGGCGGGTATGGTTGGCGTGTCGCTGTATAAAGCGGACGATGGGTCGGGGAAGGGATACTCGCTGTATCAGTTTGCCCTGGATAGGTAACCATCCGACGGCTGCCAGGTCTTAATGCGGCTTGCGCTTCTCCTGCTGGACGAGAATAAACGGGCTGACGACGCTGGCCCACAGGTTGGCGTCTTCGGCAATCCATTGCTGGCATTGCGCATCGGAGGCCTTGGCGACTTGCCCAGCCGTCATCCAGGCCGAGATGCTGGCCTTGTCGTCGTGGGCGATGCGCACGGCGACGTCCACCAGGTCCAGTTCATCGGCCACCCAGATCACATTGCCCTGGGCGAAGTGCTTGAGCAGTTCGCTCCATGGGATGCGGGCGGTTTCGCGGTTGACTTTGGCGCGGAGCTCCGCGTCTTTTTCGGGTTTCAGCTGCATTTTTCTTTACTCTTGAATCGGTGGAATCTGCTCGACGATGGCCGCCGGGCTACCCCGCCATGTTAACCGATAGGCCGGCCCTTTGCGAACATTGCCCACCAGCGCGGGGCGGAAGCAGGCCAGGTTGGTGCCGCCCGGACGGCGCACGCTGGGGTAAATGATGCCGGTCGAGCCTTCGGCCAGCAGTTCGCGCGCGAGGCGCTGCGAGGCGACGTAGCTGTCGGGATCGAGGCAGGCTTCGTACTCGGGCAGTCCGTAAATATCGTGGAACTGGGCGCTGAAGTCGGACAGCAAGGCCTGGTAGCTCACCGTATCGTCAAAACGGTCAATTTCGGCGTATTCCACGGTCTTGTGGAAGATCACCTCGGCCAGGGCGGTGGCGTGCTCGAAGGCGCAATACCAGGCGCCACGCTGGCCGTCGTTGAAACGGCTGCCCTGCGGGCGGGCGTAAGTGAAGGCGGCATTGATGCTGCGGTAGTTGGGAACGTAGTACACCAGTTCTTCAATGCCGATGCCGAGGGCGCCGCCATGTTCGGCGCGCAGGCGGGCGTTGGTGGCGTTATCCAGTTCAAATAGCTGCCGCAGCTCGGCGTCGTTATCGGCCAGGGCGGACAGCACGGAATCTTCTTTGTCGACAAAGCGCGAGGGGATCAGGCGCACAGTGTCGAATTGGCGCAGCAGGCGAAATGGCGGCAATTACAGGCCTCCGCGACGGGCGTCGAGCAACTGGCGCACCGTTTGCATGGCGAGGATGCCGCCGGCCTGGATATAGTCCAGGGGCGTGCGGCCGCCAAAAATGCTGTTGCGGTTGGCAAGGCTGATCCATTCATCGGCCAGCTTGTCGCCGTAAATGATGTGCAGCGATTTGTAGATGCCGAGCAGGTAGGAAATGCGCGTGATGCGATCGACTTCCAGCACCCGGTCGGGATGTTTTTTCCACTCGTAGAAGGCGCTGCTGGACAGGCCGCCAAGCAGTTCGCGCGCGTCGTCGTCGCGCAGCTTCCAGGCTTCAGCCAGCTTGAAAAAGCCCTTGAGGGCGGCTTTCGACAGGCGTTCGCGCTCTTCCTTGCGGCTCAGGTCAACCGGTTGGGGAATGGCGTATTCGCTGTTGGGGTAGGCAAAGGCGGGAATCATATTTCCTCCGTTTCTGGATTCTTTATACTCCACTTCCGAATAACTTTCAAGTGCGTTCTATTCGCCCGTGATGAAAACCGCCGCCAATGCCTGGGATCAATATTGCACCACGTCATCTTCGAGGGCTTTGTTTGGCTCAGGGCCGCATTTGGGACGCGATGCCCTGTTGCTGGCGTCGCCCACGAGCGGCGCGCGGGATGACTTGCACTACCGGCTTTGCTAGTATTGGCCACCACATTCAACGGGAGGCATGATGAAACAAGCAGTCATCCTGGCATTGGCTATCGGTTGCGGCAGTACATTGGCGGCGCCCGGCAACGCGGAGTTGCAACAGCAGGTGGCCGATACCGAGCGCGCCTTTGCGGCCAGCATGGCCAAGCGCGACCACCAGGCTTTTGCTTCCTTCCTGGCCGACGAGGCGGTTTTCATCCACGGCCCGAAGACCTTCCGTGGTAAGGATGCCGTGGCGGCGGAGTGGAAAGCCTTCTACGAAAAGCCGGAAGCGCCTTTTAGCTGGGAGCCGGATGCGGTCGAAGTGCTGGACTCGGGCACCCTGGCGCATTCCTCGGGGCCGGTGCGCGACCCGCAAGGCAAGATCACCAGCCGTTTCAATTCCGTCTGGCGCCTGGAAGCGCCGGGAAAATGGCGCATCGTGTTCGACAAGGGCGAGCGTGTTTGCGACTGTAAGAAGTAATTACGCCGACTCGGCGTGCTCCACCAGCAGCTGCACGCGGGTGACGCCGTTGTACTCGTTGGCATCCAGTCGGAAAGCGACGCGCGCGCGTTCGCCCAGCGCATCGGTGTGGCCGAACCAGATCGCGTCATAGCGCACGCCGTTCTTTTCCAGCATCAGCTTCAGGTGGCGGTCTTTCAGGATGCGCTGGCTCAGCACGCGGAATTCGTCGCAGAAGACCGGCGGCGCAAAGCCCTGGCCCCAGACCTGGCCGTCGAGCAGTTCGATGAATTGGGTGGTGTAGCAGCCATCTTCCAGCGGGCCGTCGGTCTCCACCACGCGTTCCAGCTGCGATTCGGTGAGCCAGGACTGGCCGATCGCTTCAAACGCGGCGCAGAAATGCTCGAAAGCCTCGGCGCGCAGGCTCAGGCCCGCCGCCATGGCGTGGCCGCCGAACTTATCGATTACGCCCGGCGCGCGTTTTGAAACCAGGTCCAGCGCGTCGCGCAGGTGGAAGCCTGGAATGGAGCGCCCGGAACCCTTGATCATGCCGTCGCCCGCAGGCGCAAACGTGATGGTCGGGCGGTAGAAGCGTTCTTTCAGGCGCGAGGCGACGATGCCGATTACGCCCTGGTGCCAGCTTTCGTCGAACACGCAGATCGTGGTGCGGTCGGCGGGCTGGAAGTCGTCCAGGTGCAGCAGGGCTGCATCCTGCATTTCCGCTTCGATTTCGCGCCGTTTCAGGTTGATGTCGTTCAGTTGCTGCGCCAGTTCCCAGGCGCGGTCTTCATCGTCCGTGACCAGGCATTCGATACCGAGCGACATGTCTTCCAGGCGGCCGGCGGCGTTCAGGCGCGGGCCGAGGGCGAAGCCCAGGTCGAACGGCGAGGCGGTGCGCGCGGCGCGGCCGGAAACGCGGAACAGGGCGGCCACGCCGGGGTGCATGCGGCCGGCGCGCATGCGTTTTAGCCCTTGCGCCACCAGGATGCGGTTATTGGTGTCGAGCCGCACCACGTCGGCCACGGTGCCCAGGGCCACCAGGTCGAGCAGGGAATCCAGCTTGGGCTGGGTCTGGGCGTCGAACAGGCCGCGCCGCCGCATTTCCGCGCGCAGGGCCAGCAGGACGTAAAACACTACGCCCACGCCGGCCAGGTGCTTGGACGGGAAGCCGCATGCGGGTTGGTTCGGGTTGACGATCACGCGCGCGTCGGGCAGGGCGTCGCCGGGAAGGTGGTGGTCGGTCACCACCACGTCGATACCGCGCCGCTTGGCCTCTTCCACGCCTTCGATGCTGGCAATGCCGTTGTCGACGGTGATAATGATGTCCGGCGCCTTTTCGCGCGCGGTCAGTTCCACGATCTCCGGCGTCAGGCCGTAGCCGTATTCGAAGCGGTTGGGGACGATGAAATCGACCTTGGCGCCGAGGGCGCGCAGGCCGCGTAGCGCGGTGGCGCAGGCGGTGGCGCCGTCGCAGTCGTAGTCGGCCACGATGCACATGCGCTTGCCGGCGGCGATGGAGTCGGCCAGGAATACGGCGGCTTGGTCAATGTGAAGCAGGCCGGATGGCTGCATCAGGGCGGCCAGTTCGCTCGACAGCTCGCCCGGATCGCTCAGGCCGCGCGCAGCGAACAGGCGCGCCAGCACGGGGTGGATGCCGCCCTGCAGCAGGGTGTCGGTTTCGCGCTGCGGGCAGGGGCGGATGGCGATGCGGGTCATTGCGTGAGGTTCTTCAGGGTTTGCGCGCGCCAGAATTTGCGTAAGGCGGCTTTGGTGGCGCGGATTTCTTTCCAGCCCTCGCGATGGGTCAGGACCAGGGTCAGTTCGCTGGTGCTGCCGTCTTGCAGGGCGGCCAGCAGGGGGGCGAACCATTCCTGTTCGAGCTGCTGGATGGCGCCCAGCCAGGCGCCCCAGTCATTGCCGGCGGCGGCGGGAATCAGCTGCGGCAGGACGATGACGCCGGATTCCCCGGGTGCGGCTTTGGCGCCGGGCGTGGCCAGGGCCTGCAACCAGCCGGGAACCGGGGCCGCGCCGGAAGCCGCCACGGCGAGGCGCGGTGTGCTGCTGCCATTGGCCTGAGCCGGGCCGCCACCCCACATCCAGAATGAATTCACCGGCGCCAGGCCGCGCTGCTGGCGCGCCTCGTTCACCGGGTGCTCGTGCCAGAGCATCTGGATTTCGTTCTGCAGCTTTTTGAAGCCCAGCGCGGTCGGGCCGGCGGGCATCCAGTCGGCCAGGTTGCTGCCCATGGCCGCATCGGGCGAGGCGGTATCCAGCCCTTGCCAGCTATCGGCGCGCATGAACCAGGTGTTCGCGTCGCCCCAGACCAGTTCATCGAAAAATGGCTTGGCCAGGTCGAACAGCACCCGCGCATCGGCTTCGGCCAGCTGCAGGCGGCGTGTGTCGGCCAGGACCAGGTGGTTGCGGGCGAGCTGGATATGCACCGGGTGGACGATAAACCAGTGGCCCTGCGCCGGTTCCAGCGCGAATCCGCGCATGACCGCCGCCGCCAGCGGCGCACCGGCGGCATTGGCCAGCCAGGATTCGTGCGGCAGCACGCGGCTATCCTCCGCGCCAGCATGTTTTTTTAATACGCTGTTACGGGACAGTAAAGCCGCCAGGGCTGGGGCCTGCAGGTTGCGGGACAGCTCCGGCGCCAGTTCGGCGGGCGGCAAAGCAAAGGGGATTACGACGGTCGTGGAAGCCATGCGGCATTGTAGTGGAATCTCTTTATATGGCAAACTGCGGGTTTTACTGTGTCAAATTGATAAAAATGCCGTTTGAATGGCTGGTAGGCCTGCGCTACACCCGCGCTGGCCGGCGCAATGGGCGCAATAGTTTCATTTCCTTTATCTCGGCGATTTCGATGGCGGGTATCGCGCTTGGCGTTACCGCGCTGATTGTCGTGCTGTCCGTCTACAACGGCTTCCAGAAGGTGGTGACCGAGCGCATGGTGTCGGTCCTGGGGCACGTGGAGGTCTATGACGTGGGCGGCACCGGCTTTGCCGACTGGCGCACGGCTGCCGCCGGCGCTGCCCGCAACCCGCAGGTGAAGGGCGCGGCGCCGTTCGTCGAGATGCAGGGCATGCTGGTGCATGGCGGCGACAAGCTGCGCCCGTCCGTGGTGCGCGGCATCCTGCCGGAGGAGGAACCAAAAGTTTCCGATATCGGCGAGCAGATCAAGGAGGGCAGCCTGGACGTGCTGAAGCCGGGCGCCTTCAACATCATCCTGGGCGCCGAATTGGCGCGCGAGCTGGAGGCCAAAGTGGGCGACCGTGTGGCGCTCGCCCTGTCGCAGGGGAATTCGCTGTCGAATATGGCACCGACCTTGCGCTCCTTCACCGTGGCCGGCATTTTCGAGGTGGGCCACAACGAATTCGATTCCGGCCTGGCGCTGGTGCATATGGAAGACGGCCTGCCGCTGCTGAACATGAGCGGACCGTTCGCCCTGCGCCTGCGCCTGCAGGACATGCAGCAAGCCCCCGCCGTGGCCAATGAGCTGCGTGCTGCGCTGCCGGGCCAACTGGTGGTGCGCGACTGGACCAAGCAGAATGCCGGCTGGCTGGCGGTGGTCAAGTCGCAAAAGAGCATGATGTTCATTATCCTCACGCTGATCATCGCGGTGGCGGCCTTCAACCTGGTGGCCACGCTGGTGATGACGGTGACCGACAAACAGGCCGATATCGCCATCCTGCGCACGCTGGGCGCTTCGCCGTTCTCGATCATGAAGATTTTTGTGGTGCAGGGCGCGCTGGTCGGCGTGCTCGGCACGATGATCGGCGTGGCGGCGGGCGTGGTGCTGGCCATGAACGTGGGCGTGATCGTGCCGGCGATTGAAAGCATGTTCGGCATGAAGTTCCTGTCCAAGGATATCTATTTCATTAGTGCCGTGCCGTCCGACCTGCGCTGGAGCGATGTCGCCGCCATCGGCGCCACGTCGGTGCTGCTGGCACTTGTTTCGACGCTGTACCCAAGCTGGTGGGCTGCCCGCGTTAAACCTGCGGAGGCCCTGCGTTATGAATAATCTTCCATTTGAATGGCTGGTCGGCCTGCGCTATACCCGCGCGGGCAAACGCAGCGGCCGCAATAGCTTTATCTCCTTTATTTCACTGATTTCGGTCAGCGGCATTGCGCTGGGCGTGGGGGCCATGATCATCATCCTGTCGGTGATGAACGGCTTCCGCAAGGACGTGACGGGCCGCATGCTGTCGGTGCTGGCCCACGTGGAAGTGTTTGAACGCGGCTCCAGCTTGCCGGATTGGCAAGGACTGGCGCAGCGCCTGCAAACCAATCCCGAGGTGACGGGCGTGGCGCCGTTCGTGCAGGCCCAGGCCATGCTGTCGCGCGGCGGCGAGGCTTTGCGTCCCGCCGTGGTGCGCGGCGTGCTGCCGTCGCAGGAGCCGAACGTGTCCGACCTGGCGCGCACCACGCGCTACGGCAGCTTCAACGAGCTGCAGCCGGGCGAGTTCCGCATTGTGCTGGGCATCGACCTGGCGCGCGCCTTGCAGGTGAACCTGGGTGATAAGGTGACCATGGTGCTGCCGCAAGGGACCGTGACCCCGGCTGGCATTGTGCCGCGCATGCGCAATTTCACGGTGGCAGGCGTGTTCGTGGCGGGCCATCCGGAGTTCGATGCCGGCATGGCATTTGTCCATATAGAAGACGCGCAAAAGCTGCTGCGTCTGGAAGGCCCGGCCGGCTTGCGCCTGCGCCTGGCCGATATGCATCGCGCGCCGGAAGTGGCGCAGGAGCTGCAAAAACTGGTGCCGACGTCACTGACTGTACGGGATTGGTCAAAACTCAATGCGAACTGGTTTGCGGCGGTGCAAACTGAGAAACGCATGATGTTTGTGGTGCTGGCGCTGATCGTTGCGGTGGCGGCTTTCAACCTGGTCTCGACCCTGGTCATGACGGTGACGGACAAGCAGGCTGATATCGCCATCCTGCGCACCATTGGCGCATCGCCGCGCTCGATCCAGAAGATCTTCATGATCCAGGGCGCGCTGGTCGGCCTGCTGGGCGCAGCGCTGGGCGTGGGCGGCGGGGTGCTGGTGTCGCTGAATATTGATGTCATTGTTCCATTTATTGAAAACCTCTTGGGAGTGCAGTTCTTGTCGAAGGATCTTTACACAATCAGCACCGTGCCGTCGGACATGCATTGGTCCGACGTGGGCGTGATCGGCGCAGTGGCCGTGCTGCTGGCGTTTGCCGCGACCCTGTATCCGAGCCGCTGGGCTGCCAATGTCAAACCTGCGGAGGCGCTGCGCTATGAGTGATGTACTGAGCTGCCGGAATCTCGGCAAAACCTTCACCCAGGGCGCGTATGTCGTCAAGGTGCTGGAAAAAATCGACCTGTCGGTGCAGCGCGGCGAGCGCGTGGCGATCGTCGGCGCCTCCGGCTCCGGCAAATCGACCCTGCTGCATTTGCTGGGCGGGCTGGATACGCCCAGCACCGGCAATGTGGTACTGAAGGGCGACGATTTCGCCTCCCTGAACGAGACCGCGCGCGGCGAGCTGCGCAACCGGGAGCTGGGCTTCGTCTACCAGTTCCACCACCTGCTGCCGGAGTTCTCGGCACTGGACAATGTGGCCATGCCGCTGCTGATCCGCCGCATGAAGCGCGCCGAGGCCGAGCAAAAGGCGCAGGAAATGCTGGCCCGCGTGGGGCTGGCCAAACGCGTGACGCACGTGCCCGGCGAGCTGTCCGGCGGCGAACGCCAGCGCGTGGCCCTGGCGCGCGCCCTGGTGACGCAGCCCTCCTGCGTACTGGCCGACGAGCCAACCGGTAACCTCGATCATTCGACGGCCGAGCAGGTGTTCGACCTGATGCTGGAACTGTCGCGCACCCTGGGCACGGCCTTCGTGATCGTGACCCACGATCCGGAGCTGGCGCGCCGCTGCGACCGCATGCTGCGCCTGACCGACGAAGGCTTGAATCCCGCTTGACGGGGACCATTATGTGGATCGATACCCATTGCCACCTCGACGCCCATGAATTCGGCGACCAGGCCGACTCGCTGGCGCTGGCGGCCCAGGCGCAGGAGCGCGGCGTGGGCATGGTGGTGATTCCCGCCGTCGACCGCGCCAATTTCCCGATTGTGCGCGAGCTGGCGCACAAGGCGCCAAATGCCTCGTATGCGCTGGGCATCCATCCGATTTATGTGCCGCATGCGGTGGAGGACGACCTGGCCTTCATGCGCGAGGCGGTGGCCGAGGCGATGGCCGATCCTCGTTTTGTAGCGATCGGCGAGATCGGGCTGGATTTCTTCATTCCCATGCTGTGCGAGCCGGAGATGCGGGAGAAGCAGGTGTTCTTTTTGCGCGAACAGCTCCGCATCGCGCGCGATTTCGGGCTGCCAGTGCTTTGCCACGTGCGCAAATCGCAGGACCAGGTGCTGAAACATGTGCGCCAGATCGGGCCGGCGGGCGGCATTGCCCACGCCTTCAACGGCAGCTTCCAGCAGGCGCAGGCCTATATCGATGCCGGCTTTAAGCTGGGCTTTGGCGGCAACCTGACGTTCACCCGGGCTTTGCAGATTCGTCGCCTGGCGGCGGAGCTGCCGCTGTCGGCCATTGTGGTGGAGACGGACGCGCCGGATATTGCGCCGTCCTGGGTGCACCCGGGCGTGAATACGCCGGCCGAAGTGGCGAACATCGGCGCGGCGCTGGCTGAACTGCGCGGCGATGGCGCGCCTTGCGTCGCCAAGGCCACCACCACGAACGCTTTGGATGTGATGCCGCGCTTGCGGGCCTTGATGGCCGCCTGAGCGGCCAGCCAGCCGGGGAGGGGAGATGCGCTGCGCAATCCTCGGCCTGGTGGGCGGTGCGGCGTGGCTGCACAGGCAGGCCAGCCTGCCGGACGGCGAGGCGCTGCTGGCCTGCGTTCTCGGTGCTCTGTTTTCCGTCCTGGCCGGCGCGCTGCTGCGGCGCCGGGGCGGGGCCAGGATGCCGGGGGCCATCTTGGTGCTGCTGCGCGCTGCGCTGGCTGGGCTTGCCGGCGCACTGCTCGGTTTTGCCTGGAGCGCCCATGTGGCGCAGGGCGCGCTTGCCCAGGACTTGGCCAAGGCCGATGAAGGCCGCGATATCGACATCGTCGGCACCATTGACAGCCTGCCCAGCCGGCAGGAAGGCAGCACCCGCTTCAACTTCGCCGTGGAATCGCCTGCCGCGGTGCCGCCGCGCATCGTGCTGTCCTGGTACGCGGGCCGCACTGGCGCCCTGTCGCCCCCGCCGCAGCTGCTGCCGGGCGAGCGCTGGCGGCTCAAGGTGCGCTTGCAGCGGCCGCACGGCAATGCCAACCCCCACGGTTTCGATTACGAGCTCTGGCTGCTGGAGCAAGGCATACGCGCCACGGGCTATGTGCGTCCCGAGGGGCCGAATGAGCGCCTGTCAGCCTTCGCGCCGTCCGCGCACAATGCGGTGGAGCGCGCGCGCTTTGCGATCCGCGAGCATATCGCCGACGCTTTGCAGGAGCGCCGCTATGCCGGCGTGATCGCCGCGCTGGCCATGGGCGACCAGCGCGGTATTTCACAGCAGGACTGGCAAGTCTTCAGCCGCACCGGCATCGCCCACCTGGTCTCGATCTCCGGCCTGCACATCACCATGATCGCCGGGCTGGTGGCGTGGCTGGCCGGTTGGCTATGGCGGAAATCCTTCTTCATGCCGGCATGGCAATTGCCTTTGCGCCTGCCAGCGCCGCGCGTCGCCGTGCTGGCCGGGCTGCTGGCGGCCTGGATGTATGTGGCGCTGGCTGGCTTCGGCGTGCCGGCGCAGCGCACCCTGTACATGCTGGCGGTCGTCGCCGCTGCCATGTGGCTGGACCGTCTGGCGGCCATCTCGCATGTGCTGGCCCTGGCCGCCGGCGTGGTGGTGCTGCTCGATCCCTGGGCCGTGATGTGGCCGGGGTTCTGGCTCTCGTTCGGCGCGGTGGCGGTCATTCTTTACGCAACGGTTGGCCGGATGGGGCATGTGCGGGTGCCCAAGGGCGCGAGCCGCGCAGCGCCGGAGCCGCACCCGGCACGCGCGTGGCGCGCGCGGCAGTTGGCGAATTTACGGCTCGCGGCAGTCACGCAGTTTGCGGTGACCGCAGGGCTGGTGCCGCTGACGATATTGCTTTTCTCGCAGGTCTCCATCGTCAGCCCCTTGGCGAACGCGATCGCCATTCCCGTCATCAGCCTGCTGGTTACGCCACTGGCGCTGCTGGGAAGCGTCCTGCCGGCGGTGCTGGCAGGGCCCGTGCTGCGTTGCGCGCACTGGATACTGGAGCTTCTGCTGGACATGCTGCAATGGCTCTCGGCGCAGCCGCTGGCCGTGTGGTCCGCGCCGGCCCCGGATTGGCCCACTTTCGCCTTCGCCCTGGCCGGCACCGTATGGATGCTGGCGCCGCGCGGCTGGCCGATGCGCTGGCTGGGCCTTGCCTGCTGGCTGCCGCTGCTGGCGGCGTCTCCGGTCAGCCCGCCGCCAGGCACTGCGCGCGTGATCGCCTTCGACGTGGGGCAGGGCATGGCCCTCCTCGTGGAAACGGCGACCCACCGCCTGCTGTACGACAGCGGCCCGACCTACACGCCGGAAGCGAACGGCGGCAACCGCGTTGTCCTGCCATACCTGCGGGCGCGCGGCATCACGGCGCTGGACGTCATGGTCGTCAGCCACAGCGACAGCGACCACTCTGGCGGCGCGCTGGCGGTCTTGCGCGATACAAGGACGGCAAAGCTCATGTCCTCACTGCCGCCGGGGCATCCCATCACTGAAGCCGCCGTCCGGCACCAGCAATGCATCGCCGGCCAGGCGTGGGAGTGGGATGGCGTGCAGTTCGAGATGCTGCATCCAACGCTGGCCAGCCATGACGACCCCGCGCTGAAGCCCAACGCGCGCGGCTGCACCCTGCGCATCACGGCGGCCGGCCGCAGCATCCTGCTGCCGGCCGATATCGAAGCCGCGCAGGAAGCGCAATTGCTCGCCGCCGTGCCGGAAAAGCTGCCGGCGGAGATCCTGCTCGTGCCGCACCACGGCAGCGGCACGTCGTCCACGCCCGGGTTCCTGAACGCTGTGCAGCCGCGCCATGCCATCTTCCAGCTTGGCTACCGCAACCGCTACCGCCACCCGCGTGCCGACGTGCTGGAACGCTACCGCGCCATGGGCGCCGGCATCTGGCGCACCGATGAAGCGGGCGCCGTGAGCCTGGAAATAGGCCCCGGCGTGACCCTGGAAGCCTATCGGCAGCAGCACCCACGCTACTGGTATGGCCGCTGAGCGAGCGGCGTTGTCTTTTGAGCATTATCGCCGGCGCAAGAACGCCCGACTGGCACGACATGAAAACCTGAGCGATAATTAGAAGCTTTGTACAAAACGTTTGTTGCCGTAGCTTCTAGAATAAGTTGATGACGAAACCGAAAGTTCATTTCGCACATGCGAACAGCTATCCCTCGGGGACCTATCGCCAATTCTTCGAATACCTGGGCAGGGACTTTGAAGTGCAGGCGCTGGACATGCACGGCCATAATCCCGAATTCCCGGTGGAAGACGGCTGGGCCAAGCTGGTGGAAGAACTGGTCGCCGAGCTGGAGGCGCGCTACAGCGAGCCGGTCATCCTGGTCGGCCACTCCCTGGGTGGCATGCTTAGCCTGATGGCGGCAGCCCGGCGGCCGGACCTGGCGCGCTGCGTCGTGATGCTGGATTCCCCCGTGGTGGCTGGCTGGCGCGCCACCGTATGGCGCCTGTTCAAAGGCACACGGCTGGCGGACCGTTATTCGCCGGCGCGCTTCTCGGCCAAGCGCCGCAATGTATGGCCCGGCCATAAGGAAGCGATGCGCCATTTCGCCAGCAAGGAAATTTTCGGCGCCTGGGCGCCCGGCGTGCTGCAGGATTACCTGGAACACGGCCTGGTCGAACACCCGGAAGGCGTGCAATTGCGCTTTACGCGCGAGGCTGAAACCGCCATCTACCGTACTTTGCCGCACCACATTGGCGACCTGGTAAAGGGCCAGTTCCCGGTGCCGGTGGCCTATGTGGCGGGCGACAACTCTGAAGAAAACCGCCAGGCGGGCCTGGAGCACACGCGCAAGCTGGTGGGGCGGAACTTCCGCATGATGCGCGGTTCTCACCTGTTCCCGATGGAGATGCCGCGCCAGGCTGCCGAACTGACGCGCGACCTGATCCGCCAGATGCTGGGCGACGCGCTGCATACCACGCCGGCGCCGGGCGCCGTGCCCACCGCAGAGCCCCAGCGACTGCGCGCCTAATGTAAAATTCGCACAATTAATTAAACTAGAAAGTCCCAGCGATGACGATTAAAAGCGACAAATGGATTCGCCGCATGGCGGAGCAGCACAGCATGATCGAGCCTTACGAGCCAGGCCAGGTGCGTTCCGTGGATGGCCGCAAAGTGATTTCCTACGGCACTTCGTCGTACGGCTACGATATCCGCTGCGCCGACGAGTTCAAGGTCTTCACCAACATTAACAGCACCATCGTCGATCCCAAGAACTTCGACTCCAACTCCTTCGTGGACGTGAAGAGCGATGTCTGCATCATCCCGCCGAACTCCTTCGCGCTGGCCCGCACCATCGAGTACTTCCGCATTCCGCGCAATGTGCTGACCGTCTGCCTGGGCAAATCGACCTATGCGCGTTGCGGCATCATCGTCAACGTGACCCCGTTCGAACCTGAGTGGGAAGGCTATGTGACCCTGGAATTTTCCAACACCACCCCGCTGCCAGCCAAGATTTACGCCGGCGAGGGCTGCGCCCAGGTGCTGTTCTTCGAGAGCGATGAAGTGTGCGAAGTGTCGTACAAAGACCGTAACGGCAAGTACCAGGGCCAGCACGGCGTGACCCTGCCTAAGGCCTAAGCCCTCAGGTTTTCAGTAGCGGGAGCGTGAGCTCCACACAAAGCCCGCCGCCGGCACGATTGGCGGCGGCAATGCGGCCGCCGTGCTGCTGCACCACTTGCTGGGCGATTGCCAGGCCCAGTCCATGCCCATCCACGTCCTTGGCCGCGTTGCTGCTGCGGTAGAAGGGCTGGAAAATCTTCCCCAGGTCCTCTTGCGCCACGCCCGGGCCGCTGTCCAGCACCCGCACGCGCAGGAATGCGCCGTCCAGCGACGATTCCACTTCCACCTTGCCGCCTTGCGGGCTGTGCTTGATGGCGTTGCGCACCACGTTCTCAATGGCGCGCGCCAGCAGTTCCGGCTGGCCCATGATGCGGGCGTCGCCGTCCAGGCGGGCTTCGACCTCGCGTCCGCTGCTGGCGGCTTCGAAGCTGGCGTCCTGCAGGATCTCTTCCAGCAGTTCGGCGGCGCTGAACTCTTCTCGCGGCGCGTCGAATGCGCCGGCCTCCAGGCGCGAGAGGGTGAGCAGCTCGCCCACCAGCTTGTCCATCCTGACGCTTTCCCGTTCGATGCGTTCCATGGAGGCAGCGGCTTTTTCCGGCTGCTGGTGAGCCAGGCCGATGGCGGCTTGCAGGCGCGCCAGCGGCGAGCGCAGCTCGTGCGACACATCGTGCAGCAGGTTTTTCTGGCCGTCGAGCAGGGCGCGCAGGCGCGCGGTCATGCGGTCGAAGTCGCGGCCGAGGGTAGTGAGCTCGTCGCCACCGGCGCCGGGCTTGCCGCCGAAGCGGGGCTCCAGGTCGCCGGAGGCTGCGGCGTCGAAGGCCTGGCGCAGGGCGCGGATCGGGCGCGCGAAGTACCACGCCAGCAGGGCGGCAAACAGCAGGCTGGCCAGGACGGCGGCGGCGATCGGGATGAAGGGCGTGAGGGGGCGGAAGCGCGGCGGCGGGCCGCCCGGGCTGCCACGTTCGGCACGGCCCTGGCCCGGGCCGATTTCAGGGCCGGGGGGCGGCATGGCGCCGGCTTGCGGTGCCGGCAATGGGGCGGCGGCAGACGCTGCAGCCGCCGCAGGCCGGCGGTAGGCGCGTGGGTCCAGACCGGGAATGCCGGAACCGGCCAGCAAGGCGCGCGAGTCCGGCATATCCATGCCGCCCTGATGGCGGCGCGAGGGCAGGAACAGCATGAAGCGCTTGCCGTCCGGTGCGCTCACGTGGCGCACCCCGCGCGGGTCGGAACTGGACAGCATCTTCTGCGCTTCGGCCAGCATGGCCGGGCTGGTGATGCGGCCCAGCAGCTCCTTGCCGTCGTCGCTCACGGCAAACACACGGTGGCGCGGCATGTTCTCCAGCAGCTGGCGCAAGCCGTCGGTGCCGCCGAAGGCGAGGGTGGCGGCGGCCGATTCGATGGCCATTTCCGCCGGCGGGCCGGTCTCGATATCGGATGGGCGGGCCTCGGCGGCGGCGCGGCTGCGCAGCCAGATGGCGCCCCCGATGGCCGCCGTCGCCGCGACCTGGGCCAGCAGGATGGAGAAGAAGAACTTCCAGAACAGGCGACCCACGCTTACTCCCGGATCAACTGGTAGCCCAGGCGGTACACGGTCTGCAGGCAGGAACGGCCATCGGCAATGGTGCCCAGCTTGTGGCGCAGGCTGCTCATATGGACGTCGATATTGCGGTCGAAGCGCGCCATGGGGCGCCCCAGTCCTTGTTCGGACAGGACGTTTTTGCTGACCGGTTTGCCAGCGTTGCGCGCCAACACCTCCAGCAGGTTGAATTCGGTGCTGGTCAGGTCCAGCGGCACGCCGGCCCAGGCGGCGCGGCGCTGCTCCGGCCACATGGAGAGCTGACCCACCACCAGCGGGCCGACGCCTGTATCCGCCACGGCGTGGGTACGGCGCAGGATGGCGCGGATGCGGGCGGTCAGCTCGCGCGGCGTGCAGGGCTTGGTTACGTAGTCGTCAGCGCCCAGCTCCAGGCCGACGATGCGGTCGGTGTCGTCGCCGCGCGCGGTCAGCATCAGGATCGGCATGCGGCTGACGGCGCGGATGCGGCGCAGGGTTTCCAGGCCGTTCATGCGCGGCATCATCACATCAAGGATGGCAATGGCATACAGGCCGGTCAACGCCGAGGCGGCGCCGGTTTCGCCATCGTGGGCGGTGCTGACTTCGAAGCCCTCCTGCTCCAGGTATTCCTGGAACATGCCGACCAGCTCGACGTCGTCGTCAATTAACAAGACCTTGTTCATGGCGCCCATGATAACAAACCGGCCCTGCCGCTTTACCGCTTCTTTACACGGTTTTACCTGCCACTTACCGCGCTTTACAAGCCGCCGCCAGAGAATGGAGTCTCCCATCCATCGATAGAGGATAGACATGAAAAAGAGCAAATACATTCCAATGCTGCTGGCCGCCGTTCTTGCGCTGCCGCTGGCCAGCATGGCCGCAGAGCGCATGCCGCCAATGGGCGAGCGCGGGGAGCGGGGCCCGGGGCCGCACTTCCTGCGCGGCCTTGACCTGTCGGATAGTCAGGAGGACAAGCTGTTCCAGCTGATGCACGGCCAGGAGCCTTACCTGCGCGAGCAGCGGCGTGCCCATGAGAAGGCGATGGATGCCTTGCACGATATGCGTAGCGCGGACAAGTTCGACGATGCCGCTGCCGTCAAACTGGCGCAGGCCGCAGCACAGGCGCAAGCCAACATCACACTGGCGCGCGTGCGCACGCACCAGAAGGTGCTGGCACTGTTGACACCAGAACAACGCAAGCAGCTGGAAGAACGCAAGGCGCGCCCGCACCGTGGTGGAGCTTTCCATGAACGTTAATGCGATCAGCAGCAGCTTTGCCAGCCAGGTCTCGGCGAACGGCGCCGACAAGACCCGCCAGGCGCCGCCAGCGCCACCACCCGCTGGCCAGCCCCCGGGCGGTGGCGGTTTCGTCAACGCTATCGGGCAGGCGCTGGAGTCGCTGGGCGTGACCGATGTCGCTGCCGAGGATAAGGAAGGCGCGGCTTCCGCGCTGGGCAACTTCCTGCAGGAGCTGATGGCGTCCCTGCATAGCCAGGGCGAGGCGAAGGGCGCGCAAGCCGAAGGTGCGTTCAGGCTGGGCGGTGCGCAGGACGGCGCCAGCGGCCCGGGGCGCCTGGCGGAGGACTTGCAAAGCCTGGCGGCCTCGCTGCAGGGCGAGTCGGAGGGCGGGGAGGCGGGTTCGCTCGAAACGTCCTTCTCGTCCCTGCTGGAGGCTCTGGGCGCCGACAGCAGCGCTGCGCAGGGTAAGCTGGCCGGTTTCCTGCAAACGCTGGCCGCCCGGCTGCCGCAGTCGGGCAGCAGCGGCAATCTCGTCAACACCAGCGCCTGAGGAGGATACCCAGATGGATACCCACGACCATGGCCTGGCGGCGGACCTGCAAGCGATGATGAATATGCCGGGCAGCCGCCGCCGCTCGCTGCGCTGGCTGCTGGCCGGCGCGGCAGCGCTGCCGCTGATCGGCTGCGGCGGAGGCGGTGACGACAGCACCGTTGCCTCCGACTCCGGCAGCGGCACCAGTACGGGCACTGGCGGCAGCTGCACCGTCATCCCCGAGGAAACCGGCGGCCCCTATCCGGGCGACGGCACCAACAGCAACGCCGGCGGCATCGTCAACGTACTGACGCAGGTAGGCGTGGTGCGCAGCGACATCCGCAGCAGTTTCAACGGCGCGAGCGGCACCGCAGGCGGCATTCCGCTGACGATCAAGCTGAAGATCGTTAATGCCAACGCCGGTTGCGGCGCGGCTGGCAGCTTTACGGTGTACCTGTGGCATTGCGACCGCGAGGGCCGCTACTCCCTGTACTCGCAAGGGGTAACAGAGCAGAACTACCTGCGCGGCGTGCAGGCGGCCGACGCCGACGGCAACCTGACCTTCACCAGCATCTTCCCTGGCTGCTACGACGGGCGCATGCCGCACGTCCACTTCGAAGTCTTTCGCAGTCAGGCGCAAAGCAGTAGCGCGGCCAACCGTATCAAGACTTCCCAGTTCACCTTTCCGCTGGCGACAATGAATGAAGCCTATGCCACGGCGGGCTACGCCAGCTCCGCCAGCAACCTGTCCCGCATCAGCTTCGCCAGCGACAATATCTTCAGCGATGGCTATGCGCTGCAACTGGCGGCCGTGAGCGGCAACGCCACCGACGGCTACGTCGCGACCCTGACCATCGCTGTCGCAGCCTGACCCTCCCATCCCGCTAGCGGCCCGGCGAAACTCCTTTCGCACTTTAAAGCTGGCGCCAGCCCAAACAAAAAAGCCCGCGTTTTGGCGCGGGCTTGGGTTTTATTGCTTAACGCAGTCGACGAAGTAATCGCGTTTACCATCCACTTCGCGCTTGACCAGGCCGTGGACGTCGGTCTCGAAGCCAGGGAAGCGTTCGTTGAAGTCGCGCGCAAAGCGCAGGTAGTCAACGATGGTCTTGTTGAAGCGCTCGCCCGGGATCAGCAGCGGGATGCCCGGCGGGTATGGCGTCAGCAGGATGGAGGTGATGCGGCCTTCCAGCTCGTCCAGCGCCACGCGCTCGATTTCGCGGTGCGCCATCTTGGCGAAGGCGTCCGACGGCTTCATTGCAGGCACCATGTCCGACAGGTACATCTCGGTGGTCAGGCGCGCCACGTCGTAGGCTTTGTAGAAGTCGTGGATCTGCTGGCACAGGTCGCGCAGGCCCATTTGCTCGTAGCGCGGGTTGGCAGCCGAGAACTCCGGCAGGATGCGCCACATCGGGGCGTTCTTGTCGTAGTCGTCCTTGAACTGCTGCAGCGCGGTCAGCAGGGTGTTCCAGCGGCCTTTGGTAATGCCGATGGTGAACATGATGAAGAAGGAGTACAGGCCGCACTTCTCAACGATCACGCCGTGCTCCGCCAGGTACTTGGTCACGATGGACGCCGGGATGCCGGATTCGCCGAACTGGCCGTCCAGCGACAGGCCCGGGTTGACGATGGTGGCCTTGATCGGGTCGAGCATGTTGAAGCCAGGCTTCAGGTCGCCGAAGCCGTGCCACTTCTTGCTGTCTTCGGTGAAGATCCAGTCTTCCTGCGAGCCGATGCCTTCGTCGGCGAAGGTGTCCGGGCCCCAGACCTTGAACCACCAGTCGCTGCCCCATTCCTCGTCGATCTTGCGCATGGCGCGGCGGAAGTCCAGCGCTTCCAGGATCGATTCTTCCACCAGGGCGGTGCCGCCCGGCGCTTCCATCATGGCCGCCGCCACGTCGCACGAGGCGATGATGGAGTACTGCGGCGAGGTGGAGGTGTGCATCAGGTACGCCTCGTTGAAGGCGTCCTTGTCCAGCTTCACGGTCTCGGAATCGCGCACCAGCACCTGCGAAGCCTGCGACAAGCCCGCCAGCAGCTTGTGGGTGGATTGGGTCGAGAAGATCATCGACTCCTTGGCGCGCGGACGGTCCTTGCCGATCGCGTGCATGTTCTTGTAGAAGTCGTGGAAGGTGGCGTGCGGCAGCCATGCTTCGTCGAAGTGCAGGGTGTCGATCTTACCGTCCAACATTTCGCGCAGGGTTTCCACGTTGTACACCACGCCGTCGTAGGTCGACTGGGTGATGGTCAGGATGCGCGGCTTCTTGTTGGCGGCGGCTTGTGCGAACGGGTTGTTGGCGATCTTGCGCTCGATGCTCTCCATGGAGAACTCTTCCAGCGGGATCGGGCCGATGATGCCCAGGTTGTTACGGGTCGGCATCAGGAACACCGGGATCGCGCCGCACATGATGATCGAGTGCAGGATCGATTTGTGGCAGTTGCGGTCCACCACCACGATGTCGCCCGGCGCCACGGTCGAATGCCACACCATCTTGTTGGAGGTGGAGGTGCCGTTGGTGACGAAGTAGGCGTGGTCCGCGTTGTAAATACGGGCGGCATTGCGCTCGGAGGCGGCCACGGGGCCGGTGTGGTCCAGCAGCTGGCCGAGTTCTTCCACCGCGTTGCAGACGTCGGCGCGCAGCATGTTCTCACCAAAGAACTGGTGGAACATCTGGCCGATAGGCGACTTCAGGAAAGCCACGCCGCCGGAGTGGCCCGGGCAGTGCCAGGAGTAGGAACCGTCGTTCGCGTAGTGCACCAGGGCGCGGAAGAAAGGCGGCGCCAGGCTGTCCAGGTAGGACTTGGCTTCGCGGATGATGTGGCGCGCCACGAATTCCGGGGTGTCCTCGAACATGTGGATGAAGCCGTGCAGCTCGCGCAGGATATCGTTCGGGATATGGCGCGAGGTGCGGGTTTCGCCGTACAGGTAGATCGGAATGTCGGCGTTCTTGTGGCGGATCTCGGACACGAAGGCGCGCAGGGACGCCAGGGCCGCGTCGGTTTCCTCCAGCGTGCCGCCGCCGAACTCCTCGTCGTCGATCGACAGCACAAAGGCGGAGGCGCGCGACTGCTGCTGGGCGAACTGCGACAGGTCACCGTAGCTGGTGACGCCGAGGACCTCCATGCCTTCCTTTTCCATCGCCGCTGCCAGGGCGCGAATGCCCAGGCCGGACGTGTTCTCGGAACGGAAATCCTCGTCGATGATGACGATGGGGAAGCGGAATTTCATCAGTGGTCTCCCGGCGCGAGCAAGCGCCGCAAAAAAAATAAGACCGGGAGTATCGCAGAATTTCCGCGCCCCGGGGAAAATAATTAAACGATTGCCATCGCGCCCAGGCCAAGGCCCACGGCGGCCACGCCGTAGGTGGCGTACATCAGCCATTTACGGTTGGTCAGCAGGGTAATCGCCGCCAAAGCGATAGCAATCTGTTCAGCCGTCGTGGCCAGCGCCCATTGGTGGTGCTTGTGCAGGGCGTGGTCCGACTTGTGGTCCCACTCCGCCGATTTGGTTTCCCATTGTTCGGCGTCTTTTTTGATGGCGTCCTTTTCTTCCTTATAGCGCACCACCTCCGCCTTGTACTTTTCCACTTCGGCGTTGGGCAGCAACATGGCCAGTTCGGCCAGGTTCTGCTTGGAGGACTTGGCCTGGTAGTAATTCCAGCGGTTGGCCGCCTCGGTCTTGGCGATGGCGGCATTGTTTTTGAACAGGGCCGCGTCGTTCTGGGTAGCGCCGCCCTGGTAGCCGAAAATGGCGCCCACCGTGGCCAGGATGGCCGTGGTCACCGCGATCTTGCCCGAAAACTTGTCGTTGCTGTGTGCTGCGTGTTCCACGGCGTGGTCGTGCGGGCCGTGGACGTGAAAACCGTGTCCGGACATTCTTTAATTCCTGGTGAAGCTGATAAATGCATACGGCAGGCCTGCTGCCGAAACGTGTTCCTCGCGACCGGTTTCCTGCCACTCGCCGTCCGGCAGGGCGGGGAAGAAAGCGTCGCATTCATATGTGCGGCCAATACGCGTAATGACAAGCTTGTCCACCAGGGGCAGCGCTTGCTGGTAGACCTGGGCGCCGCCGATGACGAAGGCCTGCTCCACGCCGGCCACCAGGGCGCGTGCTTCTTCCAGCGAGCCGACGCGCTCCACGCCGTCGTGGCCCCATTCCGCATTGCGGCTGATGACGATATTGCGGCGGTTCGGCAAAGGGCGGCCGATCGAATCGAAGGTCTTGCGGCCCATGATAATCGGATGGCCCGACGTGAGGCGCTTGAAGTGCGCCAGGTCTTCCGGCAGGTGCCAGGGCAGGGTGTTGTTGATGCCGATGCCGTTGCTGGCATCCGTCGCAACGATGATGGTCAAAATTGTCATGGCCGCCATTATATATCGGAGCACTTTGCCATCCGGTCATGTTGCGAAATTGCGGCAACGCAATTTATTTATGCCTTGAATGGGGCCTTGTGACGGTTGGAGAGTTTTAAGCAGGGGTTCGCGGCGTATCTTGATTTCAGCGCGCTGGAAATTGCTGGTTGGCAATTCTGTTTGTTGGTTTCATAACGATACGAAGTAGGAGTTCCCCTGATGAAACACCCACTCAAGCATGCCTTGGGACATTCCGGGCGCGCAGTCCTCGCTTTAGCCGATGGCACATTGTTCGAAGGCTTTTCCATTGGCGCCAGCGGCGCCACGGCGGGCGAAATCGTCTTCAACACCGCCATGAGCGGCTACCAGGAAATCCTCAGCGACCCAAGCTACAGCAGGCAGATCGTGACGCTGACCTATCCGCATATCGGCAACACGGGCGTAAACCGCGAAGACGGCGAAGCGCCGCGCATCCATGCCGCCGGACTGGTGGTGAAGGACCTGCCGCTGCTGGCATCGAACTTCCGCAGCGAACAGGATCTCTCGTCCTGGCTGGCGGAGCAGGGCGTGGTGGGTATCGCCGGGATAGACACCCGCAAGCTGACGCGCATCCTGCGCGAAAAGGGCGCCCAAAGCGGCGCGATCCTGGTGGATGGCGCGGCGGAACTGGCGCTGGAGCTGGCGCGCGCCTTCCCGGGCCTGGCCGGCATGGACCTGGCGCAAACCGTCAGCACGCCAGCGCCTTATGAATGGAGCGAAACCGAATGGATGCTGGGCCACGGCCATGGCCGCCAGTTGCAGCCGCGCTTTCACGTGGTGGCTTACGACTTTGGCGTGAAGGCGAACATCCTGCGCATGCTGGCGCAGCGCGGCTGCCGTGTCACCGTGCTGCCGGCGCGCGCCGGCGCCGCAGCAGCCATGGCGCTGCAGCCGGACGGCATTTTCCTGTCGAACGGCCCCGGCGACCCGCAGCCGTGCGACTACGCGATTGCGGCGGCGCGCGAGCTGATTGAGCGCGGCATCCCGACCTTTGGCATTTGCCTGGGCCACCAGATCATGGCGCTCGCTTCCGGCGCGCGCACCGTCAAGATGAAGTTCGGCCACCACGGCGCCAACCATCCGGTGCAGGACGTTGACACCCGGCGCGTGATGATCACCTCGCAGAACCACGGCTTTGCGGTTGATGCCGCGTCGCTGCCGGCCAATTGCGCGGTGACGCATATCTCGCTGTTCGACGGCTCGCTGCAGGGTTTCCGCCGCACCGACCGTCCCGCCTTCTGCTTCCAGGGGCATCCGGAAGCGTCGCCAGGCCCGCATGACCTGGCCCCTTTGTTCGACCAGTTCGTAGCCATGATGGAGGGCGCGCGCCATGCCTAAACGTAGCGATATCCAGCGCATCCTGATCATCGGCGCCGGCCCGATTGTGATTGGCCAGGCGTGCGAATTCGACTACTCCGGCGCGCAGGCCTGCAAGGCGCTGCGCGAGGAGGGCTTCCAGGTGGTGCTGGTGAACAGCAATCCCGCCACCATCATGACCGACCCCGGCATGGCCGACGTCACGTATATCGAGCCGGTCACCTGGGAAACGGTGGCCAGCATCATCGAGCGCGAACGGCCGCAGGCGGTGCTGCCCACCATGGGCGGCCAGACGGCGCTGAACTGCGCGCTCGACCTGCACCGCCACGGCGTGCTTGAGCGCTTCAATGTAGAGCTGATCGGCGCCACGCCGGAGGCCATCGACCGCGCCGAGGACCGTGCCAAATTCAAGGCCGCCATGGAGCGCATCGGCTTGCAGTCGGCGCGCTCCGGCATCGCCCACAGCATGGCCGACGCCTGGCGCGCGCAGGAAAAGCTGGGCTTCCCGGTGATTATCCGCCCCTCGTTCACCATGGGCGGCAGCGGCGGCGGCATCGCCCGCAATGCCGATGAATTCAACGCCATCTGCCTGCGCGGGCTGGAACTGTCGCCCACCTCCGAACTGCTGATCGAGGAATCGCTGATCGGCTGGAAGGAATTCGAGATGGAGGTGGTGCGCGACCGCAACGACAACTGCATCATTGTCTGCTCGATCGAAAACCTGGACCCGATGGGCGTGCATACCGGCGACTCGATCACCGTGGCGCCGGCGCAAACCCTGACCGACAAGGAATACCAGGTCATGCGCGACGCCGCGCTGGATGTGCTGCGCGAGATCGGCGTGGACACCGGCGGCTCGAACGTGCAGTTCGCCGTCAACCCGCAAGACGGCCGCATGATCGTGATCGAGATGAACCCGCGCGTGTCGCGTTCCTCGGCGCTGGCATCCAAGGCGACCGGCTTCCCGATTGCCCGCGTGGCGGCCAAGCTGGCGGTGGGCTTCACGCTGGACGAGCTGCAGAACGATATCACCGGCGGCGCCACGCCGGCCTCGTTCGAGCCCGCCATCGACTATGTGGTGACCAAGATCCCGCGCTTCGCCTTCGAGAAATTCCCGGGTGCGAACGACCGCCTGACCACGCAGATGAAGTCCGTTGGCGAAGTGATGGCCATGGGCCGCACCTTCCAGGAATCGTTCCAGAAAGCCCTGCGCGGCCTGGATATCGGCGTGGATGGCTTGCAGCGCATCGCCACCGGGCGCGACGTGATCGAGCAGGAGCTCAGCCTGCCCGGCCCGCAGCGCATCTGGTACGTGGGCGAGGCCTTTGCCCAGGGCATGTCCCTGGTGGAGGTCAACCGCTTGTCGCATATCGACCCCTGGTTCCTGGCGCAGATCCAGGACCTGGTGCAGATCGAAGAGTGGGTCGCCGCGCAGCATCTCGGCAGCATTGGCGCCGACGTGATGCGCCGCCTGAAGCAGCAGGGTTTCGGCGACCGCCGCCTGGCAACCCTGCTGGGCGACGACGAAGGCGCGGTGCGCGCGCAGCGCCATGCCCAGGGCGTGCGCCCGGTGTACAAACGCGTCGACACCTGCGCCGGCGAGTTCGCCACCCGCACCGCCTATATGTATTCGACCTACGACGAAGAGTGCGAATCCCAGCCGAGCAAGGCGCGCAAGATCATGGTGCTGGGCGGCGGCCCGAACCGGATCGGGCAGGGCATCGAATTCGACTACTGCTGCGTGCACGCGGCACTGGCCATGCGCGAAGACGGCTATGAAACCATCATGGTCAACTGCAACCCGGAAACCGTATCGACCGACTTCGATACCTCCGACCGCCTGTATTTCGAGTCGCTGACGCTGGAAGACGTGCTGGAGATCGTCGCCATTGAACAGCCGGAAGGGGTGATCGTGCAATACGGCGGCCAGACGCCGCTCAAGCTGGCCCTGGCGCTGGAAGCCAATGGCGTGCCGGTGATCGGCACCTCGCCCGATATGATCGACGCTGCCGAAGACCGTGAGCGCTTCCAGCAGCTGCTGTACGCGCTGGACTTGCGCCAGCCCCCCAACCGCACCGCCCGCACCGAGGATCAAGCCGTCGCCTTGGCGGAGGAGATCGGCTATCCGCTGGTGGTGCGTCCTTCCTACGTTCTGGGCGGCCGCGCCATGGAGATCGTCCATGAGCGGGCCGACCTGGAGCGTTATATGCGCGAGGCGGTTAAGGTGTCGCCGGCCTCGCCGGTGCTGCTGGACCGCTTCCTGAACGATGCCATCGAGGTGGATGTGGACTGCGTCAGCGACGGCGAGCAGGTGCTGATCGGCGGCGTGATGGAGCACGTGGAGCAGGCCGGCATCCACTCCGGCGACTCGGCATGCAGCCTGCCGCCGTACTCCCTGGCCGAAAGCACCGTGGCCGAGATCAAGCGCCAGACGGTGCGCCTGGCGCATGGCCTGGGCGTGGTCGGGTTGATGAATGTGCAGTTCGCGGTGCAGCGTCACAAGGTCGACGGGCGCATGTTGGACCGCATCTTCGTGCTGGAGGTGAATCCGCGCGCATCGCGCACCGTGCCCTTCGTCTCCAAGGCTACCGGCATCCAGCTCGCCAAGGTCGCCGCGCGCTGCATGGCCGGCCGCACGCTGGCCGCGCAAGGCGTCACGACCGAAGTGGTGCCGCCATATTACAGTGTGAAGGAATCGGTGCTGCCGTTCGGTAAATTCCCCGGCGTGGACACCATTCTTGGCCCGGAGATGAAATCCACCGGCGAGGTCATGGGCACCGGCCCGACCTTCGGCGAAGCCTTCCTGAAAGCCGAACTTGGCGCCGGCATTCGCATTCCCGAGCAAGGCTATGTCTACCTGCGCGTCCGCAAAGCCGACCAGGCGCGCGCCGTGGCGCTGGCGCGCGAACTGGCGGACGCCGGCTATTCGCTGTGCGCCAGCGAAGTGACGGCCGCCGTGCTGGAAGCGGGCGACGTGCCGGTCAATACCATCGAGGATGAAACCCTGCTAGGCCTGCTGGCCCTGCGTGAAATCGCCATGGCCGTGGTCACGGTGGACGAAAAGCGCAGCGCCATCGCCGCCACGCGCAGCCTGCGCTGCGCGGCGCTTTCGTCCGGCATCGTGATGTTTACCACGATCGCCGCCGCCGAAGCCGCTCTTGAGGCGCGCAAGCATATCGGCACCATCGCGGTGCGCTCGCTGCAGGAGCTGCACGCCCTGGCCGGCCGCCATGCCGAGGGCGGCGCGCCGACGATGCCGGAACTGGCGCCGCGCCCCGTACCCGGCGCCTCCGACCTGGCGGCAGCGGCATACCAGCTTCCCGATCGCCGCGTCCAGGCGCGCCAGCGCAGCGTCGGCGTGGCTCCGCTCAAGCTCTTTATCCGCCAGCCTTTCACCGAGTCCGACGAGCGTGAACAACGCATGGTGGCCGAGATCATGCAGCTGATCGACAGCGCCAACGGCCTGCCGCACCCCTTCGACTACCTGACCGGCCTGCAGGCGGAAAGCGCGGATACCTTCCGCGCCGCCTTCGAGCGCAAGCAGGGGCTGCCCTTCACGCCGCAGAACTTCCGCCGCCACCGTCTTGCCTTGCTCGACCAGGCGGACGTGATGGTCAATATCCGCGTGGGCATGAGCGAAAGCAGCGCCTTTGAGCTGAGCTATCACATATTCAAGGGCCGCAGGACGCCGATCCTGTTCCTGGTCTGGAAAGGCGCGCCGATCAAGACCACTTTGCTGCGCGAACTGGAAGACCTGGTGGATGTGACGTACATCGAGTTTGATGAAGTGTCGGAACTGAGGGGCCGCCTGCATCAGTTTTTCAAATGTCTGGTAAAGGAGTGAGCGATGTTTAAGAACTTCAAAATCAAAACCCTTCTGGTGGGTGTTATTGGCCTGCTGATTGGCATGCTCGCGATTATTGGCGGCTTGGGCATCGTCAGCGCCGAGCGTTCCGTCGGGCTGGTGAAAGACGTGACCGTGGCCGACCAGAAGAACATCGCCGAGCGGAGCGCCATCCGCCTCGACATGGAAACCGGCCGCAGCCAGATCCTGCAAGCCTTGCAGCACAACCCGGAACTGGCCTGGAGCAAACTGCATGACCACCCGCTGGCCAACCACTTCAATATCGTGGACGAGGTGACCGCGCGCGTGAACAAGCGCTGGGAAGGCTACCTGGCCAGCATCAAGACCCCGGAAGAACGTAAGTTGGCAGAGGAGTGGTTCGCCAAGAGCGACGGCCTGGGCGTGGCGCACATCCTCGCCGCCACCGCCGCCGTGAAAGAGAACCGCTGGGACGATGCCGAGACGGTGTTGATCAAGAAGATCAACCCGTCCTACCGGATCGGCGACGGCGCGCTGAAATCCCTGGCCGAGTACAGCGACAAACGCACCCTGGAGGATGACGCTGAAGTTGCCGCCAACCTGAAAAGCACCAGCCTGACCGTGACCCTGGTGCTGATCGGCGGCCTGGCGCTCAGCATTTTTGCCGGTTTCGTGCTGATGAAAGCCATTTCCGAACCGCTGGCGGAAGCCATGGCCGTGGCGCACCGGGTGGCCGACGGCGACTTGAAAGGGCAGTCCACCGTACACCCGACCAACGAGTTTGGCGAACTGCTGGATGCGCTGGACAAGATGCGCGACAACCTGGCCGCCATCGTGGCCGAGGTGCGCAGCGGCAGCGACACGATCTCCAGCGCTTCGGGCCAGATCGCGGCCGGCAATATGGACCTGTCCGACCGCACCGGCCAGCAGGCCGCCTCGCTGGAGGAAACCGCCTCCTCGATGGAGCAACTGACCGGCACCGTGCGCCAGAACGCCGACAATGCGCGCCAGGCCAACCAACTGGCGGTGTCCGCCTCCGAAGTGGCGACGCGCGGCGGCGAGGTGGTGGAGAAGGTGGTGGATACCATGGGTTCGATCAACGAGTCCTCGCACAAGATCGTGGACATCATCACCGTTATCGACGGCATCGCCTTCCAGACCAATATCCTGGCGCTGAATGCCGCCGTGGAAGCAGCGCGCGCCGGAGAGCAAGGGCGCGGCTTCGCCGTGGTGGCCACCGAGGTGCGCAACCTGGCGCAGCGTTCGGCCGCCGCCGCCAAGGAAATCAAGGAACTGATCGACGATTCCGTGGGCAAGGTGGAAGTGGGCGCCAAACTGGTGAACCAGGCCGGCACCACCATGAAAGATATTGTCACCAGCATCCAGCGTGTGACCGACATCATGGGCGAGATCACCACCGCGACCCAGGAGCAGACCGCGGGCCTGGAGCAGATCCACCAGGCCATCTCCGAGATGGACAGCATCACCCAGCAGAACGTCGGCCTGGTGGAGGAAGCGGCATCCGCCTCCAATGCGCTGCAGCAGCAAGCCAGCACCCTGTCGCAGGTGGTCAGTGTTTTCCAGGTTGACAATAATCGCCGGCACGAGCATCCTGCTGCCGAACAGGCCCGCGCTGTCATCCAGGCGGTGCGCACCAAACCTGCAGCACTTCCCAAGCCAGCCGTGCGCAAGGTAGCGCAGGCAACGCCAGCAACGCCGCGCGCCAAGCGCGCCGTAGCGAATAGCCAGGGCGGAGACTGGGAAGAATTTTAATTGGGGACGTTGATTGGACCATAAAGCATTTGAACACTTGGTACGCCGCCTGGAGCTGGATTCCCATGCCAGCCCGGCGGCTTTTCGCCGTAAGGTTTTTGCGATCAGCATTGCGGCTTATGTCGTGCTGTTCGGCGCCCTGGGCGGTTTGTTGGCCTTGTTCGCCTTCGCCATGCAATGGGCGTACGAATCGGAGCGCACCTTCACCACCATCAAGGTCGGGCTCTTCGGCCTGTTCCTGCTGCCCTTGATCTTTGTGGTGCTGCGCGTGATGCTGACCCGCCTTGAGCGCCCGACCGGCCGCGCGCTGGAAAGGGCGGAGGCGCCCAAACTGTTTGAAATCCTGGATAAGCTGCACAGCAAGCTGAAAGGCCCGCGCATCGACCATGTGCTGGTCACGGACGACTACAATGCCGCCATTTGCCAGCATGCCCGCTTCGGCATCCTGGGCGGCAACCGGAACTACCTGATGGTCGGCCTGCCTTACCTGTTGGGCTCCACGCCCAAGGAAATGCTGGCCACGCTGGCCCACGAGTACGGGCATTTGTGCGGCAATCACGGCAAGGCCGCCGCCTGGGTCTACCGCCAGCGCCGCCTGTTCGTCAATATTTACGAGCATGTCGAAGACAGCGCCGAGGACAGCGTGATCAGCGCCGCGCTGGCCGGCGCGCTGAAGCGCTTCTTCCCCTACTATAGCGCCTACACCTTCGTATTGGCGCGCCAGCAAGAGTATGAGGCCGACAGCACCGCCACCGACATGGCAGGCCGCACCGCCAACGCGCACGGCCTGGTGCGCGACCACCTGCTAGGCAGCTGGGTTGGCCGTAAATTCTGGTCCAAGATGTATGAGCACGCGGACCGCGCCGAGCGGCCGCCGTTCATGCCGTTTTCGTCCATGCGCATGGCGTTTCGCGCCAACTACGATGAATGGGCCTGCAAGCCGGCGCTGGATGCCGCCTGGGCCGAGCCTTCCGGCGTGGACGACACCCACCCGTGCCTGCGCGAACGCCTGGACGCCATCGGCGCCGCACCGGCGCTGCCGGAACCGGTTGAAGTGAGCGCGGCGGATGTGATGCTGGCCTCCGGCGTTTGCAAGAAGCTGGAAGCGGAGCTGGACAAGCAATGGTGGGACGCTAACGCGCGCGGCTGGACCGAGCGCTATCGCCATGTGACCCGCTCGCAGTTGCGCATCCGAGAACTGTCGGCGCAAGCGCTGTCCAAGCTTTCTGTCGTCGACTTGCAGGAACTGGCCACGCTGAAACTGGAATTCGAGGGCACCGAGGCGGCCAAGCCGGTGGTGCAGGAACAGTTGAAGCGCCCCGGTGGCCCGTACCCGAAAGCCACCCTGATTTACGGACGCGTCCTGCTGGCCGAAGGCAACCGCAACGGCGTTGACCATCTGCGCCAGGCCGCCCTGGATGACCCCAACCTGCTGAACGAAGCCGCGCAACGCGGCTACCACTATTTGCTGGAGAAGGAAGGGGAAGACTCCGCCAACCTGTGGTGGAGCAGCGTCGTTCCCGAGGAGGAAGCGGCTTAAACCGCCATTGGCGCCGTGAGCGGCGCGTGGTGCTGGTAGCCTTCCAGGGTGAAGTCGCTTGGTTCGATCTGCTCCAGCCATTCCGGCTCGTACTTGCCGGTTTCTGCGAAGGCCGGCACGCGGCTGTTGATCTGCAGCTGCGGCAGCGGCAGCGGTTCGCGCTTCAGCTGCTCCTGCACCATCTCCATGTGGTTCTCGTAAATGTGCGCGTCGCCGATGAAGTAGCTGAACCAGCGTGGCTTGTAGCCGGTCAGGCGTGCCACCAGGTGCAGCAGGGCGGCGCCTTCCGCGATATTGAACGGGGTGCCGAGGCCGATATCGTTGCTGCGCACATAGAGGCAGAGCGAAATCTCACGGGTGGTGGCGTTCGGGATGAACTGGTACAGCAGGTGGCAGGCCGGCAGCGCCACCTGGTCCAGCACTGCCGGGTTCCAGCCGTGGAACAGGATGCGGCGGCTGGAAGGGTTGTTAACGATGGTGTCCAGGCATTCGCGCAACTGGTCGATCGCCTTATACATCAACACCTTCTGCACACCGTCTTCCACCAGCGGCGCCACTTGCATGAAGCCATTGCGCTCCGCATCGGCAATTTGCGCGGTGGCGGCAGCGTCCAGCAGCTTGTAGCCTGGCCACTGGCGCCATTGCACGCCGTACACCGGCCCCAGGTCGTCGGTGCCGGTGCGGTAAGGGTTGGCCAGCCATTGCTGGTTTTCGTTCGCGTTCTGGTCCCACACCTTGCAGCCCAGCGCGCGGAAGTCGGCGGCGCTGCGCGAGGCGCGCAGGAAGGCGCACAACTCGCCCACCACGGATTTGAAGGCCAGCTTTTTGGTCGTCACGGCGGGGAAGCCGTCGTTCATGTCAAAGCGCATCATGGCGCCCGGCACGCTCAGGGTGCGGATGCCGGTGCGGTTGTCCTGCCAGTTGCCTTGCTCCAGCACGGTGCTGATCAATTCTTTGTACTGCTTCATGCGTCTCTCCGATTTATCGTTTGTTACCGCGGCCGCCAGGCTTGGCATGCGCCGCCGCTCGGCCTGCGGCACGCGCCGTCGACTTGGCCCCGCGCGTTGCCGTCACCACGACCTTGCCGCCGCCGGCGCCGCCAGCACCAGCGCTGCTACCGCGCCCGCCCGCGCGGCCTGCCGCGCCGGTTCCCGCACCTGGGCTGCCGCCGCGCGCGCCGTACATCGGCCCGCGTGAGCGCGGTTTCTCTTTCGGCGGCATTTCTTCTTTCAGCCCGCCGAAGCCCCCGGCAGGGCGCGGCGTGTCATCACGCACCGGCGCCGCAGGCTTGGCAGCTTTGGCCGGCTTGGCGCCGCCGCGAGCCGCCTTGGCGGCAGGCCGTGCGGCGGGAGCCGCCGCAGCGCCGGTCGAAGGAACACGATGATCCGCCTCAAACCCGGCTTCCTCCTGGCGCGGCAAGACCGATCCGATCAGCTTTTCGACAGCGCGCAGCAGGTCCACTTCATCCGCGCACACCAGCGAAATCGCCTCACCCTCGGCACCCGCTCGCCCGGTGCGGCCGATACGGTGGATATAGTCCTCCGCCACGGTCGGCAGGTCGAAATTTACCACCAGCGGCAATGCCTCGATATCCAGGCCGCGCGCCGCAACGTCCGTCGCCACCAGCACTTGCACATCATTCGCCTTGAAGCGCTTCAGCGCCTTGATGCGCGCGTGCTGCGCCTTGTCGCCATGGATGGAATCGGCCGAAACGCCCTCATCCTGCAGCAGCCCGACCAGATGCTCGACACCCTTGCGCGTCTTGACGAAGACCAGCACCTGCCCCCAGCCTTCCTTGCGCATCAAATGCAGGAACAGCTCCGGCTTATGCCGCTTGTCGGTGGTGAAGACCGACTGGCGCACCGTGCGCGCTGTCGTATTCGGCGCGCTCGCCTGCACCGTCAACGGATCGCGCAGCAGTTGCGACGCCATCTGGCGGATCTGCTCCGGCATGGTGGCCGAGAACAGCAAAGTCTGGCGCTGCGCCGGCAGCACCGAAAACAGCAGGTCCAGGTCCTCCGCGAAGCCCAGGTCGAGCATGCGGTCCGCCTCGTCCAGCACCAGCGCTTGCAGCTGGGCGAATTCAATTGCCCCTTTGCGATGCAGGTCCAGCAAGCGGCCGGGTGTCGCAACCAGCACGTCCACCCCCTTGCGCAGTTTGACCAGTTGCGGCTCCATCGGCACGCCGCCATACGCCACCGCGCTACGCAGCGGCAGATGGAAACCATAGGTCTGGAAGCTCTGGAACACCTGGTCGGCCAGCTCGCGCGTCGGCACCAGCACTAGACAGCGGATGTGGTTCGGCGCCGCCTGCTCGCCCTCCAGGGCCAGCCGCTGCAGCAGGGGCAGGGCGAAGGCGGCAGTTTTGCCAGTGCCGGTCTGGGCGGCGGCCAACAGGTCGCGGCCTGCCAGCACCGCAGGAATAGCTTGCTTCTGGATCGGCGTGGCGTTTTTATAGCCAATCGATTCCAGGGCGCGCAGGAGCCCGTCGATCAGGTCCAGCGAGGTGAAACTCATAATATGTCGCTCCAAAGAGTCAGGGCGTGGCGGACTTGTTCGTCCGGCAGCGCGAGAAGATTATCGCCGACATACCATTCGGTGAAGCTGGTGCCCGGAAGCTGGGCATGGGCCGCGCGGTTCAGCAGCCACACGCCATGGCGGGCTGCGATCTCGTTGCGGATTTCCAGCAGGCGCTCGCGCGCTACCGGAAGGTGAATATGCAGCATATTGGCCTGCGGCTGCGCCGGATTGGCGCGCAGGCGCGGGAATTCGCGCAGCGTTTCGTACAGCCATTGCGTGCGGCGGAAGTAGGCCGGCATCGCCGCCAGGCGCGCTTCGAACTGCATCGCCGCCGCCACGACATAGGGCGTACGGTGGATGACGTTGCCGCCCTGGCGGCGGAACCACTCCTGCGCGCGGGCGATGAAGGCGCCGCTGCCCAGCAGCATGGCGCCACCCAGGCCGCCAATGCCTTTGTATAACGAAACGTAGACACTGTCGAAACCTTGCGCCAGTTCGGCCGGCGGGCGGCCGCAGCCTGCTGCCGCCTCCCACAGGCGCGCGCCATCCATATGCAAATGGATGCCTTGCTCGCGGCAGTGTTCCTTGATGGCCGCCAGCTCGTTCCACGTTGGCGACTGGCCGCCCAGTTCGCGCGCCGGCAGTTCCAGCGATACGGCGCCCAGCCGGTCCGGCACGGCCTGCAGGTCGCCGAGCGTGAAGGGACGGTGCGGATCGCCCAGCTGCAAAGCCTGGAAGTGGTCCAGCAACTGGTGGTTGCCGCGCTCGTGGCGGAAAATGTGCGCGCTCGGGTGCAGCGCCACCAGGCGGCTGCCGCGTTCCATGCAGGCCAGGCGCAGCGCCGTTACCTGCGCCATGGTGCCGCTGATGACGAACGTGGCGGCCTCAAAACCCAGCAGGCTGGCCACCTTGCGCTCGAAGGACTGCAGCAGCTCGCCCTCGCCATACACGTCGTGCGCAACGCCATTCGCCGCGCACCATTCAGCCATGGCGGCGAAGGTCTCCGCCGGCGCCGGCTGGCGGTGGCCGGGCAAGACGGTATGGCAGTTCTGGCGCAGTTCGGCGTCGGTCACGATGGCCTCAGTGGGTCACATGCACGTTATGGAATTGCAGGGCCGCCAGGTTGGCGTAGATGCCGCCCAGCGCCACCAGCGACTGGTGGGTGCCGGTCTCCACGATCTTGCCGTCTTCCATGACGATGATGCGGTCGGCGCGCTGTACGGTGGCCAGGCGGTGCGCGATGATGATGGTGGTGCGGCCCACCATGGCCGCTTCCAGCGCGCCTTGCACCAGGCGTTCGGATTCCGCATCCAGCGCGCTGGTGGCTTCGTCCAGCAGCAGCAGCGGCGGGTTTTTCAGCAGGGCGCGCGCGATGGCGATGCGCTGGCGTTGGCCGCCCGACAAACGCACGCCGCGCTCGCCCAGGAAGGACTTGTAGCCGTGCGGCAGGCGCTCAATGAACTCGTGGGCGGCGGCCAGGCGCGCCGCTTCGATCACTTCCTGGTCGGTGGCGTCGGCGCGGCCGTAGCGGATATTTTCCATCGCATCGGCTGAGAAGATCACCGTATCCTGCGGCACGATGCCGATGGCGCCGCGCAGGGTGTGCAGGTCGAGCAGGCGGATATCGGCGCCGTCCAGGCGGATGGCGCCGGATTGCGGATCGTAGAAACGCAACAGCATCTGGAACAGGGTGGTTTTGCCGGCGCCGGAAGGGCCGACCACGGCGACCGTCTCACCCGGCTTGATGTCGAGCGTGACGTGGTCCAGTGCCAGGGTGTCCGGGCGCGACGGGTAGCTGAAAGACACGTCATGCAGGCTCAGGGCCGCGCCATTGGCGGCGCGCGCTGGCAGGGCTTGCGGCTGCGCCGGGTCCTGGATGTCGGAGCGCACGGCCAGCAGTTCCAGCAGACGCTCGGTGGCGCCGGCGGCGCGCTGGGCCTCGCCCATCACTTCGGACAGGGCGCCGATGGAGCCGGCCACGATCGAGGCGTACAGGATGAACTGCCCCAGGTCGCCGCCGGTCATCGCCCCTTCCAGCACGGCGTGGGCGCCCAGCCAGAGTACGAAGACGATGGTGCCAAACACCAGCACGATGGCCAGCATGGTCAGGAAGGCGCGCGCCTGGATGCGCCGCATGGCGGTGGCGAAAGCACCTTCGACAGAGCCGCCAAAGCGTTGTGCTTCCAGTTTTTCATGGGTGAAGGCCTGCACGGTCGGCATGGCGTTCAGGATTTCGCCAGCCATGGCGGAGGCGTCGGCCACGCGGTCCTGCGAGTCGCGCGAGAGCTTGCGCACGCGGCGGCCGAACACCACGATCGGCAGCACGGTCAGCACCAGCAGGCCGAGGATGATGGAGGACAGCTTCACGCTGGTCACGAACAGCATCACCAGGCCGCCCAGGAACAGCAGCATATTGCGCAGCGCCATGGAGATGCTGGTGCCGACCACGCTCTGGATCAGGGTGGTGTCGGTGGTCAGGCGCGACAGCACCTCGCCGGTCTTGGTGGTTTCGAAGAACTCGGGACTCTGCCGCACGACGTGCGAGTACACGGCGCTGCGGATATCGGCCGTAACCCGTTCGCCCAGCCAGGACACGCTGTAAAAGCGCGCCGCCGTGGCCAGCGCCAGGATCGTGGCCACCGCAAACAGGGCCACGAAAACTGAATTGACATGGTCCGCGCTGCGCACGCCCGCGTCGGCGCCGAAGCCCAGGTCGATCATCTGCTTGAACGCATAGGGGATCGCCAGGGTGGCGCCGGCCGCCACGACCAGGGCGATGCCGGCGACGATGAATCGGCTGCGATAGGGCTTGAGGAACGGCAGCAGGCCTTTGAAGGCAGCCAGGCTGCCTTTTTTGAGTTCTCGTGCTTCTGGTTGACCGGTGGTGGTGGTGCTCATGCGTGTTCTACGTTCTTGTTCAAAGTTTTATCGGACTGGCATAACCCGTCATCTCCAGGTAGCCGCGCCCTGCGGGCTTGCCGCCGCGGCTTACCGTGATCGCGCCTTCCCAGTACACCGCGCCGGTCGAGCGGCGCGAATCCAGCTCCTGGTCGTGCTGCAAGGGGCTGGCCAGCCACGTTTCGGGGCCGGTGGCGATCAGGGTGGCGACGGGATACTCGGCATGCGTGCGCGGCGATTTCCAGCGCACTTGCGGGGTAAAACTGACCTGGTCCTGCGAATGGTGCGTGATCTTACCGGATGCATCGCGCCATGTCGCGTGGGCCCATAGTCTACCACCTCGGCGGTCCCTGATCTGGAATGCCATGAGGGCGCCGCCGTCGGTCAGGTTTACGCCCACCCAATCCCAGCCCGCTGCGGCCGGATCCAGCACTTCGCTGGACCATTCGTGATCGAGCCAGGTGCTGCCTTGCACGGCTTGCGCGGCGGCGCCACGGCGGGCCAGGGTACCGCTGGTGCGCAGGTGGGGCTTGCTATAGTAATAACTCGCTTGCGCGGCTTGCGGGCCCTTGCGCGAGAAGCCTGCGTCGCCTTGCAGCAGGACGGGCTGGGTCGGCGCGAGTTGCAGCTTGAGGGTGAATTCGGCGGCGTCGATGTCGATATGATAAGTGCCGTCGGCGGCGCGGCGCATGCGCCAGCTATCCAGCTGGACGTCGGTGTCTGCGCTGGATGCGCCGGCCAGGCCGAAGCCGGCACGCACCGTGCGCTGGTCGTGCAGCAGTTTGCCATGGGCCGGGTCGGACAGGGCGGCATGGGCCACGATGATGTCTTTCGGCGCGAACTTGCTCGGGTTGTCGCGGCCATGGCCGGTGCCGCTGCGGAAGAAGGTGACCTGGTAGCCGAGCTGCTTGCCGTCCGGCGTGGCGAGCCAGCCGGTGGCGTACCACCATTCGGTCTTGAAGCCGGGGTGGGAGCCGTAGTCGCGCGGGAATTGCAGCTGGACGCCGGGCCTGACGGGCGTGAATTCAGCCGCCTGGGCGATGCGTAGCGGCCAGGCCAGCAGCAGGAGCAGGCAAACCAGCGCGCGCATCACCAGTCCTCCCGCACGGCGCGCACTGGGCCGGACGACAGGGCCTGGCGTCCCGCGAGCAGCGCGGTCACCGTGGCGGACAGCAGGAGTGCGGCGGCGACGGTGGCGAGCAAGGGCCAGGGATAATGCATTTGCATGGTCCAGTGGAAGGATTGCGGGTTGATCACGTGTACCAGCACCAGACTGATAAGCCAGCCCAGCGCGAAGCCGGCCAGGATGCCGAGGGCGGTGAGGGCGCTGCCTTCCAGCGCCAGTATGCCGAGGATCTGGCGCCGCGTGACGCCGACGTGGCGCAGCATGCCGAACTCGCGGCTGCGCGCAAGGGTTTGCGCGGAGAAGGTGGCGGCCACCCCGAACAGGCCGATCAGGATGGCAATGCCTTCCAGCAGGTAGGTGACGGCGAAGCTGCGGTCGAAGATTCTCAGGGTGAGGTTGCGGATCTCGGATGGGACGCTGGTTTCCAGCGTGGCGCCGAAGGGGAGGGCGCGTATGCCTTCCTGCACCTGCGCGGTGCTGGCGCCCTTGGCGAGCCAGATCGCCACGTCGGCGGCTTCGCGGTCGCCGGTTATGGCGATATAGTCCGCACGGCGGATGATCACCGCGCCCGCCGCCCGCGCGTAATCGCGCCAGATGCCCGCCACCCGGAACGCGCGCAGTTGGCCACCCAGAGGCAGCCGCAGCGTGTCGCCGGGCCGCAGCGCGTACAGATCCGCCATCGCCTCCGAGACCCACGCCGCCCGACCTGCGCCGTGCGCTGCCGCGGCCTCGTTCACGAGGATCATGGCGCTGCCGGGATCGTCGGGGGCGATGTCGCGCGCCAGAATGGCAATATTGGGGCGGTCGGGCGCGAGCGAGACGGAGCGCACGCGCATGAATTCGAGCCTTGCCACGCCGGGCATCTTGCGCAGGGCATCCTGCTCGGACGGGGACAGCCCGCCGCCCAAGCTGCCGGACGTTGTGCTGCGCGCGTACACGTCCGCCGGCAGGATCCGCAGCACCCACTCGTCGACCGAGGTGCGGAAACTGGCCACCATGATGGCCATCGCCACCATCAGGCTGAAGCTCGCCAGCACCCCGCCCAGCGCGATCCCGGCCTGGCCGGAGGCATTGGCCAGCCGCGTGAGTGCCAGCGCAACGACCGGCCCGCGCGTCGCCGCGGTGCCGGCTGCAGTGGCGCGCTTGCCTCCCGCGAGGGTGCGAAACGCCATGCCCGACAAGCGCGGCATCAGCGCGATCGCGCCGACCAGCAGCAAGGCAATCGACAAATAGCCGAACAAGGGCAGCTCGAACAGCGGCGGCGCGAACGCCATTGCGCCGGCCAGCGCCAGGCACACCAGGCCCGGCCAGGGGCGCGCCAATGGCCGCAGCGCCGTCTCGTCCGTGCCAGCCTTGAGCGCCACCGCCGGGCGGGCGCGTGCCGCGTCCATGGCGGGCGCCAGGCCGCCCAGCAGCGCCACGCCGAGACCCAGCGCAAAATACAGCAGCGCCGCCGCCGGCGCCCATTGCACTGCCGGCTGCACCCCTGCGAAATAGCCCGCGCCAAGGTCGCCGCCGAACAAGCGCAGTACAGCCGCCGCCAGCGCATAGCCGCCAGCAATGCCCAACGCCGCCCCCACGCTGCCCAGCAGCGCCCCTTCCAGCAGCACCTGCCGCAGCAACTGCTTGCGCTCCAGTCCCAGCACCCGCAGCAAGGCGAACTCGCTGCGCCGCCGCAGCACGGACAAGGCCTGCGAAGAGAAGACCAGGAAGGCGCCGGTGAACAGCGCCACCAGCGCCAGTACGCTCAGGTTGACGCGATAGGCGCGGCTCAGGTTCGTGTTGCGGCTCTCCTGGTCGGCGTCGTTCGGTTGCCTGACCCGGAAGCGCCCCGGGAAATCGCGCCCAAGCTGCGCCTCCAGCGCACGCTCGAACGCGCCGCGATCGACGCCGTCGCGCAGCTTCAGGTCGACGCGCGACAAGCGGCCAAGCCGTTGGAACTGCCACTGCGCCGCAGCGACATCCATCACCGCCAAGCGTTGCCCCACGCGCGCCCGCTGCAGCGAACCGGCCACCCGCAATGGCGGCGCGGCGCCGCCCGCGGCCAGGCGCAAAGGCGCACCAGGCTGCAGCTTCAGCCACTGCATCGCCGCCGGCGAAAGGAAAATGGCATCATCCGCCAGCGTGTCGTAAGGCTGGTCCTCGCCGGGAGCGCCGATCAAGTCGGGCGTGATAAAGCCCGCGCGGAACACGTCCAGCCCGATGATGCGCAGGCTCTCCCGTCCGCCCGGCAACGGCGCCTCGAATTCCAGCACTGGCGACGCCACCGCGACCTCCGGCAGGCGCGCCAAAACCGGATAAATCGCCTCGTCAAAGGTCGACTCGGTGCCGGCGACCTGGATGTCGGCCTGGCCGGACAAGCTGCGGATAGCGCTGGAAAATTCGTTCAGCGCCGCCGCATTTACCAGGTGGATGGCGAACCCCAGTGCCACGCCGATCGCAATCGCCGCAATAGCGGTCAGCGCCCGCACCGGGTGCGCGCGCCATTCTCCGACCGCCAGCCAGCGCGTCAGCCGCCGCATTCCAGCTGAACGATCTCGGACGCGCGCTTAGCCTTCAGTTTCGAACGCTCCATATGCTGCACGGTGCCGCCGCGCGCGTCCTCCTCCGCCCACTTCTGCTGCAACTGCAGCTTTTTGCACTTCTTATTGTGGGCGGCGACGGCACGCGCCTCTGCCAGCGACTCGCGCTCCTCGCGCGCTTCGCGCTTGCGGCGTTCCCCGGCCAGCTTGTTGGCTTCGCGCGCCTGGCGCTTCAAGTCCGCCGCAGCGGCGGGATCGGGCGGCGGCGCCGGCGGCACCGCAATGGTGGTGGCAACGCCTTTCTCGCATGGCTGCTGCGAGTAGCTGATCTTGCCGTCAACGGAGCACTTGTGCAGGGCTTCAGCCCCTGCAGGAAGGGCCATCGCCAACAGCAGCAAGGGCAGGAGTTTCATAGGATTTTCCCGGGATTCATCAAGCCCAGCGGATCAAGTGCGGCTTTTATCGCGCGCATCAGGGTCAGTTCCACCGGCGATTTATACCGCGCCAGTTCGTCGCGCTTCAATGCGCCGATGCCATGTTCGGCCGATATGGAGCCGCCAAAAACGGCGACCGAATCGTGCACCACACGGTTGACCGCTCCCTGGCTACGCAGGAAGTCTTCGTGCGCCACGCCGGGCGGCGGGGCGACATTGAAATGCAGGTTGCCGTCGCCCAGGTGGCCGAAGCACACCAGCTGGCAGCCGGGGAAGGCCGCCTGCAACTGCGGTTCGGTGGCGGCAATAAATTCAGCAATCGAAGAAACCGGCAGCGAAATATCATGCTTGATATTCTTGCCGTCCGCCGCCTGCGCCAGCGGGATGTGCTCGCGCAAGTCCCACAGCCCGCGCGACTGGGCCGCCGAACTGGCAACCACCGCATCCTGCGCCGCGCCGTCCGCCAGCGCAGCGCCCAGCGCGCGCTCCAGCAGGCCTGCCGCATGCGCCTCCGATTCGCTGCTGGAGAGCTCCAGCAAGGCGTACTGCCGGTAATGGGTGGGTAATGGCTGCTGCAAAGCCGGGAAGTGCTTCGCCACCAGCTGCAGGCAAAACGCCGACATCAGCTCAAAGCCCGTCAGGCTGGCCGCGCAATGGTCCTGCATGATGGAGAGCAGCCGCGAGGCCTGCGCCGGCGACTCCATGGCCGCCAGCGCCGTAACGGTGGCCTTTGGCTGCGGATACAGTTTCAGCACCGCGCCGGTAATGATGCCCAGCGTGCCTTCCGCCCCGATAAACAGGTCGCGCAGGTCGTACCCGGTATTGTCCTTGCGCAGTCCGCGCAGTCCCGACCAGACCTCGCCCTGCGCCGTCACGACCTCCAGCCCCAGGCAAAGCTCGCGCGTATTGCCGTAGCGCAGAACCGCGGTGCCACCCGCATTGGTGGAAAGATTGCCGCCGATGGTGCAACTGCCTTCCGCCGCAAGGGACAGCGGGAACAGGCAGCCCTGCGCGGCCGCTGCTTCCTGCGCCTGCTGCAGGATCACGCCCGCATCGACCGTCATGGTGCGGTTGACCGCATCCACCTGGCGTATTGTCCGCATGCGCGAAAGCGACAGCAGCACGGAGCCGCCGCCGGCATCGGGCACGCTGCCCAGCACCAGGCCGGTATTGCCGCCCTGGGGAACGATCGGGACGCGCGCCTGCACGCATAGCCGCACGATGGCGGCAACCTGTTCGGTATCGGCTGGCCGCAGCACGGCCAGCGCGCGCCCGGTAAAGCGCCCGCGCCAGTCGCGCAGGTAGGGCGCCATGCCCGCCTCGTCGGCGATGACATGGGGCTCGCCCAGCAAGGCGCGGCAGGCGGCGAGGAAGGCCGGCTTATCCATGATTACCGGGTCTTGCTGGTGTTGACCTTCTCCAGCAGTTCGCGCGCGGCCTGTTTGGCGGCCTGCTTATAAGGCCGCACATACAGGATGGCGCACAGGAAGTAGACCACCACAATGGCCGCCTCGCCCCAGCCCAGCCATGGCATGCTCTTGTCGCTCCAGCCGCGCACCACGCCTTCGGTGAAGTACAGCAGGATCATCATCGAGGTCCACTGCAGTGTATAGATGTCGCGCTTGATCACGCCCAGCAGCGGGAACAGCAGCGGCACTGCTTTCAGCACCATCCACGAACCGCCCGGTTTCAAGGGCGCGATCCACATTTCCCACGCCACGCACCAGCCGATGAGCAAAACCAGGCTGCCGATGGCGCCCCAATGGAAAAGTTTGTGTTTGATGCTGTTCATGATTACCCCCGCAACTTCACGGCCGCCTCGGCCAGCCGGCGTCCCATCGCGAGCGCCAGGCGTTTTTCATCTTCCGTGATCGGCTTTTTGCCGTCCAATCCCGACCAGTGGGTGGGGCCGTAGGGCGAACCGCCGCTGCTGGTCGTCATCAACTCCGGATGGGTATAGGGCAAGCCCATCACCATCATGCCATGGTGCAGCAAGGGCACCATCATCGTCAGCAGGGTCGACTCCTGGCCGCCGTGCTGGCTGCCGGTCGACGTGAAAACGCAGGCCGGCTTGCCGGACAAGGTGCCGGACAGCCATTGCGCCGATGTGCCATCCCAAAAATACTTCATTGCCGCCGCCATATTGCCAAAACGGGTAGGGGAGCCCAGCGCCAGCGCTGCGCATTCCTCCAGGTCCTGCAGTTCCACGTAGGGCGCGCCTTCCAGCGGCACTTCCGGCCCGGTCGCTTCCGTCACGGTGGAAACGGCGGGCACGGTGCGCAGGCGGGCGTCGCAACCGGGCACCGATTCAATGCCCTGGGCAATCAGCTCCGCCAGTTTGCGCACGGAGCCGTGCCGGGAATAATACAAAACAAGAATTGTGAGGTTAGTTCGGTTCATCAGCGCTATTATATGGCCCTTTACCGAGTAGCATAAAGATCAACAACAACAGCAGATGGTTCTAAATTCCCTATACAACAATGTGGCGCGCGCCTGCACGCGCGGCGTGGCCGAGCTGCGCGCCTTGTCCTCGAGCGAATTGCGCGACCTGCTGCAGTTTGCCCGGCGCCGCCTGCGCCAGGAAAGCCTGCCCCAGGTGGCGGGCGGCCTGACCTTCACCACCGTGTTCGCCCTGGTGCCGGTGCTGACGATCGCGCTGGCTATTTTCACGACCTTCCCGATGTTCAATACCTTCCGCTCGGCGCTGGAGGCGTATTTCATCAAGAGCGTGATGCCGAAGGCGATCTCCAACACCATTCTCAGCTACCTGACCATGTTTGCCTCCAAGGCAACACGACTATCGGCGGTGGGGGCGGTGATGCTGGTGCTGACGTCCGTGGCCATGCTGAGCATGATCGAGCGCGCCTTCAACCGCATCTGGCGGGTCAAGAACGAGCGCCGCTTCGTGCGGCGGGTGCTGGTCTATTGGGCGCTGGTGACGCTCGGGCCTTTGCTGGTGGGCGTCTCGCTTTCGCTGTCCAGCCATATTTTCGACGCCACCAGCGACCTGATCGGGGCGGTGACCGGGCCGATCTTCTACACCTTGCTGTCGATCTTGCTGACGACCGTGGCCTTCACCTTGCTGTATATGACGGTGCCCAACCGCACGGTGGACTGGCGCGATGCGCTGTGCGGCGGTGCGCTGGCGGCGGTGGCGTTCGAGCTGGCCAAGCGCGGTTTTGCGGTGTTCATCACCCAGGTGCCGACGTATTCCAAGATCTACGGCGCGCTGGCGGCCTTGCCGCTGTTCCTGCTCTGGATCTACGTTTCCTGGCTGATTACGCTGCTGGGCGCCTTGCTGACGGCGGCGCTGCCGGTCGTCAAATACGAGCGCTGGTGGTACGAAGCGGTGCCGGGCGGCGAGTTTGTCGACGCCATGGCGGTGCTGCGCGTGCTGCACGAGGCGCGCGAGCGGGGCGATACTGCCGCCGTCAGTTCCGCCGAGATGCGGGGGCGCACCCGGATTGGCTTTGACGAGATGGATGCGCTGCTGGAACGCATGGTGGCGCCGGGCTGGGTGGCGAAGGTCAAGATCGCGCCACCGCCGCGCGTGCAGTTCGGCAAACGGGTCAGCGAGGGCGCCGACAACTGGGTATTGCTCGCCAATGTCAACAAGGTGACGGTGGCCGACGTCTATCGCCTGTTCGTGTTCGGCGGCATGGCGCTGAACGCCGCTGTGGTGGCCGATTCGGACGATGAGCTGGACCGCGCAGCCAGCCGCGATGCCGCCATGCTGGCGCGCCAGGTCGAAACGGCAGTGGAATCCGGGCTGGGCGTGAGCCTGGCCGAACACTTCGCGGCGGCTTAACGCAGGAAGGCCGCCAGCGCGTCCAGTACCGCGTCCGGCTGCTCGGCCATCATCTGGTGGCCGGCATCCACCGTGACGGTGCGGGCACCCGGCAGCGCCGCCAGTAAAGCCTTGCTGCTGCGCGGCGGCGTCATCATATCCTTGCCGCCGAAGATGAACTGCACCGGGCAGCGCACGCTGGCCGCCGCCGCATCCCCATTGGCATAGGCATTGCAGGCCGTGAAATCGGTATGGAACAGCCCCGGCTCACCCTGCGCCGAAATGCGCTCCATCAGCCGCTTCGACATGCCCATGACCGAAAAACCGGGCCCCGGGCAGGATGGTTTTTGCGCCATCGAACTGTGCGACCAGATGTTCACCATATCAATCGCGTCGCTCTCCGCGTTCAGGGCCGCGTCCAGCAAGGCATCCGACACTTTCATTGGGTAGGTGCAGCCGAGCAGCGCCAGCCGCGTGATGCGCTCGGGGGCCTGGTGCGCCGCCTCCAGCGCAATCAGGGAGCCCATGCTGTGCCCGACCAGGGCCGCCTGGCGCGCGCCCGCCGCGTCCAGCACCGAGAGCAGCCAGGCCGCCATTTCCTCCACGCTGCGTTTGGCCGGGCCGGAGCTGCGGCCATGCCCCGGCAGGTCCAGCGCCAGCACGCCAAAGCCATGGTGCGCCAGGTAGCGCGACTGCAGCGCCCACACCGAATGGTCATTCTGCGCGCCGTGGATGAACACCACGGTCGGCAGCGCCGGGTCGAACGCCTTACCCCCGGTATAGCAATAGGAATCGCCAAGTATCATGCTCAAGCGCCTTTCTGCGAAGCTTTGAGCCCGCGCGCCAGGTCTTCCAGCAGGTCGTCGGCGTCTTCCAGCCCGACCGACAGGCGCATGGTGCCCTCTGCGATGCCGGCGGCAGCCAGCTGTTCGGACGGCACCCGGAAATGGGTGGTGGAAGCAGGGTGGATCACCAGCGAACGCGCATCGCCCACATTGGCCAGGTGCGAGAACACTTTCAGGCTGTCGACAAAGCGCTTGCCCGCCGCCCGGTCGCCCTTGAGCGTGAAGGACAGCACCGCGCCCGCGCCCTTGGGCAGCAAACGCGCCGCCAGCGCGCGGTCCGGATGCGAATCCAGCTCCGGATAGACGACCGATTCCACTGCCGGCTGGGCCGCCAGGAACTCCGCCACCCGCCGCGTATTGGCCACATGCCGGTCCATGCGCACGCCCAGGGTTTCGATCCCTTGCAGGATCGCAAAGGCATTGTGCGGACTCATGGCCGCGCCGAAATCGCGCAAGCCCTCGCGCCGCGCCCGCAGGGCGAAGGCGCCCACTGTCGACTCCTCGGCAAAGACCATGCCGTGGAAGCCGTCATACGGCTCGCACAGTTCAGCGAAGCGCCCGGTGGCGTTATAGGCCGCCTGCCAGTCGAAGGTGCCGCCGTCCAGCAGCACGCCGCCGATGGCCGTACCATGCCCGCACAGGAACTTGGTGGCCGAGTGGAACAGCAGGTCGGCGCCGTGCTCGAAAGGCCGCAGCAGGTAGGGCGTGGTGAAGGTCGCATCCACCATCAAAGGCAGATGGGCCTCATGCGCGATGGCCGCAATCGAGGGGATATCCAGCACATCCAGCCCCGGATTGCCCAGCGTTTCGCCGAACAGCACCTTGGTAGTGGGCCGGATCGCCGCACGCCAGGCGTCCAGGTCGCGCGGATCGACGAACGTCGTCTCAATGCCGAAACGGCGCAAGGTGTAGCCCAGCAGGTTGTGGGACCCGCCGTACAGCGCGCGCGAAGCCACGATATGCGAGCCCGCGCCGGCAATGGTGGCCAGGCCCAGGTGCATGGCCGCCTGCCCGCTGGCCGTGGCAATGCCCGCCACGCCGCCTTCCAGCGCCGCCATCCGCTCTTCCAGCACCGCATTGGTCGGGTTGGAAATGCGCGAATACACATGGCCGGCGCGTTCCATATTGAACAGCGCCGCCGCGTGCTCCGAGTCGCGGAATGCGAACGAGGAGGTGAAATGGATGGGGACTGCGCGGCTGCCGGTGGATGGATCGGGCGTTGTGCCGGCATGCAGGGCCAGGGTATCGAAACCGGGATAGTTTGGTTTGCTCATAGCCATCATGCTATCGTGTTATTTATACTATGAATACTGTTGCGTATCGATTAATCCCAAACTGGATTTTTCACTTGGCATACGCTAAATTCGATGGTAAGGCTTACAATAAAACCATAATCACCAAGGACAGGACGGCCCAAAATGAAAGTCTCCGAAATTCTCCAAGTCAAAGGGAACATCCTCTATACGATCACGCCGGACCAGCCGCTGGTGGAAGCTGCCAATACGATGGCCGAAAAAGACATCGGTTCTTTGGTGGTAATGGAGTATGGCGACCTGGTTGGCATGCTCACCTTCCGCGAAGTGCTGAAGGCCCTGCATTCGAACCAGGGCTCCGTGGGCGGCGGCACGGTGCGCAAGCACATGGACGACCACCCGATCACGGTCACCCCGGACACCGAAGTCAACGAAGTGCGCCGCATCATGCTGGAAAAGCACGCGCGCTACCTGCCGGTCATGAACGCCAAGACCCTGCTGGGTGTGATTTCCTTCTACGACGTCGCGCGCGCCGTGCTGGAAGCGCAAAGCTTCGAAAACCGCATGCTGAAAGCCTACATCCGCGACTGGCCGGCGGAGCAGGAAGAGCGCTCGGAGAGTTAAGAAAAAAATCGGGACGAAAAAATAGGGACGTACCCCATTTTTTGAACTTCAAAAAAATGGGGTACGTCCCTATTTTTTATTACGCGACGCCGGCGAGCGCGTCGTTACTGAGCCAGCCTGACAGGGCTTCCCCGGTCATCGGGCGGGCGAACAGGAATCCCTGGGCCAGCGGGCAACCCAGGTTGTGCAGGATCTGCGCCTGGCGTTCGTCTTCCACCCCTTCCGCAATCACCGCCAGGCCCAGGTTGCGGCCTAGCTGCACCACCATTTCGGCAATGCTGCTGCCGCGCGCGGAGTTGGTAATTTCGGTGACGAAGGCGCGGTCGATCTTGAGGCGGTCGATCTGCAAACGCTGCAGGTAGGACAGGGACGAGAAACCGGTGCCGAAATCGTCGATCGCGATGGTGACGCCGGTCTGCTTGATCTGCGCCAGCATCTTGATCAGCATGTCCGGCTCTTCCATCGCCATCGATTCGGTGATCTCCAGTTCCACGTACTCGGGCGGCGCGCCGGTATCGTGCAGGGCGTTGCGCAGGGTGTCCAGGAAGTGCGGGTGGCGGAACTGCACTTGCGAGACGTTGATCGACATGGTGAATTCGGTGTGGCCGGCGGCGCGCAGCGCAACCAGCTCCTGCATCGCCGTGCGCATGACCCATTCGCCAATGTCGATGATCAGGCCCGAATATTCCGCAATCGGGATGAAGCGGTCGGGCGAGACGAACTTGCCGTCCGGGGTCTGCCAGCGCAGCAGCGCCTCGGCGCCCATGGCGCGGCGCGAGTCCAGGTCGACCTGCGGTTGGTAGACGACAAAGAGTTGGTTCTGGCTGAAACCGGTACGCAAGGCGTGCATCATGCGCACCCGCTCGCGGATTTCCACGCCCATGCTGCGCGAGAAGTAGAAGTGGCCGGTGCGCTGCTGGCTCTTGGCGCGTTTCAGCGCGATGTCGGCGTCTTTCAGCGCGTCGGCGCCGCTGCCATCGTGTTCGCACAGGCGCACCAGGCCGAGCGTGGCGGAGAGCTGCACGTCCTGGCCGTCGATGCTGAAGGCGGTGGTGAACAGGTTGAGGATACTGGGCGGATTGACCTGGCCGGCGTCGCCCAGTACGCAGAAAATGTCGCCGCCAATGCGCGCCACGGTGAGCTGCTTGCCCAGGTTGTTCTGCAGGCGCGCGGCGACGGCCGACAGCAGCAGGTCGCCGAATTCGTGCCCCAGGGCGTCGTTGGTTTCGGCAAAGTGGTCCAGGTCGACCAGGCAGAGCGTGGCGTCCTGCTTGGCCGGGCCGGCCAGGGTGGCGTCCAGGATCTCGATCAGGCGCGTGCGGTTCGGCAGTTTGGACAGGTTGTCGTAGAAGGCCGCCGTGTGCAGGTGCGACACCAGTTCCACATTGTCCAGGCCCACGGCCACATTGCTGCAGAAGACTTCCAGCAGGCTCGCTTCCAGCGCGGTCGGGGCGCGCTCCACATCCATGAAGGCGACGAAAGTGCGGCTGGCCTTGCCGGCGAAGTAGAGGGTGATGGTGTGGTCGCCGTAGACATTGCGGCGCGCGGCCAGGCAGTCTTCCATGGCCTTGTGCACGCGCGCGTCTTCCGCTGCAGTGAGGATGCTGCTTGACAGGGCGTGGTGGTGGCCGGTGGTAGCCATCACCACCAGTTCGTGGCAGCCGGCGTCCGGGCATTCCTGCACGCACAGCACACCGTGCGCCGTCTGGCCTAACAGCTCGGCGATCTGCGTCAGCACGCCGGAAGCGTAATTCTGCACGCCATGCAGCGCCATCAACTCGGTACTGGCTTGCACGATGCGCGACAGGCCGCGCCGGCTCTCGTTGATATTGCGGATCTGTTCATAGGAGCGGATCGCGGCGGTCACCGTGGTGAACAGCTTGATGCGGGTCAGCTCCGACTTGGTCTTGTAATCGTTGATGTCGAAATCGCGGATGGCGTCGATCTCGGGCGCGTAGCCGGGCTGCCCGGTGCGCAGGATGATGCGCACGTCGGCCAGCTTCAGTGTTTCGCGGATATAGCGCACCAGGTGCAAACCGGCGTCATCCTGCTCCATGACCACGTCGAGCAGGATCACGGCGATTTCCTGTTCGTGTTTGAGCATTTCGCGCGCCTGGGCGGCGGAATAGGCGTGTACGAACTCCAGGGGGCGATGCTGCATGTCCAGGTTGCCGAGGGCGAACGTGGTCGTCGAATGGACGTCTTCGTCGTCATCGATAATCATCACGCGCCAGACATTGCGCTGTGTGCTGGGAACTGGCTGAGCCGTTTGCTCTTCTAAGAAAACCAGATCATCCTGATCGTCGTGGCCGCCGTCCGGCGCCGTGATCGAAGGGGGCATGTGTCGCTTCTCCAAGGGGACTCGGTGTTCTTACAAACTAGTATATAGCGAATTGTTCCTGAGAACGACCATTAAAACACTTTCCACTGAGTTAACGAATAGCGGTGTGATAGTTTCGCCATAGTTGTGGTCAAAACAGCTACTTCCTGCGAGTTTTACTATATCCGGTTAGAATGGGGAGTTTCTCCAGTCACTCTCGCTCCTCATCATGTCCGGCAATTCCTTTGGCAAGCTGTTCACCGTTACCACCTTTGGCGAATCCCACGGCCCTGCAATCGGCTGCGTGATTGATGGCTGCCCGCCGGGCCTGGCCCTGTCGGAAGCCGACATCCAGCCGGAGCTGGACCGCCGCAAGCCGGGCACCTCGCGCCACGTGACGCAGCGCCAGGAGCCGGACACGGTGCAGATCCTGTCGGGCGTGTACCAGGGCGTGACCACCGGCACCCCGATTGCGCTGCTGATCAAGAACGAGGACCAGCGCAGCAAGGACTACGGCAATATCGCCGAGAGCTTCCGCCCCGGCCATGCCGACTACACCTATTGGCACAAGTACGGCGTGCGCGACCCGCGCGGCGGCGGCCGTTCCTCGGCGCGCCTGACCGCCCCGGTGGTGGGCGCGGCGGCCATCGCCAAGAAGTGGTTGAAGGAGAAGTACGGCACCGAGTTCGCCGGCTGCATGAGCCAATTGGGCGAGATCGAGGTGCCGTTCGAGAGTTTCGAGCACGTGCCTTCCAACCCCTTCTTCGCCGCCACCTCGGACGCGGCCCTGATCGAGCGCATGGAAGACTATATGGACGCCCTGCGCAAGGACGGCGACTCCATCGGCGCCCGCATCGACGTGGTGGCGCGCAATGTGCCGGTCGGCCTGGGCCAGCCGATTTATGACAAGCTGGACGCCGACATCGCCTACGCCATGATGGGCATTAACGCGGTGAAGGGCGTGGAGATCGGCGCCGGCTTCGACAGCGTGGCGCAGCGCGGCTCCGAGCATGGCGACGAACTGACCCCGCAAGGCTTTGTCGGCAACAATGCCGGCGGCGTATTGGGCGGCATTTCGACCGGCCAGGACATCACCGTGTCGATCGCCATCAAACCCACTTCCTCCATTCGCACCCCGCGCCGCTCCATCGACAAGGACGGCAACCCGGTCATGGTGGAGACCTTCGGCCGCCACGATCCATGCGTGGGCATCCGCGCCACCCCGATTGCGGAAGCCATGCTGGCCCTGGTGCTGATCGATCACGCGCTGATGCATCGCGCCCAGTGCGGTGATGTGAGCGTGGCGACTCCCGACATCGGCAAGGCGTGATCCCGGCCCAGGCTTTCGGGTTCGCGCTTTTCCTCTTCTGTTATTACGCCTACGCCGGTACTTTTTCCACCTACGCCAGCCTGTATTTCCAGGGCAAGGGGATGTCGGTAGCCGAAATCGGCGTGCTGATGTCGCTGATCCAGGTGCTGCGCATCTTCGGCCCCAATGTCTGGGGCTATGTGGCGGACCACTCCGAGCGGCGCGTCTTTGTGTTGCGCCTGACCGGCGCCGCCGCCCTGGTCACATTTTCCGGCTTCATCTTCGGCTCCAGCTTTGCCCACTTCTTCGCGGCCATGGTGCTGGTCAACCTGTTTACCAGCGCCCAGGGCCCGATCTGCGAAGCGCTGATGCTGTCCGAAATGCGCGGCGACCTCACATACTACGGCCGCATCCGCCTCTGGGGTTCGATCGGCTTTATCGTGACCGTGATGCTGGCGTCCTTCCTGATGGACTGGCAGGGCACGGACGCCCTGGTCTGGTTCTGCGGCGTGCTGCTGGTCTTTGTGCTGGGCGCCGCCTTCCGCCTGAAGGAAGTGCCGCGCATGCAGCACGTGGGCAAGCCGCCGGCCTTGCTGGCGGTACTGCGGCGCAAGGAGGTGCTGGCGTTCTTCGCCTCCACCGCGCTGATGGTCGCGGCCCATAGCTCGCTTTACACCTTCTATTCGCTGTACCTGGAAAAGCAGGGCTACAGCAAGACCGTGACGGGCCTGATGTGGTCTGTCGGCGTGGTGGCCGAAGTGCTGCTGTTCTATTTCCAGGCGCCGCTGTTCAAGCGCTGGGGCGCGAAGAGGCTGATGTTCGCCTGCTTCGCCTTTGGTGTGGTGCGCTTCGCGCTGATCGGTGCCGCGCCGCACACCCTGGCCTTGCTGGTGCTGGCGCAGGTCATGCACGCAGCCACCTTCGCGCTACACCACTCGGCGTCGGTGCAAACCATGCAGCGCTGGTTCGGCGGTGCGCTGCAGGCGCGCGGCCAGGCGCTGTACATCAGCATCTCATACGGCATCGGCGCCACGGCGGGCAGCCTGGGGCTGACCCAGGCCTGGCAAGCGACGGGGGCGCAATCGATCTATTTCGTGGCGTCGGGACTGGTGGCGCTGGGCGCTGGTGCGGCAGCGCTCAGCTACCGCTGGCAGCGCTGACCCGGCTTACGCGGCGCGGTTGACGGTATCGATCTGGAGGCGGCGCTCGGCCGCTTTCATCACCAGCGAACGGATGTCGTTCAGCAGCGAGAACTCGGTCGGGCTGAGATGGATGGCGGGGAAGGAATCGTCCCAGTCGCCGTACATGAAGCCGGTCGGCTGGCCGTTGGAGCACAGCGGCAGGATCACGAAGCTGCGCGCGTCGCTCAACGTATCGCGCCACCAGGCGGGCAGCTTGGCGGCGAACTTGGGGTCGGCGGCATTCTCGATAAAGATCACGCGGTCGCTGTTCAGGGCAGCATGGAAGACATTCGGCTCATACGCATCCGGGAACTGCATCACCGGCAAGTGTTCGCGCACGCCATCGCCCAGGCACATGCGCGCGACATACTTGCCATCGCGCCGGTTGCGCACGAATGCGACCGAACGGCTGAACTGCAGGCCCTTGAAGACGGTTTCCAGCGCGATCGACACCATTTGCCCGGCGCTGGCGGTATCCAGCGAATCGCGCATATCGGACAGGCCGCTCAGGAGGATGTTGTTGCCGGCGGCGCGCTGGCGGGTTTGCGCCAGCGCCTTGGCGCGGCGCTCGGCCGGCTTGGACAGCGGCGCAATCGACAAATCGCTGGCCGCCACCACCTTGGCTTGTTCAATCGCCTGCGCCAGCTTGTCGGCGCTGACGCCGATCATGCGCGAGTAGCGCGCGGTGATGCGGCGCACTTCGTCCGCGCCTTCCTCGCTATCGTGCCACAGGGCCCCGGCGCAAATGGAGGACATGGTCGAAACGCCCGCCACCCAGTCTTCATGGCTCAATGGTTCGGGCGGCGCATCTTCCGCCGGCGGTTCCAGCGTGCGCATGCCCTGAATCAGGTTCGCCGGAAGGCCCCAGTGCTGCGCAGCCGCGCGGCCAATATCCTGCAGGCTCAGGCCCAGTATCTCGATGGCCGCCGCATCTTCCTTGCCGACGCCAGTCGCCTGCTGCAGCGCGGTCCAGCGTTCCGGCATGTAGAAGGTGACCATCATGCGGCCCATGGTGTGCAGCATGGAGCAGACCACGGCTTCCTCGCCATGACGGCTCTCCGCCGTCGCCGACACCTCGCGCGCGACAATGCCCGCCAGGACGGCTTTTTCCATCTCAATATGGGCCAGACCGGAGTCCGGCGACACCACGGACAATTCCTCGATCAGCTTCAGGCCCAGGGCCAGGTGGCCGATCGCCTCCGTGCCCAGTACCAGCACGGCCTTGCTGACGGTATTGATATGCTGGCCGAAAGCGGAGTACATGCCGCTATTGGCCAGGCGCAGCACCTTCTGCGTCAGGACCGGGTCCGACAGCACGGTGCGCGCCATATCGAATTCTTTTTCATCCTCGCCGCGCATGGCGCCCAGGATGGAGGTGATCGCCTTGGCGAAGCCCGGCATATCGCCCTGCAGGCGCGTGCGTTCCCACAAGGTGGCCAGGGTTTGCTTGCCCAGCGCGCTCATTGCAGCACCTGCCGCGGTTCTTCGTTCGCCTGGTGTTCCGGCATGAGCGCTGCATAGGTGCGCTCTTTCAGCGCGGCCAACGCCGTATGCGCCGCCATCGGACGGCCGGTCAGGAAGCCCTGCACATACTGGCAGCCGCCTTTTTCAACATATTGCAGCTGGTCCTCGGTTTCCACGCCCTCGGCCACCACGGACAGGCTCAGGTGCTTGGCCAGGTCGAGCACGGCGTTGCAGATGGCGCCGTCCTTGTCTGAACCAGGCAGGTCGCGGATAAACGTGCGGTCGATCTTCAATACCGAAATCGGGAAGCGCTTCAGGTAGGACAGGGAGGAGTAGCCGGTGCCAAAATCGTCGATTGCGATGCGGGCCTTGCGTTCCGCCATTTTGGACAAGATCATCTCGGCATGCACTGGATCGATCATCAGCGTGCCTTCAGTAATTTCTAACACCAATTGTTCACCAGGCAGGCCGGAAAAGGCCAGTGCATCATCAAGTACATCCAGGAATTTATCGTTGCGGAATTGCCGCGGGCTGATATTAACAGATATATATAGCGGCCGTTTAGCCACTTCCTGGAAGTGCTTCAACTGCACGCAGGCCGACTTCAGCGCCCATGCGCCCAGCAGGTTGATCAGGCCATTGGTTTCTGCGATCGGAATGAAGCGGCCCGGCGGCACCATGCCCAGGGTAGGGTGCTTCCAACGCATCAGGGTCTCGAAGCCCTCGATCTCGCGCGTGCCGGAATTCACGATCGGCTGGTAGTACAGCAGGAACTCGCCCTCGCGCACGGCCTGGAACATGGCCGCCTCCAGCGAGATATCGTGCTCCGGCGGACCGCTCTGGCGCTGGCTGTAGACCACGCAGCGCGCCTTGCCGGTTCCCTTGGCGCGCGACATGGCCGCATCGGCCAGGGCCACCAGGCGTACCTCGTCTTCCGCATGTTCCGGATAGATCGACACGCCGAGCGAAGCGCTGACGTAGATCGTGTGCTGCTCCACCTCGAACGGCGACTGCAGTGTGGCCAGCAAGCGCCCGGTCACCAGCTTGATCTGCGCATCGTTGTATGTGCCCGGCAGCACGGCCACGAATTCATCGCCGCCAACGCGCGCCAGGGTATCGCTGTCGCGCAGGGTCTTGCGCAGGCGCGCCGCCGCCATTTTCAGCACGGCGTCGCCGACCGGATGGCCCAGGCCGTCGTTGACTTTCTTAAAGCTGTCGAGGCCGATGGTGGCGACCGCAAAGCCCTGGCCGGAACGGCGCGCCTGGGCGATGGTCATGCGCAGGCGGTCCGTCAGCAGCAGGCGGTTGGGCAGCTCGGTCAGGCCATCGTGGGTGGCCATGTGGCGCAGGCGTTCCTCGGTCGCATGCTGCGCCGTCATGTCGCGGCCCACCACCAGCAGCTCGAATGCCTTGTTCGGCGTGGCGTAGCTGCTGACGCGCAGCTCAAACCAGATTTCCTGCTCGGGGGTCTTGAGGCGGACTTCGGCGCGGTTGGCACCGCGGGCCTGGATGGATTCGGAGAAGGCGGACTTCAGTGCTGCGTGATCGAGGTCGGAAATCAAGGCCAGGAAGGGCAGGCCTTCGAGCTCCCTGCCATTGCCCAGCAGGTTGCTGCTGCGCTGGCTGGCGAACAGTATTTGCCCCATCAGGTTCAGCCGGAACACGACATCGCCTGCTTCCTCAAGCAGGATGTTTGCCTCATGATGCGATGTCGGTAAGGGCACTGTCGGGGAGCTGGAAAGCATTGTTGCGCTCGATTCTTTCTTTCAGGTCGTAACCAGAGAGAAATGTAACACTTAAAGCTCATGTTTTACATGAAAACCGTCAACATTCAGCCATGTTTTTAGGAAATTTCTTTGCTCGTAATCAGTTTGGAACCGAATACGCAAATGTTTGATGCTTTATTAAGCAATATTTCCGCACTGCTGCACCTTGCTTGTACTGAAAGTTTGCGCTAGCCTCGCGTTACAGAGGAAGCCGAGGAGAGCGAGATGAATCGTTTCGACACGCACGAGGTTTTCAACCAGGTCGGCCCGTTTGAGAACGTCAACCTGTTCACCTGCGACAGCGCTTTGCGGGAAGCGCTGGAGCGCGAAGGCGGCGCATTCGCCATGGCCTCCTTGATGGAGTTGGGCGCGGAGCTGGGCACGTCGGCCATGCAGGAGCTGGCGCGGCAAGCCAATAGCCACCCACCTGTCCTGAACAATTTCGACCGCAACGGACGCCGCGTCGACGAGGTCGAATTCCACCCCGCCTGGCACCAGTTGATGGAAAAGCTGATCGCCGCCGGCGCCCACGCCTCGCCGTGGGAAGGCAAGCATCCGCACCACGGCGCCCAGGTGGCGCGCGCCGCGCGCTACATCCTGTTCGGCCAGGTGGAAAACGGCTCGCAATGCCCCGTCACCATGACCTACGCCAGCGTTCCGGCGCTACGCCACAGCCCGAGCCTGGCCGCGCGCTGGCTGCCGCGCATCCTGTCGCGCATGTACGATCCCAGCCCGCTGCCGATCGAGCAAAAACGCGGCGCCCTGATCGGCATGGGCATGACGGAAAAGCAGGGCGGCTCCGACCTGCGCTCCAACACCACCCGGGCCGAAGCCGTGCCGGCCAGCGAAGTGCGCGAACTGTTCGGCGCGGACAGCGAGCCGGTGTACCGCCTGACGGGCCACAAATGGTTCTTCTCCGCGCCGCAATGCGACGCCCACCTTGTGCTGGCCCAGGTCGAAACGGCGGGCCTGACCTGCTTCCTGCTGCCGCGTTTCCTGCCTGACGGTACGCGCAACCAGATACGCGTGCAGCGCCTGAAAGAAAAGCTCGGCAACAAATCCAACGCCTCCGCGGAAGTGGAATTCACCGGCGCCTACGGTTGGCAGTTGGGCGCCTTGGGACGCGGCATTCCCACCATCCTCGAAATGGGCAACCACACCCGGCTCGACTGCGTGCTCGGCTCCGCCGGCATCATGCGCGCCGCGCTGACCCAGGTGCTGCACCACGCGCGCCGCCGCAGCGCCTTCGGCAAACCGCTGTCCGAACAACCTTTGATGCAGAACGTGCTGGCCGACCTGGCGCTGGAATCGGAAGCCGCCACCGTCTTCGCCATGCGCCTGGCACGCTGCTTCGACCACCCCGACAATCCGGCCGAAGCCCTGCTGGCGCGCTTGCTGACGCCGGCCGGCAAATACTGGATCTGCAAACGCGGCCCCGGTTTCGGCGCCGAAGCGATGGAAGTGCTGGGCGGCAGCGGCTATGTGGAAGAGAGCGCGCTGGCGCGCCTGTACCGCGAATTGCCGGTCAACTCAATCTGGGAAGGATCGGGCAACGTCATGTGCCTCGACCTGCTGCGCGCCCTGAGCAAATCCAGCCAGGCGCAGGAAGTGCTGGCCGCCGAACTGGGGGAGGGCAGCCACGCCGACCCCGACTATGTGCGCTTCACCAGCCAGTTGCTGGCCGACTTGCCGAAAGCGCGCGACGACGAATTCGGCGCCCGCCTGCTGGCGGAGCGGCTGGTGCTGGCGATCCAGGCCGGATTGCTGCTGCGCCATGCGCCCGCCTTTGTCAGCTCCGCCTTCGTCGCCACGCGCCTGGGGCGCGAGCCGGGCGGTGCCTACGGAAGGTTGCCTGCCGGAACTAACTGTGAAGCCATTCTACAGCGGGCGCTGGTCGAAAATGCCTGAGGCTGGGATAATGCCGCCTACATACCGAATTCATTCTATAAATATATGAAACAAGATCCGCGCTTTCCCAACCTGTTCATCACCGACCACCCGCTGATCCAGCACAAGCTCAGCCACATGCGCGACAAATCCACGTCCACGCGCACCTTCCGCGAGCTGCTGAAAGAGATCACCCTGCTGATGGGTTACGAAATCACCCGTGACCTGCCGCTGACCACGCGCGAGATCGAAACCCCGCTGCAAACCATCCAGGCGCCAGTCATTGCCGGCCGCAAGCTGGCTGTGGTACCGATCCTGCGCGCCGGCGTGGGCATGAGCGACGGCCTGCTGAACCTGGTGCCATCGGCCCGCGTCGGCCACATCGGCGTGTTCCGCGACCCCGATACCCATCAGCCGGTGGAGTACCTGGTGCGCCTGCCCGACCTGGCCGACCGCACCTTCATCCTGTGCGACCCGATGGTCGCGACCGGCAACTCCGCCGTGCATGCGGTCGACGTGCTGAAGAAGCGCGGCGTGAGCGACGACCAGATCGTCTTCCTGGCCCTGGTGGCCGCACCGGAAGGCATTGAAGTGTTCCAGAAATCGCACCCGAACGTGAAGATCTTCTGCGCTTCGCTCGACTCGCACCTGAACGAACACGCCTACATCATCCCGGGCCTGGGCGACGCGGGCGACCGCATTTTCGGCACCAAGTAAGCCATGGCGACGCCGACCGACCCAGCATTTCAGGATCGGCTGCAAGCCCTGCGCGACAAATACGCCGCCAGCGTTCCCGAACGCATGGCGGCGATCCGCGACGGCCTGGCGCTCTGCGTCTCGGCCGGCCGCACCCCCGCCAATCTGGAACAATTGCACCACGCACTGCACAGCGTCGCCGGCTCGGCCGGCTCATTCGGCCTGCACGCCCTGGGCGACGAGTCGCGCCGCATCGAGCAACTGGTGCGCGGCGTGATGGAAGAGGGCGCAGCGTGGGACGGCATCGACACTGCCGTGCAGGCCCTGTTGCATTGGGCAGACAAAGACTTCCGCGCAACCAAGTTTGGGGCGCACGATTGATATTTATCAAACAAGATTGATAAATCTTGTCTATAGTTACACATACATGTACGAAAACTGTTGGATTAAACGTGAATTTATTTTTTAATTCGCGTGTTTTTAACAGGTATTTCGGTATAATGCGGGATCGTTTAGATTCAGGTTACTGGGTTCAAACGGTATCACGGGCGCAAGCTCATTTAACTGTAATAGGAATTGTAATGGCAACTGGTATCGTAAAATGGTTCAACGACGCTAAGGGTTTTGGTTTCATCACCCCTGACGAAGGCGGCGAAGATCTGTTTGCTCACTTCTCGGCTATCCAGAGCAACGGCTTCAAGTCGCTGCAGGAGAACCAACGCGTCTCCTTCGACGTGACCTCCGGCCCAAAAGGCAAGCAGGCGTCGAACATCCAGCCTCTGTAATCGAGACCGGATCAAACGATAAAAAATCCTCGGAATCCGAGGATTTTTTTTTGTCCCTACGCCTCTGCTGTATTAACGGCGGTGGAAGTAGCCAGGCTGCGCGTAGGTGCGGCGCAGGAAGTCGACGAAGGCGCGGATGCGCAGCGGCAAATGGCGTCGCTGGGCGAATACGGCGTAAATGTCGTTGCCGGGGGCTGAGTATTGCGCCAGCACCGGTCTCAGGCGGCCCGCTTCAATATCGGCGCCCACTTCCCACATCGAGCGCCACGCCAGGCCTTTGCCAGCCAACACCCAATCGTGCAGCACGGCGCCGTCGTTGCAACTCATATTCCCCGAAATTTTCAACGTCACATTCTTGTCGTCCTGACGGAAGGTCCAGCCGCGCTGGCTGCCTTCACTGCTGATCGTCATGCAATTGTGCCGCGCAAGATCGTCCAGCGTTTTCGGTACGCCGTGCCTTTTCAGATAGGCCGGGGTGCCGACCACCACGCGATGGTTGTCCGCCAGCTTCATGCTCACCAGGTTGGAGTCGGACAGCGAGGCGATGCGGATCGCCACGTCCACGCCTTCACCAATCAAATCAACCACGCGGTCGTTCAGGTTCAATGTCACCGACACGTCACGGTGTTCCGCTACAAAGGAAGGTATCAGCGGCGCCACGTGTTGCCGCCCAAAACCCGCCGGGGCGGAGATCATCAGGTGCCCGGTTGCGCGCGCGCTACGTTCGGCCACGGCCGCTTCCGCCGATTCAAGCTCGGCGAGGATGCGTTGGCAATCCTCAAGGAACGCCGTGCCTTCGTCCGTCAGCGCCAGCTTGCGCGTGGTACGCTGGAGCAGCTTCACGCCCAGGCGGTGTTCGAGCGCGTCAAGCCGGCGCCCAATCACCGCGGGCGCAATGCCTTCCGCGCGGGCGGCGGCGGAAAGACTGCCGCGATTGACCACCTCGACAAAGGTGGAGATTTGTTTGAATTGGTCCATGCCCGGTCATTTGTGACTAAAACGCACAGATGATATGCGTTTTAGTCTTGTTTCACTATGTTTTTAGTCAATATACTGGAAAACATCAGATCACAACACTAATCATCAAACGGAGAAAGACTATGAGCATTACCCTGCCTGCAGGCATGCAAATCACCGGTGAAATCAAGCCTGGTTTCGAGCGTGTGTTGACCCCGGAAGCCCTGGCCCTGGTGGCCAAGCTGAGCCGCCAGTTCGAGCCGCGCCGCCAGGAGTTGCTGGCCAAGCGCGTGGAGCGCGCCAAGCGCCTGGATGCCGGCGAGCGCCCGGACTTCCTGGCCGAGACCGCGCATATCCGCAACGGCGACTGGAAAATCGCGCCGATCCCGAAAGCCCTGGAATGCCGCCGCGTGGAAATCACCGGCCCGGTCGACCGCAAGATGGTGATCAATGCCCTGAACTCCGGTGCCGATTCCTACATGACCGACTTCGAGGATTCCAACTCCCCGAACTGGGACAACCAGATCTCCGGCCAGATCAATATGCAGGACGCTGTCCGCAAGACCATTGCACTGGAACAGAACGGCAAGTCGTACAAGCTGAATGAAAAGACCGCCACCCTGGTGGTGCGTCCACGCGGCTGGCACCTGGATGAGAAGCATGTGACTGTGGATGGCAAGCGTGTCTCCGGCGGCATCTTCGACTTCGCGCTGTTCATGGTGCACAACGCGAAAGAGCAGCTGGCGCGCGGCGCCGGCCCTTACTTCTACCTGCCGAAGATGGAATCGCACCTGGAAGCGCGCCTGTGGAACGACATCTTCGTCATGACCCAGAATGAACTGGGCCTGCCGCAAGGTACGATCAAGGCGACCGTGCTGATCGAAACGATCCTGGCCGCGTTCGAGATGGACGAAATCCTGTACGAACTGCGCGAGCATAGCTCCGGCCTGAACGCCGGCCGTTGGGACTACATCTTCAGCTGCATCAAGAAATTCAAGCTGGACAAGGACTTCTGCCTGGCCGACCGCGCCAAGGTCACCATGACTTCGCCGTTCATGCGCGCTTACGCGCTGCTGCTGCTGAAGACCTGCCACAAGCGCAATGCGCCGGCCATTGGCGGCATGGCGGCCCTGATCCCGATCAAGAACGATCCGGAGAAGAACGAAGTGGCGATGGGCGGCGTGCGCAACGACAAGGCGCGCGATGCGACCGATGGCTACGATGGCGGTTGGGTGGCGCACCCGGGCCTGGTGGAACTGGCGATGGGCGAGTTCAAGAAGGTGCTGGGCGACGCGCCGAACCAGATCGCCAAGCAGCGTCCGGATGTGGAAGTGACTGCGGCGGAGCTGCTGGACTTCAAGCCGGAGGCGCCGATTACCGAAGCTGGCCTGCGCTACAACATCAACGTGGGTATCCACTACCTGGGCAGCTGGCTGAATGGCAACGGCTGCGTGCCGATCCATAACCTGATGGAGGATGCGGCGACTGCGGAGATTTCGCGTTCGCAGGTGTGGCAGTGGATTCGTTCTGCCAAGGGGGTGCTGGAAGATGGCCGTAAGGTCAGCGCGGATATGGTGCGCGCGATGATTCCGGAGGAGCTGGCGAAGGTGAAGGCGACTGCGCCGGACGGTTCCACCCCGGCCTACGACCGCGCTGCCCAGATCTTTGAGGAGATGTCGACTTCGGAGGCGTTTGAGGAGTTCTTGACCTTGCCGTTGTACGAGGAAATTTAAACCCGGCGAAGCTGGGTCTGGCCCGGAGGGCCAGACCCAGTCTGCATCGCGGCCAACGGGGAGGGCGTACGTTATTGACGTTCTGCGAACGTCAAAGGCTTACCCCCTTCGTTAGCTGCAAGATCATTCAATTCAGGGTTACCGGTTTGGGCGCGTCGCCAACGGCGCCCGCCCCAAAAACTCCGCCAGCCGCGCTTCATCAATCCGATGCCCGGAAATCCTGCGCAGCAGCCCTTCGACCCGATCCGCGCCCCAAAACAGCTCCCCCTCAAACACAAAACTCGGCACCCCAAACACGCCGCCCTGGATAGCCTGTTCCGTCGCCCGCGCCAACTCCGCCTTCACCTCAGGCGAGGAAGCAGCAGCCACCAGCGCCTCCCCATCCAGCCCGCAATCCCGCGCTACGCGCGCCAGCATGCCGAAATCCTGCGCATCCTGCCCCAGTTCCCAGCAAGCCGCCATCACCGCCGTCACAAACGCAATCCGCTCCGTGCGGCCTGAAATCGCCGTCGCCATGCGCAGCATCGGCAGCGGATTAAATGGATGTCCCGGCGGCCCCATGAACGCCAGTCCCTGCGCATCCGCCTGCCGCATCACATCGCGGAAAGTCAACGCCCGCTTGGCGGGCACCTCGGCCGGCCCCACCAGCCCATGATGATTCAACATTGCCGCAAACAGCACCGGCACCATCTCCACCTGCACGCCGGCCGCCTCGATACGGGCCACCTGCTTGGTCGCCAGCCACACGAACGGGCTGATCGGATCTACGTACATGCGAACGGTTTGCATAACTCTCCTGGTCAGAAATTGTTTTTCCACTCGCGCAGAGCGGCAAAGATCTCCATCGGAGCCACATCGCCATGCAGCTTGCCCGCCGCGCGCAACTGTGCCGCGATTTCAGGCTCACGATAACGCAGGAACGGATTTGTTGCACGCTCCACGCCGATGGTGCTAGGGACTGTCGGTTCGCCACGCTCCCGGGTCGCCGTCTCCACCGTAACGCGCGCCTGCAAAGCCGTATTCGACGGCTCCACTGCGCTGGCAAAGCGCAGGTTGGACAGTGTATATTCGTGGGCGCAGAACACCTTGGTCGCCTCCGGCAGCGCCGCCAGCTTGCCCAGCGACGCCGCCATCTGCTGCGGCGTGCCCTCAAACAGGCGCCCGCAACCGCCGGCAAACAGCGTGTCGCCACAGAACACCCACGGCTCCGCACCATCCCGCACATAGGCGATGTGGCCGAGCGTATGGCCGGGCACCTCCAGAACCCGCAACGCCAGGTCCAGCCCCGTCACCCCGATCTGGTCGCCCTCGTCCAGTGGCCGGGTGACAGCCGCGATCCCATCGTGGCGCGGCCCGAAAACCGGCACCTGGAAACGCTCCAGCAGGCCAGGAACGCCGCCGATGTGGTCAGCATGGTGATGGGTGAGTAGAATGGCGGTAAGCGTCAAGCCATGTTCCTGCAAAGCAGCAAGAATTGGCCCCGCGTCACCGGGATCGACCACCGCTGCATGGCGGCCATTGTGAATCAGCCACAGGTAGTTGTCGCGGAAAGCGGGAACGGTCAGGACGGAAACAGGATTGCTCATGGGCTCAATCAAAGGGATTGCATGGATAGCGCAACATCGGACGAATCCATTATAGCGTTCGACAAATGGCTGGAAACACCGCCAGGGGCCTACGTGCGCGCCTGGGAGCAGCAATGCCTGGACAAGATGGTGGCGGATATCTTCGGCTTCAACGCGCTGCAGATCGGCATGCCCCAGATTGACGCGCTGGCCGCCAACCGCATGCCGCACCAGTGGCTGGCCGATATCCGCCTGCACCCGCGCCATTCCGGCGCTGGCCGCGCCGTTGCCCTGACGCTCGATAGCCTGGAGCTGCCATTCGCCTCCAGCAGCATGGACCTGGTGGTGTTGCCCCATGTGCTCGAATTTTCCGCCGAGCCGCACCAGGTGCTGCGCGAGGTGGAGCGCGTGCTGATACCGGAAGGGCAGGTGATCGTCTGTGGCTTCAACCCCACCAGCCTGTGGGGCTTGCGCCAGATGACCGGACGCCTGACCGGTTCGCACTACCTGCCGAGGGCAGGCGAGTTCATTTCCATGCCGCGCATTAAGGACTGGCTGAAATTGCTGAACATGGGCGTCAGCCACACCCATCTGGGCTGCTACGCCCCGGCCTGCCGCACCGAGCGCTGGCTGGCGCGCTACGGCTTCATGGACAAGGCCGGCGCCAAATACTGGCCGTACTTCGGCGGCGTGTACATGGTGCAGGCCATCAAACGTGTGAAAGGCATGCGCCTGATCGGCCCTGCCTGGAAACACAAAGCAGCCACGGCGCCCGTTGCGGTGCCGGCGGCGAACAAACATAAAGAAAGATTCGATGGATAAAGTAGAGATTTACACCGACGGCGCATGCAAGGGTAATCCCGGCACCGGCGGCTGGGGCGCCATGATGGTGGCGGGCGATGCCAAGAAGGAAATCTTTGGCGGCGAACTGAACACCACCAACAACCGCATGGAGCTGACCGCCGTGATCGAGTCGCTCAAAGCCCTCAAGCGGCCATGCGAAGTGGTGCTGCACACTGACAGCCAATACGTCCAGAAAGGCATCAGCGAATGGATCCACGGCTGGAAAGCGCGCGGCTGGAAGACCGCCGCCAAGGAACCCGTCAAGAACGCCGACCTGTGGCAGGCGCTGGACGCGGCGCAAGCCATGCACAAGGTGGACTGGCGCTGGGTGCGCGGACACAATGGCCATCCTGGCAACGAACGCGCTGACCAGCTGGCCAACCTGGGCGTGGAATCGGTCCGCAAGAAATAAGGCCTGTTATACTGCTCAGCTTGCTACAAAACCCCCATTCGCGAAGATCTATGCGTCAGATTGTCCTTGATACTGAAACTACCGGCATTAACCCGAAACAGGGTAACCGCATCATTGAAATTGGCTGCGTCGAACTATTCAACCGCAAACTGACGGGCAATAACTTCCACTGCTACATCAATCCGGACCGCGATTCGGAAGAGGGCGCGCTGGCAGTACACGGCCTGACCACCGAGTTTTTACGCGACAAGCCGCGCTTCCACCAGATCGTGGAAGAGCTGCGCGAGTACATCCGCGATGCGGAAGTCATCATCCACAACGCGCCGTTCGACCTGGGCTTCCTGAACCACGAGTTCGGCATGCTCAAACTGCCGACTTTCGATTCGCACATTAGCGGCGTGATCGACACCCTGGTGCAGGCCAAGGAAATGCGCCCGGGTAAGCGTAATTCGCTGGATGCGCTGTGCGAACACTTCGGCATCTCCAACGCCCACCGCAAGCTGCACGGCGCGCTGCTGGACGCGGAGCTGCTGGCGGACGTTTACCTGGCCATGACACGCGGCCAGAACAGCCTGGGCATGGATATCGTGATTGAGGAATCGAGCGGCGGGATCGATATCGGCGAAATCGCGCTGGCGGAGGTCATGGTGCTGCGTGCCAGCGATGCCGAGGCCGCCGCCCATGCGGAATTCCTGGACGGTCTGGACAAGGCTGTGAAGGGAACTTGTGTTTGGCGCTCGGCTAGTCTATAATAGCGCCACTTCGGGAGGTTAGCTCAGGGGTAGAGCACTGCATTCACACTGCAGGGGTCGCAAGTTCGAAACTTGCACTTCCCACCAGAATTCTTCAAAAAGGCCTGCGACTCACGTCGCAGGCCTTTTTCTTTTCATACGCGTCCAGACGGCAGCGGTTTGCAGCGGCTGCGTGACGACATGTCCTCTAGCGTCGATTCCGCCATCGAAAACTCCAGCCGCAGGATCTGCTTGCAGACGACCTTTGTCTGGGGGGAGCCTCAGGCGCGAGCGCAGGTTGGGGTAGCGCTCCAGTTTGTCGGTCATTGCTTTCAGCATCGCTTCGTATGCTGCTCCATGGCGTGCGCGTCGCGCGGCCAGTCGTTTAGTGTTCGTTCTGATCGATGGCTCCCGCTTGTCGCTGTAAGCGGCAGCGTCGATGCAGCGGCGCCAGGCAGGCTCGACAGACACGACCGCACTTCGCATACAGCCGGTAGCTAAAGGGCGCGCTTGTTGGTCGATTAATTTTCCCGTTCGTATCGTAAGCGCGCTTAGGCAGGTGCGCTGCTACGATGGCCCGACGAAAAATCAAAAACGGGCAGGGGCGATGATGGGCGATTTTGAATACCCGCGACCACAGCTGGTGCGCGACCAATGGCAGTCCCTGAATGGCGAGTGGGAGTTCGAATTCGACGACGAGCACCAGTTCAGGATGCCTACCGATCCGATCCCGTGGTCGCGCCGCATCTCGGTTCCCTTTGCACCGGAGTCCGAGGCTAGCGGCATCGCCGATACCGGCTTCCATAGCGCCTGCTGGTATCGCTGCCGCTTTACCGTCGAGCATCGCGGGGAGCGCACGCTGTTGCATTTCGGCGCCGTTGATTATCAGGCGCGCGTCTGGATCAACAACCATATGGTGGCCGAGCACGAGGGTGGCCACACGTCCTTCATGGCCGACATCACGGATGAACTGGTGGCGGGCGAACAGACCCTGGTGGTCTTTGTGGAAGATGATCCGGCCGACCTGGCCAAGCCGCGCGGCAAGCAGGACTGGCAGCGCGAGCCGCATTCGATCTGGTATCCGCGCACCACCGGCATCTGGCAGTCTGTATGGGTGGAAAACGTTGGAGCGACGTATATCCGGCGCCTGCGCTGGACGCCGATCTTCGACGGTTATGAGCTTGGCTGCGAGGTGCTGGCCGGCGGCGACGCCTGTCCCGGCCTGGCCGTGGAGGTCCGCGTGTGGCATGGCGAGAAGCTGTTGGCCGCCGACAGCTACCTGCTGGTCGGCCAGGAGGCCAACCGCAAGATCGCTTTGTCCGATCCCGGTATTGACGATTCCCGCAACGAGATCCTGTGGAGCCCGGAGCGGCCCACCTTGCTCGACGCGGAGCTGACCCTGTACAGCGGCGACCAGGTGCTGGACCGCGTGCGCTCCTACACCGCCATGCGTTCGGTCTCGATCAATCGCGACCGCTTCATGCTCAACGGCCGTCCCTACCACCTGCGCCTGGTGCTGGACCAGGGCTATTGGGTGGAGAGTCTGATGACAGCGCCCTCCGACCTGGCCTTGCGGCGCGATGTGGAACTGGCCAAGGCCATGGGCTTTAACGGTGTGCGCAAGCACCAGAAGATTGAAGACCCGCGTTACCTGTACTGGGCCGACCGCCTTGGCCTGTTGGTGTGGGAGGAAATGCCGTCTGCCTACGCCTTCAGCGCGCGCGCCATGACGCGCCTGGTGCATGAATGGTCGGAAGCGATCGAGCGCGACTACAGCCACCCCAGCCTGATCGTGTGGGTGCCCTTCAACGAATCCTGGGGCGTGCCCAACCTGACCGCCGTGCAGGCCCACCGCAACGCGGTGGAGGCGCTATACCACCTGACCCGCATGCTGGACCCAACCCGCCCGGTAATCGGGAACGATGGCTGGGAGGCGTCGGCCACAGACATCCTCGGCATCCACGACTACGACCCCGATCCGGAAAGGGTGCGCCAGCGCTACGAGGTGACCGATCCTGTGCGCACGCTGTTCGACCAGCGCCGTCCCGGTGGACGCATCCTCACGCTTGACGGTTTCCCGCACCGCGGCCAGCCGATTGTGCTGACCGAATTCGGCGGCATCGCCTTCGACCCGAATGCACCAGCCCATCACACCTGGGGCTATTCGCGCCAGAACACGGCGGAGTCCTTCCTCGACCACTACCGCGCCTTGCTCACGGTGGTGAATGAAACGGCGATGTTCAGCGGTTTTTGCTACACGCAGTTTGCCGATACCTTCCAGGAGACCAACGGGCTCCTGAACGCCGACCGCACGCCCAAAGTCCCGCTCGAACAAATCAGCGCCGCGACGCGCAATGTGCAATAGGTACGCCGTGCTGAAGCCTCCTTGCGAACCCTTCGAAACCTTCTGGCAGGTCGGCTATGAGGGTGCGGACCATGTCAACCACGCGGGCCGACCGCAGGACATGAACCTGGTCACCGGCCACCTGCGTCGCGCGCGCGAAGACTACGCGCTGCTGGCGCAGTTCGGCATCCGCACGGTGCGCGAATCAATCGGCTGGCGCCTGGTCGAGCGCGACGGTCAGTTCGATTTCTCGCCGCTGTTGCCTCGGCTGGAGGCGGCGCGCGAGCTGGGCCTGCAAAGCTGCTGGACTTTTTGCCACTATGGCTGGCCGGACGACGTGGATATTTACAGCGATGACTTCGTGCCCCGCTTTGTGCGTTTCTGCCAGGCCAGCGCGCGCTTCCTGGCGCCCTGGTTGGGCGCCGCGCCGGTGTATTCGCCGATGAACGAGTTGTCGTTCACGGCATGGGGCTTGTCGGTGCATATGTTCCGCTGCCTGAACATGTATCACGAGCAGGCCGGTGAGCTGGGTAAGCGGCAACTGGTGCGCGCTTCGATTGCCGCCATCGATGCGATCCGCGAGATTTCGCCCGCTGCGCGCTTTCTCCAGTGCGATCCGCTGATCCATGTGATCGCGCCTAAGGACCGGCCGGATTGGACGGCGCAGGCCGCCGGCTGGAGCGCATCGCAGTTCGAGGCGCTGGATATGCTGTGCGGCCGCGTGGAACCGGAGCTGGGCGGCCATCCGCGCTACCTCGACCTGGTTGGCGGCAACTACTACCACAGCAACCAGTGGGAGAGTGGCACCAATATGCGGCTTTGGTGGCACCTGGACGATCCGCGCCGGCGACCCTTGCACGACATCCTGCTGGAACTGCACCGGCGCTACGGCCGCCCGGTCTTGTTGGCGGAAACCAGTCACGTCGGCAGCGGCCGCGGCGTGTGGATTCGCGAGATGGCGGAGCAGGTGGCCATGGCGCATGAGCAGGGTGCCGAGGTGTGCGGCATTTGCCTCTATCCGGCCATCGACCGCCCCGATTGGGACAACGCCGATCACTGGCACCACAGCGGCCTGTGGGACCTGGACCGCGACGGTCCCGACCCGCTGGCCCGGGTGCTTGTTGCGCCCTACGCCAACGCCTTGCGTCAATCAATCCGCATGACCGACAAACTATGCCAAACCCGGGAGAACACCATGCAAACCTTGATCGTTTTTTGCCACCTGCGCTGGGATTTCGTGTTCCAGCGTCCGCAGCACCTGCTCACCCGCCTGGCGAAGTACTACAAGGTGGTGTTGGTCGAGGAGCCGGTGTATGAGGAGGGGGAGGCGCGCATGGTGATCTCGCGGCCGGCCCCGAACCTGACCGTTTGCCAGCCGCATACGCCGGTGCAGGCGACCGGCTTCCACGACGACCAGATCCCGCTGCTGCAACCGCTGGTGTCGGCCCTGGCGCCGCACGGCGAAGAGGTGCTGGTCTGGTTCTATACGCCGATGGCGCTGCCTTTGCTGCAGGGCTTGCGCACGTCCCTGGTGGTCTACGACTGCATGGACGAGCTGAGCGCCTTCAAGAATCCCCCCAAGCAGTTGCTGCAGCGCGAGACGGCGCTGCTAAGTATTGCGGACCTGGTGTTTACCGGCGGCCCCAGCCTGTACGAGGCGAAGCGCAGCCGCCATGCCAATGCTCACTGTTTCCCGAGCAGTGTGGATGCGGTGCATTTCGAGCAGGCGCTGGACCGCAGCAATGGCCATCCGCTGCATACCAGCATCCCGCGCCCGCGCCTTGGCTTCTTCGGCGTGATTGACGAGCGGTTCGATGCGCAGCTGATCGCCGACATCGCCGATGCGCATCCGGAATGGCAGGTGGTGCTGGTTGGCCCCATCGTCAAAATCGATCCGGCCTCGCTGCCGCAGCGGCAGAATGTCCATTATCTCGGCCAGCAGTCATACAAGGCTCTGCCGCAATTCCTGGCGGGCTGGGATGTCTGCCTGCTGCCGTTTGCGCTGAACGAGGCCACGCGCTATATCAGCCCGACCAAGGTGCTGGAATATATGGCAGCCGAGCTGCCGATTGTCAGCACGGCCATCCGCGATGTGGAGGACCCGTATGGCGCGATAGTCGCCATCGGCCATGACCATAATGAGTTCATCGCCCATTGCGAAGCGGCGCTGGCGCAGACGCCTGAGCAGAACGCCGCCATGGCGCAGGCCATGCGCGAGGTGGTGGCGCGCACCTCGTGGGATGCGACCGCAGACCGCATGCACGAATTGATCGACCGCACGCCGCCTGGCGGCAAGGCGGCGCGCCTGGCGGGGCAGGGTCAGATTGCCGACCAGGCAGCGCGCGCAGAGGTGCGGCATGCGGATGGCGGCCACGCGGCCAGCGGTGCCGGCGGTGCTGGGAGCGGCGCAGCGGGAGGCAAGGTCAATCCGCTGCGCGCCGCCACCAGCGTCCAGCGCTACGGCAGTATCGTGATAGGCGGCGGTCCGACGGGCTTGTCGGCCGCCTATCACATCGGCCCGGACAGCCTGCTGCTCGAGCGCAATTCGACCATTGGCGGCTGGTGCCGTTCGATTACAGATCGCGGCTTCACCTTCGACCACGCGGGCCATATCATGTTCTCCAATGACCCGTACGTGCTGGACCTGTACGACAAGCTGCTGGGCGATAACCAGCACTGGCAAATGCGCGAAGCCTGGATCCACAGCAAGAATGTCTATACCCGCTATCCCTTCCAGGGAGCGCTGTATGGCTTGCCGCCCGACGTGATCAAGGAGTGCATCGTGGGCGCCATCAACGCCCGCTACGGCGAGGTGCAGCCGGCGCCCGGTTGCGCCAGCACGCAGGTCGAGGATTGCTGCGCTGACGGCAGCGTGGAAGTGGCGCAAGCGAGCACCCAGGCGCGCGCGGAGCGGACCCAGAGCTTTGAGGAGTTCATTTACAAGGTCTGGGGCGAGGGGATCGCCAAGCACTTCGCCATTCCGTACAACCGCAAGCTGTGGACCGTGCCGCTGGATGAAATGGAGACGTCCTGGCTGGGTGGCCGCGTGCCCTTGCCCGACCTGGGGGAGATTGTCGATGGCGCATTGCAGCCGGTGCCGCGCCCCATGGGGCCCAACGCCCGCTTCGGCTACCCGAAGCAAGGCGGATTCCAGGCCTTGATGAACGGCTTCCTGCCGCTGATGCGCGGCAAGCTGGAACTGAACGCCGAAGTGGCGCAGGTGCTGCCCGAGGAACGGGTCGTGACCCTGGCCGACGGCCGCCGTTTTCAGTACGAGAAGCTGGTCAGCACCATGCCGCTGCCCGAGCTGATCAAGCTGATCGGGGTGGTCGCGCCCCCTGCGGTGCGGGAAGCGGCGCGCGGGTTGCGCCATATTTCGATCCGTTGCGTCAACATCGGCATTGCCCGCACGGACGTCACCGACAAGCACTGGATCTACTATCCCGAAGACAGCATCTTCCACCGCATTTTCGTGCAAGGCAATGCCAGCCCGGCTTGCAATGCGCCGGGCGGCTTTGGCTTCACCTGCGAGATTTCCTACTCGCCGTGGAAGCCCCTGCCGCTTGACGGCGATGCGCTGGTGCAGCGCTGTATCGCGGACGCGATCAAGGTCGGCTTCATGCGCGAGGATGACAAGGTGCTGGTTGCGAACCAGGTCGACATGCCGATTGCCTATGTGGTGTACGACCACCAGCGCGCGCGCAATGTGGCCACGGTGCGCGAATGGCTGGCGCAGCACGACATCCACCTGGCGGGCCGCTACAGCGAATGGGAGTACTACAACTCGGACCACGCTTTCCTGGCCGGTAAGCGCGTGGCGGAGCAGGTGGCCTGCAAGGCCAGCCGGGTCGTGCCGGGCGCGCGGTAAGCGGGGAGCAGCGCGATGGAACGCAAATGGGCGAACTATCCCAGCCTGGCGGGGAAACGGGTGCTGATCACCGGCGGCGCGACCGGGATCGGCGCCGCGCTGGTGGTGGCCTTCTTGCGCCAGCATGCGCAGGTTGCCTTTCTCGATATTGCCGCCGACGATGCGGAAGCCCTGTGCGCCCGCATGAAGGCGTCTGGACAGGGTGTGCCGCTGTTCCGCCGCTGCGACCTGACCGACCTGGGCGCGCTGGAAGCGACCATCAACGACTTCAGCGCCACAATGGGCAACATTGATGTGCTGGTGAACAACGCCGGCAACGACCAGCGGCACCAGCTTGAAACGCTTACCCCGGACGAGTGGGACCGCCTGACCGCCATCAACCAGCGCCCCATGCTGTTCGCCTGCCAGGCCGTGGTGCCGGGCATGCGCCAGCGCGGAAGCGGGGCGATCGTCAACATGGGCTCCATCAGCTGGCATATCAAGAGCGGCGGCTATCCCGCCTATGCCATGGCCAAAGCGGCTGCCACCGGCCTGACGCGGGGCCTGGCGCGCGACCTGGGGCGCGATGGCATCCGCATCAATACGGTGGTGCCGGGCTGGGTCATGACGGAACGCCAGCTGGCCCTGTGGGTGGATGCGGCGGCGGAGGAGGATATCCGGCGCAACCAGTGCCTGCAGGCCGCGCTGATGCCGGCCGATGTGGCGGCCATGGTGCTGTTCCTGGCGGCGGACGATGGCGCCATGTGTACGGGACAGGAATTTATCGTCGACGCGGGGTGGTCATGAAAATCACGCAGCTCAGTACCTACCGGGTGTCGCCGCGCTGGATGTTCCTCAAGATTGATACCGATGAGGGCATCAGCGGCTGGGGCGAACCGGTGATCGAGGGCCGCGCCCGTACGGTGGAGGCCGCCGTGCATGAACTGGGCGAGCTGCTGATCGGCCAGGACCCGGCGCGCATCAACGACCTGTGGCAGGCCATGTACCGGGGCGGCTTCTATCGCGGCGGCGCGGTGTTCATGAGCGCCCTGGCCGGCATCGACCAGGCGCTATGGGATATCAAAGGCAAGGCCCTGGGCGTACCGGTGTACCAGTTGCTGGGGGGCCTGGTGCGCGACCGGATGAAGATCTACAGCTGGGTGGGCGGCGACCGCCCGGCCGACATCGTGGCCGGCATCCAGACCTTGCAGGCACTGGGGCTGAACACCTTCAAAATGAACGGGACCGAGGAGCTGGCAATGCTGGACAGCGCGAAAGCGGTGGATGCCGCCGTGGCGCGGATCGCCGGGCTGCGCTCGGTGTTCGGCTACGACATTGAATTCGGCATCGACTTCCATGGCCGCGTGGCCTGGCCCATGGCCAAACCGCTGCTGCGCGAGCTGGAGCCGTACCGGCCCCTATTTGTGGAGGAGCCGGTGCTGGCCGAGCAGTCGGATTACTACCGCCGCCTGTCCGACATGACCAGCATTCCGCTGGCTGCCGGTGAGCGCATGTACTCGCGCTTTGAGTTCAAACGCGTGCTGGAGCAGGGCGGCTTGGCGGTGTTGCAGCCCGACCTGTCGCATGCGGGGGGGATCAGCGAATGCCTGCGTATCGCCGCCATGGCGGAAGCCTATGACGTGGCGCTGGCGCCGCATTGCCCGCTTGGCCCGGTGGCGCTGGCCGCCTGCCTGCAGGTCGATTTCGTTTCCTACAACGCTGTGCTGCAGGAGCAGAGCATGGGCATCCATTACAACCAGGGCGCGGAGCTGCTGGACTACGTGCATAACGCCGCCGACTTCCGCATGGAAGGCGGCTACATCGAACCGCTGCCGCTGCCTGGGCTGGGCGTGGACATCAACGAAGAACGGGTCATCGAAGCAAGCCGCAGCGCGCCGGACTGGCGCAACCCGCTGTGGCGGCATGCCGATGGCAGCGTGGCGGAGTGGTAGCACAGGCACGCCTGCTGGGGATCGACTGGGGCACCAGCAACCGGCGCGCCTACCTGGTCGGTGCCGATGGCCGCTGCTTGCAACAGCATCAGGACGGCCAGGGCGCGCTGGCGGTACGCGGACGCTTCGCCGAATCGCTGCAGGAGCTGCGCGCCGAACTCGGCGTGGAGTCCGGTGTGCCGGTCGTCATGTCCGGCATGGTGGGCAGCGCCCTGGGCTGGCTGGAGGTCGCGTATCTCGACCACAGCGTGCCCCTGGCGCGGCTGCCGGAAACCCTGGTGCCGGTGGCGGCAGCGCCGGCCTGCTTTATTGTCCCCGGCTACTGCTATCGCGAGCACGGCAGCGTCGATGTCATGCGCGGCGAGGAAACCCAGTTATACGGCGCGCTGGAACTGCGCCATGGCGACGGCCTGTACCTGCTGCCGGGCACCCATAGCAAATGGGTCGAGCTGGAGGGCGGCGTCATCAAGCGCCTGACCACGTTCATCACAGGCGAGCTGTTTGCGGCATTGCGTTCCGCCGGAACGTTGGCGCCCCTGATGGATGATACCGAGGACGCGCACGCGCTGCAGGCGGGCGCCGAACGCGCGCAGCGCGCTGGCGCCTTGTCGCATACGCTGTTTGAGGCGCGCGCCCGCGTCGTGTCGGGCGAAGCGGCGCCGTCCTCCACGCGTTCCTACGTGAGTGGCCTCCTGATCGGCACGGAATTCGCGGCGCGGCGCAAGGCCGCCGGCCAGCAGCCCTTGCTGCGCCTGATCGCTGCCCGCGGGCTGGAGGCGCCCTACCTGCAAGTGGCCCAGATGCTTGGCTACTCCACCCAATTGATCGACCCGGACCAGGCCTTTTGCGCCGCGCTGGGGCGATTCCTGAAGGTCCTGCCATCATGAATATTGACGACTACCAGCCACCATTAGTGGCAATCCTGCGCGGCTTGTCACCGGCAGAAGCGCCGGCGGTGGCCGCCGCCTTGTTCGCCAGCGGCTTTCGCATCCTGGAGGTGCCTTTGAACCGTCCCGGGGCATTGGAATGCATCGGGATTATCAATGGCATCAAACCGCCCGGCGCCCTGGTCGGCGGCGGCACTGTGCTGTCCAGGCAGGACGTGGAAGCCGTGTTCGGCCAGGGCGGGCGCATACTTATCGCGCCCAACTTCAATCCGGACGTGGTCGGCCTGGCCAAATCGATGGGGATGCTGGCCGTGCCGGGTGTCGCCACCCCGACCGAGGCCCTGGCGGCGCTCGCGGCGGGCGCGGATGCGGTGAAGTGGTTTCCGGCTGAGGCGCTGGGTCCGACGGGCTTGCGCAGCGTGAAGACTATCCTGCCATCCACGGCGCGCGTGTGGCCGGTGGGCGGCATCGGCGCCGGCAACCTGGGGGACTGGCGGCGCGCCGGTGCGGACGGCTTCGGCATCGGCGGGCGGCTGTATGAGCCGGGTTTGCCGATGGCCGAACTGGAAGGGCGGGCGAAGGAAATCCTGGCGGCCTGGCACGCATCATGAAGCCCTCGGTCGCCGAACGCTCTTTCGGCGCCCTGGCGGACGGCACGCCGGTGTTGGAGTACACACTGGACAACGGGGCGGGGATGCAGTTGCAGGTGCTGGACTACGGCTGCATCATCCGGCGCTGGTGCCTGACCGCTGGCGGCACCGACCTCGTGCTGGGCTACGACACGCTGCGCGAGTATGAGTGCGACCGGGCGTATATGGGCGCCCTGGTGGGACGCTTTGCCAACCGCATTAACGGCGGCCACTTTTACCTGGACGGCAAGGCCTTCCAGCTTGACCAGAACGAAGGGAAGCACCACCTGCATGGCGGTAAGGCCGGGTTCCACAAGCAGCACTGGCAGGGGCGCGCCAGCGCCGAGCAGCACCTGGCGCGCGTCAGCCTGTTCCGGCTCAGCCCCGACGGGGAAGCGGGCTACCCCGGCAACCTGTTGGTGCTGGTGACGTATGAGCTGCTGGCGTCCGGCGCGCTGCGCTGCATCTACCAAGCGGTGGCGGACCAGGCCACCATTGCCAGCATCAGCCAGCACAGCTACTTCAACCTGGCTGGCGCGGGCGATGTGCTGGGGCACCTGCTGTGCATCGACGCCGAGCACTACCTGCCGGTGGGACCGGACCTGATACCGACGGGGGAGCGGGCGCCGGTGGCGGATGGGCCGTTTGACTTGCGCCTGCAACGCCGGATCAGCGAAGGGCTGTGCGCGGCGCATCCGCAGTTGGCGCTGGCCGGCGGCTACGACCATAATTTTGTGCTGAACGGGATGCCGGGACCGCACGCCAGCCTGGCGGATCCGGCCTCCGGGCGGTGCATGGAAATCTACACCGACAGCCCTGGCATGCAGTTCTACAGCGGGAACTACCTGGACGGCTCGTTATCGGGGCAGGGACGCGTATTCGGCCAGTACGCTGGACTTTGCCTGGAGCCGCAGCAGTTCCCGGATGCACCCAACCACGCGGGATTCCCCGCCCTGGTTTGCCGGCCGGGCGTGCCTTGCTGTATGTCGGCGCTGTACGCATTAGACAACTGGAGGTAGCCGTGGACTTGATCGTTGATGCGCAAAACGTGCTGGGTGAGTGCGCCGTATGGTGCGACCGCACGCAGCGCTTGTGGTGGACCGATATCCTCGGGCGCAAGCTGTGGAACTTCACGCCGGCCAGCGGGGCCAGCGACCAGTGGGACATGCCCGAACGGCTGGCATCCTTCGCCCTCACTGCGGTTGACGGGCGCCTGTTGCTGGGACTGGAAAGCCGCCTGGCCTGGTTCAGCCTGGCCGATGGCGAGGTCACGACCATCGTCGAGGTCGAGGCGGACGTCCACGGCACGCGCCTGAACGATGGCCGCTGCGACCGGGAAGGCCGTTTTGTTTTCGGCACCATGAACGAGGCGGTCGGCCGCGCGCCGATCGGCCGCTTCTACCGGCTGGCGCATGACCTGCAGCTGGAATGCCTGCCACTGCAGCCGGTGGCAATCGCCAACAGCATTTGCTTTAGTCCGGACGGCGGGACGATGTACTTCTGCGATTCGCTGGGCGGCGCGATCTCCTGCTGCGACTACGGCGACCAGCTTACCGGGCAACGCGAGTTCGCGCGCCTGCCGCCGGGCGGCGGCGAGCCCGATGGCTCGCTGGTGGATGCCGACGGCCACCTCTGGAACGCCGAGTGGGGCGCCGGCCGGATCGTGCGCTACCGGCCGGATGGCAGTGTCGAACGCGTCATCGCGGTCCCCGTCAGCCAACCCACCTGTCCCGCCTTCGGCGGCGCGCTCCTTAACCAGCTGTTCGTCACCAGCGCGCTGGTGGACCTGTTGGTGCCGGAGCGCTATGCCGGCGGGGTATTCTCCGTCACCATCACGGACACCGTTGGTTTGCCGGAAGTGCGCTTTGGACATAGAAATGAATAGCCATAGTTAAATTGGTATTTAATTGGTGTTAAAGTGAGCTTTTTTATAAGTGTGAAAGCTCATTATGGTGATTGGGAAGTTTGTCGCGGCCTGCGCCTGCGCCCTGGCGCTGGCGGCTCCGGCTTGCGCGGCGCCGGGCAAGGTATGGCCGATTGCCGGCGTGGAGCCGGACCTGGAGGATTTCAGCGATCTAAAACCGCTGGCACAAGCCATCGGCAATGCGCGTGTGGTGGCGCTGGGTGAGCAAACCCATGGCGGCCGCGAAGAGTACCTGCTGAAGGCTCGCGTGCTCAAATTTCTGCACCAGGAAATGGGTTTCGATGTGCTCTTGCTGGAGAGCGGCTTTTACGATATCGCCCGCCTGGCGCAGCGCGTGGAGCAGGGTGAAAAACTGGATGATGTCGCGCCCGGCAATGTCTTCTTCATGTACGCCAGGACGGCGGAGGGGCGCGGCATGCTGCAGTATTTCGACCGTCAGCGCGCCGCCGGGAAGCCCTTGGCGCTGGGCGGCATCGATGCCCAGCATACGGGTGAGTTGAGCAGGACCGAACTGCTCCCGCGCTTGCGCAGCCACTTGCTGCAGGCGGCGCCGGCGCTGGCCAATGGAGCCGGCTGGGAGCACTACGCGGGCCTGGCGCAGCCGCTGCTGGAAATGCGGCGCACGCCGCCCGCAGCGCCGCAGCAGGCAGCTTTCAGCCAGCATTCCGGCGCCTTGAAAGATGCCCTGTGCAAGACCGAGGCCGCGCCCGTCGCGTACTCGGGCAATGCCTTCTGGTGCCAGGTGGTGAAGAGTGTAGAGGCGCAGGCGGCCAGCTACTGGAGCGCGGACCACGATTACCAGCGCGATAACCAGATGGGTGACAACGCGATCTGGCTGGCCGAGCGCATGTACCCGGGCCGCAAAGTGGTGATCTGGGCGCACACCGTGCATGTGGCGCGCGGCTTTCAGCGCACGCCGCGCAACTTGCAGGCGGGAGAGGTCATGCACCGCCGCTGGGGGCCGGACTACAAGGTCGTCCAGTTCAGCGGCGCCGGCGGCGAGATCCTCGACTTCGCGACGATGAAGCCCTTGCCTTTGCCGGCCATTCCCGCCGACAGCCTGGAAGCGACGCTCGCCAAAGAGAAATACGAGGTGCTGGGCCTCAGCCCCGGCGCACCGGTCTTGCAACCGCAGTTCAGCTATGAGTACCTGGTGCAGCCGGGCGCGGAGCTTGGCGTGAACTGGGATGTGCTGCTCTTCATCCGCAAGATCACGCCGGTGCGCATGGCGCGGTAGGGGATACGGGCGCGTTTACTGGCGCTGGATCGTGCGCGAGTACTCGACGTTGAACTTGCGCAGCGTATCCGGCGGGAAGGCGCGGGTCTCCCTCAGTGCGTCGGCCACCACGTCATCAAAATTCGGGTCGCGTGATGGCTTGAGCTTTTTCAGGTGGATCACGCGGCCCGCGTCGTTCAGCTCCACTTCGTAGCCCACTTTGAGCACGCCGTCTTCAATAGCGGCGCCGGGGACGTAGAAGATCTCATCCTGCACGGCCTGCAATTGCGCTTTCGTGGCGCGTTTGCCTTGCGGCGCCTCGGACCTGGTGAGCTCCGTGCCATAGCGTAGGCGGAAGGCGGTTGCCGTACCACGCTCGAAGGGGCCGAATCCCTTGATTGCCTTCCGCACCGCCTCATCGTAGCCGGTGTTGCCGGAGGAGGTGATGAGTTGCGTGCCGAGGAAATTGCCGCCGCTATCGATATAGACTTCGTACTCCACCGCGTATTTGCCGACAGGCGCATTGGCAGGCCACTTGTAACGGATGCTGGCGCCGATCTGGTCGATGTGCTCTTTGCTTGGCGGCTTTTCGGCCTGGGCGCTGTTGTACACACGCGGCGCCTGGCTGTCGCGGGCGAAGCGTTCCGCATGCTTATCTTCGTCGATGCTGTTGAAGCAGGCGCGCAGCACCATAAAGAGGATAATGAACAGCGGCCATAGCGTGGCGGGCTTGGCCCAACTGGACTTCTTCTCGGGCTCCGGCTGCCATTCGGGCTCTGAGCGCTCCATCGGGACTGCGCTGCCGGGCCCGTTGCGCTCAACTTCCGCGTTGGCTGCCTCGCCCCAGGCTTCCAGGATCTGCCGGTCGATGATGACGGCGAGCCAGGTGTAGAAGCGGCTGGCCATTTGGTAAAACGACATCAGGTCATTGCGGCCAGCGCCCGACGGGTCGGGCGTGGCCCGCATGAAATTGATCAACTGCTTGAAGGTGGAGACGGTCGCCGGCGGCAGTGACTCGTAGACCTTCCACTCGTCGATGGCCCGGTTCACCATGCCGCCGGCTTCGCCAAATTTCAGGATGCGGTTGCGGTCGCGCTCCCATTCGAAGATGTCGTTGGCGACTACGAACAACGTTTCGTGGCCCGGCTTCCAGCCCGAGGCGAGCAGATGGACGATGCGCGCTTCGAAAATGGCGCGCGCGGTCAGGTTCAGCAGGCGGTCATCGTCCAGGCTGCGCTGGAGCACGGTCTTCCAGAGCGTGCGGTGGCGCGTGTCGTTGCGCTGTACCAGCATTTCTGTACTGGCCAGGAATTTCTGGAAGGCCTGGTCGGCCAACTGATAGGGGTCTTCCTGCGCCATCAGCAGGGACGGCGCCGGGTCTGGTTCGGGCGCGGGCACCGGTACGCGCGCTGGCGCGGGCGCCGGCGGCGCTTCCTCGGCCGCCTGCTGCGCAGCTTCGAACTGCATATGGGCATGCCAGTTCAACGCGGTCTCATAGGCCTCGCGCAGCTCCTGAAAACCGGCCGGGTCGGCTTCCTGGTCGATCTTTTTCAGTTCGCGCGAATAGGCGCGGCGGATATCTTTGGCATCGACGTCCGGGCGCAGACCGAGTCGGATGAGGAAGGGAAAACTGTCTCGCATGTAACTGTGCCGCGTACTATTCGTCGAGGTTGAGGAAGCTTTGGTGCTCGAAATACTCAAGCATTTCCTGGAAGGTTTTGGCAGCCTGGCGCGAAGTGCGGTCGTCCTGTGCTTCCAGCGCGCGTTCGAATTGCATCAGCTGGCGGCCCAGTTCCTCGCGGGCTGCGCCGCGCAGCTGCTGGTACAGGCGTTCGCCGCGTGCCAGCATGGTGCGGAACTCGATCCGGTCGCGTGGGTGGATCTTGAGTTCGGAGAGCGCGGCGAAGCGCTCCTTGATTTCGTCGGGGCTCAGGACGCCCGGATTGCCTTCGATGACCAGCGCATGCGTCTGCTTGGTCAGCGTCACCGTGGCTTCAACCTGCAGCAGGCCGTTGGCGTCGTAGGTGAAGCGCACGTCCACGCCGTTATCCTGGCCCGCCACCTGCGCGATGGGGATGTCGATCGAGCCCAGTGAAATATTGTCGCGCACCATGCGCGCCTCGCCCTGAAAGACGTTGATGCGCAGGGAAGTCTGCTTGTCGCTGTTCGGGTAATAGCTTTTCACTTTGCTAACCGGGACCACGGTATTGCGCTCGATGATGGGATCGAAGTGGCCGTAGGAGAACTGGTCGCGCCCAAGGTGCATCGATACTTCGACGCCCAGGGAGTAGGGCGCGACGTCGGTCATCACAATTTCATCCAGCGCGGCATCGTTCATCTTCAAGCCGGCCTGCACGGCGGCGCCGAGCGCCACCACTTCGTCGGGATTGATGTCGCAGGACGGGAAGCGGCCGAACATGCGCGCCACCATGCGGCGCACGATCGGCATGCGGGTGGCGCCGCCGGCCAGCACGATGCTGTCCAGGTTGGCGGTGTGCAGGTTGGCGTCGCGCAGGGCGCGTTCCACCGGCGAGCGCAGGCGCGCCAGCAGCGGGGCGCAGATGCGCTCCAGCGCGGCCTCGTCGAGCGGCATGGAGTAGCTGGTGCCGGCATGGTGGGTCTGCAGGGTGGCCTGCGATGCCTCGCTGAGCTGGCGCTTGGCTTGCTCAACCTGCGCAAGCAGGCTTTGCATGAAGCGGCCGTCGTTCTTCAGCGCGACGGGAATGGCCGCCTGCTTGAAGAATTCATCGGTCAGCAGGTTGACGAAATCCTCGCCGCCCAGGAAGTTGTCGCCAGCCGAGGCGCGCACCTCCATCACGCCTTCGAACAGGTCCAGTACGGACACGTCGAAAGTGCCCCCGCCAAGGTCGAACACCAGGAACTGGGTTTCCTGGTCGCGCTGGTGGATGCCGTAGGCCAGCGCGGCGGCGGTCGGCTCGTTCAGCAAGCGCTCCACTTTGAGCCCGGCCAGCTGGCCGGCGGCGCGGGTGGCCTTGCGCTGGGCGTCGGAGAAATAGGCGGGCACGGTGATGATGGCCTCCGTGACCGGCTGACCCAGGGCGGCTTCGGCGTCTTCCTTCAAAGCGCGCAGGATCAGGGCCGACAGTTCCTCGGCACGGAAATTGCGCCCGCCGAGGTTGAATTGCATATTGCTGCCCATATGGCGCTTGAACACCGCCGCGCTCTGTGCCGGGTGGGTCTGGAGGCGTTCGCGTGCAGCCTTGCCGGTCAGGATCGTGCCGTCTTCGTCCACGCTGACGCAGGACGGCGTCAGAAAATCGCCCAGGCTGTTGGGGATTAAACGTGGCTCGCCATTTTGCCAAACCGCCACCAAGCTATTTGTCGTGCCAAGGTCGATCCCGACAATCATTGCTACTCCGATGTATTTTTTACAAATCAACAGACTAGCATTTATTTTTTGTAGAGAAAAGTCGTTGTATTAGAGGTAATTACCTTATTGGCGAGCGATAGGTAGTTTTAAAGGCGTTCCGCAGCACGATTGCCCACATTTTCTGGCGCGGCATGGGGGGCGGAATTACCATGGCCCACACAGTCATTTGAAAGGAGGAGGCCATGGCTAACCTGAGGCGCTACGATCCCATCACAGAACTGGCCCGTTTCGATCCCTTCCGCAACATTGAGGACTTGTTCCGCGATTTCCGGCTCGGAAACATCATGCGCGAGGGCGAAAGCCAGCAACCAATACGTATCGATGTGCATGAAAACGAGACGTCTTATACGGTGCGCGCCGACCTGCCGGGCGTCAACCGGGAAGATATCAAGGTGGACATTAACGGCAACCGGGTCAGCATTGCTGCCGAAGCCCGGCGCAGCGACGAGCAGCAGCAAGGCGGCAATATCGTGCGCAGCGAGCGCTTTTACGGCGCGCAATACCGCAGCTTCCAGCTCGAGCACGAGATTGATGACGAGCAGGCCAATGCCAAGTATGAAGGAGGGGTGCTGGAGTTGACGCTACCCAAAAAGGCCCAGCAGGGCAGCCGCAAGCTGGAAATCCACTAAACCCTGACTGGCAAAGTCAGGATGAAACTGGTGCCCTCGCCGAGGGCACTTTTTACGTCGATACGCCCGCCCAGCACGCCGTACACGATGTTGTAGACGATGTTCAGGCCGAGGCCGGAGCCGCCGCGTCCCAGCTTGGTGGTGAAGAAGGGGTCGTAGATCTTGCCCATGTTTTCCGGCGCGATGCCAACCCCATTGTCGCGCACGGTAATCGCGACCGTGTCACGGCCGGCTTCGGCGGTGATGCTGATTTCCCCGTTCTCCTGCCCCTCGAAGGCGTGGATCAGGCCGTTATTGACGAGATTGATCAAGACCTGCCCGAACGGGCCGGGGTAGCTGGCCATCAGGATGCCCGGCGCTATGTCATGGCTGACGCGGACGCCGGATTTTTTGAAGGTGGGCATCAGCACCAGCAGGATTTCGGACACCAGTTCGTCCAGTTGGAACTCGCGGCACTGCGAGGTGGCGCGGTCCACAGCGACCTGCTTGAAACTCGCCACCAGGTCGACCGCACGGTGCAGGTTGCGCAGCACGATCTGGCTGCCGTTGTTCACGTCGGCGATGTAGGCGTTCAGTTCCGAGCGCTTCACGCCGCTTTCCACCATGCCGGCGAAGGTGGTGCTCTGATCGAGCAGGGTGCTCACGGCCAGCAGGCTGTTGCCGATCGGGGTGTTCAACTCGTGCGCCACGCCGGCCACCAGCGAGCCGAGGGCTGCCAGCTTTTCGCTGCGAACCAGTTCATCCTGGGCGCGCTGCAGGGTGCCCAGGGAGTCGGCCAGTTCACGGTTGGTGTCGGCGATCTGGCGTGTGCGGACGTTGATCAGCTCTTCCAGTTCGAGTTCGCCGCGCTTGCGGTCGGTGATGTCGGTGGAGACGCCGCCCAGGGCCCAGATTTGGCCGAATTCATCGATGAGGGGGAATTTCTCGGAAATATAGGTGCGGGCGCCGCCCGCCATGGCGGGCGCGGTTTCCTCGTGGCTGGAAGCGCGCCCGCTGGCCAGCACGGCGCGGTCGCTCTGGCGCATCTTGTGCGCCACATCGGCGCTGAAGAGGGTTTCGTCGGTGCTGCCCAGTGGTTCGGGCGCGCCGTGCGGCAGGATCATGCGGAAGCTGTGGTTGACCATCAGGTAGCGTCCGTCCAGGTCCTTCACGTAGATCACGGCGGAGGACTTTTCCACGATGTTGTTGAGCAGCGCCTGGCTGCGGCGTAAAGCGGCGTCGCGCGCGGCCACGGTGGCCAGCATGGCGTTGAAGGCGGATGCCAGGCGGCCCACTTCGTCCTGCCCGGAGACGGGCGAGCGCAGGTCGTATCGCTGTTCGCGCGTGACCTGGTCGGCCACGCCGGAGAGCGCCAGCAGCGGCTGCGTGACCAGGCGCCGCATACCGGCGGCGTACAGGATGCCGCCTGAAAAGAGGGTGAGGAAGACCACCCCCAGCACCAGCCCATACTGCCGCAGGCGCGCAAAGGTGGACGCGAGTTCGTAGTCGATAGCGAGGAAGCCCACCACTTCGCGCTCAAAGCGCACGGGGGTGAGCATCGACAGCAGATTGCCATCGAAGCGGTGGCCGGGGCGTTCCAGTTCGCGCGGCCAGTTGCAGCCGCTGCCCGTGGCATTGCGGTTGAAGAAGGCGAACAGCCGTTTGTCGGCGGTGAACAGGCAGGCGCGCGCGATCTCGGGGCTGCTGCGCAGGGCGTCCAGCTTGCGGGTGGCGCCGTTGCTGTCGGCGAAATTCAGGTCGGCGTCGAGGTTCAGGGCCAGCAAGTCACTGCGGCCTGCCAGGTCTTGCACCAGGCGGGGACGGGCAACCAGCAGGTCGTAGCTGGCCAGGGCCAGCAGGGCTACCAGCATCGCCGCGATTGTCGTAAAGACCGACACCAGCAAAAGTTTGCGCTGGAGTCCTAGATCGCGAAAGAAGCCTCGGAAGCCTTTCATACGCGTTGGGTCCCATTTGCAATCGAGTAACTATCTTAGCACGCGCCGGAGTGGGCGATTTGTTGCTATCTTCCGCCTATGACCGAGGAGCCAGAACACCAGCAGGCGCCCGCAGCGCCACCCGTCGCCACGTCGCCGCTGGGGGATTGGCGCGCCCCCCTTTTCTGGATGGCGTGCGGCGCGCTGATGGCCGGCGTGGCCGGTGGCGCAGTGCTGGTGGCCCAGCGCATCGGGGTTGAGCGGGACATGGCCGCCGTTGCTGCGCTGGTTCCGCCGCCATCGGCGCCCGCCGAAATCGCAGGCACCCCGGTGCTGGCCACAACGTCCGCCGCCGCCTCGCCCCCCGCCGCACCGCCCACGCCGACTGCGAAGAGCACGCCGGCCGCGCCCAAAGTACGGGTTGCCCGAGGGGCGGCGGAACAGCAGGTGAAGGGAAAACGCGCCGGCACCGCCAGCAAGGCGACGCGTTACGCTCTGCAGGAGGGCAGAAAGGCGGGCCGGCCGCGCGCTATCCGCAGCAAGGCCGCCGGGGAGAAGTCGCTGTACTGGAAAGTTTTCAAACGCTGCCCGCTGCCCGGCGAACCCGGTGCGGTGGAATGCCGGCGCCACATCTGCAATGGCGCGGAAAAATACGGGCCGGCCTGCAAAGCGTACCGGGGGAAATGGCGCTAGAGCGCCGAGAAGGCCACAAATCCGCGCTGGTGCTCGGCTAGCTCCTGGCATGCCAGGCATGTCGCCGCGCTGGGCTGGGCCTGCAAGCGGCCGGAGGAAATGGCGACGCCGCAGCGCTGGCACTGGCCGAATGTCCCGGCCTGCAAACGATCGAGCGCAGCATCAATCGCCGCGACTTCTGCCAGATCGCGGCCCGCCAGCACCTCGCGCCGTTCGCGCAGGACGGTGGCCCAACGGTCAATTTCTTCAGGTAACATGGCTAGTCTCCACTTTTGAAGAAACTTTAACGGCCATCATGCGCCACGTCACCAGTCCCGCTTGACCTATGTCAAGTTTGGATAATTTATTCTTTCCGCGACGCGTTTGGCTCCTTGCCGCGTGAGACGCTACAATCATAGGATGACAGGATTTGACACTCACCAGGACCCGGCTTTGACTCATTCAACGATTGCGGAACGCAGCCTGCAGTGGCTGTTGGCATCGGCCACCGATGCCATGCTGATCATCGACAAGGAAGGGCAGCTATTGCTGGTTAACCCAGCGCTGGAGCTCCTGTTTGGCTACGCTCCCGGTGAGTTGCAAGGCCGGACCCTGGAAAGCCTGATCCCGGAACGCTTCCGCCACGGCCATGTCGGACTGCGCGGCAGCTATTTTGAAAGCCCGCACCCGCGCGCCATGGGTGCCGGATTCGAGCTGCAGGGCAGGCGCAAGGACGGCAGCGAATTCCCGGTTGAAGTGAGCCTGTCCCCGCTGCAGGACAAGGAAATGCAGCCGATGGTCATGGCCACCATCCACGACATCAGCGCCCGCAAAAAGGCCGAGCACGCGCTGCAGGAGAGCGAAGCGCGCATGCGCGCCATTTTCGAAACCGTGGTGGACGCTATCATCACCATCGATGAGAAAGGCACTATCGAGCGCATGAACCCGGCCGCCGAGCGCATGTTCGGCTACGCCGAAGCCGACGTGCAGGGCCGCAACGTGTCGATGCTGATGCCGGCGCCGCACCGCGAAGCGCACGACGGCTACCTGCACCACTATATGACTACCGGCGAGAAGCGCATCATCGGCAAAGGGCGCGAGGTGCAGGGCCAGCGCCGCGATGGCAGCATCTTCCCGATGGACCTGGCGGTCACCGAGATGTGGCTGAACGGGCGCCGCATGTTCACCGGCCTGGTGCGCGATATCACCGAACGCAAGGCCGCCGAGGAAAAGGCGCAGCAGCTGCTGCAGGAACTGACCAGTGCCAACGAGGAACTGACCAACTTCGCCTACGTCGTCTCGCACGACCTGAAAGCGCCGCTGCGCGGCATCGGCTCGCTGGCCGACTGGCTGGCGCACGATTACGCCGACAAGTTCAACGACGAAGGCAAGGAGCATATGCGCCTGCTGATCAACCGCGTGCATCGCATGGGCGCTCTGATCGATGGCATCCTGCAGTACTCGCGCGTCGGCCGCATCAAGGAAGCGGTGGTGCCGGTCAAGCTGGAGCAACTGGTGGCCGAGGTGGTGGACTTGCTGGCGCCGCCGCCCCATATCAAGGTCACTATCATGCCCGGCATGCCGACCGTGACCGGCGAACCGACCCGCATCCAGCAGCTGTTCCACAACCTGGTGTCGAACGCGGTGAAGTATATGGACAAGCCGCAGGGCGAGATCGAAGTCGGCTGGAGCGACGAAGGCAGCCAGTGGCGCTTCCACGTACGCGACAACGGCCCCGGCATCGCCGAGCGCCACTTTGAACGCATATTCCAGCTGTTCCAGACCCTGGCCCCGCGCGACCGCGTGGAGAGCACCGGGGTGGGCCTGGCGCTGGTGAAGAAGATTGTAGAAATGTACCAGAGCAGGGTGTGGCTGGAGTCCGAACTGGGCAAAGGCACCATCTTCTATTTCACCCTGCCCAAGAAGAAAGAGAACTGATGAACAATACAAGCAAGCCAATCCTGCTGGTGGAGGACGACCAGGTCGATGTCATGACCATCCTGCGCGCCCTGAAGGAAGTCCACGTTGGCAACCGCGTGGTCGCGATGGAGAACGGCGAAGCGGCGCTGGATTACCTGCGCGAGCCGGACAGCGAGCAGCCATGCATCATCCTGCTGGACCTGAACATGCCGATCATGAACGGCATCGAGTTCCTGCAAAATATCAAGCAAGACCCCATGCTGCGCCGCATTCCGGTGATCGTGCTGACCACCTCGGAAGAGCAGCAGGACAAGATGCGCAGCTTCGACCTGGGCGTGGCTGGCTATATGACCAAGCCGGTCGATTACCGCCAGTTCGTCGAGGTGGTGCGTTCGATTAACCTGTACTGGACCATCAGCGAGCTGCCATGACGAATGGGGCCGGCAATTCCGTCCGCGTGCTGATCGTCGAAGACGATATTGTCGACCGCATCGCCTGCCGCCGCGCCTTTGCGCAGGCGCCCGGCTTTGATTGCGAGCTGCTGGAAGCGGAGAGCGGCCAGGACGGCCTGGAGATCGCCTTGCGCGAAAAGCCGGACTGCATCCTGCTCGATTACCACCTGCCGGACCTGACCGGCCTGGAGTTCCTGGCGCGCCTGGCGGCCGAGCAGGGCGAACCGCAGCCCACCATCCCGGTCATGATGCTGACTGGCGCCGACAGCGCCACCGTGGCGGCGGAAGCCATGCGGCGCGGCGCGCGCGACTACCTGGTGAAGGACAGCGACGGCCGCTACCTCGATTTCCTGGCCGGCGCCATCGACCGCCTGCTGCGCGAGCAGCGCCTGATCGAGGAAAAACTGCAAGCCGAGCGCGTGCTGCGCCAATCGCAGAAGGAACTGCGCGAGCTGGCCGCCTACCAGGAAAAGCTGAAAGAACATGAACGCACCCGCATTGCGCAGGAAATCCACGACGAGCTGGGCGGCCTGCTGACCGGCATCAAGGCCTACATCTCGGTCGCCATCGAGCGCGGTGGCGAGCAGTCCGACCCGTTGCTGAAGGATGCCGCCAAGCTGGCGCAGGACGCCATCGAGACGGTGCGGCGCGTGATCACCGACCTGCGCCCCAGTGTGCTCGACCAGCTGGGTATCTGGCCCGCGCTGGAATGGTATTCCGAGCAAGTGGCGCAGCGCAGCGGCTTGCGCTGCACCTGCACTATCACGCCCGACGCGGCGGCGCTGGAACTGGACGCCGAGCGCAGCACCATGCTGTTCCGCGTGGCGCAGGAAGCGCTGACCAACGTTGTGCGCCACGCCGACGCCAGCGCAGCGCGGGTGCAGGTCGACACCGACGGCGAGAATGTGGTGCTGCGGGTGGAGGACGACGGCAAGGGCATCGAAAGCGCCGGCCTGTCCGACCGCGAATCCTGGGGCCTGTTCGGCATGCACGAACGCACGCGCCGCTTCGCCGGCGAACTGACAATCAGCGGCAAGGCCGGGCAGGGCACCACCCTGCAACTGCGCCTGCCTTTGGAGGACAAGAATGGGTGACAAAATCACCGTGCTGCTGGTGGACGACCACGCCATTGCCCGTAATGGCGTGCGCCTGATGCTGGGCACCGCGACTGACATCAGCGTGGAGGGCGAAGCCGGCAATGCCGTGGAAGCGATGGCCCGGGTGGCCGAACGCAGCTTCGACGTGGCCCTGGTCGACATCAAGATGCCGGGCAAGAATGGCCTGGACTTGTTGAAATCCCTGCGCAGCGAATGCCCGCGCATGGCGGTCCTGGTGCTGAGCACGTATTCGGAAGAGATTTACGCGGTACGGGCATTGAAACTGGGCGCCTCCGGCTACCTGACCAAGGACGCGCCGACCCCGACCCTGATCGAAGCCGTGCGCAAGGCGGCGGCGGGCGGCAAGCATGTCAGTCCGGCACTACTTGAAAAACTGGCAACTCTGGTGGGTGGCGGACCCAGTGGCGACCATGAGGAGCTGTCCAACCGCGAACTGGAAGTGTTCAAGCTGATCGCCCAGGGCGAGCCGCTGGTGCAGATCGGCGAAAAACTGCACCTCAGTCCTAACACGGTGACCACTTACCGCAGCCGCATCCTGGAGAAAATGGGCATGTCCAGCAATGCCGAGTTGACCCGCTATGCGCTGGAGCACGGACTGATCTGAAAGCTGTAGGGGAACCACTACAGCAACTACACAGGAAGCTTGATACCGGGAAATGCAAGCGGGCGCGATACTGTCTCCATCAAAACAAGGAGCACGATCATGAGCCCGGTAATCCCAATCACCCCTGCAAGTGCCACCAATAATTGCGCGCCAGTCGCGGCGAAATGCTCGCTGTGCAGCTTCAACCGCCTGTGCCTGCCGCAGGGTCTGGCTGAGGACGACGTGGCCCGCCTGGACCAGATCATCTCGCGCCGCCGCCGCGTTTCCCGCGACGAAGCGCTGTACCAGACCGGCGACAGCTTCCACAGCCTGTACGCTGTGCGCTTTGGCCACTTCAAGACCTTGCAGGTGAACCAGCGCGGCGAACAGACCATCGGCGGCTTCCACATGGCCGGCGACCTGCTGGGCATGGAAGCGATTGGCGCCGGCCAGCACTCCTGTAATGCCGTGGCGCTGGAAGACAGCGAAGTCTGTGAAATTCCATTCTCGCGCCTGCAGGAGCTGGTCATGCAGATTCCGGGCCTGCTGCAACAGTTCCATCGCACCATGAGCCGCGAAATCCAGCGCGAGCAATCGGTGATGCTGTTCCTGAGCCATATGCGCGCCGAACAGCGCCTGGCCCTGTTCCTGCTGAACCTGGCTGGCCGCTACGCTCAGCGCGGCTACTCCTCGACCAGCTTCCAGCTGCGCATGTCGCGTGAAGACATTGGCGGCTACCTCGGCCTGACCGTGGAAAGCGTCAGCCGCCAACTGGCCCGCCTGCGCCAGGACGGCTCGATCGTGCTGCAAAACCGCGACCTGCGCATTCTTGACCGCTCCAAGCTGGAAGCCTTGTCTTCCGGTGGCATGGCGCAAGAGCTGGCTGTCGCCTGAGCGAGTTACAAGTTTCTCACCTGTAGGGGGTGTATGGGGCAGCTTCGGCTGCCCCTTTTTTATTTCAGGTGGCTGGCGGCGATTGCGAGGGCCAGGTCCATGGTGTTGATATGGGCCTCGATCCAGTCTGGCAGGGAGTGCACGATCTGGCGCGCACCCGCTTCATCGCCGCTGGCCAGCAGGCACAGGGCCTGGTCGAGGCAGGCCAGCAGGCTATCGTGGGCGGCGCGGTGGGTGGCGGCGAGGGGATAGCCGATGGATTCCATGAGCCGGTTCTCCTCCGCCAGGTCCTCCGCGAACTCCGCCGCCAGCGTATGGCAAGCTTCGTCGAAGACCGGGTGCGGCAGGGCCTGCATCGACTCCAGCAAATCGAAGATGACCCGGTGCGACTGATCCATCACAGGGATGCCGAGTGCCAGGTCGGGACCGAAAACGATGGAATCCATGGGCGTCTCCAAATTTGTAGTGGAGATATTGTGCTTCGCGGAAACACCCACCGCCCATGACCCAGATCAATTTTTGCTTCGCAACGGCAGAGCCCGTGTTACATGAAGCGGTCGAGGATTTTCTTGCTGTGCCTGTCCAGCGCGTATTGGTCGCGGATCAGGAAGTGGATGCCATGGCTGTCCGAGACGAGCAGCGATACGCTGCCAATGCGGCGGATGTCTTCTTCGCCGCGCAGCACGAAGCTGGTCGCGCCGCGGTCCGTTTCCACCGTCCAGGTGGAGGGGCAGGCGTAGCTGCCCACGTCGACGATGCGGCTGATTTCGGGCATGAATTCGCGCCCGGCAAGCTCCTCCCGCACGACGTCGGCCATCTCGGGCGACAGGTCGGAAATCTTGTCGAGCCAGGCAACTTCCTTGCCGTCGCTGTTGACCAGGGACAGGCCTTCTTCCGGCGCCTGGATGGGGAAGGCGCGCACCGGCGAGACGCCTTCGTGCAGCACGCCGTTGGCGTCGATCAGGTTCAGTTTGCCGAAGCTGTCGCGGCTCAAATTGAAATTAGTTGTCATCTTCGCGGCTCTTTGCTTTGTCATCCAGGTCGGTGTCGACGTTGCGCGCTTGCGCCTGGTACAGGCGGTAGTAGGCGCCTTCCTTGGCCATCAGCTCGTCGTGCGGGCCTTCTTCCACCACCTTGCCGCGATCCATCACCACCAGGCGGTCGGCGCGCTGCAGCGTGGACAGGCGGTGGGCAATCGCAATCGTGGTGCGGCCTGCCACCAGGTTGTCGAGCGCCTTCTGGATTTCTTTTTCCGTTTCGGAGTCGACCGAGGCGGTGGCTTCGTCCAGGATCAGGATGCGCGGGTCGATCAGCAGGGCGCGCGCAATCGAGATGCGTTGGCGTTCGCCGCCGGACAGGCCCTGGCCGCGCTCGCCGACCATGGAGTCGTAGCCTTGCGGCAGGCGCAGGATGAAGTCGTGCGCGTGCGCGGCGCGCGCGGCTTTCATGATTTCTTCGCGGCTGGCGTCGGGCTTGCCGTAGGCGATGTTCTCGGCGATGGTGCCGAAGAACAGGAAGGGTTCCTGCAGCACCAGGCCGATATTGCGGCGGTAGTCGGACACGGCGAAGTTGCGGATGTCCTGCCCATCGAGCAGGATGGCGCCTTCGGCCACGTCGTAGAAGCGGCAAATCAGGTTGACCAGGGTGGATTTGCCGGAGCCGGAGTGGCCCACCAGGCCGATCATTTCGCCAGCCTTGATTTCCAGGTTCACGCCGCGATTGACCGCGCGGTTACCGTAGCGGAAGCCGACTTCGCGCAGGGTGATGTCGCCTTTGACCTTGTCGACTTTCACCGGCTGCACCGGGTCCGGCACGCTGGAGACGTGGTCCAGGATGTCGAAAATACGCTTGGCGGCGGAGGCGGATTTCTGCGTCACCGAAACGATGCGGCTCATGGAATCGAGCTTGCCGTAGAAGCGGTTGGCATACAGTACGAAGGAGCTCAGCACACCGACAGTGATGTTGTGCTTGGAAATCATCCAGATGCCGAACACGTAGATCACCAGGATGCCCAATTCGGTCAGGAACGAGACGGTCGGCGAGAACAGCGACCACACCTTGTTCAACTTGTCGTTGACGGCCAGGTTGTGCTTGTTGGCGGTGCGGAAGCGGGTCGCTTCGCGGGTCTCCTGCGCGAAGGCTTTCACCACGCGGATGCCGGGGATGGTGTCGGCCAGCACGTTGGTGACCTCGCCCCATACGCGGTCGATCTTTTCAAACCCGGTGCGCAGTTTGTCGCGCACCAGGTGGATCATCCAGGCGATGAACGGCAGCGGCAGCAGGGTGGCAAGCGCCAGCCATGGATCGATCGTGAACAGGATCACGCCGGTCATCACGATCATCAGCACGTCGGATGCGAAATCGAGCAGGTGCAGGGAAAGGAAGACGCAGATGCGGTCCGATTCGGAGCCGATGCGCGACATCAGGTCGCCGGTGCGCTTGCCGCCGAAGTATTCGAGCGACATGCGCAGCAGGTGTTCATAGGTGGTGGTGCGCAGGTCGGCGCCGATGCGCTCCGAGACCAGGGCCAGGATGTAGGTCTTGGCCCAGCCGAAGATCCACGCCAGCACGGCGGCGCCGGTCAGGGCGGCCATGTACTGCATCACCAGCGCTTGTTCGACCGGCTTGCCGTTCTGGTAAGGGATCAGCACATTGTCGGTCAGCGGCATGATGATGTAGGGCGGGATCAGGTGCGCGCCGGTGGACAGCAGCATCATCGTGAAGCCAAGCAGCAGCTGCCATTGGTAGGGGCGGGCAAAGCGCCACAGGCGGAACAGGGTCCAGGTGGATGGCGGCGTGTGGACCACCTTGGTGCACACCGGGCATTCTTCCTGGTCGGCTTCCAGCGGGGCCTTGCAGGTTGGGCAGGCGTTCTGTTCGACTTGCTGTAGTGGTTTTCCATCCACATGCGCCTGGTGCAGGCGGACGAAGTTTTCCTGCAGGCGGATGGCAAGCAGGTTCTGGCCCAAAGTGAAGCGCCATGCGGCCAGGCGCTGCGTGTCGTCCACCAGTTCCAGGTGGCCGACGCCGGCGTGGTCGTGCAGCTTTAGAACCATCCCACGACGATAAGCCCAGTCCTGCCATACCGTTTCCCCGGGGGCGCGTGCCATAATGCGGCGCTCCGTGATAACGACCAGGCCTTTGTTGAAGTGGAGTCGGGAGTCGAGGTCAACCTCCAGCGCGCCGAGCACGTTTTCATCAGGTGCAAGCAGGGCTGGAATCTCTGTGCGCCACCTGTCGGGAAGTTCTGTCAGGCTGAGCTCAGAGGAAAGTTGGTTTGTTATCATTGTGAATGAGACTCCGGGCACTCTTTGCCAAGTGGCAAGAATTGCGAAACAGTGGGAAAATAGAAGGACGGGCGGAGTATACCGCAAGAGGTACAAGAGCTAAAAATGACAAAAAAGAAAGATATTGAGTTTCTCCGTGTAACACACCTGCGCGGACCGAACATCTGGACCTATCGCCCGGTGATCGAGGCCTGGCTGGATATCGGCGAGCTTGAAAACTACCCTTCGAACAAACTCCCCGGATTTTACGAGCGCCTGATCGCCTTCCTGCCAGGCCTGATCGAGCATCGCTGCGGCGTCGGTGAGCGCGGCGGCTTCCTCGAACGCCTGCGCGACGGCACCTATGCCGGCCATGTCCTCGAACACGTCGTGCTCGAACTGCAAAACCTGGCCGGCATGCGCACCGGCTTCGGCAAGACCCGCCAGACGGCCGAGGGCAGCGGCATCTACAAGATGGCGTTCCGTACGCGCCAGGAACAGGTTGGCCGCGCCGCACTGGCTGCCGGCAAGGACCTGATGATGGCCGCCATCGAAGACAAGCCTTACGACCTGGCCGCCACCGTTGAAAAACTGACCTCGATGGTCGAGTCGCTGTGCCTGGGTCCTTCGACCGCCTCCATCGTGGACGCGGCGACCGACCGCAAGATCCCGCATATCCGCCTGACCGACGGCAACCTGGTGCAACTTGGCCACGGCGCGCGCCAGCGCCGCATCTGGACGGCCGAAACCGACAATACCTCCGCCATCGCCGAAGGCATTGCGTCCGACAAGGACATGACCAAGGACATGCTGAAATCGGTCGGCGTGCCGGTGCCGGAGGGCACCCTGGTGAAAAGCGCCGATGAGGCGTGGGAAGAGGCGCAGGACATCGGCCTGCCGGTGGCGGTCAAGCCATACGACGGCAACCATGGCCGTGGCGTGTCGCTGAACCTGATGACCGAGGCCGACGTCAAGGCGGCTTACGATATCGCCGTGGTGCGCGGTGGCAGCAAGAGCGTCATCGTTGAGAAATTCATCGTCGGTAACGAGCACCGCCTGCTGGTGGTGGGCCGCCGCATGGTGGCCGCTTCCATGGGCGAGTCGCTGTGGGTGACTGGCGACGGCAAGTCGTCGGTGCAGGAATTGGTGGATTCGCAGATCAATACCGATCCGCGCCGCGGTACCACCGAGGAATTCCCGCTGAATATCGTGGAACCGAAAAAATCGGAAGAAGTGCTGCTGGACCTGAAACGCCAGGGCCTGACCCCGGACTCGGTGGTGGAAGCGGGCCGCAAGGTCCTGATCCAGGTGAACGGCAACGTGGCCAACGACGTCACCGACCTGGTGCATCCGGCGGTCGCTGAAATGGCGGCACTGGCGGCGCGCACCATCGGCCTGGATATCGCTGGTATCGACCTGGTGGCGGCGGATATTTCGAAACCGCTGGAAGAGCAGGGCGGCGCGATCATCGAAGTGAACGCGAGCCCGGGCCTGCTGGCCCACCTCAAGCCCGCCGCCGGCGGCGTGGCGCGCCCGGTGGGGCACGCGATTGCCGACCAGCTGTTCGCGGACGAAGAGGATGGCCGCATCCCTATCGTGGGCGTGGCTGGCTCGCGCCAGAATGCGCTGATCGCGCGCCTGATCGGCTGGCTGCTGCAAATGGGCGGCCGCTATGTCGGCACCGCGACCGAGCAGGGCGTGTACCTGAATGGCCGCCCGGTGGCGCGCGGCCCGCTCACTGAATGGGAATCCGGCCAGCGCCTGCTGATTAACAAGAATGTGGAGGCGGCGGTTTTCGCCAACTCCAACCGCATGATCCTGAGCGAAGGCTTCTCCTACGATAAGTGCACGGTGGGCGTGGTGACCGACGCCGGCGGCCACGAGGAGCTGGGCGAGTTCTACATCAACGACCCGGAACAGATGTTCGGCGTGCTGCGCACCCAGGTGGACGTGGTGCTGCCGGAAGGCGCGGCGGTGCTGAACGCGTCCGACGCGCAAGTGGCTGAAATGGCCGAGCTGTGCGACGGCGACGTGATCTTCTACGGCCTGGACGAACATGTGCCGGCGCTCGACTCGCACCGCCAGGACGGCGGCCGTGCAGTCTTCCTGCGCGAAGGCGGCTTTGTCATGGCGGCCGGGCGCGACGAACTGGCCGTGCTGCCTCCGTCCTGCCTGCCCGCGAGCGAAGAAGACCGTACCGAAGCCGTGCTGGCGGCGATTGGCGCCGGCTGGGCCATGGGCCTGTCGCCGGACCTGATCGGCGCGGCGCTGCGCACCTTCGAGTGGAACACCAAGAAAAACTAAACGGGATTACGAGGAATGGAAGTTATTCGCACCCGCGCGCTGCGCGGCCCAAATCTGTGGAGCCACCACACCGCTGTTGAATCCATCGTGTCCTGCACGCCGGAGGAACGTTCGGTCGACAAGATCCCTGGCTTCGAAGTGCGCCTGCGCACCCGTTTCCCGCGCCTGGCGCAATTGCAGCCGGACGGCCACGCCGACACCATCCCGATGGCGCACGTGCTGGAACTGGCGGCCCTGGGCCTGCAAGCCGAAGCCGGCTGCCCGGTGACCTTCAGCCGCACCACGCCGACGCTGGAGGAAGGCATTTACCAGACCGTGGTGGAGTACACCGAGGAATCGGTGGGCCGCCTCGCCATGCAATGGGCGGAAAAGCTGTGCCGTTCGGCCATGGACGACACGCCGTTCGACCTGGCCGGCGCGCTGCATGAGCTGCACGAGCTGGACGAAGACGTGCGCCTGGGCCCATCGACCGGCTCCATCGTGCACGCCGCGATTGCACGCAAGATCCCGTTCCGCCGCATGACCGAAGGGTCGATGGTGAGCTTTGGCTGGGGCTCGAAACAGCGCCGCATCCAGGCGGCTGAAATGGATTCGACCAGCGCTATCGCAGAGACCATCGCGCAGGACAAGGAACTGACCAAGAAACTGCTGGACGCCGCCGGCGTGCCGGTGCCGACCGGCCGCACCGCCGAAGACGCGGAAGACGCCTGGAAGGCGGCGCTGGAGATCGGTCTGCCGGTCGTGGTCAAGCCGAAGGACGGCAACCAGGGCAAGGGCGTGACCGTCAACATCACCACCCGCGAACAAACCATCGCCGCCTACAACGCGGCCAAGGAATTCCGCGACGATATCATGGTCGAGCGCTTCCTGGCGGGCCACGATTTCCGTCTGCTGGTGATCGGCAACAAGCTGGTGGCGGCTGCCCGCCGCGACCCGCCGCATGTGGTGGGCGATGGCGTGCACTCGGTGCGCGAGCTGGTGGACATCGTCAACGCCGATCCACGTCGCGGCACCGGCCACGGCACCGCCTTGACCAAGATCCGTTTCGACGATATCGCCCTGGCGCGCCTGGCGCTGCAAGGCCTGGCTGCGGACTCCGTGCCGCCGATCGGCCAGCGCGTGGTGCTGCGTAATAACGCCAACCTGTCGACCGGCGGCTCCGCCAGCGATGTGACCGACGATGTGCATCCGGAAGTGGCGGCGCGCGCGGTGGAAGCGGCGCAGATGATCGGCCTGGATATCTGCGGCGTGGACGTGGTCTGCGATTCGGTGCTGCGTCCTATCGAAGAACAGAATGGCGGCGTGGTGGAAGTGAATGCCGCGCCGGGCCTGCGCATGCACCTGTCGCCGTCCTACGGCAAGGGTCGCCCGATCGGCGAGGCGATCATCAACACCATGTTCCCGGAAGGTGACGATGGCCGCATTCCGGTGATCGCCGTGACCGGCACCAACGGCAAGACCACCACGGTGCGCCTGACCGCGCACCTGGTCGCCGCATCCGGCCTGCGCGTGGGCATGACCAACACCGACGGCGTGTACGTCAACGGCCGCCAGATCGATTCGGGCGACTGCTCCGGTCCGCGTTCGGCGCGCAATGTGCTGAATCACCCGGACGTGGACGCCGCCGTGTTCGAGACCGCCCGCGGCGGCATCCTGCGCGAAGGCCTGGCCTACGACCGCTGCAAGGTGGCCGTGGTGACCAATATCGGCGCCGGCGACCACCTGGGCCTGAACTACATCACCACCGTGGAAGACCTGGCGGTGCTGAAGCGCGTGATCGTCATGAATGTGGACGAGCATGGCTATGCCGTGCTGAACGCGACCGACCCGATCGTGGCTGCCATGGCGGCCAAGTGCAAGGGCAAGGTGATCTTCTTCGGCGCCGACCGCTACCATCCGGTGGTGGCGACGCACCTGGCGCAGGGCAAGCGTACCGTGTACGTGGAGAATGGCCAGCTGGTGGCGGTGGAAGGCAAGAACGAGCAGCGTATTGCGCTGTCGGACGTGCCGATCACCTTTAACGGCACCATCGGCTTCCAGGTGGAGAACACCATGGCGGCGGTGGCGGCGGCCTGGGCGGCAGGGGTTTCGTGGGATGCGATTCGTCGCGGCCTGCTGACCTTTACCACCGACAGCCATAATGCACCGGGGCGTTTCAATATCTTCAAGTATCGCGGCGCGACCGTGATTGCCGACTATGGCCATAATCCGGATGCGATGCTGGCCTTGGTGAAGGCGGTAGATGCGATGCCGGCCAAGCGCCGTTCGGTGGTGATTTCCGGCGCGGGCGACCGCCGCGACCAGGATATCCGCGAGCAGACCGAGATCCTGGGCAAGGCGTTTGACGACGTGGTGCTGTACCAGGATGCCTGCCAGCGCGGGCGTGCCGATGGCGAGGTGGTGGGTTTGCTGCGCCAGGGGCTGCAGGGTGCCAGCCGCACCAGCAAGATCGACGAGATCACTGGCGAGTTCAATGCGATTGATACGGCGATGGACCGTTTGCAGGACGGCGACCTGTGCCTGATCCTGGTGGATCAGGTGGAGGAGTCGCTGGCTTATATCGCCAAGCGGATCGCTGCCGCTTAACCGCAGGGCCGGGGTCTGATCCTTAGGGTCGGCCCCCGGTTTTACGGGTTCCCGGACTTAAGCTTCGGAAGCCCTCACGCCGCCAACGCAGTCTTGCGCGCCACCAGCAACGCCGTCTCGCCCTCGACAAACTGCGCAGCAAACACCCGCTTCTCGGACTCCACCACGCCGTCCGCCTCAATCAGGTTGCACAGCAAATCCGCCGCCGCCACTGCCATTTTGTGCAAAGGCTGGCGCACCGTGGTCAGCTCATAGCTCAACCAGTTCGACCCCTCAACGGCATCGAACCCCACCACCGACATCCCCGAAGGCACATCGATATGCAGATGCTGGCGCGCCGCATCCACGCAGCCCATGGCCATCGCATCATTTGCGCACATCACCGCATCCGGCACCGCGCCAATGCGCGCGATCAGCTCATGCAGGCCCGCCACACCGCTGGCGTAATCAAACTGCCCATGGAACACCGGCGCCTCCGGCAGCCCGAGCTCCGTAATCCGTTCCAGCGCCCCGCGCAGCCGCTCGCGTGCAATGGAATTCTGGCTAGGACCGCCGATGATGGCCAGCTGCCGATGGCCGGCAGCCGCCAGCCGGCTTACCACCACGCGCGCCGCTTCCTGCTGGTCGCACAGCACGCTGTTCACGTCCAGGTCGCGCAGATGGCGGTTAAAGACCACCAGCGGCACCTGGCGCCGCTTGAATTCCGCCACATGGGCGGCCGTCACCGTGGATGCCGCCACCACCCCGTCCACCTGGAATTGCCACAGGTCGTTCAGGATGCCTTCGATCTCGCCCTCGTGCTGCATGGTAAAGAGCAGGGCCCGTTTGCCGCGACGGTTCAGCTGCTGTGATAATTCCGACAATGCTGCCGGGTTGTACAGCATGCTGGAATGCGACACCACGATCGCCACGATATTGCTGCGGCGCGTGATCAGGCTGCGCGCCGCCGCGTTCGGGATGTATTCCAGGCACTCGGCCGCCTTCATCACGCGCGCATAGGTCGATTTCGACACGCTCGCGCCGGGCTTGAAGCAGCGCGACACCGCCGATTGCGACACGCCGGCCACCAACGCCACATCATAGGAGGTGACGCGGCGTCCCTCCTGGAGGATGATGGCCTTTTGCTCGACGGCGTTAAGGGCGGTTTTTGGCTTGGTTGCTCGCATATCCTATAATCTTACCACATGGCAACAGTTGCTCTACGTTTATAAGCCTGGGTTGTGGCGTGCTAGCCGCGCCTTCTCTGGTAAAATACCGCCCCTTTTTCTTAGCGGACGAACACGATGGTTAACGCGTGCGGCATTGACTTTGGCACTTCCAACTCCACCGTAGGGTGGGTGCGCCCCGGCCATCCCATCATGCTGGAGCTTGAGGATGGCAAAATGACACTGCCCTCCGTGGTCTTCTTCAATGCCGAGGATGAGGAAACCAGCTATGGCCGCGCGGCCCTGGCGGAGTACCTGGCCGGCTGCGAAGGGCGCCTGATGCGTTCCCTGAAAAGCCTGCTGGGCACCAGCCTGATCGACGGCCAGACCGAGGTCGGCGGACGTGCGCTGCCTTTCCGCCTGCTGCTGTCGCAATTCATCGGCGAGGTGAAGCGCCGCGCCGAAAGCGCCGCCGGCCGCAAGTTCGAGCACGTGGTGATGGGCCGCCCGGTGCACTTCATCGACGACGATGCCGCCGCCGACCAGTTGGCCGAGGACACCCTGGCCGAGATCGCGCGCAGCGTCGGCTTCCGCGATGTGGCCTTCCAGTTCGAGCCGATCGCCGCCGCCTTCGAGTACGAATCCCAGATCGACCGTGAAGAACTGGTCCTGATCGCCGACATTGGCGGCGGTACGTCCGACTTCACCCTGGTGCGCCTGGGCCCGGACCGCGTGGCGCGCAGCGAACGCGCCGACGACATCCTCGCCACCGGCGGCGTGCATATCGGCGGTACCGATTTCGATAAATACCTCAGCCTGTCGAGCGTGATGCCCTTGCTCGGTTATGGCAGCCAGTTCCGCAGCGGCGCCGACGTGCCGTCCAGCTATTACTTCAACCTGGCCACCTGGCATACCATCAACCAGGCCTACACCCGCAAGATGCAGGCGCAATTGAGCGAGATGATCCGCGATGCGCGCGAACCGGCCAAGCTGGAACGCCTGCAGCACCTGATCGAGGAACGTGCCGGCCACTGGCTGGCCCTGCAGGTAGAGGAGGCCAAGATCGGCCTGTCGACGCAAGACCTGGTGCAGCTGCCGCTGCAGCGCCTGGTGCCGCCCGCGGTGCTGGATGTAACGCGCGAAGGCTTTGACGGCGCCGTGGGCCAGCTGGTCGATAGCGTGGGCGCGACCGTGACCCAGTTGCTGGCCGACGCCGGGGTGCAGCCGGAGCAGGTCGACACCATCTTCTTCACCGGCGGTTCCAGCGGCGTGCGCCTGCTGCGCGACCGCATTGCCGCCCTGGTGCCGGGCGCGCGCCGCGTCGAAGGCGACCTGTTCGGCAGCATCGGCGCCGGCCTGGCCAGGGATGCATTGCGCAAGTTTGGCTAAACTGCGTACAATAGCCGCCGTGAAAGCCAATCGCCACATCCTGCATGTACTGCTTGCCTTGCTGCTGGTCCTGTCCCAGCAGCTTGGGATGGCGCACGCGGTGTCGCATTGGTCGGACTACCGCCATGGCAGCGAACAGCAGCAGGCGGGCGATGCCGGCGAAAGCGGGCTGAGCGCCGGGCTGGCGCTGGATCACAATTGCAGCCAGTGCGCGGCCTTCGCCCCGCTGGCGTCGGCCATCCACACGCCGAGCTTCACCTTCCCGGCAGTCGAATACAGCGCGCCGCAAGCCGGCGCGGCCTTGGCCGCCCCGCACGGTGCGCGTACCGCGCGCGCCTACGATTCGCGCGCGCCACCCCTGGCCTGACACAACGAAACCCTTTAATTGCTGCCGCCGGCACCCCCGCGCTGCCGGCTCGCTTTCGTTTGTCGTATCCAGAGGTATAACATGAATTTCAAGTACTCCCTGCTGGCAGGCGCTGTCCTGTCGGCCGTATCCGCATTCGCCCACGCTGATGATGGCGAAGTGACCAAGGTGGTGGTCACCGCCAACCCTTTCCATAAAGGCGAGACCGAACAGATCCTGCTGCCGGCCAAAGTGCTGTCGGGCGATGAGCTGCGCGACAAGATGGCGAACTCGCTGGGCGAAACGCTGTCGTCGGAACTGGGCGTGTCGTCGTCGGCCTTCGGCGCCGGCGCATCGCGCCCGATCATTCGCGGCCTGGAAGGCGCGCGCGTCAAGATGCTGGAGAACGGCATGGCCGTTTCCGACGTTTCCGGCCTGTCGAACGACCACGCGGTGGCGGGCGACGGCGCGGTGGCGCACCAGATTGAAATCCTGCGCGGCCCGGCTGCGTTGCTGTACGGTTCGGGCGCCATCGGCGGCCTGGTGAACGTGGTCAATGAGCGCATTCCGCCAGCGCGGGAACCCAAGCTGACCGGCCAGGCCGAAGCGCGCTACAGCACCGTGGACCAGGGCCATGCCACCTCCGGCACGCTCGACGGCGCCATTGGCAAGCTGGCCCTGCACCTGGACGCCAACGCGCGCCAGTCGGGCGACTACAAGATCCCGGGCAACCGTGTGGCGGGCGATCCGGCCTCGGGCAGTGGCCGCCTGCCGAATTCGGGGACCAAAGAGAAGGGCGGCGGCCTGGGCGGTTCGTATATCGACGCCTGGGGTTATGTGGGCGCTTCGGTTTCCGGCCTGGACAACAAGTACGGCGTGCCGAGCGACGAGGGCGCGGTGATCGACCAGCACCAGACGCGTTACGATATCGACAGCCTGTTCAAGAACATCCTGCCGGGCATTGAGTCGGCCAAGTTCAAGGCTGGCTACACCGACTACCGCCACGCCGAACTGGGCGAGGACGGTGTGCCGGAAGTACAGTTCACCAACCGCGCGCTGGAAACCCGTGCCGAGATGGTGCACAAGGCGATCAATGGCTGGCACGGCACCTTCGGCCTGCAAACCGAGTTGAGCCACTTTGCCGCCAAGGCTGCGGGCCACGAGGAGGAGCACGAGGAACACGAAGGCGAGCACGAGGGCGAAGACGAGCACGACCACGGCCATGCGCACGGCGACACCGTGCCGGCCACCCGCTCCAAATCCACGGCCGCCTTCCTGGTGGAGGAAAAAGAATGGGGCCCGGTCCGCGTGAACGCTGGCGTGCGCACGGAGCGCGTCAAGCGCCAGCCGGTCACCGGCCTGGACCGCTCGTTCTCGCTGCAAAGCGGCGCACTGGGTGCGCTGTGGTCGTTCACGCCTGGTTATGCCACCGGCCTGACCCTGTCGCGCGCGCAGCGTGCGCCGACGACGGAAGAGCTGTATTCGGCCGGCCCGCACCACGCCACCATCACCTTCGACCTGGGCAATCCGGACCTGCGCAAGGAAACCTCGCGCAATATTGAATTGTCGCTGCAGAAGACCGCCGGCCTGCTGCGCTGGAAAGCCAACCTGTTCCACAACAGCATTTCCGACTTCATCTACGGCCACGTCACCGGCAAAATGGTCGATGGCGAAGGCCACGAAGGACACGATGGCGAGCAGTTCCGCGAACGCGTGTTCAGCCAGGGCGACGCCACCGTGCGCGGCGCGGAGGGCGAGATCGAGTACAACCCGCACGGCCTGGGCCTGAACGGCCGCCTGTTCGCCGACACCTCGCGCGGCGAACTGAAGAACGCCGGCAGCCTGCCGCTGCAACCGGCCACCCGCTTCGGTGCCAGCATCGGCTACCGCAGCAGCGCCTGGCGCGTCGGCGCGACCTGGATCCATGCCCAGTCGCAGGACCGCCTGGCCGCGTTCGAAAGCTCGCCGTCCGGCGCCTACAACCAGGTCAACGCCAATCTGTCCTACACCCAAAAGCTGAAGGACCTGGACCTGACCTGGTTTGTGCTGGCGAAGAACGTGCTGAATGACGAAATCCGCGTTTCGACCTCGCTGCTGAAGGATATTTCGCCCCTGCCGGGCCGTAACTTCGTATTTGGGGTGCGCGCCAAGTTCTGAGTTTGAGGCAGATCAAACCCGCCTGAAAGTCGCTTCTTATACTTTAGATAACAATCTGAGGCATGGGAGGCGGCAATGGGCAAGCGTGTTGCGGACCGGGAGCGCATCTTCCGGTGGTTTCTCGGGCCCGCGCAGCGCGGCGACCCCTACGCCCAGTTCAACCTGGCCTTGTTGTACAAGAACGGCCAGGGCGTGGACCCGGACCCGCGGCAAGCCTTCAGCTGGATGCGCCGGTCGGCGCTGCAGGGCCTTGCCTTTGCGCAGAACCAGCTGGCCGCCATGTACTACCGCGGCCATGGCACCGCCTGCAGCGACCTGGAGGCGGTGTACTGGTTCCGCCGCGCCGCGCGCCAGGGCGATCCGGCTGCCCAGCAAAACCTGGGCCAGATGTACCGCCGCGGTCGCGGTGTTTCCCAGGATGAAGAGATGGCCGTGCGCTGGTTCTGCCGTGCGGCGGAGCAGGGTGTGCCCAGTGCGCAGGCTTTGCTGGGCGAGGCTTACCTCAACGGGCGCGGCGTAGCGCCAGACTGCGAGCGGGCGCTGGCCTGGCTGCGCAAGGCGGCGGTGCAGGGCGAGGTGCACGCGCAGTGTTTGCTGGGCAGTATGTATGCGCACGGCAGCGGGGTCGAGCGCGACCCTGGCCAGGCGCTGATGTGGTACAGCCTGGCGGCCGAGGGTGGATCGGCCCAGGCCCAGTTCAGTGTCGGTGTCTTGTATGCCAGCGGCGACGGCGTGCAGCGCGACCTGGGCAAGGCGCTGCACTGGTACCGCAGCGCGGCGGAACAGGGCGATGCGGCCGCACAGAACAATCTGGGCGTGCTGTATGCGACCGGGCAGGGCGTTTCGCAGGATGAAACGGAAGCGCTGCACTGGTACCGCAAAGCTGCCGCACAGGGCCATACCCTGGCACAGCACAACCTGGAAGGCTTGCGCGGGGGCGTGCTCGATACGGCATTGCCTGACGAACAATTTCATGGCAGCATTAACTTCGATGAAGCTCTCCGTCCCCCTCCTCACCGTCGTGATGCTCGCAGCAGCCCGCGCTGACGCCGCGCCGGATTGCGGCAGCGTGCTGCAGCGTGCGCGCGAGCAGCAGGTGGCGGTGGCGGACTGGCAGGCGGGCCGCCGCGTGGCGGGCAAAGAACGCCTGCATTTCCATTCCGCGCCCGAACCGGGCTGCCGCCTGCGCGCTACCTTCGTGATCAAGGGTGATTCCCTGCACGCGCTGAACGAGTATGGCACCTTTACCGAGGTGCAATACGTGAACCCGCGCACCGGCCGCATCAGCCTGGGATGGGTGGAAAGCGGCCGGCTGGAAGAGACTATCGCTGCGCGCTAAGCGGTTTTTCGCTGACCGGCGCCAGCAAGACCGTGGCGTTCAGGCGCCCCAGCCCGGCCTGGGCTGCGACATTTTCCACCCGCAAGCTGTAGGCGCCGCGCACCAGGGCGATATTGCCCAGGCTGCGCGAGCGCTGGTTGGCCCATTTGCTGGCCACGCACAGGGTGGTCACCTGGCGCGAGTGCACCAGCATATTGTCGGCTTTGCGCCGCACTTCCACCTTGAAGGGCATGGCGCGCCCGTAGCTGGCGCGTTCCTGGCGCGGTACTTTGGCCAGGTCCACGGTTTCGATGCAATCCTCCACGCGGCGGTCGCCCAGGATGGTGATTTCCTGTTTGCTGAGGGAGTCCCCGGCGGGATTGCTGAGCTCGACCAGCAGGGTGTAGCTCAGGTCCACCGGCACCTCGACATCGACGCTGAGTACGCTGCCGGCGGCATCCAGCTGCATCGGGGCGTCTTTGACCAGGGGCGGGAACTCACACAAGGCCACAGCCGCCATGGCAAGGCCGACGACGGGCTTCTGGCACAGGCTGTAGAGGAAAGGGGTCATGCATTCACTATAGGCGACGGCTCAGTGGATTGCATCCTGCGATCGAGGAATAAACTGTTTCCGTGTATCTTTTTTGCTTGTTTCTTTGCATCGGCGGCGCGGGCCGCGATCTGGTGGTGGGAATAGAACTGGTGCGGTTCGACACGCAGTACGCCGGCCGACAGGCTCATCAGTGAGTAGAACACCTTTTTGCCCTGCCGGTCTTCGCTGATGTAGCCGCCGCGCTCGCGGTCTTCGTAGCTGTAGAAGTCGACAATTGCCGTAGCGAAATCATCGAGGATGGCCTGGCACCGTTGTTCCCAGTCCTCGCTCTGGAACAGGATCACAAAATCGTCGCCGCCGATGTGGCCGACGAAATCGCGTCCGTGGTCGCCGTGCTTGGCCAGGATGTTGCCGGTCAGCTGGATCACATCGTCGCCACGCCGGTAGCCGTAGACGTCGTTGAAGGGCTTGAAATGGTCCAGGTCCACATAGCAGACCCAGAAGCGGGTGGCGCTTTCCAGCAGGCGGTCGATATGCTCGTTGATCGGCACATTGCCCGGCAACTGCGTGAGCGGGTTGGCGTAGCGCGCCGCGGTGATCTGCATCTGCGTGATTTCGCGCATCAGGTCGTGGCCGGTGCCCATGCCGATGTAGCGGCCGCCTTCGGTGATGATGAAGCCGTTGAACAGGTGGTGGGCGTCGGATTCGGCCATGCGGCGCGACAGGTCCTGCAGGCTGGTATCGGCCTCCGCGATGATGGGCTTGGGGTCCATGAACAGGGTGCAGGGCTTTTTGCCGTACAGCTCGCGCTGGTAGGGACGGGCGAAGTGGTCGATCATGTCGAAGCGCGACACCAGGCCAAGCGGCTGGCCGGCGTCCACCACCGGGATGATCAGCAGCTTGGGGTCGGCCATGAAGATCTCGTACACCTCGTTATTGTTCATCGAGGGCGGCACGGTGGCGACTTCGTGCAGCAGCTTGCGGATGCTGACGGCATTGCGCTCGGCGGCGCGCTGCGGGTAGACCGCCACCCCATTGCGGCCCAGCACCTTGACCACTTCTGCCGGCAGCGCCTTGGCGGGCACGGCGTGCGGCCGCCCCAGGTGGTAGCCCTGGCCGTAGGCCACGCCCAGGTCGCGCAGCAGCAGCAGTTCGGCCGCCTTTTCGATGCCTTCGGCGATGACCAGCGTGTTCGACTTGTCGGCAATTTCCTGGATCGAGCGTACGAACTGCAGCTTGACCGGGTCGTGGTCGATACCCTGGATGAAGTGCATATCGATCTTGACGAACTCCGGCCGCAGCTCGGACCACAGGCGCAGGCTGGAGAAGCCTTCGCCCAGGTCGTCGATCGCGATCTGGAAGCCCATGTTGCGATAATGCAGCACCGCCTCGCGCATCAGCTCGTAGTCGTAGGTGGGCTGGTTCTCGGTCAGCTCGATAATGACGTTGGCCGGGTTGATGCCGAATTCGTGGATGTAGCCCAGGGTTTCGCCCTGCACCCCGTCAGGCTGGCGCACCAGCGATTCCGGGCTGACGTTCAGGAACAGCTTGCCCGGCAGCTTGAGTTCGGCAAAACGCTCCAGCACGATGCGGCGGCACAGGTATTCCACCTCGCGCGCCAGGTGATTGGCGCGCGCCACCCGGAACAGGTTGAGCGGAGAATGCAGCGGACTGTCCGAGGGGCCGCGCACCAGTCCCTCGTAGGCAATGATCTCCCCGCTTTGCATGTGGACGATGGGCTGGAACAGGGCGTGCAGCTGGCGCCGCTGGATAATGTCCAGCAGGTGCTGACCCAGCAGCTCGTCCGGCGCGGCGCGCAGGTAGGTCACATTATTGGGGAGGGCGGCAGAGGGGCTCACGGTGGTCCGGCGGCATTAGGGCAACGCGTGGATTCTGGCCCTGGATTGTGACAACATGATGAATACTGGAAACAGTTATTTAGCGCTACAATAGGCTTCCACCTTCCAGCCAAAGAACGATGCAGAGCAAGCTCCTTTCCCGTTCCGCCATGATGGCGGCCTTCTTTTGCGCCGGCGCCGTGCAGGCTGCGGGCGGAATCAGCGTGCAGGTGGTGGACGCCGCCGGCAAACCGGTGGCGGACGCGGTGGTCTACCTGGAAGCCGACGGCGGCCAGACACTGCCGAAAACGCTCAAGGCCGGCGAAATCAGCCAGAAGGCCTTGAAGTTCATCCCGCTGGTGTCGGTGGTCCAGACCGGCAGCAAGGTTTACTTCCCGAACAACGACAAGGTGCGGCACCACATTTATTCCTTCTCGGCGCCGCATAAGTTCGACCAGAAGCTGTATACCGGCACCACGGCCGAGCCGCAAACCTTTGAGAAGCCGGGTACCGTCGTCCTCGGCTGCAATATCCACGACAAGATGATCGCCTATGTGCGCATTGTCGATACGCCGTACTATGGCAAGACCGACGCCGCCGGGCGCGTTGCGCTGGATGCGCCGGCTGGCAAGTACGTGCTGAAAGCCTGGCACCCGGATATCGTGGGCGGCAACGCGCTGGAGCAGCCCACCCGCCTGGCCGACGGCAGCGCCAGCGCCAACTTCAAAATGTCCCTGAAACCGCGCGCCGCCGATGCGGACGCCCCGGCCAACTGACGCCATGCGATTCCGCAGCCTGGAAAGCCGCATCGTCACCCTGTTCCTGGTGCTGCTGATCGTGGTGCAGCTGGTGGGGCTGGCCGTGATCCAGCGCGGCATCGACAGCAATGCGCGCACGGCGATTGCCGCGGAGCTGGTGAATGGCGGCAAAGTGTTTGCGCGGCTGATGGATCAGAATGCGCAGAACCTGCGCAACGGCGCCCGCCTGCTGGCGCGCGATACCGGCTTCCTCGCCGCCATCGGCAACACCGATGAAGGCGACCGCGCCACCATTGAATCGGCGCTGGCCAACCACGGCCGCCGCATCAAGGCCTCGATGACCATGCTGGTGAGCCCCGAGCGCAAGGTGGTGGCGTCGACCAGCGACGCCCAGGCGGCGGGCCTGGAGCACATGGTCGTGACCATGCTGGACAAGGCGGAGGAGAGCGACGGCGCCAACGGCGTCGCCGTGGTGGAGCGCATGCCGTACCAGATTGTGGTGGTGCCGGTGAAGGCGCCGGTGACGATCGGCTTTGTGGTGATGGCATTCCCGCTCGACGAACGGCTGGCGCGCGACATGCGCGAGACCACGGCCCTGCAAACCCTGCTGCTGACGCGCGACGCCAGAGGGCACTGGCTGCCGGTGGCGTCCAGCTGGCCGCCGGCGTCGGTCGGCACCATCATGCCCCAGCTGCAAAGCATGCGCAGCGTGCCGGCCGGCGCGGTGGACCTGGCGATCGACGGCGACCGCTACTCGGTGCGCATGACGCCTATCGGGGAAGATGACGGCCATGTGGCCGTGGCCATGCTGGGCCGCTCGATAGACGAAGCCACCGCCGAATATGAGCGGCTGGAGCACTGGCTGCTGGGCCTGACCGTGGCCGGCATTGTCATCTGCGCCGTGGCCAGCGTGCTGACGGCCAAGCGCATTGCCCAGCCGCTGCGCCAGCTGGCCGAATCGGCCAGGCGCCTGGAGCAGGGCGATTACAAGGTTGATATCGCGTCGTCCCGCGCCGACGAGATCGGCGCGCTGGCCAACGCCTTCGGCAGCATGCGCGACGGTATCGCCAAGCGCGAACAGGAAATCAAACGCCTGGCGTACTGGGACCCGCTCACCAACCTGCCCAACCGTGCCCAGTTCCTGCTCAAGCTGAACGACTCGCTGGGCGACGCCAAGAAGCGCGGCGGCTCGGTCTATGTGCTGATGATGGACCTGGACCGCTTCAAGCATGTCAACGATGTGATGGGCCACAGCTTTGGCGACGCCTTGCTGAAACTGGTGGCGGGGCGGCTGCAGCAATTGCTGGCCAACCGGCGCCACCAGGCCTACCTGGCGCGCCTTGGCGGCGACGAGTTCGCGGTACTGCTGCCAGGTTCGGATCTGGGGCAGGCGGTGGTGGTGGCGTCGGAAATCCTGCAGGCGCTGGAAACGCCGCTCTCGCTGGAGCAGCAGATGGTCGACATCGGCGCCGGCATCGGCATTGCCGGTTACCCCGAGCATGGCGTGGATGGCGAGGAGCTGCTGGGCAAGACCGAAGTGGCCATGTATACCGCCAAGCAGCGCAACGACGGCGCCGTGGTGTATGAGGAGTCGATTGACGAGGGTAGCCAGCAAAGCCTGTCGTTGCTGACGGAATTGCGCCGCGCGGTGGAGAACAACGAGCTGCGCCTGTTCGTGCAGCCCAAGATCACCTTCTCCTCCGGGAGTGTGGTGGGCGCGGAGGCGCTGGTACGCTGGCAGCACCCGGTGCGCGGCAACGTCTTCCCGGACCAGTTCATCCCGTTCGCCGAGCAAACCGGCTTTATCCGCGTGCTGACGCAGTGGGTGCTGGAACGCTCGGCGGAGCTGTGCCATGCGCTGGCGCAGCGCGGCATCCACCTGAAGGTGTCGGTCAACCTGTCCACGCGCGACCTGCTGGACCAGGATTTGCCGGTCAAGGTCGCCGAGATCTTCATGCGCCACCACGTCTCGCCCGGCGCTTTTTGCCTGGAGATCACCGAAAGCGCCATCATGGACGACCCGGTGCGCGCCCAGCAAACGCTGGAGCGCCTGCACGCCATGGGCTGCGACCTGTCGATTGACGATTTCGGCACCGGCTATTCCTCGCTGGCGTACCTGAAGCGCCTGCCGGTCGACGAACTGAAGATCGACAAATCCTTCGTGCTGAACATGGCGAACGACGTGGGCGACGCCAAGATCGTCCGCTCCACCATCGACCTTGGCCACAATATGGGCCTGCGCGTGGTGGCGGAAGGCGTGGAGGACGACGCCGCCTGGAACATCCTGGCGGAGATGGGCTGCGACCAGGGGCAGGGGTACTTCATGAGCCGCCCGATGCCGGCCGACCAGCTGGCGGGCTGGGTCGAGAACTGGCGCGCACCCGCTTTGGCCGAATAAAAAACTGCCCGGGGCGCTCCGGATAGTTACTTATTTGTCATATTCCACGTTATGATCGCTGCCGCATTCATAACTATCCCTATGGACGACACATGCCATTTAAGCGCGCTACCCTTGCATTTTCCCTGATCGCCGCCTTCAGCGGCCAGGCCCTGGCCCAATCCTGCCCAGCAGGCGCCGCCGCCGTGACCTATCCGGTTTCCAAGAAGGTTGAGCAGCAGGACAACTATCACGGCACCACGGTTGCCGACCCCTACCGCTGGCTGGAAGACGCCAACAGCGCCGAGACCAAGTCCTGGGTGCAGGAACAGAACAAGGTGACCAACGCGTGGCTGTCGCAGATCCCGCAACGCGAAGCGATCAAGGCGCGCCTGACCAAGCTGTGGAACTTCGAGCGCTATGGCGTGCCGTCGAAGAAGGGCGGCCGCTACTTTTTCAGCCGTAACGACGGCCTGCAGAACCAGTCGGTCCTGTACACCGCCAAGAACCTGAACGAAACCCCGCGCGTGCTGCTGGACCCGAACACCCTGGCTGCCGATGGCACCGTGGCGCTGGCCGGCACCGCCGTCAGCCCGAACGGCAAGTACCTGGCCTACAGCACCGCCGCTTCCGGCTCCGACTGGAATGAAATCAAGCTGCGCGATATCGAAACCGGCAAGGACCTGGCCGACCATATCAAGTGGGTCAAATTCTCCAACACCGCCTGGGCGGCTGACGGCTCCGGCTTCTACTACAGCCGTTACGACGAACCGACCGAAGCCAATAAGCTGGCTGGCGTGAACTACTTCCAGAAGGTCTACTTCCACAAGCTGGGCACCGCGCAGGATGCCGACGTGCTGGTGTACCACCGCCCTGACCAGAAGGAATGGGGCTTTGGCGCCGAAGTGACCGACGATGGCCGCTACCTGATCATCAACGGCTCGCACGGCACCGAGCGCAAGAACCGCGTTTTCGTCAAAGACCTGAAGGCCAAGGACTCCAAAGTGGAAGACCTGCTGGTGCAGTTCGACGCTTCCTATAACTTCATCGACAACGACGGCCCGATCTTCTACTTCCTGACCGATAAGAACGCGCCGCGTTCGCGCGTGATCGCCATCGACGTGCGCAAGCCAGGCAGCGAGAACTGGAAAGAGATCGTGCCGGAAACCGCGCAAACCCTGACCGGCGCCAGCATCGTCAACAAGCAGCTGGTGCTGAACTACCTGAGCGACGCGCACAGCGCCGTGAAGATCGTCGACCTGAAGGGCAAGCATGTGCGCGATATCGCGCTGCCGGGCCTGGGTTCGGCGGGCGGTTTCGGCGGCAAAGCGACCGATACCGAGACCTTCTACGCCTACACCAGCTTCACCACCCCGGCCACCATCTACCGCCTGGATATGAAGACCGGCAAGTCGAGCATCTACCGCCAGCCGAAGGTCGATTTCGACCCGAGCGCGTTCGATGTGCGCCAGCAGTTCTACACCTCCAAGGATGGCACCAAGGTGCCGATGTTCATCGTGTCCAAGAAGGGCATGAAGCTGGACGGCAGCAACCCGACCTACCTGTACGGCTACGGCGGCTTCAACGTCTCGCTGACTCCGAGCTTCTCCGTGGCCAACCTGGCATGGGTTGAAATGGGCGGCGTCTACGTGGTGGCCAACCTGCGCGGCGGCGGCGAGTACGGCGAAGCGTGGCACAAGGCCGGCACCAAGCTGCAAAAGCAGAACGTGTTCGACGACTTTATCGGCGCGGCCGAATGGCTGGTGGCGAACAAGGTGACCTCGCCAGCCAAGCTGTCGATCGGCGGCGGTTCCAACGGCGGCCTGCTGGTCGGCGCGGCGATGACCCAGCGTCCGGACCTGTTCGGCGCGGCCCTGCCTGCGGTGGGCGTGCTGGATATGCTGCGCTTCCAGAAGTTCACCATCGGCTGGGCATGGACTTCGGACTACGGTTCGTCCGACAATGCCGACGAGTTCAAGGCCCTGGTCAAGTACTCCCCGCTGCATAACCTGAAGCAGGGCGGCTGCTACCCGGCGACCATGGTGCTGACCGCCGACCACGACGACCGCGTGGTGCCTGCGCACAGCTTCAAGTTTGCTGCCGCAGCCCAGGCTGCGCAGGGCGGCGCGGCCCCGATCCTGATCCGCATCGAGTCCAAGGCTGGCCACGGCGCCGGCAAACCGACCACCAAGCAGATCGAGGAAGTGGCCGACCGTTGGGGCTTCCTGACCCGCGCCCTGGATATGCAGCCAGCCGCACCGGCTGCGTCCACCACCGGCGGGCAGTAAGCCGTGCGCGCGCTGCTGCTGTGGGCTGCCCTGATTGCGCCGGCCACGGCAGCAGAGGCGCCAAAAACCTTCGCTGACCATACGCGCTCGCTCGCGCCGCAGACCGGTTTCATCGAGCTGTGGCGCGACGCGGACAAGGGGCGCGTGCTCCTTTCCGTGCGCGAGCTGGGCCAGCCGTTCCTGCTCACCACCTCTTTACCTTATGCGCTGGGCTCGAACGATGTCGGCCTGGATCGTGCCCAGGCGGGCGAGGGCAAGGTGGTGCGCTTCCAGAAGTTTGGCAACCGCCTGTTCCTGGTGCAGGAGAACACGCGCTTTGTCGCGCGTTCCGCCGATGCCGACGAGCGCAATGCGGTGGCAGAATCCTTTGCCGGTGCCGTGCTGTGGTCGGGCGATATCCTGGCCAGCGAAGGCGCGCGCCACCTGGTGGATTTCTCCAGCTTCCTGCTGGCTGACCAGCATGGCGTGGTGCAGCGCCTGGCCGATACGAAGCAGGGCGCTTATCGCATCGACGAAAGGCGCAGCGCGGTGCTGCCGGCCGAGGCGAAAGCATTCCCCGACAATATCGAACTTGAAGCGTTGCTGACCTTTGCCGGTCCGGGCAGCGGCGAGTATGTGCGCCAGGTGGCGGCCGATCCGGCCAGCCTTTCTATGCGCCAGCATATTTCCATGGTGCGGCTGCCGGACAACGGCTACCAGCCGCGCCGTTACCATCCATTCTCTGGCGGCATCGACACCGCCTACTACGATTTCGCCACGCCGCTGGCAAGCAGCCTCGACGTGCGCTGGCAGATCCGGCATCGCCTGGAAAAGGGCGGCAAGCCAATCGTGTACTACCTTGACCGTGGCGCGCCCGAGCCGGTGCGCTCGGCCTTGCTGGAAGGCGCGCGCTGGTGGAGCGCCGCGTTCGAGAAGGCGGGCTACAAGGACGGCTTCCGTGTCGAGTTGATGCCGGAAGGCGCCGACCCGGCCGATGTGCGCTACAACGTGATCACCTGGGTGCACCGCGCCACGCGCGGCTGGTCTTACGGGAACGCGATCACCGATCCGCGCACCGGCCAGATCATCCGGGGCGCCGTCACGCTGGGATCGCAGCGCGTGCGGCAGGATATCCTGATCGCCGAAGCGCTGCTGGCGCCCTACGGCAAAACCGCCGCCGTCGAACGCCGCAAGCTCGCCGAGCAAATGGCCCTGGCGCGCCTGCGCCAGCTTTCCGCGCATGAAGTCGGCCACACGCTCGGCTTTGCGCACAACTTTGCCGCCAGCCGCCACGGCAACGGCTCCGTCATGGACTACCCGCATCCGGTGCTCAAGCTCGGCGCCGACGGCGGCATCGACCTGCAGGACGCCTACGGTGTTGGCGTTGGCGCCTGGGACGAGTACCTGGTGAAGTATGTCTACGGTGATTTCGGCAGCGGCGAGGCGGAAGCAAATGCCCTGGCCAAGCTGCGCAGCGATGCCCGCGCCGCCGGCCTGCAATACGTTTCCGATAACGACGCGCGCGCCCAGGGCGCCGCGCACCCGAACGGCTTGCTGTGGGACTTCGGCCCCGACGCGCTGAAGACGTGGGATCAATTAGGCGCCATCCGCCGCCGCGCGCTGGACAACTTCTCCTTCGACGTGCTGCCAGACGAGCGCCAGGTAGGCGAACTGGAAGCGCGCCTGGTGCCGGTCTACCTGCTGCAGCGCTACCAGGGTGAAGCCGTGGCGCGCCTGCTGGCAGGCGGCGAGTACGAATCCGCCACCAGCGCCGACATCCGCGCTGGCCGCGCCGCAGCGGGCGTCAAAACCACGCCCGCCGCCACCCAGCGCGCCGCCATCGCGCGCCTGGCCGAAACCCTGCGCGCCGAATACCTGGCGCTGCCTGCAGGCCTGCTTGACCAGCTCTCCCCGCCCGCAGCAGGTTTCGACCGCAACAAGGAGTACTTCGGCACCCGCATGAGCGCCGTCTTCGACGCGCTCTCGGCCGCCGAAACCGGCGCCGCCCAGACCGCAGGCTTCCTGTTCGACGCCAGCCGCCTGAACCGCCTGTACTGGCAACACGCGCGCGACGCCGCCATGCCTGGCACCGGCGAAATCATCGATGCCGCACTGGCCAGCACCTGGAAGCGCAATTCCGTCCCGGGCAAGCTCGGCGGCGGCGAAGCCGTGCAACTTGCCGCCAACTGGGTCGTGCTTGACGCACTGCTGCAAGTAGTAGACGGCGGCAAGCTCCACACCAACGTCGACGCCGACCTGCGCCAGCAATTGCGCTCCCTGGCCGGCTGGCTGAAAGCCAACCCCGGCAAAGGCACCACAGCCGCCAGCCGCGCCCAGGCCGCCGACCACGTTCTGCGCTACCTGGCCGACCCGCGCAGCGTCAAGCTGCGCGCCCTGCCAACAATCCCGCCCGGAGCCCCTATCTGAGGCTGGCCATGTGGCCACTCATCCGAAGCCAACGAGGAGCAATATGTCCGAAATACTGAAGGAACACGAAGCGCTGCGCGCGCTCGAACAATCGCGGCTCGCGGCACTGGTAGCCGGTGATGTCGAAGCGGCCAGATTGCTGCACGCCGACGACTTCCAGCTCGTCACGCCGGTTGGCATGGCGTTGTCCAGGGAGCAGTACCTTGGTGCGATCGCCGCCGGGACGCTGTGCTACAAGGTTTGGGAGCCGAAGGACATCGAAGTGCGGCTGTTCGGCCAGGGCGCGGCCATCCGCTACCAGTCCGAGCTGGAAGTCACTTTTGGGCAGCACCACATGCCGCGCGCCACGCACTGGCATACCGACCTCTATGAGAAGCGCAATGGCGCCTGGCAGATTGTCTGGTCGCATGCGACTGCGGTCCGGTCAATGGTCTAAGCGGTGAGGCCGGGGGGCGGGAGCTTGGGTTATGGCGCCTCGGCATCGACCTGGCACCACCGCACTTTGCCTCCTTCTGGCAAAACTTCCTTGTCGTCGGCTCGTACTATACGGTGATGTGGGGCGGCCCGATGTGGCTACTGCATTGGTCCAAGGATGGCGCGAGCTTTAATACCGGCCTTGCGTACGCGATCTTCGCGGGCGCTGTGTTTGGTGGCGTCATCGCCGCGTCGTACGAAAGGGCGAAGCGCAGGAATGGCTTGCCCGCCTGGCGTGACCTGGGGCGATCTTAGAAGCGCACCAGCCACAAGGTAACCAGGCCCACCCAAGGCAGCATAAAAACTGCCAGCTCCAGGCGGCGCAACCAACTGGTGCGGCCAGGATAGCCGTAAAAGGCAATCGCGTTGACCAGCGAGCAGAACGCCCACAGCAGGATGAGGAAAGCCATGTAAAGCAGGCCTTCCCCGGTGCCAGCGCCGACACAGCCTGCGTTCTGGCATCCGCCGACGCTGCTGCTGCGGCCGCGCCGCGAAATCTCCTCGTAGATCAAAGGCGCAACGGTACCGCCAATGACCATGAGGTAGGAGAGGGCGCGCAGCCAGGTGCTGGTTTTAGTTTGCAAGGTTTAGCGGTGAATCACAACGAGGAGCGCCTTCGCCTCGGACTTGCCGGGGTTGCGGATGGCGTGCTGGACGTCGGCGACATAGCGCGCAGTGCCGCCTAGCTTGACCTTCTTTTTGCTGGAAGCGACTTCCAGCTCCATCGAGCCATGCATGACGGTCAGGTGCTCGGTGGTGCCCGGGTCATGAGGCTGCGAGACCAGTTCGCCGCCCGGTGCCAGCGTCAGCTCGTACCATTCGTATTTGCCCGCCAGTTCCATCGGCCCCAGGATGCGCAGCACGTAGCCGGCGTGCGCGCCAGGCAGGGTAGGGGTCTCATGCGCATCCACCAACTTTATCAGTTCGACATCCTTTTCGACGTCGGACAGCAACTCCCCGATCTGCACCCCAAGGGCATTGGCCAGGCGCCAGGTGATGGCGATGGTCGGATTGGCCTTTTCCCGTTCAATCTGCGATAGCATGGACTTGGAGACCCCGGCGATACGGGACAGGTCCTCCAGCGTCAGGCCGCGCGCCAGGCGCAATCGTTGCAGGGCGGCGCCGACTTCCGGCGGGGCATTGGTGGGAGTGGTCTGCTTCACGCTTGCAAAGTTCAATGTAGTAACGTAGGATTCTGTATATCGAATTTACGTTCAATATAGTGAATTCCATCCGGATTAGTGAAATAAGAGTAAACTTTACATCAGAGGACGACCATGAGCCAAGCGACGAATGCGTTTTACACGGGCCTGCAACAGAACCTGGAAAAGCTGCGCAACGAGGGTCTGTACAAGCCGGAACGCGTAATCGCGTCGCGCCAGGGCAGCGAAGTGCAGGCTGAAGACGGTCGTACCCTGATCAATATGTGCGCCAACAACTACCTGGGCCTGTCCGGCCAGGAATGGGTGGCGCAGGCCTCCATCGAAGCGACTGAGAAATACGGCTACGGCCTGTCCTCGGTGCGCTTCATCTGCGGCACCCAGACCGTGCACAAGCAGCTGGAAAAAGCCATCTCCGAATTCCTCGGCACCGAAGACACCATCCTGTACGCGGCGGCCTTCGACGCCAATGGCGGTGTGTTCGAACCACTGTTCGATGAAAACGACGCCATCATCTCCGACGCGCTGAACCACGCCTCCATCATCGACGGCATCCGCCTGTGCAAAGCCGCGCGCTTCCGCTACGCCCACAACGACATGGCCGACCTGGAGAAGCAACTGCAGGCTGCCGCCGACAAGCGCCACAAGGTGATCGTGACCGACGGCGTGTTCTCGATGGACGGCACCATCGCCCAGCTGGACAAGATCGTTGCACTGGCCGAGAAGTACGGCGCCCTGGTGATGATTGACGAGTGCCACGCCTCCGGCTTCATGGGCAAGACCGGCCGCGGCACCCACGAGCACCACAATGTGCTGGGCAAGATCGACATCATCACCGGCACCCTGGGCAAAGCCCTGGGCGGCGCCATGGGCGGCTTCACCTCCGGCCGCAAGGAAGTGATCGACACCCTGCGCCAGAAATCGCGCCCGTACCTGTTCTCCAACACGCTGGCCCCATCCATCGCCGGCGCCTCGCTGGAAGTGCTGAAGCGCCTGTCCGCCTCCACCGAGCTGCGCGACCGCCTGCATGAGAACACCGCCTACTTCCGCAAGGAGATCGAGCGCATCGGCTTCACCATCAAGCCAGGCACCCACCCGGTGGTGCCGGTGATGCTGTTCGAAGCACCAGTGGCGCAGAAATTCGCGGCCCGCATGTACGAGCTGGGCGTGCTGCTGTCCGGCTTCTTCTACCCGGTGGTGCCGATGGGTCAGGCGCGCGTGCGCGTGCAGTTGTCGGCCGCCCACACCCGCGAACAACTGGACAAGGTCCTCGCAGCATTCGAACAAGCTGGCAAAGAACTCGGCATCATCAAGAACTAACTGGAAAAAGCAGGTAAGAACATGGAACGTATCCTCGTCATTGGCGCCAACGGCCAAATCGGCTCTGAACTGGTGGAGGCGCTGGCCAAGCAGCACGGCGCGCAGAATGTCATTGCTACCGATATCAGCCCGGTCAATAAATACAACGCAGCGCGCTACCAGGTGCTGAACGTGATGGACAAAACCGCGCTGGAGCAACTGGTGGCAGCGGAAGGCATCACCCAGGTCTATCAGCTGGCAGCCATGCTGTCGGCCACCGGCGAGGCGGCGCCGCTGAAAGCGTGGGACCTGAACATGGACGGCCTGTTAAATATCCTGGAAGTGGCGCGCGAGCGCGGCGAGCAGGGCAAGCCGCTGCGTATCTTCTGGCCATCGTCGATCGCGGCGTTCGGCCCGAACACCCCGGCTGAGAACACGCCGCAGTTCACCGTGATGGATCCAACCACCATCTACGGCATCTCCAAGCTGGCAGGCGAACGACTGTGCGAATATTATTTCCTGAAGTACGGCGTTGACGTGCGTTCGATCCGTTACCCAGGAATTATCAGCTTTAAATCGCCACCAGGCGGCGGCACCACCGACTACGCGATCGCGATTTTCCACGCCGCGCTGCGCGGCGAGACCTACGATTGCTTCCTCGGCCCGCAGACCACGCTGCCCATGATTTACATGCCCGACGCAATCCGCGCAACCATTGAATTGATGGACGCGCCGGCCGAACAAATTAAGATCCGTTCGTCGTACAATGTCGCCGGCGTTTCCTTCAACCCGGAACAACTGGCAGCAGCGATCACCCGTGCGGTGCCTGCATTCAAGATTGCCTACACTCCGGACAGCCGCCAAGCCATTGCCGACAGCTGGCCGCGCAGCCTGGACGACTCCAAGGCGAGTGCGGACTGGGGCTGGAAAGCAAGCATCGGCGTGGACGAGATGGTGAAGGACATGCTGGCGAATATTGACGTGAGCCTCAGCGAGGCCGCATAACCAGAGAGAGACAAGTAACAATGGACATGAGTGTTTTCGACCTTTTCAAGATTGGCATTGGCCCGTCGAGTTCCCACACGGTGGGGCCAATGGTGGCGGCGCGCCGCTTCCTGGTCGAGAACAGTCCATTGGACGATGTTGCCTCGGTGACTGCTGAGCTGTTCGGCTCCCTGGCCCTGACCGGCGTTGGCCACGGCACCGACAAGGCCGTGCTGCTTGGCCTGATGGGCGAAACGCCGCAAGGCGTGGATCCTGACGCGGTGGACGATATGCTGGCCGCCGCCGACGTGGATGGGGAGCTGCGCCTGCTGGGCGAGAAGACCGTACCGTTCACGCGCAAGCAGCACCTGCTATTCCATATGGCCGAGAACTTGCCGGGCCACCCGAACGGCATGCGCTTCACCTTGCAGCGCGCGGATGGCAGCACGCTGACCAAAATTTACTACTCGGTGGGCGGCGGTTTCATTGTCGCCGAAGGCGAGCAAAGCGCGGCGGACGACAAGCCCGCCGTGCGCTTGCGTTATCCCTTCAACACCATGGCGGAACTGCTGGGCCACGGCGTCAGCAGCGGCAAGAGCATCCCGCAAATGCTGCGGGAGAATGAGCTGAAGCGGATGACGGAAGCCGAGCTGGATGCTGGCCTGGACCGTATCTGGCACGTCATGCGCGACTGCATCCAGCACGGCCTGGAGACTTCCGGCCAATTGCCGGGCGGTCTGAAGGTGAAGCGCCGCGCCGCTGATTTGTGGCGTCAGGCGCAGCAGGGCGACCGCACCAACCAGCTGCCGCACGACGCGCTGAACGGCGTGAGTTTGTACGCCATGGCGGTGAACGAAGAGAACGCGGCAGGCGGACGTGTTGTAACCGCGCCTACAAATGGCGCCGCCGGCATCATTCCGGCTGTGCTGAAATATTATGCGGAAGACTGTAAACCAGTCGATCCGGTGGCGGGCGTGCGCGCCTTCATGCTGACGGCTGCCGCGATCGGCATGCTGTGCAAGCGCAATGCCTCGATCTCCGGCGCTGAAGTCGGCTGCCAGGGTGAAGTGGGCGTCGCATGTGCGATGGCCGCCGCCGGCTTGGTCGCGGCACTGGGCGGTACCAATGCGCAAATCGAGAACGCCGCCGAAATCGGCATCGAGCACCACCTCGGCATGACCTGCGACCCGATCGGCGGCCTGGTGCAGATCCCGTGCATCGAGCGCAATGGCATGGGCGCGGTGAAAGCGATCACCGCCGCCTCGCTGGCCTTGAAGGGCGACGGCACCCACTTTGTCACCCTCGACAATGTGATCGAAACCATGCGCCAGACCGGAGCCGACATGCAGGCCAAATACAAGGAAACGTCGCTGGGTGGCCTGGCCATCCATGTGGTGACGGTGAACCACGCCGCCTGCTAAATTAAGGTTTTGTGGGGCAACGCCCCACGAATATTCGGTTGGCACTATAATAAATGTCCGTTTTTACCTGCCAACCGGACTTTCTACTCTATGCAATACGTGTCTACCCGGGCCGACGCGTCGGCTGCAGCACACTCCCCACAGCAGTTTTCCGACATCCTTTTGGGCGGCCTGGCACCGGATGGTGGCCTGTACCTGCCCGTGGAATACCCGCAAGTCACCGGCGAAGAGCTGAACAAGTGGCGCTACATGTCCTACGCCGACCTGGCGGTGGAGATCCTGAAGAAGTTCGCTGACGACATTCCTGAAGCGGATCTGCGCGCCCTGGCGCATAAGACCTATACCGCCGACGTCTACCGCAATGTGCGCGAGGGCGAAAACGCCGCCGACATCACGCCGTTGCGCGTGCTGGACGACAGCGACGGCAAAAAGCTCATCCTGCAATCGCTGTCCAACGGCCCGACCCTGGCGTTCAAGGACATGGCCATGCAATTGCTGGGCAACCTGTTCGAATACACGCTGGCCAAGCAGGATGCGCAGCTGAACATTTTCGGCGCCACCTCGGGCGATACCGGCAGCGCGGCGGAATACGCCATGCGCGGCAAGAAGGGCATCAAGGTGTTCATGCTGTCGCCGCATAAAAAGATGAGCGCCTTCCAGACCGCCCAGATGTTCAGCCTGCAGGACCCGAACATCTTCAACATCGCCGTCGAAGGCGTGTTCGATGATTGCCAGGACATGGTCAAGGCGGTCTCGAATGACCTGGAATTCAAGGCCCGCCACAGGATCGGCACCGTCAACTCCATCAACTGGGCGCGCGTCGTGGCGCAAGTGGTGTATTACTTCCGTGGCTATCTGGCAGCGACCAAGAGCAATGAGCAGAAGGTTTCCTTCACCGTGCCGTCGGGGAACTTCGGCAATATCTGCGCCGGCCATATCGCCCGCCAGATGGGCCTGCCGATCGACAAACTGATCGTCGCCACCAATGAAAACGACGTGCTGGACGAATTCTTCCGCACCGGCGTGTATCGCGTGCGCAAGTCGGCCGAGACTTACCATACCTCCAGCCCGTCGATGGACATTTCCAAAGCGTCGAACTTTGAGCGCTTTGTGTTCGACCTGGTGCAGGGCGACGGCAAGCGCGTGCGCGAGCTGTTCAAAAAAGTGGAAACCGAAGGCGGTTTCGACCTGTCCGGCGCGCCGGGCAGCGATGGCGACGAATTCAAGCTGGTCGAAAAGTTCGGCTTCAAATCCGGCAAATCGAACCACGATGAGCGCGTGCAGACCATCCGCGACGTGGCCGACGACTACGGCATCGTGATCGACACCCACACCGCCGACGGCATCAAGGTCGCCAAAGAGCATATCGAGCCTGGCGTGCCGATGATCGTGCTGGAAACCGCGCTGGCGGCCAAGTTCAACGAAACCATCCTGGAGGCGCTGGGCCAGGACGCGGAGCGCCCGGCAGGCTTTGAGAACATCGAAACGCTGCCGCAGCGCTTTGAAGTGATGCCGGCCGACGTGGCCAAGATGAAGGCGTTCATCGCCGCCAACACAGGACTGTAAACAATGGCAATGCTCGCCGTCCGCGAAGCCCTCGATTTCCTGCTCGCCGCCGCGCGCCCCGCGGCGGAAGTTGAAACCGTGCCGACCCTGGAAGCCAATGGCCGCGTCCTGGCGCGTGCCGTGGTGTCGGGCATGAATGTGCCCGGCCATGACAACACGCAGATGGATGGCTACGCGGTGCGCGCCGCCGATTGCGCCAGCGGCAGCGCCACCTTGTCGGTCACGCAGCGCATCCCGGCCGGCCATGTCGGCCAGCCCTTGCTGCCTGGCTGCGCTGCCCGTATCTTCACCGGCGCCATGATTCCCGAGGGCGCGGATGCGGTGGTGATGCAGGAGCAGTGCGAAGCGGCGGAAGGCCTGGTCACGATCCGCCACGCGCCGCAAGCCGGCGAATGGATTCGCCGCACCGGCGAGGACATCAGCGTCGGCAGCGTGATCCTGGCCAGCGGCACGCGCCTGCGCAGCCAGGAACTGGGCCTGGCCGCCTCCATCGGCATGGCCGAACTGGCGGTGCGCCGCAAGCTGCGCGTCGCAGTGTTCTTCACCGGTGACGAGCTGGCCATGCCGGGCGAACCGCTGGCGCCGGGCGCCATCTACAATTCCAACCGTTTCACCTTGCGCGCCTTGCTGGAAAACCTGGGGTGCGAGGTGCAGGACCTGGGCATCGTGCCCGACTCCCTGGATGCCACGCGCGCCGTGTTGCGCCAGGCGGCCAATGGCAATGACCTGATCATCACCTCCGGCGGCGTGTCCGTCGGCGAGGAAGACCACATCAAACCCGCCGTGGAGGCGGAAGGCAAGCTGAATATGTGGCAGATCGCCGTGAAGCCGGGCAAGCCGCTGGCATTTGGCGAAGTAGGGCAGGCTTTCTTCATTGGCCTGCCGGGCAATCCCGTGTCGAGTTTTGTCACCTTCCTGCTGTTCGTGCGGCCCTTCCTGTTGCGATTGCAGGGCGCCGATGTCCCGGCGCAGGCGCGCGGCATGCAGCTGCGGGCCGACTTCAATTGGCCGAAAGCCGACCGCCGCAACGAATTCCTGCGCGCGAAACTGAATGAGAAAGGCGGCCTGGACCTGTTCCCCAACCAGGGTTCGGCCGTGCTGACCTCCACCGTGTGGGGCGATGGCCTGGTCGACAACCCGCCCGGCAACCCGATTGCGGCGGGCGATGTGGTGCGCTTTATCCCCTTCAGCGAATTGATGTACTGATATGCAGATCAATCTTAAGTATTTTGCCAGTGTGCGCGAGGCGCTCGGCAGCGGCGAAACCGTCGTCCTGCCGGATGGCGTGGCCACTGTCGGCGCCGTGCGCGCCTGGCTGATTGGGCGCGGCGAACCCTGGGCCGGAGCTCTGGCGGAAGGGCGCGCCCTGCGCATGGCCAGCAACCAGCGCATGTGCGACGCCGCTGCGCCCGTGGCGGCTGGCGATGAAATTGCCTTTTTCCCACCAGTGACAGGCGGTTAAGACCTCCTCGCAACAGCGCGCCGGCTACTGTTGACCTGGCGCGCCATCGGCATATACTTGGAACTGTGCGGCCCAAACCTGCCGCGCACGTTTCCCCTCTAAAATCCCGTCGCCCCCTCCCTGCGGCTTATTTCCTTTCTTGCAAGGAGAGTCGCAATGGGTTTCGTCTTTGTGGCGGACGCGGTTTCCGTCCCTCCGCTTTTGCATTCAGCGCGCCTGCATATCGCCGGCTCCACGACCATGGGACCGCTGCTGCGCGAGATAGCGGCCAAGTACCGCTTGCTGCATCCCGAAGTTGCGATTGAGGTGGAGCTGGGCGGCTCCCTGCGCGGCCTGGAAGAGGTGCGCGCCGGCCATGCACACATCGCCATGCTGTCGCGTGCCCTGGCGCCGGGTGAGCACGACCTGTATGGCATACCGATTGCGCGCGATGGCCTGGGGGTGGTGGTGCACACCGAGAACCCGATGGAGCCGCTGGACTTCGAACAGCTGCAGGCCATCTTCAGCGGCCGCATGGATGCCTTCCATGTCGTCGCCGCCCAGCCGGGCAGTGCGTCCAACGCCTTGCTGGCGCGCTTCCTGCGCCAGCCGCTCGATACCTTCAAGCCTAACGCTGCCGTTGAATCGGATATCGAACGCATGGCGGTAGTGGCTTCCTGCGAGAACGCCATCTCATTCGTTTCGATCGGCGCGGCGGAACGCGCCATAGCGCAGGGCGTGTCGATCCGGCTGCTGCCGGTTTCGGGCGTCTCGGCCTGCATGGCCAATATCCGCAATGGCAGCTACCCGATTTGCCGCTCACTCACGCTCGTCAGCAAAGAGCCGCCGCTCGGCATTGCGCGCAGTTTTTTTGCTTTCTGCCTGTCGGCGCAAGTAAACGGCATCCTCAGCGCCTTCGATTTTGTCCCCTACCTGGATTGAGCTTATGGAACCCATCGCACTTTTCCATGACCGCCTGGGCCAGGTGCTGGCCGCGGCGCATAGCAGCGAGCACACGGCCGCCGTGCTGGTGCTCACCATCGACCGTTACAGCGGCATTAAAATCAGCCACGGCCCCCAGGCGTGCAGCGCGCTGCTCTCGCATGTGGCGACGGCGCTGGCCCGCGTCCTGCAGCCTGGCGAAAGCATGACGCGCCTGCTAGGTTGCCAGTTTGCTGTAATCATTCCCGGCCTGGCCCGGGAAGAGGACGTGCTGGGGCTGGCCGAGCGCGTACTGGAGGCGGTCAAGCGGCCGATGCCCTGGCATAACGACAATGTCGCGACCAGCGCCAGCATCGGCATCGCCCTGGCCGGCGATGGGCGCGACAGCGCGGCCGTGCTGCGCGCCGCTCATGTGGCCATGGCGCAGGCGCTGAGCCTGGGCGGCAATCGATTCTGCTTCTATCGGCAGGAGATGAATGCGCGCAGCGCGCGCATCTGGGCGCTCGACGCGCTGGCGCGGCGCGCCGCGCGCCACGGCCGCGATGTGCTGGCAGCCGATCCCCCAAGATCGACTACAATGCAGCCCCTATGGAGAGTAATCACGAACAATGTGTAGCCGTCATCGGCGGCGGCCCCGCCGGGCTGATGGCGGCGGAAGTCATGGCCGCGGCAGGCGTGCGCGTCGCGGTTTACGACGCCATGCCGTCGGTCGGCCGCAAGTTCCTGCTGGCCGGTCGCGGCGGCATGAACATCACGCATGCCGAACCGTATGAGCAGTTTATGGCGCGCTACGGCAGCCGCGCCGGCGTCTTGCGCCCCATGCTGGACGCCTTTACACCGGACGATTTGCGCGGCTGGGTACACGGTTTGGGCATCGATACGTTTGTCGGTACTTCCGGCCGCGTCTTCCCGACCGAGATGAAGGCCGCGCCCATGCTGCGCGCCTGGTTGCACCGGCTGCGTGAAAGCGGCGTGCATTTCCACCAGCGCCATCGCTGGCTGGGCTTGACCGGCGACGGCGCGCTGCGCATCGCGGCGCCGGACGGGGAGCACATCGTGCGCCCGGCAGCCACCGTACTGGCCCTGGGCGGCGCGAGCTGGGCGCGTCTTGGTTCGGATGGCGCCTGGCAAACCTTGCTGGCGCAGCACGGCGTTGAGGTGGCGCCGCTGGTGCCGGCCAACTGCGGTTTCGACGCGCGCTGGAGCGAGCATTTTTCCGCCAAATACGCCGGCCAGCCTTTGACCACGGTGGCCATCGGCGCCCGCAAAGGCCAGCTGGTGATCACCGCCAGCGGGGTGGAGGGCAGCCTGATCTATGCCGTCTCCGCCGGCATCCGCGACCGCATCGCCGCCGAAGGCCGCGCCACCATTGAACTCGACCTGCTGCCGGATTGGCCGCTGGAGCGCCTGCAGCAAGAGCTGTCGCACCCGCGCGGCTCGCGCTCGATGTCGAGCTTCCTGCAAAGCCGGGTGAATATCAAAGGCGTGAAAATCGGATTGCTGCACGAAGTGCTGGACAAAGAGGCGTTCCACGACCCGCTGCGCGTGGCCGCCACCCTGAAGGCGCTGCCGGTCATCCTGCACGCGCCGCGCCCGATCGACGAAGCGATCAGCAGTGCGGGCGGGGTCCGTTTCGAGGCGCTGCAGGGAACGATGCTGAAGGCCTTGCCCGGCACCTTCGTGGCGGGCGAGATGCTCGATTGGGAAGCGCCGACCGGCGGCTATTTGCTGACGGCGTGCTTTGCCAGCGGCCTGGCCGCCGGCAGGGATGTGCTGCGCTACTTAGTGAACCCAGCTCACGCCGCCTGAGCCGCTGCGGCTCACATTGCGGTCGTTCGGGTTGCCGTACACGCGGATGTCGCCGGAACCCTTCATCGTCACATCCGCCGACTGGCGCGCAAAGACATTGGTGGTGCCGGAGCCCTGCAGGGTAACGGTCACTTTGTCGGAGGCCAGGTGCTGCGCGTTCAGGTCACCGGAACCGGTCAGGTCGGCGGTCAGCTCCTTGCAGCTGCCGCTGGACGTGATGGCTCCCGAACCCACCATTTCGAGCGTTACGCGATCACCCTGGCCGGTGTTCAGGTTCAGGTCACCGCTGCCGTGCACGCCGGCTTCCACCTGTTTATAGCGGCCATTGAAGGTCAGGTTGCCCGAGCCTTGCAACTGCACGCTCAGGTGCTCGCCGCTGAACCCATTAACCGTGCTGTCGCCGCTGCCGTTGATCACCAGCTCATTCAGGGATGGCAGCACAAGTTCGACTTCAATCGGGCGGCGCGGATGCAGCAGCAGGCCTTTGGAGCCGATGCGCAGGGTATTGCCTTGCTGCTCAGTGGCGATATTGCCCAGCAGGCGCTGCTCGCCACGCACCTTGAGCGAAGGGATGTCGCCCTGGCGCAGGCGCAGGTCGATCGGGCCGACCAGCTCCACGGTGGAGGTGGTGGCGGCCACTTCGCGCACCTCGGTGCGGGCGGTACGGCCGGCGACGCTGGTGGGATTGGCGGCGCCCTGGACCCGCAACATGCTGTAGGACACGGCGGTCAGCAGCACCGCCAGCAGCGCCATGCCGAGGCCGATCTTGAACAGGGAACGGAAATTCATGGTCCTTCCTTTCACGCGCCGCGCAGCAGCGAAGCGTTCATCTGGATGTAGCGTTTCAGTCCGATCAGCGAGTATTTGGTGACCACGATGCTGGCCAGCGTCAGCAGGATGCCGAGCAAGACCAGGCCGATGCCGACCACGGCCTGTGTGGCGCGCGACTCGCTGTCGAGGTCGGAGGTGATATGGACGCCGCCTTCGGCCATGGCTTCCGCGCCTTCCAGCAGTTTCTCGGACTTGCTGGCGGCTTCATCCCATTCCTTGCGCAGGCCGGGGGATGGCTCCTGGAAGATGTCCACGCCTTGCTCGCTGATCGAGACCTTGGTTTGCATGCGGGCTTCGACCTGCTCGCCCTCGTCGTCGTAAATGACCAGGTGGCGCAGCGGGCCGCTCAGCACCAGCTCATTGGCGCCGGCCAGCCCGCTTGCCGTAATGGCAATGCCGCTGATGTAGAAGGCGAAAGCGCTGGCATAGACGGAAATCAGCAGGGCCGAGAATACAGCCGCCGGCACAACCATGAACAGGTTGAATATGCCCAGGCCGATGAAAGAGAACACCACGCGCGCCAGGTTGGCGGGGTTGCGGTGCTGCTCGAAGGCTTGCTGGTGGCTGCTGGCGCGCAGGGTCATGGCGATCTTGCGCGGCTCATCCAGGTCGGCCACGATCTCGGCTTCGCTGCGGCCGGCGGCCAGCTCGTCGATGAAACGCTGTTCGTAGTAAGCCATCGTCTTGGCCGCGATATCGGGCGGCAAGCCGGCGAGGGCCTTCTTCAATGCGTCCAGGTACTCATTCTTGCTCATTAGTAACTCCAGCCTTCTTTTACTCCATGTTGTCACTGTAGTGGACAAGATCGCGGCGCTCCACCGGCGTGCGACAGGCTGCAGAAATGCGGGAGCAGGCGACCAAAACGGGGGACAGGCGGGGCACGCTGCTCACGCCCTGCTGCGGCGGGCGGCCCCGGCCAGGAGTTTGGCCGCCTGGACGCCGCTGCGCACGGCCATTTCCAGGGTGGCGGGATAGTCGCCCTGGGTGTAGTCGCCGGCCAGGACCAGGCCATCGAGCGCGGTGGCGTTGGCGGGTCGCTCGAGCCCCGCTGTGCAGGCGAAGGTGGCGCGCTTGTCGGTGATGACGCGCGTCCAGGACGGCTGCGCCAGCGCCGGCCGGCCCAAATCCGCCGCCAGCTGGGATGCCAGGGCTGCCGCCAGTTCCTCCTGCGGCAGCTCGGCCGCCGCGCTGGCAGCGCTGATCACCACCGCGAACAGGCCCTCCTGCCGCGGGTCGAGCTGGCCGCGGTCAAAGACGAACTGGCCATAGCGCCGGCTTGCCGGATCGTCCACCAGCGCGTAGAAGGGCGTTTCCAGGCGCGTGCCAGCGGGGTATTGCAGGTAGCAGGTCGTGATCGGCTCCGATTCCAGGCCGGCAAGCTGCGCCGCCAGCGCCGCAGTCGCCTCCAGCGGCTGCAGCAAGGCGGCCGCTGCGGCCGGCGCAGTCGCCAGCACCACCCCGTCGAACTCCGCCTCGCCTACCAGCCACGTCGATAAAGTGCCGGGCTGTAGCGTGCTTATTTTGGCGCCGAGGTGGATTTGGTGGCCCTTCTTCTGCAGCCAGGCGGCGGCGGCGGCGGGGAAGAGCGCGGAGAGGTCGACGCGCGGCAACAGCATGTCGGAGGCGGCGCGGCCGGCGCCGAGGCTGTCGCGCAGCACGGCGAGGAAGACCTGGGCCGAGGCGTGTTCCAGCGGGGTATTGAGCGCGGCCAGGCAGAGCGGGCGCCACATCAGTTGCACCAGCCTTGGGGTTTGCTCGAAGCGTTCCAGCAGCTCGGCCACGCTGCAGTCATTGTTCAGGCGCCAGCCCATCCAGCGCGCGGTGGTGCTGAAGCGGGCCAAGGCCAGCTTGTCTTCGCGTTCCAGTCCGCGCGCGCGCAGCAGGGCAATGCCGACGTGCAGCGGTGCCGGCAGGCGCGGGGCGATGAAGTCCATGCCGGTGCCGTTCGGGTAGCGCATCTGCAAGGGCAGCTTGAGGATGGCGGCGTTGAGGTCGACGCCCACCAGGCGCATCAGCCGCAGGGCTTCGCGGTAGGCGCCGAGCAGGATGTGCTGGCCGTTGTCCAGCACGCGGCCGTCGATATCAACCCGGCGCGCGCGGCCGCCCACTGTGCGTGCACCTTCGAAGACGGTGACCTGGTGGCCGCTGCGCGCCAGTTCGACGGCGGCGCTGAATCCGGCCCAGCCGCCGCCAACCACCGCAAAGCGCTTAGCCACGAACCCAGGTCTTCCACGCCAGCCACAGTTTGCGGATCGGCGTCAGCGAAATGCGTTGCTTGAGGACGTGGTAGCCATCGTCCTCGATCTCGTTGAGCAGGGTGCGGTAAATGGCTGCCATGATCAGGCCAGGGCGCTGGGCGCGGCGGTCTTCTTTCGGCAGCAGGGCGAACGCTTCGTCGTAGGCTTTTTGCGCGCGCGCGACCTGGAATTGCATCAATTTGGCGAAATTTTCGGTTTCGCGTGCGTTCAGCAGGTCGGCCGCGGTCACGTTGAACTGCTGCAGTTCATTCACCGGCAGGTAAATCCGGCCTTTGCGGGCGTCTTCGCCCACGTCGCGGATGATGTTGGTCAGCTGGAAGGCGTGGCCCAGTTTTTCCGCGTACTGCAGCGTTTCCGGGCGCGTCACGCCGAAAATCGAGGCGGACAGGATGCCGACCACGCTTGCCACGTGCCAGCAGTACTTCGACAGGCCGGCGTAATCGAGGTAGCGGGTCTGGTTCAGGTCCATTTCCATGCCGTCGATGATGGCCTGCATATGCTCCTGCTTCAGGTCATACACGGCAATGTGCGGCTGCAGGGCCTGGGTCACTGGGTGGCTTTGCTGGCCCTGGTACATCTGGGCGATCTCGTTGCGCCACCAGGCCAGCTTGATGCGGGCCAGCGATTCGTCGCTGCATTCGTCCACGGTGTCGTCGACCTCGCGGCAAAAGGCGTACAGCGCCGTGATCGCGCGGCGGCGTTCCGGTGGCAGGAACAGGAAGCTGTAGTAGAAACTGGAACCGCTGGCGGCGGCCTTCTGCTGGCAGTATTCGTCGGGGGACATATTCTTATGGCGTGGGTAATGCTGACAAAGGCGCTATTTTATAGGGAAGTGCGGCGCATCCGAAGCGCGCGCCAGAAAACCTTGAACCAGTCGCGCTTTTCAAGCTTGGGGCGACGCAGGAAAACGTCATAATCGACTTCCTCGATCGCCTCCAGGATGCGCAGGCCGCCTTGCACCACCATGCGCAGTTCGAGTCCGATACGGCCTTTCAGGCGGCAGGCCAGCGGTGCGCCTTGCAGCATCAGCGCGCGGGCCCGCTCCACCTGGAATTTCATCATGGCGCGCCATTTCGCCTTGTTATCGGGGCGCGACAGGTGGGCCGGCGACAGGGCGTAGCGCGTCAAGTCCTCCATTGGCAGGTAAATGCGCTCTTTGTGCTCGTCAATGGCGACGTCCTGCAGGAAATTGATGATTTGCAGGGCGGAGCAGATGGCGTCGGAGTCGCGGATATTCTGTTCGTCGGCGGCGCCATACAGGTGCAGCATCAAGCGGCCGACCGGGTTGGCGGAGCGGGCGCAGTAGTCGAGCAGGGTGGCGTAATCGGCGTAGCGCGACACCTCCACGTCTTGCTTGAAGGCGGACAACAGGTCGTAGAAGGGGCGCAGCGGCAGTTGATGGCGCTCGATGGCGGCAGCCAGGCGTTCGAACATCGGCTCGGGGCCGTTGCTGCCGACGGCGCCGCGTTCAATCCGGCCCAGGGCCTCTTCGTAGGCGCTCAGCCCGGCCAGGCGTTGTTCGGGCGTGGCGTCGCCCTCGTCGGCGATATCGTCGGCGCTGCGGGCGAAGGCGTAGATCGCTTCCACCGCCGGGCGCAGGCGGCGCGGCATGAGGATGGAGGCGACGGGGAAATTCTCGTAATGGTCAACGGACATAGAGGTGCTGTTCTAAATTAATGACGCGAAAGTCATTTGCAAGTTTTGTTGACCCGGCTATAATTTTTTACTAAACGGAAAGTCAATTAGTTCCAGACTGGAAATAATAATGGCAAAGATGCACCCCCGGCAATTGCCAGAGACACTTAAAAGGAATTCCATCGTGTTCGTAGCAAAAAAACTACCCCTGGTTGCGGCCTGCGCCGTGCTGCTCGCCGCCTGCTCGAAAGAGGCCCCCAAGACGGAGGATATCCGCCCGGTGCGCGCCATGGTGCTGCAGGCCAGCGATATCGATGTGAACGCCGAATTCTCCGGTGAAGTGCGGGCGCGCGTCGAATCGCGCCTGGGCTTCCGTGTCGGCGGCAAGATTGTGGCACGCAAGATCGATGTCGGCAGCGTGGTGAAACGCGGCCAGGTGCTGATGGAACTCGATCCGCAGGACTTAAAGCTGTCGCAGGCGCAGGCCATGGCCGCATTGCGCGCGGCGGAAACCACGCGCGACCTGGCCAACGCGGAGCTGAAGCGCTACCAGGAGCTGCGCGAGAAGAATTTCGTCAGCCAGGCCATCCTCGACGCCAAGCTGTCGGCGGCCAAGTCGGCCCAGGCGCAGGTGGATTCGGCGCAGGCCGCATATCGCGGCATGTCGAACCAGGCCGGTTATGCGAGCCTGGTGTCCGATATCGACGGCGTGGTGACGGCGGTCGACGCCGAGGTGGGCCAGGTCGTGTCGCCCGGCACGCCGGTGGTGCGCCTGGCCAAAACCGACGAGAAGGAAATCGTCTTCGGCGTGCCGGAAGATAAGGTCGATACCCTGCGCGCCATCAAGGACGTGCAGGTGCGCCTGTGGTCCAGTCCCGACAAGTCGGTCGCGGGCAAGATCCGTGAGGTGTCGCCGGTGGCCGACCCGTCCACGCGGACTTACGCTTTCCGCGTGTCGATTCCTGCCAGCCTGGCGGAGGCCAAGCTTGGCATGACGGCGCTGGTGGCTTTCGCCTCGCGCACGGCGCAGCCGCAAATCAAGGTGCCGCTGACGGCGCTGTTCCACGAGAAGGCGGCCACTTCGGTCTGGGTGGTGGAAAACGGCACGGTGCGCCTGGTGCCGGTGACGGTGAGTGGGGTGTCCGGCAATGAGCTGGTGCTGGGCAGCGGCGTGAAGCCGGGCCAGACTGTGGTCACGGCAGGCGTTAACCTGCTGAAGCCGGGCCAGAAGGTGACCATCCTTGGAGCCGCCAAATGAAGGGCTTCAACCTGTCGCGCTGGGCGCTGGAACATATCCCGCTCACGCGCTACCTGATCGCGGTGCTGCTGATCGGCGGCCTGCTGGCGTACAAGAACCTGGGCCAGGACGAGGACCCGCCGTTCACTTTCCGCGCGATGGTGGTGCAAGCCTTCTGGCCGGGCGCCACCGCCTTGCAGATGGCGGAGCAGGTGACCGACAAGCTGGAAAAGAAGCTGCAGGAAACGCCCTATATTCACGAGATTACCAGTTACTCCAAGCCGGGCCAGACCCTGATCCTGGTCAATCTGCGCGAGTCCACGCCGCCCAAGGAGGTGACGCAAGCCTGGTACCAGGTGCGCAAGAAGATCGGCGATATCCGCTCCACCTTGCCGGCGGGCGTGCAGGGGCCGGTCTTTAACGATGAATTCGGCGATACCTACGGCTCCATTTTTGCGTTGTCCGGCGATGGGTTCACCTATGCGGAACTGAAGGACTACGCGGACCTGGTGCGCCAGCAGCTGCTGGGCGTGAAAAAGGTATCGAAGGTTGAGCTGTTCGGGGTGCAGGACGAGAAGATCAATATCGAGTTCTCGCACAAGAAGTTCGCCCAGCTGGGACTGACCATCGAGCAGATCGCTAACCAGATCGCGACCCAGAACGTGGTGGAAGCGACCGGCGTGGCGGTTACCCCGACCGATAACCTGCAGGTACGCGTATCGGGCGCGCTGCGCACGGTGAAAGACCTGGAGGAGCTGGAACTACGTGCCAACAACACCACCTTCCGCCTGGGCGACTTTGCCGCCATCAAGCGCGAATATCTGGACCCGCCGCGCGACAAGATGCGCTTTAACGGCAAGGAAGTGATCGGCCTGGGCGTATCGATGGAGAAGGGCGGCAACATCATCCAGATGGGCAAGGACCTGGAAAAGACCGTCGATGCCATGAAGTCCAAGCTGCCGGTTGGCATTGAGCTGGAGCGCGTTTCGAACCAGCCAGCCGCCGTTACCGCCTCGGTGGGAGAATTCCTGCGCACCCTGGTGGAAGCGGTGCTGATCGTGCTCGCCGTGAGCTTCGTTGCGCTCGGCCTGCACACCAAGCCGAAACTTCGCCTTGACGCGCGTCCAGGCCTGGTTGTGGCACTGACGATCCCCCTGGTGCTGGCGGTGACCTTCCTGTTCATGCGCATCCTGGACATCGACCTGCACAAGATTTCGCTGGGTGCCCTGATCATCGCGCTCGGCCTGCTGGTGGACGACGCCATCATCGCGGTGGAAATGATGGTGCGCAAGATGGAGGAGGGCCATTCGCGCCTGGAAGCGGCAACCTACGCCTACACCTCGACCGCGATGCCGATGCTGACCGGTACCCTGATCACGGTGGCGGGTTTCCTGCCGATCGGCCTGGCCGCGTCGGCGGCGGGCGAGTACACCTTCTCGCTATTCTCTGTGAATGCCATCGCGCTGGTCACGTCCTGGCTGGTGGCCGTGGTGTTCACGCCCTACATCGGCTATGTGCTGCTGCAGGTCAAGCCGCATTCCGAGGGCGGCGGCCAGCATGAACTGTTCGATACGCCGGGCTACCGCAAGTTCCGCGCCTTGGTGAGCTGGTGCGTGGAGTATCGCAAGACCACGATCGTGGCGACGCTGGTGGTGTTCTTCCTTGGCGTGTACGGCTTCAAATTCATCGAGAAGCAGTTCTTCCCCGACTCCAGCCGTCCGGAGCTGATGGTGGAGATGTGGTCGCCGGAGGGCACCGCCTTTGCGCAGACCGAACTGCAGGCCAAGAAGTTCGAGGCGCTGCTGCGCAAGGAAGCCGGCGTGGCCAGCGTGACGACTTACGTCGGCACCGGCAGCCCGCGCTTCTACCTGCCGCTGAACCAGATCTTCCCGCAGACGAACGTGTCGCAGGCCGTGGTGCTGGCCAAGGACTTGAAAGCGCGGGAGGAATTGCGCCAGAAGATCACGCATATGTTCAAGACCGACTTCCCCGAGATCCGCGGCCGCGTCCAGCTGCTGCCGAATGGTCCGCCAGTGCCGTACGCCGTGCAGTTCCGCGTCACCGGCACAGAAGTCGAGCGCGTGCGCGCCATCGCCGACCAGGTGAAGGACATTATGCGGGCCAATGCGAATACCGTTGGCGTGAACGACAACTGGAATGAATCGGTCAAGGTGCTGCGCCTGGACCTGGACCAGGACAAGATGCGCGCCCTGGGCGTCACCTCGCAAACGGTGATGCGCGCGGCGAACACCATCCTGTCAGGCACGCCGATCGGGCAGTTCCGCGAAGGCATCCGCCTGATCGACATCCAGGTGCGCCAGCCGCTGGACGAGCGCAACACGATTTCCGTGCTGAACGATACCTACATTCCGACCAATTCCGGCCGCTCGGTGCCGATCTCGCAACTGGCGCGCGTGCACTTCGTGTGGGAGCCGGGCGTGGTCTGGCGCGAAGGCCGCGAATGGGCAATCACCGTGCAGTCGGATGTGGCGGAGGGCGTGCAGGGGCCGACTGTGTCAGGCCAGATCAATCCCAAGCTGGACGAATTGCGCGCCAAGCTGCCGCCGGGCTACGAGATCAAGGTCAAGGGCGCAGCGTCCGACAGCAGCGCGGCGGAGGAGTCGATTGCCGCCAACCTGCCGCTGGCGGTGTTCATCATCTTCACCCTGTTGATGCTGCAGCTGCATAGCTTCTCGCGTTCGCTGCTGGTGTTCCTGACCGGCCCGCTGGGTGTGGCGGGCGCGGCGATGGCGCTGCTGATCATGGGGCGTCCGCTGGGCTTTGTGGCCAACCTGGGCATCATTGCGCTGTTCGGCATGATCATCCGCAACTCGGTGATCCTGGTGGACCAGATCGAGCAGGATATCCAGGCCGGCGTGCCGGCCTGGGACGCCATCGTGGAATCGGCGGTGCGCCGCTGCCGTCCGATCATCCTGACTGCCGCCGCCGCCGCGCTCGCCATGATTCCCCTGTCGCGTTCGGTGTTCTGGGGCCCGATGGCGGTGGCCATCATGGGCGGGCTGATCGTGGCGACGGCGCTGACTTTGCTGTTCCTGCCGGCGCTGTATGCGGCCTGGTTCCGTGTGCCCAAGCCGGAGCGAGCCCAATCGTAACGCAGCCGGGTAAGGATAAGTTCCATCAATCTGCGCCCGGACAGAGCTGCCTCAAACCTGGTGCTTGCAGTGCCGCCGGCCTCCCGCGCGTCCGCTAGTCTGGAAAGACTGACGACCGAGAAGGAGGACCATCATGGACTGCAAGACCACCGAACGCATCACCTTTGAGCAGCGCCTGTTCGCGCGCGAGGCCCTGGCGCAGCGCTGGCCGGCGCTGGACAAGTTCATCTGTTCCGCCGCAGCGCTGGAGGCGGCTTACGGCCAGGCCAGCCGCGCCCTGGAAGGGCGGCTCGACATTCCGCGCGGCGCCGCCGAAGAGGCGCTCCATTTCTATAATGCCGTGGTGCATGATGGGCGCTACATTGAGCATATGCTGGAGAAGCCGCAGGAAGTGGCCGGCAAGCTCGAGCTGCAGCTCTCCGACGAAGTGCTCAAGCACCTGGTCGCGGTGCACGATTTCCTCACGCCCGGCAGCACCAAGATGAATATTGCCGTGGTCGCCGTGGCGGTGGCGGTGACGGTGGTGATCGTCAAGGGCAGCGACCCGCTGGAGGAGATTGTGATCGACCAGTCCGGCATCATCAAGATGTAGGGGCGCGCCATGGCCTCCGCCGCGCCGCGCGTGCTGCTGGCCAGCATGCCGTGGGCAACCTATGCCGAACCGTCGCTGGGCCTGGCCACGCTGAAGGCGGTGCTGGACGAGGCACAGGTGGCCAGCCGCGTCATGCACCTGAACCTGGGCCTGCTGCGCCACATCAGCGCCGACACCTTCACCATGCTGGCCGCGTTTTGGGGCATCAATGAGTTCCTCTTTAGCGGCGCGCTCGACCCGCGCTTCGACGAAGCCCAGGCGGCGTGCCTGGTGGAGCGTTGCCGCCTGCACGCGCCGGAAGTGCGCCAGCCGCGCTACCGCAGCGAGGAGGAGCTGCTGCATCTGTGCCTGGCGTTGCGCGAGGATGTCATTCCGCGCTACCTGGACGAATGCGCGCAGCGGGTGCTGGAATGGCAGCCAACGCTAGTGGGGCTGAGCTGCATGTTCGACCAGACTTTGGCCTCGGTCGCCCTGGCGCGGCGCTTGAAGGCACTGCAGCCGGGGTTGCCGGTGGTGCTGGGCGGCTACGCACTGGAAGGGCGGCCGGGCGACGCCATCTTGTCCAGCTTCCCCTTCATCGATGCGGTGGCTCGCGGCGACGGTGAGCCGCAGATCGTGCGTCTGGCGCAGGCGTCGGTCGGCGCCGGGGCGTTGGGCGACATACCCGGGGTCGCGCTGCGGGGCCAGCCGGCGCAAGCGGCGCAGCAGGCCGACCTGGGCGCCAATCCGCCGCCGTCCTACAGCGACTGGTTCGCCGACCTGGATGCGCTGCAGAGGGACGAGCGCGTGATCGTGCGCAGCCAGGTCCTGCCGGTGGAGGCGTCGCGCGGCTGCTGGTGGGGCCAGCACAAGCATTGCGTGTTTTGCGGCATCGACGAGCAAACCCTGAAATACCGCGCCAAGCCGGCGCAGCGGGTGCTGCAGATGCTGGCGGCGCTGCGCGAGCGGTATGGCGACCACGTTTTCCGCTTTTCCGACTACATCCTGCCGCGCCAGTACTACGACGAGATGCTGGACGCGCTGGCCGGGCAGCAGCCGCGCTACCGCTTGATGGGCGAGATCAAGGCCAACCAGACCAGCGAGCGCCTGCAGCGTTTCGCCGCCGCCGGCTTCATCGAGCTGCAGCCGGGCATCGAGTCGTTTTCCTCAGAAGTGTTGCGCCTGATGGACAAGGGCGTACGCGGCATCCACAACGTGCTGACCTTGAAATCCGGTTACCGCAACCGGATCCAGATCAATTACAACGTGCTGTACGGTTTGCCGGGCGAACAAGCCGGGTGGTACCGCGCCATGCTGCTGCAGTTGCCCAAGCTCTACCACCTGACGCCGCCGGTCAGCCGCACCGAAACCATCGTGACCCGTTTCGCGCCGCTGCAGGCCGATCCGGCCCGTTTCGGCCTGAGCCCGCGTCCGCGCCATCACCGCTGCTACGACTTGTTGTTTGCGCAAGACTGGCTGTCTGCCAACCGTTTTGCGCTGGATGACTGCGCCTACTACTTCGCGCGCGGCTTCGATTATCCCGACGAGCTGGCGGGCCTGTACCGCATGCTGGTGGAGCAGGTCGAGCACTGGAAAGGCCAGCACCGCGCGCGCCCGGTCTACCTGTATTACGATGACGAGCCCGTGCGCGGCGAAATGACGGTGCACGACAGCCGCTTCGGCGAGGCGCGGGTGTGGCGCCTGCGCGGATTGGCGCGCCAGCTAATGCTGGCCTGCGATGAGCGCATGCAAACGCTGGAGGCATTGCGCCCGCTGGCGCGCGGCGAGGGGCAGCTGGAAGTGGCGCTGGCCGCCCTGGTGGACGAGCAGCGCCTGTTCTGGAGGGAAGGGGAGCACGTGCTGTCGCTGGCGGTGCCGGGCGCGGTCTGGCGCACACACGCTGCCACTGGCTGGACCGCGAGCTGGACGGCCAACTACTGCTAGGGGAGGCAAATGTTGCGCAGAACGCAAAAAACTCTACCGAACTCGGGAAACACCGTATAAAATGCCGGGTTGAAGTTGAAAGCTCCCGGGCGACCCCGTTTTCACTGTAAGGTCGCCCTTTGCTTTTGTGCAAATATGCCGCGAGGATGGCGAAATTGGTAGACGCACCAGGTTTAGGTCCTGACGCCAGCAATGGTGTGGGGGTTCGAGTCCCCCTCCTCGCACCATAAGTACACTTTTATTTTTATTGGACGATTTTTATAATGGCCACTGCAGTTGAAACCCTGGGCACTCTCGAACGCCGCATGACGATTTCCTTCCCGCTGTCGGACGTCCGCTCCGAAGTGGAAAAGCGCCTGAAAGTACAGGCCCGCTCCGCACGTGCTCCTGGCTTCCGTCCGGGCAAAGTGCCGATGAAGATGGTCGCCGCACAATACGGCTACCAGATCGAGACTGAAGTGCTGAACGATAAAGTCGGCCAAGCCTTCAACACCGCTGCCAACGAAAACCAGCTGCGCGTAGCCGGCTTCCCGAAGATCGAGCCAAAGCAAGATGCACCAGAAGGCCAGCTGTCGTTCGACGCTACCTTCGAAGTTTACCCGGAAGTCACCATCGGCGACCTGACCAAGGTTGAGATCGAAACCGTGAAGTCCACCGTGACCGACGCGGAAATCGACAAGACCGTTGAGATCCTGCGCAAACAGCGCGTGCACTTCCACGTGAAGGGCGAGAAGGGCGAGCACGGCGACGGCGGCGAAGCGATTGCTGCCAATGGCGACCGCGTGACCGTGGACTTCGTCGGCTCCATCGACGGCGTTGAGTTCCCAGGCGGCAAAGCCGACGGCTACCCGTTCGTGCTGGGCGAAGGCCGTATGCTGCCAGAATTCGAAGCGGCCACCGTTGGCCTGAAAGTTGGCGAATCCAAGACCTTCCCGCTGGCGTTCCCAGAGGACTACCACGGCAAGGATGTGGCTGGCAAAACCGCCGAGTTCACCATCACCCTGAAAAACCTGGAATGGGCCCACCTGCCGGAAGTTGACGCAGAGTTCGCCAAGTCCCTGGGCGTGGCTGACGGCGACCTGGCCAAAATGCGCGAAGACATCAAGGTCAACCTGGAACGCGAAGTTGCTGGCCGCGTGAAGGCACGCAACAAAGAAGCCGTGATGGAAACCCTGGTCAAGACCGCCGAGCTGGAAGTGCCACAGTCGCTGATCGCCCAGGACTCCGAGCGTCTGGCTGAAATGACCCGCCAGGACATGGCGCAGCGCGGCATGAACGTAAAAGATGTACCATTCCCGGCAGAGCTGTTCAAGGACAAAGCTGAGCGTCGCGTGCGCCTTGGCCTGATCCTGTCCAAGCTGGTGGGCGACCAGGAGCTGCAAGCCACTCCTGAGCAAGTTAAGGCGCAGATCGAAGACTTCGCACAAAGCTACGAAGATCCTCGTGAAGTGCTGAAGTACTACTACTCCGACCGTCGTCGCCTGGCCGAAGTGGAAGCACTTGTATTGGAAGAAAACGTCGTTACTTACGTCCTGGGCCTGTGCAAGAACGTCTCGAAAGAAGTAGCTTTCGACGAACTCATGGGAAGCGCACAAGCGTAATAGCTTGACAATATTCGACGCCGGCCTAGAGCCGGCGTTGTTTTCACAAGGAATTGGAATGAATCGTAATCCCGCACTCGATACGGAAATGCTCGGCCTGGTGCCGATGGTGATCGAACAAAGCGGCCGCGGTGAGCGCTCGTACGATATCTACTCGCGACTGCTGAAGGAACGTGTGATCTTCATGGTGGGCCCGGTCAATGACCAGATGGCTAACCTGATCGTGGCACAGCTGTTGTTCCTGGAAAGCGAAAACCCGGACAAAGACATCTCGCTGTACATCAACTCCCCGGGCGGCTCCGTTTCCGCCGGTCTGGCGATCTACGACACCATGCAGTTTATCAAGCCTGACGTGTCGACCCTGTGCACCGGCATGGCCGCCTCGATGGGCGCCTTCCTGCTGGCCGCCGGCGCCAAGGGCAAGCGTTTCTCGCTGCCGAACAGCCGTATCATGATCCACCAGCCGTCCGGTGGTTCGCAAGGCATGGCGTCCGACATCGAGATCCAGGCCAAAGAGATCCTCTACCTGCGCCATCGCCTGAACAGCATCATGGCGGAGCGTACCGGCCAGAGTGTTGAGCAGATCGCCAAGGATACCGACCGCGACCGCTTCCTGTCGGCTGACGAAGCGGCCGAATATGGCCTGATCGACAAAGTGTTGACCAGCCGCGCATAAGCGTCCAAGCAATACGACGCCCGGACGCTACAACGTTCGGGCGTTTTGCATTTATTTCGGGTAGCATGTGGTTGTGCGCAGGATTTCTTGCTTATGCGCACGGCAAATTTGCACCAAAACTAAAGATTAGTCCCATGTCAGAGAAAAAATCTTCCAGCGGCGAAAAACTCCTGTACTGCTCGTTCTGCGGCAAGAGCCAGCATGAAGTGAAGAAGCTGATCGCCGGCCCGTCCGTCTTCATTTGCGACGAGTGCATTGACCTGTGCAATGACATCATCCGCGATGAAACGTCCAGTATCGAATCGGTCACGGGCGCCAAGTCGGACCTGCCGACCCCGCTGGAAATCACGGAACTGCTGAACCAGTACGTGATCGGCCAGGCGACCGCCAAGCGCATCCTGTCGGTGGCGGTGTACAACCATTACAAGCGCCTGAAGCACCTGGGCAAGAAAGACGACGTCGAACTGGCCAAGTCCAACATCTTGCTGGTCGGCCCAACCGGCTCCGGCAAGACCCTGCTGGCGCAAACCCTGGCGCGCATGCTGAACGTGCCGTTCGTGATCGCCGACGCCACCACCCTGACCGAAGCCGGTTATGTGGGGGAGGACGTCGAAAACATCATCCAGAAATTGTTGCAGAGCTGCAACTATGATGTTGAGAAGGCACAGCGCGGCATCGTCTATATCGACGAGATCGACAAGATTTCCCGCAAGTCCGACAACCCATCGATCACCCGCGACGTGTCGGGCGAGGGCGTGCAACAAGCCCTGCTGAAACTGATCGAGGGCACCATGGCGTCGGTGCCACCGCAAGGCGGCCGCAAGCACCCGAACCAGGACTTCGTGCAGATCGACACCACCAACATCATGTTCATCTGCGGCGGCGCGTTTGACGGCCTGGCGAAGATCATTTCCAACCGTTCCGAAAAGTCCGGCATCGGCTTCTCGGCGGAAGTGAAGAGCAAGGAACAGCGCTCGAACAGCGACCTGATGATGGACGCCGAGCCGGAAGACCTGATCAAGTTCGGCCTGATCCCGGAACTGGTGGGCCGCCTGCCGGTGGTGGCGACCCTGGCTGAGCTGACCGAGGAAGCGTTGATCGAGATTCTGGTCGAGCCGAAGAACGCGCTGGTCAAGCAGTATTCGAAGCTGCTGGAGATGGAAGGCGCCGAACTGGAAATCCGTCCTGCCGCACTGCACGCGATCGCCCGCAAGGCGCTGGCGCGCAAGACCGGCGCCCGTGGCCTGCGTTCTATTTTGGAACACGCGTTGCTGGATATTATGTTCGACCTGCCGAACCAGCAAAACGTCACCAAAGTCGTTATTGATGAAAATACCATCACCAGTGGCGCAAAACCCCTCCTGATTTACCAGGAATCCCCTAAAGCTGCTGGGGAAAACTAAATAGGGTTTTGAATCCCTGAGGCAAGGCGTTACAATCAGTCTCAATAATAGAACGCAGGCTTCAGTCGAAAAGCCACTCGCGATTGCGGTCGCGCGTGGCTTTTTTTGTTTCTTGCGCTGCAAATCCGCATGTTTTTATTAGAGTGCTACTGCATTTTCTCAAAGCAAATATAATTGCAGTACTGGCCTTGTGAAATTGCCGCTGGGGCACACATAAAGACCAGGTTTTTAAATAAGGTACGCCATGACAACTACCAAATTAACTGAGCAAACTCAACTGCCTCTGTTGCCACTGCGTGATGTAGTCGTGTTCCCGCACATGGTGATCCCGTTGTTTGTTGGCCGACCAAAATCCATCAAGGCGCTCGAAGCCGCCATGGAGCAAGGCAAGAGCATCATGCTCGCCGCACAAAAAGCGGCCGCCAAGGACGAACCTTCGCCATCGGATATTTATGAAATTGGCTGCGTGGCCAACATCTTGCAGATGTTGAAGCTGCCTGACGGCACGGTCAAAGTGCTGGTCGAAGGCGCACAGCGTGCCCGCATCAAGAAAATTACCGATAGCCCAACCCATTTCGTGGCCGACCTGGTCCCGCTGGAGTCCGAGCTGGGCGACGAGTCCGAAATCGAGGCGATGCGCCGCGCCATCGTCCAGCAGTTCGACCAGTACGTTAAGCTGAACAAGAAGATCCCGCCCGAGATCCTGGCGTCGCTGTCGGGTATCGACGATGCCGGCCGCCTGGCCGACACCGTGGCGGCCCACCTGCCGCTCAAGCTCGAGCAAAAGCAGGTGATCCTGGAAATCATCGAAGTCTCCAAGCGCCTTGAGCACCTGCTCGGCCAGCTGGAAGGCGAACTCGATATCCTGCAGGTGGAAAAGCGCATCCGTGGCCGCGTCAAGCGCCAGATGGAGAAGTCGCAGCGCGAGTACTACCTGAACGAGCAAGTCAAAGCCATCCAGAAGGAACTGGGCGAGGGCGAAGAGGGCGCCGATATCGACGAACTCGAGAAGAAAGTCGTCGCCGCCAAGATGCCGAAGGAGGCGCTGGAAAAAGCCCAGGCCGAACTGAAGAAGCTCAAGCTGATGTCGCCGATGTCGGCCGAGGCGACCGTGGTGCGCAATTACATCGACACCCTGGTCTCGCTGCCTTGGAAGAAGAAGTCCAAGGTCAATAACGACCTGGCCAACGCCGAGAAAGTGCTGGACACCGACCACTACGGCCTGGAGAAGATCAAGGAACGCATCGTCGAATACTTGGCGGTGCAGCAGCGCGTGGACAAGCTGAAAGCGCCGATCCTGTGCTTCGTCGGCCCGCCTGGCGTGGGTAAGACCTCGCTCGGCCAGTCGATCGCCAAGGCCACCAACCGCAAGTACGTGCGCATGGCGCTGGGCGGCGTGCGCGACGAAGCGGAGATTCGCGGCCACCGCCGCACCTACATCGGCTCGATGCCGGGCAAGGTGCTGCAATCGCTGTCGAAAGTCGGCGTGCGCAACCCTCTGTTCCTGTTGGACGAGATTGACAAGATGGGCGCGGACTTCCGCGGCGATCCATCGTCGGCCCTGCTGGAGGTGCTGGACCCTGAGCAGAACCACACCTTCTCGGACCACTACATCGAAGTCGATTTTGACCTGTCCGATGTGATGTTCGTGGCGACCTCGAACTCGTACAACATCCCGCCGGCACTGCTGGATCGTATGGAAGTGATTCGCCTGTCCGGCTACACGGAAGACGAGAAAGCCAATATCTCGCTGCGCTACCTGCTGCCGAAGCAGGTCAAGAACAACGGCTTGAAGGAAGCGGAGATCTCGGTCAGCGAAGCGGCGGTGCGCGACATCATCCGCTACTACACCCGTGAAGCGGGCGTGCGTTCGCTGGAGCGCGAAATCTCCAAGATCTGCCGTAAGGTCGTGAAGATGCTGCTGCTGAAAAAGTCGGACAAGAAGGTAGCGGTCACGCCGAAAAACCTGGACAAGTTCCTGGGCGTGCGCCGCTACGACTTTGGCGTGGCCGAGAAGACCAACCAGGTTGGCCAGGTGGTTGGCCTGGCGTGGACCGAGGTGGGCGGCGACCTGCTGACCATCGAATCGGTCGGCATGCCGGGCAAGGGTAACGTCATCCGTACCGGTACGCTGGGCGATGTGATGAAGGAGTCGATCGAAGCTGCCCGCACCGTGGTGCGCAGCCGCGCATCGCGCCTGGGCATCAAGAACGAAGTGTTCGAGAAGCAGGATATCCACATCCACGTGCCGGAAGGCGCGACGCCGAAGGATGGTCCATCGGCAGGTATTGCGATGACGACGGCCATGGTGTCGACCTTCACCGGCATTCCGGTGCGTGCGGATGTGGCGATGACGGGCGAGATCACCTTGCGCGGTGAGGTGTTGCCGATTGGTGGCCTGAAGGAGAAGCTGCTGGCGGCGCATCGCGGCGGGATTAAAACCGTGCTGATTCCAGAGCAGAACGTGAAGGACCTGGCTGAGATTCCGGACAATGTGAAGAACAAGCTGGAAATCGTGCCGGTGCGCTGGATCGATAAGGTGCTGGAAGTGGCGTTGGAGCGCCAGCCGGAGCCGATTGTGGAGGTTGCAGCGCCGGTGGAAGTGCCGGCGGTGGCAGCGGCTGACGGCAGCAGCGAGGTAGTCAAGCATTAAACCCGGCAGGGCAGGGTCGGACCCAAGGGTCGGACCCCAAGTATGCCGGAGCCGTGGAATTCGAGTAGATTGGGTCTGACCCTTGGGTCAGACCCAGGTTTACCGGGTTCAAACCAGCCAAAAACGGGCGCCAGAAATGGCGCCCGTTTGCATTTACCCTTGACACAAAGCAATGCCGCCCTGTTTAATACGCCCCTGAGATTTTTATGCAAACGAAAACGCAGCATAGAAAACGGTATAAACGATATAAACCTTTGTGACGGGGACTGTAATGAACAAGACCGAACTGATCGACCACATCGCCACTTCCGCAGACATCTCCAAGGCCGCGGCAGCGCGCGCCCTGGATGCGATGATCGACGGCGTAACCACCACCCTGGCCAAGAACGACAGCGTCACCCTGGTTGGCTTTGGCACCTTCTCCGTGAGCGAGCGCGCAGCCCGTACCGGCCGCAACCCGCGCACCAAAGAAGAGATCAAGATCGACGCAGCGAAAGTACCGAAATTTAAAGCTGGTAAAGCTCTGAAAGACGCTGTACAATAATGGCCTTCGGTAAGCAGTAATGCTTACCAAGCAGTTTAAGCGGGCGTTTAGCTCAGTTGGTAGAGCGGATCCCTTACAAGGATTAGGTCGGGAGTTCGACCCTCTCAACGCCCACCAAGCTTAAACAAAAGTGTTGTAAATGCTGGAGCGGTAGTTCAGTTGGTTAGAATACCGGCCTGTCACGCCGGGGGTCGCGGGTTCGAGCCCCGTCCGCTCCGCCAGCAAATGCAAGCACTACCTGGAGTGGTAGTTCAGTTGGTTAGAATACCGGCCTGTCACGCCGGGGGTCGCGGGTTCGAGCCCCGTCCACTCCGCCAGAATATCAAAAAAACCCCATCTGCCAGAATGCGCCCTAGGTCGCACTCTGTGCCGGTGGGGTTTTTTTACATTCACTTGCCGTGTGAGCAACTGACCTGTAAAATCGCGCGGGCAGTTCTAAGCCTCCACTCTAGGAAAACAATAGCTGACATGTTCGATTTCGTACGTACGCATCAAAAGCTGATGCAGATTATCCTGGCGCTCCTGATTGTGCCGTCCTTTGTGCTGGTCGGCGTCAGCGGCGTTACGCTGTTTGGCGAAGACCCGAACACGATCGCCAAGGTGGCCGGCTATCCGCTCACCCAGCAGGAATGGGAAAATGCGCAGCGCCGCCAGCTCGACACGATGCGCCAGCAAATGGGCGCCCAGTTCGACCAGAAACTGTTCGATACGCCGGAATTCAAACAGAACGTCCTGGACCAGTTGCTGGCCCAGCGCGCACTGACTGCTGAAATCCGCAAAGCGCACATGACCGTCAGCGACGGCACCGTGCAGCGCGCCGTGTGGAACGATTTCCCGACCCTGGTGAAAGCCGACGGCACCTTCGATACCGAACAATATCGTTCGATCCTGGCGCAGCAAGGCATGAATGTCGATATGCACCAGAACCAGCTGCGCAACGACCTGGTGATCAACCAGATCCTGGGCGGCCTGGAGCAGAGCGGCATCACCCCGCGCACCGTGGCGAAAGCGATTTCCGATTTCGGCGCGCAAGAGCGTGAAGTGCAGGAGCTGGCGTTCCCGCTGACCAAGTACATCGCCGATGTCAAAGTGACCGACGACATGGTGAAGGCCTTCTACGACAAGAACGCCAAGCTGTTCGAGATTCCTGAATCCGCGAAGATCGAATACGTGCTGCTGAACGCTGATTCCGTTGCACCGCAGGTCAGCGTGACCGACGAAGAAGTCAACGGCTATTACGCGGCCAACAAAGCCCGTTTCGGCACCGAAGAACTGCGCCGCTCCTCGCATATCCTGATCAAGGACAGGGCGAAAGCGGAAGCCGCCCTGGCCGAAGTGCGCAAGACTCCAGCTGATTTCGCCAAGATCGCCAAGGCCAAGTCGGAAGATCCGGGCTCCGCGGAACTGGGCGGCGACCTGGACGTGCTGGTCAAAGGCACCTTCGTCAAGCCGGTGGAAGAAGCCATCCTGAAACTGAAGCAGGGCGAGATCAGCGACCTGGTGAAGTCCGAGTTTGGCTATCACATCATCACCGTGACTGAGCTGAAGCCGGCACAGATCAAGCCGCTGGAGGAAGTGAAGGGCGAGATCGTGGCCGACCTGAAAAAGCAGAAGGCCGGCAAGCTGTTCTCCGAAATGTCGGAGCAGTTCACCGATATCGTGTATTCGCAATACGAAAGCCTGAAACCGGCTGCCGATAAGCTGAAGCTGAAGATCGAAACCGCCGAAGGCCTGGGCCGCCAGCCGAATCCGATGCTGGGCGCCGCGCCATTCAACAACGCCAAGTTCCTGACCGCGCTGTTCGCTGATGATGCGCTGAAGAACAAGCGCAACACGGAAGCCGTTGAAGTCGCGCCGCAAACCCTGATCGCAGGGCGTGTCGTTGAGTTCAAGCCAGCCTCTAAAAAGCCGCTGGCGGAAGTTGAAGCCGCGATCAAGCAGCAAGTGGCCATGGAAGAAGCCGTGAAAGCGGCCAAGAAGGCTGGCGAAGAGAAACTGGCCGCCGCCAAGAAGTCGGGCGACGCGGAAGGCTTCTCGGAAGCGAAGACCGTCTCGCGCGCGAAATCGCAAGGTATTCCGCCTGCCGCATTTGCCGCCGTGATGAAGGCAGATGCCGCCAAGCTGCCAGCCTACGTTGGCGTGGAAATCCCTGGCGCGGGCTATGGCGTCTACCGCATCAGCAAGGTCGGCCAGCCGGCAGAACAAGATGCGGCTCGCCGCGAACAGGAAAGCCAGCGTATCGGCCAACTGGTGGCCCAGTCGGAGTTCTCCAGCTACCTGGAAGTGCTGAAGCAAAAGGCGAAGATCAAGATCCTGCGTCCGGTCGGCACGATCACCAAGCCAGCGGCTGAATAATCAGCTGCGGCATAAAAAAAGGAGGCTCTTCGGAGCCTCCTTTTTTTTATCCCGCATGCAGCTTGCGGGCTGCGGCGAGGAAGGAATCGTGCGTGATATCGGGCAGTTCAAGTTGCAGCGCCTTGTCATACTGTACGAAGTTGCGGTCGATCGACTTGAGGTAGGCCGGGTCGTAGTGATCCACCAGCAGTTCGTCCACCAGCTGCGGCATGTCGCCGGCCGTGGCCATTCGCTGCCAGCTTTCGATACGCTGGCGGCCGTGCAACTGCACCAGGTATTCCAGTTGGGCGTTGAGGGCAGGGGCGTTGCAGGCGAAATGCTGGTAGTCCTCGATCAGCAGTTTGACGCGGTCGGCGCGCGCCACCTGCATGGCGACGCATGGCGAGGCGCGCATGCGCTCCATCAAGGCACCCGGCACGCGCAGCGAGCCAACCTTGCGGCTTTCCGACTCCACGAAGACCGGCAGGCTGCGGTCGAAACGACGCAAGCGGTCCCAGATCGACGTTTCGAACGCTTTCTGCGAGGGCTGCGGCTGGCACGGGATGTTCCCCAGCACCGAACCGCGATGGGCGGCCAGCTGCTCCAGGTCCAGCACCTGCGCGCCGATCGACTCCAGCGTGTCGAGCAGGCGGGTCTTGCCGCTGCCCGTGGTGCCGCAGATCACGCGGAAGTCCAGGTCCGGGGTCTTTTCCAGGTCGGCATTGATGGCGGTGCGGAAGGCTTTATAGCCGCCGTCGAGCTGCACGATCGGCCAGCCGATCTTGGCCAGCACGGTCGCCATCGAGCCGCTGCGGTTGCCGCCGCGCCAACAATAGACCAGCGGCTTCCAGGTGCGGGGCTTGTCCAGCCACAGGGTCTCGATATGGTGGCCGATGTTCTTCGACACCATCGCGGCGCCGACCTTTTTCGCTTCGAAGGAACCGACTTGCTTGTACATGGTTCCCACGGTGATGCGCTGCTGGTCGTCCAGCACCGGGCAGTTGATCGCATTCGGCAGGTGGTCGAGCGCGTACTCGGCGGGGCTGCGGGCATCGATAATGGTGTCGAAGTCGTCTAGGCGCGCCAGCACGTCTTCGATGGAGAGGATCTCAGGATACTTCATTTGCTTTTAAGGATAGGCTGTAGGTGGGGCCAGATATTGCCCAGGATGGTGGGATGGGCTTCCGCCAGCGGATGCAGGCGGTCGGCCTGGAACCACTCCGGCTTTTGCGCCACGCCATCGAGCATGAAGGGCGCCAGCGGCACCTTGGTCTCCTTGCTCAGGGTGCCGTACATGGCGAAGAAACGGTCCGTGTAGTCGCGGCCATATTGCGGTGGCATGCGCATACCCACCAGCAGCACGCGCGCGCCGGCCTTGCGCGAGGCGTCGATCATGGCGCGCAAATTGGATTCCGCCGCCGGTACCGGCAGGCCGCGCAGGCCATCATTGGCGCCCAGTTCGATCACGACAACGTCCGGTTTATGCTTGCTCAACAGGGCGGGCATGCGGGTGCGGCCACCGCTGGTGGTTTCGCCGCTGACACTGGCGTTCACCACAGTGGCGGCGAGCTTTTGCTCTTTCAGGCGCTGCTCCAGCAGGGCGACCCAGCCGGTGCCGCGAGCGATGCCGTATTCGGCGGATAAACTGTCACCCACCACGAGGACGGTTTTTGATGCAGAATAGGCGTTCGTGGCGGCGCTGAACGACAACAGCAGCACCGCAAGGAAACTGTATACTTTATTGAACATGACCATGCGTGATATTCCTCAGACCTCCAGCCAGTTGGTGCAGGCGGCTATTTCCGTTTCTGGCCTTGGCAAACGGGTGGCCGACGCCAGCGGCGAATTGACCATCCTGCATGGGGTGGATTTTACAGTGCAAAAGGCCGAAACGCTTGCCATTGTCGGCGCCTCCGGGTCCGGCAAGTCGACCTTGCTTGGCCTGCTGGCCGGCCTGGATACCCCGTCCGATGGCACTGTGGTGCTGGATGGCGTGGATATCTTCGCGTTGGATGAGGACGGCCGCGCCGCCCTGCGCAAGGAGAAGCTGGGCTTTGTGTTCCAGTCCTTCCAGCTGCTGCCGCACCTGACGGCGGTGGAAAACGTGATGCTGCCGCTGGAACTGGCCGGCGACAGCGGCGCGCGCGAGAAGGCCGAAGCCATGCTGGGCCGGGTCGGGCTTTCCAGCCGCCTGAAACACTATCCCAAGTTCCTGTCCGGCGGCGAGCAGCAGCGCGTGGCCTTGGCGCGCGCTTTCGTGACGCAGCCGCCTTTGCTGCTGGCGGACGAACCGACCGGCAGCCTGGATGCGGCGACCGGCGAAGCGGTGATCCAGCTGATGTTCGAGTTGAACCGCGAGCACGGATCGACCCTGGTGCTGGTGACCCACGACCGCCATATCGCGGCGCGCTGCGGCCGCACCATCACGATCGCTGCGGGACGCATCGCCGAGGGCGGCGCAGTCCTCGATTAAGGCCCTTAGCTGCCGTGATGCGCCGCCAGGCGGTTGATGGCGGTGCGGATGGCGGGAATCAGCTCGCTGGCGCCGATGCCGATCGGGCCGGCGCCTTCCGTGACCAGCACGTCGGCGGCCATGCCGTGCAGCCAGACGCCCGCCAGCGCTGCCTCCCATTCCGGCCAGCCCTGCGCCAGCAAGCTGCCGCACAGCCCTGACAGCACATCGCCGGTGCCGGCCGTTGCCAGCGCCGGGTTGCCGGTGGTATTGACGACGATCGCGCCATCGCGCGCTGCGATCAGCGTTCCCGATCCTTTCAAAATCACCGTGGCTGCCAGCTGCTGCGCCAAAGCGCGAGCCGCTGCGGGGCGATCGGCCTGCACCTGGGCGGCGGAAATGCCGAGCAAACGCGCGGCCTCCAAGGGGTGCGGTGTCAAAATGCATGGCGCCCCGCGCTGTGCCAACTGCGCGCGCAGGGCGGCGCCGGCTGCCAGCAGGTTCAGCGCATCGGCGTCGAGCACGGCCGGGCTTTCGCTGCCCAGGGCGCTGCCCAGCAGCGCGGCGCTGGCGGCGGCGCTGCCCATGCCGGGACCGATGACCAGCACGGCGCTGGAAAAATCATAGCCCTGGGCGCTGCGGCACATCAGTTCCGGCTGCGCCGCATCGAAGGCGGGCGCCTCGCCGATAAAGCAGGCATAGACCCGACCCGCGCCGCTGGCCAGCGCCGTCCGCGCGGCGAGGATCGGCGCCCCGGCCATGCCGGGCGCGCCACCGATCACGGCCACGCTGCCATGGCTGCCTTTATGCGAGCTGTGGCGGCGGCGCCGCGCGCAATGCCCGAACAGGGCCACATCGTTCAGGCGCGCCCGCGCGGGCGGGAACAGCTCGCGCTCGATATCGAGGTTGCTGACGATGACGATGCCCGCATGGTCGCGGCCTTCCGCTGTATGCAGGCCGGGTTTATCGGCAATGAAGGTAATGGTGTGCGTTGCGCGCAGCGCGACGCCGCCGGCACCGCCGACGATCGCGCCGGTGTCGGCGTCCAGCCCGCTCGGCACGTCGAGCGCGACGATGGGGCAGCGCAGGGCGTTGACCGCTTCCACCAGCGTCGCAACGTCCCCGCTGATCGGGCGCGCCAGGCCGATGCCGAACAAGCCATCGACCACCAGCGTCCAGTCCGTGCCCGAGGCCAGGGCGGCGCCGTCAGCCGCGCTGGCGATATCGGCAAAGCGTGCGGGCGAACTGCGCGCGCGCTGCAGGGCGGCCACGCGCTCCGGCGCAGCCGCACCGTTTGGCGCAAGATGGAGGATAGTGACTTGCGCCCCGGCATGGCCGAGATGCGCGGCAGTTTCCAGCGCATCGCCGCCGTTATTGCCCGGACCCGCCAGCACCAGCACGCGGGCGCGGCTGATGGTGAACGGCAGCAGGTCGAGCGCCTCGTTGGCGCCGGCCTGGCCGGCGCGCTGCATGAGGGCGCCGGCGGGCAGGCGCTGGGCCGCAGCGTGCTCGATCGCACGGATTTCAGCAATCGTAAACAAGGGCGTCATGCCGGCAATTCTAGCACTACAATAGCGGCTTCACGACTAGCGCGAGGCAGGGCATGGACTGGCAATTCTGGATCGACCGTGGCGGCACGTTCACCGATATCGTGGCGCGCCGCCCGGATGGCAGCCTGACCACCCACAAGCTCCTGTCCGAAAGCCCCGAACACTACCGCGACGCCGCGCTTGCCGGCATCCGCCACCTGCTTGGCGTCGCCGCCGGCGGCCCGATTCCCGTGGCGCAGGTGGAGGCGGTCAAGATGGGCACTACGGTTGCCACCAACGCCCTGCTCGAACGCAAGGGCGAGCCCACCGTGCTGGCCATCACGCGCGGTTTCCGCGACGCCCTGCGCATCGCCTACCAAAACAGGCCGCGCTTGTTCGACCGCCATATCGTGCTGCCCGAATTGCTCTACCAGCAGGCAGTGGAAATCAATGAGCGCATGGGCGCGCACGGCGACATCGTACAGGCGCTCGACGAAAGCGCCGCGCGGGCCGCGTTGCAGGCGCAGTTCGACCAGGGCCTGCGCTCCATCGCCATTGTGCTGATGCACGGCTATCGCTACACCGCACACGAGGCCGCGCTGGCGGCGATTGCGCGCGACATCGGCTATACCCAGGTTTCTGTTTCGCACCAGGTCAGCCCGATGATGAAACTGGTCGCGCGCGGCGACACCACGGTGGTCGACGCCTACCTGTCGCCCATCCTGCGCCGCTATGTGGACCAGGTGGCGTCCGAGCTGCCCGGCGTGAACCTGCAGTTCATGCAATCGAACGGCGGCCTGACCGACGCCCGCACCTTCCAGGGCAAGGATTCCATCCTGAGCGGCCCGGCCGGCGGCATTGTCGGCATGGTGCGCGCCAGCCGCGCCGCCGGGTTCGAAAAGGTGATCGGCTTCGATATGGGCGGCACCTCGACCGATGTGTCGCATTTCTCCGGTGAGTTTGAACGCGTTTTCGAGACCCAGGTGGCGGGTGTGCGCATGCGCGCGCCGATGATGAGCATCCACACCGTGGCGGCGGGCGGCGGATCGATCCTGCATTTCGACGGCAGCCGCTTCCGCGTGGGGCCTGATAGCGCGGGCGCCGACCCCGGCCCCGCCAGTTACCGCCGTGGCGGCCCGTTGGCGGTCACCGATTGCAATGTCATGCTGGGCAAGATCCAGCCCGGCTTCTTCCCTAAACTGTTCGGCAGCGATGGCAGCCAGGCGCTGGATGCGGCAATCGTGCGCGAAAAGTTTACCGCCATGGCCGCCGAGATCGCGTCCGCCACCGGCGCCGCCACCACCCCGGAGAAAGTCGCCGAAGGCTTTATTGAGATCGCGGTCGGCAATATGGCCAACGCCATCAAACAGATTTCCGTCCAGCGCGGCCACGATGTGACCGAGTACGCCCTGACCAGCTTTGGCGGCGCGGGCGGGCAGCACGCCTGCCTGGTGGCCGACGCGCTGGGCATGAAGACGGTCTTCATCCACTCGCTGGCCGGCGTGCTGTCGGCCTACGGCATGGGCCTGGCCGACCAGACCGCCATGCGCGAAAGCGCGGTCGAGCTGCGCCTGGCGCCGGAGGCGCTGCCCGCGCTGGAAGCGCGTTTGGCAAGCCTGGCCGGAGAGGCCGTGGCCGCCCTGCACGCGCAAGGCGTCGCCGACCAGCGTATCAGCGTGATCCGGCGCGCGCATTTGCGCTACGAAGGCACCGATTCGGCCTTGCTGGTGTTATTCGACAGTATTGAAAGCATGCAGGCGCAGTTCGAGGCCGCCTACCGCAAACGCTTCTCCTTCCTGATGCCGGCCAAGGCCCTGGTGGTGGAGGCGGTCTCGGTGGAGGCGATCGGCAAGTCCGACGCCCCGGCCGAAGCGCTGCCGCAACAGGCGCCGCGCCAGGCGGCGCTGGCGCCGACACAACTGGTGCGTATGTATAGCGCGGGCCAGTGGCATGACACCGGTTTGTTCAAACGCGACACCACACGCATCGGCGACATCATCAAGGGCCCGGCCATCATCGCGGAAGCCAATGCCACCACCATCGTGGAGCAGGGCTGGCAGGCCGAGGTCACGCCGCAAGACCACCTGGTGCTGACACGCGTTGAAGCGCTGCCGCAGCGCCGCGCCATCGGCACCAGCGCCGACCCGGTGATGCTGGAGATCTTCAACAACCTGTTCATGTCGATCGCCGAGCAAATGGGGCTGCGCCTGCAGAACACTGCCTACTCGGTCAACATCAAGGAGCGCCTGGACTTCAGTTGCGCCATCTTCGATGCGGGCGGCAACCTGATCGCCAATGCGCCGCACATGCCGGTGCACCTTGGCTCCATGGGCGAGAGCATCAAGACCGTGATGCGGCAGAATGCCGGCAAGATGCAGCCGGGCGACGTGTACATGCTCAACGACCCGTACAACGGCGGCACCCATCTGCCGGACGTCACCGTGATCACGCCGGTATTCGATGAGGCGGAGCGCGAGATCCTGTTCTATGTGGGCTCGCGCGGCCACCATGCCGACATCGGCGGCAGCACGCCCGGTTCGATGCCGCCCGATTCGCGCAGCATCGAGGAAGAGGGCGTCCTGATCAACAACTTCAAACTGGTCGATGGCGCCGCCGGCGGCCAACTGCGCGACGCCGAAGCGCGCGCCCTGCTGGCCGGCGCGCGCTATCCGGCGCGCAATCCCGACCAGAATATGGCCGATCTGCGCGCCCAGGTGGCCGCCAACCAGAAGGGCGTGGAAGAACTGCGCCGCATGGTGGCGCATTTCGGGCTGGAGGTGGTGCGCGCTTATATGGGCCACGTGCAGGACAACGCCGAGGAGGCGGTGCGCCGCGTCATCTCGGCCCTGCGCGACGGCAGCTATGAATTACAACTGGATAATGGCGCCGTGATTCGTGTTGCGCTGCGCGTCAATGCCGCCGAGCGCAGCGCGGAAATCGACTTCACCGGCACCTCCGGCCAGCTGGACAACAATTTCAACGCGCCGTCGGCTGTGTGCATGGCGGCCGTGCTCTATGTTTTCCGCACCCTGGTGAACGACGATATTCCGCTGAACGCCGGCTGCCTCAAGCCGCTGCACGTGATTATTCCCCCCGGCTCGATGCTGAATCCGCATTATCCCGCCTCGGTCGTGTCGGGCAATGTCGAAACCTCGACCTGCATCACCAACGCCTTGTACGGCGCGCTGGGCGTGCAGGGCGCATCGCAGGGCACGATGAATAACTTCACCTTCGGCAACGCCAAGTACCAGTATTACGAAACCATTAGCGGCGGCTCCGGCGCGGGCGAAGGCTTCCACGGCACGGATGTGGTGCAAACGAATATGACCAATTCGCGCCTGACCGACCCGGAAATCCTGGAATTCCGCTTCCCGGTGCGGCTGGAGAGCTACGAGATCCGCAAGGGCTCGGGCGGCGCTGGCCGCTGGCATGGCGGCAGCGGCGGCGTGCGCAAAGTGCGCTTCCTGGAAGCGATGACGGCCGCCATCCTGTCCAACAACCGCATCCACGCCCCGTTCGGCATGGCGGGTGGTGCGCCCGGCGCCCTGGGCCGCAATACGGTGCTGCGCGCGGACGGCAGCAGCGAGCAGTTGGGCCACATCGGCAAGACCGATATGCAGCCAGGCGACATCTTTGTGGTGGAAACGCCTGGTGGCGGGGGCTACGGCCCCGAAGCTTAGGCCGTGGTCGAAATACCGTACTTGCGCTGGGTGCCGGCGTACTGGATCAGCAAGGCTTCCAGTGCCGGGCTGTCCGGATCCAGGCGGCGGATGCGGTTGATCAGCGTGCCGGCCTGCTCGCCCAGCGGCGCCTCCCAGCCCAGTTCGTCCAGCTGGCGCAGAATGGCGCCCACGGCGGCATACAGCACCTTGAGGTTGCCCGGCGTGCGGCGCAGCGCCTGGTGCAGCGTTGCCACGGCGGCGCGGTGGTCACCCTGGCGCGCCATGGCTTCCGCCTCGGTGACCAGTTCCTGCATGACGTTGTCGATCTTGTCGCCCACGCCGCGCGCCAGGTCGTGCCGGCCGGCCTTTTCAAACACGCCGACCGCTTCCTCCATCGTGATCGGCTTGTCGTTGTCGTTCATCATATGCATGACGACATCGGCCGCATCCTTGTCCAGGCGGTGCTTGAGGCAGGAATTCACCAGCCCGATGCGCAACTGGTTCGACAGGCCGCGCGCCATGCCGACCGCCGTCACGGCATTCGACAGTTCGGACGCAGCTTCCGTCGCGTGGCCCGTCACATCCAGCAGCAGGGCGGAGGAGATGTGCTTGCAGACTTCTGTATTGGCGCTGGCGCGCAGGGTGCGCTCCATATCGCGGATCACGTTCGATGCCTGGTTGACGTCGCCCTTGCGCACCAGCGCGCGTACCAGGTTGACATGGTCCTCGGGGTCGCGGAACTCCGAATAGCGCGCCTTGGCCACCACCTGGCGGAAGGCTTTTTCCGCTGCCGTGATGTCGCCTGTCTCGTAGGAGACTTCGCCCAAATGGCGCAGGCGGTGCACCAGGTTGGGCGACATCGCCACCGCATCCTCCAGGATCTTCTTCGCCTGCGGGGCCTGGCCCATGGCCACATAAGTGCGCGCCAGCAGATCGTAAGCGCCCATCAGGTTGGGATTGCCTTCCAGCGCGCGCTCCAGGGTTTGCATGGCATCGTCGTAGCGCTCAAGGCCGAACTGGCAGCGCGCCAGGCCCAGTTGCGCCCAGCCCAGCTGACGGCCGGCCAGTGCGGTCTGGTAGACCAGCACGGCATCGGCCAGCTCGCCCAGCTCGACATGCATTTCCGCGCGCAGGCGCGCGAAGTCGGTGGCAAAGCGTGGATTGCTGGCTTCTGCCTCCTGGCAGGCGGCAATCGCCTCGCGCTGCTGGCCCTGGGCAATCAGCTGGTAGATATGCATGAATACCGCGCGCCGGTCGACCGCGCGCGCAATGCGCTGCATCAGGCCATCCACAGTGAAGGGTTTCAGCACATAGTCGGTCGGCGTCAGTTCGGCCGCGCCCATGACCTTGCTTTGCACCGCTTCCGAGGTCAGCATGATGAAAATGGTCGAACGGTCGATCAGCTTGTGGTTGCGCAGGTCTTCCAGCAGTTGCTGGCCATCCTGGCCGCTGTCCTCGCTGCCGTTGCCAAGGTCGTACTCGCACAGGATCACGTCGAAACGCTTGTTCCCCAGTTGGCGGATCGCCGTGCCGGAGCTGACGGCATACTCGATGCGCGTGATCGAGGCCTGGTTCAGCATATTATGCAGGTTGCCCCGCATGGCCGGGTTGGGGTCGATGATCAACACCGACAGGTCGCTATACGATTGCATTGATTCTGTCTCTTATTGTTTACCGCGCAGGGTGACATACTGCGATGATAGCGCAGACAGCATGGGATGCTGGGGATCGGTTTTGCGCATGCGCACCAGGATGGCCGCGCATTGCTCCCCGAGCGCCGTCTCCCAGCCGCTATCGAGCATCAGGCGCAGGATGGCGGAGGCGAGGGCGGACATGAGTCCTGCGTTCTCGGGGCGGCGGCGCACAGCCACCTGCAGCACCTGGATCGCGCCGCGCTGGTCGCCCTGGCCGCTGTAGGCCGCAGCCTGGCGCACCAAGCCATCGAGGTAACGCTCCACGCTGTCACCCTCGTTTTGCGCCAGTTCGGCGCGGCCGGCACGTTCGTAGACGGCGAGGGCGTCGGCTTCCGACACGCCGCTGGCTGGATCGCCGGCCAATGCATCCAGCAATTCCATGCCCTGTTCGTCCATGCCTTGCTGCAGGCAGTTCTGCGCCAGGCCCATTTTCACGGCGCTGGAAATGGAGCGGGCGTCGCCCAGGGCACGCAAGGCGTTGCCCAGCTCCGTGCGCGCGGCTTCGTCCTTGCCGTTCAGGCCCTGCACCAGGGCGGCCGAATACGCTTTGCATACTTCGGTGGCCGCGCCGGGCCGGGCGGAACGCTCCAGGTCGCGCAGGACATTGGCCGCCGCGCTGGCGTCGCCTTTCTCCACCAGTGTGCGCACCAGGTTCACATGGTCTTCCGGATCGCGGAATTCGGAATACTTGGATTTGGCCACCACTTGCTTGAAGGTCTTCTCCGCCGCCTCCAGGTCGCCGGACTGGAACGCCACCTGGCCCAAGTGGCGCAAGCGCCGCACCATATGCGGCGATATCGAGACCGCCGCCTCCAGCGCCGCGCGGGCCTCGGCCGGCTGCCCCAGGCTTTGCTGGATGCTCGCGGTCATGTCATACGCGGCCATGAACTTGGGGTTCTCGTCCACCAGCCGCTGCAAGGTCTCCAGCGCCGCCGGCAACTGACCCTGTTCCTTCTGGCAGCGCGCCAGGCCCAGCTGCGCCCATCCCAGCGGGCGCACTTCCAGGATTTCGCGGTAGATGGCTTCCGCCTGGGCCATTTCGCCCAAGGCCATAAGGGCTTCGGCGCGCAGGCGGCCGCATTCGGTGGCATAGCGCGGATTGGCGGCGGCAGACACCTCGCTCGCCAAAATCGCTTCGCGCATGCGGCCTTGCTCGGTCATCTGGTGCACCGGGAGCAGGGCGCTGCGGCGATCCACGGCGCGCGCGATGCGCTGCGCCAGCACATCGACCGTGAAAGGCTTGAGGATGTAGTCGGTCGGCGTGAGTTCGGCCGCGCTCACCACCTTGCTGTACACGCCCTCGGTGGTCAGCATGATAAAGATGGCGGATGGCAGGATCAGTTTGTGGTGGCGCAGGTCTTCCAGCAGCTGCTGGCCATCCTGCCCCTGCTCGCTGCCCAGGTCGTATTCGCACAGGATCAGGTCGAACGACTTCTTCTCCAGGTGGCGGATGGCGGTGCCGGCGCTGACGGCATGCTCGATGCGCGTGATGCCCAGCTGGGTCAGCATATTGTGCAGACCCGAGCGCATATGCTGGTTGGGGTCGATAACCAGGACCGACAGGGCGCTATATTCTTGCATTTTCAGGGCAAAAGGCTGTTATAGGAGGGAGAATACTCCAAGGGGAGGCAAAAAACAGGCCCTATGGCGACGAATGTTGCTTTCGAGCCAATCAGACTCTCAGCGGGGAAGGGTGGATAAGGGTGGGAAGCTTAAGCTGAAACAAGTATAATGTCGGCAAATCGAAATACAGCAAGACCAGTCAGCTCGTGCACAGTATTCCTTTAATCCGCAGCCACGCTGCACTCTTCACGCCCCAACCATGTTGATTCTGCCGGGTTCCAACGCCCTGTCCTCCTTCCGTAGCCAACGCCTCCTCAACCAACTCCAAGCAGTTTTGCCGGCCATTACGTCGGTCCAAGCCCGCTATATCCACTTTGTGGATTCCGCCTCGGCCCCGTCCGAAGACGACCTGAACCGCCTGAACGGCCTGCTGACCTATGGTGAGCCAGCCCTGCCGGAACAGTCCGACGGCGTGGTGGAAGAGTTTGTGGTGATCCCACGTTTCGGTACCATTTCGCCGTGGGCTTCCAAAGCCACCGACATCGTGCATAACTGCGGCATGGCCCATATCCACCGGGTGGAGCGCGGCGTCGCCTACCGCATCAACCTGAAAGGCGGCATCCTGGGCACCGGCCTGGGCGCGGCGAAAAAGCTGGACGCGGAACAGGCGCAAGCCGTGGCCGCGCTGCTGCACGACCGCATGACTGAATCCGTGCTGCGCCACCCGGACCAGGCCGCCGGCCTGTTCGGCAGCTTGGAAGCGAAGCCGCTGGAATCCATCGATGTGCTGGGGGCCGGCCGTATGGCGCTGGAAAAGGCGAATACGGACTTGGGCCTGGCGATGTCGGACGACGAGATCGACTACCTGCTGGAAGCGTTCACCAACGCCAAGCGCAACCCGACCGACGTGGAACTGATGATGTTCGCGCAGGCGAACTCGGAACACTGCCGCCACAAGATCTTCAACGCCGACTGGACCATCGACGGCGTGGCGCAGGACAAGTCGCTGTTCAAAATGATCAAGAACACGCACGAGAAGAACCCGCGCGGTACCGTTGTCGCCTACTCGGACAACTCCTCGATCATCGAAGGCGCGGAAGTGACCCGTTTCTACCCGCGTGAAGGCCAGGAGTACGCGCCTTCCACCGAACTGGTGCACACCCTGATGAAGGTGGAGACCCACAACCACCCGACCGCGATTTCCCCATTCCCGGGCGCCTCCACCGGCGCCGGCGGCGAGATCCGCGACGAAGGCGCGACCGGCCGTGGCTCCAAGCCGAAGGCAGGCTTGACCGGCTTCACCGTTTCCAACCTGATGATCCCGGGCGCAGTGCAAGCCTGGGAAAACGCAGCTTGCGTGACCGCGCCGGTCGGCAAGCGCGACGAAAGCCAGGTGTACGGCAAGCCGGAGCGCATCGCCTCGGCCCTGCAGATCATGATCGAAGGTCCGCTGGGCGGCGCCGCGTTCTCGAACGAGTTCGGCCGCCCGGTACTGGCAGGCTATTTCCGTACCTACGAGCAGAACATCGGCCAGCAGTTTGCCGGTGGTAAGGACACCGTGATGGGCTACCACAAGCCGATCATGATTGCTGGCGGTATCGGCAATATTTCCGGCTCCCACACCCACAAGAACGACATACCTGTCGGCAGCCTGCTGATCCAGCTGGGCGGTCCGGGCATGCGCATCGGCATGGGCGGCTCGGCCGCTTCCTCGATGGCGACCGGCACCAATACCGCCGACCTGGACTTCGACTCGGTCCAGCGCGGCAATCCGGAAATGGAGCGCCGTGCCCAGGAAGTCATCAACGGCTGCTGGCAGCTGGCCGACAAGAACCCGATCATCTCGATCCACGACGTGGGGGCGGGCGGTCTGTCCAATGCCTTCCCGGAAATCACCAATGACGCCAAGCGCGGCGCGATTTTCGACCTGCGCAAGGTGCCGCTGGAAGAGTCCGGCATGGCGCCGAAGGAAATCTGGTCCAACGAATCCCAGGAACGGTATGTGCTGGCGATCGCCCCGAGCGACCTGGCCCTGTTCCAGGCCCTGTGCGAGCGTGAGCGCTGCCCGTTCGCCGTGGTGGGTGTGGCGACCGAAGAGCGCCAGCTGAAGGTGATCGACCCGGAAATGGGCAACAACCCGGTCGATATGCCGATGGAAGTCCTGCTCGGCAAGCCACCGAAGATGCACCGCGACGTGCACCACGTGCAGAATGAGCTGCCGGCCATCGACCTGACCGGTATTGAGCTGGAGGAGGCCGCCAAGCGCGTGCTGCTGCTGCCAACCGTGGCCGACAAGAGCTTCCTGATCACTATTGGCGACCGTACCGTGGGCGGCATGTCGGTGCGCGACCAGATGGTCGGCCCATGGCAGGTGCCGGTGGCTGACTGCGCCGTGACCACCCTGAGCTACGACGGCTATGTGGGCGAGGCGATGGCCATGGGCGAGCGTACCCCGCTGGCCGTGATCGATGCGCCGGCGTCGGGCCGCATGGCGGTGGGCGAGACTGTCACCAACCTGGCCGCGGCACCAATCAGCGATATCTCCGACATCAAACTGTCCGCCAACTGGATGGCCGCTTGCGGCCAGCCGGGCCAGGATGCGGCCCTGTTCGACACTGTCAAGGCTGTCGGCATGGAACTGTGCCCGGCGCTGGGCTTGTCGATCCCGGTCGGCAAGGATTCCCTGTCGATGCGCACCACCTGGAAGGATGATGGCGCCGACAAGGCGGTGATTTCGCCGGTGTCCCTGATCGTTTCCGGCTTCTCGCCGGTATACGATGTGCGCAAAACGCTGACTCCCCAGATCCGCACCGATCTGGGCGAAACTTCGCTGATCGTCATCGATCTGGGTCGCGGCAAGAACCGTATGGGTGCCTCCGCCCTGGCCCAGGTCATGGGCCAGCTGGGCAATGCCGCGCCGGACGTGGATTCGGCGGAAGACCTGAAAGGTTTCTTCAACGCCATCCAGCAGCTGAACAAGGAAGGCAAGATCCTGGCCTACCACGACCGCTCGGACGGCGGCCTGTACGCCACCCTGGTGGAGATGGCCTTTGCCGGCCGTGCCGGCCTGTCCATCAACCTGGACATGTTGACCCTGGGCGCCGAAGGCACCATGGACCATGGCGATGCCAAGAACTGGGCCGGCCAGGTGGCCGAACGCCGCAACGAGCTGACCCTCGCTGCGCTGTTCAACGAAGAGCTGGGCGCGGTGATCCAGGTGCGCGCCGACGAAAAATCGGCTGTGATGGACGTGCTGCGCTCGTTCAACCTGGGCGCCTGCAGCCATATCATCGGCAAGCTGAACGACCGGGGCGTGATCGAATTCACCCGCGACGCCAAGATCATCTATAACAAGCCGCGGGCAGAACTGCACCGCCTGTGGAGCGAGACCAGCTGGCGTATTTCCCGCGTCCGCGAAAATCCTGCCACGGCCGATGCTGAATACGACCGCCTGCTGGACGAAACCGATCCTGGCATGCAGCCGAAGGTGACTTTCGACCTGAACGAGAATATTGCCGCGCCATTCCTGGCGACCGGCGTGCGTCCGCGTGTCGCCATCCTGCGTGAGCAAGGCGTCAACTCGCATATTGAAACTGCCTGGGCCATGCACCGCGCCGGCTTTAGCGCTGTCGACGTGCACATGAGCGACCTGATTTCCCGCCGGGTTTCTCTGGATGAATTCCAGGGCATTATCGCGGTGGGCGGTTTCTCTTATGGCGACGTATTGGGCGCGGGTGAAGGCTGGGCTAAATCGATCCTGTTTAATCCGGAAATGGCGGAGCAATTCCAGAAATTCTTCCACCGCACCGATACTTTCGGCCTGGGTATTTGCAATGGCTGCCAAATGATGTCGAACCTGAAATCGCTGATTCCAGGCGCGCATGCATGGCCTAAATTCACCACCAATAAATCCGAGAAATTCGAAGCGCGTTTCTCGATGGTGGAAGTGATGGATTCGCCTTCTATTTTCCTGCAGGGTATGGCCGGCACCCAGGCACCGATCGCTATTGCGCACGGTGAAGGTTTTGCTGATTTCAGCCAGACCGGGAATATTAATGAGGCGATTGGCGCGTTGCGCTTTATTGATAATAAAGGCGCAGCTACCGAAGCTTATCCATATAACCCGAATGGCGCACCGCGCGGCCTGACTTCGGTGACCACGGCTGATGGCCGCTTCACGGTCATGATGCCGCACCCTGAGCGTGTTTCCCGCACGGTGCAGAACTCCTGGCACCCAGACGGTTGGGGCGAGGATTCGCCTTGGGCGCGCATGTGGGGCAACGCCCGCAAGTTCATCGGCTAAGGCGCCGGTGCGATAAGAAAGGCCGGGGATTCCCGGCCTTTTTTTCGTCCCACCGGCACCGATTTACGCCAGCTTCTGGCGCGATCGCGCCAAGGTGCAGCTTACAGGTGCTTGGCGGCTTCCCGACGGCTTAGGGCTGCGAGGCTGGTTCCCGGCCCGGCGAGGAAGGCGCGCACGGCGTCGGGCGCATGGCGCGCGTAGTCGCGCAACGCCCAGCCGACAGCTTTCTGGATGAAGAACTCGCGCTCATGCGCGCAGGCGCGCGCGTAGCGGAACAAGCGCTCTTGGTCGGTGCGCTCGCGCCAGCCCAGTTGGTGCAGCAGGGCGATACGGCGCACCCAGAAGTCGTTGTGCGCGAGGGCCTCATCCATACCGTCGTGTTCGCCACGCAGGATATCGCCAATAATAGCGGCCAGGCCATCCACACTATCCCACCAGGATTTCTGCTGCACCAGGGCCATTAATTCCGGAAGCTCGCCCGTGCTTAATTGCTTCCAATTCGCGGCGAGAATATCGAGCGCGGCGTATTGATATTCGCGCTCAGGCAGGGCCCATAATTCCTGCGCCAGGGCGATTAATTCGGCCGGTGTGGCGTGGCGCAACTCGCGGGCAATTGGTTTTATTGCGGCGCGGCGCTCGGGGGTGGCGATGCCGAGGAAATCAAACTGGTCGCGCATATAAGCGCGCATGGCCGGGGCGCGGGCGGCGTCGGCCAGCGGCGTCAGGGCGGCAATAATATCTTGTGTGGTCGGCATAATAAAAAAGCGCCCCGTGGGGCGCTTTATCTGGGCAGGGCCCGGGATTATTGCACTTTGGCTTTGGCAACCAGCTGGTCGCGGTAAGCCGCAACTTTACGCTGGGTCAGGGACTCGGCGATCTGTGGCTTGATTTCTTCCAGTGCCGGCACCTTGGCGGCGCGCGAGCCTTCCAGTTTGATCACGTGGTAGCCGAATTCGGACTGGACCGGCTTGTCAGTGAACTGGCCGTCCTTCAGTGCCACCATGGCGTCGCCGAACGGCTTGACGTAGCGGCCGGCAGGGGACCAGTCCAGGTCGCCGCCGTTGGCCGCCGAACCCGGGTCTTGCGAGACTTTGGCCAGCTCTTCGAACTTGGCGCCGCCTTTCAGCTTGGCGATGATGTCGGTCGCTTCTTTTTCGGTTTTCACCAGGATGTGGCGCGCGTGGTATTCCTTGTCGCCTTTGGTGGCTTTGAACTGCTCGTAAGCGGACTTGATCTCGGCATCGCTCACTGGGTTCTTCTTGACGTAGTCAACCAGCAGGGCGCGGATGATGATGTCCTGGCGAGCTTGCTCCAGGGCGTCTTTCACGTCCTTGCTGGCGGCAACGCCTTGCTTGGTGGCCTCTTGCACCAGCACTTCACGGCCGATCAGGGACTTCTTGATCATTTCGCGCAGTTGCGGCGAATCCGGCTGGCCCTGGGCGGCTGCTTGTTTGAGAGCAGCGTCCATCTGGGCGGCCGGGATGGCTTTGCCGTTCACGGTAGCGACGTTCTGGGCGAAAGCAGGGGTTGCAGCAACTGCGATCAGGGCCAACAGCAGGGTAGCTGGTTTAAATTTCATCGAGTATTCCTTAGTTGAAATAATACCGGCGCCACGTGGGCGCCGGCTTTGATCCGTGAGGGATTATTGTACTTTGGCTTTCTTCACCAGGGATTCCTGGTAGGCCTGCAGTTTCGCGCGCACCAGGGTGTCGGCGATACGTGGCTTCACTTCTTCCAGGGTAGGCAGTTTCACTGGACGGGTATCGTCCACTTTGATCACGTGGAAGCCGCTGTCGGTCTTAACTGGCTTCTCGGTCACCTGGCCTTTTTGCAGGGAGGTGAAGGCGTCAGCGAAGACTTTAGGGAAGTTGGCTGGAGTGCCCCAGTCCAGGTCGCCGCCGTTGGCAGCGGAGCCGGTGTCTTTGGAGTTCTTGGCCAGGTCTTCGAACTTGGCGCCGCCTTTCAGCTTGGCGATCAGGTCGGTTGCTTCTTTCTCGGTTTCCACCAGGATGTGGCGAACGTGGTATTCCTTGTCGCCTTCGGCGGCTACCGCGCGGTCGTATTCAGCTTTGATTTCAGCATCGCCAACCGGGTTTTTCTTCACGAAATCAGCGGCCAGGGCGTTCAGCATGATGTCCTGGCGGGCTTGTTCCAGGGCAGCTTTCACTTCGTTGCTCTTGGACAGGCCTTGCTTTTCGGCTTCCTGGATCATTACTTCGCGGCCGATCAGGGACTTCTTGATCATTTCACGCAGTTGCGGGGAATCCGTCTGCTGGCCTTGGGCCGTGACTTGCTTGACCAGGGCGTCAACTTTAGCGGACGGGATAGCTTTGCCATTAACAACAGCGGCGTTCTGAGCGAAAGCTGGTACGGCAGCAACGGCGATAAGTGCGAGCAGCAAGCGGGCTGGCTTGAAAGTCATTTAGTTTAATTCCTACGGGAAAGTTTACTGAATTGCGGGGATTTTGAATTGAGGTTCTTCTTTGAGGACTTCCCAAAAACTCCGCGCATATCATACTTCGGACGGTGCCAATGCGGTAATGGCCAATGCATGAATTTCTTTATGCATCATATCGTGCACGGAATCATACACCAGACGATGGCGCATGACGAGTTTCACACCTTCGAATTTATTGGAGACGATTTTCAGGCGGTAATGACCGCCGCCGGATGCAGCGCCGGCGTGGCCGGCGTGCAGCGCGGATTCATCATCCAGTTCAATTTCCTGCGGTGCCAGCGCCGCTTCCAGACGCTCGCGGATCTTGGCCAGGCGCGGGTCGCTCATGCTTCATCCTTAATATGTTTAGAAAGATAGAAAGCCTGGGCGATAAAGAACACCAGCATCAGCCCAGTAACACCAAAGGCTTTGAAATTGACCCAGGCGTCGTTGTCTGATTTAAACAGCACGAAGGCGACAAATAGGTTAACAAAACCCAACACCAGCCAGAAGGTAATCCACATGAAGTGCAAGCGGACCCAGACGTGCTCGGGCAATTGCACCTGTTTTTCCATGGCCAGGCGGATCAGGTTCTTATCGAAGAAGCGGTAGGCCACCAGCATGGCGGTCGCCAGCGCCCAATAAATAATCGTCGGTTTCCATTTGATGAAGTTGTCATCATGGAAATAGATGGTCATGCCGCCGAAGACCACGAACACCACCAGGGACACCCACAGCGCGCCATCGACTTTTTTGCGGCGCGCCAGCAGATACAGCACCTGGGCGGCCGTGGCAAGGATGCCAACGATCGTGGCGACAATGATAGGGGCTTGCGAGGCCGGAATGGCGCCGCCCGATACCAGGCCGCTCAGGTGGCCATTCAGCCACGCATGGGCGGCTTCCTGGTTGCTGCCGGCGTATTTATAGCTGCCAAAGAACAGGATCAGCGGAAACAGGTCGAAAATGAATTTCATGCTTATTGTTAGGGCTTGGGATCAAAACGCAGCGAGGCCGAATTCACGCAATAACGCAATCCGGTTGGCGGCGGGCCATCGGGAAACACGTGGCCCAGGTGGGCATCACATACTGCACAGATGATTTCGGTGCGCAGCATACCATGTGAGCGGTCGGTTTTCTCAATGATATTCGCCGGATCGAGCGCCTTGAAATAGCTTGGCCAGCCGCAGCCGGAATCGAACTTGGCGTCGGATTCAAACAGCGGTGTGTTACAGCAGACGCAGGTATAGATGCCATGCTCGTGGTGATCCCAGAACTTGCCGGTAAAGGCGCGCTCGGTGGCGGCGTGGCGAGTGACCTGATACTCCAGTGCATCGAGCTGGGCGCGCCATTCGGCGTCCGGTTTGACGACTTTATCCATTCTCTTCTTTCAAGATGAGCAGCTCACCGACAGCTGGTTGGACCAGTCTGGCGGAAGGGCCGCATAATGTTCATTTTCAGGCTGTTCGTCGAACGGGCGTTCGAGCAGGGCCCGCAGGCGCTCGACTTCGGAAAAGTCCTTATTCTGCGCCTTTTCAATCGCCACCTGTGCCATATAGTTCCGCAGGACATACTTGGGGTTGACCTGATCCATCGCAAGCTTGCGCGCCGTATCGTTGCTGTTCTCGGCACGCAGGCGCGCACGGTAGCCTTCCGCCCACTGGTCGAACGCGGCGCGATCGATGAACAGGTCGCGCAGCGGCTCGTCGCCTTCCGCACCGGCTGCGCGCAGCCCGCTCAGGCGGCGGAAGAAAATCGTGTAGTCGGCATGGTTGGCCTGAAGAATGGCGAACAGTCCGTCAAGCAGCTCGCTATCGCCTTCCTGGGTGGTTTCCAAGCCGAGTTTTGCGTGCAACAGCTGGTTGATGTGGCGCGCGAACTCAGGCTGGTAGACATCAAGCGCTTCCTGAGTCAGCTCGACTTCGCCGATTAGCGGCAGCAGAGCCTGGGCTAGGGCGTAACAGTTCCAGTGGCCGATCTGCGGCTGGTTGGCATAGGAATAGCGGCCTTGGTTGTCGCTGTGGTTGCAGATGTGGTTGGCGTCGAAGCCTTCCATGAAGCCGAACGGGCCGTAATCGATGGTCTGGCCCAGGATCGACATATTGTCCGTATTCATCACGCCATGCATGAAGCCGACCGCCTGCCAGTGTGCGATCATGCGCGCGGTGCGGCGGGTGACTTCCTCCAGCAACGCGGCGTATTTGTTTTCCTCGTCCTGCAGGGCAGGGTAGAAACGCTCGATCACATAGTCGGCCAGCTGCTTGAGTTCCTCGGGCTTGCGGTTGTAGTACCAATGCTCGAACGAGCCAAAGCGGATGAAGGTGGGCGCCATGCGCACCACGACGGCGGCCGTTTCGATCGACTCGCGCACAATGCCCTGGTCCGAGCCTGCCACCGACAAGGCGCGGGTGGTGGGAATGCCAAGGCCATGCATCGCTTCCGAGCACAGGAATTCGCGGATCGAGGAGCGCAACACGGCGCGTCCGTCGCCCATACGCGAGTAGGGCGTCAGGCCGGCGCCCTTGAGCTGCAGTTCGAGCGGGCCATCGGCCGTGGCGATATCGCCCAGCAGGATGGCGCGGCCATCGCCCAACTGTCCGGCCCAGACACCGAACTGGTGCCCTGAATAAACGGCGGCCAGCGGTTGCGAACGTTCGGCCACCCGATTGCCAACCAGCGTCTCGACGCTTTCCTGGCTGCGCAGTGCAGCGGGATCGGCGCCAATCAGCGTGGCGGCGGACGGGCTGAGCGCAACCAGGTAGGGCGCTGGCAGCGGCGTAGGCACGAGGCGGGTATAAAACACAGGCGGCAAGCCCGCGAAGGAATTTTCAAAAGGGAAGAGGGCAGCTGTCATATGCGGCGAATTGTAACGCAGCTGGCGACTTCACGTATGTACTACAAGGCAAAAATAATGGCCTTAAGGAAGCTTTAAGTTCTTGATTTCAAATGGCTTTCTGTCGGAAAGTTTTACAACTCATGACTGCGCAGTCAAACTGCTGAGTGTAAGCCATTGAAAATACTAAGGTGCTATCAACAGGCATGCTTTATGCGAGTTACTCCGGTGCAGTCCAACAAAAATTGGGGGTAACATGAGCGTTATAAAAACACTACTCGCGCCGGCATTTGCGGCGCTAGCGCTGGGGGTTGGGATCGGAGCACAAGCTGCGCCGCTTGATTTAACAACTGCCGGAGCATTCGGCACGATCAATGGCGCTACCTATACTCAGGTTCCACCACAATCGACCGGGTCGGGCGTGATCGATCCATTTGTGCGGATCCGCGACAATCAAGCCACGGTCCAGGCCTATAACACCAGGGTCAGCAATACCTACCAGAACGACGGCACGGACACCTACAACCACGAGGTGACTGTGGGCTCCATTGGCTTTATCGATATCAATGGTGCCGACGCCGGCGGCGAGGTCATGCGCTTCCTGCTCGACATCAACCAGACCAAAGCCAATCCATTCCTCTTATTGAGTGAAGTACAAATCTTCCTGTCCACCAGTCCTAACCAGAGCATCGAACCGGTCCTGGGGCAGGGTGACTTGCTGCCATTGGCTCTCAGCGCCTTGGTGTACCAGATGGATGGCGCGGGCGACGATGGTGCCCAGCTTAACTACGCGCTGAATAGCGGCAGCGGCAGCGGGGACATGACACTGGATATCCCGCTCAGCATGTTCGCGGGCGCGTTTGCCAGCTTGGGGCTGAACGATGCTGTCTCTCAGAACGGCGCTTACCTGTACCTGTATTCCAGGTTTGAAGGAAATAATGACGGCTTTGAGGAATGGGCGCACTACTCGGGCAATCCGATTGGCGAGGAGCCTTGCAATCCAGCCGTCGAAGATTGCGGTCCACGTGAAATTCCGGAGCCGAACTCTCTGATCCTGTTCTCCTTCGGCCTGCTCGGGGCAGCGATTGCGATCAAGCGGGGCCGTCAACGCTGGATGCGCTGAGCTTGATGGAACTAGATACGGAACGCCGGCCACCAGGCCGGCGTTTTCGTTGGGAGATTACTTCCAGACCTGGACGGACTTGCTGCTGGTGTTGCCGGCGCTATCGCGGGCGACGGCTTGCACAGTGTGGCTGCCGCTTTTCTCCTTGCGGCTGTTCCAATTGTAGGAGACCGCACCATTGCCGCTGGCCTTGAGCACGCCATCGATATACAGGCTCACATTGGACAGCGCCACGTTGTCGCTGGCCGTAACGCTGACCGCAACATTGCCCGAAACGGTCGCCCCGCTGGCCGGATTGCTGATGCTGACCACCGGCGGCGTGGTGTCGGCGCTGCCTGCCGTGTTGGCGACCGTGACGTTCAGCGAGTGCGTCCCGACATTGCCCGAGCTGTCATAAGCTTTGGCCACCAGCGTGGTGGCGCCGTCGGCGCGGGTGCTGGTATCCCAGGCGAAGCTGTACGGCGCGGTGGTGTCGCTCGCCAGCAGCGCGCCGCCGACATACAGTTCGACCCGGCTTACGCTCAGGTTGTCCGTTGCACTGACATTGATGTTGGCAATGCCTTTGACCGAGCTGCCAGGCGACGCGATAGCCACGGTGGGCGCCTGGGTATCGCTGGTGACGGCCGACTTGGCAGCCAACACAGCGCGGTAGGCGTTGACGCGCCCGGCGCCATAGTAGGTGTCGCGCCCGGCAGTGCCAAGATCATCTGCGGTGGAGAGCAGGATCGAGTCGATCTGCTCCGCCTTCAGGGCCGGATTGGCCGACAGCATCAGCGCCACAACGCCGGCGGTGACCGGGCTGGCGAAAGAGGTACCGTTGACGGCGCCATAGCCGCCGCCCTTGACCGTGGTCCAGATGCCAACACCCGGCGCGCTCAGGTCGATGGGTGCGCCGTAGGTGGACCAGCTGGCGCGCACATCGTTGCCATCGGTGGCGGCCACGGTCAGCATGGTCGGGGTGCCAGCGTTCGAATCCAGCGCGCCGTTGTTGCCGCCGGCGGTCACCACCACGCCGCCCTTGTTGCGCATGTACTGCGCGGCCGACTGCACGGAAGCCACGTGTTGCACGCCGTAGCTGATGTTGGCGACACGGGCGCCACGGTCGGCGGCCCAGGTGATGGCGTTGGCCACCATGCTGTAGTAAGTGATGTAGCCGTTGGTGTCGCTGATGCGCATCGGCATAATTTTGGCGTTCCAAGCGGTACCTGCCACGCCGACTGCGTTGTTGCCAGCGGCCGCAGCGGCGCCCGCCACCTTGGTGCCGTGGCCATACACATCGGAGGTATTGCTGTTGTTGTCGTAGGTATTCCAGCCTGGGACGATGCGGGCCGCCAGGTCCGGGTGCGTTGCATCGACGCCGGTATCCAGGATGGCGATGGTGACGCCGCTGCCGGTGGCGATATCCCATGCCGATGGCGCGCCGATCTTGGCCTGGTGCCACTCATTGGCGTAGTACGGGTCGGACGGGGTTTGCTGCATTTGCAGTACGCCGTCCAGCTCGGCGAATTTCACATGGGGATTGCGCTTCATCGCCTGCTTCAGGGCCTTCTCACGGCCATGGGGCATTTCCACCACATACACATTCAGCCCATTGAGCTTGCGGGCCGCGTTGCCGCCGTGATCCTTGAGGAGCTTTTTGAACGCCGCTTCCGGCAGGCCGGGACGGGGCGATACCAGGATGCGGCCGCTGGCGAACTGCTCCGGCTCGACATCCTGTGCGAGAACCGGGCTGGCTGCGGCGGCGAGCGCCAAGGAGAGGTAGCTGGCGGTGGTGTGAATCTTCATTGAGGCGTCCTTATTGCAAAAATGAGTGGTGTGAGCGATACCAGAAGTTATGCCGCGCAAATTTTATCCGAGGAAAACATTGTGCGTATTCAACGACTTACGTAATTATGCGCAGCAACTATCATGGTAGAAGTGACACTTGTGCGTGATAGAAAAGAGAATGCCGGCCCGCAGGCCGGCATTTGGTGGAGCGGGAGATTTACTTAACGACTTGTACGGTCTTGGTAGTGCTGTTGCCGGCGGTGTCGCGGGCAATGGCCTGGATGGTGTGGGTGCCGCTGGCTTCCTTGCGGGCGTTCCAGGTATAGGTCACGGAACCGTTGCCGGTGGCCTTCAGCACGCCGTCCACATACAGGCTGACGTTGGCGATGGCCACATTGTCGGTGGCGCTGGCGCCGATGTTCACGTTGCCGGAGATGGTGGCGCCGTTGACCGGGTTGGTGATGTTCACAACCGGCGCGGTGGTGTCGGCGACGACGTTGTTGCCCACAGTGACGTTGATGGTGCTGGTGCCGACGTTGCCGGAGCTGTCGTAGGCTTTGGCGACGATGCTGGTGGCGCCATCGGCACGGGTGGTGGTGTCCCAGGCGAAGCTGTAAGGGCCGGCCGCGTCGGTGG
>NZ_WWCJ01000010.1 GCF_009857475.1 Pseudoduganella guangdongensis | reverse complement strand
CGCCCTCCGCCGCGCGCGCGACGTCCGCGCCGGCGCACGGCAGGGCGGCCGCCGCCAGCAGGGCGCCGGCGGCTTTCAGGAACTGGCGGCGCATCAGCGGAAGCTGTAGTTGGCCGACAGGAAGAACGAACGCCCGCGCGAATCCGTGTAGTTCGGATCGTAGCCCGCCAGGAAGCTGTAGATCTGGTTGGAGCGCGGCGGGTTGGTGTCGAGCAGGTTGCGGATGCCGCCACGCAGGCGCAGCGCCTTCGACCAGGCGTAGCTGCCGGTCAGGTCCCACAGCTGGTAGGCCTTGACGCGCCGTTCGCTGCCGTCCGGGTTCGGATTCTGGTCGCGGTAGTGCGAGTAGAAGGTTTGCTGCAAGGTTGCCGACCATGGGCCCAGGTCGTAGTCGAGGCTGAGCGTATGGCGCCAGCGCTGCACCACCTGGTCGTTGGCGAACACGCCCGCGCCATTCAGTTCCGGCGCATCGGCTTCACGCGTCTTGTAGTCCAGCACATAGGTGCCGGTCAGTCCGACTGCGACGCGGCCCCAGGCGCTGGCGGCGCTGCGCCAGTTGACGCCCAGGTCCAGGCCGGAAGTCTCCAGCGAGCCGATATTGCGCAGGCGCGAATCGATCGACAGGATGGGGCCGGGAATGCCGGGCAGGGATGGGTCGGCGGCGCCGCGCTCGATGTAGGCGGCATTGCGCACCGGGTCGCTGAAGTAGGAGCCTTCCGGCGCCACGATCACGTCCTGCTTGCGGATCTTCCAGTAGTCCAGGGTGGCGGTCAGGTTGCGCTGCGGTTCGAACACCACACCGGCCGAGAACTGCTTTGACGTTTCCGGCTTCAGCCCGGCGCGCCCGCCCAGCAGCTTGTCCGGCTGCAGGCCGCAGTAGTCCGGGTTGCCGGTGTTGTCGATGGCGGCGGTCTTGATGCAGCCCAGCGGGTCGTTGTAGATGCCGTTGGTCTGGCCGGTGCGCGGCGGGTTGTACAGGTCCGACAGCGACGGCGCGCGGAAGCCTTCGCCGTAGGAGGCGCGGGCGACGAACTCTTTCGCCGGCTGCCAGCGCAGGCCGAACTTCGGATTGGTGGTGGCGCCGAAGTCGTCGTAGCGGTCGTGGCGCAGGGCCAGTTGGGTTTCCACGCCGGCCAGGAACGGCAGGTTCAGTTCAACGTAGGCCGCTTTCACGGTGCGCTGGCCGGCAAAGGCGGCAGCGGCGCCGTCGCCGCGGATCTCGCCGGCAGCCAGCAGGGCCGACGGCGTGAAGCGCATCTTCTCCTTGCGGTATTCGCCGCCGACCGCAATCGCCGCCGTGCCGCCCGCCATCTCGAACAGGTCGCGCGTGGCTTTGGCATCGAACACATTGGTGGTGCCGCGCGACTGGCGCGCCGCGTCGTTGATCTTGGCGGCTTTCAGCAGGGCCTGGCCTTCCGCACCGGAGGCGCCGAAGGGATTGATCTTGCCGGTGGCGAAAGCGCTGTCGAAGGCGCTGGTGCGCACATAGCCGTCGATATACTGGTCGTCCACCGTGTTGACGCTGTGGTTCAGCCCCGTGTTGTAGTCCCAGCCGGCCAGCGTGCCTTTGGCGCCGAGCAGCAGACGCTGCGCGGTGGACTCGACTTCGTTGGTGCGATTGCCGCCTTCGGCCAGGCGCATCGAGACGCGCAGGTCGGTCTTGTTGGTGGTGATCAGGCTGTGCGGGTAATACTCGCCGGCCAGCGGGTAATTCAGGTTGGTGACGGTCAGCGGGCTGATACGGTAGGTGCTGCGCGTGACATTGTGCAGCGCTTCCGCAAACACGGTGTGGCCGCCGCCGGCCTCGAATTCGCCGCGCGCCAGCAGCGACAGGCGCTTCGACTCGGGGAAGATCTCGGTGTCCTGCATGTAGTCGTACAGGCAGGCCTGGCTGCCCACAAAACTGCCCGGCGCATACACGGTGGCCGGCGGGTTGCAGGCAGGCGCGGAAGGGTTCAGGCGCGGGCCGGTGGGCGAACCGTTGGCGCGCACGCGGCGCACGTTGGCCGGGAAGGTGTTGGAGCTGCCGACATCAAGGTTGATGTCGGGCTGGTAGGCCGAGCCGATCCAGTCGCGCTGGCCGGAGCGCAGCGGCTTGTTGTCCTGGTAGTCCAGCACCATGAAGGCGTTGTAGCCTTGCTCGCTGAGTTTGCCGGTGCCGCCCGACAGCGTGGCCATGGTCTTGCCCGCGCCGCCGTGCTGGGTGGCGCTGCCGTAGATGCTGGCGTCCGCGCCCACATAGTCGCTGCGCGTGATGAAGTTGATCACGCCGCCGATGGCGTCGGTGCCGTAGATGGCGGAGGCGCCGTCCTTCAGCACTTCGACGCGGGCGATGGCGGCGGCCGGAATGGCGTTCAGGTCGACGCCCGCGTTGGAACCGGGCGAGGCGAAGTTGGCCAGGCGGCGGCCGTTCAGCAGCACCAGGGTGGAGGATACGCCGATGCCGCGCAGGTTGGCGCCGTTGAAGCCGCGCTGGCCGGAGATGTCGCTGAAACTGGCGCCGTCGGTCAGGCCGGCCGCGCTGGCCGATACCTTGCCCAGCAGCTCGGCGGCGGTGGTCACGCCCGATTTATCGATGTCCTCGCGCCGGATCACCTGCACCGGCAGGGCGGTTTCCGCGTCCAGCCGCTTGATCGAGCTGCCGGTGATTTCCACGCGCTGCAGCTTGCTTTCCTCGGCCTGCGCCAGCGCCGCGCCGGTGGCGCCCAACGCCATTGCGCCAAACGCAAGGCGCAACAATCCCGCCAGCACCGTTGGTGCCGGAACCTGTCTCTGCTTCATTACTCTCTCCTGTTATCGACTCTTCTTGGGTTTCACTCTGCCGCCCTCTGCGCCATACAGATAGGCGGAGATGGCTTCGGTGAGGCGGGCTGCCTTTTCGACGTTGTCCTTGTTGGACACCATCAGCGTGGCAACCAGTGCTTCGATCAGCGCCAGGGCGGCGCTGGAGCTGCTTGGCAGGACCGGGTGCGTGGCTTGCGCAAACAGTGCTACATCTGCCAGCTCCGCCAGGGGCGAAGCCGGAGAATCGGTGAGCGAGACAATGCAGGCGGCGCGGCTGCGGGCAAATCCGGCCAGGCGGATCACGTCCAGCGCATAGCGCGGGAAGGAGATCACCACCAGCACATCCTTGGGCGTGATATTGGCGAGATGGCCGGCGGCCACCTCGGTGCCGCCGTGGCCGGCCACTTCCACCACGTGCTGGCAGAAGGGCTGCAAGTGCAGCGACAGCAGGCCGGCCAGGTGCGACGACAGGCCGAAACCCATCACATACACGGTGCGCGCGGCGGTCAGCTTCTGCACCACTTTCTGCAGGCCGGCGGCGTCCAGCGCCTGGGCCGTGGCGCCGATATTGGCGACGGTGTAGTCCAGGCTTTCCACCGCCGGCGCGCTGGCGCCCTGGCCGCGCTCGATGTTGTTGCGCAGCTTTTCCACCGGCTGCAGGATGCCCTGCATGGTGGCCGCCATTTCGCTGCGCATGGCGGCGTAGTTGGCGAAGCCGATGTCGCGAGCAAAGCGGCTGGCGGTGGCGTTGGAGACGGCGCAATGCTCGGCCAGCTCCTCGATGCCGAACGCCGTCACCCGCACCGGGTTGCGCAGCACGAAGTCGGCGATCGTGCGGCTGGAGGCAGAACCCTCGCTCAGCACGCGCTTGAGCTGCTGGCCCAGTGGTGACTGGGCGAACGCGACTTCAGGCGAGCTGGCTTCGTAGGTGCGGTGTGATTTCATGTAAGCGAATTTTCAAATATTGGAAAGATGAAAATTTATCCGATAACCGGAATGTACGCACCCTCGCGCTGGAATTCAACATTTTTCTGAAAATTTATTTTCATTTGCGCACAACGTGAAAAAATTGATACATAATCGGCCCGACCTGAACTTCGCCCGACATCATGCAAATCATCCGACACCCGATCAATGCGCTGACCAGCTACCATTTCGGCCAGCCCGGCGGCCGCAAGGCCTACATCCAGGCTGCGCTGCACGCCGACGAAGTGCCCGCCATGCTGGTGGCGCAGAGCCTGCGCACACGCCTGCACCTGCTGGAGCAGCAAGGCAGGGTGAGCGGCGAGGTGGTGCTGGTGCCGGCCGCCAACCCGCTCGGCCTGGCGCAGGTGATCAACGAGCGGCCGTTCGGCCGCTTCGACCTGGCCACCGGCATCAACTACAACCGCGGCTACCCGCAGTTGGGCGCACCGCTGGTGCGGGCGCTGCAAGGGCGCCTGGGGCCGGATGCCGGGGTCAATGTAAGCATGGTACGGGACCAGCTGCGCGCGCAAGTGGCGGCCTGGCAGCCCGCCACGGATGTGAACTTGCTGAAGAAAACCCTGCTGGCGCTGGCCATTGATGCCGACGTGGTGCTGGACCTGCACTGCGATAACGAGGCCGCGCTGCACCTCTATGCCAGCAGCGCCCAGGCGGACGCGCTGGAACCGCTGGCGCGCCTGCTGCACGCCAGCGCCCTGCTGCACAGCAGCGTGGCTGGCGGCGATCCGTTCGACGAAGCCTGCTTCCGCCCCTGGTCGGAGCTGGCGGAAAGCCTGGGCGCCCGCACGCCGCTGCCGCTGGCCTGCCTGGCCGCCACCGTTGAACTGCGCGGCGAGACGCAGGTGGACTACGCCACGGCGGCGCTGGACGCCGATGCCATCCTGCGCTACCTGTCGTTGCAAGGCATCGTCCAGATGGATGCGTTCGAGCTGCCGCCCGCCGCCTGCCGCGCCACGCCGCTGGAAGGCGTGCAGCGCCTGGATGCGCCGCACGCGGGCATGCTGGTCTACCTGCGCGCACTGGGCGACAGCGTGGCGGCCGGCGATGCCATCGTCGACCTGATCGATCCGGCCAGTGGCCATACCACCACGCTGCGTGCAGGTGTGGATGGCGTATTTTTCGCACGTTTATCGCACCGCTACGTGATCCGAGGCATGAATGTCGGTAAGATCGCCGGTGTGCATCCTCACCGAGAAGGCAATCTGCTCAGCCTATGAAAAAGCTCAAACTACCCAACACCTTCATCCTGCTGCTCATGATCCTGGCGCTGATCGCGCTGGCCACCTGGCTGGTGCCGGGCGGGAAGTACGACACCCACCTGGTCAACGGCAAGCAGCTGATCAACCCGGACAGCTTCCATTACATCGAGGGCAAGCCGCAGGGGCTGGCCGCGTTCCTGATGGCGCCGATCAAGGGCTTTGCCGAAGCGGGCCTGATCATCGGCTTCATCCTGCTGACCGGCGGCGCTTTTAACGTGCTGCACAAGACCGAGGCGGTGGACGCCATGATCAAGTCGATCGCGCGCGCCCACTCGCGTTCGCGGCTGGTGCGGGTGGGCGTGATCCCGCTGTTCGTCACCCTGTTCTCGCTCGGCGGCGCCACCTTCGGCATGAACGAGGAGGCCATCCCCTTCATCCTGATCTTCGTGCCGCTGGCGCTGGCGCTGGGATACGACACGATCGTCGGCGTCTCGATCCCGTTTGTCGGTTCGCAGGTCGGCTTCTCGGCCGCCTTCCTCAACCCGTTCAACGTCGGCATCGCGCAGAGCATTGCCGGCGTGCCGCTGTTCTCCGGCATGGGCTACCGCGTCATCGTCTGGTTCATCGCCACTGCCGTCACCATCGCTTTCCTGATGTGGTACGCCGCGCGCATCAAGCGCAACCCGGAGAAGAGCCCGACCTACCTGCTGGACCAGGAAAAGCGCGCCGAGGGCAGCATCGACTTCGGCAGCTTCGAGGGCATGACCGGGCGCCACAAGCTGGTGCTGTGGGTGTTCGCCGCCACCTTGGGCGGCATGGTGTTCGGCGTGGTGAAGTTCGGCTGGTTCATCGAGGAGATCGGCGCGCTGTTCCTGGCCATGACGGTGGTGGTGGCGCTGATCGGCCGCCTCAGCTCGGACGACGCGGTGGCGGCCTTTGTGCAAGGCTCGAAAGACCTGGTCGGCACGGCGCTGGTGATCGCGCTGGCACGCGCTACCATGGTGCTGGCGCGCGACGCGCAGATTATCGACACCATGCTGCACGGCCTGATGCCGCTGGTGGCGTCGTCCTCGCCGGTGTTCTCGGCGCAGAAGATGTTCCTGATCCAGACCGTGATCAATTTCTTCATCCACTCCGGCAGCGGCCAGGCCGCGCTCACCATGCCGATCATGGCGCCGCTGGCGGACCTGGTGGGCGTATCGCGCCAGACCGCCATCCTGGCCTTCCAGTTCGGCGAGTTCACCACGCCCATGATCCCGACCTCCGGCATCACGGTCGGCGTGCTGGCGCTGGCGCGCATCCCGTGGCTGACCTGGGCCAAGTGGATGATCCCGCTGCAGCTGATCTACCTGGTGCTGGCGCTGGTATTGCTGGTGCCGCCTAGCCTCATGAACTGGTAGGATGGCAGGCATGGACACCATCAAACACCCGATCTCCGCGCCGCACGGCACGGCGCACTACGAACTGACCAGCTACCATTTCGGCCAGCCGGGCGGGCCGAAGGCGTATATCCAGGCCGCGCTGCATGCGGACGAGGTGCCGGCCATGCTGGTGGCGCACGAGCTGCGCCAGCGCCTGGCCGCGCTGGAGGCGGCGGGCAAGGTGACGGGGGAGGTGATCCTGGTGCCGGCCGCCAATCCGATCGGCCTGACGCAGGTCATCAACGAGCGCCCGTTCGGCCGTTTTGACCTGAGCAATGGCATCAATTTCAACCGTGGCTATCCGCACTACTTCGAGCAGTTGAAGGCGCGCCTGGCCGCACCCGGGCAACTGGGCGCCGATGCCGACGCCAATGTGCGCACCATCCGCCGCCACCTGCGCGAGCTGGTGGCGCAGTGGCAGCCAACGTCGGACGCCACCACATTGAAGAAAGCCCTGCTGCAAATGGCGATCGACGCCGATGTGGTGCTCGATATGCATTGCGAAAATGAAGGGGAGCTGCACCTGTACGTCGGCACCTCGCTGTGCGGGATTGCGCAGCCGCTGGCGAACCTGATGGGCGCCTGCGCCGTGCTGCACACCGCCGGCGCCGGCGGCGAGCCGTTCGACGAGGCCTGCAGCCGCCTGTGGTGGGACCTGGCCGGCCATTTCGGCCCGCAGTTTCCGATTCCCTCGGCCTGCATGGCCGCCACCGTGGAACTGCGCGGCGAAGTATCGGTCAGCTATGAGCTGGCGGCGCGCGACGCGGACGCGATCATCGCCTACCTGGGCGTGCGCGGCATGCTCGACGCGGGCCAGGTCGCAGTGCCGGCGCACGGTTGCACGCCTACCCCGCTGGAAGGCACGCAGCGCGTCGACGCGCCGCATGCTGGCCTGCTGGTCTATCGGCGCGAGGTGGGCGACCTGGTGCGGGCGGGCGAGGTGATCGCCGACCTGATCGATCCGGTAACGGGCGAGGTGACGCCGCTGGCGTCGCAGGTGGACGGCGTGCTGTTCACGCGCCTGTCGCACCGCTACATCATTCGCGGCATGAACGTGGCGAAGATCGCCGGCGCCACGCCGTTCCGCAACGGCAGCCTGTTAAGCCTTTAAGGCGTTTCGACCGTCACGTTCTCGCGCGCGGCGATGGTGGAGGCGATCACGCGCCACAGGCCGGTCGGCGTGCGGCGCCAAAGCGTGATGTCGGCGGCCTTGTGCGGCTTGCCCGTGGCGCGGGCCAGGAATTCGCCGCAGGCGATTTCATACTGGATGCGGCCGTCGTCGAGCACGCTGCGGCTGGCGCTGACCGGGCCGCCGGCTTCGCGCCACCAGTCCTCCTTGTAGCTGCCGTCCACGCCCGCTTCATGCAGCGCCTCGTCGCTGTCGAAGCGCATGAAGCCCGCATCAGGCTCGGGGCTGACGAAAGGGTAGGCGATCTCCGGCCGCCATTCGCAGCGCTCGCCCTCAACCACGGTGGTGCCGGCAAAGCCGGTCATGTCCTTGCGGTCGGCGGGAATGCGCAGGTCGATGTGGAAGTCGGCGGCCTGCAACCACCAGACCGGCGTCACCAGGTCGCTGCTGCCGTTGCTGCGCCAGATACCCTTGCGCCGCCACAGCCCCTCATATGCCTGCGGGACGCTCATTTCAGATCGCCGGTCTCGAAGTAGACGGTGCCGCCGATGGCCGCCATGTTCACTTTGAGCGCCATGGCCAGGGCATCGTTGCCGGTTTGCTGCACGCCCCATCTGCGGACCTGGATCGCGCCCGTTGGCGCGCCCGGCGCGGCGTTATAGGCCACGATGTGGTCAAAGTCCGGGCGCGTGTTGATTTCCTTGATGAGGAAGCGCTGCTTGCCGCTGCCAAGCTGGATATAGCGCGCCAGCTTGGCGCTGTGCTCCTTGCTTTCCAGCTGGCGGAACACGATCACCTTGTCGATGACGATCCTGGCGCCCTTGAACCGGGGGCTGCCGCCGCGCTCAAAATGGCCCTGCACCAGGTCGGCGCGAAATTCCTTGCGCGGCTTTTCCGACTCGGGCGCAATGCTGCTCAACTCGAATTTTTCCGGGTCGATGGTCCACAGCGCGGTCTTGCCATCGAGCTGTTTGCGCAGCGCGGCGTCGGTCGCCTTGTCGGCGATATGGATTTGCAGGATGACCTGGAAATCATGCGGCGCATGGAACATCGGCAGGTGGGAGGCGTACAAGCCTTCCTGCCCGCCGAACAAGGCCATGCCGTGGGTGCCGTAGGTTTTATCGGCCGCCTGCAGCGGTAGGGTGCAGAGCGCAAGCAAGGCGCCCGCGAATGCGCGTCGTAATGGGTTCATGCACCCATTTTAGCGCTTCCTCAGTCGCGCAGCTCGGCCGGCACCGTGCCGCCGTTTTCCGCCAGCTTTTTCATCACCTGCTGATGCAGCCAGACGTTCATGGCGGCGGAATCGCTGCCGTCGCCGCTGTAGTGCAGCTCCTGCGCCAGTTCCTTGCGCGCTGCCAGGCTGGAATCGAGGTCGAGCAGCTTCAAGAGGTCGACAATGGAGGTGCGCCAGTTGAGCGGCTGTCCGGCCTGCGCCGCCTTGGCGTTCAGGATGGCTTCCACATCAACGGTGGCGGCGGCCGCGGCGGCCGTGGGCGCGGGAGCAGGCGTTTCAGCCCGCTGCATTGAAGGCGCACCAGAGGCCGGCGGTGGGGCGGCCTCTGGATGCGACGACGGGAAAATCTTGTGGAAAATCTTGCTCAGTATGCCCATGGGGTCCTCGCTTTCAAGTTGCGTGAAAGCTTAACAAGCATGGGCGGCCCTTAACGTGCGTTGCCTAACCGTTAGCGCAGATTAGCGCGCGATCATCTCGATCGTCCCCATATTGTCGTCCGGTTTGCGGTCGATCAGCTTGTTGTCGGGGTCGATGCCGGCCTTGGCCGGGCGGCCTGTCACCACCAGCTTGAAGGTCGACTCGCGGCGGTCGATCAGCTTGCGTTCGCGCAGCAGGGCGTTGCCGTCCTTGTCGTCGACGCCGACCTCGATCAGGTCGCGCACCGGCACTTCCTTTTCGGCGCCCAGTTCGTCGGCGCGCAGCTTGGCGGCGTGTACGGTCAGCGTCACATCGTATTTGCCGTCGGCGCGTTTCTCGGCGCTGGCGGAGACCACGCGGTTGTCGAACAGGACGATGGCGTTGAACAGGTCATCCACCAGGTAAGCCTGTTCCGGCGGCACGATGCGGCGCAAGCCGTCCACCAGCACCGTCACGCTTGGATACGGCGGCGCGTGGTTGGCGTGCTGGCGCAGCAGCTCGGCCAGCAGCGCATTGATCTTGGCCTCGCCCACGATATCGGCCAGCAGGTACATGGCCATGCTGCCCTTGTGGTAGTGGATGTAGCTCTGGTTTTCGTTGTCCGCCAGCGGCAGTTCCCGCTTGTTCTCGGTAGCGCGGCCGAACAGGTATTTGTTCAGGTCATAGCGCAGGAAGCGGCGCATGCGCTGCGGACCGAAGCTTTTCTTCATCACCATCAGCGCCGAGTATTCGGCCAGGGTCTCGCTCAGCACCGTGGCGCCGCGCGTATTGCCGCCCACCAGCTGGTGCGCCCACCACTGGTGCGCCACTTCGTGCGCGGTGATGTAGGTGGGGTAGTCGATGTCTTTCGGGTTCTTGTCGTCCACCTTGGCGATAAAGCCCACCGCTTCCGAGAACGGGATGGTGTTGGGGAACGATTGCGCGAATCGCTCGTAGCGCGGGAATTCCACAATGCGCACGATCTTGTGCTGGTAGGGGCTGAAGTTGCGCGTGTAGTAGTCGAGCGAATCCTTGACGCCTTTCACCATGCGGTCCAGGTTGTACTCGTGGCCCGGCTGGTAATAGATTTCGATGCCCACGTCCTGCCACCAGTCGTGTTTGACGGCGTAGCGCGCCGACTGGAAAGCGTAGAAGTTCAGGATCGGCTGCTCCATCTTGTAATGGAAATAGCGGCGGCCATGCTTGCGCCATTCCTTCACCAGCGTGCCCGGCGCCACGGCGGTCTGGTCGCCGGCGGTGCCGAGGGTCGCTTCAAAGGTCACCCAATCCGCGTCGGCGCCGATATAGTTGCGCGACAGGCCTTTGGGGTCGTCACGCGGCAGGGCGCGCTCCTGTTCCGGCAGGCCGTGCTTCTTGCGGTCGCGCGGGTCGGTCAGTTCGGCGTGGCGCTGGTAGCCGATGTGCGGCAGCACCGTGTTGTTGAAGAAGGTGCCGTTGTTCAGCACCGGCGTGGTCTTGCCCAGGTTGAAGAAGCCCTTCGGCTCGTAGCCCAGCACAAAGTCCAGCGTGATCGTTTCGCCCGGCTGCAGCGGGCGCTCCAGGCGGTAGCTATAGAAGCCCAGCTCTTCGTCGTTCAGCACGCGGTGCACCGCGCTGCCGAATTTCAGCGAGTGGATGTCGGCATCGGCATTCTGCTGGATGTAGATGGTGCTGACCGCCTGCTGGGTTTTATTCTCCAGCTGGTACCAGCCTTTCACCTTGAGCGTGCGCTGTTCCGGATACATGTCCAGGCCCAGCTTCACGTCGGTGATGCGCGGCTGCGCCACGTCCAGCACCTGCTTGTATTTGCGCTCGTACGCGGCGCGCTGGGTGTCGCGGCCGAAGTTGGTCTGGTAGCCGCCGGCGCACAGGTTATACGCCAGCACGCCGCCCGCGCCGAGGAAGACCGCCAGGCCGACAGCAAAGCTGGCCAGCACCGGCAGGGTCAGTGAATGGCGCGCCAGGCTGGCGCGCTGGCGCCATTCCTCATTGGTGCCGCGCGGCCAGAACACCACGGCCAGCACCAGCAGCATGACGGCGGCACCGGCCCAATACAGGGTGTACCAGCGCTCGCGCACCATGAAGTGGCCAAAGCCGTTCATGTCGGAGTACGGCAGGTCGGGCGTCACGCCGTACATCAGCATCGGGTGGTCCAGGCCGAGCGAGGCCGCCGTGATCGTGGTCACGTAGTAGACGATCATCACGAAGTAGGCCACATACTTGTGGTTCACCAGCACCTGTACCGCGATCGCCAGCACCGCGATCAGGGCGCATGCCGGCAGCTGCACCGTGAACAGCCATTCGAAATAGAGGCCGGGCTGCAGGTTGAAGTAGCCCTTGAACAGCTGGATCGACATGCCGACCAGCATGACGATGAACAGCAGGAAGGCTTGCACGCCGATCAGGCCGAACAGCTTGGACAGGATCGGCAGCCAGGTCGGCACCGGCAGCGCGTCCAGCATTTGCGACATGCGGTGCTCGCGCTCGCGCCACACCATTTCGCCGGCATAGAAGGTGGTCACCACCAGCATGAACAGCGAGAAGGTGTTGGTCACCAGCTCCAGCACCTGGTACGTGACCGGGTAGGTGCCGGTGCCGAACATGGAACCCATGTCGAGCGAACCGGCATACATGGTCAGCACGCCGGCCAGCACGATGACGAAGAAATAAATGTTCTTGATCGTCTCGCGCAGGTTCAGGTAGCTGAAGCGCAGCAGCAGCAGTCCCAGGCTGCGCGCCTTGAAGTCCGGCTTTTCGTTGGTGTCGGCGGCGGCCTGGGTCAGGGCGGCCGGCATCTCGCTGTCGCTGCGCGCAGCGGCGCCGCTATCGACCGTGCTGACGAAATGGAAGCGCCAGTACCCCAGTAGCAGCGCCACCAGGGCAAACGAGGACCAGATCACGCGGTTCAGCAGGAACACGCCTTCCGGCAGCACCATGCGCACATTGCGTTCGGCGATCGGCCAGTACTCGGTCAGGCGGATCACGGCGGTAGTGCCGAAGGGGTCGATCAGGGCCGCCAGGGTTTTGTAATCGAGGTCGCGCGCCAGGCCCGGCGCCACGATATAGCCGACCAGCATCACCACGCTGAACACATACACCGGCAGCATGCGGCGCGTCAGCGCGGCCAGCACGAAGAAGATGGCGCCGAAGATAAACAGGTTGGGCAGCAGCGACAGCGCGTACGGCAGCAGGTAGTGCAGCAGATTGAATGGCCCCAGGCGTTCCGGGTCGATGCCGGGCACCTGGGTGCCGATCCACACGCCGAGCGGGATCGAGGCGAACACCACGCACAGCACCAGCCAGGCGCCGAGGAAGCGGCCAAACATGTACTGGGCTTTGCGGATGGGGGCGGAGAAGAAGAAGTGGTGCGTCTCGTACTCAAAGTCCTGCTGCACCGCGCGCCCCATGACGGCGGCGACGATGATCACGCCCATGCAGCCGAGGAAGGAGGAGGTCAGCATGATCGAGCGCGGCGCATTGATGAACACGCGCCCGCCGAAAGTGATGATGGCTTCCTTGAACACGCCGCCGGCGGCCGCCATCCACAGCACTGCCAGCAGCATGAACATGCCGAAGTAGATCCAGGTCGAAACCAGCTTCAGGCGCTGTTTCGCTTCAAAGAGGGCGATGGCGAACATGGCGCGCCTCAGCAAGGCTGGCTGAAGTCATGGCGACCGAGGATGGTCGCGAAATACAGGTCCTCCAGGTCGCCCAGGGCCTCCTCGAAACCGTCGCCCGGGTCCTCGTCGTTATAAACGTGGATCAGGGTGCGGCCCGACATCAGGCGCGTTGAAATCACGGCATGGCGCTGCTGGAAATAGGCCAGCTCCTTCTTGTCGACAAAGCGCGCCCAGATCTTGCAGCTCACCTCATCGATCAGTTGCTGGGTGGCCCCGGCCACCAGCAGCTTGCCCTTGTTGATGATCGCCATATTGGCGCACAGGTCGGCCACGTCGGACACGATGTGGGTGGACAGGATCACGGTGCGGTCTTCGCCGATATCGGACAGCAGGTTGTGGAAGCGCACGCGCTCCTGCGGGTCCAGGCCGGCGGTCGGCTCGTCGACGATGATCAGTTTCGGATCGCCCAGCAAGGCCTGCGCGATGCCGAAGCGCTGGCGCATGCCGCCGGAGAAGCCCCCCAGGCGCTGGTTGCGCACTTCGAACAGGTTGGTTTGCTGCAGCAGGCCGTCCACCACTTCGCGCCGGCGGCTGCGGTGCGACAGGCCCTTCAAAATGGCAAAGTGGTCGAGCAGTTCGTAAGCGGTCACTTTCGGGTAAACGCCGAAATCCTGCGGCAGGTAGCCCAGCAGGCGGCGAATTTCATCCTTCTCGTCCAGCACATCCAGGTCGCCGAAAAAGACCGAGCCGGAATCGCATTCCTGCAGGGTGGCCAGGGTCCGCATCAAGGTCGACTTGCCGGCCCCATTCGGGCCCAGCAAGCCGAACATGCCGGAGGGGATGGTCAGCGACACGTTATCGAGCGCGACCACACCGTTGGCATATGTCTTTGACAAGTTCTTGATGCGTAATTCCATGGTGACTCCGCTAACCCCTTTTCACATGATGGCATTGTATTGAATACGCGACATATCGGTTGCCCTTATGCGATAGCCCGTACATTCCGCCCCCCAGGATGCGCATTCCGGGGAACGGAAAGTGGCATTCTGGCGTTGGTTTAGCACTAAAGTTTCAAGGGTAACAAGGTTGATACCCCCGCGCAAGGAACAAATCTGGTCAAAACTGCTATATAGTCCCAAGCCATGCAAGTACATCACCCCAAACTTGATGCGGCAGTGCAGGAAAAGATCCTGACGGTGACGCGTTGCGGCCTGACGACCAGCGAATCGAGCGGCTTTTTCCGTACCGCCATCGGCCTGTATTACCTGGCCAGCCTGATGACCAAGGAACAACTGGACTTCAAAGCGCTCGACAAAGCCTTCAACCGCTTCGTCTACCGCTCCATCGGCGGCGGGCATAGCATGACCAGCATCCTGCAGTTCATGAGCGGCGCCAGAGTGGTGGAAGTGCTCGACTCGCCCCGCTTCATGCGCGCGATGGCCGATTACCTGCCCGAGGTGCCGGTGGATTCGATTCCCTTCCTGCTGGGACTCAACCTTGGGGTGGCAAAAGACATTTCCAAGATCGACGCGCGCGGCCCGGTGGCCGACTGGCTGGAAAAGCAGCGCCAGTTGCGCGAAGGCGAAGCATGATCCTGCTGCCTGCCGTGTTGTCGCTGCTGCTTGGCACGTTGCTGGTCGGCATACTGGCGAAGCTGGCGGTGCGCCTGGTGCGCCACCATCGCCTGGCTTGGCGCCACGCCTTCGCCTACGGCGCGCTGGTCACGGTGGCCGGCCTGGCGGGCGTGCTGCTGCGTTTCTTCAGCGGCATCGTGTTGCCGAGCGCGCTCGGCGCCGCGATCGCGTTTGCATTCCACGCACTGATGGGCGGCTGGTTCCTCGGCCGCCATGTACAAGAGCGCGATGGCCGGCGCACGCCCTTCCTGCGCGGCGCCTTCCTCGGCGTGCTGATCTTCGTGCTGGTGCTGGCTGTGGGTTTTGCGTTCGGCGGCTTGTTGGCCCTGGTGGATCTGCAGCAGGGACCGGCCGCCACGCTCAAGGGCATATAATGTGGCCTTCCGTACAAGCTTGGTGACACACTATGAACCGCTATCATTCCCCCCTTGACCGTTTCATTACTGGCGCTGACAAGGCGCTGCGCGTGCTGGCTGGCGTGCATTCGGCATCGCGCCCGAACCCAGCGGTGCATGCGGCGGACGCGGATATGACGGAGAAAGAGCACCGCCACAGCGCGGGCCTGATGCGCGTGAACCATGTGGGCGAGGTGATGGCGCAGGCGCTGTACAACTCGCAATCGCGCTTTGCCAAGAGCGACGAAGCGCGCGCCGCCTTCGACAAGGCCAGCCGCGAAGAGGAAGACCACCTGGCCTGGTGCGCTTCGCGCCTGGCGGAACTGGGCTCGCAACCAAGCTTCCTGAATCCCCTGTTCTACGCCGGCGCTTACGCGCTGGGCACCGCCGCGGCGCTGGCGGGCGATAAGCAGAGCCTGGGCTTTGTGGTGGAAACCGAGCGCCAGGTGGAAGCGCACCTGGCCAGCCACCTCGACATGCTGCCGCCGCAGGACGCCAAATCCCGCGCCATCGTCGAGCAAATGCGTGTCGATGAAATCGCGCACGGCAAAGCGGCGGAGGATATGGGTGCTGAGAAGACCCCGCTGCCGATCCAGCTGGCGATGAAGGCCATGTCGAAGGTCATGACCTCGACCACCTATTACATCTAAGAGATGCGGGCTGCCCTGAGCGCCCAGCCAAGGATCATCACTGCAGTGATCGTGCTTAAAAGACACCCGAGGCTTTCATGATCCAGCCGGTGGTCGCTATGAGGTTGGCGATGGTAAAGCCGGCCACCCAATAGATCAATCTCATGTGGACCCGGCGCAGCTCGACGAGCTCGGCATGCACGGCATCGAACCTGCGGTCAGTGTGGTAGCGCAAAGTATCGGTGTGGTCGCGCGCTGCATCGATGTGATCTCGCAGGGCATCGATGTGATCACGCATGGCATCGATGTGATCACGCAGGTCGTCCATTCGCTTGTAAGTCAGCTCGCGAAATGCTTCGACTTTTCCGTCGAGTAAGATTATCTGCTCTCGTAGGAGAGTTAGCTCCTCTTTAAGCGCATCCATGTTCACTTCCAGTTTGACAACACGCCCCTCAGGTCGGCATTAGTTCGACTCTGCCGCACGCGGCTGCGGGAGGCTTTGAGGTTGGACAGGGTATATTCGGAAAGGTTCAACTTTTTTGCGGCGGCGCTCGCTAGCGTCGCGCGCATCGGCGAGAGTTCACATGGTCAGGGCTTTGATGGCGGCGGCGTAGGCGTTGCGGACCTCTTTGGTTTTCATCATGGACTGGTAGGCCTGGTCGACCTGCTCCAAAGTGGCGTCGGGCGCTACATTGAGGACCAGGTGCCAGGGTGTTTGCGCGGCAGCTTCTTGCGCGGCCAGCAGGCGGCCAATGCCCCAGTAGCCGCCGGCAAGGCCCAGCAGGATGGCGATTATTTCGTGGGTGGACATGCTGCGAGTTCCTGGTTGAGGGCGGCATGGTAGGCCGCCAGCGCTTGCGCGCGCGCGGTGCCTTCCGCTTCCCACGAGATGGCGTGGTCGAGGCGTTGGAGCACGATGGGCAGGGTGCTGTTCCAATCGTCGCTTCGCAGCAGGCGGCGGCCGGCGGAGATCAGTTCTTCCTGCGCCTGCGCGTGCCAGCTGATATGGCGCGCCAGGTTAATGGCAAACGGCGGACAGGTGAGCGATTCGAAGGCGAGAGCGCCAACTTGGCGCGATGTCAGCGCGAGGGCGTGGCGGCGGAACCACGTAAAGCCCAGCGCCACTAGTGCCACGGCGTAGAACAGCACAATACCGGCCGCAATCGCCACATTGCCGAAGCGCGAGAATAAACCCAGCGGGATCAGGCCAAATAGGGCCAGCGCCATCAGCCACACCAGCGGCGCCAGCACTTTGTACGGGCCAAAGGGCGGCGGCGTCCAGCGCGCTGCCGTCCCGCTCGCGCCGGACGCGAGCTGCTGATTCCAATGGAAGGGAAACAGCGGGCGGTGCGGCAGCAAGGGGTGGGGAACGAAGGGCTCCTTGCCGCGCAAGGTGAAATGCTGGGCGCCGAAGTGCAGCGACCAGCGGCCAGCCAGCGATGCCGTCAGTACGCCTTCGTTGGCGTGCAGCAGCCGCGCTGAGTCGTAGAGGTAGAGGCCGACCAAGGCGACCAGCAGCAGTACCTCGGCCGGGATGGGCATCAATTGCTGGTTTCTTTCTTCTTGAACAGCGACTTCAGGCCGGCAAGAACCGCGATGCCGCCGATTGCGATCAGCTTCCACATCTTGGCGAAGAAGAGGGCGGCGGCGGCCCAGAAGCCTTTCTTGGTCGCGATGGCGGCAGCGCCGCCGGTAACCAGTGCCGCCAGGCCGAATTCCGCCACGTGGTCGCCGGCCTTGAATTCGGAGTACTTCTCGCCGTCGTTGAAATCATAGCCTTGCAGGGTCTTGCGGAAGCTGGCGACGTCGGCATCCAGCGTTTCCGGCGACGATACCAGGGTTGCGCTCATCACGCCGGTACGGCCCAGCAGGCGGATGGTGTAGTTCAGCGAGATGCCTTGTTCGGAACGCAGTTTCAGGCCCCATTCCAGCTGTTTGGTTTTTTCATCGTAATGCGGTGGGACGTACCAGCCCTCGGTGTGCAGCTCGCCCAGGCCCAGGCGCTTGCGTTCCTCGTTGGCTGGGCCGTCGTTCTCCTTCAGCGTTTTCAGCAGCGCGTCGGGATCGATTTTTTCGCCTTCCTTGACGTAGCCGCTGGGGTCGAAGGTAAAGTCTGCCCACCAGCCATTTTCGTTGTCGAGCACGATGAAGTTGCCATCTTCCGGCAGGTTACCGGTCAGCTCCAGGAAGCGGCGCGAGTTTTTCTCGTCCAGGAACTGGACTTTGTCGTTCGGCGTTTTCAGGGTGGCCTTGCCGGCAATGTTCTCGGCGCGCGGGCCGGTGTGCCATTCCAGCTTGTCAAACTCTGCCTTGCGTTGTTCAGCAGTCATTTGCTGCGCCATGGCCAGCGCAGGCAGGAGGGCGAACGCCGCCATCCAATTACGGATCTTCATTTTAATTTCCCCATGGAATTATTGTATTAATCCCAAGAGGATAGCAGCCGGCACCCCCTCCAAAATGCGTACTTTGTCACCGCCGCAGGCTGCGCTCGATGGCGCCGGTGCTGGCGGCTTTCAGCAGGCGCTGGAATTTGGGGCATTCGGCGTGGCTGGGGGCGGGGCAGGCGGCGGCGTGGCGCAGACCTTCGCTCATGGCTTTCAGGCGCTTGGCCAACGCCTCGATTTCTTCGGCCTTGGCCAGCAGGAAAGCGCGGTCGATGGCGGTGCCGCCGTCGGGTGTGAACATGGCGCCGATTTCATCGAGCGACAGGCCGGCCGACTGGCCGAGGGCGATCAGTGCCAGCGTGTCCAGCACGCTGGGGGCGTAAGTGCGCCTTAGACCGTTGCGGCCGGCGGGCTTGATCAGCCCCTTTTTCTCGTAGTAGCGCAGGGTCGAGGCGGCGACGTGGGCGCGCTCGGCGACTTCGGCAATATCCATTGGCATAAATCCCTTGACTTGAAGTTGACTTCAACTTCTACAGTGTGGACATCGTTCAAGGAGATTGCAATGGAAATCATCGTTATCGGCATCGGCGCGACCGTGATCATGGACTTGTGGCTGATGCTGCTCAAACGGCTGGGCGTGAAGACGCTGAACATGGCCTTCATCGGCCGCTGGGCGGGCCACCTGGCGCAGGGGCGCTTTGCGCATGCCTCGATCGGGGCGGCGGCGCCGGTGCCGGGCGAGGGGGCGCTGGGCTGGCTGGTGCATTACGCGACGGGTATCGCTTTCGCGGCGGCGCTGGTGGCGGTGGCGGGGCCGGGCTGGCTGGCGGCGCCTACGCTGGCGCCGGCGCTGCTGGTCGGCGTGGCCACGGTGGGCGCGCCGCTGTTCGTGATGCAGCCGGCGATGGGCCTGGGTGTCGCGTCCAGCAAGACGCCGGCGCCAATCAGGAACTGCCTGCGCAGCCTGGCCAACCATGCCGTGTTCGGCTTTGGACTTTATCTCTCCGCTTTACTCGTCAAAGGAATCGCAGCATGAAGAAGATCGCAATCGTTTATCACAGCGCGCATGGGCACACCGCGCACATCGCCTCGCATATCGCGCAGGGCGCCGCCAGGGTGGCGGGGATTCAAGTGCATGTGCTTCAGGCGACGGAGTTAGCTGCCGCGCCGGATGCCTTGCTGCAGTACGATGGCTTGCTGCTTGGCTCGCCCACTTACCTGGGCGGCGTGTCGGGCGTGTTCAAGACGTTCATGGATGCGACGGGCAAGCTGTGGCGCGCGCAGCAACTGAAGGGAAAACTGGCTGGCGGTTTTACGGTGTCTTCGCTGCCGGCGGGGGACAAACAGTCGACGCTGATGTCGATGTTCACCTTCTGCATGCAGCACGGCATGCTGTGGGCGGGGAATGCCATCATCCCCGAGCAACAGCAAGGCGTGCCTTACGAGGAGGCGGCGAATCGCCTGGGTTCGTGGACCGGCATGATGGCGCAGGCGGGCCACGGTGCGCCGAGCGACGATTTCGCCGCCGGCGATATCAGGACGGCCCTGCTGTTCGGGCAGGGCTTTGCGGAGACCCTGCTCAGGCTTCGATAATTTCGAAGCTGTGGGTGATTTGCGCGGTCTTGGCCAGCATGATGCTGGCGGAGCAGTACTTGTCGTGCGACAGGGTGATGGCGCGATCGACCACTTCCGGCTTCAGGCCTTTGCCGGTGACGACAAAGTGGAAATTGATCTTGGTGAAAACCTTCGGCTCGGTCTCGGCGCGTTCGGCCTGCAGGGTGACTTCGCAGCCTTGCACGTCGGCGCGGCCCTTTTTCAGGATCAGCACCACGTCATAGGCGGTGCAGCCGCCGGTGCCCAGCAATACCATCTCCATCGGGCGCGGCGCCAGGTTATGGCCGCCGCCTTCTGGCGCGCCGTCCATATTGACCATGTGGCCCGAGCCCGTCTGGGCGCGGAAACTCATGCCCGACGGGCCATTCCAGCTGACTTTCACTTCCATCGAAATCTCTCCGTAAAATGCGTCCGGGCATTATACGGTCATCATGTATTTCTCGCTCTTCATGCGCCGCTCGGTGTACCAGACGCACAGCATGGCCAGCAGCAGGCTGCTGAAGAAGGTTTGCAGGAAGGGCAGCAGGCCGATGCTCTGGCCCTTGGCCAGTTCGCGCAGCAAGGTCTGGTTGGAGAGCACCGGCACCATATACATCCACCAGCTATTGGACAGGTTCATCATCGGCACCACAATCACCGGCACCAGCGGCACGATCATGGTGAAGCTGACCAGGGTTTGCGCTTCCTTGAAGGAGCGGGCGTTGATGGCGAGGGCGATTTCCAGCGCGGCGGCGAACAGCGACAGTGCCACCGACGCCAGGCAGACCATGGCCAGGTCGCGCCAGCCCAGGCGCCAGGACAGGCCGATTTCCTCCAGCGGCAGCCATTTCAAAATCCCGTGCGCGATCGCCAGCTCCAGCGTGATGCCGACGATCGACAGCAGGGACGCGGCCAGCCATTTGCCGATGATCAGGTCGGCCGGCCGCACCGGTTGCGCCATCAGCACTTCCAGCGAGCGCCGTTCGCGTTCGCCGGCGGTGCTGTCCACCGCGGTGCTCATGCAGAACATGAAGGCGGGGATGAAGAAGATGCCGAGCATGGTGCTGATGGTGTTGGCCGAGCGCGCGGCGCTGCTGCCGGCGTCGTAGCGCTGCACCAGCACGGGGTTCAGGTTGACCGGCGAGACGCCGTGCGCCAGCAGGCGCGCGCTGGCGATATTGCGGCTGTAGTCGCGCAGCACGTATTCCACTTCGTCCAGCTTGCGCGCGCTGTCGGAGGCGGAGTCGAACCACAGCTCGACCCGCGCCGGGCGCATGGCGTGATAGTTCTCCGCGAATTCCGGCGTCAGGCGCAGCACGGCGGTCACAGTCTGGCGCCGCAGCAGGGAATTGATTTCCTCGTCCTGCATCGGCTCCAGCTCGGTGATGTTGACATTGCGCTGGCGCAGCTGGTTCATCAGGGTCGGCGCCTGGTCGCCGCCGATCACGGCCAGCTCCACGCCTTCGCGTTCCGGCTTGGTGGCACGGTCGATCTGGCGGTGCAGCACCAGGCCGACCAGCAAGGGGTACATCAGCACGAACAGCAGCAAGAGGCTGAGGGCGCGCCGGTCGCGCAGGGTTTCCACCAGCTCCTTGCGCAGCACAATGGGGAATTTGAGTTTCACAGTTCGATCCCTTCCTCGGTGCCGACCAGGCGCACGAAGGCGTCTTCCAGGCTGGACAGACCGGCTTTCTCGCACAGCTGCTGCGGTGTGCCCTGCGTGACGGTGGTGCCTTTGGCGATCACGATCACGTCGTCGCAGGAGTGGATCACTTCCTGCATGACGTGGGTGGCCATGATCACGCAGCAGCCGTCGGCTTTCAGCGCGGCCAGGGCGCGGCGCAGGGCGCGCGTGCTCATGACATCGAGGCCGCGGCTTGGCTCGTCCAGCAACAGGTGGCGCGGGCGGTGCAGCAGCGTGCGCGCCAGGGCGACCTTGATGCGCTGGCCTTGCGAGAAGCCCTTGGCGCGGCGGTCGATGATGTCTTCCAGCGACAGCAGCTCGGTCACCTCGCGCGTGCGCTCGTCGATGGCGGCGTCGGCCATGTCATTCAGCTCGCCGAAGTAGCGCAGGTATTCGCGCGTGGTCAGGCGTTCGTACAGGCCGAACTGGTCGGTCAGCACGCCCACATTGCGCCGCACCGCCATGGGGTCGAGCGCCGGGTCGACGCCGTCGATGGAGATGGTGCCGTGGTCGCGTTGCAGCAGGCCGACCAGGGTGCGCAGCAGGGTGGTCTTGCCGGCGCCGTTCGGGCCGAGCAGGGCGGTGATGATGCCGTTGCGCGCGGTGAAGCTGGCGCCGGCCAGTGCCTGGACTTTGCCGAAGCGCTTGCAGAGGTTCTGGACTTCGATCATGGTTGCGGTCCCGCGCTATTGAGCTGGAAAGTGGGCGCCGGGATCTCGCTCAGGCAGTCGGCCTTGAGCGCGGTTTCCGGCTGGTCGAGGAAGCTGCGCATCAGGCGTGGCATGCAGCCCAGGGGCGAGACGATATGGCCGCCATTCTTCACCACCAGGTGTTGCGCCTTCTTCATGTATCTGCGGGCGGACTCGGCGCGCCGCGGCGGCGTGACCGGGTCGAGCGCGCCGGACATCAGCAGCACCGGCGCTTCGATCATGCTCGGCTCCTTGTAAGGCACGGCGGGCACGGACATGGCCTCGCACATCTGCCCGATGCGCATGATCTGCGGCGCGCCGAGGAAGGTGCCCTTGGTGTCCTCCGCCAGCAGTTGCGGCGTCAGGCGCGGGAAGTCCTCGGCGCACACCACGGCCAGGTGCAGCGGCATGGCCGGCCCGCCGTCGGAGGCGAAGTCGCGCGAGACATTGCTGCGCGCGATGAAGGGCTGCCAGCGGTCCTGGTAGGCGCTGTGGATCAGAAAGGGCAGGCGGCGGCTGTCGGCCTGCGAGTACAGGATGTTGTGCACCGTGCCCAGGAAGCGCATGCTGGTCATTTCCACCTGGCTGGCTTCCGCCGTGCGCGGGTCGGGCAGGTTCAGGGTAGTGGGCGCCTTGGCCAGGCGCGCCGCCAGCGCGTCGAACTCGGCGCGCAGGTTGGGGAAGGCGGCGGCGCACACGGCATCGTCGGCGCATTGCTTGAACAGGGCGTCCAGCGCCGCCTGCGCGTCGCGCGCGCCGGCCGGCACCACCTGGTCGGGCGCGGCTACGCCGTCCAGCACCATGGCGCGCACGCCGGCGGGATACAGGCGGGCATAGGTCTGGGCCAGGCGGCTGCCGTAGGAACCGCCCCACAGGTTGATGCGGCCGTAGCCCAGGGCGCTGCGCACCGCTTCGATATCGCGCGCGGCCTGCTCGGTTGTATACAAGTTGAAGCGCTTGTTCAGGCCCTTGATGCAGGCGCGGGTTTCGGCCAGCAGCTGGTCTTCCGTGGCGGTTTCGACATTTTTGCCGGGCTTGCAATCGAGTTTGCCGGACAGGCCGGTGCCGCGCTGGTCGATCAGCACGATGTCGCGCGTGGCGCGCACTTTGCGGAAGGTGGTGTTCAGCAGGGGCACCAGGTCGCTGCCCGCCTCGCCGGGGCCGCCGGCCAGCAGGAACAAGGGGTCGCGCCGGGCCGATTCGCGCAGGGCCGGGGCCACCACCACGTGCAGGCTGAGGGTGGCGCCGGGGGCGCGGTGGTCGAGCGGCACCGCCAGGCGGTGGCAGCGCAGCGATTCCTCGGTGCCGGGCAGGTGGCAATCCTTGCCGGCCTGGCCTTGGGCCAGTGCCAGGGCCGGCGCCAGCAGCGCGGCCGTCGCCACCAGGCGGCGCAGCATGGGGGAAACCATGGCCGTCTCCTCTTATGGTTCTGGAGCTCCATAGTAGCTCTGCAATATTTGCTTAGCAACGGAAACACGGTACCGGGGCAGGGTTGACTCGGCAAGCCGATCCGCGCTACAATCGCCAGCTTTCCTTTTCGCTCGGGAAAATTCAACAAGAAGGCTGCGTCCGCTGAAGTACAGGGGCGGAACCACCGATAGAGCGTTTTTAAACTCACAGAAAGTTCAAACATGAAAACTTTTTCCGCTAAGGGCCATGAAGTCCAGCGCGATTGGTTCGTGATTGACGCGACGGACAAAGTCCTCGGCCGTGTTGCCAGCGAAGTGGCACGCCGACTGCGCGGCAAGCATAAGCCAGAATTCACCCCTCACGTTGACACCGGCGACTTCATCGTTGTCGTGAACGCAGGCAAACTGCGCGTGACCGGTACCAAAGCAACCGAGAAGACCTACTACCGTCACTCCGGTTACCCAGGCGGTATCTACGAGACCAACTTCCTGAAGATGCAACAGCGCTTCCCAGGCCGCGCCCTGGAAAAAGCGGTGAAAGGCATGCTGCCGAAGGGTCCTCTGGGCTACGCCATGATCAAGAAGCTGAAAGTGTACGCTGAGGGTTCCCACCCACACGCTGCCCAGCAACCAAAAGCACTCGAATTCTAAGGAACTGACATGATCGGTAACTACAACTACGGCACCGGCCGTCGCAAGAGTGCAGTTGCTCGCGTGTTCATCAAAGCTGGCACCGGCCAGATCATCGTGAACGGCAAGCCAGCAGCTGAGTACTTCTCCCGTGAAACCGGCCTGATGGTGATCCGTCAGCCGCTGGAACTGACCGGCAACGTTGAACGTTTCGACATCAAAGTCAACGTTCACGGCGGCGGCGAATCCGGCCAGGCAGGCGCAGTGCGCCACGGTATCACCCGTGCACTGATCGACTACGATGCAGGCCTGAAGGGCGATCTGGCACGTGCCGGCTACGTCACTCGCGATGCGCGTGAAGTTGAACGTAAAAAAGTTGGTCTGCGCAAAGCACGTCGCGCAAAGCAGTTCTCGAAGCGTTAATCCGTTTCTTGGCTGGACAAAAAAGCCGCTGGTTTCCAGCGGCTTTTTTCATTTGTGTGAATTCGCCACAAATAATTTAAATTGCACAAACGAAAATTACTAAATTACTACTATTGGCGTTATCCTAATTAAACTATTTGTGATTTACATTAGTTTAATACCGCCATGCGTATTCTGATCGTCGCGCGCAAGAACGACCCCCATGTGGCCGCCGTGGAATGGGGGCTGCAGCAGATGGGCGCTGCGCCCTGCATCTGGTATTGGGAGGATTACCCCCGCCTGGGCCAGGCCAGCTACCGCATCGGCCCGGACCGCCCGCCGGCCGCCCGCCTGGATCTGGGCGATGGCCAGCAGCAGGCCGCGTTCGACGTGGTCTGGCTGCGGCGCATGGGCCGGACCACGCCCATGGACGGCGCCCACCCCGACGACCTGGCGGTGATCGAGAAAGCCGCCGAGCACTTCGTGCGCGCGCTGCTGCCCTACCTGGGCCATGCCGGCACGCGCTGGATCAACGAGTTCTACGCCAACGAGGCCTGCGAAAACAAGCTGCGCCAACTGGCCCTGGCGCGCGAGTGCGGCTTTGCGATCCCCGACACCCTGGTCGGCAACAGCGTGGAGACAGTGCGCGCGTTTTTCGAGCAGCACCAGGGCCGCATCATCCACAAATCGTTCGCGCCGGCGCAATGGCGCAACCCGGACGGTTCGCGCACGCTGGCCAATACCTCCGCCATCGCGCGCGAGCACCTGCAAAGCGACTATGCGGTGCGCGCCTGCCCCGCCATCTATCAGCAGCGCATCGAGAAAAAGCACGAGCTGCGCGTGACCGTGATGGGGCAGGCCGCCATCGCCGCCCTGATTGACAGCCAGCGCGACGGCCCGTCGATCGACTGGCGCACCGAAGGCGGGCGCGGCCTGAGCAACCTGCACGCCACCGAGCTGGCGCCCGAACTGGCGCAGCAATGCGTGCAGTATTGCGCGCGGCTGGGCCTGGCGTTCGGCTGTATCGATTTGATCGTGACGCCCGAGGGCGGCGTGGTGTTCCTCGAAATTAACCGCTGGGGCCAATTCCTGTTCAACGAGATTGCCGATCCCGCGATCCCGATGCTGGATGCGTTCTGCCGCTTCCTCGCCTTTGGCGACATCCACGCGCAAGCCGGCCAGCCGCCTGCGATCTCCATGGCGGCATGGTTTGCGCACAACTCGGCCTTGGCGGCATGAGCCGGCGCCCCCTGTTCCGGCCCGCGTCGCAGCGCGCGGCCCGGCATGACGACTGGCTGGGTCAGGCGGTGCTGCTGCAGCCGGTGTCGATGCGCCTGATCGCATGGAGCATGCTGGCGTTTGCCGCCTGCCTGATGGTCTTCATTTTCCACGCCCAGTACACCAAGCGCGTCGCCGCATCCGGCCTGCTGGCCCCCGACGCCGGCTTGCTGAAAGTGCAATCGCCGCAGCCGGGCGTGATTGTCGAACGCCGCGTGCGTGAAGGGCAGCAGGTGGCGGCGGGCCAGGTCTTGTACGTGGTGTCGTCGGAAGTGATGTTCGCGCAGGAGGACAACCGCAGTCGCGGCGCCGCCGCAGAAACCTTGGGCAACCTGCAGTCGCGCCAATCGCTGGTGCAGTCCGATGCCGAGCAAGCCAGCCAGGTGGCAGCGCGCGAGAATGCGCAAGCGCGCGCGCGCGTCGCCTCCATGCAGGGCGAGATCGCGCAGCTCGACCAGTCGCTTGCGGTGCAGGCCGAGCGCCTCGCCTCCAAGCAGGTGCAATACGAGCGGCACGAGCAAGCGCAAGCCCAGGGTTTTTTGTCGCCGCTGGCCTTGCAGCTGAAACGCGACGAGCTGCTGGAGCAGCAAAGCCGCCTGCACGATATGCAGCGCAACCGGCTTGGCCTGGTGCGCGAACTGGCCGAGGCGCAGGCCGCCGTCGATACCGCCGCCGGCAAGCTGGCGCTGGCGCGTTCCGGCTACCAGCGCCAGATTCTCGACATTGAGCAGGACCGCGTGGCGCAGCAGACGCGCGGCCGCGTGCTGGTGACCGCGCCGCAAGCAGGGCAGGTGACCGCCGTGCTGGCCGAGCCGGGCCAGCGCATCGACGGCCAGACCCTGCTCACCATTGTGCCGGCGGGCTCGCAGCTGGAAGCCCAGATTTTCGTGCCGACCCACGCCATCGGCTTTATCCGCGAAGGCGATCCGGTGGCGATCCGCCTGGCCGCCTACCCCAATGAAGGCTATGCCAAATTCGAAGGGCGCGTCCTGGAAGTGCCCAACGCCACCCTCAGCAAGCAGGAGCAGGCGGACGCGCCCGACGCTGCCGGCGAAGCGCGCTACCGCGTGCGGGTCGGGCTGCCGGCGCAGTCCATCCGCGTTGACGGCACCCTGCACAAGCTGCGCGCCGGCATGGCGGTGGACGTGCGCTTCCCGCAGGAGCGCCGCACCCTGGCCGAATGGATCTTCGCGCCGCTGTACCGCTTGCAGGAGACGCTATGAACTTTGGCCTGAACTTTGGCCGCCGCCAGCGGCTGCCCCTGATCATGCAGGGCGAGGCGGCCGAATGCGGCCTGGCCAGCGTGGCCATGGTGGCCAGCTACCATGGCCATGAGATCGACCTGCTCGGCATGCGCCAGCGCTTCTCCCTCAGCATGCGCGGTGCCTCGCTCAAAACGCTGGTCGATATCGCCGGCGCGCTCAAGCTGCGTGCCCGTCCGGTGCGCATTGAGCTGGAAGAGTTGCAGCACCTGGCCATGCCGTGCGTGCTGCACTGGAACATGAACCACTTCGTGGTCCTGAAAAAAGTGCGGCTCGACGCTCGTGGCAAGCTGCGCTCCATCCGCATCCACGACCCGGCGATCGGCGATGTCACTGTCGGCGCCGCGCAGGTGGATACGGCCTTCACCGGCGTCGCGCTGGAGCTGACGCCGACGGAAGGCTTTGAAGCGCGCGCCGAGCGCCCGCGCGTGCGCATCGGCCAGCTGGTGCGCCAGGTGCGCGGCCTGCAAGGCGCCCTGGTGCAGACCTTCGCCCTGGCGCTGGCGCTGGAAGCCTTCGCCTTGCTGGCCCCGCTCTTCATGCAGCTGGTGGTGGACGGGCCCATCGCCTCCGCCGACAACGACATGCTGACCGTGTTCGCGCTCGGCTTCGGCATGCTGATGCTGGTGCAGGTGGCGGTCGGCGCGTTCCGCTCCTGGGTCGTCATGTACATCAGCACCCATGTCGGGCTGCAGTGGATCGCCAACGTCTTCACCCATTTGCTGCACTTGCCGCTCTGGTTCTTCGAGAAGCGCTCGATGGGCGACATTGTGTCGCGCTTCGGCTCCGTCAACATGATCCAGCAGACGCTGTCGCGCAGCTTCATCGAGACCATCCTGGACGGCATCATGGCGCTGGCCGCGCTGGCCATCCTGCTGCTCTACAGCCCCATGCTGACCGGCGTGGTGGCGTTGGCGCTGGCGGTCTACATCGGCTTGCGCGCCGCCCTGTACCTGGCGCTGCGCCGCGCCAACGAAGAGCAGCTTAATTTCAAGGCGCGCGAACAGACCCTGTTCTACGAATCGGTGCGCGGCATCCAGGCCATCAAGCTGTTCAACCATGAACGCGTGCGCCATGCACGCTGGCTCAACGCCCAGGTGGCGGCCGCCAACCGCAATATCCGTTGCGACAAGCTGGCGCTCTACTTCAAGACCGGCAACGCGCTGCTGACCGGGGTGGAAAACGTGGCCGTGGTCTGGCTCGGCGCGCGGCTGGTTATGGGCGACAGCTTCTCGCTCGGCATGCTGTACGCCTTCCTGGCTTACAAAGGCATTTTTACCGGCCGCGCCTATGCCCTGGTGGACAAGCTGCAGGACTTGCGCATGCTGTCGCTGCAAGGCGAGCGCCTGGCCGACATCGTGCTCACCGAGCGCGAAAAGGGGGAGGAGGGCGACGAGCAGCACGCTGCGCCAGCGCTGCCCGAGCGCTTCGATATCGAGCTGCGCGGCGTCTCGTTCCGCTATTCCGACGCCGACCCGTGGGTGCTGCGCGGGCTGGACCTGGTGATCCACACCGGCCAGTCGGTGGCCATTGTCGGCCCGTCCGGCTGCGGCAAGACCACCTTGCTCAAGCTGCTGATCGGGATTCTCGAACCGACCGAGGGCGAGATCCTGGTAGGCGGCCTTCCCCTGGCCCAGCTGGGCGCGCGCCGCTACCGCGCCATGCTGGGCGCCGTGATGCAGGACGACCAGCTGTTCGCCGGCACCATCGCCGACAACCTGTGCTTCTTCGACCAGCAGATCGACATGGCCTGGCTCGAACAATGCGCCGATTCCGCCGCCATCGGCGCCGATATCCGCGCCATGCCGATGGGTTTCCAAACCCTGATTGGCGAGATGGGCTCCAGCCTGTCCGGCGGGCAGAAGCAGCGCATGGTGCTGGCGCGCGCCCTCTACAAACGCCCGCGCATCCTGTTCCTGGACGAAGCCACCAGCCACCTCGACACCGGCAATGAACGGCGCGTCAACGACGCGATCCACCACCTGGCGATCACGCGCGTGATCGTGGCGCACCGGCAGGAGACGATCGCCTCCGCCGAGCGCGTGATCGAACTGGCACAGGGCGCGCTGGTGCGCGATTTCCTGCAGGAACAAGGGGAGGCCTTGCGCGCCTGATGGGGCCTGCCCAACCTTCCTTGCCGGTTTTGATAAAATGACCCCCTCATTTACATTTACCTCGCAAGGAAGAGAACATGATCAAAGTAGGCATCGTCGGCGGCACTGGTTACACAGGTGTGGAACTGCTGCGACTGTTAGCCGCCCACCCTGAAGTCCAGCTGACCGCGATCACCTCGCGCAAGGAGGACGGCCTGCCGGTGGCTGAGATGTATCCTTCCCTGCGCGGCCGCGTGGATATCGCCTTCTCCTCCCCGGACAAAGTCGACCTGACCCAATGCGACGTGGTGTTTTTTGCCACCCCGCATGGCGTCGCCATGGCCCAGGCACCGGAGCTGCTGGCCAAGGGCGTAAAAGTGATCGACCTGGCAGCCGACTTCCGCATCAAAGACCGCGCCGTGTTCGAGAAAACTTACAAGATCGACCACACCGCGCCCGAGCTGCTGGAGCAAGCCGTGTACGGCCTGCCGGAGCTGAACCGCGAAGACATCAAGAAAGCGAACCTGATCGCCAACCCAGGCTGCTACCCGACCACCATGCAGCTTGGCTTCGTACCGCTGCTGAAGGCCGGCCTGATCGACGCCGGCCACCTGATCGCCGACTGCAAGTCCGGCGTCTCCGGCGCTGGCCGCAAGGCGGAAATCGGCACCCTGTTCTCCGAATCGTCGGACAACTTCAAAGCCTACGGCGTGAGCGGCCACCGCCACACCCCGGAAACTGCGGCCCAGCTGCAGCGCTACACCAGCGACAAGGTCAAGCTGATCTTCACCCCGCACCTGACCCCGATGATTCGCGGCATGCACTCGACCCTGTATGCGCGCCTGACCAAGGACGTGTCGAACGAAGAGCTGCAAAAGCTGTTCGAAGACGCCTACGCCGACCAGCCGTTCGTCGACGTGATGCCGTGGGGTTCGCATCCGGAAACCCGCAGCACCCGCGGCGCCAACATGCTGCGCCTGGCGCTGCACCGCCCGGACAACGGCGACACCCTGATCGTGCTGGTGGTACAGGACAATCTGGTGAAAGGCGCATCCGGCCAGGCCGTGCAGTGCATGAACCTGATGTTCGGCCTGGACGAAGGCCTGGGCCTGCAAACCATCGCCTTGATGCCATAATTGGAAACCGGGATGGAACAGGCGCGCCCGCCCATGCTGGCGCGCGTGCTGGGCCTGGCGGCCGTGCTGGTCGCCGCCGGCGTGCTGGTGGTGTGGGGCGTGGACCTGGGTCAGCGGGTGATTGGCGCTTCCAAGGGCGAGGTTGGCCCCAACGTTGCGCGGCAACTGGCGGCCACCGAGCTGGAACTGGCACGCGTGACCGCCGAGCGGGACGCGCTGGCGGAAAAACTGAAGGCCAGCCCCGCCATCGCGGCCCCGTCGGCGCCGGGCGCGACGGACGCCGAGCTGGCCAAGCTCAACGCTGACCTGGCCCTGCTGGAAGAAGTGCTGCCGGCCGCCAAACCGGGCAGCGGCCTGCTCATCCGGGGCATGCAAGCGCGCATGGCATCTTCCCGGCTATTGCATTACACCGTACTGCTCCAATATGGGGCAAAGAAGAAGGGCCCCGCCGCCTGGGCTGGCCGGCTGCAGCTGGCGGTAACGGTCGAGCAGGACGGCAAGCAAAGCGTGCTGGAATACCCGAAAGCGGGCGCCGAACGCTACGACATGACGATCGAACAATACCAGCGGGTGGACGGCACATTGGAGCTGCCCGAAGGCGCCAAAGCCGTAAGTGTCGCGGTCCGTATGACGGAAAAGGGAAAAGTCGTTGCCAGCCAAACAACGACGCTACGTTAAAAGCGGATGACGCGAAGCGGCCGCCTCCGGCATGGACTATAATGGGACAACTGATTTTAAGTAGGAGTAACACATGAATGCAGTAGCCGACGACGTAATTCCGACACCGATCGTTTTCACCGACGCAGCGGCCGAGAAAGTAGCGCAACTGATTGAGGAAGAAGGCAATCCGGACCTGAAGCTGCGCGTATTCGTGCAGGGCGGCGGTTGCTCCGGCTTCCAATACGGCTTCACGTTTGACGAAATCGTCAACGAAGACGACACCACCATGGTGAAGAACGGCGTCCAGCTGTTGATCGACTCGATGAGCTACCAATACCTGGTAGGCGCCGAGATCGACTACAAGGACGACCTCGAAGGCGCGCAATTCGTGATCAAGAACCCGACCGCCAGCTCGACCTGCGGCTGCGGTTCCTCCTTCTCCGTCTAAGCCAAACGGTACAGCCGAGCCCGTGTCAACCTTGGGGTCAGACCCCTGGGTTGACACGGGCTCAGCCGTTAACGGGGGTAGAGAGCGCCGAGGATGCGTTCGCCGCGCGCGCCGGTCACGGATGGCAGGTTGCCGGGTTGGCGTTCGCCGAAGCGGTAGGCGAGCCAGGCGAACGCCAGCGCTTCGACCCGGTTGGGCGGCACGCCGAGCGCATCGGTAGACTGGACCTTGACCGCTTCGCCCAACTCGGCCTGCAGCTCGCGCATCAGCGTGGCGTTGTAGGCGCCTCCGCCGCAGACATAGACCGCATCCGAGCCGTGCGGCGCGATTGCGCGCGCCAGGCTGACGGCCGTCAGGCGGGTGAGGGTGAACATGATGTCTTCCGCGCGGGCGCTGGCGAACGGCGCCAGGCGGGCGTCCAGCCAGTCGGCATGGAACAGGTCGCGGCCGGTGCTTTTCGGCGCGGGCAGGGCGAAGTAGGGCTCCGCCAGGAGCGCGGCCAGCAGGCCCGGCACTTCCTGGCCGGTGGCGGCCCAGGCGCCGTTGTCGTCGTACTCCGCGCCCTTGTGGCGGGTGATCCACGCGTTCATCAGCACGTTGCCGGGCCCGGTGTCGTAGCCGCCGACGCTGCCATCCTTGTGCAATAGCGAGATGTTGGCGATGCCGCCGATATTGGCCAGCACGCGGGTCTTCCCTTCTTTGCCGAACAGGGCCATGTGGGCGGCGGGCACCAGGGGCGCACCCTGGCCGCCGGCCGCCACGTCGCGCGAGCGGAAGTCGGCGATCACGTCGATGCCGCAGAGTTCGGCCAGCAGGGCCGGGTTGTTGGTCTGGCGGGTGAAGCCCAGTTCCGGGCGGTGGCGGATGGTTTGGCCATGCACGCCAACTGCGCGCACATCGGCTGATTTCATATCGGACTTGGCCAGCAATTGCGCCACGCAGCCGGCATAGATTTCCGCCAGCTGGTTGGCGGCCACCGCCTCGCGTTCGATCTCGTTGGGGGAAGGGGCTTGCAGCGCCATCAGCTCGTCGCGCAGCGCTTGCGGGAATTCGACGTAGGCGGCCGACATGGTGCGCGCCGCACCGGCCCAGAAGTCGACCAGAACGCCATCCACGCCATCCAGGCTAGTGCCTGACATCAATCCGATATATAAGCTCATGCTCGTATTGTAGTGTGGACGCAGGCGCGTCAAATGGAAAAAAGGCGCCCAAATGCGCGCCTTTTGTTCCTTTTCGCCCAATTACTTGGCGGCGAGGTTGCTGATGCTGCTGTTGGGGCGCAGCAGGGCGAAGCGGTGGATCATCTCGCCGGCATGCGTCTTGAAGCGGGCCATTTCAGCAGCCGTCAGCGGGGCCTGGGCCGTGATGTTCATCTTGTTCGGGTCTTTGGCTTCGCCGGCGACGCGGAATTCGTAGTGCAGGTGGGCGCCGGTGGACCAGCCGGTGGAGCCGACGTAGCCGATAATGTCGCCCTGGCTGACCTTGGCGCCCTTGCGCATGCCGGTGCCGAAGCGGCTCATGTGCGCGTAGGCGGTCGAGTAGTTGGCCCAGTGCTTGATCACGATGACGTTGCCGTAGCCGCCTTGCACGCCGGCGAAGTCGATCACGCCGTCACCGGCGGCGCGGATCGGGGTGCCGGTGGGGGCGGCGAAGTCAGTGCCTTTGTGCTGCTTCCACTTGCCGGCGATCGGGTGCGTGCGCATGCCGAAGCCGGACGAAATACGGGAGAACTCGAGCGGCGATTTGAGGAAGGCTTTCTTCAGCGATTTGCCGTCGAAGCTGTAGTAGCCGCCGCCCGATTTGGTCTGCGGGTCTTCGAACCAGACGCTCTGGTAGGTAGTGCCCTTGTTGGTGAACTCGCCCGCCAGGATGCGCCCGGCGCGCACGAACTCGCCGTCCTGCCAGAAGGTTTCGTACACCACGTTGAAACGGTCGCCGCGCTTCAGGTCGGAGCGGAAGTCGATGTTGGTCGAGAACATCTCGATGATCTGGGCAACAATCGAGTCGGGCAGGCTGCTGCCGTCCGAGCTGGAGTCGGTCGCGGCGTACAAGGTGGTGGTGATTTCGCGGGCGCGCATCTCGACGCGGCGCTCCAGTTTCGCGGCCACTTCTTCGGCCGTGAAGGCGTCACCCGTGCGGGTGACCAGAATATTCTTGACGGGGTTGTCTTTGCCGTCCACAACGGTGGCTTTCAGCCACAGCAGGTTGCCGTTTTCGTCGGTCTGCGCCTGCACGCGCTTGCCGCTGCGCAGCTGCATAATGGCGCGCGCGGTCTTGTCTTTCTTGATGAATTCTTCAGCAGCGTCATCTTCCACGCCCAGACGGTTCAGCAGCGTGGCGAGGGTGTCGCCGGCGCGAATCTTTTCTTCGTGGACGTATTTCTGGCTGGCTTCCTGCTGCTGCAGGGCGTTGATCTGCGTGGAAAGGTCGGGGAGCTGGATCGCCTGGGCAATCGTGGTGACGGGCAAGTCGCTCGCGTCGGGGGCGAGCGGTGCCACGCCAGCTGCACCAAAAGCGCATACGGCGAGGAAGAGTGCCGATGCGCTGATGATCCGGGCTTTTCGCGTCGAACCTAGCAGATTGTACAAGCGTGAGCTTGTGAACTTGTTTATAGGGTTCATGCAATCAGTTAAAATTTGCCGCTTGAACTTTTAGGATTCTTGGTATTTTGTTCTAAGTTGTTGATTTAATTCGATTTCATCGGGCAAGATTGATGGGATCGGGCATTATAGCAAAGTCCTGAGCCGTGCCAACAATTTGAGAGAATCGCGCTAAACATGAATACAGATAACAAAATCCTGCCGCTGAGCGACAGCGTCCAGGAAGCCCTCGCCATCACCAAACGCGGTGTGGACGAGCTCATCATCGAAAGCGAATTCGCTCAAAAACTGGCGCGCTCGGAAAAGACCGGCGTGCCGCTGCGCATCAAGCTGGGCCTGGATCCAACGGCGCCGGACTTGCACCTGGGTCACACCGTGGTGCTGAACAAGATGCGCCAGTTGCAGAACCTGGGCCACCAGGTGATCTTCCTGATCGGCGATTTCACCTCCATGATTGGCGACCCGTCCGGCCGCAATGTGACCCGTCCGCCGCTGACCCGCGAGCAGATTGAACTCAACGCGCAGACTTACTTCAAGCAAGCCTCGCTGGTGCTGGATGCGGCCAAGACCGAAATTCGTTACAACTCGGAGTGGTGCGATCCGCTGGGCGCGCGCGGCATGATCCAGCTGTCCTCGCGCTACACCGTGGCGCGCATGATGGAACGTGACGATTTTTCCAAGCGCTTCAAGAACGGCACCCCGATTTCCGTGCATGAGTTCCTGTACCCGCTGATGCAGGGCTACGATTCGGTGGCGCTGAAGGCCGACCTGGAGCTGGGCGGCACCGACCAGAAGTTCAACCTGCTGGTGGGCCGCGAGTTGCAAAAGGATTACGGCCAGGAGCAGCAGTGCATCCTGACCATGCCGCTGCTGGAGGGCCTGGACGGCGTGGAGAAGATGTCCAAGTCGAAGAACAACTATATTGGCATCACCGAGCCGGCCAACACCATGTTCGCCAAGGTGATGTCGATTTCGGACGTGATGATGTGGCGCTACTACGAGCTGCTGTCGTGGCAGTCGGTCGAGCACATCGCGGGCCTGAAGCAGGCGATCGCTGGCGGCGCCAACCCGCGCGATGCCAAGGTGGCGCTGGCGCAGGAAATCGTGGAGCGCTTCCACTCGCGCCAGGCGGCCGAGGATGCGCTGGCCGACTTCGTCAACCGTTCCAAGGGCGGCATTCCGGATGATGTGCCGGAAGTGGCGCTGTCTGGCGCGCCGGTCGGTATCGGGCAGCTGCTGAAGCAGGCCAACCTGTGCGCGTCGACGTCGGAGGCGCTGCGCATGATCGACCAGGGCGGCGTGCGGATCGATGGCACTGTGATCTCGGACAAGGGCCTGAAAGTTGAAGCCGGTACCTTTGTGATGCAAGTGGGCAAGCGCAAGTTCGCGAAAGTGACCCTGTCGGCATGATCGGGCTGCTGCAGCGGGTGACGTCGGCCCAGGTCGTTGTGGATGGCGCAACGACCGGCGCGATCGATGGCGGGCTGATGGTGCTGGTCTGCGCGGAGAAGGGCGATACGGAGAAGGAGGCGGACCAGCTGCTGGCCAAGCTCTTATCGTATCGCGTGTTTTCCGATGATGCTGGCAAAATGAACAAGTCCGTGACGGATGTGGCGGGCGGTTTGTTGCTGGTGCCCCAGTTCACCTTGGCTGCGGATACCAATTCCGGCACGCGGCCGTCGTTCAGTCCGGCTGCCGCGCCGGCCGATGGCAAGCGCTTGTTTGAGTACTTTGTGGCGCAGGCGCGTTCGAAGCATCCGGTCGTTGGCACCGGGGTCTTCGGGGCGGATATGAAGGTGTCGCTGACCAATGATGGGCCGGTGACCTTCTGGTTGCAGGTCAATCCAAAAACTTAGAATGCTGGGGGCGAAGATGAAACTCTGGAGCGATTCCTTCGAAGACGGCGCCGCCATTCCGGGCGACTTCGCCTTCGCCGTGCGCGACGCGGCCACGAAAGTGCGCCTGTCCGCCAACAAGAACCCGCACCTGGCCTGGTCCGAAGTCCCAAGCGGCACCGCATCCCTGGTCCTGCTCTGCATCGACGGCGACGCCCCCACCGACGGCACCAACGTCAACAAGGAGGGCGCCACCCTGCCAGCGAGCATGCCGCGCGCCGACTTCTTCCACTGGTCGCTGATCGACATCCCGACCACCCGCAACAGCATCGCCGCCGGCGAGTTCTCGCAAAACGTCACGCCCAAGGGCAAACCAGCCACCCTGCACGCCCCCCTGCGCCACGGCATCAACGACTACACCAGCTGGTTCGCGGGCGACCAGGACATGGCCGGCGACTATTACGGCTACGACGGCCCATGCCCGCCATGGAACGACGAGCGCATCCACCATTACGTTTTCCGCCTGTACGCGCTGGACATCTCGCGCCTGGAGCTGGAAGGCCGCTTCACCTGCCAGGACGTGCTGCAAGCCATGCACGGCCACATCCTCGACGAGGCGCAGGTGATCGGCACGTACTCCTTATTTGAATGACCAGAATCCTCCTGATCCGCCACGGCGAAACCGCGTGGAACGCCGTGCGCCGCCTGCAAGGCCATACCGACATCCCCCTCAGTACCACCGGCGAGCGCCAGGCTGAAGCCCTGGCCCGCGCGCTGGCAAAGGAGCCGCTGGACGCCATCATCTCCAGCGACCTGGGACGCGCCGTGCAGACCGCCCAGGCGGTGGCCGCGCTGCATCCGCAGGTCCCACTGCATACCGACGCCGGCCTGCGCGAGCGCGGCTACGGCGCCTTCGAGGGCCTTTTATATACCGAGATCGCGGAACGCTACCCGATCGAGTTCGCGGAATGGCAGGCGAGGGACGTGGACGCGGTGATGCCGGCCGGCGAACGCGTGGCCGAGAGCTTCCGCCAGTTCTACCAGCGCTGCCAGGAAGGCATCGCGCGCTGGGCCGCCCAATACCCGGACCAGTCCATCCTGATCGTGGCCCACGGCGGCGTGCTGGAATGCGCCTACCGTGCGGCATGTGGCTTGTCGATCGACGGCCCGCGCGATTTCCAGGTGAAGAACGCCAGCATCAACCGATTTGCCTACGGTAACGGGGTGTTATCGCTCGTGCAATGGGGCGAGGTGGCGCACCTGGCGGCGGCGATGGACGACATTATCTAAAAAAGTGCTTAGTTTTTGGGCAGTGGATCGGTTAAAATAGCCCCCTTTCCCAAGTAGCATTACGGATTTTATAAGTGAAAATCGGACCCCACGAGCTCCGCAACAACGTCTTTGTCGCGCCTATGGCAGGTGTGACGGACCGCCCGTTCCGCCAATTGTGCAAGGAACTGGGCGCGGGCTACGCCGTGTCCGAGATGGCCGCTTCCAACCCGCGCCTGTGGGCCAGCGAGAAGTCCTCGCGCCGCACCGACCACACCGGCGAAATGGAGCCGAAAGCGGTGCAGATCGCCGGCGCGGTGCCGGAAGAACTGGCCGATTGCGCCAAGTTCAACGTCGACCGCGGCGCCCAGATCATTGATATCAATATGGGCTGCCCGGTGAAAAAGGTGTGCAACAACTGGTGCGGTTCCGCCCTGTTGCAGCACGAAGACCTGGTGCAGCGCATCCTGGAAGCGGTGGTGCCGGCCGTGAACGTGCCGGTCACCCTGAAATTCCGCACCGGCTGGGACCGCGAGAACAAGAACGCCCTGCGCATCGCCCGCATCGCCGAACAGGCCGGCATCCAGATGCTGACCTTGCACGGCCGCACCCGCGCCGACGGCTACACCGGCGACGCCGAATACGACACCATTGCCGCCGTCAAAGCGGCAGTGACCATCCCGGTGGTCGCCAACGGCGACATCACCACCCCTGAGAAAGCGCGTTTCGTGCTCGATAAGACCGGCGCCGACGCCGTGATGATCGGCCGCGCCGCCCAGGGACGACCATGGATCTTCCGCGAAATCGACCATTTCCTGCGCACCGGCGAGCATATGCCGGCGCCGCTGGTGGCCGAGGTGCGCAAGCTGATGGACGAACATTTGCAGGCCCACTACGCCTTCTACGGCGAATTCCTGGGCGTGCGCACCGCGCGCAAGCATATCGGCTGGTATGTGCGCGACCTCCCGGGCGGGGAGGAATTCCGGCAGGAGATGAACCGCCTCGAGTCGACCGCAGAACAACTGCGCGCAGTCGACAGCTTCTTCGAATCCCAATGGAAGTACGGCGAGCGGTTACAATACCGCCTCGCCGCAGAACCGCTGGCTGCGTAACACGCGCCGGCGTTGGCAAAAATTTAGCAAGATCGATAATAAAATGAGCAAAGAAAGCATTCAGGAAGTAGTCCAGAAAAGCCTGGAGGACTACTTCAACGACCTGGGCGAGCAGCAAGCATCGAACGTGTACGACATGGTAGTGATGACCGTTGAGCGTCCTATCCTGGAAGTGGTGATGGGCCGCGCCGACGGCAACCAGTCGCACGCCGCCCAGATGCTGGGTATCAACCGCAATACTTTGCGCAAGAAATTACAGGAACACGGCCTGCTCTGAGGCTGATTCCGCGTCCCGGTCCCTATTGGCCGCGACGGGCCGTGGGGCCGGTGGGTTTTGTACAGATTTCAACAACCTTCCCCCCATAGCTATGATCAAACAAGCTCTCATCTCCGTTTCCGACAAGACCGGCGTGCTGGATTTCGCCAAGGCCCTGTCGGCCATGGGCGTCAACATCCTGTCCACCGGCGGTACTGCGAAACTGCTGGCCGATAACGGCGTGCCGGTCACTGAAGTGGCCGACTACACCGGCTTCCCGGAAATGCTGGATGGCCGCGTGAAGACGCTGCACCCGAAAGTCCACGGCGGCATCCTGGCCCGCCGCGACTTCCCTGAGCACGTCGCCAAGCTGGAAGAGCACAGCATCCCGACCATCGACATGGTGGTGGTGAACCTGTACCCGTTCCAGGCGACCGTGGCCAAGGCCGAATGCTCGCTGGAAGACGCGATCGAGAACATCGACATCGGCGGCCCGGCCATGCTGCGCTCCGCTGCCAAGAACCACAAAGACGTGGTGGTGATCTGCGACCCGACCGACTACGGCGTGGTGCTGGCGGAAATGAAGGGCACCGACAACGCCCCAGGCTACGTGTCCTACGAAACCCGCTTCAACCTGGCCAAGAAGGTGTACGCGCACACCGCGCAGTATGACGGCGCCATCACCAACTACTTCTCCAGCCTGGGCCCGGACCGCAAGCACGAAACCCGCTCCGCCTACCCGGCAACCCTGAACGTGGCCTTCGAAAAAGTGCAGGACATGCGCTACGGTGAAAACCCGCACCAGTCGGCTGCCTTCTACCGCGACCTGGCGCCAGTGGCCGGCGCGCTGGCCAACTACCGCCAGCTGCAGGGCAAGGAACTGTCGTTCAACAACATCGCCGACGCTGATGCAGCGTGGGAATGCGTGAAGTCCATGGGCTCCACCGCCTGCGTGATCATCAAGCACGCCAACCCATGCGGCGTGGCCCTGGGCGCGAACGCACTGGAAGCCTACCAGCGCGCGCTGAAAACCGACCCGACCTCCGCCTTCGGCGGCATCATCGCCTTCAACGTGGAAGTGGACGGCGCGGCCGCCACCGAACTGGCCAAGCTGTTCGTGGAAGTGCTGATTGCTCCTTCCTTCACCGCCGAAGCGCGCCAGATCATGTCGGCCAAGCAGAACGTGCGCCTGCTGGAAATCCCGCTGGGCGACGGCGTGAACCCGATGGACTTCAAGCGCGTTGGCGGCGGCCTGCTGGTGCAGTCGGCCGACTCCAAGAACGTGCTGCAGTCGGAACTGCGCGTGGTGACCAAGCTGCAGCCTACCCAGCAGCAGCTGGCGGACCTGATGTTCGCATGGCGCGTAGCCAAGTACGTCAAGTCGAACGCCATCGTCTTCTGCGGCGGCAATATGACCCTGGGCGTGGGCGCGGGCCAGATGTCCCGTATCGACTCCGCACGCATCGCCTCGATCAAAGCGCAGAACGCCGGCCTGTCGCTGACCGGTTCCGTAGTCGCCTCCGACGCCTTCTTCCCATTCCGCGACGGCCTGGACGTGGTGGTTGATGCAGGCGCCACCTGCGTGATCCAACCAGGCGGCTCCATGCGCGACCAGGAAGTGATCGACGCCGCCGACGAACGCGGCGTAGTCATGCTGTACACCGGCACCCGCCACTTCCGCCACTAAGCACTAAGCACCAAGCAACTTTTGTCCACTATGGGGTCAGGAAGAAAAGTGGACAATTTTTGGTTGTAGGCAAAAAATGTCCACTTTCGTTCCTGACCCCAAAGTGGACATGTACAATCCGGGAATGATTATTCTCGGCATCGACCCTGGCTTACGCACCACTGGGTTTGGCGTTATCCAAAAGGTGGGCAACAAGCTGCGCTACATCGCCTCCGGCACCATCAAGAGCGGCGAGGGCGACCTGCCTGAACGTCTTAAAGTCATCCTCGATGGAGTGGCGCAAGTTGCCGCTACCTATAAGCCCGATTGCGCGGCTATCGAAAAAGTCTTCGTCAACGTCAATCCGCAATCCACGCTGCTGCTGGGCCAGGCCCGCGGCGCCGCGATCTGCGCGCTCGTCACGCACGAACTCAAAGTCGCCGAATACTCGCCGACACAGCTGAAACAAGCCGTGGTCGGCACCGGCCGCGCCACCAAAGCCCAGGTGCAGGACATGGTCGCGCGCCTGCTGGCGCTGCCCGGCCTGCCCGGCAGCGACGCCGCCGACGCCCTCGGCATCGCCATTTGCCACGCCCATAGTCAGGCCACGCTGTCCGTCGTCACCAACGTCCATCCCGCCCTGTCCGGCCTGCGCATGAAACGCGGCCGCCTGGTCGGCTAACCGTCTCCAAAGGAAGAACATGATCGGTCGCCTCACCGGCATCCTGCTTGAAAAGAATCCCCCGCAACTGCTGGTCGACGTACAAGGCGTCGGCTACGAAGTGGACGTGCCCATGTCCACTTTCTATAACCTGCCCGGTGTCGGCGAAAAAGTCAGCCTGTTCACCCACCTGACCATCCGTGAGGACGCGCACCTGCTGTTCGGCTTCGGCAATGCTGAAGAACGCGCCGTGTTCCGCCAACTGATCAAGATCAGCGGCGTCGGCGCGCGCACCGCGCTGTCGATCCTGTCCGGCCTCTCTATCGCCGACCTGGCGCAAGCTGTCACCCTGCAGGAAGCCGGGCGCCTGGTGAAGATTCCCGGTATCGGCAAGAAGACTGCTGAACGCCTGCTGCTGGAACTGAAGGGCAAGCTGGGCGCCGACATTGGCGCGGGCGGCGCACACCCGATCCACGATTCACAGGCCGACATCCTGAACGCACTGCTGGCGCTGGGCTACTCCGACAAGGAAGCCACGCTGGCGCTGAAGTCTGTCCCGGCCGGCGCCACCGTTTCCGATGGCATCAAGCAAGCGTTGAAAGCGCTGTCCAAAGGCTAAACGCCATCGTTCCCAGGCGGGGAGAAACGCGGCGCGGGAAGCGCAACGTGATACATTGCTGCGATCTTGAATGTTCAGGAGGCGATGGTGACAACAAGGTTGGACGAAAATGCATTGTGGACGATTCTCCGCATCGCGCTGGCCGGCTTGATTGCGGCGCACGGTTGGGCGCGTCTCCTGCATGGCGGGGTAGTCCCGTTCGGGGCCTGGCTGGACTCACAAGGCATCCCTTTCGGGGCGCCGATCGCCTGGTCCGTGACGATTATCGAGATGATCGGTCCGTTTCTGTTGATGGTAGGGCGGGGCGTTTTTCCCTTATCCCTCATTTTCTCGACTATTTACCTGGCGGGCATCGTGCTGGTCCATGCCAAGGAGGGCTGGTTCGTCGTTGGCTTGGGTAGAAACGGTGTCGAATACAGCGTGTTGCTGATCGTGGCGCTCTTGTGCGTGGGGCTTCGGCACTTCAACCTGCGCCGTCCCGTGACGAGTCCCTAGAGAATATGCCCATGCCCAACAAACCCTTAATCCTGGGTGCGCTCCTGAGCAGCGCAGCAGCACTCCTGCACGTTGGCTGCATCTATTTCGGCGCTCCCTGGTACCGCTTTTTCGGTGCTGGCGAGGAGATGGCACAGATGGCGGAGGCAGGCAGTTTGGTGCCTGGATTTATCACTGCCGGCATTGCGCTCATTCTGGGCATTTGGGCGCTATATGCGCTTTCAGCGGCCGGCGCCATTCGCCGCCTGCCCTTGCTGCGCACCGGCTTGTGCATCATTACCGGTATTTACTTGTTGCGCGGCCTCGCCGTCCTTCCAATTGCGCTGCTTCAGCCGCAGCACGCCACGGCATTTGCATGGTGGAGTTCTGCCATCTGCCTGGGTTTTGGCGCCATCCATCTGGTCGGCCTGTGGCAGCGCTGGCGGCCGATGTCGATCGCGAGGCATTGACGCATGAAGATAGCAAGGATCTCTGAACAAGACGCCGCCGCATTGGATCGCCTGGAGAATACCTTCACTTGCAACGAAGTCCTGGACATTTCCTTTACCGATGGCGAGTTCCGGCTGGACGTTCGCAGTGTTACACCGTTCTCCAAGTCCTATGATGCCGATGACTCCCTGGACGAGGACGTTGAGGCATACGGGGCATATATGGACGGCACCCTCGTTGGGAAGATTGAACTCACCGCCACCTGGAACGGTCTGGCGTCCATCGAGCACATCGTCGTCGCACGCAGCCAGCGCAAGTCAGGCGTCGCGACCGGATTGATCAACTTCGCAAAAGAATGGGCTGCCAGTAAACAGCTCAAGGGCATTCGACTGGAAACTCAAACCCATAATGTGCCTGCCTGCAGGCTCTATCTGCGCAACGGCTTCAAAGTAGGGGGAATGGACAGCTTCGTCTATCGCACGCAACCCGAGGTGGCGCATGAAACGGCGCTTTACATGTACTGGATTCCTGAGTAAAGCGTCGCCGATAGGGGAGGTTGGTTACAATGGCGTGGCTAATTAATCAACTGTTTGAGTGCAGCCAACCTGCATGTTTTTCTGCACATCCCCGCTCGCGCACTGGACTCTTGTCGTCGGTCGCAAATCAACCTAAAAAGCGAAGGGCGGCCTTAGCGGCACTGTTGTTGAATACTCCAAGCCAGCGAAAGGCGACACGCCTGGCGTGACGTTGATCACCGGGTTCATATCGGGCCTGAGGAGCTGCCTCCAGCGCTGGTGGAGGCAATCACTTCCGGAGCCGCCAGCAAGGACGATATGGGGCATTACGCCGACATGGCGCGGCGCTTGGGTATGGAGGGTGGGGCAAATGGGTGAGAACAAAACCAGGGCTACAGAGGCCAGCGTTGCGGAATACATCGCCTCGCGCGCGAACGGGCCGCAGCAGGCCGACTGCCAGGAGCTGATCGCGTTGTTCGGCAGGCTGACCGACGAGCCGGCGAAGATGTGGGGGCCAAGCATTGTCGGCTTCGGCGTCTACCGTTACACCTACGAGAGCGGGCGTAGCGGCGAGGCGCCGCTGGCGGGCTTCGCGGTCCGCGGCCGCGAGCTGGTGGTCTACCTGTTCTGCGAGGGCGAGGCACAGCAGGCTTTGCTGGCCCGTATCGGCAAACACAAGATGACCAAGTCCTGCCTGTACTTCAAGCGGCTGGACGATCTTGACCGCGTGGTGCTGGAGCAACTGGTCGTCAACTCCATCGCGGAGACGCGGGCGCGCTACGGCTAGCACTCTATAATGGCGCCACATTAAATAACAGGAACGTCGAATGTCCGTTGCCCCACAGGCGCTGTCCACGCACTCCCTCGCCACGCCACCGAATATCCTCCGCCGCCAGACCTTGGCACTGGTCATGCTGGTGATTTGCGGCGTCATCAACTACCTGGACCGGGCCACGCTGGCGGTGGCGAACGAATACATCCGCGCCGACCTGGGTTTGTCGCTGGGTGAGATGGGCGTGCTGCTGTCGGCGTTTTCGTGGAGCTATGCACTGTGCCAGCTGCCGGTGGGCGCGCTGGTGGACAAGATCGGGCCGCGCTGGCTGCTGGGCGCGGGGCTGGTGATCTGGTCGCTGGCGCAGGCGGCGGGCGGTTTTGCGGCGACCTTCGGCTATTTCGTGGTGGCGCGCATCGTGCTGGGCATCGGCGAGGCGCCGCAATTCCCGTCGGCGGCGCGCGTGGTGAGCAACTGGTTCCCGCTGCGTTCGCGCGGTACGCCGACCGGCGTGTATAACTCAGCCTCGCCGCTGGGCGTGGCGCTGGCGCCCTTGCTGCTGCCGCCGCTGATTGCGGCCACCAGCTGGCATTGGGCCTTCTTCGTGACCGGTGCCATGGGCCTGGTGGCGGCGGTCATGTGGGTGGCGTTGTACCGCGATCCAGTCAAGGAGCAGATGACGCCGCAGGAGCGCGCCTACCTGGAGGAGGGCGAGGGCAGCGAGGCGGCGCCCAAGACCAGCTTCGCGGCCTGGTGCGCCTTGTTCCGCTATCGCGTTACCTGGGGCATGATGCTGGGCTTCTTCGGCTCCGTGTACCTGAACTGGGTGTACCTGACCTGGCTGCCGGGCTACCTGCGCACCGAGCGCAAGATGGACCTGGCCGCGGCCGGCCTGGCCTCTGCGGTACCTTTCCTGTGCGGCTTTGCCGGCGCGCTGATCGCTGGCTGGGCTTCCGACCGCATTACGCGCCATGCGGCTTCGCCGATTTCCGGCCGCCGCAACGCGGTGGTTATCGCCACGCTGGGCATGGTGGCGTTCACCATTCCGGCGGCGCTGGTGCAGAGCAATGTCGCGGCGGTGGCCTGCATCTCGGTCGTGATTTTCCTGGCCAATGCGTCGTCGGCCTGCGCCTGGTCGCTGGCGACGGTGGCGGCGCCGCGCAGCCGCATCGCGTCGCTGGGCGCGATCCAGAATTTCGGTGGTTTCCTGGGCGGCGCCTTGGCGCCTATCCTGACCGGTTATATCGCGCAAAGCTGGTCGTTCGCGCCGGCCTTGCTGACCGGGGCTGGCATCGCTTTTGTCGGCGCCATGTCCTACCTCTTCCTGGTCAAGCAGCCGATCCCGGAAGCGTAATTTTTCGTGAGAATTGGGCCGGGGCCTGGCGGGTAGAATGCTGCTCGCTATGCATATCCGACCTTACCAAACCACAGACTGGCAGGCCATCTGCCGCGTCCACGACGCCGCCCGTGTTTACGAACTGGAAGCCAGTGGCCTTGCCGATGCTTTCCTGCCGCTGGAAGAAACCGGCGCGCAGGAGGGCTTGTTCGACGCCACCTTGCTGGTGGCGGAAATCGACGGTGCGGTGGCCGGTTTCGCCGGCTATACCGACGAAGAGCTGACCTGGCTCTACGTCGATCCCGTCCGTTTCCGCCAGGGCATCGGCCGCGCGCTGGTGATGGCGGTGCTGCGCGATGCGGGCAAGCCGCTGGCGCTTGACGTTCTCACCGGGAACGCGGCGGCACTGGCCCTCTACCTCTCGGCCGGCTTCACTATTATCGACACCATCAGCGGCAAGCTGGCCGGCAATGAGCAGTTCGCTGCGTCGGCGCACGTGCTGCGCTCCGCCTGATCTCACCTTTTAGGATTCACCTTGCTGGAAAAATCGCATTACCTGGTCAAAGAACACGTCGGCGTCCTCAAATTCTCCGGTACCTACGACATCATCGATCCCGAAACCCAGGCGCCTATCGGCGTTGCGCAGGAGCGCCTCGGCTTCCTGACCCATGCCTTGCGCCTGGTGATCGACAAGCGCATCCTGCCGACCACGGTGGCTATTGCCGAACAGGAGGACGGACCGGCCGTGCTGACCATACAGCGCGGCTTTACTTTGCTGCGTTCGCGCATCGATATCCTGGATCGCTCCGGCCAGGCCATCGGCTATTTCAAGTCCAAGCTGTTCAGCCTGGGCGGCGGCTTCCATGTCTATGACACGCGCGACCAACTGGTGGCGGAAGTGAAGGGCGACTGGAAAGGCTGGAACTTCAAGTTCATCGATGCCAACGGCAGCGAAGTCGGGACCGTTACCAAGAAATGGGCAGGCCTGGGCAAGGAGCTGTTCACTTCCGCCGACACGTATATGATTTCAATCGGCCAGGAATTCAAAGGCAAGGCCGGCTTGCTGCTGGCGGCCGGCCTGGCGATCGATATCGTGTTCAAGGAAGGCTAAGCATCAGCCGGGCCGCAGGATCACCTTGCGGCACTCCTCCTCCTTGCGGTCGAAGAGGCGGTAACCCTCGGCGGCCTGTTCCAGCGGCAGGCGGTGACTGATGATCGCGTTCGGGTGCAGCTTGCCCTGGCCGATGAACTCCAGCAGTTCGGGCATGAAGCGCTGCACGTGGGTCTGGCCCATCTTGAAGCTGATGCCCTTGTCGAAAGCGTCGCCGAACAGGAAGCCGTGGATAAAGCCGCTGTACACGCCCGGCACGCTGACCGTGCCGCCGCGCCTTACGGCCGCGATGCATTGGCGCAGGGCGGCGCCGCTGCTGCCTTCCAGCTTGATGGCGGTGAGCGCGGTTTCCAGTGCGCTGCCTTTGGCTTCGAAGCCGACCGCGTCGATCACGGCATCCACCCCGCGCGCGGCCGTGTTGTCGATGATGTACTCGGCCGGATCGACATGGTCGAAGTTGACCGGGATTGCGCCGTAGGCCTGGCGCGCAAAGTCGAGTCGGTAGCCGTTGTGGTCGACCATGAAGATGGTGTCCACGCCCAGCATGCGGGCGCAGGCGGCGGCCATCAGGCCGACCGGGCCGGCGCCGTAAATCGCCAGGCTGTCGCCTTGGCCGACGCCGGCATTCAGCACGGCCTGGTAGCCGGTGGGCAGGATATCGCTCAGGAACAGCACCTGCTCATCTTCCAGCGCGTCCGGAATGCGGATCGGGCCGACGTTGGCCTTGGGCACGCGCACGTATTCGGCCTGCCCGCCCGGCACGCCGCCGTACAGGTGGGAAAAGCCGAACAGGGCGGCCCCCGGGCGCAGGTTTTTCTTGTTCATGATGGCGCCGCGGTCGGGATTGGTGGTTTCGCAGGCGGAGAACAGCTGGCGCTCGCAGAAGAAGCACTGGCCGCAGGCGATGACGAAGGGCACCACCACGCGGTCGCCGCGCGCCAGGGTGGTGACGCCGGGTCCGGCATCCTCCACGATGCCCATGAATTCGTGGCCGAGGATATCGCCTTGCTTCATGGCCGGCACTTTGCCGCGGTACAAGTGCAGGTCGGAGCCGCAGATGGCGGTGGCGGTGATGCGCAGGATGACGTCGTCGGCGTCCTGCAGGATGGGATCGGGCACGGTGTCGACCTGGACCTCGTGCGCGGAATGGTAGGTAAGTGCGCGCATGAAAACCTCCTTGGGGTGGCATGGCGCCAGTATGGCGGCCTGCAGCGCCGGGGCTAGCGGCGCACGCGCCGTGAAGTCATGCGCGAATGTCCTACAACACGCGGCCGTGAGCGTGCTATTGTTGGACGGCTAACACGGGAAAGGTGGGTCGTATGCGCAAACTCGCTGGCATCTTTGGCGGGCCGGACGGCGCGGGCTGCAACAGCGGGCCGACGTTCCGGTACCGCCGGCGGGCCCCGGCATGAACCGGCGCCGGCTCCTGCTCGGCGCCGCCACGCATCTGCTGGCCTTGGGTGCCGGCTTTGCGCTGGGCGTCTACCTGCTGCCCATACTGATCGCACCCGCCGCGCCCAGCCCGGCGGCGGCGCGCAGCGAGGCGGCGGCGGCCCGCTTCAGCGGCATCTTCCGCCGCGACCTGGCGGACAGCGATGCGCTGCACTGGGGGGAGGGCAAGGTGTCGCTGACCGGGCGCGCGGTGGTGCTGGAGGGCGAGCTGGCGCCCGGGCCGGACTACAAGCTGTACTTGTCACCCGTCTACCTGGAAACCGAGGCCGACTTCCAGCGCCACAAGGCCAGCATGGTGCGGGTGGGAGAGGTGAGAACGTTCAAGAACTTCGTGGTGCCGCTGCCGCCCGGCGTCGACCCGGCTGGCTACACGACGGTGATTGTCTGGTGTGAAACTTTCAGCCAATTCATCACGGCCGCGCGATACCGCTAGCGGCCGCGCCAGCAGGTACAATGCTGGCATGAGCATCCAGACCGACAATTTCAGCGAACAGCGCATTATTGATGCGGCACCCTCCTCCCCCAACGAGGAGGCGATCGAGCGCGCCTTGCGCCCCAAGCACCTGGATGAATATGTCGGCCAGGCCAAGATCCGCAGCCAGCTGGAAATCTTCATTTCCGCCGCGCGCAAGCGGAGCGAGGCGCTCGACCATACCTTGCTGTTTGGCCCGCCGGGCCTGGGCAAGACCACGCTGGCCAACATCATCGCGCGCGAGATGGGCGTGAATATGCGCCAGACTTCCGGCCCGGTGCTGGAGCGCCCGGGCGACCTGGCGGCGATCCTGACCAACCTGGAGGCGAACGACGTCCTGTTCATCGACGAGATCCACCGCCTGTCGCCGGTGGTCGAGGAGATCCTGTATCCGGCGCTGGAGGACTATCAGATCGACATCATGATCGGCGAGGGCCCGGCGGCGCGCAGCGTCAAGCTGGACCTGCAGCCCTTCACCCTGGTCGGCGCCACCACGCGCGCCGGCATGCTGACCAACCCGCTGCGCGACCGCTTCGGCATCGTGGCGCGGCTGGAGTTCTACACCACCGAGGAACTGGCGAAGATCGTGACCCGCAGCGCCGCTTTGCTGAAGGCGAATATCGACGACGGCGGGGCGCTGGAAATCGCGCGCCGCGCGCGCGGCACGCCGCGTATCGCCAACCGCCTGCTGCGCCGCGTGCGCGATTACGCGGAGGTGAAGGGCAACGGCGACATCACGCGCGAGCTGGCCGATGCGGCGCTGCGCATGCTGGACGTGGACCACGCCGGCTTTGACGTGATGGACCGCAAGCTGCTGGAGGCGGTGCTGTACAAATTCGGCGGCGGCCCGGTCGGCATCGGCAACCTGGCGGCGGCCATCGGCGAGGCGGCCGACACCATCGAGGACGTGCTGGAGCCTTACCTGATCCAGCAGGGCTTCCTGCAGCGCACGCCGCGCGGGCGGGTGGCCACGGCCCAGGCCTACCAGCATTTCGGCGTGAACCCGCCGCGCACCAGCGCCACCGGGGATTTGTGGGATGCGTAAGGCGGCGGCGCTCGGCGTAGCGGCACTGGCGCTGGCGGCGCAATGCGCGGCGGCTGCGGTGCCGGTGCAGGGGTACGCCATCAAGGCGACCTACCCGCACGACCCGCAAGCCTTCACCCAGGGTTTGTTCTTCAAGGACGGCTTCCTGTGGGAGAGCACCGGCCAGTACGGTGCCTCCTCGGTGCGCAAGGTGGAGCTGGCGACCGGCAAGGTGCTGCAAAAGCGCGCGCTGCCGGAGAAGGTGTTCGGCGAAGGTATTGCGCCGCACGGCGACAGCATCGTCGGCATCACCTGGATGAACCAGGCCGGCTTCGTGATGGACCAGGGCAGCCTGTCGATCAAGGGCACTTTCAACTACATGGGCGAGGGCTGGGGCCTGACCAGCGACGGCGAGCGCCTGTACATGAGCGACGGCACGCCGGAAATCCGTGTTCTCGATCCCAAATCCTTCGGCGAGCAACGCCGCATCAAGGTCACCGTGGACGGCCAGCCGCTGGCCAAAATCAATGAGCTGGAGTGGGTGGAAGGACAGATTTATGCCAATGTCTGGCAGTCCGACCGCATTGCCCGCATCGACCCGTTCAGCGGCCGGGTGCTGGGCTGGATCGACCTGTCAGGCCTGGCGGCCACCGCCAAGGCGGGCAAGGATATCGACAACGTCCTGAACGGCATCGCCTACGATGCCAAAACGCGCCGTCTGTTCGTGACCGGCAAGCGCTGGCCCAAACTGTTCGAGATCGAACTGCGCCCCGCTAAAAAGTAGTAACTCTCGGTAGGCTTGCCTCATGCAGTTTTCCGCGCAAGAATAGGGTCAAACCCCGGGGCAAACCCCGTCTTTGCGGAGACTCGCCTTGCTTGCACGCTCCAGCAGCCTGTTCTGGAAACTGTTCCTGCCCATTGGCGTGTTGCTGGTCCTGTGTGGCGTGGTCGTTTCGGCATTATTGCCGGTCCTGATCAGGGGGAATGCCGAGCGTGACGCGGTGGACGCGGCGCAGGCCACGGTGCGCCAGTTCCTGGTGCTGCGCAAATACTACACGGAGAATGTGGCGGCGCGCGTGCTGGCACGGTCCGACCTGCTGGTCGATCCGGATTACCGCAACAAGGACAATGCGATCCCGCTGCCGGCCACCATGATCCACGACCTGAGCGCGCTGATGCAGGGCAGCGGCACGTCGGTCAAGCTGTACAGCCCCTATCCCTTCCCGCAGCGGCGCGAACGCGTCAGCGACCGGTTCGCGCAGGATGCCTGGAACTACCTGCAAAAAACGCCGCAAGGCGTGTTCTCCCGCACCGAAACCATTGATGGCAAGACCACCGTGCGCGTGGCGCTGGCCGACCGCATGAGCGCGCAGGCGTGCGTGGCCTGCCATAACAGCCATCCGCAAAGCCCCAGGACGGACTGGAAGCTGGGCGATGTGCGCGGCGTACTGGAAGTGAATTCGACGCGCGAGGCGGCCAGCGCGGCGCGCATCGCGAGCTGGGTGGTGATTGCGCTGGGGGCGATCCTGGTGCTGCTGGCGGTGGCGCTGCGCGTGTTCTACCAGCGCAATGTGGCGCGGCCGCTGCACCGTGCGCTCGATGCGGCGCGGGCGCTGGCCGCTTCGCGCGCCGGCCATGTGGCAGCGGTGCAGGCGGTGGCGGGCGGCAACCTGGAGCACGGCTTCACGCCGGCGCCCCTGCCGCCGCTGGACCTGCAAGGGGTGGCGCATGACGAGGCGGGCGACCTGCTGCATTCCGTGGCGGCGCTGGCGGAGGCGCAGCGCAGCTTCGACCAGGCCTTCGCGCAGATGACGCAGGCCCTGCGCGACAGCAACCTGGCCGAGCGCGAACGCGATTGGCTCAAGTCGAGCCAGAATGAATTGAACACGGTGATGCGCGGCGAGCAGGAGCTGGCCGCGATGGGGCAGCGTATCCTGACGTTTGTGGCGGAGCGGCTGGGGGCGCGCGTCGGCGCGCTGTATGCGGACGAGGGGCAGGGGCAGGGCATGCGGCTGCTGGCAGGCTATGGCCTGGCGCAAGGGCAGCATCCGGCGCTGGTGGTGCCGGGCGAGGGCCTGGCGGGGCAGGCCGTGCGCGATGGCCGGCGCATGCTGGTGGCGGAGGCGCCGCCGGGTTACCTGTCGATAGCGTCGGCGCTGGGCAGCGCGGGGCCGTCGGCGGTGCTGGTGCTGCCGCTGCAGCACGGGCGCAATATGGTGGGGGTGATGGAGCTGGGCGCTTTCCGCGCCTTCAGCGAAGTGGAGCTGGCCTTCGTCGACCTGTGCGCGGAGGCGATGGCGATCGGGCTGGAAGTGAACATCACGCGTCAGCGCACGCGTGCTTTGCTGGCGGAGACGGCGCAGCAGGCGGAGGAGCTGCGGGTGCAGCAGGAGGAACTGCAGCAGTCGAATGCGGAGCTGGAGGAGCGCGCTGACCAGCTGGAGCGGCAGCGCGAGGAGACCCAGCGGGTCAGCGCCTACAAGAGCGAGTTCATGGCGAATATGTCGCATGAGCTGCGCACGCCCTTGAATTCGATGCTGATCCTGTCCTCGCTGCTGAAGGAGAACAAAGGGCATAACCTGAGCGAGCGCCAGCTGGAGTACGCCGGTACGATCCACAACGCGGGGCGCGACCTGCTCAACCTGATCAACGATATCCTGGACCTGGCCAAGATGGAGGCGGGCAAGGTGGACCTGCATATCGAGCCGGTACCGCTGGCCGGCCTGTGCGACGAGCTGGCGGCGCAGTTCGCGCCGCAGGCGGAGCAGAAGGGGCTGGCCTTTTCGGTGGAGCGCTTGCCGGGCACGCCGGAGGTGGTGCCGATGGATGGGCAGCGGGTGCAGCAGGTGCTGCGCAACCTGCTTGCCAATGCGCTCAAGTTCACCCACGCGGGGAACGTGGCGCTGCGCGTGTCGGTGGTGGGGGAGCAGTTGTCGTTTGCCGTCAGCGACACCGGGATCGGGGTGGCGGCGGACAAGCAGGTCTCGATCTTCGAGGCGTTCCGCCAGGCCGATGGCAGTATCAGCCGGCATTACGGGGGAACGGGCCTGGGCTTGTCGATCTCGCTGCAGCTGGCGCGCAAGATGGGCGGGGCGCTGCATTTGCATAGCAGGGAGGGGGAGGGCAGTACCTTCACCTTCATGCTGCCGCTGCAGCCGGTGGTCGATGGCGCGGCCTGGCAGGATGGCGCGGCGTCCGACGGCGCGCGGCTTGCGGGCGGCTCGGGCGGCGCGAGCGCGCCGGCGGCCGGCGATGCGGCGGTGGGAGCGGGCATGGCGGGCCGGCGCATCCTGGTGGTGGAGGACGACCCCTTCTTCGCCCAGGTGCTGGCCGACTTTGTGCTTTCGCGTGGCTACCAGCCCATGGTGGCGAGCGATGGCGTGCAGGGCCTGGAGCTGGCGCGGCACGAGGCGCCGCACGCGGTGCTGCTGGACGTGATGATGGCGCGCATGGACGGTTGGGAAGTGATGCGCCAGCTGCGCGAAGACCCGCGCACCAGCCACCTGCCGGTGCATTTCATCACCTGCCTGGACGAGCTGCAGCGGGCGCGCGACCTGGGCGCGCTCGGCCTGCTGACCAAGCCGGCCAGCGTGGAGCAGCTGGCGGCGGTGTTCGACAGCATCGAGCAGGCTTGGGCGGCCACGCTGAAGCGGGTGCTGGTGGTGGAGGACGATGAGGGCCAGTTGAGCAGCCTGGCGGCGCTGCTGGCGGCGCGCGACGTGGAGGTGGTGCGCTGCCGGGGCGGCAAGGAGGCGCTGCAGCAGCTGCAGCACGGGCACTTCGACTGCATGGTGTTGGACCTGGGCCTGCAGGACATGAGCGGCTACCAGGTGCTGGAAGAATTGCACGCCCAGCCGCAGCTGCGCCAGCTGCCGGTGGTGATCCATTCCGGCCAGGACCTGGGGCGCGAGCAGCTGCGCCTGTTGAACCGCTACGCGCGCAGCGTCATCGTCAAGGGCAGCAAGAGCCCGGAACGCCTGCTGGGTGAAGTGCAGCTGTTCCTGCACAGCGTGGAGCAGGGCGGGCGCGCGGTGCAGCAGGAAGCGGCCGCGCTGGCCGGCAGCAAGGTGCTGGTGGTGGATGACGATATGCGCAACCTGTTCTCCCTGGCCAGCCTGCTGGGCGAGCGCGGCGTGCAGGTGGTGGAGGCGGAAAACGGCCTGGAAGCGCTGGAGAAGCTCAACGGCGAAGAGCGCTTCGACGTGGTGCTGATGGATATAATGATGCCGCAGATGAATGGTTATGAAGCAATGCGCCGCATCCGTGCCGAGCCGCGCTTCAAGGACCTGCCCATTATTGCGATGACCGCCAAGGCCATGCCCGGCGACCATCAGAAATGCCTGGAGGCGGGTGCCAGCGACTACCTCGCCAAGCCGATCGACACCACGCAGCTGCTGTCGCTGCTGCGGGTCTGGATAAGACGCCAAGGGGAAGCATGAACAGGACCATTCCAGTGCTGATGGTGGACGACCGCCAGGAAAACCTGACCGCGCTGGAGGCGCTGCTGGAGGATATGCCGCAGCCGCTGGAACTGGTGCCGGCCTTGTCCGGGCAGGAGGCCTTGCGCCAGTCGCTCAAGCGCGATTTCGCGGTGGTGCTGCTGGACGTGCAGATGCCCGACATGGACGGCATGGAAACCGCCGAACTGCTGCGCGCCAACCCGCGCACGCGCCACCTGCCCATCATCTTCATCACCGCCGGCCTGCACGACCGCGTGCGCCAGTTCGAGGGCTACGGCATGGGCGCGGTCGACTTCCTCACCAAGCCGATCGAGCCGGCCGTGCTGCGCAACAAGGTGGCGGTGCTGTGCGAGCTGTACGCCAAGGTGCAGGAGCGTACCCAGGCCCTGCACGAATCGGAGCGCCGCCTGCGCATGGTGATCGACAGTGCCAGCGAAGCCTTCATCGCCACCGATGCCAACGGCATCGTCACCGACTGGAACCACGCGGCGGAGCACCTGTTCGGCTGGCGCCGCGACGAGATGCTGGGCCAGCCGGCCGGCCGCGTGCTGTTGCCGGTGCGCGACGCCTGCAGCCAGCGCGCGCGCCATCGCAACGGGCGCGAGTTCGATGTCGAGCTGTCGCAATGGCAGGTGCCGCAATCGCAGCCGCCGACCTTCGCCGCGCTGGTGCGCGACATCACCCGGCGCAAGGAGGCGGAGGAGGCGCGCAGCTGCGAGCTGCGGCAAGCCTTGCAGCAGATCGTGGAGCAGGAAAAGATGGTGGCGCTGGGCGGCATCGTGGCCGGTGTGGCGCACGAGCTGAATACCCCGGTGGGCAACCTGGTGCTGCTGGCCACCGCCCTGCGCGACCGCGTGGTGGAACTGGCCGACAGCGCGCTGGCGGGCAAGCTGACGCGCTCCGGCCTGGTGGCCTCGGCCACCGAATGCCGCGCCGCCAGCGAAGTGCTGGTGCGCAGCGCCGACAAGGCGCGCGAGCTGATCGAGAGTTTCAAGAATGTGGCGGTGGACCAGACCAGCCAGCGCCGCCGCCAGTTCGACCTGCACACCTGCCTGCACGATATCCTGGTCACGCTGGGGCGCATGCTGCGCCAGGCCAATGTGGCGGTGGAGATGCAGGTGCCGCCCGGGGTGCTGATGGATTCCTATCCCGGCCACCTGGAGCAGATCCTCAATAACCTGATCGTCAACTCCATCCTGCACGGCTTCGAGGGGCGCGGCTGCGGCAAGGTGTCGCTCGCCGCCAGCGTGGACGGCGATCATGTGCGCCTGGTGTACAGCGACGACGGCGTCGGCATCGCGCCGGAGCTGCAACAGAAAATCTTCGAACCCTTCTTCTCCACCAAGATCGGCGCCGGCGGCTCGGGGCTGGGCATGTACATCGTGAACAACCTGGTGTGCGGCGCGCTGCAAGGCAGCATCAGCCTGGCAAGCGCGCCCGGGCAGGGCGTGCGCTTCGAGCTGCTTCTGCCGCTGACGGCCGCCTCAGGCGGCGCTGACCGGGAGCAGGGCGCCGTTGACGGCGCGGGCGGCGTCTGACAGCAGGAACAGCACCACCTGGGCCAGCGCCGGCGGGGCGACCCAGCGGCTGGTATCGGCATCCGGCATGGCGCTGCGGTTGGCCGGCGTGTCGATGATGCTGGGCAGGATGGCATTGACGCGGATGCCCTGGCCGTGGAGTTCCTCCGCCAGCGCTTCGGTCAGGCGCGCCACGCCGGATTTGGCGGCGGCGTAGGCGCCCATGCCGGCCTGCGCGCGCCCGGCGGCCATGGCGCCCACGTTGACGATGCTGGCGCGCCCCTGGCGCCGCAGGTACGGCAGGGCGGCCTGCGATGCCAGCAGGGCGGTGCGCACATTCATCGCGTACATGCGGTCCCAGGTGGCGATGTCGCCGTCGGCACTGTACTCCCAGGCGAAGCCGCCCGCCACGTTGACCAAACCATCCACGCCGCCGAAGTGCCCGGCCACGCGCTCCAGGCAGTGGCGCGCGGCCAGCGGGTCGTTCAGGTCGACGCCGCCGCAGGCCAGCACGCCTGGCGCCAGGCCGTCGGGCGCGGGCGCCTGGTCGACCAGCGCGACCCGGGCCCCGGCCGCCAGCAAGGCGTCGCCCACGGCGCGGCCCAGGGCGCCGAAGCCGCCCGTCACCACAATCCTCGGCTTATTCATCGCTATAGATCTTTCCGCCGAATTTCAGGGCAGTGTATTCGCGCTGCGATTGCAGCAGGGGATAGAACATCTGCTTGTCCCAGCGTTCTTCGCCGAACAGCTGGTCGTCGCGCAGCCCGACTTCGGCCGGGTAGCGGCGCGTGATGTGGGCGGTGCCGAACAGGATGTCCCAGAAGAACAGCAGGTTGCCGAAGTTGCCCTTGTAGTGGCCGATGCCGTCGGCGTTGGTCAGGGCGTGGTGGGCGCGGTGGGTGGCGGGCGTGGAGATGGTGCGCTCCACGATCCACATCAACGGCCGCAGGGCGCGCATGCGGTACAGCGGCTCGTCCCAGGCCCAGGCGCAATGCGCGCCCAGGATCACGGTCTGCTTCAGGGCGACATAGGCGAAATACTCCCAGCCGCAGCCCAGGTAGACCATGAAGCCGCTGAACCACAGGCCCGGCATCATCAGGTAGTAAAAGAAGTTGTTGCGATAGGTGATGCGGATGCTCATGTAGGCGGCCGAGTGGTGTGCGCGGTGCAGGGGCCACAGCAGCGGCGAGTGCGAAATGCGGTGCCACCAGTACTGGGTCATGTCGTCGCCCACCAGCAGCAGCAGGCCCCAGGCCCACCAGGGCAGTCCGGCCCAGGCGTCGCGCAGGCCGGGCGCCAGCCATTGGCCCAGGGCGTCGGTGGCCAGCAGCAGCACGGGCTGGGTCACCACCAGCAGGCTGATGGTCATCAGCAATTCCAGCGTTGTATCATTGGCGCTGGCGCGCACCGTGTCGCGATAGCGGCGGCTGGCGATTTCCGCTGTGGCCAGGCCGGCGATCACCATCGCCAGCAGCGCATACATCATGGTCTTGTCCATCGTTCGGGTCTCCTTTGCAGCCATGATGCAACGCCCGGCCCGGCAAGATTGTTCAATTTCGTGCAATTCAGGATCTTTCGCATGCATGTGTTTCAAAACAACCCGTGGTTCGCGGGCCTGCCAGCGGCGCAGGCGCAGGCCTTGCTGGCGCTGACCCGCCCGGTGCGCTTGGCGGCGGGCGAACCGTTGTACGTGCAGGGCTCTTTTTCCGGCACGGCGGACGACGGCTTCTGGGGCGTGCTGCGCGGCTCGCTGCGCCTGTCGGTGATGCATGAAAACGGCAACGAGGCGATCCTGGCCATGGCGGAACCGGGCAACTGGTTCGGCGAGACGGGGCTGCTGGAGGGTTCCGGCCGCACCGCCACGGCGACGGCGCAGGAGGAGACCGAGCTGCTGGTGGTCAGCGCCGAGCGTTTTGCGCTGCTGATGCAGGATGTGGTGTTCGCCAATGCGATTGCGCGGCTGGAGGCGCAGCGCTTGCGCGCGGCGCTGGGCATGATCGCCGACATGGCCTTGCATGGCACGCGGGCGCGCCTGGCGCGGCGCCTGCTGATGATGGCGCGCGGCGACCTGACCCTGGCCCCCAGCGCGCGCAGCGTCATCACCGCGTCGCAGGACCACATCGCCATGATGCTCGGCCTGGGGCGCACCACCTTGAACAAGGAACTGCGCGCGCTGGCGCGGGCCGGCGCGATCACCCTGCGCTACGGGCAGATCGAGGTGCGCGACCTGCAGGCGCTGCGCGCCGCCGCCAGCGCGGACTGAGGGCGGTGCGCCGGCCGGCGCGGCACTATTGGCGCGGCATCTCGGTGCCGGCCAGCTGCGACAGCACGGCGCGCGCCGTCTGCAGCACGCGCTGGGCGCCGGGCGACAGGGTGCGGCCGCGCAGGCGGATGGTGGCGATATCGGCCCACAGCGGCGGCAGGGCCACCGGCACCTGCACCAGGCGTCCCAGTTCGGCCGCCTCGGCCAGCGCGGCGTGGCTGGAAATCAGCAGCAGGTCGCATTCGGCCACCACGTCCACCAGGGTATGCACGCTGTCGCAGCTGAGCACCACCGGCAGGTCGCGCCCGGGCGGCAGGCGGAACAGCTTGTTCATCTGCACCATCAGCACGTCCGGGATGGTGGGCGCCGCCATGCCATAGGGCAGCAGCTCGGGCGGCGTGATATCGGGCCGCGCCAGCAGCGGGTGGCCGGGGCGGCAGTAGATGCCGCCGTACTGGCGGCACTCGTGGGTGATGATCAGATCCTCCGCCGCCTCAATCAGGCGCACGTCGGACATGAAGAACTCCATGTCCTCGGCGCGCAGGTGGTCCAGCAGGTAATTCGAGTTGTTGATCGAGACCGACATGATGATGCCCGGCTGTTCGGCGCGCACCTGGCGCAGCATGCGCGGCAGCAGCGCGCCCGAATGCAGGGGGCCGATGCCGAAGGCGACGCGGCCACTGTCTCCATTTCGCAACATATCCAGGTCGTGTTCCATATTGCGCACATCAAACAGCAGGCGCCGCGCGTGGTTGAAAAAGGCGGCCCCCGCCACCGTCACCGCCACATTGCGGTTGCCGCGGTCGAACAGCAGGAAACCCAGCTCCTCCTCCAGCGCCTGCACGGCGCGCGACAAGGCCGGCTGGCTGATGCTGACGCGCTCGGCAGCGCGCACGAAATTGCCCTCGTCGGCCACGGCCAGGGCATAGCGCAAGCGTTTGAAATCCATCGAACTCCTCTGGTATGCAAATTATGCATTTGACCGATACAAACAATGCATTGGACGAATAGTAGTGCCAAACACATACTCGTTTCAACGACAGCGTTATTAAAACGCGGCGCAATCTGGAGACACTGTGATGCAGGTTCAGAAATTCGACTATGTTGTCGTAGGGACGGACTCGGCCGGACGCGTTGCGGCGGCCGAGGTGCTGGACATCCAGCGCGCGGCCTTTGCGGCCGACATGCTGCCTTCCGCCGCCAGCCGGCGCGAGCGGCTGGACCGGCTGTACGCCCTGGTGGCAGACAACGAGCAGGCCATCCTGGACGCGATCAGCGCCGATTTCGGCGGACGCGCGCGGCAGGAGATGGTGCTGACCGAACTCTTCATCGTGCTGTCGGCGGTGCGCCAGCAGCGCCGCAAGCTGGGGCGCTGGATGCGCCCGCGCCGCGTGGCGACCCCCTTGCACATGCTGCCCGGCAGCAGCGAGCTGATGCCGCAGCCGCTGGGCGTGGTGGGCAATATCGTGCCCTGGAATTACCCCTGCCAGCTGGCGCTGCTGCCGGCGGCGGCCGCGCTGGCGGCCGGCAACCGGGTCATGATCAAGCCGAGCGAACTGACGCCGGCCTTTTCGCACCTGCTGGCGCAGCTGGCGGCGCAATATTTCAACCCGGCGGAACTGGCGGTGATCGAGGGCGGGGTGGAGGAAAGCCGCGCCTTCGCCGCGCTGCCTTTCGACCACCTGGTGTTCACCGGCTCCACCACCGTGGGCCGGCAGGTGGCGATCGCGGCGGCGCACAACCTGACGCCGGTGACCCTGGAGCTGGGCGGCAAATCGCCCGCCATCATCGATGAAAGCTGCGACCTGGCGGAGTCCGCGCCGCGCCTGGCCTTCGGTAAATTATTCAATGCGGGGCAGACCTGCGTGGCGCCCGATTACGCGCTGGTGCCGCGCGCGCGGGTGGCCGATTTCGTGCGCGAAGTCAGCGCGGCGGCGCTGGCCATGTATCCGCAATTCGCCGGCAACCAGCAATACACCAGCATCATCAGCGAACGCCATTACGCGCGCCTGCAGCAGCTGGTGCGCGACGCGCAGGAGCAGGGCGCCACCGTGGTGCGCCTGGGCGCCGAAGCGGAGCGCCCGCACGACGGCGAGCGGCGCATGGCGCCGGTGCTGCTGCTGGACGTGACGCCGGACATGGCCGTGATGCGCGAGGAAATCTTCGGCCCGCTGCTGCCGGTGCTGCCGTATGACACGCTGCAGCAAGCCATTGCCTTCATCAACGAACGCGAACGCCCGCTGGCGCTGTACTGGTTCGGGCGCGACCGCCGCAACTGCCAGCAGGTGCTGGGCTCCACCATTTCCGGCGGCGTCACCGTGAACGACGCGCTGTGGCATGCGGCGCAGGAGAACCTGCCCTTTGGCGGCGTGGGCGCGAGCGGCACCGGCGCCTACCACGGCGAGCATGGCTTCCTGGCTTTCTCCAAGCAAAAGCCGATCTACCGCCAGGCGCGGCTGAACGGCTTTGGCTTGTTCCGCCCGCCGTATGGCCGCGTGTTCGACACGCTGGCGGACTTCCTGAAGCGCCACATGTAATGGATAGCGCCATGCAAGGCTTGATGCAAGACCAGCCGCTGTTGATCTCCTCCCTGCTCGAGCACGCGGTGCGCGTGCACCCGCGCGCCGAGATCGTGTCGCGCCTGTGCGAAGGCACGCTGCACCGCAGCAGCTACGGCGCAGTGGCGCGCCGCGCCAAGCGCCTGGCCAACGCGCTGCAGGCGCTGGGCGTGGAGATGGGCGCCCGGGTCGGCACCCTGGCCTGGAACACGCACCGCCATATGGAGCTGTACTTCGCCGTGTCCGGCAAGGGTGCGGTGCTCAATACCATCAACCCGCGCCTGTTCCCGGAGCAGATCGAGTACATCGTGCAGCACGCGCAGGACCAGGTGCTGTTCTTCGACCTCAGCTTCGCGCCGCTGGTGGCGGCGCTGGCGCCGCGCCTGGCCTGCGTGCGCGCCTTGGTCTGCATGACGGATCGGGCCCATATGCCGCAAGGGCTGCCGCCCGGCACCCTGTGCTACGAGGAGCTGCTGGAAGGCGCCAGCGAGCACTATGACTGGCCGCAGTTCGACGAGCGCAGCGCCTCGGCCCTGTGCTACACCTCCGGCACCACCGGCAATCCGAAGGGCGTGCTGTACTCGCACCGCTCGACCTACCTGCACGCCATGGGCCTGTGCCTGGCCGGCACCGCCGCCATCTCGCAGCGCGACAGCTGCCTGGTGGTGGTGCCGCTGTTCCATGTGAACGCCTGGGGCATGCCTTACGCCGGCGCGCTGAGCGGCGCCAAGCTGGTCCTGCCCGGCCCGGCGCTGGACGGCGCCAGCATCTACGCCTTGCTGCGCGACGAGCGCGTGACCATGGCGCTGGGCGTGCCGACCGTGTGGCTAGGCCTGCTCAACCATGTGGAGGGCGAAGCGCGCCCGGCGCGGCAGGAGCTCTGTCTGGAGCGCCTGCTGTGCGGCGGCTCGGCGATCCCGCCGGTGATGTTCACGCGCTGCAGCAAAACCTTGGGCGCGACTTTAATGCAGGCATGGGGCATGACGGAGATGTCGCCGCTCGGCACCGTGTGCTCTTTGTTGCAATCACACGACAACGCCAGCGACGAAGAAAAGCTGCGCGTGCAGGCGCGCCAGGGCCGTCCGGTGTGCGGCGTGGAGCTGGCGCTGAAGGACGAAGACGGCAAGCGCCTGCCGCACGATGGCGTGACGGCGGGCCGCCTGATGGTGCGCGGACCGTGGATTTTGTCGGCCTATTACGGCAGCGATGCGCCGGTGCTGGACGAGGAGGGCTTCTTCGACACGGGCGATATCGCCAATATCGATGCCGACGGCTACCTGCAGATCACCGACCGCGCGAAGGACGTGATCAAGTCCGGCGGCGAATGGATTTCGTCGATCGATGTCGAGAACGCGGTGCTGGGCCACCCCGCTATTGCGGCCGCCGCGGTGATCGGCGTGGCGCATGAAAAATGGCAGGAACGCCCGCTGCTGGTGGTTGTCGCGCGTGAAGGTTGTTCCCCCACGCGCGATGAAGTGTTAGGCTACCTTGCCAGCCGCGTAGCTAAATGGTGGTTGCCGGACGATGTGGTGTTCGTCAGCGAATTGCCTTATTCCGCCAACGGCAAAGTGCAGAAGATGAAGTTGCGTGAGTTGTTTAAGCAGTATAAGAAAGCAGAATACAAAGCTGTACATAAACCAAAGGAGACACAAGGATGACGAGGAAGTACAACCGAACCATGGCCCTGGCTGTGGCGGCGGCGCTGGCAACCCCACTGGCGCACGCAGATACCTTCACCACCGACAACGGCCTGGAAGGGCGCTGGTCGCTCAGCGCTTCGGTCGGCACCAGCATCCGCATGAAGGATGCGGACAAGAACCTGATTTCCGTGGTCAACGGCGGCACGGCCGGCGCCGGCGCCGATGACGGTAACCTGAACTTCAAAAAGCATGACGCCTACTCCACCGTCGGCAAGCTGACCGGCGAGTTCGAGCTGAAAGGCGAGACCTACGGCCTGTTCATGCGCGGCTTCGCCTGGTATGACTACACGCTGAAGAGCCACAACATGCCGCACGGGAACTTCAACAACGGCTTCACCCCGGGCGCCAACCTGGACGACAGCAAGTTCGACAAGCTGTCCACCTTCGACGGCGCGGCCCTGGCCGACGCCTACGTGTTCGCCAACTACGACCTGGGCGGCAAGCCGGTCAGCGTCAAGCTGGGCAACCAGGTGATCAACTGGGGCGAGAGCCTGTTCGTGCCGGGCGTGAACGCCATGGGTGCCTTCGACACCAGCGCGGCGCGCCGTCCCGGCGCCCAGGTGAAAGAGATCCTGCGTCCGCAGCCGGCGCTGATGGCCAATATCGGCCTGGGTAACGGCATCTCGCTGGAAGCCTTCTACAACCTGCGCTGGCGCCAGAACGTGGTGGACGGCTGCGGCACCTACTGGTCGGCCGCCGACTCCCTGAACTGCAACAACGGCACCGTGCTGTTTGGCGACGCCACCAAGCTGAACGACCGTGGCCAGTACAACGGCGCGCCGTTCCTGGCCGCGCTGCCGGCCGCGCTCGATCCGGTGCTGGCTTCGCTCGGCCTGGCGCGCAATATGCCGCTCAACTTCCGCATGACCACCGCGCAGAAGATCGAGCCGAAGAAGTCCGGCCAGTTCGGCCTGTCGAGCCATTATTTCGCCGACTCCATCGCCACCGACTTCGGCATCTACTTCGCGCGCTTCCACAGCCACTCGCCGATCGTCTCGGTAGTCAAGCAGCCGTCGGCCCTGCCGTCGGTCTGGTCCGGCAAACTGGCGCAGCTGGTGAAAGCGGTGCCGCAGCTGGCGGCTTCGCTGGGCACCCTGGGCGTGCTGCCGGCGGGTAATATCGTGTGGGACTACAGCGGCGAGAACGTGAAAACCCTGGGCCTGTCGGCCGCGACCGAGTTGGGCGGCTTCTCGCTGTTCGGCGAAATCTCGCGCACCAAGGACATTCCGGTGCAGATCAACGCCATCGACATGCTGGTGGGCACCGCGCTCGGCATCGGCCCGCAGGCGCACTGGGGCGCCATCGCGCGCGACCCGAGCAAGCCGACCGGCTATGTGCTGCACGGTTACGACCGCAAGGACAAGACCCAGGCGCAAGTGTCGTTCATCCGCCAGTTCCCGCAAGTGCTGGGCGCCGACTCGCTCACCCTGCTGGGTGAAGTGGCCGGCCAGAAGTGGAGCGGCATCGGCGACCCGAACACCAGCACCCGCTACGTGCGCGGCTTCGGCTACAACTTCGGCCCGACCGCCGCGCTGAAAGGCACCTGCGGCCCGGCCGGCATCCAGCCGAACGCCGCCTACTGCGAGAACGAGGGCTACGCCACCAGCAGCGCCTGGGGCTACCGCCTGTCGGCCGAACTGCTGTTCCCGAACGCGATCGCCGGCGTCAACCTCAAGCCGCGCCTGTTCTTCTCGCATGACGTGAAGGGCTACGCCGCCGACAACCTGTTTGTGGAAGACCGCCAGACCCGCAGCATCGGCCTGCGCGCGGACTACAACCAGCGCTACTACGCCGATATCAGCTACACCAGCTATAACAAGAGCGCCAAGTACGACCAGTTCCACGACCGCGACAATATGTCGTTCGTGATCGGCGCCAACTTCTAACAGAGACATAGGAGACACTGCATGAAAATGATGAAGCAAAGCTTGCTGGCCGCTGCGCTGGCGTGCATCGCCGGCAGCGCCATGGCCGGCCTGTCGCAGGCCGAAGTGGACCGCCTGGGCAAGGACCTGACCCCGGTCGGCGCCGAGAAGGAAGGCAACAAGGCCGGCACCATCCCGGCCTGGACCGGCGGCATCACCAAGGCGCCGGCCGGCTTCGACGCCAAGAACGGCTACCTCGACCCGCTGCCGAACGAAGCGCCGCTGTACACCATCACCGCGGCCAATATGGACAAGTACAAGGACGTGCTGACCCCGGGCCAGATGGAAATGCTGAAGCGCTATCCCAGCTACAAGATGAATGTCTACAAGACCTACCGTACTGCCGGCTATCCGCAGAACGTGTACGACACCGTCAAGAGCGAAGCGTCCAAGGCCGAGCTGACCGGCGGCGGCAACGGCGTGACCGGCATCGCCCGCACCACCGTGCCGTTCCCGATCCCGAAAACCGGCGTCGAGGTGATCTGGAACCACCTGATGCGCTATCGCGGCGGCACCATCGAGCGCCACACCGCCGAATTCCCGGTGCAGACCAACGGCGCCTTCACGCCGGTGACCCGGACCGAGAAGGTCGCCTTTGCGCAGGGCATGGCCAATCCCGAGCCGAACCGCCTGCTGTACTACATGGCGACCCTGACCGGCCCATCGTCGGTGGCGGGCGACGCCCTGCTGGTGGTCGATCCGCTGGACCAGGTCAAGGAATCGCGCCTGGCGTGGACCTACAACCCAGGCCAGCGCCGCGTGCTGCGCGCGCCGAACGTGGCGTATGACTCGCCGGGCCAGGGCTCGGACGGCCTGCGCACCACCGACGACTACGACGGTTTCAACGGCGCGCCGGACCGCTACGACTGGAAGCTGGTGGGCAAGAAGGAGATGCTGATCTCCTACAACAACTACAAGCTGACCAACAAGGCCAACAAGTACGCCGACATCGTGCGCCCCGGCCACATGAACCAGGACCTGGTGCGCTATGAACTGCACCGCGTGTGGGTGGTGGAAGCGACCCTGAAAAAGGACAAGCGCCACATCTACGCCAAGCGCGTGTTCTACGTGGACGAGGACAGCTGGCAGGTTGCCCACACCGATGCCTATGACGGCCGCGGCGAACTGTGGCGCGTGCACGAAATCGGCGGCATCCAGTACTACGACGCGCAAGCCCATTACTTCGCCAACGAAGTGTTCTATGACCTGCAGGCCCGCCGCTACCTGCTGTCCGGCATCTCCAACCAGGAGAAGCCGATGAAATTTGGCGTGAAGCTCGACCCGTCGAACTTCACGCCAGATACGCTGCGCCGCTCTTCCAACTAAGAGCGGTGTAGCGGGTTTGGGGGTGTCTCTTTGGGCGCACGTCTTTGACCAGGCTGTGCGCCCTTTTTTTCGCAGGAAGAGCATGAATAAAGTTCTGATACAAGCCGGTGCCGCCTTGCTGGGCGCGCTGGTGGTTTTGCCGGCCGTGGCGCGCGACCCGCTGCAGACGCCGGCCCGCATGTCGGCGCGCGCGCCGAAGGCGATGCTGACGGCGATGGCGCTGGCCGGCCAGCGCACGGTGGCCGTCGGCGAGCGCGGCATCATCCTGGTGCGCGACGGTAACGAGAAGGCGGCCTGGGCCCAGGCCAAGGTGCCGGTGTCGGTCACGCTGACCGATGTGACGTTTGCCAACGGGCGTGACGGCTGGGCCGTCGGCCACGATGGCGTGATTCTTTCCACCAATGACGGCGGGGCGCAGTGGACGACCCGCTTTGACGGCAACAAAGCAAACACCCTGATGCTGGCGGACGCCAAGGCAGCGGTGGCGAAGGCGCAGGCGGCCGGCGGCGACACGCTGATGGACGCCGAGAACGCGCTCGGTGATATCGAAGCGGCGGCCAAATTCGGTCCGTCGCGCCCCTTGCTGGGCGTATGGTTCCGCGATGCCAAGACCGGCTACGCGGTGGGCGCATACGGCCAGGCCTTCCGTACCACGGACGGCGGCATCAACTGGACATCCATGGGCGCCGGCCTGCCGAACCCGGAAGGCCTGCACTACAACGCCATTGCGGGCGGCCCGGGCAACCTGCTGGCCATTGCCGGCGAGGGCGGCTACATCTACCGTTCACTGGACGGCGGCAACGCCTGGCAGCGCATTGAAACCGGTTACAGCGGCCAGCTGTACGGCATCCTCTTCACCGGCCGCAGCATGCTGGCCTACGGCTTTGGCGGCCACGTGTTCCGCAGCGAAGACGGCGGCGCCACCTGGCGCGAAACGCCGGCGGTGACGAAGAAGAGCCTGGTGGGCGGCGCTCTGCGCGGCACTTCCATCGTGCTGGCGGCGCAGGACGGCGCGCTGCTGCAAAGCGACGACGACGGCGCCAGCTTCCGCCTGGTGCGCCAGGGCGACGCCGTGGCCACGGCCGGCATGCTGGCCCTGAACGGCACGGTGCTGCTGTCGGGCGTGGGCGGCGTGCGCGCGGCCAAACTGGAGGGCGCGCAATGACCCGCGAGAACGACAAAACCTGCAAGATAGCGGAGGAGGGCCACCAGCGCTTCACCTCGATCGAGCATTGGCTGGAGCCGCGCCTGTTCCAGTACCGCTTTATCATCATGATCGCCTTCCTGGTCGTCTCGGCGGTCTTTGCCTGGCAGGCGGCGCTCCTGAAGCCGGACGCCAGCTTCCAGAAGATGGTGCCGGCGACCCATCCCTTCATCGCCAACTACCTGAAATACGAGAACGAGTTGCGCCCGCTGGGCAACAATATCCGTATCGCGGTGGAGGCGAAGAATGGCGACATCTACTCGAAAGAGTACCTGGACACGCTGAAGGCGGTGACCGACGAGGTGTTCTACATCCCGGGCGTGGACCGCGGCAACCTGAAGTCGCTGTGGACCCCGAACGTGCAGTGGATGGAGGTGACCGAGACGGGCCTGAACAGCGGCCAGATCATCCCGCAGGGCTTCGACGGCTCGCCGGCCATGCTGGACGAGGTGCGCGCCAACATCGCCCGTTCGGGCCGCATCGGCAGCCTGGTGGCGGCGGACCAGAAGTCCACCATCGTCCAGGTGCCGCTCTTGGAGATCGACCCGGACAAGGGCACCAAGCTCGATTACGGCGAGTTCTCCGAGCGCCTGGAGAAGCTGGTGCGCGACAAGTACGAGGCGCAGGGCGTGAAGATCCACATCGTCGGCTTTGCCAAGGTGGTGGGTGACCTGATCCACGGCGCCAAGGCGATCGGCATGTTCTTCGCCATCACCTTCGTCATGACCGTGGTGCTGCTGCTGTGGTACTCGCGCTGCTGGAAATCGACACTGGTGACGGTGTTCTGCTGCTCGCTGGCGGTGATCTGGCAGCTCGGCATCGTGCGCCTGCTGGGCTTTGGCCTGGACCCGTACTCGATCCTGGTGCCGTTCCTGACCTTCGCCATCGGCGTCTCGCACGCGGTGCAGAACATCAACACCATGGCCGCCGAGCGCCTGTCCGGCAAGTCCGACATGGAGACCGCCAAGCTGACCTTCCGCCAGCTGTTCATCCCGGGCACCATCGCGCTGTTGTGCGACGCGGTCGGTTTCTCGACCCTGCTGGTGATCGAGATCGGCGTGATCCGCGAGCTGGCCATTTCGGCCTCGGTCGGCGTGGCGGTGATCGTGCTGACCAAGATGTTTCTGCTGCCGATCCTGATGTCGTACGTGGGCGTGACCGACGCCTGCCTGCGGCACCAGGCCAAGAAGGCGCAGAGCGACCACCGCGTCATGCGCATGCTGTCGCGCTTTGCCGAGCCGAAGTTCGCCAAGTTCGCGGTGCTGGGCGCGCTGGCGGTGTTCGCCACCGCCTTCGCCCTGAACCGCGACCTGAAGATCGGCGACCTCGATCCGGGCGCGCCGGAACTGCGCGCCGACTCGCGCTATAACCGCGACAACGCCTACATCACCAGCCACTACTCGACCAGCTCGGACGTGTTCGTGGTGATGGTGAAGACGCCGGCCGGCGAGTGCGGCGCCTATCCGACGGCGGAAGTGGTGGACCGCTTCCAGTGGGAGATGGAGAACGTGCCGGGGGTGGAGTCCAGCACCTCGCTGTTCACCATCCAGAAGCGCATCATCGCCAACGTCAACGGCGGCAGCCTGAAATGGCAGGCGCTGTCGCGCAACCGCTTCGTGTCGAACTCGGCGCAGCGCATGATCCCGTCCGAGCTGTATAGCAACGACTGCTCGATGCTGCCGGTGCTGCTGTTCCTGACCGACCACAAGGCCGACACCTTGACCCGCGTGGTGCAGGCGGCGCAAGCCTTCGCCAAGGAAAACAACACGCCGCAGGCGGAGTTCATCCTGGCAGCCGGCAACTCGGGCATCGAAGCGGCCACCAACATCGTCATCAAACAGGCCGAACCGATGATGCTGGCGCTGGTGTACGCGATTGTGGCGCTGCTGGTGTGGTGGGAATTCCGCTCGCTGCGCGTGACCATCTGCATCATGGTGCCGCTGTACATCACCTCCGCGCTGTGCGAAGCCATCATGGCCCAGCTGGGGCTGGGCGTGAAGGTGGCGACCCTGCCGGTGATTGCGCTCGGTATCGGTATCGGTGTCGACTATGGCATCTATATCTACAACCGCCTGCAATGCTTCCTGGATCGCGGCATGGCGTTGAAGGAAGCCTACTTCGAAACGCTGAAGACCACCGGCGTTGCCGTGGCCCTGACTGGCGTGACGCTGGCGCTGGGCGTGCTGACCTGGGTCTGGTCCGACATCAAATTCCAGGCCGACATGGGCCTGCTGCTGATGTTCATGTTCCTGTGGAATATGGTGGGCGCGATCATCATGATCCCGGCCCTGGCCTCGCTGCTGCTGCCGCAGAAAAAGGCGGCCTAAAAAGAAACGCGGCGCCTGAAAAGGCGCCGCGTTTTTTTGGGGGGAGGGTGTCTGACCCTGCGGGTCAGACACCGGGGTACCGGTTTAATCCTGCCTTACCCAAGTCTGCGAACGACCCAGCAACGGCACGCCAATATACCCGCGCACCTCCAGCTTCTTGCCGCCATCCGCCAGTTTCAGCTTGCTCTTATAGACCTTGCCGTTATCCGGATCGAGAATCTCGCCGCCGGCATACTCCTTACCGTCCTTTTTCAGTCCGCTCATGAACACCATGCCGATAATCGGCTGGTTCTTACGCGCATCGGTGCACTTATCGCACACAGGGTTTTGCTCTTCGCCAGCGGCGCGGAACAGTTTTTCGATTTTCCCCTGCACCACGCCGTTTTCCTCGGTGATGCGGATTAGGGCCTTTGGTTTGCCGGTCACGTCGTCAATGTTTTTCCACAGGCCGACCGGGGAGGATTCTTGGGCAAAAGCCGGTGCGGCAGCCATCAAGGCTGCCGCGGCCAGCGCCACTGTGCGGGTTAAGCGCATAGGGGTGTCTCTTTTTTAGTTTGAGGGTGAACCAGTGTAGCGCAGCTTCCAGCGCGAAAGCGCACGGTCATGCGTTTTTTGAGGGTTGCCTCTAATTTGAGCGCCGGGACGAAAAAATGGGGACGTACCCCATTTTTCGCGCAGCGAAAAAGGGGTACGTCCCCATTTTTTGAGGAAGAGCTTAGGCGGGCAGCTTGGCCAGCTGTTCCTGCATCTTGGCCAGGGTGGCGCCGAAGTTGGCGACGCGTTCCTTTTCCTGCGCGACCACGGCGGCCGGGGCGCGGGCGACGAAGCTCTCCGAGGACAGCTTGCCGTTGGCCTTGGCGATCTCGCCTTCCAGGCGGGCGATCTCTTTCGACAGGCGCTCGCGTTCGGCCTTGACGTCGATCTCGACCTTCAGCATCAGCTTGGTGGTGCCGACCACGGAGACGGCGGCCGGCGATTCCGGCAGCGCGTCCACGATCTGCACTTCCGACAGCTTGCCCAGCATCTGGATGTAGGGCGCGAAGGCGGCCATCTTGTCCTTGTCGGCGCCGCTCGCTTCCACGATCAGCGGCACGCGCACGGACGGCGCCAGCTTCATTTCGCCGCGCAGGTTGCGGGCGGCGTCGGTCAGGCCTTTCAGCTCGCCCACCCAGGCTTCGGCGTCGGCGCTGATGGCCGCTTCGTTCGGCAGCGGGTAAGGCTGGGTCATGATGGACTGGCCTGCGCCGCCTTTGCCGGCCAGCGGCGCAACGGTCTGCCACAGCTGCTCGGTGACGAACGGGATGATCGGATGCGCCATGCGCAGGATCACTTCCAGCACGCGCAGCAGGGTGTGGCGGGTGGCTTGCTGCTGGCCCGGGGTGCCTTGCTGCACCTGGACTTTTGCCAGCTCCAGGTACCAGTCGCAGTACTCGTACCACACGAACTGGTAGATGGTGGAGGCGATATTGTCGAAGCGGTAGTCGGCAAAGCCTTTATGCACTTCCTGTTCGGCGCGGTTGAGGGCGGAGATGATCCACTTGTCGGCGGCCGACAGGTCGGCGTCGTTGGCGGAGCAGTCGTGGCCTTCGGTGTTCATCAGCACAAAGCGGGTGGCGTTCCACAGCTTGTTGCCGAAGTTGCGGTAGCCTTCGCAGCGGCCCAGGTCGAAGTTGATGTTGCGGCCCAGCGAGGCGTAGGACGCCATGGTGAAGCGCACGGCGTCGGTGCCGTAGGCCGGGATGCCGTCCGGGAATTCCTTGCGCGTCGCCTTTTCGATCTTGGCCGCGTCTTTCGGGTTCATCAAGCCGGTGGTGCGCTTGGCGACCAGGGCGTCCAGGCCGATGCCGTCGATCAGGTCGATCGGGTCCAGGGTGTTGCCCTTGGACTTGGACATCTTCTGGCCTTGCGAGTCGCGCACCAGGCCGTGCACGTACACGGTGTTGAACGGCACCTTGTTGGTGAAGTGGCTGGTCATGATGACCATGCGCGCGACCCAGAAGAAGATGATGTCAAAACCGGTGACCAACACCGACGATGGCAGGAAGGCCTTCAGGTCCGGCGTTTCGTTCGGCCAGCCGAGGGTGGAGAACGGCACCAGCGCGGACGAGAACCAGGTGTCCAGCACGTCGTTGTCGCGGGTCAGCGCGCCGCTCACGCCGCGCGCTGCGGCTTGCGCCTTGGCGTCTTCCTCGCTGCGGGCGACGTAGACGTTGCCTTGCTCGTCGTACCAGGCCGGAATCTGGTGGCCCCACCACAGCTGGCGCGAAATACACCAGTCCTGGATGTTGTTCAGCCACTGGTTGTAAGTGGTGCTCCAGTTTTCAGGGACGAACTTGATCTCGCCGCTGGCGACTTTTTCCAGCGCCACTTCGGTGATCGATTTGCCCGGGTTGAAGGTGCCTTCCGGCGCCGGCTTGCTCATGGCGACGAACCACTGGTCGGTCAGCATCGGTTCGATCACCACGCCGGTACGGTCGCCGCGCGGCACCATCAGCTTGTGCGGCTTGACTTCCACCAGGAAGCCTTGCGCGTCCAGGTCGGCCACGATCTGCTTGCGGGCGGCGAAGCGGTCCATGCCCTGGTAGGCGGCAGGGCCGTTCTCGTTGATCTTGGCGTCCAGGGTCAGGATGGACGGCATGTCCAGTTTGTGGCGCTGGCCCACGGCGTAGTCGTTGAAGTCGTGCGCCGGGGTGATCTTCACGCAGCCGGTGCCGAATTCCTTGTCGACGTATTCGTCGGCGATGACCGGGATCTCGCGGCCGACCAGCGGCAGCTTGAGCATCTTGCCCACCAGCGCGGTGTAGCGCTCGTCGGTCGGGTCCACCGCCACGGCGACGTCGCCCAGCATGGTTTCAGGACGGGTGGTGGCAACCACCAGGTGGCCGCTGCCGTCGGCCAGCGGGTATTTGATGTGCCACATGGAGCCGTCTTCTTCTTCCGACACCACTTCCAGGTCGGAGACGGCGGTGCCCAGCACCGGGTCCCAGTTGACCAGGCGCTTGCCGCGGTAGATCAGGCCTTGTTCAAACAGGCGCACGAACACTTCGCTCACCACTTGCGAGCGTTCGGCGTCCATGGTGAAGTATTCACGCTTCCAGTCGGGCGAGGTGCCCATGCGGCGCATCTGGCCGGTGATGGTGGAGCCGGATTTCTCTTTCCACTCCCAGACTTTTTCGACGAATTTTTCGCGGCCCAGGTCATGGCGCGACACCTTCTGCGCGTCCAGCTGGCGCTCCACCACGATCTGGGTGGCGATGCCGGCGTGGTCGGTGCCCGGGATCCAGGCGGTGTTGTGGCCCAGCATGCGGTGGTAGCGGGTCAGGCCATCCATGATGGTCTGGTTGAAGGCGTGGCCCATGTGCAGCGTGCCGGTGACGTTCGGCGGCGGCAGCTGGATGCTGAAGGACGGCTTGCTCAGGTCGAGGGAGGCTGCGTAGTAACCGCGCTTTTCCCACTCGCTGCGCCAGAACTGTTCAATGTCGGCAGGCTCGAAAGACTTGGCTAATTCCATGATTTGGGCTGTAAATTTGGCGAAAACTTTCATTATAAGGTAGATTGCCAGGGACATGAGTACCCGCACCGACCCATCCCCGCCAGCCGCGCCGCGCCGCCGCGGCCGTCCCGCCCGGGGCGAATCCGATAGCTTGAAGCCGCTGCTTATTGCCGTTTCGGCAAGGTTGTTCCGCGAACGGGGTTTTGACAACACCACGGTGCGCGATATCGCCGCCGCCGCCGGGGTGCAGGCGGGGTCGTGGTTCTATCACTTCAAGTCCAAGCAGGACATCCTGCAGGCGGTGATCGAGCAGGGCATGCAGCAGGCTTTGTCGCGCATCGAGCAGATTGCCGCGCAGGGCCTGGCGCCGCGCGATGCCTTGCGCGCCATGGTGCATGCGCATCTGGAGACCTTGCTGTCGCCGGGGCAGGATTTCGTGCACGTCATGTTGTATGAGTGGCGCGCCCTCGACGCGCAGGCGCAGCTGCGCATCGTGGCGGCCAAGGACCGCTATGAGGCCTTGTGGGACGCCGTGCTGCGTGAACTGCAGGCGTCCGGTGAATGGCCGGCGCCGGGCAAGCTGGACCGGCTGTGGCTGTTCGGCGCGCTGAACTGGTCGGCCCAATGGTACCGGCGCGAGGCCGGTGTCAGCATTGATGAACTGGCCGAGTCCGCACTCGGCTTCCTGCTCCGCTAGTCTTTCGCACTGCGTCTGCGGGAGGTGCTGAAAGTGGTGTTGCAAGGTGCTGAAAAGTGCTGAAATTTTGCGGCCAGCGCGGCTTCTCCCTCTGGGGGATATTTAAGCGCGCGCAATTTCAGCACTCGGGGATAAACGAAACTTTATTCGGTCGCTATCCTGGGCCGAACTTGCGGCATTGAAATGTTCTAAGTTTCGTTTGTTCTGAGGTGCTGAAATGGTGTTGCAAAGTGCTGAAAAGTGCTGAAATTTGAACTTGCGCTGAAAATCTCCCTCTAAGGGATTTTCACTCTCGGAGATTTCAGCATGTTCAGCCGACATTCTTTGGCGGTCACCCTGCCAACCCCACCAGCTTGCGCTACCTTGTCGAGATGCAGGCGCAAGCTGGGGCAGCGGGGCTAGCGGTAAAGGGCCTGGTGGTTAGCGCGCAGCACGTGCTTCTGGATCTTGCCGGTGGAAGTCATTGGCAGGGTCTCGACGATGGCGATGTGCTTGGGGATTTCGAAGCCGGCCAGGGTGGCGCGGCAATGCTCCTGCAGCGCGCCGGCATCGGCGCTCTGGCCCGGCTTCAGGCAGACGAAGGCCGTCACCGCTTCGATCCATTCGCTATGCGGCAGGCCGACCACGGCGGCCACGGCGACCGCCGGGTGGCCGAGCAGCGCTTCCTCCACGCGGATGGCGGGCACGTTCTCGCCGCCGGTCTTGATCAAGTCTTTCAGGCGGCCTTTGAAGTGCAGGAAGCCGTCTTCATCCCACATGCCAAGGTCGCCCGTGTGGTGCCAGCCGAAGCGGCGCGCGGCCGCCGTGGCCTCGGGGTCCTTGAAGTAGCCCAGCATGGCATTGGCGCCCCGGTGCACGATCTCGCCCACCTGGCCGGGGCCAAGCAGCGCGCCGTCGGCATCCATGAGCGCGGTGTCGTTGACCGGCGTGCTCTGGCCCCAGCAATTGCCGGTGCGCTGCAGTTGCTGCTCGGGGGGGAAGTAGACCGTCATCGGGAACATCTCGGTCTGGCCGCTGCCCAGGGCGAAGCGCGGGCAGAACTCCTGCATCAGGCGGCGTAGCAGTTCGGGCGCCATCGGGGCCATGGCGTAGATGGCCAGGCGCAGCGTGGACAGGTCGTGCTGCGCGCGCGCCGGATGCTGCAGCAGGGCGCCATACATGGCAGGCAGGGCGGCTATCACGCTGACCTTGTCGCGCGCCAGCGTCGCCAGTACGGCGGCCGGGTCGAAGCCGCGCGCGATCGAGATCGCAGCGCCGCACGCCAGGCCGGCGGCGGACATGCTGAACTGCGCGCAGTGGAATAGCGGGAGGATGGCCGACAGCACGTCCTGCGGCACGACGGAGATGGTCACCGCGTTCGACATGACAGCCGCCAGCACCGAGCGGTGCGAGTGCATGGCGCCCTTCGGGTTGCCGGTGGTGCCGCTGGTGTACATGATCAGTGCCAGGGCGTTCTCGTCGATCTCCAGCGCGGGCGGGCTTGGCGGCTGGCCGGCAAGGGCCTGGGCCAGCGTGCCCGCGCCTTCCGCGCCGGGGCCGCAGCGCACCAGCGGCACGCCCAGCGCAGGCAATGCGGCGCTCCATGCAGGATGGGCGCCAAGCTGCGCGTCCACCACCAGCAGGCGCGCTTCGGCGTGCTGCACGATGTAGGCCACTTCCGGCGGCGACAGCATGGCATTGACCGGCACCCATACCAGGCCGGCTTTCAGGATGCCGAAAGCCGCCACCATGAACTCCATGGAATTGGGGCTCAGCATGGCCACCTTGTCGCCGGGCTGCAGGCCGCTGGCGAGCAGGTGCTGCGCGAAGCGGTTGCTGTCCTCGTCCAGTTGGGCGTAGGACATGCTGCGGCCGTTCTCCAGCAGGGCCGGCGCGGATCCGTTGCGGCGCGCGCTACGGGAAACCAGCGTGCCCAGGGTGTCCTGCATGCGCTCAGTCATGGCCGGCCTCCACGAACAGGTCGATCATCGGTTCCACGCCGGGCGTCACCTGGTATCGGGAAAAGTCGGTGATGCCGCTGTCGCGTAATACATCTTCGTCGATGAAGAAGTTGCCGTTGGTGGCGCTGCTTTTCCTGGTCAGGATCAGATGGGCGGCATCGGCCATGATCTCCGGCGTGCGGCCGAACTGCGCGCCGCCGGGCAGGGCGACATTGAGGGCGGCCGTTGCGATGATGGTGCGCGGCCACAAGGCGTTCACGCCGACTCCGTCCTCCGCCAGCTGGGCCGCCAGGCCCTGCACGATCATGCTCATCGCGTACTTCGAGGTGGTGTAGGCGGCGTGGCGGGCGAACCATTTCGGGTTCAGGTCGATCGGTGGCGACAGCGTCAGGATGTGCGGGTTGCTGGCCTGCAGAAGATGCGGCAGGCAGTGCTTGGCGCAGGTGAAGGTGCCGCGCACGTTGATATCCATCATCAGGTCGAAGCGCTTCATCGAGGTGCTTTGCACGTTCGTGAGGCTGATGGCGCTGGCGTTGTTGACCAGTATGTCGATGCCGCCAAACTCGGCGACGCCCTTCTCGATGGCGGCGATGACTTGCTCGTCCTCCCGGATGTCGACTTGCAGCGGCAGCGCCTTGCCGCCGGCGGCGCGGATCTCCTCGGCGGCGGAATAGATGGTGCCCGGCAGGCGCGGATCGGGTTCGGTGGTTTTGGCGGCGATGATCACGTTGGCGCCATCGCGCGCCGCGCGCAAGGCGATCGCCTTGCCAATGCCCCGGCTGGCGCCGGTGATGAACAGGGTCTTGCCTTGCAGCGTAGTCATGGATGCTCCGTCAGGGGGTAATTTCCAGCAGCAGTTGTCCGGTCGCCACTTGCGCGCCGAGGGCCGTGGCGAGCGAGGATATTCTCCCGTCGCGCGTGGCAAGCATATTGTGTTCCATTTTCATCGCCTCCAACGCCAGCAACGGTTGGCCGCTGCTGACCTGGTCGCCGTCCCGCACGTGCAGCGCCACCACGCGGCCGTTCATGGGCGCGGCGATGCGGCCGTCGGCGGCGCCGTTGCCCGCTACGCGCGGCGGCGCGTCGCCCAGGTCGTCCAGCGCATGGTCGACGCCGTCCAGCAGGAAGAACAGGCGCTTGCCATCGGCGGCCCAATGCACGGTCGCCGGTTCGCCGTCGAGCGCCAGGCGCAGGTTTCCCGCGCCCGCGTCGCGCACCGCGTCGATTATCTCGGCGCGCACGGGCGCCGCTGCATTGGCGCAGGTAACGCGCCAGGTGTCGCGGCCGTCGGCGCTGGCGCGCGCCTGCTGTGCGGCGCCATCCAGCGTAAAGCGCAAAGGCACGGCCAGCGCGTGGCTGGAGCTCCAGCCTTGCAGCTCCTCCGGGTAGCGGCGCGCGTGGCGCTGCGATCGGTGCCAGGCCAGCAGCGCGGCTGCCGCCGGCAAGCTGCGCTCCGTCGCGGCGGCGTTGCAGCGCCGCTCGCGCGGCAGGTGCTCCGCGATGAAGCCGGTGGTGGCGCCGCCGGCGTCGAACACCGGGTGCGCCAGGCATTGCGCCAGGAAGGCGCGGTTGTTGGGCAGGCCCAGCAGCACGCATTCATCCAGTGCGCGCCGCAACTGGCGCAGGGCGTCTGCGCGGTCGCGGCCATGCGCCACCAGCTTGGCCAGCATCGAGTCGTAGTAGGGCGGCACTTGCACGCCATCGGCCAGCGCGTGGTCGCAGCGCACGCCGTTCGGCGCCTGCCAGCGTCGCACAGTGCCGCTTTGCGGCAGGAAGTCCTGCTGCGGGTCTTCCGCGCACAGGCGCACTTCGATCGCGTGCCCACCGGCCGCGCGGCGCGCGTCAAGTCCGGCCTGGCTCAGCGGCAGCGGCGCGCCGGCGGCGACCAGCAACTGCCACTCCACCAGGTCGATGCCGGTGATCGCCTCCGTCACCGCATGCTCGACCTGCAGGCGGGTGTTCATCTCCATGAAGTAGAACTGGCCGTCGCGGTCGAGTAGGAACTCCAGGGTGCCTGCGCCGACGTAGCCGATGGCGCGCGCCGCCGCCACCGCCACCGCGCCCATGCGTTGGCGCAGCTCTGGGCTGACGGCGGGTGACGGCGATTCCTCGATCAGCTTCTGGTGCCGGCGCTGCACCGAGCAATCGCGTTCGCCCAGATGGACCACGTTGCCGTGGCTGTCGGCAAAGACCTGGATCTCGATATGGCGCGGCTCGACCAGGGCGCGCTCCAGGATTACTTGGGCGCTGCCGAAAGCATGCTGCGCCTCGGAGCGCGCGGCCGCCAGTGCGGCGCCAAAGGCGGCCGCCTCGTTCACCCGCCGCATGCCGCGCCCGCCGCCGCCGGCGGCGGCCTTGATCATCACCGGATAGCCGATGCGCTCCGCCTCCTGTGCCATGCGCGCGTCGGACTGGTCGTCGCCCTGGTAGCCCGGCACGCAGGGCACGCCGGCATCCAGCATCAGGCGTTTGGCGCCGGCCTTGTTGCCCATGGCCGCGATGGCGGCGGCGGGCGGCCCGATGAAGGTCAGCCCGGCGTCGGCGCAGGCTTGCGCGAAGTCGGCGCGTTCGGCCAGGAAGCCGTAGCCGGGATGCACGGCCCTGGCGCCGGCTGCGCGCGCGGCGGCCACGAGGGCCGGGATGTTCAGGTAGGAGTCGGCCGGCGCCGGGCCGCCGAGGCGCAGCGCGCTGTCGGCCAGGCGCGTGTGCGGGGCGCCGCAGTCGGCGTCGGAGTAGACGGCAACGCAGCGGTAGCCCATGCGCCGCGCGGTGCGCATGACGCGCAGCGCGATTTCGCCCCGGTTGGCCACCAGGATGGTGTCGAAGCCGGTCACGCTTGGCGCCCCGGCAGGATGTCCATGTACTTGCAGATAATGCCCAGCATGACCTCGTCCGCGCCGCCGCCGATGGAGGTCAGGCGCGCGTCGCGGTAGAACTGCGACACCGGGTTCTCCAGCGTAAAGCCCATGCCGCCCCAGAACTGCAGGCAGCCGTCGGTGATCACGCGCGACAGGCGGCCCGCTTTCAGCTTGGCCATGGAGGCCAGCTCGGTCACGTCGGTGCCGCCGATATACATGCCGCAGGCGCGGTAGGTCAGGGCGCGCAGCGATTCGAGCTCGGTCTGCATTTCGGCCAGCTTGAAGTGCACCCACTGGTTATCCAGCACGCTGCCGTTGAAGATCTTGCGCTCGCGCGCGTAGGCGATGGTGGCGTCGATGCAGTTCTGCATCTGCTGCACGATATTGGCCGCGCACCACAGGCGCTCCTCCTGGAACTGCAGCATCTGGTAGGTGAAGCCCTTGCCCTCCTCGCCGATCAGGAAGCGCTGCGGCACGCGCACCTCGTCGAAGTGGATCAGGCCCGTGTCGGAGGAGTTCATGCCGATCTTGCGGATCTTCTTGCCCACGCTGACGCCCGGCGTATCCATCGGCACGATGATCAGCGATTTGTTGCGGTGCGCCGGACCCTCGCCGGTGTTGGCCAGGAGGCACATCCAGTCCGCCTGCAGGCTGTTGGTGATCCACATCTTGCTGCCGCTGATGACATAGTCGCCGCCGTCGCGGCGCGCCGTGGTGCGCACCGCCGCCACGTCGGAACCGGCGCCCGGCTCCGACACGCCGACGCAGGCCACCGCCTCGCCGCTGATGGCCGGCGCCAGGAACTCGCGCCGCAATTCGTCCGAACCGAAGCGCGCCAGCGCCGGCGTCGCCATATCGGTCTGCACCCCGATCGCCATCGGCACCCCGCCGCAGCGGATATGCCCGAGCGCCTCGGCCATCGCCATCGAGTACGAATAGTCCAGCCCCAGGCCGCCGTACGCCACCGGCTTGGACACGCCCAGCATGCCCAGCGCGCCCAGCTTGAGGAACACTTCCTTGGCCGGGAAGATCTCGGCCGCCTCCCATTCGTCCACATAAGGATTGATGTCGCTCTCGATGAAGCGCTTCAGGTTGCGCTGCAATTCCAGGTGTTCGTGGCTGTATTCCATGGGGTCTCCAGAGTTTGTTATGGGCGCGCCACGCCGAACTGCACCGGGTGCAGCGCGCGGCGGCGCGCCTCGTCGCACACGGCCAGCACGCAGGCCAGCACGGCGCGCGTGTCGCGCGGATCGATGACGCCGTCATCCAGCAGGCGTCCGGAAGTAAAGAAGGCGTCGGTCTGGCGCTCGAAGGTCTCTACCACGCGCGCGCGCATGGCGGCAATCGCAGCGTGGTCGACCTCCTGTCCCTTGCGCCGCATGCTGCCTTCCATCACGATGGCCATAGTGCCGGCGGCCTGCTCGGCACCCATCACGGCGGTGCGCGCATTGGGCCAGCTGAAACAGAAGTCGGGCATGAAGCCGCGCCCCGACATGCCGTAGTTGCCGGCGCCGAAGGAGGCGCCGCAATGCACGGTAATGCGCGGCACGTTGGCATTGGCCAGGGCCTGGATCATTTTCGAACCGTGCTTGATCATGCCGGCCTGCTCGTAGGCCTTGCCGACCATGAAGCCGGTGGTGTTCTGCAGGAACAGCAGCGGCGTGCCGGACTGGCAGCACAGCTGGATGAAGTGGGCCGCCTTGGTGGCGCCGGCCGGGTCGAGCGGGCCGTTGTTGGTGAGGATGCCGACCGGCTGGCCGCAAAGCGCGGCGTGGCCGGTCACGGTGGCGCTGCCGTAGCCGGGTTTGAATTCGAGGAAGGCCGAATCGTCCACGATGCGCGCGATCACCTCGCGCATATCGAGCGGCTTGCGCTGCTCGACCGGCGCCAGGCCGAGCAAGTCTTCTTGCGGAAAGCGCGGCGGCGCGTAGGCGGCGGCGCCGGCGGCCGGCAGCGCGGCGTTCCAGCCCAGGCTCGCCACCAGCTCGCGCGTGATGCGCAGCGCGTCGGCGTCATCTTCGGCCAGGTATTCGGCCAGGCCCGACACGGCGGCGTGCATTTCGGCCCCGCCCAGCTCCTCCTCGCTGGAGACTTCGCCGGTGGCCGCCTTCAGCAGCGGCGGCCCGGCCAGGAAAGCCTTGGCGCGCTCGCGCACCATCACCACATAATCCGACAGGCCCGGCATATAGGCGCCGCCCGCCGTGCTGGAACCGTGCACCACGCTGATCACCGGCAGCCCCGCCGCCGACAGGCGCGCCAGCCAGTAAAAGCCGCTGCCGCCGTGGATGAAGGTCTCCACCTTGTAGTCCAGCAGGTTGGCGCCGGCGCATTCCACCAGGTGGATGAAGGGCAGCTTCTGCGCCAGCGCCACCTGCTGCAGGCGCTGGAACTTCTCGATGCCCATCGGCTGCACCGCGCCTGCATCGATGCCCGAATCGTCCGCTACCACCATGCAGCGCACGCCGCTGACAAAGCCGATGCCGCCCAGCAGGCCGGCGCCCGGCACTGAGCGCTCCGGGTCGGGATGGTCCAGGCAATAGCCGGCCAGGGTCGCCAGTTCCAGGAACGGCGCGCCCGGATCGAGCAGGGCGGCCAGCCGTTCGCGCGGCAGCAATTGGCCACGCTTCGCGAACAGAGGCGCTGCGGCCGCCGACTTGTCGCGCGTGCGCGCCTCCAGCGCCCGCAGGCGTGCCAGCTGCGCCTCCAATGCAGTGCGGTTGGCGGCGAATGCCTCGCCTTGCGGCGCGACGCGGCTCTCCAGCGCCGGCATTACTCGTCCTCCAGCACGCGTGGCGTGGCCGCCAGGTGGAAGCCATTGAAGGCGGCGGTGGCGCCGGGCGCCTGCGGCCGCGGCATCGGCATGCCCGGCCGCACATTGGGCCGCCCGCCATCGACGCGCAAGGTGGTGCCGGTGATGAAGGCCGCCGCCTCCGACAGCAGGAAGCAGATGGCCGCCGCCACTTCCGACTCGGTGCCGAAACGGTGCAGCGGCACCGTGCGCGGGAAGGCGCGGATGGTGTCGCGCATGGCGGGCGGGTACTGGTCCATGCCGGAGGAGGCGATATAGCCCGGCGCCACCGCATTCACGCGCACCCCGTACTGCGCCCACTCGAAGGCCGCGGTCTCGGTCAGGCTCACCATGCCGGCGCGCGCCGCGCCCGAATGACCCATGTTCGGCATGCTGCCGAACATGTCGGCCACGATGTTGACGATGGCGCCGCCGTGCGCCGCCATGCTTTGCTCCAGGCACTCGCGCGCCAGCAGGAAGCCGCCGGTCAGGTTGGTCTGCAGCACCGCCTCCCAGCCTTTCTGCGAAATCTCGCGCAGCGGCGCCGGGAACTGGCCGCCGGCGTTGTTGACCAGGCCGTGCAGCGGCCCGTGCTCGGCCACCGCCCGCACCACCATGGCGCGCACCGCCTCCTCGCTGCGGATATTGCAGCTGTAGCTGTGCGCGGCGCCGCCGGCGGCCGCGATCTCGGCCTGCACGGCGGCCAGCTTGGCCTCGTCGCGCCCCACCAGCAGCACGCGCGCGCCCAGCGCCGCCAGCTCGTGCGCCGTGCAGCGCCCGATGCCGCTGCCGCCGCCCGTCAGCAGCACGGTGCGGCCGGCGAACAGGCCCGGTTTGAAAATGGATTGGTACATCGCGCTTCCTTTCAATGCCAGCCGAGCTGGCGCGCGGCCAGGTCGTTGAGGATTTCTTCGGCGCCGCCGCCGATCATGTAGACCTTGACGTCGCGGTAGACGCGCTCCGCCACCGTGCCGCGCATGCAGCCCATGCCGCCCAGTATCTGCACCGCGTGGTCGGCGCAAACCTGCATGGTCTGCGCCGCGAAATTTTTCAGCATGCACACCTGCGCCACCAGTTCCGCATCCGCGCCGCCGCCGCCATCCAGGCGCGCCACGATGCTGTCGATGAAGGCGCGCGTGGCTGCGATGCGGGTCGCCATCGCCACCAGCTTATGGCGCACCGCCTGGTGCTGCACCAGTGCCTTGCCGAAGGTCTTGCGCTGCAAGGCCCATTCGGAGGCCTCGTCCAGCGCCGCCTGCGCCAGGTAGCAGGCATGCATGGCCAGCATCAGGCGCTCGTCGTTGAAGTTGCGCATGAGGAGGGCGAAGCCCGCGTTCTCCGCGCCTAGCAGGTTAGCGGCGGGCACGCGGCACTGGTCGAAGTGCAGTTGCGCCGTGTCCGAGCACCACCAGCCCATCTTGCGCAGCGGCGTGCGCGTCAGGCCCGGTGTGTCGCCCGCTACCAGCAGCGCCGACACCCCGCCCGCGCCCGGACCGCCGCTGCGCACTGCGACCGTGATCCAGTCGGCGCGCATGCCGGAGGTGATGAAGGTCTTGCTGCCGTTGACGATGTAGTGGTCGCCGTCGCGTACGGCGCTGGTGGCCAAGTTGGCCACATCCGAACCGCCGCCAGGCTCGGTCACCGCCAGCGCGCTGACAGCCTGCCCGGCGTAAATCGCCGGCAGCACGCGCGCGCGCAATGCGGCCGAGCCGCCATGCACGATGGGCGGCGCGCCGATGCGGTGGCTGAACAGGGAAGCCAGCAGCCCGCCGCAGCCGGTGCGGCACAGCTCCTCGTTCAGCGCCCGCAACTGCGCGTAGCTGGCCGGCAGGCCGCCATCCTGTTCGGGAAAGCCGAGCGCCAGCAGGCCCAGTTCGCCCGCCTGGCGGTACAGCGCGCGCGGGAAGCTGCCCGCTTCCTCCCACTCGTTGACGTGCGGGCGCAGCGCCTTCTCGACGAAGCGGCGCACGCTCGCGCGCAAGGCTTCGGTATCGTCTTGCATCACATCCTCCGGCTGGTGAAATCGGGCGGCACGGCGATCGGCATGGCCAGCAGCCACTGCGCCATGCCCTTGCCGAGCGGATCATGGCGCAGCGACGCCATGCCGCCGCCGCCCAGCGCCTGCTCGCAGACAAAGTTAAAGGCATGGATGCCCGGCAGTTCATAGCGCGTCACCGCGCCCTGCACATACTCGCGCAGGTGGGCCGCCACCGCCTCCGCCGTCAGCTGCTGCTGCATCAGCGGCACGTCATCCGGATGGCGCGCGATGACGCCGATATTCGAGGTGTCCCCCTTATCCCCGCTGCGCGCCCAAGCCAGTTCGATCAGCGGCAACGTCCGCCGCGCGTTGCGCTCCGGGGGGCGCTCCTGGGGCGGGCATGCGGGCGGCATGGCGGGACCCGGGGGGGCAGCGGCGGCAGCGCTCGACACGGGCTGGACGGTGCTGCCGTCGGGGAGGTGGACTTGGGGCTGCACGCGCTGTTTGTCGAGCAGGAAGGCGTGCTGCTTGATGGCGGGCGTGACCGCCGGGCGGCCGCCGAAGCCGGTGGTGCCGGGGGCCCAGGAGGTGGCGGCGGGGGCGATCTCGCGGGCGAAAATCTCGAGCGCGGCGCGCTGCGGGTGGGCGACGGCCAGCCACAGCACGGCGCGCCCGAAGCCTTGCGCGTCGCCCAGCACGTCGATGTGGCTGGCGCTGTAGTCGGCCAGGCCGGCGCGGGCGAACATGGCGCGCGTGCGTTCGAGGATGGCATCGGCCGTGCGCCGCGCTTTGCGGCCGGCGTCGTGGCCCACGATGGTCAGCTGGGCGGCGCTGCGGAAGCCGTCGGCGTAGGTGGCGCTGACCTTGTAAGTGGGCGTGGGGGCGCTGCCGCGCGCGCCTTGCAGCAGCACGCGCTGCGGGCCGCTGGCTGTGATCGTGACGTGGCGGAAGTCGCACACGACATCGGGCAGCACATAGCGTGCCGGGTCGCCGATTTCGTACAGCAACTGCTCAGCGGCGCTGGCCGGGCAGACCAGGCCGCCCGTGCCGTCCGGCTTGCCAAGCTCGAAGCTGCCGTCGGCGCGGCAGTCGACGATGGGGTAGCCGCTGTTGGCCCAGTCGGGCACCGCTTCCCAGTCGGTGAACAGGCCGCCGGCGCCCTGGCAGCCGCATTCGATCATGTGGCCGGCCAGGCTGCCGCCAGCCAGGCGGTCGTAGTCGTCCGCGGCCCAGCCGAATTCGTGCAGCAGGGGGCCAAGGGTCACGGCGCTGTCGACGCAGCGGCCGGTGATGACCACGTCGGCGCCGCCCGCCAGCGCGGCTCGGATGGGCTGGGCGCCCAGGTAGGCGTTGGCGCTCAGCACGTTGGCGGGCAGCGCCTGGCCTGCGGCGCGCAGGGCCGGCAATTGAGACATGACGTCGTCGCCTTCCACCACGGCGATGCGCGGTGCCAGCCCCTGTTCGGCGGCCAGGGCGCGCAGGGCGGCGGCGCAGCCATGCGGGTTGATGCCGCCGGCATTGGCGACCACGCGCACGCCGCGCGCCAGGGCGTCGCCCAGCACGTCGCGCATGACGTCGATGAAGTCGGTGGCGTAGCCCAGCTCGGGCTGCTTGCGGCGGGCGCCGGCCAGCAAGGACATGGTGAGCTCGGCCAGGTAGTCGAAGACCAGGTAATCCAGGGCGCCGCCGTCCAGCAACTGGCGTGCGCCGAGCGCGCTGTCGCCCCAGAATCCTGCCGCGCCGCCGATGCGGACCGTCTGCCTGCCTTCGCGCAAAGCGCTCTCCCGGATAAATTAAATCAGTTGATTGAATAATTAAGGGTAACAGCGCCTTGGTGGCGCACGCAAGGGGCGTTGTGGCGGCGCGACGCTATCAGTTAGGAAGCAATTTGAAAGTCATTGTGTGCTAATGAAACTGCCGCTACATTGCCAATTTGTTAAAAACAGCGCTGGGCGTTTCCGGCCCCCCGGCGCTGCTGTGCGTGGCCGGTTTTCAGTCGATGGAGGAGCTATGGAACAAGTCGAACGCATCCTGGCGCAAGTGGTGGGCGAGGAGATCAGCGCGGAAGAACTGGAGGTGGTGGCGGGCGGCGACGAGAACTGGTGCACCCAGGCCGGCGGCTACTTGACGCAGGGCGCCAGCGCTTACGGCGATTACTGCGACTACGCTTGAGCGCGGAGCGCGCTGCGCCTGCCGCCCCGAACTGGGGGGGGCAGGCGCCGGCTGGGTGGCTTACGGCACCAGGGTGAAGTTGATGCCGGTAGCGTCGGTGGAGCTGATGTTGACCGCCGCGCTAGTCTGGGCGGCATAGCCGGTGGCGGCGGCGTGCACCAGGTAGCTGCCGCCGGTCGGCGTGGTAAGGGCCGGCGTGAACGTCAGCGGCAGCGCGCTGCTGTAGGCCACGTATTGCGGCGCTTGCAGGGGCAGCTTGCTGATGCTGTAGGCACCGCTACTGAGGTCGGCGTTGGCATAGCGCAGGGTTACCGTCGGGCCGCCATTGATGGCCTGGCGCGCCGAGAGGTAGGCCACCTCGGTGGTGCTGGCTGGCAGCAGGGCGGCGGTGCCGCTGATGTTGCCTTGCAGGCTGGGCTCGCCCAGGCCGAAAGGGGCCAGGGTGGTACTGAGTTGCACCATGCTGGTGGTCGAGGTGACCGGCACGGCGCCAATCACGTGGGCGGCGCGGTTGTCGGCCATGATCACCACGTCATAGTTACCCAGCGGCAGGCGCGACAGGACGAATTCGCCGCTGGCCGAGGGTACGGTGGCGGCCACGATAGTGCCGTTCTGCTGCGCGGTGACGGCGACATTGCTGCCGGCGAGGCCGGTGCTGACGTAGCCATTGATGCCGTTGAGCGCGGTCGGCACGACCTTGATCACGGGCTTCAGCGCGTATTTGCCGTTGCCCTTGGTGACAATCGATTTGCAGGCGTCAAAGTCCATCACCAGGTCGTAGCGGCCGCCGGCCGGGACATTGAAATTGGCGTTGAGCTTGATGCCGCTCTGGGCCGCGCTCGGCGTTTCCAGCGCGGTTTCGCTGCCGCCGGTCGGCACCACCGAGTTATTGTTATTGGTGCTTGGCTCCAGCAGCAGGCGCGCCTGGGTGTAGGTGCCCGATGGCAGCGATACCTGCCCCAGCGATTCCAGCACGCCGTTGGTCAGGTTGAGCAGATTGATCTTGCGCGCGGGCGATACGTTGAGGTCGGTCCAGCCGCTGTCGTTGTCGTTGGCGGTGGCGCTCTGGTGGACACGCACTTTGGAGATGGTGACGTTGACGGCGTCGAAGCCGCAGGCGGGGGCGTCGGTCAGCGAGACGCCCAGGATGCCGGCGGTCTGCGCCGGCGGTGGCGGCGTGGTGTCGCCGCTGCTGCCACCGCCGCCGCCACAGGCAGCGAGTAGGAGGGTGGAGGAGAGAAGGGAGAACCAGGAGACTGTCTTTTTCATGATGGGCCTCTCGTGTTATTTGTGCCCTTCCATTATGCGTTCCGGCTGGAAAAAATCTATGTGCGCTAGCGTACAGAGTTGCTAGCTTTTGGCAAGGAAGGTGGGGCGGGAAACCGGTTTCCCGGTTTCCCCGCTTATTACGGTTTCCCGCAAGCCACCCCTTGCAAGCGCTGATACGCCGCCAGCGCCTGCACCAGCCCATAGCCGAACCTCTCGTCACGCCCCTTGGCGCCGAGATCGAGCGCACTGCCCCCGAGCGCGCTGCGCACGTCCGCCTGGGTGCACTTCGGGAAGTGGCTCCACACCATGGCCGCCACCGCTGAGACGTGCGGGGTCGCCATCGAGGTGCCGTCATAGTAAGCATAGCTGTAAGGATCCACCGCCACTGCAGCTGTCTGCCCCAGCTTGCCCAGCAGCACAGTGCCATCGCTGTCGGACACGCTGACCGCCGGGATCTTGCTGGCCGTCGTGCCCAGGGTGCCGGAGAAGGCACCCGCGACGTTGTTGTAAATCACCGCGCCCAGGCCGCCGCTCTTTTCGCAGTTGGCCACCTTGACCCCGAAATCAATCGCGCCGCGCTGGATCAGGCACACCTTGCCCGCCACGCTGGTATTGATGGTGTCGCCGATGCCGAAGTTGGCCAGCGGCGCGCTGGCGCTGGCCTGGGCCGAGCCGTCCATGGCGCCGGCGGCAAAGGGGCTGCCGCCCACCGTCAGGCTGGGCCGGGCGCCGCTGCCCATCGGCACGGTGGACAGGACACCGACGCCGGGTGCGGCGATTTCCACTTTCTTGTTGTACTGCGAGAAGGTGGCCCAGGCCTTGTTGGCGTCGAGCGCGGCGACCGACATGACCGAGGCGTAGCCGGCCGGGTAAGACTGGGTGCGGTTGCCGTCGTTGCCGGCGGCGGCGATCGACAGCACGCCTTGTTGCGCCAGCTTGGCGAAGGCGGCGTCCTCGGTGCGGCTGGCGCGCGCGCCGCCGAGCGACATGCTGATGACGCTGGCGCCCTGGGCGCCGCACTGGTTGGCGGCGGCCGCCAGGGTGGACGAGTAAGCCCAGCCGTCGGCGCCGAACACTTTCACGATATGCAGCGGCAGCTTGCCCGCGCTGGACACGCCCAGCACGCCCTTGTTGTTGCTGAGGGCGGCGATGGTGCCGGCGACGTGGGTGCCGTGGTGGTTTTCATCGGTGTCCCAGCGCCCGGTGCCGGCGTCGTTCAGGCCGGCCATGCTGTTGCCGGACAGGTCTTCGTGCTGCGCATCGATGCCGGAGTCGATGATGCACACTTTGCGTCCCGTCGCCCCCTGCGGCAGGGCGGGCAACTGGTCGGCCTGCACCATGGGGATGCCGTACGGGATCATCTGCCCGGCATGCGCGGCGTCGGCGCTGGCCAGGGCGGTGGCCAGCGGATAGCGTTTGACGTCTTCCTCCACGTACAGGAAGTGCGGACTGTGCTGCAAGCCTTTCAGCGCGCGCGCCGGGATGGTCATGGCAGCCGCGTTCATGCCGAAGATGAAACGCGTGTCCTCGCCTTGGGCGGCGGCAATCGCGGCCTTGGCCTTGTCGCTCATCTTGGCGTCGAAGGCGACGATGACGCGGATCTTTTCGGGCGCGGCGGCCAGGGCCGGAACCGCCGCGCTGGCGGTGACGGTGGCGAGGATGGCGCTGCGCAAAATGGCGTTGCTCAGATGCATGATTGGCTCTCCCGGAAAAAGATGGCTGACCTCAGCCAGCGTAGGAGAAGGTCCGGCACGCCGCAATCGAATTATGCAAGTCGCGCGCGACTATCTGAGCAGCGTTGTATTTCGGGGCAGTTTACATTCTACGTTGCAAGAAAGTTGCCTACGGGCTGCAGCTGACGTTCCACGGCACGAAGTCGGTGCGCGCCGGCCGCACCGACAGGCGCAGCTCGCCGCCGATATCGCTGTGGTACACCAGCAGCGGCAGCTGGTCGCTGCCGCGCCCCAGCGCCGCCATGGCGAACTGGCGCGCGCGCATCGGTGCGCAACTGGTGTTGCCGGCCATGAGCAGGCGTGCGCGCTGCAGCATCTCGCCCTGCGCGGTGAGCAGCTTGAGCACTTCGATCTCGGCCAGGTTGGCGCGCAGTTCCACCATGCCCGCGGGCGGCATGCCGCAGCTGGTGGTGTGGTGCACCCACACGTGCTGGCTGCGGTCGACGCGCCAGCTGTCGTTGGCCTGCTGCGTGTAGCGCGTGCGCTCGACGCGGCACAGCGGCAGCACCAGGCGGATCGGCGGCGCGTCGCTGTTGGCGGTGGCGGCCAGCACGCTGGCGCCGGGGGCGCGCTCCATGCGCAGCGGCGGCGCCGGCGTGCCGGGCGCGCTGCGCTGCCAGAACTGCTCGAAGGAACGCTGCTCGGCCAAGGTCGGCGCGCGTACGCCGCCGGCCGGTGCTGCTGCCGCCGCTGTGGCGTGTGCAACAGCGGCCGCCAGGAATACTGCATATCTCATCCACTCTCCTTTCAATGCGCAACGATTATAGATATAATCCGCTCGCTACCGAAAGGTGGCACACGCTAGGGGTCCTGCGCGCTCAGTTTCATATGTGCGGCGCGGGTGAGAAATACCCTCCGAACCTGATCTGGATAATGCCAGCGAAGGGAAGCTTCAGGATACGCACGGCCGCGCCAGCACGGCGCCGCCGCGGCGCAACCTAACCTCCTTTGCTGGCTCCTGCGCCAACCAAGGAGCCAAATGAACGCCAATCCCAAATTCCTCGCCGAACAGGCCGAGGTAGATTCCGCAGCAGTCGCACCGCTGCCCAACTCCCGAAAAATCTACGTCACCGGCAGCCGCCCGGACTTGCGCGTGCCGATGCGTGAAATCAGCCTGCATGGCGAAAACGCGCCCGTTACCGTGTACGACTGCTCCGGCGCCTACACCGACCCGGACGCCAAGATCGATATCCGCTCCGGCCTGGGCACGCCGCGCGCAGCCTGGATCGCCGAACGCAATGACACCGAGTTGCTGGACGGCCCGAGCTCCGACTATGGCCGCCAGCGCCTGGCCGACGCCGAACTCGATGCGCTGCGCTTCAAGCTGCACCGCAAGCCGCGCCGCGCACTGGCCGGCCGCAACGTGACGCAGATGCACTACGCGCGCCAGGGCATCATCACGCCGGAAATGGAATACGTGGCGATCCGCGAAAACCTGCGCCGCAAGGAGTACCTGGCCAGCCTGCGCGCGCAAGGCGAGAAGGGCGCGCGCATGGCCGACCTGCTGGGCCGCCAGCACCGCGGCGAATCCTTCGGCGCGTCGATCCCCGACGAGATCACGCCGGAGTTCGTGCGCGACGAGATTGCGCGCGGGCGCGCCATCATCCCGGCCAATATCAACCACCCGGAGCTGGAGCCGATGATCATCGGCCGCAACTTCCTGGTCAAGGTGAACGCCAATATCGGCAACTCCGCCGTCACTTCCTCCATTGGCGAGGAGGTGGAGAAGATGACCTGGGCCATCCGCTGGGGCGGCGACACCGTGATGGACCTCTCCACCGGCAAGCATATCCACGAAACGCGCGAATGGATCGTGCGTAACTCGCCGGTACCGATCGGCACCGTGCCGATCTACCAGGCGTTGGAAAAGGTGAACGGCAAGGCCGAGGACCTGACCTGGGAAATCTTCCGCGACACCCTGATCGAACAGGCGGAGCAGGGCGTCGACTACTTCACCATCCACGCCGGCGTGCTGCTGCGCTACGTGCCGCTGACGGCCAACCGCATGACCGGCATCGTCTCGCGCGGCGGCTCGATCATGGCCAAGTGGTGCCTGGCGCACCACCAGGAGAACTTCCTGTACACGCACTTCGAAGACATCTGCCAGATCATGAAGGCCTACGACGTGAGCTTCTCGCTGGGCGATGGCCTGCGCCCGGGCTCGGTGTGGGACGCCAACGACGCGGCCCAGCTGGGCGAGCTGAAAACCCTGGGCGAGCTGACGCAAATCGCCTGGAAGCACGACGTGCAGGTGATGATCGAAGGCCCGGGCCACGTGCCGATGCAGCTGATCAAGGAGAACATGGACCTGCAGCTGGAGCAGTGCAGCGAGGCGCCGTTCTACACCCTGGGCCCCTTGACCACCGATATCGCGCCCGGCTACGACCACATCACCTCCGGCATCGGCGCGGCGCAGATCGGCTGGTACGGCACCGCCATGCTGTGCTACGTGACGCCGAAGGAGCACCTGGGCCTGCCCAACAAGGCCGACGTCAAGGAAGGCATCATCACCTACAAGATCGCGGCGCACGCGGCCGACCTGGCCAAGGGCCACCCGGGCGCGCAGATCCGCGACAACGCGCTGTCGCTGGCGCGCTTCGAGTTCCGCTGGGAAGACCAGTTCAACCTGGGCCTGGACCCGGACCGTGCGCGCGAGTACCACGACGAGACCTTGCCCAAGGACTCGGCCAAGGTGGCGCACTTCTGCTCCATGTGCGGCCCGCATTTCTGCTCGATGAAGATCACGCAGGAGGTGCGCGAATACGCCGCCAAGGGGATGCAGGAAAAGTCGATCGAGTTCGTCAAGAACGGCGCGCAGATCTACCGCGAGCAGCAGCCATGATCGAGATTGAACTGAACGGCGCGCCGCGCGCGGTGCCGCCGCAGCAGACGCTGGACGCGCTGGTGGCGTCGCTGCAGCTGGAAGGGCAGGCGCTGGCGCTGGCGGTCAACCGCCAGGTGGTGCCGCGCCAGCGCTGGCCGCAGGTGGCGCTGGCCCCGAATGACAAAGTAGATATCGTCCGCGCCATCGGCGGCGGCTGAAAGGATAACCATGCAGGACAAACCACTCATCATCGCAGGCACGGCATACCAATCGCGCCTGCTGGTCGGCAGCGGCAAGTACAAGGACCTGCCGCAAACGCGCGAAGCCACGCTGGCGGCGGGCGCGGAAATCATCACCGTGGCGATCCGCCGCGTGAATATCGGCCAGGACCCGAAGGCCCCCAGCCTGCTCGATTATGTGCCGCCGCATGAATTCACCATCCTGCCCAATACCGCCGGCTGCTACACGGCGAAGGACGCGGTGTACACGCTGCAGATGGCGCGCGAGCTGCTGAACGGCCACAAATTGGTCAAGCTGGAAGTGCTGGGCGACGAGAAGACCCTGTTCCCGAACATGCCGGAAACCCTGGTCGCCGCGCGCGAGCTGGTCAAGGACGGCTTCGACGTCATGGTGTACTGCAGCGACGACCCGATCCAGGCGCGCATGCTGGAAGACATCGGTTGCTGCGCGGTGATGCCGCTGGCCTCCCTGATCGGCTCGGGCATGGGCATCCTCAACCCCTGGAACCTGTCGCTGATCATCGAGCAGGCGAAAGTGCCGGTGCTGGTCGATGCCGGCGTGGGCACCGCCTCCGACGCGGCCATCGCCATGGAGCTCGGTTGCGACGGGGTGCTGATGAACACCGCCATCGCCGCCGCCGGCGACCCGGTGCGCATGGCGCGCGCCATGAAATTGGGTGTGCAGGCCGGGCGCGAAGCCTTCCTGGCCGGCCGCATGGCGCGCCGCTTCGCCGCGTCCCCTTCCTCGCCGATGGCCGGGAGGATCGCATGAGCGACCGGCCTTGCGTGCTGGTGTTCTCCGGCGCCGATCCGTCGGGCGGCGCCGGCATGGCGGCCGACATCCAGGCCATCACGGCCATGGGCGCGCATGCGCTGCCGGTGCTGACCGCCATCACGGTGCAGGACAATAACCGGGTGCACGCGGTGATGCCGGTGGCGCCGGAAGTGCTGCTGCAACAGGCGCGCACCCTGATGGCGCAGGTGCCGGTGGCGGCGGTCAAGATCGGCATTCCGGGCAGCGCGGAGAACGCGCAAGCCATCGCCCAGCTGATCGGCGAGTTGTGCGCCACCCACCACCAGGCGGCGGGCGCCGCGCCGTCCTGGGCGCAAAAGCTGTACCGCGAACCGCCGGTGGTGCTGGACCCGGTGCTGCGCAGCGGGAACGGCGATGCGCTGGGGCGCGACGACGCCGTGCGCGCGCTGGCGCCGCTGCTGCCGCTGGCCACCCTGATCACCCCCAACGGCCCGGAAGCGGCCTCGCTGGCCGGTCGCGCGGCCGGTGCAGCGCACGGCAACGCAATGGCGCACGCGCACGTCTTGCGCGCGCTGGGCTGCCGCAACGTGCTGGTCACCGGCGGCCACGACGAAGACAGCGACCTGGTCATCAACCGCTGGCTGGGCCCGGACCGCCAGCAGAACTGGAGCTGGCCGCGCCTGCCCGGCAGCTTCCATGGCAGCGGTTGCACCCTGGCGGCGGCCGTGGCGGCCCTGCTGGCGCTGGGCGAAGGCATGGCGCAGGCACTGACCAAGGCGCAGGGCTACACCCAGCGCGCACTGGCCGGCTCGTACGCGATCGCGCCCGGCCAGCGCATCCCGCAACGCTAAGGAGCACAGAAGAATGCAAGGACTTTACCTGGTCACCCCCAACTGGGACGACACCGACAAACTGCTGGACGTCACCGAACAGGCGCTGGGCGCGGGCGTGGCCCTGCTGCAGTACCGCCACAAGGACGCCAGCCCGGCGCTGCGGCGCGCGCAGGGCGCGGCGCTGCGCGAGCTGTGCCACCAATACGGCGTGCCCTTCCTGGTCAACGACCATGTGGCCCTGTGCCGCGAGCTGGGCGCCGACGGCGTGCACCTGGGCGGCACCGACGCCCCCATTGCCGAGGTGCGCGCCAGCCTGGGCCCGAATAAGCTGATCGGCGCGTCCTGCTACGGCGAACTGGCGCGCGCCCAGGCGGCGCAGGCGGCGGGCGCCAGCTATGTGGCGTTCGGCGGCTTCTACCCGTCCCGGGTCAAGCAATATGCGGTGACCACCGAACCGTCCATCCTGCGCCACGCGCGCGAAGTGATCGACGTGCCGCTGTGCGTGATCGGCGGCATGACGCCGCAGAATGCGGCGCCGCTGGTGGCGCAAGGGGCGCACCTGGTCGCCGCCATCACCAGTGTTTACCTGGCCGATGACGTGGCGGCTGCGGTCCGGGAATTTCGGTCTATAATCAGCCCATTAGCATAACCATAAGGTTGCCGCCCAATGAATGCCCAGCCTCTGCCAAAGCGCCTGATCCTGATTGTCGACGACGACAAGATCCTGACCGAGTTCCTGGGGGAGTTGCTGGTACGCGCCGGCTACGACACCATGCTGGCGCATTCCGCCGACCAGGCCCTGGCCCTGATCGCCGAGCGCGAACCGGACCTGGCCCTGCTCGACATCCACATGCCTGGCATGTCGGGCCTGGAGCTGGCCAAGCAACTGAACCGCAATACCTCGGTGCCCTTCATGTTCCTGTCCGGGCGCGGCGACGCCGACGCCGGCAAGCAGGCCGCCGCCTATGGCGCGGTGGGCTTCGTGGTCAAGCCGGTCGATGAAAAACACCTGATGCCGGCCTTTGAAGCCGGCCTGGCGCGCGCTGACGAAATCCGCCAGCTGCGCCGTACCGAAATCAACCTGAACGCGGCGCTGGCCGCCGGGCGCGAAACCAGCCTGGCCGTGGGCCTGTTGATGTGCAAATACCAGACCGACCGCAACACCGCCTTCGAAGTGCTGCGCGACCATGCCCGCTCCAGCCGGCGCAAGATCAACGAGGTGGCCGACCAGTTGCTGGCCGCCGAAGAAATGTTGAATAGTTTGCATGCGGCGTTTAGCGCACGCTTCAAAAAATAGGCTTTCGCAGGCCTTGCGCTTGCAGTAGACTATCGGCTGCGGGCCCCACCATGCCCGCAGCCGTCTTCCCCCAGCGGCCGCCCCTCCTTCGCGGCCCGGTACTATCCTTCGGCCCAGCTCCGCCGACAATTCCCCCTGCAGTGCGGAGAACCATTCATGAATATGTCGTTTGATTTGCATCCGGCGCCCCGGGTGCTGCACGTCGATCCCGACGAGGATAGCGCCGTGGTCCTGGCCACTTTGCTGGCGCCCGAAACCCAGGTAGTGCATGCCGCCACCTATGAACAGGCGCACTCGCTGCTGCAGCAGGGCGAGTTTGCGTTGCTGGTGATCGACCCCGACTTGCCGGACGGCGACGGCCATACCCTGATCCGCACGCTGCGCCAGCTGGATCAGCACACGCCGGTGCTGTTGTACTCGGCCAGCCAGCCTTCGCTGCACCACCAGGCGCACGCCTTCCTGCCCAAGCCCTGGACCTCGCCGCGCCAGCTGTGGCGCACCGTGTCGCACATGCTCGGGCTGGATGTCATGGTGCCGGCGCGAACATAAACGTGGTACTTCGGCTATGCTGTCGCTTTTAATACATCGGGAGTCAAACGATGAAGACCAAAGCGGCAGTTGCATGGAAGGCGGGCGCCCCGCTGACCATTGAGGAAGTGGACCTGGACGGCCCACGTGCGGGCGAGGTGCTGGTGGAGATCAAAGCCACCGGCATTTGCCATACCGACCACTACACCCTGTCCGGCGCCGATCCGGAAGGGATTTTCCCGGCCATCCTCGGTCACGAGGGCGCCGGCGTGGTGGTGGATGTGGGCCCGGGCGTCACGTCGCTGAAAAAAGACGACCATGTGATCCCGCTCTACACGCCGGAATGCCGCCAGTGCAAATTCTGCCTGTCGCGCAAGACCAACCTGTGCCAGGCGATCCGCTCGACCCAGGGCAAGGGCCTGATGCCGGACGGCTCCAGCCGCTTCTCGCTGGACGGCAAGCCGCTGTTCCACTACATGGGCACGTCCACCTTCTCCAACTACATCGTGGTGCCGGAGATCGCGCTGGCCAAGATCCGCTCCGATGCCCCGTTCGACAAGGTGTGCTACATCGGTTGCGGCGTGACCACCGGCGTCGGCGCCGTGCTGTTCACCGCCAATGTGGAAGCGGGCGCCAATGTGGTGGTGTTCGGCCTGGGCGGCATCGGCCTGAATGTGATCCAGGCGGCCAAGATGGTGGGCGCTAACAAGATCATCGGCGTCGACATCAACCCGGCGCGCGAGAGCATGGCGCGCCAGTTCGGCATGACCCACTTCATCAATCCGAAGGATGTGGAAAACGTGGTGGACGCGATCGTGCAGCTGACCGACGGCGGCGCCGACTACAGCTTCGAGTGCGTCGGCAACACCCAGCTGATGCGCCAGGCGCTCGAGTGCTGCCACAAAGGCTGGGGCAAATCGATCGTGATTGGCGTGGCGGCGGCAGGGCAGGAGATTTCGACCCGTCCGTTCCAGCTGGTGACCGGCCGCCATTGGCTCGGCTCCGCCTTCGGCGGCGCGCGCGGCCGCACCGACGTACCGAAGATCGTCGACTGGTATATGGAAGGCAAGCTCAAAATTGACGAGCTGATCACCCACACCCTCCCGCTCGACCGCATCAACGAAGGCTTCGACCTGATGGAACGCGGCGAATCGATCCGCTCCGTCGTCATCTACTAAAGCCCGCACAGACGGGGTCTGACCCTTGGGTCCGACCCCGCTTTCCCGGGTAAAAAGCATCCTGGCCGTCCCAAACGGCCGTCCATCGCAAATCCCCGCAAGTGGCGCTACGCTGAGGCTACATTTGTCTCCTGAGTCCCCGCAGCCATAACTAGACAAAAAGTTCTAGACACAAAGATCTAGATCATTTAATCTACATTGCAAGGACACCCCATACCGGAGCCGCACCCATGAGCCAACTGCTGAACGCCGTCATCCCCGCCCTGGGCTGGTCCCTGCTGCACTTCCTGTGGCAAGGCCTGCTGATCGGCTGTATCGCGGCCCTGGCCCTGCACCTCCTGCGCAACGCCCGGCCCCAGGCGCGCTACCTGGTCGCCTGCCTCGCCCTGCTGCTGTGCGCAGCACTGCCCCTGGCCAACTTCGCCTGGCGCCTGGCCGACGCCGCCGACACCGGCTACGTCCTGCCCGCCCCGCTGGAAGCGAGCGCCATCGCCGCCATTCCCGGCGCCGCCGACGGCAAGGGCGTCGAAACCGTACTGGTCGACATCGACGCCATGGCCTCCTGGGAATACCTGCTGCGCCGCCAGTTGCCCTGGCTGGTGCTGCTGTGGGCAGCCGGCGCCGCGCTCATGACCTTGCGCCTCTCGCTCGGCCTGCAATGGGTGCGCCGCCGCACCCTGGCCGAGCACTACCACGCCGACCCGGCCTGGCAAGCCCGCGCCAGCGCGCTGGCCCAGCGCATGGGCATCCGCCGCGCCGTGCGGCTCGGCGTCTCCGACGACACGCTGGACGGCCCGATCACGGCCGGCATCCTGCGCCCGATTGTGCTGCTGCCAGCCTCGCTGGTCAGCGGCTTGCCGCCCGACCTGCTGGAAGCGCTGCTGGCCCACGAGCTGGCCCATGTGCGCCGGCACGACTACCTGGTCAACCTGGTGCAGAGCGGCATTGAGATTTTCCTGTTCTACCACCCGAGTGTGTGGATGCTGTCCAAGCGCATCCGCCTCGAACGCGAACAGATAGCAGACGACTTAGCCGCAAGCACGCTCGGCGAACCGCGGCGCCTGGCACTTGCTCTTTCCGAGCTGGATAAATTCCAGTTCACCACCACACACTTTGCTGCCCCCGCGGCACACGGAGGAGACCTTATGTCCCGTATCAAACGCCTGATTCGTCCCGATGCGCAACCACTGAGCTGGAAGATGGCCACCCCACTGTTAGGTATTTTTGCCGCCTGCGCCGCGTTGTATGCCCACGCCATGCCGCAAGCGGTGTCGCTCCCGGCCGCCAGCGCTGCTGCCGCACCAGCAGCGCTGGCCGCGCCGGCCCCGGATGGGGCCCAGTCCGCCGCCTTGGTTGAGCCGGCCGCGCTGGCCGATGCCGCTGAAGCCGTGGCACCGGCTGCGAACGCGGCACCGGCGTTTGCCGCCGCCGAGGCGGAGCCGATGCTATCCGGCGCCTCGGAGGCCGATGAACTCGACCAGTCTGAGCCACCGGCCCCACCCGCACCGCCCGCCCCACCGGCCCCGGCGGCGCCCGCAGCGCCCGCAGCCGCAGCGCTGCCAGCAGTGACCGAGGCGCCCCCAGCACCGCCGGCCATGGCCGCGCCCAAGGCGCCCAAGCCGCCTAAGGCACCCAAGCCACCCAAGGAAATGCATGCCGACAGCTTCTACATCAATGAGCATCGCGGCGGGATCTCGTACGCCATCATGACTGAAGGCAGAGAGACCATGCATATCAATGGCCGCTATGGCGACCTCAGCGAAGCAGCTCGCATGAAACGCGAACAGAAGGGCGACTTCATCTACGCCCGCAAAGACGGCAAGGCCTACCTGATCCAGGACCCAACGCTGCTGGCCAAAATGAAGGCAATCTGGCAGCCGGCCGAAGCGCAGGGCAAGAAGATGGATGAACAGGGCAAGAAAATGGACGTCCACAGCAAGGAAGTGGATGCCCTGACTGCCCAGGTCGAGAAGGAAGTCGAAGCCGCCATGGGCAGCAAGGAGCAGCAGCGCGCCCAACGTGAAGCCGAGCGCGCCATCGAGCGCAAGATGGAGTTGGCAGCGCGCCAGCAGGAACGTATCGGCCGCGCCATGGAAAAAGCCGCGCGCAAAATGGCCCAGGCCGACGACCAAACCCGCGAGCAGCTTCAGCGCGACATGGAAAAGCTGAGCAAGGATATGGAGCCGCTGAGCGAGGAGATGGCCCGCCACAGCAATGAGCTGGCCGCGCGCCAAGCCGCGATCGCCGCCCGTCAGGCCCCGATGGCCGCCATGCACGCCCGTATCGCCGAAGCCGCCAAACCGCTGGGCGATTTGGGCCGCAAAATGGGCGAGCTCGGCCGCGAGCAAGGCCGCCTCTCGCGCGAAGCCGACCGCGCCTCCCGCGCCCTGATCGAAGAAGCCATCAGCAACGGCAGCGCCAAGCCCATCATGTAAGCAATTCGGGGTCAGGTCTGACAATCGGACAAAGGGTGCCCAAGGGCACCCTTTGTCCGATTGTCAGACCTGACCCCGAATCTTTTTGGCCAACTGACCGACCAAGCGGCGGCCTGGATTGTCGCCTGCGATCCATTCCTCTGGCGGGAACAGGTCGAACAGGCCGACCTTGATGACGGTCGGCACCGCCGCCGCCAGTTCCTGCTCGATCGCGCCGCGCGCACCGGCGTTGTACAGCTCGATATTGCGCAGCATGGTGGCGACGGTGCCGGTTTGCACCTTGCTGCCGTCTTTCAGCTGCACCAGCGGCAGGGTTTCACCGTCGGCGAGGATTTTCTGGTTGATGCTGGCCAGCTCGTTCGGGGTTTGCATATGGTTGCCTTTCATGTTGTGGATACCATATCCTTCCGCCCACCGGTGTTTCAATACGTGGAGCCCAGCTTTGGCAGGTGTGCGATAAACGATGGCCGTTAGACGTGAAGCAACCGAATCTGCGATTGCGGAATGACGTCGCCCTCGAAGGGGGCGTTCCGGGCAAGCGGTCATTTCAAACCTGAAGGCCTATCTCGCGAACAGCAAGGGCTTTTTTTGTAATCAGGGGAGCGCCGATTTTCCGCTGAATGGAAGAAGGGGAGGTCATTGGGAGATTGCACTGCTACCCGAGGGCATCTTGCAACAACCGCAGGGCAGGGTAGTCGGCCAATTGCGGGTAGCGGCGGCGGTAGTAGCAACTCCAGTAGCTGATGGCGCGGCGATGGGTGGTGGCGAGGAATTGCGGGTTGTTGGCGGCAAAGTGCCGCCAGGCTGGTAGCACCTCCGGGGCGAGGCCGGCTTCGATGGCCAGCACGATTTCGACCACGTATTCGCCGAGCATGGCGAACAGGAAGGGGATGACCCATTCGCTACGCTCATGCAGCAGGGCGCGCACGCATCGTTCACGCAGGTATCCATCGTGGTGGCGTGTGCCGAGGCAGTTGCGGATGGTATCGTCGAGTGGGTCGCCGCCGCTTGCAGGCAGCTCGCTGCGGTAGTAGAGACGGCTGGGCAGGATGAGTTCTTCGCCGTTGACGTAGACGCGGGGGCCGAGAGGGTGAGGTTTATGTTGCTCGCCGTGCGCCAATTCCTGCGCGATACTCGCCACGTGTTCGGAAAGCGCGGCCGGAAACGCGAGGATTTCCGGCCGCGTTGCCATCAGACGCGTTCCAGCTTGGCGACCGAGAGGTCGAGCACCTTGATGCCGGATTTGCCGAAGTTGATTTGCGCACGGCAGTTGGCGCCGCTGCCTTCGATGTTGATGATGACGCCTTCGCCGAACTTGGCGTGGGCCACCGATTCACCAATGCGCCAGCCGAGCGAGGCGCCGGAGGCTTGGTTGATGCGTGCGGCCAGGCGGTTGTCGGCGCTTGGCACGGACGGCATTTCATCCCACGCCGATTTGCGCGAGCCGGTGCTGAACCAGTTGCCTTGCTGGACGCGCGCGGTCAGCCACTTGAGCGACTCCTCCGGCAGTTCGTCGAAGAAGCGCGACTTCATGTTGTAGCGGGTCTGGCCGTGCAGCATGCGCGTCTGGCAGAACGACATGTACAGGCGCTTGCGGGCGCGCGTGATCGCCACGTACATCAGGCGCCGTTCCTCTTCCACGCCGCCGTCCTCTTTCGAGCTGCTCTCGTGCGGGAACAGGCCTTCTTCCAGGCCGGTGATGAAGACGTTGTCGAATTCCAGGCCCTTGGCCGAGTGCACCGTCATCAGCTGCAACGCGTCCTGGCCTTCCTGCGCCTGGTTGTCGCCGGCTTCCAGCGAGGCGTGCGAGAGGAAGGCGGAGAGCGGCGACATCACGCTGGCCAGCGGGGCGTCGGCGTCGATGATTTCCACGCCGTCGGCCACCACCACCTGCGCGCCGGCAGTGGCGGAAGCCTGCGGGCCGAGGTGGGCGGGCGCGCCCTGGCCGAAGCCTTCTTCCGACACGAACTGCGTCGCGGCGCTGACCATCTGCTCCAAGTTCTCGACGCGGTCGGCGCCTTCTTTTTCGTTCTGGTAGTGCTGCAGCAGGCCGGAGGAGTCGAGCGTGATGCGCACCAGCTCCGGCAGCGCCAGTTGCTGGGTTTCGAAACGCACGCCTTCAATCAGCTTGGTGAAGCCGGCCAGTGCGCTGCCGGCTTTGCCGACCATGTAGGGCACCGCCGCGTACAGCGAGCAGTTATACGCTGCCGCCGCGTTCTGCAATTGCTCGATCGAGCGCGCGCCGATGCCGCGTGCCGGGAAGTTCACCACGCGCAGGAAAGCGGAATCATTGTGCGGGTTGTCCATCAACTGCAGGTAGGCGATGGCGTGCTTGACCTCGGCGCGCTGGAAGTAGCGCAGGCCGCCGTACACGTGGTACGGCATGCCGGCCGAGAACAGCGCGTGTTCGATCACGCGCGACTGCGCGTTGGAGCGGTACAGGATGGCGATCTCGCGGCGCGTGGCGCCTTCCGCGATGCGCGCCTTGGCTTCCTCGATGATCCACTGCGCTTCCTGCAAGTCCGAGCTGGCTTCGTACACGCGCACCGGCTCGCCGTGGCCGGCGTCGGTGCGCAGGTTCTTGCCCAGGCGGCGGCTGTTGTTCGAGATCAGCAGGTTGGCCGCATCCAGGATGTGGCCGTGCGAGCGGTAGTTCTGTTCCAGCTTGATCAGGTTCTGTACCCGGAACTCGCTCTCGAACGCCTGCATATTGCCGACGTTGGCGCCGCGGAAGGCGTAGATGCTCTGGTCATCGTCGCCCACCGCGAACAGGGCGCCGCCGAACGGCGAGCCGTGGCCGGCCATCAGTTTCAGCCAGGCGTATTGCAGGTTGTTGGTATCCTGGAACTCGTCCACCAGGATGTGGCGGAAGCGTTGCTGGTAGTGCTGGCGCAGCGGTTCGTTGCGCGACAACAGTTCATAGGTGCGCAGCAGCAGCTCGGCGAAATCCACCACGCCTTCGCGCTGGCACTGGTCGTCGTACAGCTGGTACAGCTCGACCAGCTTGCGCTCCAGCGCGTCATAGGCCTCCACCTGCGAGGCGCGCAAACCCTGGTCCTTGTTGTTGTTGATGAAGTACATCACCTGCTTCGGCGGGAACTTCTCGTCATCGATATTGTTCGCCTTCAGCAGGCGCTTGATCATCGACAGCTGGTCCTGCGAATCGAGGATCTGGAAAGTCTGCGGCAGGGCCGCATCCTTGTAATGGGTGCGCAGCAGGCGGTTACACAGGCCGTGGAAGGTGCCGACCCACATGCCGCGCGTATTGATCGGCATCATCGCACCCAGGCGCGCCAGCATTTCCTTCGCCGCTTTGTTGGTGAAGGTCACTGCCAGCACGCCGGCCGGCGACACTTGCCCGGTCTGGATCAGCCACGCGATGCGGGTGGTCAGCACGCGCGTTTTGCCCGATCCGGCGCCGGCCAGGATCAGGGCGTTTTGCGGTGGCAGGGTGACTGCTGCGAGTTGTTCGGGATTGAGGTTGTGGAGGAGATTCTGCATCCCGCCATTATACCCGGCGGGCCGTCCGGGGCGCGGCCTGCAGCTTAGCCGGCGTTGTCAGCGCTGGGGCTGGCCGGGCTGCCCGGGGCGCCGAAAATGCCGCAATACGCGGCGTACACCGCGCACTGGAAGATCATGGCGATGATCATCCACAGCGACTGCACCAGCGCCATGCCGAACAAGCCGCCGCCGGCCAGCAGCAGCACCACCTTGGTGGTCAGCATAATGATCAGCACCCAGCAGGCGAAGAACAGGATAAAGGTGCGCAGGGCGCGCCAGACGGCGAAGAAGCTGTAGAACAGGGACTTGCCCACGCCCATCTTCTGCCAGTAGATCAGTGGCGCCGCAAACAGCATTGCCATGCTGAGCGGCAGGGATAGCAGGAACACCACCAGCATGGCCCAGCCAAAGTTGCCCGCCGCCGCCGCTTCCGGCGTCAGTTTTTGCTCGGCCAGCGCGCGGATGGTGTCGCTGCCGACGATGGACACCATGACCACGGCCAGCAGCGCCGCCGCCAGCACGAACAGGGAGCCCAGGCCGGCCAGGCGTGGGAAGATCGGTTTCTGGAAGATCGGACGCAGCATGTCCGGCGTCAGGCGCTGGTTGCCGTCGATTGCGGCGCAGGCCTGGACGAAGACCGCCGTGAAGACCGGGGCCAGGATGAACTGCGCCAGTTGCCCCAGCAGGGGAATGATGCTGAGCAGGGCGGCAACCACCATAAAGGCCAGCATCAGCAGCATCAGCCCGCCCGGCTGTTTGCGGAACAGGCCGAAGCCTTGGCGGATCCAGGCCAGGCCAGCGCTGGCAGTCAACTTACTCATTAGTACAGCTCCGGTGCCGGGACGGCAATGCGCTCACGCAGGATGCGCTCAAAGTGGGTCGGGTCGTGCGGCGTCAGCATCTGCGCCGCGCGCGGCAGGTAAAAATCGTACAGGCGACTGATCCAGAAGCGCAGCGCGCCGGATCGCAGCAGGGCCGGCCACAGGGCGTGCTCGGTGGCCGTGAACGGGCGCACGGCGTGGTAGGCGTTCAGCATGGCGCGCGCGCGCGCCGTGTCGATGCGGCCGCTGGCCAGGTCGATGCACCAGTCGTTGATGGTCACGGCCACGTCGAACAGCCAGGTGTCGCAGCCAGCGAAATAGAAGTCGAAGAAGCCGGTCAGGCGCTCGCCGTCGAACATCACATTGTCGCGGAACAGGTCGGCGTGCACCGGCCCGCGTTGCAGCGCGTGGTAATCGGCGGAAGCATGCAGCGCTTCCTGGAATTTCATTTCCTCGTGCAGCAGGTGGGCCTGGTCCAGCGCCAGGTAGGGCAGCACGGCGGCGGTGGCTTCGCGCCACCACGGCAGGCCGCGCAGGTTGGGTTGCTGCAGGGCGAAGTCCTGGCCGGCCAGGTGCATGCGCGCCAGCATTGCGCCGACGGCGGCGCAATGCACCGGCTGCGGCGCCATTTGCGGCTTGCCTTCCAGCTTGGCGACAATGGCGGCCGGCTTGCCGTGCAGCGGCACGCACAGCTCGCCTTTGTCGTTGGGCACCGGACCGGGGACCAGCACGCCGTGCTGGGCCAGGTGGCGCATCAACTGCAGGTAGAAGGGCAGCTGGGCGAACGTCAGGTTTTCAAAAATGGTGAGCACATATTCGCCGCGCTCGGTGCTGAGGAAAAAATTGCTGTTCTCGATGCCGGACGCGATACCTTTCAGCGCGACGGCCTTGCCAAGCGGGAATTGGGTGATCCAGTGGCCGACATCTTCCAGTGTGACCGGGGTAAAAACTGCCATGAGTTACCGTTTAAGTGTTCGTGTGGGGCGCGCGCTTATTTGGATGCTGGCGGAGGTGGCGGCGGGCCGTCTTCCTTGTCCGCTTCCTCGGCAGAGCGTTTCTTTTTCTTGCTGAGGATGTCGAACTCCAGCACGGTCCACTGCGGGCCACGGTTGGCCATGCCGGCGGCGTCGCCGGGCAGTGCGCTGCCAGCCGGGGTATTCGGCTTGACGGTGTACGTGCTCTTGCCGCTCTTGACCTTGGCTTCGGTCACGCGGCCACCTTCGCGCTTTTCAACGATCTTGGTTTCCGAGCTGGGCTTGGAGGTGACCGTTACAGGATTGTCAACTTCCTCGATTTTTTCCAGCTGCGGCGGCGGTGGCGCGGATTGCGCAAGGGCGCCGGTGGCCAGCAGGAGGAGGGGGAGGGCAAGCCAGGAAGTTGGGGCGCGCATGATGGGATTTCGCTAGTTTTATCGGTTTAACCATTGTATCAAAAGCCCCCCTGTCCCGTTGCAAAACTCTGCGATAATGGAATATTGCGCTTTACGCCACATCCGTTCTCGCCCCTATTTCGCCCTAATTATGCAAAAGACCCTGTTGCTGGTTGATGGTTCCAGCTACCTGTACCGCGCCTTCCACGCCTTGCCCGACCTGCGCAGCGCGGAAGGTTATCCGACCGGCGCCATGCACGGCATGGTCAATATGCTGCGCCGCCTGCGCGCCGACTATCCCGCCGCCTACATTGCCTGCGTCTTCGACGCCAAGGGCAAGACCTTCCGCGACGATATGTATCCGGACTATAAGGCGACGCGCGCGCCGATGCCGGACGACCTGCGCCTGCAGATCGAGCCGATCCACGAGGCGGTGCGCGCCATGGGCTGGCCGATCCTGATGGTGGAGGGCGTGGAGGCGGACGACGTGATCGGCACCCTGTCGGTGCAGGCCGAGCAGGCCGGCATGGACGTGGTGATTTCCACCGGCGACAAGGACCTGGCGCAGCTGGTCACGCCGCACGTCACCCTGATCAACACCATGACCAATGAGAAGCTGGACGAGGCGGGCGTGCTGGCCAAGTTCGGCGTGCCGCCGAACCGCATCATCGACTACCTGACCTTGATCGGCGACACCGTCGACAACGTGCCGGGCGTGACCAAGTGCGGCCCGAAGACCGCGCTCAAATGGCTGCAGGAATACGGCAGCCTGGAAGGCATCATGCAGAACGCCGACAAGATCGGCGGCGTGGTGGGCGGCAACCTGCGCGCGGCGCTGGAATGGCTGCCGAAAGGCCGCGAGCTGATCACCGTCAAATGCGACTGCGACCTGTCGGCCCACATGATGTCGATTTCCCAATCGCTGGGCGCCAAGGATGAAGACCGCGAATTGCTGCTGGCCTTCTTTACCAAGTACGGCTTCAAGACCCTGCTGCGCGAGTTGTCCGGCCTGACCCCGGCCGCCCCGGCGCCGGGCAGCGCCGCTGCGTCGGCCGCCGCCGCGCCGGCGCCGGGCGCCACCGCCGACCTGTTCGCCGCGCCGCCAGCCACCATCAGCTACGAAACCGTGCTGACCGAAGAGCAGCTGGAAGCCTGGCTGGCGCGCATCGACGCTGCCGAACTGACCGCGCTCGATACCGAAACCACGTCGCTGGAACCGATGCTGGCCGAGATGGTCGGCATCTCCCTGTCCACCGAGCCGGGCATCGCCTGCTACATTCCGATGGCGCACCGCTACCCGGACGCGCCCAAGCAGCTGCAGCGCGACTGGGTGCTGTCGAAGCTGAAGCCGTGGCTGGAAGACGGCAGCAAGCCGAAGCTGGGCCAGAACCTGAAATACGACGCGCACATCTTCGCCAACCACGGCGTGACCCTGCGCGGCGTGGTGCACGACACCCTGCTGCAATCGTACGTGTTCGAGTCGCACCGCACGCACGATATGGACAGCCTGGCCATGCGCCACCTGAACCACAAGACCATCGCCTTTGAGGAAGTGTGCGGCAAGGGCGCCAGCCAGATCGGCTTCGACCAGGTCGAAATCGGCCGCGCCACCGAGTACGCGGCGGAAGACGCCGACATCACCCTGCGCCTGCACCTGGCGATGCACGGCCAGGTCACGGGCGACGAAGGCCTGACCCATATCTACAGCAAGATCGAACTGCCGACCGCCGTGGTGCTGCAGAAAATTGAGCGCAACGGCGTGCTGATCGATGCCGGCCTGCTGGCCACGCAATCGAATGAGCTGGGTGCGCGCATCCTGCAGCTGGAACAGAAAGCCTACGAGCTGGCCGGCCAGCCGTTCAATCTGGGCTCGCCCAAGCAGATCGGCGAAATCTTCTTCACCAAGCTGGAACTGCCGATCGTGAAGAAGACCCCGAGCGGCGCGCCGTCCACCGACGAGGAAGTGCTGCAAAAGCTGGCCGAGGATTACCCGCTGCCGAAAGTGCTGCTGGAGTTCCGCAGCCTGTCCAAGCTCAAGTCGACCTACACCGACAAGCTGCCCAAGATGATCAACCAGGCCACCGGCCGCGTGCACACCAACTATGCGCAGGCGGTGGCGATCACCGGCCGCCTGGCCTCGAACGACCCGAACCTGCAGAACATCCCGGTGCGCACCGCCGAAGGGCGCCGCATCCGCGAAGCCTTCATCGCGCCGCCCGGCTCGCACATCGTGTCGGCCGACTACTCGCAGATCGAGCTGCGCATCATGGCGCATATCTCGGGCGACGAAGCGATGCTGAAAGCTTTCGCGGAAGGCGAGGACATCCACCGCGCCACCGCCGCCGAAATCTTCGGCGTGGCCCCGGCCGAGGTGCAATCGGAGCAGCGCCGCTATGCCAAGGTGATCAACTTCGGCCTGATCTACGGCATGAGCGCCTTCGGCCTGGCCGCCAACCTGGGCATCGACCGCAGCGCCGCGCAGAACTACATCGACCGCTACTTCGCCCGCTTCTCCGGCGTCAAGCGCTATATGGACGAAACCCGTGCCGAAGCGAAAGCGCGCGGCTACGTGCAGACCGTGTTCGGCCGCCGCCTGTGGCTGCCCGAGATCAATTCGCCGAACGGCCCGCGCCGCCAGGGCGCCGAGCGGGCCGCGATCAACGCCCCGATGCAGGGCACGGCGGCGGACCTGATCAAGCTGGCCATGATCGCGGTGCAGGACTGGCTGGAACGCGAAGGCCTGCAATCGAAAATGATCATGCAGGTGCACGACGAACTGGTGCTGGAAGTGCCGGACGCCGAGCTGGCCCTGGTGCAAGAGATGCTGCCCAAACTGATGGCCGGGGTGGCAGAGCTGAAGGTGCCGCTGGTGGCCGAAGTCGGTGTCGGCTGCAATTGGGAAGAAGCGCACTAAACGCCAAAATTTGTCATGACTGACAATTTTTGGCAGTGCGCCGGCGACAAACCTTGTCAACAAAGGAGCATGCATGAAGGAATTGCAGCAAACCGGCCTTGAGCGCCGCGATTTCATCAAAACCGCCATCGGCACCGGCTTTGCCGCCGCCGTCATGCCGGTGGAGGCGCAGACCCTGGTCAGCACCGACACGGCCGGCCTGGTCGCCGGCACCATCCACATCCAAGTTGATGGCCAGACGGTGCCCGTGTACCGCGCCCAGCCTGAAGGCAAGGCCAAACCGCCCGTCATTCTGCTAGTTTCCGAAATTTTCGGCGTGCACGAGCACATCGCCGACGTCGCCCGCCGCTTCGCCAAAGCCGGCTACCTGGCGCTGGCGCCCGACCTGTTCGTGCGCCAGGGCGACCCGGCGCGCGAGCCCTCGGTCGCCGAGCTGATGAAAAACATCATCAGCCGCACGCCCGACGCCCAGGTCATGGCCGACCTTGACGCCGTGGTTGAGTGGGCGCGCACTTACGGCGCCGACACCAGCCGCCTGGGCATCACCGGCTTCTGCTACGGCGGCCGCATCACCTGGCTGTACAGCGCCCACAACCCGAAGGTCAAAGCCGGCGTCGCCTGGTACGGCCGCCTGGCGGGCGAGCCCACCGCGAACTGGCCCAAGCTGCCGGTCGACGTCGCCGCCAGCCTGAAAGCCCCCGTGCTCGGCCTGTACGGCGGCAAAGACCAGGGTATCCCGCTCGAAACGGTGGAACAGATGCGCGCCGCCCTGGCGCGAGCCGGCAACAGCACCTCGCAGATCCACGTCTACCCCGACGCCCCGCACGGCTTCTACGCCGATTACCGCGCCAGCTACCGCCCCGACGTCGCCCAGGACGCCTGGCAACGCGCGCTGGCCTGGTTCAAAGCCGCCGGCGTCGCCTGAGCACCCCGGATGTAGAAGTTAGCAAGAATTCCCGCCGGGCGGTAAAATGCCCGGTTTGCACGCAAAGGAAGTACCATCGATCCCGTCCTGACCTCCATCCTGCTGGCCACCACGATTGCCGGCGTTGCCTCTATTACAGCAGCGGCGGTGTTTTCGTTCGCCTTGCTGTCCAAGGTGGTGGAGAAAATGGTCAGCTTGTCGGTCGGTATCATGCTGTCCACCTCCTTGCTGCACGCGCTGCCGGAAGCGTTCGAGTCAGGCACCGATCCGCGCCACCTGTTCGCGGCGCTGCTGGCGGGTTTGCTGGCCTTCTTCCTGCTTGAGAAATTGGCCATTTTGCGCCATTCGCACCACCACGAGCATGACGGCCACCACCACCACCACGGGCACGACAAGGCCGAGGCGGGCCGCGCCGGCTGGATGATCCTGCTGGGCGACGGCATGCATAACTTCACCGACGGCATCCTGATCGCGGCGGCTTTCCTGGCCGACCCGCAGCTGGGCATCGTTACCGGGGTGGCTATCATCGCCCACGAAATCCCGCAGGAGATCGGCGATTTCATCGTGCTGCTGAACGCCGGCTTCTCGCGCACCCGTGCCTATGTCTACAACTTGCTGTGCAGCTTGCTGGCGGTGGCGGGCGGCCTGCTCGGCTATTTCACCCTGGACAAGGCGACCAACCTGATCCCTTACGTGCTGGTGTTCGCGTCCTCCGGCTTCATTTACATCGCGGTCAGTGATTTGATGCCACAAATGCAACGCCGCGCCACCATGCGCGAAACCATCCCGCAGGTGCTGTTGATCGCGTTGGGTGTTGCGATTGTGCTATTCCTGACCGCCGCCGCGCACGATACACATTAAGTAGTTTCCGTCTGGCATCATTTTTGCTACGCTTAGGGGTATAGGAGACCCCGATGCTCGACACTTCGACCGAACACCACACCGCCGATACCCTGATGGCCGCCTTCCAGCGCGGCGCCGGCGTGCAACCGAACTGGCAACTGACGCCGGAATTCATGGAAATGCTGGGCAAACTGGTGGCGACCTCCATCGGCGGCGCCCACAGCCTGCTGGAGGCGCGCGCCGAACTCAAGCGCGATATCCATGCCGATGCCACCGTGGTGGTGGTGCGCAACAACAATCCCCTCAAATTCCTGCCCGACGGCCAGTCGGCCCTGACCCAGATGCTGCGCAAGAAAATGCCCGGCTTCATGGGCCCGGTCGAGGCGCTGGAGGATGCCTTCGCCGACCTGTCGGCGCACCAGCAATGCGTGATGGCCGGCATGGAGGGCGCGGTGGCGGAGGCGCTCGGACGCGTTGCGCCGGAAGCGATTGCGGCGCGCCAGCGCAGCGGCCTGCTGGGCGCTGCCGTGCCGGCGCTGCGCAAGGCGGCGCTATGGGACCGTTACTGCGCCAAGCACGCGGCCCTGGCCGAGGCGACCGCCGCCGATTTCCACGCGGTGCTGGGCGATGCGTTTTTAGGTGCTTACGAGCGCCGCTTGGATGAAATGGAGTAAATCATGGCGGACCTGTTCCAGCGCCTGGCGCTAAACGTGGCGGAGGTCAGCTCTGTCGGCGGCCGTTCTTCCAATCAGGATGCGATCGGCCGCGCCGAACGCGGCGAGTTGGCCTGTTTCGTCGTGTCGGACGGCGCTGGCGGGCATGAAGGCGGTGAGGTGGCGGCGCGCACGGTGGTGCAGTCGGTGCTCTCCAACTTCAGCGAGAAGCCGGGCTTCAGCGCCGACGCCACGCCGGCCATGGTGGCGGAAGCGGCCATCGCGGTGGCGCGCAGCAAGAAGCAGCGCCCGGCCCTGCAGGGCATGAGCGCCACCGTGGCGCTGGCGCTGGTGGACCGCGCCGGCGGCCAGGCGACGTGGGCGCATATGGGCGACACGCGCATCTACCTGTTCCGCAATGGCCGCCTGCTGCAGGCCACGCGCGACCACAGCATGGTGCAGCAGATGATCGATGCCGGCCTGGCGGCGGGCGCCGATCCGCGTAGCCATCCCAAGCGCAACGTGCTGTACGCGGCCATCGGCACCGACAATGAGGTATTGCCTGCGGTGCAGCCGCCGCTGGCGCTGCAGGCGGGCGATGCGATCCTGATCTGCACCGACGGCCTGTGGGAGTGGGTGGCGGAGCCGCAAATGGAAATGCTGCTGGCGCAGTCGGGCAGTGCGCAGCAGTGGCTGGACGCAATCTGCGCCGTGGCCGACGAGCGTTCCGGCCTGGTGCACAAGGCGCGCGACAATTTCTCGGCGCAGGCCATCTTTATCGGCGAGGCGCCATGAACAAGCCGGCCGAATTACCGAACTGCCTGCCCATCGGCACGCGCCTGGGCGAGTTCGAGATCCGCGAGGTGATCGGGGAGGGCGGCTTCGGCATCGTCTACCTCGCCTTCGACCATTCGCTGCAGCGCACGGTGGCGGTGAAGGAATACATGCCGGCGGCGCTGGCGGCGCGTGCCTCCGACCATACGGTGTCGGTGCGTTCCAAGCGCCACGCGGAGGCCTTCGGCGCGGGCCTGCGCAGCTTTATCAATGAGGCGCGACTGCTGGCGCAGTTCGACCATCCGGCGCTGGTGAAGGTGTACCGCTTTTGGGAGGCGCATGGCACGGCGTATATGGCCATGCGCTATTACGAGGGGCGCACCTTCAAGGCGGTGTGCCGCGATAATCCGGAGCTGGTAAACGAGGCTTGGCTGAAGCGCCTGCTGCAGCCGGTGCTGGGGGCGCTGGAGGCGCTGTATGCGGCCAATATCCTGCATCGCGACGTCTCGCCCGAGAACATCATGATCCAGCCCGACGGCCAGCCGGTGCTGCTCGATTTCGGCGCGGCGCGCCAGATCGTGCAGGACATGGCGCAGTCGCTGACCGTGATCCTGAAGCCCGGCTTTGCGCCGGTGGAGCAATACGCGGACGACGAGTCGATGCGGCAGGGCCCCTGGACCGATATCTATTCCTTGTCGGCGGTGATGTATGCGGCCATTACGGGCAAGGCGCCGCCGGCTGCGGTGGCGCGCATGCTGAACGATCCGATCGAGCCGCTGGCGATCGCAGGGCGTGCCGGCTACAGCAACCAGTTCCTGGATGCGATTGATCGCGGCATGGCGGTGCGGCCGGAAGTGCGTCCGCAATCGATCGCGGAGTTCGCGGCGCTGCTTGGCCTGCAGGATGCGCCGGCTAGCCAGGCGCCGTCTGCCAGCCGCGCGCCGGCGGGCAATGCCGCGCCAACTGCCGCACCGCAGGCCGCTGCCGCGCCAGCCGGCGAGCAGAAGGCGCGCGACGCTGCTCATGTGCCGGCGGCTGTTCCCGCGGCGGCCACCGAAGCCGCTGCGCCCGCCAGGCGTCCGAGCCGCAGCAAGCCGGCCTCGGACAGCGGCAAACCGGGGGCAAAACCGGTCGCCAAGCCAGGGCAGAGCAGCGCCAAGGCCGCGCCGCCGTCCCGTCCTGCCGGCGCAGGCAGCAACAAAATGATCGGCGCCGGCGTCGCCGCGCTGCTGCTGGTCGTCGCGGGCGCCTTCTGGTTCGCCGATGGCAGCCCGGTCACCCCGGTCACCCCGGCCGTGGCGGAATCGGCCGGCGTGGAGGATAGCCCGGCCAGCCAGTCCGCCAATGAAGCTTCGGTGGCAGCCGCCATCGCCGCGGGCGCCAGCGCCGCCGCGAGCGAAGCGCTGGCCACGCCGGTCAACGCCAACCCGGTCGCCAGTGCCGCCGCCGGCGCGGTCCCGGACGCCGCCGCCCAGGAAGCACCCGCCGCCCCGACCAGCGGCAACCTCACCATCGCCGTTCAGCCCTGGGCTACAATCTATGTGGACGGCGTACAGAAGGGCATCACACCGCCCCTGAAAAAAATCACGCTGCCCCTGGGCGAACATGAAGTCCGCCTGGAGAACCCCAACTTCCCACCCCATGTGCGAAAGATCACGATCGACGCCAGGAAGCCCGTGACGATCAAGCACGATTTCGGATAATGACAAACAAGATCTACCTGTTAGCCCCCCTCGTCCTGCTGCTGCTCGCCGGTTGCGAAACAATGAACCCGCAAGCGCAGCAAGAGGCGCCGGTAAGCGCAGCAGCGAAAGAGCCGGCGCCTGCCGCCGCCAAACCGGCAGCGGCACCGGTGCCGGTCGCCGCGCCGGAACTGCCGCCTGCGCGCAAGGCGCTGAACGCCGGCATCGACCTGTATAAGGCCGGTAATTTCAACGGCGCCATCAAGCTGTTGACGACGGCGCCGGAGCTGGCCAAGGCCGAAACGGCGGTGCAAGTCGAAGCGCTGAAGTACACGGCCTTCAGCTATTGCGTCACCAGCCGCAGCACGCTGTGCCGCCAGCATTTCGTCAAAGCCTTCAAGCTCGACAAATCATTTGACCTGAACCAGGGTGAGAAGGGCCACCCGCTGTGGACGCCTTCGTTCGAGCGCGCCCGCAAAGAGGCCGGCATCAGGAAGTAGGCTTAGTGGACCAGACGCAGCGTCGGCGTGTGGCGCAGGAGCTTGGCGATCTCCTCGTCCCGGAAACCGTTCTTTTTCAGGAAAACCCAGGCGTGGATGCTGCCCACCTCGATATTGATGCGCATGGCAATCTGGATCACGTCCTGCGCAGCAAAATCCGCAGCCGCCAGCTCTGTTCTGTTCGTCATATAGTTGCCCTCGCGACAAAGCTCCTTATCCCAGAAGGGCTCTCAAGCTTATAGTCACACTTTCCCGACAAAATTTCCAACGGATTGGCGCTTGGTGCGGCAAGCGCGCCACGTTGTCATACACTTGTCACAATCTTTCTCTAGGCTGGGATCATGATCTGGACAATGCTGAATACATGGTACGCGCAACACCTGATGCAAAGTTCGCGCCACGGCAAGGCCCTAAAGGAACTGCCACCGAGCCTATACGATTACTGGAAAAGCAGCGCCCGCAACGAATACCACGGCATCCCGACGGATGCCGTTTTTTTTGCCCGCGCGGCGATCGGCCTGCTGGACTTCTTCGAGTGCGCCGCCCAGGGCAGCGAGCCCTGCGCCTTGCCTTCGAAGGCGGCTGATTCGGTGTGGCACGCCTGGCTGCGGCTCGCGCCGCTCAAGCTCGAGGTGTTCTGCCGCAAGCATTTTGGCCGCGTGGTGCCGCATGTGGAAGGCGCGGCCATGGGCGGGAGCCTGGACGATGCGCTGGCCGTGTGCCTGGTGCGGGCGCGCGAGGCGGCAGGGCTGGCGCCGGAAGGTCCGCGCCTGCCGTCGCTCTTCCTGCTCGACAAGAAGGTGAAAATGCCGTTCGGTTTCGGCTACAGCGTGCAGCATGGCCGGCCCGGCTACAGCCAGCTGGATGCGGCGGGCCGCTTCGACCCCGCCATCGCCTGCCCGCCGCAGCTGGCCGCTGCCGGCCTGCTGGGCGCCGGCCTGATCAGCGCCGTCCAGTATGCCGAATTCGAAGAGCGGGTGCGCCAGCAAGCCAATAGCAGCGGCAGCAGTTGCGGTTCCGGCTGCGGCAGCTCACTCGACTGCAGCAGTAGCTCCTCCAGCTGCGACAGCGGCAGTAGTTGCGGCAGCAGCTGCGGCGGAGGCGGCGACTAGGGCCGGGTGCCTGCCAGTCAGGCGGGGCCGGTGGCGATGGGGCGGGTGCGGTCGGCGCACCATTCGGACCAGGAGCCGGGATACAGGGCAGCGCCGCCCATGCCGGCCACTTCCAGGGCCAGCAGGTTGTGGCAGGCGGTGACGCCGGAGCCGCATTGCATCACGGCCTGGCCCGGCGCGCCGACGATGGGGGCCAGCTCCTGCTGGAGCGTGGCGGCATCTTTGAAACGGCCGTCGGCTTGCAGGTTGTCTTTGAAGAAGCGGTTGCGGGCGCCGGGAATGTGGCCGCCTACCGGGTCGATCGTTTCGTTCTCGCCGCGGAAGCGGTCGTTGGCGCGGGCGTCCACCACCTGGTAGCGGGCGCTGGCGAGGTTTTGCACGAGGTCGGCCACGTTCACGGTGCGCACCAGGGCCGGCTTTTCCGCGATGTCGCCGCGCGGGCGTGCGGCGACTGGGGTGACCAGGGGCTGGCCGGCGGCGCTCCAGGCGGCCAGGCCGCCGTCGAGCACTGCGACGGCATCATGGCCGATCCAGCGCAGCAGCCACCACAGGCGGGCGGCGTACATGCCGCCGTGGGCGTCGTAGGCGACGACTTGCGTGCCCTCGCTGATGCCCCAGGCGCGCAGGGTTTCCACCAGGCGCGCGCGCTCGGGCAGCGGGTGGCGGCCACGGAACACGCCATCGGCCCCGCTCTTGGGACCGGACAGGTCGCTGTCGATATTGGCGAATTGCGCGTTCTGTATGTGACCTTCGGCAAAGACGTGGCGGCCGAAATCCGGGTTCAGCAGGTCGTGGCGGCAGTCGAGGATGACCCAGTCCGGGTCGGTCAGGTGCTGTGCCAGGGTGGTGGCGTCGATCAGGGTGGTGTGCATGGGGCTCCTCAGACTTCGCTGGCAATCGGGTCGGTGTTGGCGATGGCCTTGCCGCGCTCCGTGTTGCGGGTATTGTAGAAGGTGGCGGCGACGCCGGACAGCACGATAATGCCCATGCCCAGCCAGCTCAGCCAGTCGAAACTATCGGCGAACAGCAGCACGCCCCAGGCGCTGGAGAACACTATGCCGCTGTACTGCAGGTTGGCCACCACCAGCGTCTTGCCGACGCGGTAGGCGCGCGTCATGGCGACCTGGGCGGCGGTGGCGCACAGGCCGGTGCCGAGCAGGAGCAGGGCGCCGTAGCCGCTGTCGAGCGGGGTCCAGTGCCAACCGGAGCCGGCCACGTGGCCGCCAAAGCCGGCCACGAAGTTCATGCCGGCGAAGTAGAACACCACGCGCGATTCCGGCTCGCGGGCCAGGCCCAGTTTGCGCACCTGCATATAGGCCATGGCGGTCAGTACGGAGGAGCCGAGCGCCACCAGGGCGGGCGTGAGCTGGTTGGCGTGGAAGGCCGGCTGCAGCAGGCAGGTGACGCCGACGAAGCTGAAGCCGATGGCCAGGATCAGCGGCCATTCGACGTGGTTCTTGCGGTGCCACCAGCCGTGGCCGAACAGCCAGAGTGCGATCCAGATCGGCGACAGGTAGTTCAGGGTCATGGCCGTGGCCAGGGGCAGGGCGGCGATGGTGTAGTACCACAGCCAGAGCGAGGCCACGCCGACCACGCAGCGCCACAGGTGGGCGAAGGGCATCGTGGTCTTGAATGATCCGCCTTGCAGGCGGATCATGGTGCCAAGGATCAGCAGGCCGATAATCCCGCGGTACATCACAATCTCTGAAGTGCTATAGAGGTCGGAGGCCAGCTTCACGCACACGCCCATGGCGGCGAACAGGAAACTGGCAAGTAGCATCCAGAGTGATTGCATTTAGACGTCCAGTTTGCTCCGGTACCATTCATGGAAGTGCTGCATGCCATCTTCCATCGGTGATTGATAAGGGCCGGCGTCGTTTTCGCCCCGCTCGAGCAGGATCTTGCGGCCGGCGTCCATGCGGGCGCCGATTTCATCGTCCTCGACGCAGGTTTCCATATAGGCTGCGCGCTCGGCTTCGATGAATTCGCGTTCGAACAGCACGATTTCCTCGGGATAGTAGAACTCCACCACGTTGCGGGTGCGGTTCGGCCCTTCCGGCCACAGGGTCGAGACCACCAGCACGTGCGGGTACCACTCGACCATGATGTTCGGGTACAGGGTGAGCCAGATGGCGCCGTGCTTGGGCGGCTCGCCGTTGCGGAACTTGAGCAGCTGCTCGTGCCACTTCTGGTAGGTGTCGGAGCCGGATTTCTTCAGGCCGCGGTTCACGCCCACGGTCTGCACGCTGTAGTCCTGGCCGAATTCCCAGCGCAGGTCGTCGCAGGTGACGAAGCTGCCCAGGCCCGGGTGGAAGGGCTCGACGTGGTAATCCTCCAGGTAGACCTCGATAAAGGTCTTCCAGTTGTAGTCGCACTGGTGCACTTCCACGTGGTCCAGCATATAGCCGGTGAAATCGAGGTCCTTGGTCACCGACAGGGTGCCCAGCTTCTCCATCACGTTGTAGCCGTTTTGCTCGAACAGCAGGCCGTTCCAGTTTTGCAACTGGACTTTGGGCAGGTTCAGGCACGGGGTGTCCGGGAAGTGCGGCGCGCCAATCAGCTCGCCCTTCAGGTCGTAGGTCCAGCGGTGCAGCGGGCAGACAATGGTCTCGGTATTGCCGCGGCCATTGAACATGAGCGCCTGGCGGTGACGGCAGACGTTGGACAACAGTTCAATGCCATTGGCGTTGCGCACCAGCATGCGGCCTTCCTTCTCGGCCGCCAGCGTGGCAAAGTCGCCAACGTTGGGCACCATCAGCTCATGGCCGACGTAGCGCGGTCCCTTCTTGAACAGTTCCTGCATTTCACGCTGCAGCAGCGTTTCGTCAAAATAGACGTGGACCGGAAGTTGCGCGTTGGAACGCGCCAGCTTGGCGTGGCTACCCAGATCGGACATCCAAACCCCCCTTAATTAAATATCAAACCAAGAAGAGAAAGATCCGCAAAGACCTGAATTCAGATAATAAAAACGGTATTTCGGACAGAACCAGAGATTATAGCGTGAAATGGACTATCTTCGCTGAACTCTCTTGGGCCGGTCGCGCGCCAGCGCCCGGCGGCGCGGGATGGCATGATTTGCAACGATTTTCGCCGCATTAGAGTGCCGTTTTTAGACCGGCAACAGGACTTTGCTCTAAAATAGCGGGCTATATTAAAGTTATATGCCATGCCAAAGAAAATGAATGCGCCCGCCACCTTCGAGGAAGCCATGGCCGAACTGGCCCAGCTGGTCACCCAGATGGAAGCCGGCCAGTTGCCGCTGGAAGCCTCGGTCGCTGCCTATGCGCGCGGCTCCGAATTGGTGAAGTTCTGCGCCGGCCAGCTGGACAAGGTTGAAGCCCAGGTCAAAGTGCTGGAAGGCGATATGCTCAAGCCTTTCGCCGAAGGCGAGGAGGCAGCCCAATGACCGCACCGTTCCAGGATTGGATGAAAACCGTCCAGGCCGGCATGGAGCAGGATTTGTCGTCCTACCTGCCGGCCGGGGACGTGGTGCCGGCCAAGCTGCACGCCGCCATGCGCTACGCCGTCCTCGATGGCGGCAAGCGCGTGCGCCCGCTGCTGGTGCATGCCGCCGGCGCGCTGACCGGCGCCGACGCGGCGGCCCTGAGCCGCGCCGCCGCCGCCTTGGAAATGATCCACGCCTATTCCCTGGTGCACGACGACATGCCTTGCATGGACGACGATGAACTGCGCCGCGGCAAACCCACCGTGCATGTGGCCTTCGATGAAGCGACCGCGCTGCTGGTGGGCGATGCGCTGCAAGCGCAGGCCTTCGGCGTGCTGGCCGGCGTCGATTCGGTGCCGCCGCAGCGCCTGGTGGGCATGCTGCGCCTGCTGGCCGATGCCGCCGGTTCGGCCGGCATGTGCGGCGGCCAGGCGATCGACCTGGATAGCGTGGGCCTGAGCCTGACGCTGGAACAGCTGGAGCGCATGCACCAGTTGAAGACCGGCGCGCTGCTGCGCGCCTCTGTCGTGCTGGGCGCGCTGGCGGGCAAGGAGTTGACGCAAGCCGAGCTGGCGGCGCTGCACGCGTACTCGCGCGCCATCGGCCTGGCCTTCCAGGTGGTGGACGATGTGCTGGACGCCACGGCCGATTCGGCCACCTTGGGCAAGACGGCGGGCAAGGATGCGGCGGATAACAAGCCCACCTATGTCTCCATCCTGGGCCTGGAACCGTCGATCGCCCTGGCGGAAAAACTGCGGCAGGATGCGCATGCTGCGCTGGCGCCGTTCGGAGAACAAGCTCTGCGCCTGCGTGAACTCGCGGACCTGATCGTGCAGAGGAAAGCTTAAAATGAAACTGCTTGACACCATCAACAACCCGGCCGACCTGCGCAAGCTGCCGCGCCACCAACTGACCCCGCTGGCCGAGGAGCTGCGCTCCTTCCTGCTCGACTCCGTGTCCAAGACCGGCGGCCACCTGTCGTCCAACCTGGGCACGGTGGAGCTGACCGTCGCGCTGCACTATGTCTTCAACACGCCGCAAGACCGCATCGTGTGGGACGTGGGCCACCAGACCTATTCGCACAAGATCCTGACCGGGCGCCGCGACAAGTTCCATACGCTGCGCCAGTTCGACGGCATTTCCGGCTTCCCGCGCCGCGTGGAATCGGAGTACGACACCTTCGGCACCGCGCACTCGTCGACCTCGATCTCCGCTGCGCTGGGCATGGCCATGGGCGCCAAGATCAAGGGCGAGCACCGTCATTCCATCGCCGTGATCGGCGACGGCTCCATGACCGCCGGCATGGCGTTCGAGGCGCTCAACAACGCCGGGGTGGAGAAGGACTGCAACCTGCTGGTGATCCTGAACGACAACGATATGTCGATTTCGCCGCCGGTCGGCGCGCTGAACCGCTACCTGGCGCGCCTGATGTCGGGCCAGTTCTACGCCGCGTCCAAAAACGTGGCCAAGTCGGTGCTGCCGGCGCCGCTGCTGGAAGTGGCCAAGCGCCTGGAAGAACATGCCAAGGGCATGGTGGTCCCGGCCACCATGTTCGAGGAGCTGGGCTTCAACTACATCGGCCCGATCGACGGCCACGACCTGGATTCGCTGATCCCGACCCTGCAGAACATCAAGCAGCTGAAAGGCCCGCAGTTCCTGCACGTGGTGACGCGCAAGGGCCAGGGCTACAAGCTGGCCGAGGCCGAGCCTATCCTGTACCACGGCACGCCCAAGTTCAACCCGGCGGAAGGCATCAAGCCGGCGCTGGCGCCGTCCAAGAAAACCTATACCGAAGTATTCGGCGACTGGCTGTGCGATATGGCCAAGGCCGACAAGCGCCTGGTCGGCATCACGCCCGCCATGCGCGAGGGCTCGGGCATGGTGCGCTTCGATAAGGAGTACCCGGAGCGCTACTTCGACGTCGGCATCGCCGAGCAGCACTCGGTGACCTTTGGCGCCGGCCTGGCCTGCGAAGGCTTGAAGCCGGTGGTGGCGATTTACTCGACCTTCCTGCAGCGCGCCTATGACCAGCTGATCCACGACGTGGCGCTGCAAGACCTGGACGTGACCTTCGCGCTGGACCGCGCGGGCCTGGTGGGCGCCGACGGCGCGACCCACGCCGGCAATTACGACCTGGCCTACCTGCGCTGCATCCCGAACATGGTGGTGATGGCGCCGTCCGACGAGAACGAATGCCGCCAGATGCTGACCACGGCCTACCATTACCCCGGCCCGGCTGCCGTGCGCTATCCGCGCGGCGCGGGCATCGGCGCGGCCATCCAGCAGGAGCTGACGTCGCTGCCGATCGGCAAAGGCGAGATCCGCCGCAAGGGCCAGAAGATCGCCATCCTGGCTTTCGGCTCGATGGTGGCGCCTTGCATGGGCGCGGCCGACCTGCTGAACGCCACCGTGGCGAATATGCGCTATGTGAAGCCGCTGGACGTGGAACTGGTCAAGCAGCTGGCTGCCGAGCACGATTACCTGGTTACGGTGGAAGAGGGCTGCATCATGGGCGGCGCCGGCGCCGCCGTGGCGGAAGCGCTGTCGGCGGAAGGCATCTGCAAGCCGATCCAGATGCTGGGCCTGCCGGACAAGTTCATCGACCATGGCGACCCGGCCAAGCTGCTGGCGCTGGTGGGCCTGGACGCCGCCGGTATCGCTGCGTCAATCAAGGCGCGCTTTGGCGACGAGCCGCGCCTGGTGGTCAACAACGGCTAAACCAGGCCACTTTGAAAAACGGCGCTGCGGCGCCGTTTTTTATGCCTAGCATATTAATAGTGTTGCAACATTGCACATGCGTACATCTTTCAGCTTGAGCAAGCTGGACTCTTCCATTAACGTTGGCTGCGGCGTTCGTTATTCATTTGTCGAGTATCCATATGAGCAAAGGTACGATGATCAAGCATGTGAAAACCCTGGGCATGTATGCCCTGATCCTGGCCGCGGGCCTGGGTGTTGGCGTCGGCGTGGCGAAAGTGCCAGCCATGTTCAAGAAGGACTATGTGCAGGGCGACTACAGCGCCTACTACACGCAGCACAAGTCGAAGGTGGTGTTGTACGGTACCGAGACCTGCCCGTTCTGCGCCAAGGCGCGCGAGTACTTCAAGCAGAACAAGATCGCCTATGTCGACCTGGACGTCAGCAAGCCCGGTCCGGCGCAGCAGGAGTTCAAGAATTTTGGCGGCAGTGGCGTGCCAATGCTGCTGATTGGCGACCGCCGCATCAACGGCTTCATCCCGAAGGTGATTGAAGAAGCACTAAAAACTCAAACTAACTGATAATTTTTGGAGGAATGCGATGATCAAGAAGCTTGCCATGTTCCTGTTCGCGGCCGGCCTGGCCGCCGGCGCCTACGCCGCCGGCACGCCTGAGTGCTACGAAGCGTGCTCCGTCGAACTCGACGAGTGCGTGGAAGCCGGTGGCAACTGGTACAACTGCCGCGCCGACTTCTTCGCCTGCAGGAAGTCCTGCGACGCGCAGTAAAAGCCTTAGGGCAGGCGTGCCACGCGTAGCGTCGGCGCCTGCTTATCGCGGGCATCGAGCGTGACGGCATAGCGGCCGGCATGCTCGACCTTCAGTTTCAGGCTCTTGCCGCGTTGGACCAGCGGCGCGGCCACATCTTGCGCCAGTTGGCGCTTTTCTCCCTCGTTCGCTGTGCCGAGATTGATCGCATGCAGCCCGCGCGTGCCGGCCTTCAGCGAATGCGTGCCTTTTTCCAGCTCCAGCTCCGCGACGTAGATGCCGTCTTCCAGCTTGCGCAGCAGGCTGCGCTGATCGCGCTCGTTGATTGAACCGCTGACGAACAGGGCTTGCAGCCATGGGTTGGCCTTCTCGTCGGCCGTGAGTTCGGGCGCGTAGCGCAGTTCGATGCGCGCGTTGTCCGACCATTCCACTTCCCCGAGCGGGACCTGGAAACCGAAATCCCCCGTTTCGAGCGTCTTGCGGCGCTCACCGTCGACCATTTCCGCGCCATCGATCATGCGCAGGCTGGCGAAGGTGAAGTTGATCTTCTTTTTGTCGACGCTGATGTCGCACCAGTTGCTGGTCATCGCCACCGTGTTGACGAAGAGCGTCAGCATCAGGCCGACCTCTTTTTTGGCGATGGCGACCATCACCTGGCACTCCAGGCGCAGGTCGCCCAGGCGGCGCACGTTGTCCGGCAGGCCGGGTGTGCGCACTTCGGGGCGGCCTTTCAGCACGCCTTTCTTGCGGTTCAGTATCAGGTCGGCGTCGTCGTCGATAGCCGACTGCACGCGCGGCACGCTGAAGGTGCCGTCCGCCGCGATCGGCACCGGGATCGGGTCGCCGTTGCCGACGATGCGCAGGTAGAGCGGTTCCTCGGCGGCGGCGTTGGCCGCGTCCTGTTCCACGCTCGCGCTGCTGCGGGGCGCGAGGCGGAAGCGCAGTTCCGGCACGGCCGGCGCCAGCGCGCGATGCTTCTCGAAAGCCTCCAGTCCGGCCACGACGGCGCGATAGGAGCGCATATCCGGGTTCTTCACGCCCTGAACCTCGACGCTCGGCGTCGCCTCCTGGGCCCCTGTGCCAGCCGCTGCACAGGCGAGCAGCATGGCGAAAACATAGTGTTGATATTTTTGCATGCGCGCAGTCTAGCAGAGCGCGGCTTGTCTTGCACCTGGCTCGCTCGTCGCCTAAATTGGTATAAATCGTTTATGCTAATCGGAGGCGTGTATGCGCTGCTTGCTGCTTGCATGGATGGCGATGGCTGCGCAAGCTGCGGCGCAGGTGCCTGATTCGGGGCGCTGGCAGGAGCTGCGCTTCTCTGCGGAGGAGGTGGGGCTGCGCTCGGAGGACAGCTTTATCGAGCTGACCGTGGTGCAGGCGGCGGCGGGCCGGCTGGATCGCGACCGGGTATTGCTGGCGCGGGTCAAGCGCATCACCGATAGCCTGGTGCGCGCTGCCGTCGTGCTCAAACCGGATGCTGCGGCCTGGCCGTGGGAAGTGCGCCTCACCGACGATCCGGCGGTGGAGGCCGAAAGCCGGGCCGGCGGCAAGCTGCTGCTGGGGCGTGCCTTCATTGCCCGGCTGGCGCTGGACGACGGCGAACTGGCCTTCCTGCTGGCGCATGAAATCGCCCATGCAGTTGCGGAACACGCGCGCGAGACGCTGTCCGAAGCGCTGCTGGACAGCCGGCGCGACTTGCCGCTGGACGTGGTGGAGGAACGGCTGGCGTCCGACATCCCGCTGCAGTTTCGCCTGTCGCGCCTGACGGCTATCCAAGAGCGCGAGGCCGACCAGTTGGGCATCCTGATCGCGCACCGCGCCGGCTGGCCCAGCGACGCCTCCCTGCGCTTCTACCGCAAGCTTGCCGCCGACGAGGCCGGGGCCTCCCTTTTCGCCAGCCATCCCAGCGCCACCTCCCGCCTCAGTCTCGCCAAGGGCATGTCACGTTTGCTTGGTGATTAAGGCTGCGGCGCGTGCCATTTCGGCGTAACCGGCGTCGCTTGGGTGCAGGTGGTCGCCGGAGTCGTAGGCGGGCAGCAGGCGGGCCGGGTGGGCCGGGTCGCGCAGGTGCTGGTCGAAGTCGATCACGGCGTCGAACTCTCCGCTGTTGCGTATCCATTGGTTCACCTCGTGGCGCACGCGGTCCTTGGCGGCGGAATGGTAGCCGGCGAAGGGCGTGCCGTGCAGGGCGCCTTCGAACGGGAGCAGGGTGCCGCCAACAATCCGGACCTGGCGCGCACGGGCTGCCGCGATCAGGGCGCGGTAGCCGGCGATCATGGCGCTGGCCGTGGCCGGTGGTTCCTGCGGCGCGAACGCGCTGCCGGGCCACCCGATATCGTTAATCCCCAGCATGACGATCACCGTGTCGACACCGGGCTGCGCCAGCACGTCGTGTTCGAAGCGGGCGATGGCTTTCTCGCCCATACCATTGGACAGCAGACGCGCGCCGGAAATGCCGGCATTGAGGACGACGACGCCTTCGGCCTGGTCGGCCAACTGGTCGGGCCAGCGCCGGTTGCGGTCGGGCGTGGAGCCGTTGCCGTCGGTGATGGAGTCGCCTAAGGCTACAAGCGTGCGCTGCGCCGGGCCGCGAACTTGCACGGCGCTCAGGAAGGCGCGTCCTGTCAATGCTTGTGCTCCGGACAGGCTGGCTGCGGCGACATGGTTGCCGCCCACGGTGAACGCAGTCTGCTGCGCGCCCCAGTGGAAGGTGGCCAGGGGCGTGTGTTGCGGCAACCAGGTGGAGACCGTCAGGCGCTGCCTCGCAGCTACCGGCAGGCGGACTGCGTCGCTGGTGGCGGACCGCCCGGGTGCGATGCTGACGCTGCGCTGGCCGGCGAAGGTGAGCGCCACGCCGCTGCCGCTTTGCCGGAAGGAAGCTGGCTGCGTGCCGTGCTCCTGGGTCGCCGCCAGCCGCGCCTCGCCGATGACGAGCGGCGTCTTGCCGTAGCGGTTCGACCAGGTGACGCGCACCTGCTCCCCGCCCACGCTGGTGCGCAAAGTCTCGCGCACGGTCTGCCCCTCCAGCGCGGCGGGCAGCATGGTCGGCAAGGCGAATTCGGCGCCCCAGGACGGCATCGGCGCGGCATACCAGGTGGTGCGCCATTCCTGTGCGTGGACGGTGGCGGCGGCCAGCAGCGCGGCCAGTGGAAAGAGCAGGCGTTTCATGGTGTTCTCCATCTCGAATAAGGTGGAGTCATGGTCGTGTATTCCAGTATGGACTGCTAGACTGGAAAATAGACTATAGTTAAGTCCAAAATGGAATAACTATGGACACCCTACGCTCCCTCCAGTGTTTTGTGCGCGCCGTCGAATTGGGCAGCCTGTCCGCCGTCGCGCGCGAGCAGCACACCACGCAGTCCAATATCAGCAAGATCGTCGCCGCCCTGGAGGAAGATCTCGGCGTGCGCCTGCTGGAACGCAGCACGGCCAGCCTGTCTCCCACCGTGCCCGGCCGCCGTTTTTACGAACGCGCGCGCGGCGTGCTGGAAGAATATGCCGACGCAGTGGCCGACGTGCGCGGCGAGAGCGCCGCCGCCAGCGGCCTGCTGCGCATCAACGCGCCCGTCGCGCTGGGGCAGTTCCGCCTTAACGGCTTTGTGCAGGAATTCCTGCGGCAATACCCCGGCATCGAGGTGGAGCTGATCCTGAACGACCGCATGGTGGATATGGTGGAGGAGGGCGTCGATATCGCCGTACGCCTGGGCGGCGAGCTGCCGCCCAATGTGGTGGCGCGCCGCATCGGCGCCTCGCCGCGGCTGCTGGTGGCCGCACCCTCCTACCTGAAGGCGCATGGCACGCCGCAAGCGCCGCAAGACCTGGCCGCGCATGAATATATCCGCTTCGCCTGGGCCAGCAGCGGCGACGCGCTGGAGCTGACGGACGGCACGCGCAGCGTCACCGTCGCCACCCATGGCCGCTACCGCGTCAACAACGCCCTTGCCATCCGCGACACCCTTGCCGCCGGCGGCGGCATCGGCCTGTGCCCGGAATGGCTGGTGCAAGACCTGCTCGCGCAGCGCAAGCTGCGGCGCGTGCTGCGCGACTGGCAAGGCAGCGCGCAGGAACTGCACCTGCTCTACCCCAGCCGCCGCTATCTGCCGCACCGCGTGCGGCTGATGCTGGACTTCCTGCAGCAGCGTTTTGGCTAGTTTCCTGGGATTTTGCGTTTAAGCTCGGGCAACCGGAATGGCAGGAATAGCCAAGGTGCTCGCGCTCATTCGCGACATGATTCGCCATCCGGAGTCTCCACATCGTCCGGTCGGATTCGTTACATGAGAGGCATCTCAGCCGCGCTTGCGGTCGTGGTGCCACAGCACGTCGCTGCCGCCGGCGAAGCGGTTCAGCACGCGGGCCAGCACGAACAGCAGGTCGGACAGGCGGTTCACGTACTGGCGCGGGAAGTCGTGGATGGTTTCCACTTTGCCCAGGGTGACGATGGCGCGCTCGGCGCGGCGGCACACAGTACGGCAGACGTGCGATACCGCGGCGGCGCGCGAGCCGGCCGGCAGGATGAACTCGGTGAGCGCCGGCAGGGTGGCGTTGTATTTGGCCAGCAGCGCGTCCAGGCGCTCGACATGTTCTTCCTTGATCATCTGGTAGCCGGGAATGCACAGCTCACCGCCCAGGTCGAACAGGTCGTGCTGGATCGATACCAGCTCTTCGCGCAGGTCGTCCGGCAGCGGTTCGGCCAGCAGCACACCCAGGTTGGAATTCAGCTCATCGACTTCGCCGATGGCCTGGATGCGTACATTGTCCTTGTCCACGCGCGAGCCGTCGCCCAGGCCGGTAGTGCCTTTGTCGCCGGTACGGGTGGCGATTTTGGAGAGTCGGTTGCCCATTGCAGCCTCATTTTGTCGTTAACGGTGGGAGGATACGACAAATTACCAATGGTTGGGCGGGGAATTCAGCGGCGTGGTGGGATTTGAACTTACAATGAATTAAGAAAAATACCATCCACCCCGGGAACTCATGAACAGCACTGCCGTACTCGCCGCATTGCGGGCGGCCCTGCCGCCCTCCAGCGTGCTGTCCGACACCGAAGATACGCGCCCCTACGAATGCGACGGCCTGACGGCCTATCGCCAGCTGCCCCTGGCCGTGGCTTTGCCGGCGGACGAGGCGCAGGTGCTGGCTGTCCTGAACATTTGCCGTGAGTTCAAGGTGCCCATCGTGCCGCGCGGCGCCGGCACCGGCTTGTCCGGCGGCGCCATGCCGATCGAGGGCGGGGTGGTGCTGTCCACCGCGCGCATGAACCAGGTGGTGCGCATGGACGCCTATGCGCGCACGGCGGTGGTGCAGCCGGGCGTGCGCAACCTGGCCATTTCCGAAGCGGCCGAGCCGCACGGCCTGTATTACGCGCCCGACCCGTCCTCCCAGATCGCCTGCACCATCGGCGGCAATGTGGCGGAAAACTCGGGCGGCGTGCATTGCCTGAAGTACGGACTGACCGTGCACAATGTGCTGCGCGTGCGCCTGCTGACCATCGAGGGCGAGGCGGTGGAACTGGGCAGCGAGGCGCTCGATGCGCCGGGCCTGGATTTGCTGGCGGCTGTCATCGGCTCCGAAGGCATGCTGGGCATCGTGACCGAGGTGACCGTCAAGCTGGTGCCGAAACCGGCCACCGCGCGCGTGATCATGGCTTCCTTTGCCGACGTGGTCACCGGCGGCAACGCGGTGGCGGCGGTGATCGCGGCCGGCATCATCCCGGCCGGGCTGGAGATGATGGACCGCACCTCCTCGCGCATGGTGGAGCCGTTCGTGCGCGCCGGGTACGACACCGATGCCGCCGCCATCCTGCTGTGCGAGGCGGACGGCACGGAGGAGGAAGTGACGGAGGAAATCGCGCGCATGAGTGCCGTGCTGCAGGCGGCTGGCGCCAGCGCGGTGCAGGTCTCGGCCAGCGAGGCCGAGCGGCTGCGCTTCTGGTCGGGCCGCAAGAACGCCTTCCCGGCAGCGGGCCGCATTTCGCCGGACTACTACTGCATGGACGGCACCATCCCGCGCAAACACCTGGCGCGCGTGCTGCTCGGCATCGCGGAGATGGAAGGGCGCTATGGCCTGCGCTGCGCCAATGTGTTCCACGCCGGCGACGGCAACCTGCATCCGCTGATCCTGTTCGATGCCAACCGGCCCGACGAGCTGCAGCGCGCGGAGGCTTTCGGCGCCGAGATCCTGGCGCTGTGCGTGGAGGTGGGCGGCACCATCACTGGCGAACACGGCGTGGGCATTGAGAAGATCGATTCGATGTGCGTGCAGTTCAGCGATGCCGAGCTGGCGGCCTTCTTCGCGGTCAAGCGCGCCTTTGATCCCTTGTCGCTGCTGAATCCGAACAAGGCGATCCCCACGCTGAACCGCTGCGCGGAGTTTGGCAAAATGCATGTGCGCGCGGGCCGTTTGCCGCATGCCGGCTTGCCGAGGTTCTGATGATGGATGCGATCCTCGAGCAGTTCCGTTCGCGCATCCTGGCGGCCAGCGCGGAAGGTGCGCCCTTGCTGCTGCGCGGCGGCGGCAGCAAGGACTGGTATGGCCAGCATGTGACGGGCGATGTGCTGGATACGCGTGCCTACGCGGGTGTCGCCGATTACGAGCCGACGGAGCTGGTGCTCACGGCGCGCTGCGGCACGCCGCTGGCGGAGATCGAGGCCTTGCTGGCGCGGCATGGGCAGATGCTGGCGTTCGAGCCGCCGCGCTTCGGCGCCGCCTCGACCATCGGCGGCGTGGTTGCCAGCGGGCTGTCGGGGCCGCGCCGGGCGGCGGCAGGGGGCTTGCGCGATTTCGTGCTGGGCGCGCAGCTCATGGATGGGCGCGGCGCGCTGCTGTCCTTCGGCGGCCAGGTGATGAAGAACGTGGCGGGTTACGATGTGTCGCGCCTGCTGGCGGGTTCGCTGGGCACACTGGGGCTGATCACCCAGGTATCGCTCAAGGTGCTGCCGGTGCCATTGCGCGAGGCGACCATCCGTTTTGAGATGGACGAGCTTGCGGCGCTGCGCTGCGTGAACGAGTGGGCCGGGCAGCCCCTGCCGATTTCAGCCACCTGCTGGCACGCTGGCGCCCTGACCGTGCGCCTGTCGGGGGCGCAGGCGGCGGTGAAGGCAGCGCTGGCGCGCCTGGGGGGCGATGCCTTGGCCAATGGCGAGGCCTTCTGGACCGGGCTGCGCGACCAGCAGCGCGATTTCTTTGCCGGGCCGGGCGAGCTGTGGCGGCTATCCGTGCCGCCGGCCGCCAGCGCGCTGGTGATGCGCGGTGAGCAGTTGATCGAGTGGGGCGGGGCGCAGCGCTGGTTGCGCGTGGAGCAGCCGGTGGCCGATGATATCCGGCGCGTCGCCGCAGCCGTCGGCGGCCACGCCACGCGCTACCGGCTGGCGCCGGCTGCAAGCGGCGCGGGCGCGGGCGCGGGCGCCTTTCATCCGCTGGCGCCGGCCGTCGCGCGCATCCATGAGCGGCTCAAGGCTGCCTTCGACCCGGCGGGCATTTTCAACCGGGGGCGGATGTACTGATATGCAAACCACGCTGGCAGACTTCATCAAGGGCACGCCCGAGGGCGACGAGGCGGAAGCGATCCTGCGCGCCTGCGTGCATTGCGGCTTTTGCACCGCTACCTGTCCCACCTACCAGTTGCTGGGCGACGAGCTGGATGGGCCGCGCGGCCGCATCTACCTGATCAAGCAGGTGCTGGAGGGCGCGCCCGTGACGGCCAGCACCCAGCTGCACCTGGACCGCTGCCTGACTTGCCGCAATTGCGAAAGCACCTGTCCCTCCGGCGTGAAATACGGCCGCCTGGCTGATATCGGGCGCAAGGTGGTCGAGCAGCGCGTGCCGCGCCGGCTGCCCGAGCGCATCAAACGCTATATGTTGAAGGAGGCCCTGCCGCGCCAGTGGCTGTTCAATCCTGCGCTGCGCGTGGGCCAGGCGCTGCGGCCCTTGCTGCCGAAACCGTTGCGCGACAAGCTGCCGCCGCGCCGGGCCGCGACCGTGTGGCCGCTGCGCGCGCAGGCGCGCACCATGCTGGTACTGGACGGCTGCGTGCAGCCCGGCCTGGCGCCCAATATCAACGCGGCGGCGGCGCGGGTGCTGGATACCCTGGGCGTGCAGTTGCTGGCGGCGCCCGGCGCGGGTTGCTGCGGCGCGCTGCGCTTCCACTTGAACGACCAGGCGGCGGCGCTGGACGATATGCGCCGCAATATTGACGCCTGGTGGCCGCTGGCGGCGCGCGCCGAGGCGATTGTGATGACCGCCTCCGGCTGCGGTGTCACGGTGAAGGAGTATGGCCACTTGCTGGCGCACGACCCGGCCTTTGCGGAAAAGGCGGCGCGCATCAGCGCCATGACGCGCGACCTGAGCGAGATACTGCCGGAGTTCGAGGCGGAGCTGGCGCGGCGCGTGCACGCGCGCCAGGTTAGGGCGGAGCCGGTCGCCTGGCATCCGCCGTGCACCCTGCAACACGGCCAGCAAATACGCGGCAAGGTGGAAGGCCTGCTGCGCGCCATCGGCGTGGAAGTGCGCCTGTGCCGCGATGCCCACCTGTGCTGCGGTTCGGCGGGTACCTATTCCCTGCTGCAGCCGCAGTTGTCGCTGCAGTTGCGCGAGCGCAAGCTGGCGGCGCTGGCCGATACCGGCGCGGCGCGCATCGTCTCAGCCAATATCGGCTGCCAGGGCCACCTGCAGTCCGGCACGGAGACGCCGGTTGAGCACTGGATCGAGCTGGTCGACCGCGCCCTGCACGGCGGCCCGGGCGGCTAGCGCTCGGCCCACTTCTCCATGATCTGCGTGATTTCGGGCAGCTGGTCGAGGAACACGTCGACCAGGCGCGGCTCGAAATGGCTGCCGCGCTGCTCGCGCAGCCAGGCGCAGGCGTCCTCCAGCTTCCACGCCGGTTTGTAGGGGCGCACCGAGGTGAGGGCGTCGAACACGTCCGCCACCGCCACGATGCGGCCGGCCAGCGGGATGTCCTCGCCGCTTAATTTGTTCGGATAGCCGCTGCCGTCCCACTTCTCATGGTGGGCCAGGGCGACGTCGTGCGCCACCGCCAGCAGGCCGCTGTCGTGGCGGCCAATGATGTGGGCGCCGATATTGGGGTGGGTCTGCATGACCTGCCATTCCTCCGCGCTCAGGCGGGCCGGCTTTTGCAGGATGTGGTCGGGAATGCCGATCTTGCCGATATCGTGCATCGGCGCGGCCACGAACAGGTTGTCCACCTCGTCCTCGTCCATGCCGCAGCCCTGGGCGATCAGGCGCGCGTAATGGCTCATGCGGATCACGTGCAGGCCGGTTTCATTGTCCTTGTATTCTGCGGCCAGGCCCAGGCGCTGCACGATGGCGAGGCGGCTGGCGCGCAGTTCATCCATGCGCACCAGGGACAAGTGCAGCTTGACGCGCGCCTTCACCACGGCCGGGCTGATCGGTTTGCTGATGAAGTCCACCGCGCCGGCGTCGAAACCGTCCACCTCGTCAGCGCTGTCGGTCAGGGCGGTGACGAAGATGACCGGGACCGGGGCGGTGAGGGGATTGGCTTTCAGGGCGCGGCATACGTCGTAGCCCGTCATGCCGGGCATCATCACGTCGAGCAGGATCAGGTCCGGCATTTCGTTGGCGGCCAGCTCGATGGCGCGCGCGCCCTCCTTGGCGAACAGCAGGCGGTAATGGTCTTGCAGGATTTGCCGCAGCAGTTGCAGGTTGCTGGATTCGTCGTCCACGACCAGGATGGTGGCTTGCTTCGTCATTGCTCATTCCTTTGCAGCAGCGCTTGCAGCCGGCTGCGCGCGTTGTCGAAATCGAAGTCGTCGACGGCGCGCTGCAGGCCGTCGAGCTGGGCTGGCGGGACGCTGCCGCGCATGCTGGCCGTCAGTTCGGCCAGCACCGCCTGGTCGAAGCTGCCGCGCTCCAGCGATTCCATCAGGGCCATGCCCAGGGCCTGGATGCGCTGTGGGTCCGGGCCGGCGGCGGGCGCCGGGGCGGGCGCGCTGGCATGGGCCTGGCCGGCGCTGCGCGCGGCGGCGATGGCGGGGCCGAACTGGGCCAGCGCCTGTTGGGCGGCGGCGGCTTGCACGGCCTTATCGCTGCCATGCAAAGCCGTTTCCAGCGTGCCCAGGGCCTCGGCCAGCAGCTCCAGGCCAAGATTGGCAGCGGCACCGCGCACCTGGTGCGCCAGCGTCAGCGCCGTCTGCAGCTCGTTGCTGGCCAGGGCTTGCGAGAGTTCGGCCGCCGCGTCTTCATAGCGCTCGGCAAAACCGTGCAAGGCGCGCTGGTAGGCCGGCCCGTTGTCGCCCCAGCGCTGCAGGGCGCGCGCCGCATCCAGCACTTGCGTCGCGGCGGCGGCCAAGGTCGCCGGGCGCGGTATCCCGGCCGGCATGCCCAGCACGCGCGCCAGCTCGGCGGTGAGCGCCGCCAGGTCCACCGGCTTGGTGGTGAAGCCGTCCATGCCCGCCTCGCGCGTGGCGTCGCGGTCGCGTTCCAGCACGCTGGCCGTCATGGCGATGATGGGCGTGCGCGGACGCTCCTTGGCCGCTTCGCCGGCGCGGATGCGGCGCGTCGCTTCCAGCCCGTCCATGCCCGGCATCTGCACATCCATCAGGATGGCGTCGAACTGCGCCTCGCACACCAGCTTGACCGCCATCGCGCCGTCGTTGGCGCCGGTCACGGTGTGGCCCAGCTTGGACAGCAGCAGCATCAGCACTTCCAGGTTCTGCGGCACATCGTCCACCGCCAGCACGCGCAGCGGCGGCAGCAGGATGGCCTGGCGCTTGGAGTGCACCGGCCCGCTGCGCGCCTCCAGCAGCGGCAGCAGCACGTGGAAGGTGCTGCCCTGGCCCAGGGTGCTCTCCACGCGCAGGCTGCCGCCCATCAGCTCCGTCAGCTGCTTGCAGATGGTGGTGCCCAGGCCGGTGCCGCCGAAGCGCCGGTTCATCGAGGCGTCGGCCTGCACGAAGGGATCGAAAATCGCTTCGATGCGGTCGGGCGCAATGCCGATGCCGGTGTCGCTGATGGCGAAATGCAGCATGCGGCGCTCGCCCACCTGTTCGGCGTTCACGGCCAGGGTGACCTCGCCGCTGCCGGTGAACTTGACCGCGTTGTCGAGCAGGTTGGTCAGCACCTGGCGGATGCGCAGCTCGTCGCCGTGCAGCCAGGTCGGCAGCGCCGGGTCGTAGCGCAAGTGCATGCCCAGGCCCTTGCTGCGCGCCGCATTGCCCAGGGTGGAGGACAGTTCGTCGACCAGGGCCAGCAGGTTGAAGTCGTGCAGCTCCAGCTCCACCGCGCCCTTATCCAGCTTGGCGGTGTCGAGGATGTCGTTCAGCAGGCGCAGCAGGGAGCGGCCGGCGCTGCGCACCGTGTCCAGGTGGCGCCGCTGCGAGGCGCTCAGTTGGCCCTGCAGCAGCACGTCGGTGAAGCCGAGGATGGAATTCATCGGCGTGCGGATCTCGTGGCTCATATTGGCCAGGAAGGCGGCGCGCGCGGCGGCGGCCTGCTCGGCGCGCTCCTTGGCCTGGCGCAGGTCCTGCTCCATCACGCGCCGGTTGCTGATGTCGAGGATGACGCCGTCCAGCCATACGATGTCGCCGCGCTCATCGGTGACCACGGCGCCGTTCTCCCACATCCAGTGGGTGCTGCCGTCGCGGTGGGTGATGCGGTATTCCAGCGTGAAGGGGCGCCGCTCCGCCAGCGCCAGATCCAGGCCGCGCGTCACGGCCGGCAAATCGTCGGGGTGGATCAATTCACCGAACAGGCGCCGCGGCGGCTCGCCCAGGAAATCGGCCGGTGGATAACCGGTCATGTTTTCCACCGCGTCGCTGACGAACAGCATCGGCCAGTTGGGCAGGTTCAGGCTGCGGTAGGCGATGCCGGGGATATTCCCGACCAGGGTGCGCAGCTGCTGCTCGCTGGTGCGCAGCGCCTGTTCCAGTTCGCTCACGTGGCGGAACAGGGCGCGGTAGCGCAGCAGGCCGTTGGCCGAGGCCACCAGCGCCGTCAGCAAGGCCGTGACCAGGGTGACGGCCAGCGCCAGGAAGCCGGCGTTGGCAATGCCGCTGGCCGGTTCGTACGGCGCGCGGCCGACGAAGCGGGCCGCCGCCATGCCGGTGTAGTGCATGCCGGCGATGGCGCAGCCCATGATCAGGCCCGCCAGCACCAGGGTGCCGGTTTCGCCCAGGCGCGCGCGCAGGCTGCGCACGCCGCGCAGGCCGACATGCACCCACAGTGCCAGGCAGGCCAGCGCCACCGCCACCACGATGGAGAGCGCGAACATCCACGGGTCGTAGCGCAGTTCGAGCGCGGAGCGCATGGCGGCCATGCCGGTGTAGTGCATGGCGCCGATGCCGGCGCCCATCAGCAGGCCGCCCACCAGCAGGCTGCGCGTGCCGATGCGCTGGCGCCCGATCAGCGACAGGGCCACCGCCGACGCGGCCAGGCTGGGCAGCATGGAGAGCAGGGTGGGGCCGGGCGCGTAATGCACCGGCGTGCACAGGTTGAAGGCCAGCATGCCGATGAAATGCATCGACCAGACGCCGCTGCCCAGCGCCAGGCTGCCGGTGGTGAGGGCCGCCATGCGCAGGCCGAGCTGGCCGGCGCGCGCCGCCTGCGCCGCCATGTGCAGCGCCATGGCCGAGGAAAAGGCGGCCACCAGCACCGACAGCGCGACCAGCCAGGGGTCGTAGATGCCATACGTGAGCAGCGCCGGATCGGCGGGCGGGGAAAACAACTCGATCAGCGCTTGCATGGCGGTACCGCTGCCGCGGCCTATTGGGACAGCAGCTTACGGATTTCGCCCGCCAGGTCTTCCGGCTTGGTGGTCGGGGCGTAGCGGTCGTGGATGCTGCCGTCCTTACGCACGAGGAACTTGGTGAAGTTCCATTTGATGCCTTCCGTGCCCAGGATGCCGGGCGCATTCTTCTTCAGGTGCTTGTACAGCGGGTGCGCGGCGTCGCCGTTGACGTCGACCTTGGCGAACATGGGGAAGCTGACGCCGTAGTTCTTTTCGCAGAAGGCGCCGATCTCGCCGGCGTCGCCCGGTTCCTGCTGGCCGAACTGGTTGCAGGGGAAGCCCAGCACTTCGAAGTCCTGGCCGGCGAACTCCTTATGCAGCGCCTCCAGGCCCTGGTACTGCGGCGTGAAGCCGCATTTGCTGGCGGTGTTTACGATCAGCAGCACCTTGCCTTTGTATTGCTGCAGATTGACGGGTTGGCCGGACAGGCTGTCGGCGTTAAAGTCGTAAACGGTAGTCATCACACGATCCCCAGGTGTTCAGTGCCGGCCGACAGGTCGCGGTTCTTGGCTTCTTTCGATTCCAGCTTGATGGCCAGGCGCAGGTCGTTGACCGAGTCGGCATTGCGCAGCGCGTCCTCGTAGGTGATGGCGCCGGCCTCGTACAGGTCGAACAGGGCCTGGTCGAAGGTCTGCATGCCCAGTTCGCGCGAGCGCTTCATCAGCTCCTTGATCTCGTGCACCTGGCCTTTGAAGATCAGGTCCGCGATGAGCGGGGAATTCAGCATGATTTCCACCGCCACCGCGCGCCCCTTGGCGTCCTTTTTCGGGATCAGGCGCTGCGAGATCATGCCCTTCAGGTTGAGCGACAAGTCCATCAGCAACTGCTGGCGGCGCTCTTCCGGGAAGAAGTTGATGATACGGTCCAGCGCCTGGTTGGAGCTGTTGGCGTGCAGGGTGGCCAGGCACAGGTGGCCGGTTTCGGCGAAGGCGATCGCGTGGTCCATGGTCTGGCGGTCGCGGATCTCGCCGATCTGGATCACGTCCGGCGCCTGGCGCAGCGTGTTCTTCAGCGCGATTTCCCAGTCCTCGGTGTCGACTCCCACTTCGCGCTGCGTGATGATGCAGTTGCGGTGCGGGTGCACGAATTCGACCGGGTCTTCAATGGTGATGATGTGGCCGTAGCTGTTGGCGTTGCGGTGGCCCACCATGGCCGCCAGCGTGGTCGATTTGCCGGAGCCGGTGGCGCCGACCATGATCACCAGGCCGCGCTTGGACATGATCACGTCCTTCAGCACCGGCGGCAGGCCCAGGTCGTCGAATTCCGGGATGGTGCTGTTAATGGTACGCAGCACCATGCCGACCGAGCTCATTTGCACGAAGGCCGAGACGCGGAAGCGCCCCAGGTCGCCCGGGCTGATGGCGAAGTTGGCTTCCTTGGTCTGCTCGAACGATGCGGTCTGCTTGTCGTTCATGATCGAACGCGCCAGGTCGGAGGTATGGGCCGGCGTCAGGGCCTGCGCCGATACCGGCGTCATTTTGCCGTCGATCTTGATGGCCGGCGGGAAGCCGGCGGTGATGAACAAGTCCGAGCCTTTTTTGCTGACCATCAGGCGCAGCAGGTCGAACATGAATTTTGATGCCTGGTCGCGTTCCATAGTGGGAGATCAGCCTGGGAAATTGTCGGGGATCTTGGCGGCGGAGCGCGCGGCTGCCGACGAGATCAGGTTGCGGCGGACCAGGTCCGTCAGGTTCTGGTCCAGCGTCTGCATGCCGACGTTGTTGCCGGTCTGGATCGCGGAATACATCTGCGCGATCTTCGCTTCGCGGATCAGGTTGCGGATGGCCGGGGTGCCGATCATGATCTCATGCGCGGCCACGCGGCCCGAGCCATCCTTGGTCTTGAGCAGGGTTTGCGAAATGACGGCCTGCAGCGATTCGGACAGCATGGCGCGCACCATTTCCTTTTCCTCGGCCGGGAACACGTCGATGATACGGTCGATGGTCTTGGCGGCGGACGAGGTGTGCAGGGTGCCGAACACCAGGTGGCCGGTCTCGGCCGCCGACAGCGCCAGGCGGATGGTTTCCAGGTCGCGCAGCTCGCCCACCAGGATCGCGTCCGGGTCTTCCCGCAGCGCCGAGCGCAGCGCGTTGTTGAAGGACAGGGTGTGCGGGCCGACTTCGCGCTGGTTGATCAGGCACTTCTTCGATTCGTGCACGAACTCGATCGGGTCCTCGATGGTCAGGATGTGGCCGTACTCGTTCTCATTGAGGTGGTTGACCATGGCCGCCAGCGTGGTCGATTTGCCGGAGCCGGTCGGGCCGGTCACCAGCACCAGGCCGCGCGGCTTCATGGCGAATTCGGCGAAAATCTTGGGCGCGTTCAGTTCTTCCAGCGTCAGGATCTTGGACGGAATGGTACGCAGCACGGCGGCCGCGCCGCGCTCCTGGTTGTAGGCGTTGACGCGGAAGCGCGCCAGGCCCGGAATGGCGAAGGAGAAGTCGCATTCCAGCATTTCTTCGTAGGCCTTGCGCTGGCCGTCGTTCATGATGTCATAGATCATGCCGTGCACGTCCTTGTGCTCCAGCGGCGGCAGGTTGATGCGGCGCACGTCGCCGTGCACGCGGATCATCGGTGGCAGGCCCGCCGACAGGTGCAGGTCTGATGCCTTGTTCTTGACGGAGAATGCGAGTAGTTCGGAAATGTCCATTTATAATCCCTGTGCTTTTTTGATAGCCAAAAGCCTTGGCCCTGTCCCATTCGATTATGTCCACAATAGCCCATAACTTGCAAGTTGTTACTGAAGCAATCAACGTTGCTTCGCAAGAAGCGCAGCGCGCGCCCAACGCGGTCCAGCTGCTGGCCGTTTCCAAGACGTTCCCGGCGCAGGCCGTGCTGGAGGCGGTGCTGGCGGGCCAGCGCGCGTTCGGCGAGAACTATGTGCAGGAAGGCGTGGAGAAGATCCACGCGGTGGCGCAGGCGCGCGGCTGCACGCCGCTGGAGTGGCATTTCATCGGGCCGATCCAAAGTAACAAGACGCGTCTTATAGCGGAAAACTTCGATTGGGTGCACACGATTGAACGCGAGAAGATTGCGCAGCGCCTGTCGGAGCAGCGTCCCGCCGGCCTGCACCCGCTGCAGGTCTGCATCCAGGTCAACACCAGCGGGGAGGCCAGCAAGAGCGGCGTGCTGCCCGGCGACGCGGCGGCGCTGGCGCGCGCGGTGGCGGCCTTGCCGCGCCTGCAGCTGCGCGGCCTGATGGCGATTCCGGAACCGGAAGACGATTTTGACAAGCAGCGCGCGGCCTTCCGCGTACTGCGCGAACTGTACGAGCGGCTGCGCGCGGACGGCGTGGCGCTCGATACCCTGTCGATGGGCATGTCGGCCGATATGCGGGCGGCGATCCATGAAGGCGCGACCATCGTGCGCGTGGGCAGCGCCATTTTCGGCGCGCGCCAATATAACAAAGGATGAAGTGATGAAGATTGCATTCATTGGCGGCGGCAATATGGCCGCGGCGCTGATCGCCGGGCTGGCAGGCAAGCTGACGCCGGGCGCGAATATCCATGTGGTGGACCCGAATCCGGCCTCGCTGGAAGCCCTGCAGCGCCAGTACGGCGTGACGGTGGCGGCCGCGCTGGCGGACAGCGCGGCTGGCGGCGCCGAGGTGCTGGTGCTGGCGGTCAAGCCGCAGGTGATGCATGAGGTGACGCAGCAGCTGCTGCCGCTGCTGCAGGCGGCGCAGGCGGCCGGGCGCGCGCCGCTGGTGTTGTCGATTGCGGCCGGCATCCGCGCCGCCGACCTGGCGCGCTGGCTGGGCGGCTATCCGGCCATCGTGCGCACCATGCCGAATACGCCGGCCCTGATCGGCATGGGCGTAACGGGCATGGTGGCGTCGGCCGGCGTGAGCGCGCCGCAGCGCGCGGCGGCCGACCAGATCCTGCGCGCGGTGGGCGCCACGGTGTGGCTGGACGACGAGTCGCAGATCGACGCGGTGACGGCGGTCTCTGGCAGCGGCCCGGCCTATGTCTTCTATTTCATCGAGGCCATGCAGCAGGCGGCCGAGGAGCTGGGTCTGACGGCGGAGCAGGGCAGGCAGCTGGCCATGGCCACCTTCACCGGCGCGGCCCAGCTGGCGGCGCAGTCGCCGGACCCGGTGCCGGTGCTGCGCGAGAAGGTCACCTCGAAGGGCGGCACCACCTATGCCGCGCTGACCAGCATGGAAGCGAGCGGCGTCAAAGCCGCCATCGTCGGCGCCGTGAAAGCCGCCGCCGCGCGCGGCAAGGAACTGGGCGAACAGCTCGGCAGCGCGGCCTGAGGCCGGTGCGGCCTCAGGCCGCGAGCTGGGCCAGCAGGCGCGCCAGCTGTTCGTCCAGCTGCCCGGCCAGCGGCGCGATGGCGGCCAGCTCGCCGCGGTCGGCCAGCGCCTCGACGCGGCCGCACAAGGCCGTCAGCTCGCGCGCGCCGAACAGGCCGGCGCTGCCCATCAGGCTATGCGCGTGCAGCGCCACCGCCGCCGCGTCGCCGTCGGCCAGGCCCTGGCGCAATGCGGCCAGCTGGCGCGGCGCTTCCGCCGTGAAGGCGGCGCGCACGGCGGCGCTGTTGGCGCTGCCCCCGGCGCCGTCGGCGGCAGCCACTGCGGCTGCGCCCTGGCGCCCGGCGTGCCCATTCAGGCCGAACATGGCGTCCAGCTCCGCCCGTCCCGGTGCGGCTTGTGCCAGCAGGGCGATCTGGCGCCCGATTTCCGCATGCAGGCTGGCCTCTTCGATCGGCTTGGGCAGGAAGCCGTTCGCGCCCGCCTCCATAAAGCGCTGCCTTTCCTCTTGCGCCGCGTTGGCCGTCAGCGCCACCACTGGCACGTCTGGCCGGCGCACGCCCATGGCGCCGGCGCGCAGCAGGCGCAGGGCCGCAATGCCGTCCATGCGCGGCATGCGGCTATCCATGATCACCAGGTCGAAGTCCTGCCGCGCCAGCATCTCCAGCGCCGCCGCGCCGTCGTCGGCGATGGTCACGCTATGCCCCATCTCCGACAGCAGCTCGCGCAGGATGATCTGGTTGGTGCTGCCATCCTCCGCGCACAGCAGGCGCAGGGCGACGGCATGCGGCGCCAGGCGCGCCACCGGCAGCGCCACGGCGGGCTGGCCCGCTTGCAGCGGCAGGCGCACCTCGAACACGCTGCCCGCGCCCGGCTCGCTGCGCACCGATATCTGGCCGCCGAAGGTGTCCACAATCAGTTTGCAGATCGCCAGTCCCAGGCCGGCGCCGCCATATTTGCGCGAGGTCGCCGCATTGCCCTGTTCGAACTTGCCGAACAGGCGGCCGATCGCCTCGCGTTCAATGCCGATGCCGGTGTCGCTGACGGCCAGCACGACGCCGCCATCCGGCGCCGCGCGCGCCGCCAGGCGCACTTCGCCGCGCTCGGTGAACTTGACGCCGTTGCCCACCAGGTTCATCACCACCTGCCGCAGGCGCACCGGATCGCCGCGCCACCATCGGCCCAGGGCGGGGTCCAGTTCAGCCACCAGCGAAATGCCCTTGGTCTCGGCGCGGTCGGCCAGCAGCGCCACCACATCCTGCAGCAGGGCCGGCAAGTCGAAGTCGATCGACTCGAACGGCATCTTGCCCGCCTCCAGGCGCGAGAAGTCGAGGATGTCGTTGATGATGTGCAGCAGAACCTCGGCATTGCCAAGGCCGATGCGCAGCTTGCGGCGGGTATCGGCCGACAGCGTGTCGTCGCGTTTGGCCAGGCGCAGCATGCCGATCACGCCGCCCAGCGGCGTGCGCACCTCATGGCTGATCATGGCCAGGAATTCGGATTTGAGTTCATTTGACAGTTCCGCCGCCTTGCGCGCGGCCATCGATTCGCGCAGCTCCACTTCGCGCGCCTGCAGGATGGCGATCTGGCTCTCCAGCGCTTCGTGTACCGCGCGCTGGCGCGCCAGGGCGCCGGCCAGGCCGTGCAGCAGGTAGGCGCAGGACACCACCAGCAAGGCCGCCACCAGCAGGAAATTCAGCGCCACCAGGGTCCAGTGCATGGACAGGCCCACATCGAGCTGGCCGAGGCCCGGGTCGATGCCGCCCCAATAGCCGGCGGCAAACAGCGTCACGCCGCAGCAGGGCAGGGCCAGTAGACCGGCGCGCAGGCCCAGCAGCACGGTGCACAGCACCGGCACCGCCAGCAGGTAGGGCTGGCTCAGGAGGCCGATGGAAAACAGCAGCACGAGCGCCAGCAGGTAGCAGATGGCGAGAAAGGTGAAGGCGCGCAAGCCGTAGCGCACCGAGCGGCACGCGTACAGCATGCCGGTGCAGGCCAGGGCCACCACATCGGCCCCGATCATGCCCCAGTTCTGCTGTTGCACCCCGGCCCAGATGCTGGGCACCATGGTCACCAGCCCAAGGCAGAAGGCGACCGCGCACAGGCCTTGCAGCAGGTTGTTGCGCCAGGTTTGCAGTTTGTCGGCGTTCTGATTCAGTGCATCCAGCCGGCGCGCGAAGAAGGCGCCCGGCCCGGCGTCTTGCGCGGGCCGGCCAGGGATGGCTGGATCGGGGAACGACATTGCGGCGGGTAGGTGAGGGTGAAAAAGTTGATTCTACTACACGCCTAATTTCACCAGTATGACGCCGCCTACATATTCAGGCGCAGCTCCACCCCCACCCGGCGCGGCGGATTGACCATGGCGTACGGCGTGCCAAGCAGGTTGGTGGTCATATTGCCGATGCTCGTCACATAGCGCTTGTCGAACAGGTTGTTGACGAACAGCGCCACCGCCCACTTGTGGCTGGCCGCCTCGTAGCCGGCGCGGAAATCGGTGCGGTGCGTGGCGCTGCCGGTGCGAAAGCGCGGCGTGACCAGGCAGGCGCCCTGCAGCGCGTCGGCATTGCAGCGCGTGGCGCCGCTGTAGGCGTGCTGCAGCGTGAAGTTGATGTCGCCGCCCGCCACGCCGCGCAGCCAGTAGTCGGCGCCCAGCGCAGTGGTCCATTTCGGCGTGCCGACCGCCTGCCCGTCGAGCTTGATGCCGTCGTTGGTGGTGAAGCTCTTGTAGGTCTGGTCGATGTAGGCCGCGCTCATGTTCAGGCGCAGGTCGCGTGCCGGCTGCCAGCGCGCTTCGAAGTCCAGGCCGTGCGCCTCCTGGTCGCTGCTGGTAACCTGGTAGGTCGGTATCGCGGAGCCGTTATTGACCAGGGCCAGCGACTGCAGGTTGCTGAACTTGTAGTGGTAGAGGGAGGCGTTCACCAGCAGCTTGTACTGGCGGTAGTAGTTCTTCATGCCCACTTCGTAGTTCCACACCTTTTCCGGCTCGTAGCTGGCGTTCACCTGCAGCGCGTTGAAGCCGCCCGACTGGTAGCCCTTGGCGATGGAGCCGTACACCATCATGTCTTCATTGAGCTTGTAGTCCAGCACCGCGCGCGGGCTGGTGTCGCTCCACTTGCTGCGCTTTTCCAGCGGCTTGGCGCTCGCGCCGGGGCTGGTGAATTCGATGTTCTGGCCCATGGCGCCGAGCGCCATCATCATTTCCATTTCCGTCAGCGCGCCCATGGCCACCAGGGCGTCGAAGAAGCCCAGGCCCTGCAGGCGCTGGACCGAGGCGTCCAGGGCGGCGGCGTCGCGCAGCGGGCTATACCAGCTAAAGCGCTTGTCGTCGCGCGTGTAGCGCAAACCGGTGGTCAGGTTCAGCTTGGGCGCCAGGTGCCAGATCACGTCGCCATAGAGCGCGCTAGCCTTGTAGCGCCCCGCCACGTGCATGTTTTCCTGCCACGGGTTGCCCAGCAGGCCGGCCGGGATGCCGGCCATGGCCGCCGCGCCTTCCAGCAGGCTGAAGACGGGCAGGTTGGCCACGTTGCCGAAGATGGTGTCGAGCGTATTGGTGTTGGTGTTGACCTGGCTGGTCTGGTTGGCCTTCTCGTGGTAGAAGCTGAGGCCCGCCACCCAGTCCGCCATGCCGGTATTGGCGGACAGGCGGAACTCCTGTTGCCAGCTGCGGTTGCGTTCCGCGTTCTCGGTGTCGACGTAATGTGTGATGCGGTTGGTGCCGTCGTTGTCCTGCCGGTTGCGCGAGTCGAAGCGGCGCACGCCGGTGATGGAGTTGAAGGTGGCCCAGCCCAGCGGCAGCTCCACGCGCAGGGTGCCGCCGTGGAAGTCGCGCGTCTCGCCATTGTTGGCGGCGTCGTTGTAGACCGGCGCCGTGCGCGGGTCGAGATAGTTGGCGGGATTGACCGGCACCGACGGCAGGCCGGCCACCAGGCCGATGGCGGGGCGCGCCATGTGGTCCAGCTTTTCCGCTTCAACCGACAGCAGCACCTTGGCGCGCGCCGGGGCGTCCCAGCGCAGGGTGGCGCGCACGCCGGTGTCGGTGCCGTGCTGCAGCGAGGCGCCCGTGGCGGCATCCTTCAGCCAGCCGTCGCTGGCGTGGTGCACGGCGGTGATGCGCAGCGCCGTGCTGTCGGACAGCGGCGCATTGGCCAGCAACTCCACATTGCGCGTCTTGTACTTGCCGTAGCGCAGGCGCGCCTCCAGCTCGTTGTCGCGGCCCGGCTCGCGCGTCACCACCGAGATCGCGCCGGCGGCGCTGTTGCGGCCGAACAGGGTGCCTTGCGGCCCTTTCAGCACTTCGATGCGCTGCACGTCGTTGAAGTTCATCACCGCGCCGCCCGTCTTGCCGGCATACACGCCGTCGATATACACGCCGACCGGGGCGTCGGTGCCGATGCCGAAATCGCCGGTGCCGATGCCGCGCAGCGACATGGAGGGCTGGGTCGGCTGCTCGGCGCTGACCGACAGGCCGGGGATGTAGCCGTTCATCTCGGCCAGGTTGGGCGAGGCCAGCTTGTCGATCTGCTCGGCGCCGATGATCTGCAGCGCGATCGGCACGTCCTGCGCCTGCTGCGTGCGGTTCTGCGCCGTGACCACCACGACGTGGGTTTCCTCCTTCGGCGGCTGGTCGGCGGCGCTGGCCGCGCCGCAGCAGGCGAGCAAGGCGCTGGAAATGCTGGACGACAGGACTTTCTTGCGCAGCTTCATGCGGTCTCCCTTGGTAGGTTCAATTGCAGCTTTCCTGCATCGCGCCGATCCAGGCGCGGATCAGTTCCACGCCCTCGCGGTGCGAGGTGGTGCGTCCCAGCTCCGGCATCATGACCCCGGTTTCCGTCGATTTCAGGCGGAACACGAAGATCGAATCATCCGGTTTGCCCGGGTTGATGCCGAAGGAATTGCCGCCGGTGCCGGCGCCCGCCGCCACCGGCGGCTTGCACAGGCCCAGGTGCTGGTTGGCCGGCGCGCCGATCTCCAGGTGCAGGGCGGTGGTGTTGGCCGTGCCTTTGTCGTTGTGGCAGTGCGCGCAGTTGATATCGAGGTAGGCGCGCGCGCGGGCATCGATGCTGGCTTTCGGGTCGCGCCAGTCGGCGTTGCGCGGCGCCTGGGCCGACGGCGGCGCGCCGTGCAGGTAGCCGGCGGCGGCCAGCTGTTCCAGCTGCCCGCCCAGGTTGATGTGGCGCGCCTTCAGGCCGAGCGGCTCGAACTTCTTGCTCTTCAAATCCGCCACATGGCAGGAGGCGCACTGGTTCACGTTCGGCACCACATAGGTGAACTTTTGCTTGCCCTGCGGCGTCGCCATCTCCAGCGGGATCTGCTCGCCGGTGCGCTGCAGCACGGCCTCGGTCTGCTGCGCATTCCACACATAGGGCAGGGCGATCCAGCCTTCCGCACGGCGCACCAGCAGGCGCGTTTCCATCAGCCGCACTTTTTTCAGGTCAAGCCGGCTGGCGTCGCCCTTGTCGTCGCTGGCCAGCACTGCCTGGCCGGCGCCGTCGCGCGGGTAGTAGAAGGTTTTGCTGATGATGGTGCCGACCGGGAAATCGAAGGCCGCATCGGCCTGGTAGGCGGCCGAGACGCCCTTCGGCATCCACACCGTGCGCAGCTTGTGCGCGTAGTCGCTGAACAGGGGCGTGTTCAGGGTGTAGGGCAGCACTTCCTGGTTCAGCACCAACTGCCCTTCGCTGGCGGCCAGCAGGCGCCAGTCGCTGAGTTTTTCGGGGCGGCCTTCGGCGATGAAGTTGACCGGTTCGGGCGGCGGGGCGGGGCTGCGCGCGCAAGCCGCCAGGGCGAGCGCGCACGCTGCCACGGCGGCCGCCCGCAGGGGGCGGAAAGGGAACGTCATCAGGATTGCGAGCTCAGTTGCGGGATGCTGACCGGCGGCAGCTTGGCCAGCTGGCAGCGGTGCGGCGCCGAATCGGCTTTCGGGTTGGCGTACTTGTTCGGGCCGTCCGCATTCAGCACTTCCGCCCCATCCTGCACGCAGATGCGCGCGTCGGCCGGCATCACGCCGTTTTTCGCCAGCGCCTTGTCGGCATAGCCGTCCCACAGCACGTCGGGCAAGTGGCCGGACAGGCCGTACAGCGCCAGTTTCAGCGCTTTCAGGTCCAGGCCGTCGGGCGCGTCGCCGCCGCCCTTGAAGCGGTTGTCGTAGACGTAGATCGCTTTCGGGTAGGGGTCGTAATCCTTGGCCACGCCCTTTTCGGTGAAGTAGCCGGTCGAGTGGTAGCTGGAAATGATGACGTTGGCGGTCTGGTTGTTGGCAATGTCGTTGTCGAAGATCTCGACCTTCGAATTCGAATTGATCACCACCCCGGAGCCGGCTGGCACGCTGGCCACGGCGGTGCCCTTGGCGGCGAAGTTGCCCAGGTTGTTGCCTTCGACCTTGTTCTGGAACACGCGCGTGCTGTGGCCCGGCTGGTCCAGGTTGGGCATATTGAATACCAGGATGCCGCCGGTATTGCCGGTGGCGATGTTGCCGTACACGTCGGCGTTGATGGTGTTCTCGATTTCGATGCCGGCCACATTGGCGTGGGCGCGCGAGTTGCGTACCACCACATTCTGCGACTGGCCGACGTAGATGCCGGCGTCGGAGGCGGCGATCGCCACGCAGTCTTCGATCAGCACATTTTTCGTCTTGACCGGGTAGATGCCGTAAGCGCCGTTGCTGACCTTGGAGCCGCCGGTCCACTGCACCTTCACGCTGCGGATGGTGATGTGGTCGCCGTCGTTGATCTTCAGCCCATCGCCTTTGGAATCCTCGATGGTCAGGCCCTCGATGGTGAAGTGGTTACCGTAGACCAGCAAGCCTTCCGGCCCGGTGATTTGCGGCTTGAAGGAGAGGATGGTCTTGTCCATGCCGGCGCCGCGGATGGTCACGCCGTCCGCGCGCAATTGCAGGCCGCTGGTGAATTTGTACTTACCGGCCGGGATCTCGATCACCGCCCCCGGTTTGGCGTCGAGCAGTTGCTCCTGCAGCTTTTTCTGGAACGCGAGATCGGCGGCCGAAGCAGGCGGCGGCAGCGATGGCATGGTCTTGGTACAGGCCGACAGCAGGCCGCACAGCGCGATGGCGCCGATGGCTTTCAACATACTTCGTCTCCCCAGCTTGTTGTTGTAGAGATGCAGCAGCCAAGCCAGTATATCTGTCCATTATTGAATTGTTATCGTCAATATCGGCCAAATCCAATGCTAGTATCGGCCACATGAAAGCGCCGGTTACAGTTGCCATCTATGTCGGGGACGATTGCTGGGGAGGCCTGGCCTTGCTGGCGCGGGAGGGCTTTGCCATCGCCGGCACCCTGCATGCGCGCAATCCCGACCTGCGGGCGTCGGAGCTGTTCCGCGTGCGCCTGGTGGCGATGGGCAGCGCGCCGGTGCGTTCCTTTACCGGGCCCGCGCTGCAGCCGGAACTGACCCTGGCCGATATGCCGGCGCCGCAAGTGGTGATCGTCCCGCCGTTCTACCTGCCGCTGGCGGCACGCGCGCCGATCGCGCCGGCCCTGGCCGGCTGGCTGCTGCAGGTGCACGCGCACGGCGCCCTGATCGTCGGCATGGCGGGCGGCATGCGCCTGCTGGCCGAAACCGGCTTGCTCGACGGGCGCGAGGTGACCGGCAACCTGTCCGACCAGCGCGTGTTTGCCCGCCACTATCCGGAAGTGCGCTTCACGCCCGATGCGCCGCTGCTGATCGACGACCGCATCATCAGCGCCGGCTCGGTCAATCCCTGCCTGGACGCCTGCAGTTACCTGGTCAGCCACTTTTACGGCGAAGCTGCGGCGCACAAATTCAGCCGCTATACCAATACCGTGACCCAGCCAACCTACGAGCGCGTGGCGATCCGCAACACCGCCTTCAAGCAGCACGGCGACCAGCGCATCCGCCAGGCGCAGGAATACATCGAACGCTGCTTCAAGCAGGATTTGACGGTGGAAGGCGCGGCGCAGCGCACGGCCATGAGCGTGCGCAATTTTTCGCGCCGCTTCCAGCATGCGGTGGGCATGCCGCCGCATCTCTACATTGCGCGCTGCCGCGGCGAGTACGCCAAGGACTTGCTGGCGCGGCCCGGCCTGTCGATGCTGCAGGTGGCGCTGCAGTCGGGCTTTCGCAGCGAGGCCATGCTGCGCCGCACCTTCGGCCAGCTGTTCGGCATGTCGCCCACGGCCTACCGCAGCGGCGCGGCGCCGCCGTCCGGCCGCCAGGCGTGAGAATGATTGCCCTGCCGCAGAGTTTTGGCTATGCTGACGCGATGTGGATCCGGCCCTTCCTGTGCCTCACCCTGATGCTGGGCTGCGCTGCCGCGGCGGCCCAGCAATGCGATGCCGGTAGCGGCGGCCGCAAATTCACGGTCGGAGTGGAAAAGCTGCAGTACCTGCCGCTGCACACGGTGGATGGCAACAACCGTTACGGCGGCTTTGCGCGCGAGGTGCTGGACGCCTTCGCGGCGCAGCACGGCTATGCCTTCGACTATGTGCCGCTGCCGATCAACCGCTTGTACAGCCGCTTCCTGAGCGAACGCACGCTGGATTTCAAGTACCCGGACAACCCCAAGTGGCGTGAAGAGCTGCGCGCCGGCCTACGGCTGAGCTACAGCGAGGTGGTGGTGTCGACCGAGGAAGGCGCCATGGTGTTGCCGCAGCGGCGCGGCAAACCGCTGTCAGCGCTGAAGACGCTGGGGACGGTGTTGGGCTTCACGCCCTGGCCCTACCAGTCTGCCATCGACAGCCGGGCGCTGGAGCTGACCACCTCCAACAGTACGGACAGCCTGCTGCGCCTGGGCCTGGCCGGCCATCCGGATGCGGTCTATGTGAATGTGGACGTGGCCAGCCATATGCTGGCGTCCGAGCTCAAGGCGGGCGGCGGGCTGGTGTTCGACCCCGGTTTGCCGCATGCGCGCTCCGACTTCCGCCTGTCCACCATGCATTGCCGCGCCGTGGTCGAGCAGTTCAACCGCTTCCTGCAACGCGAACAGGGACTGCTGGCGCGCTTGCGCGCCAGCTACCACATAGGCGACGGCGGCAACCGCAGCCGCTGAGGCGGTTTAGCGGCGTGCGATCAGCAGGCCGACAATCACGCCGATGGCGGCGCCGGCGGCCACCGATTTCCAGGGATGGTCGTGCACATAGTGGTCGGTGGCCTGGGCCGCCATCTTGCCGCGCGCGATGACGCTGTCTTCCAGCTTCAGCAGGTCGCGCTTGGCGGTGCGCAGCGTGTCCTCGAACCTGGCTTTGACCATGCCCAGGTCCTCGGTATTGGCGGTGGCCGCATTGCGCAGCCAGGTTTCCGCATCCTGCACCGCTTGCTTGAGGTCGCCCATCAGGCGCTCGCGCGCCTCCGCGCTTTCATTGTGGGCATGGCTTTTGCCATTGGCAACGGCGCCACCGTTGGGTTTTGCTGCTTGGGGTGTCTGGTCCATGATCGCCTCTTTTCGGTGAACTGCACTCAGGTAAATTCCAGTATAGGTCAGCGCAGCGCGTAGTCGAGCACGATGCCTGCGAATACCGCAGCGCCGAGGTAGTTATTGTGGCGGAACGCCGCAAAACAAGGCGCACGCTCGCGGCCACGGATCAGGAAGTAGTGGTAAACGGCGCAGCCGGCGGCGATCGCCATGCCCAGCAGGAAGGGCCAGCCCAGGCCGAAGTGCTGGCCGACCAGCAGCAGGATGGCCAGGTGCACGCCATAGCAGAGCATGATGGCGGCCACGTCGAAGCGGCCGAAAGTGATGGCGGAAGTCTTGATGCCGATCTTCAGGTCGTCGTCGCGGTCGACCATGGCGTACTCGGTGTCATAGGCCACGGCCCAGAACACGTTGCCGAGCAGCAGCAGCCAGGCCACCGCCGGCACCGTGCCCTGCACGGCGGCGAAGGCCATGGGCATGCCGAAGCCGAAGGCAATGCCAAGGTAGGCCTGCGGGATGGCGAAGAAGCGCTTGAAGTAGGGGTAAGTGCCGGCAATGATGAGGGCGGCCACGCTGAGCTGCTTGACCAGGGCGTTCAGTGGCTGGATCAGCAGGAAGGCGAGCAGCGCCAGGCCGGCGGCGATGGCCAGGGCTTCCTTGCCGCTGACGCGGCCGCTGGTGATGGGGCGCTCGGCGGTGCGCTTGACGTGCTTGTCGAAATCCTGGTCGGCGTAATCGTTGACGGCGCAGCCGGCCGAGCGCATGAGGAAGGTGCCGAGCGAGAAGATCAGCAGCAGCTTCCAGTCCGGCACGCCGCCGGAGGCCAGCCACAGCGCGGCCAGGGTCGGCCACAGCAGCAGCACGGTGCCGATCGGCTTGTCCAGGCGCACCAGGCGGAAATACAGTTCGAGTTTGCTCAGGGGTGGGGTGGTCGCTTCCATCCCGCCATTTTACTCTGCGTGGCTGTTCAGCATGCGGATGCCGGGCAGCTGGCAGTCGCCCACCGCTTCCACAATGGCGTCGATGGCGGCCTTGCGCGTAAAACTCTTGCGCCAGACGATGACCACGCGCCGGTTCGGTTCCGGGTTTTCGAAGTAGCGGAAGGCCAGCATACCGTCGCGCCCTTCCATATCCGGCACCGAGGCGCGCGGCAGCACGGTCAGGCCGATGCCGCTGGCTACCATGTGGCGGATGGTTTCCAGCGACGAGCCCTCGAAGGTGCGCTGCATGCCATTGCCGGGTGAGGAGAAGCGTGCCATTTCCGGGCATACTTCCAGCACCTGGTCGCGGAAACAGTGGCCATTGCCCAGCAGGAGCATGGTCTCGGTTTTCAGCAGTTCGGCCGGCACGCTGGTGCGGCCCGACCAGGGGTGGCTCTTGGGCATGGCCACCACGAACGGCTCGTCGTACAGCGGCTGCACGGCCATGCCGTGTTCCGGCAGCGGCAGCGCCATGATGGCCGCGTCCAATTCGCCCTGGCGCAGCATTTCCAGCAGCTTGACGGTGAAATTCTCTTGCAGGATCAAGGGCATTTGCGGCGTCTTCTCGATCATGCGCTTGACCAGCGGCGGCAGCAGGTAGGGGCCGATGGTGTAGATGACGCCCAGGCGCAACGGCCCGGCCAGCGGGTCCTTGTTTTGTTTGGCCAATTCCTTGATGGCGGCCGTCTGCTCCAGCACGCGTTCAGCCTGGGCCACGATCTGGGCGCCCAGCGGGGTGACGGAGATTTCCGCCCCGCCGCGCTCGAACAGGACGACGCCGAGCTCGTCTTCCAGCTTCTTGATGGCGACCGACAGGGTGGGTTGGGCCACGAAACAGGCTTCGGCGGCATGGCCGAAGTGTTTCGCTCTGGCAACGGCTACGATATATTTGAGCTCGGTCAGTGTCATGAATCCATTTGAACACAGGTGTATGCCTTGGTGCAATGCCGCGAATGGGGGATGGCGCTGGCTATAATGAGCAGCAATCAACCCAACGAGGCGAATATGTCATCCACACTAGGCCACGAAGAAGCCCAGGCGTATATCCATAAATTATTGACGGCGATGCACCAGGTCGGCGGTTCGGACTTGTTCATTTCGGCGGACTTCCCGCCCAGCATCAAATCCCAGGGTGCCATGCGGGCCCTCAGCCAGCAGCGCCTGACGCCGGACGTCACGCGCGCCCTGGCCTATGCCATCATGAACGAGAAGCAGCGGCGCGAGTTCGAGACTGAACTGGAATGCAATTTCGCCATTTCGCTGCCCAATGTGTGCCGTTTCCGCGTCAATGTCTTTGTGCAGCAGCAGGCGGTGGGCATGGTGATCCGTACCATTGCCTCGGAAATCCCGAATTTCCAGAAGCTGGATTTGCCGGATGTGCTGAAGGACGTGGTGATGACCAAGCGCGGCCTGGTGCTGGTGGTGGGCGGCACCGGTTCCGGCAAATCGACCACGCTGGCGGCCATGATCGATTACCGCAACCAGAATTCGGCCGGCCACATCATCACGGTGGAAGATCCGGTGGAGTATGTGCACAAGAATAAGAACTGCCTGATCACCCACCGCGAAGTGGGCGTGGACACCCTGTCCTGGCACCATGCGCTGAAAAACACCCTGCGCCAGGCGCCGGACGTGATCCTGATCGGCGAGATCCGCGATACGGAAACCATGGAGCACGCGATCGCCTTTGCCGAAACCGGCCATTTGTGCCTGGGCACCCTGCACGCGAACAATGCGAACCAGACCATGGACCGCATCATCAACTTCTTCCCGGAAGAGCGCCGCAACCAGCTGCTGATGGACTTGTCGTCCAACCTGCGCGCCATCGTGTCGCAGCGCCTGATCCGCACCGAGGATGGCAACGGGCGCAAGGCCGCGATTGAGATCCTGCTCAACACCCCGACCATCGCCGAGATGATCTTCAAGGGCAATTTCCACACCATCAAGGAAATCATGGCCAAGTCGCGCGAACTGGGCATGTGCACCTTCGACCAGGCCTTGTTCGAACTCTATAATAAGGGCTATATCGGCTACGAAGAGGCCTTGCGCAATGCCGATTCGACCAATGGCCTGCGCCTGCAGATCAAGCTGCACGGCAACCGTCCGCCGCCGGACGCCAGCGAGGCGGCGGCGCCGGTCAAATCGGGCGGCCTGAGCATGCAACTGGATGAAGAAGAGGAAGAAGACGGTCAATGATCGATTTTGAGAAGAAGATGTGTACGCGCGCCGAATTGGCGGCGCGCGTGGCGGCCCTGCCGAAACCGGTGGTGATGACCAATGGCGTGTTCGATATCCTGCACCGTGGCCACGTGACTTACCTGGCGCAGGCGCGCTCGCTGGGCGCCTCGCTGGTGGTGGCGGCCAATACCGATGCGTCGGTGAAGCGCCTGGGCAAGGGCGACGACCGCCCTTTGAACAATTGCGAGGACCGCATGGCGCTGCTGGCGGCGCTGGAATCGGTCAGCCTGGTGGTCCCGTTCGACGAGGACACGGCGCTGGAGGCGGTGCTGCAGGCGCGGCCGGAAATCTATGCCAAGGGCGGCGACTACGATATGACCGCGATTCCGGAAGGGCAGGCGGTGCTGGCCTACGGCGGCAAGGCGGTGGCCATCGATTTCGAGCACGACCGCTCGACCACCAAGCTGCTGGCCAAGGTGCGCATGTTTGGACAATAGGAGGCCGTCATGGCTTTTGGTGTGCTGCTGACCGATGAGGGCGTGGCGGAGCTGGGCGCCGTGCTCAAGGACTACTTGACTGATGGGCCATCCGGCAAGTATTTGCCGTGCAAGGAGGCAAATCCGGACCGCAGCTTCTTCCACCTCATCGCCGAGATGCGCAACGCGGACGGCGTTGCGGCGGAGCTGGAACTGTATGTCCCCAACCGCTACATCAAGCTGGTGATGTCGGGACTGGAGCGCAAGCACATCGGCTTTCTTTAATGCTGCAGGATGGTGATCTTGCCATCCGCTTCCAGGAAGGCGTATTTCATTTTCTCGCGCGGGCAGTCGGCTTCGCGCAGAGATTGTTCGAGTTCGCTTTCGGCGATGTGGTTGCGGCGCAGGGCGTCCATGAAGATCCTGCCGTCGCGGCCGAGCAGCACGGCAGTGCCCTCCACCAGGCTGGCGGCCTTGCGGCTGCGCGCCGTGATGGAGGCGATGCCGACGTTCAGCGCGACCAGGGTCAGCGCCACGATCAGGCCGCCCGCCAGCGATTCGTCGCCGCCGGTCAGGCCGGGTGAAACCGATTCACTAAGCAGCATCACCACCAGCAGGTCGAACGGCGTGAACTGGCCGATGGTGCGCTTGCCACTCAGGCGCACCATGACCAGCAGCGCCGCATAGGTGGCTGCGCCGCGCACGATATATTCCCACCAGGGCAGGTTGAGGTCGAACATGAACGCCTCCTTCCTGCCCGGTTATACGGTATTCCAGGCGTGCGCGCCCACACGCTACCTTGGGTCAATCCAACAGCTCGTCAATCGAGTTGGCTTGCCAAAAGCGCTCGAGCCAGCGCTGTAATTCTTCCGGTCTGGCTGAGTGGAGTCGTGCGGCGGCGCCTGCCGGCAGCATACCGAAGCGTTTTTGTGCCAAGTCAATTAGCATCAGCCGCTGGGCTTCCACACGGCCTTCTGCGCGGCCTTCTTCCCGGCCTTCTTCGCGGCCGGTTCGGAAGCTGTACGCAGTTGTGCGCTCAAGTATGCGACGAACGTGGTCGTGATGGAGTCGCTGTATGAGTGTCAACATATGTGTTCCTTTCATGTTTCTGATGTGTTCGCGATACTTTGCATCCAGTTTTGGCTGCAAAGGCATGATCCGGTCGAGCAGTTCGAGCATTTTCGCCAGGCGGGTTTCCGGCCAGCGAAAGTCGCACAGGATGCGGGTCAGCCTGCATTTGGCAGCGAGCCGCTCGAATGGTTCCCCTTTCGTTTGCATTATTTCGAGGTGGGCGGCAGCGAATAGTGCGAAGCCGTTGCCGGATTGCAGTAGCGCGGGAAGGGCGGGCTTCAGGTCGAGCAGCTTGACGGTGGCGAAGCTCAGGGTCAATTCGCAGCCGCCGAAGCCGTATTCGAAGTCGCACGGCCGCCACGTGGCCGATCCGTCTCCCAGGATTGCCAGGCTGATGACGGGAATCTTGTGCCGGGCGTAGAGGAGTGAGTGGTAAATGAACATGCGCTGGGCGAAATGCTCATCATGCTGGCATTGGACTTCGACATGCAGGCAGACGGCGTGCCCGTCGCGGGTAAAACACTGGTAGACGCGGTCGGCGTGGCAGGCGTTGCTGGTGGGGATGGTTCCGTCGCTCGGCTGGTGCAGTTCGCTGTCGAGGATGGTGAACGGGCGCGACAAATCCAACACTGCGGCCAGGGCGGGGAAGCAGGTGAGGATGCACTCCCCGATCAATTGGTCGAGCGCGCACTTCCAGGCGCTGTCGAGCTGGTCGGGGGCGTGGCTAGGAGCGGGGGAGTGGGCCATGCGCGTTGGAGCGCTGGCCGGGTGCCGGGTTCCGCGCCGGGCAGGGGCGGGGTTTGTGCTAGATCAAACTTTTACGCGCCGCCGGCGTAACCATGCTGGCGCCAGGCTTCAAACACCACCACGGCCACGGTATTGGACAGGTTGAGGCTGCGGTTGCCCGGCATCATCGGCAGGCGGATGCGCTGCTGCGTCGGGAAGGATTCGCGGAACGCGGGCGCCAGGCCGCGCGTTTCGCTGCCGAACACAAACACGTCGCCCGGCTGGAAAGCCAGTTCGGCGAACGGACGCGAGCCATGCGTGGTCATGGCAAACATGCGGCTGGTGTCCGGTTGCACGGCGGCCAGGAAGGCGGCCCAATCCTTGTGCACTTTCATTTCGGCGTATTCGTGGTAATCCAGCCCGGCGCGCCGCATCTTGGCGTCGTCCAGCGGAAAGCCGAGCGGCTCGATCAAGTGCAGCTGGGCGCCCGTGTTGGCGCACAGGCGGATCACGTTGCCCGTGTTGGGAGGGATTTCCGGGTTGACCAGCACTACATGAAACAAATTCTTCTCCTAATTAATAGTCGGCGGCGTGCGGGCGAACACATAGTTGGTCACCCGCGCAGCGCCGTGGCGCTTCAGCGTCGCGGCCAGTTCCTGCAGGGTCTGGCCGCTGCTCATGACATCGTCCACCAGGCCGATATGCCGGCCTTCCACCAGCGCCCGGTCGGGGATGGCGAAGGCGTGCGCGATATTGGCGTGGCGCGCGCCTTGCGGTGTGCTGCTTTGCGCGCGGGTGTCGCGCACCCGCACGGCCAGGCCGGTATGGAGCGCGATGCCAAGCTGCTTGCCAAGCGGGCGGGCGATCTCCAGCGACTGGTTATAGCCGCGCTCGGACAGGCGCTGCAGGCCCAGTGGCACTGGGCAGAGCAGGGCGGGGCGGCTGGCCCCGCTGTGCTGCACGGCGTCGGCCAGCAGGGTCGCGAACAGGCGCGCCAGCGCGAGCTGACCGGCGAATTTTAACTGAAGGACCAGGCGGTCCACCGGAAGCGCGTAGGCGGCAGCCGCGATGGTGGCGTCGAAGGCGGGCCGATCGGCCAGGCAGCGGCCGCACGCCAGCGTGGCGCCGGTGTCGCCCGCCGGCGGCGCGGCGGGTTGGTGGGCGGGGAGCGGCAGCGGATTGGCGCAGATCGGGCAGCGCGGCAGCCGGTCGCTGAAGAACTGGGCGCGGCAGCCGGGGCAGAGCAGGGACGCGCCGCTGGCGCTGCACAGCACGCAATTACAAGGCAGCAGGGCGGCCAGCAGGCCGCCGGCAAATGCAGAAGCCATCGCAAATTCCCGCGAGCGAGTAAACTGCTCGGATTATCCCACCCCAACACGCTATTAAATATGCAAGTCCCAGCAAAACCGCCGAAATTGAGCGCTCCCATTGACCTGGATCTAGTCCGTCAGCTGTTTGCCGACCCGGCCCGCGTGGCCGAGGCCGATTTCCTGCGGCGCGAGATCGCCAGCCGCATGCACGAGCGCCTGCAACTGGTAAAAGTGAACCCGCTGCGCGTGCTCGATGCCGGTTGCGGCACCGGCCCCGATTTGCCGGTCTTGCAAAAAAGCTATCCCGCCGCCCAGGTCCTGGGCGTGGACACCTCGCCCGCCATGATCGCCGCCGCGCGCGGCCAGGCCGCCAAGTCCGGCCTGAGCCAGCTGATTGGCAAACTGCTACCAGCAAAATCCGGCATTGACTACCTGTGCGCCGATATGGCCGACCTGCCGCTGGCGCGCCACAATGTGGACCTGGTCTGGTCTAACCTGGCCCTGCACTGGCACCCGCAGCCGGACCGCGTGTTCGCGGAATGGCACCGGGTGCTGAAGGTGGGCGGCTTGCTGATGTTCTCCTGCTTCGGCCCGGATACGCTGCAGGAGCTGCGCGCCGCCTTCGCCGAGGTCGACCTGGCGCCGCATACGCTGCCCTTCGTCGACATGCACGATTTCGGCGACCAGCTGGTGGAAGCCGGCTTTGCCGAGCCGGTGATGGATATGGAAAAGATCACGGTCACCTACGACCACGCCGACAAGCTGCTGGCCGACGCGCGCGCCCTGGGCGGCAACCCGCTGCAGTCGCGCCGCAAGGGTCTGCTGGGCAAAGACGCCTACGCGCGCCTGAAAGCCGGACTGGAGAAACAGCGCCGGGCCGACGGCAAGCTGGCGCTCACGTTTGAAGTGATCTACGGCCATGCCTTCCGGCCGGCGCCGCGGGTGACCAGCAGCGGGGAAGCGATCATTCGTTTTGATTTGCCACGGAAGCCTAAAAATTAGGCAAAAAACAGTGGAAATACAGTGGTTTACCACACCTCGGGGGTACTTTCCCTTGATGTAGGACATGTTCACTGATTATAATCATTGACTAATTTTGCCAGTATTTTGCCCAGACGAACGCATCCAGGCGCTCCCGGGCCGGCAACATAGCTACCGCTGATGTTAGGTCGTCGGCAGCGATTACAAGGTTCCAGCACAGTCGTTTCATGAATTTTTTCGTGAGGCACAGGCTCGGAACCTTTAGGTGTTTAGCGTGCGACGGGGACGAAGCACACCAATTTATTTTTTTTGGGTGGTTGGGGAAAACATGAAACTTGCGAAACGACTTCAATCGTTGATGCTCGGCTTGGCCGTCACCGCCGCGAACGCGGCGTGGGCTGGTCCCGCGGCAACAGCGGCTGTTGATTACAAGACCGCGACCGGCGGCACCGGCGGTCCGATGGTGAACCAGTTGAACCTGCAGGCGCCTGCAACGCAGATCGCGGCTGATATCTACAGCCTGCACACACTGATGATGGTCATCATCATGGTGATCTTCGTTGCCGTGTTCGGCGTGATGTTCTACTCCATCTTCAAACACCGCAAGTCGCTCGGCCACAAGGCCGCCACCTTCCATGAATCCACCGCCGTCGAGATCGCCTGGACCGTCGTCCCGTTCCTGATCGTGATCGGCATGGCGCTGCCAGCGACCAAGACCGTCGTGGCCATGAAGGACACCTCGAACGCCGACATCACCATCAAAGCCACCGGCATGCAGTGGAAATGGGGCTATGACTACCTGAAGGGCGAAGGCGAAGGCATCTCCTTCCTCTCCAATCTGTCGACCCCGCGCTCCCAAGTGGGCCAGCCGGGCGAAGCGCCAACCGAGCAGCGCGGCGAAAACTACCTGATGGAAGTGGACAACGAAGTCGTGGTCCCGGTCGGCAAGAAAATCCGTATCGTCACCACCGCCAACGACGTGATCCACGCCTGGATGATCCCGGCCTTCGGCGTCAAGCAGGATGCGATCCCGGGCTTCGTGCGCGACACCTGGTTCAAGGCGGAATACACCGGCACCTTCCGCGGCAACTGCGCCGAGCTGTGCGGTAAAGAGCACGCCTTCATGCCGATCGTGGTGCGCGTGGTGACCGCTGAAGAGTACACCGCCTGGGTCAATGGCAAGAAGAAGGAAATGGCTGCCCTGGCAGACGATCCGAACAAGACCTGGACCATCGATGAACTGAAGACCAAGGGCGAGAAAGTCTATACCGCCAACTGCGCCGTCTGCCACCAGGCCAACGGCAAGGGTGTGCCGAACGCCTTCGCGGCCCTGGACGGCTCGGCCATCGTGACCGGCCCGAAAGCGGAACAGATCAAGGTGCTGCTGCACGGCCAGAAGACTGGCAAGTTCCCATCCGAAATGCCGGCATGGAAGCAACTGTCCGACACCGATATCGCGGCTGTGATCACCTACACCCGCAACACCTGGTCGAACAAGCCAGCGGAAAACATCGTCCAGCCAGCCGAAGTTGTGGCTGCACGCAAGTAATTAGGAGCTTTAGATGAGCACTCACGATCACGCACACGATCACGCCCACGGCGGCCACGCCCACGACGATCACGCTCACGACCACCCACACGGCCTGAGCCGTTGGCTGTTCGCGACCAACCACAAGGACATCGGTACCCTGTACATGTGGTTCTCGTTCATCATGCTGCTGTCCGGCGGCGTGCTGGCACTGATGATCCGTACCGAACTGTTCAAACCAGGCCTGCAGTTCTTCCAGCCTGAGTTCTTCAACCAGCTGACCACCATGCACGGCCTGGTGATGGTGTTCGGCGCGATCATGCCGGCCTTCGTCGGCTTCGCCAACTGGATGATCCCGCTGCAGATCGGCGCCTCCGACATGGCGTTCGCGCGCATGAACAACTTCTCGTTCTGGCTGCTGCCGCCAGCGGCGATCCTGCTGGCCGGCTCGTTCTTCGTGCCGGGCGGCGCCACCGCCGCCGGCTGGACCCTGTACGCTCCGCTGTCGACCCAGATGGGTATCGGCATGGACATGGGTATCTTCGCCATGCACATCATGGGCGCGTCGTCCATCATGGGTTCCATCAACATCATCGTCACCATCCTGAACATGCGCGCGCCTGGCATGACCCTGATGAAGATGCCGATGTTCTGCTGGACCTGGCTGATCACCGCCTACCTGCTGATCGCTGTGATGCCGGTGCTGGCAGGCGCCATTACCATGACCCTGACCGACCGTCACTTCGGCACCTCCTTCTTCAACGCCGCCGGCGGCGGTGACCCGGTCATGTACCAGCACATCTTCTGGTTCTTCGGTCACCCAGAGGTCTACATCATGATTCTGCCGGCCTTCGGCATCGTGTCGCAGATCATCCCGGCCTTCTCGCGCAAGCAGCTGTTCGGCTACGCGTCGATGGTGTACGCCACCGCGTCCATCGCGATCCTGTCGTTCATCGTCTGGGCCCACCACATGTTCACCACCGGCATGCCGGTGACCTCGCAGCTGTTCTTCATGTACGCCACCATGCTGATCTCCGTGCCGACCGGCGTGAAGGTCTTCAACTGGATCGCGACCATGTGGAAAGGCTCGATGACCTTTGAAACCCCGATGCTGTTCTCGGTCGGCTTCATCTTCGTGTTCACCATGGGCGGCTTCACCGGCCTGATGCTGGCGGTGACCCCGGTCGACATCCAGCTGCAAGATACCTACTACGTGGTGGCGCACTTCCACTACGTGCTGGTGGCAGGCTCCCTGTTCGCGCTGTTCGCCGGCTTCTACTACTGGGCGCCGAAGTGGACCGGCCACATGGTCAACGAGACCATGGGCAAGGCGCACTTCTGGCTGTCGCTGATCACCTTCAATATCACCTTCTTCCCAATGCACTTCCTGGGCCTGGCCGGTATGCCGCGTCGTTACGCCGACTACCAGGCGCAGTTCACGGACTTCAACTCGATCGCCACCATCGGCGCCTTCGGTTTCGGTCTGTCGCAGGCGTTCTTCCTGTTCGCGGTGGTGCTGCCGACCATCCGTGGCGGCAAGAAAGCGGAAGCCAAGCCTTGGGAAGGCGCGGAAGGCCTGGAGTGGACCGTGCCGTCGCCGGCGCCGTTCCACACCTTCGAAACCCCGCCGACCGTCAAGTAAACCGTTTTAGGGGGCGGCTGATCCCGCCCCCAGGGAAGCAGCAAATGTCTGATCCGAAGAAACCGAACAACATGCGCCTGGCCCTGATCCTGGGGTCGGTGGCACTGGTGTTCTTCGCGGCAGTGATCGCGAAACGCTGGATCCTTGGGGCCTGAAGTGAGCACCGGGGATTCCAACCGCAAGATGCTGGGCAAGCTGCTGGTGATCGCGGTGATGATGTTCGGCTTCGGTTATGCGCTGATTCCGGTCTACAAGCACTTGTGCGAGGTGCTCGGCATTAACGTGCTGACGCAGCGCGACGGCGAAGCCGACCCGGAGAACACCCAGGTCGACAAAACCCGCAGCATTACCGTGGAGCTGGACAGCAACGTGCAGGGCACGCTGCGTTTCCGCCCCACCCAGAACAGCATTACCGTGCATCCGGGTGAAATGGTGACCGTGGTGTACGAGGTGGTGAATAGCTTGCCGCGCCTGGTGAAAGCCCAGGCCATCCCGAGCTATACCCCGCAAAGCGTCACGCCGCATTTCAGGAAAGTGGAGTGCTTCTGCTTCAAGGAGCAGACCCTGAAGGCGAACGAGGCGCGGCAAATGCCGGTCATGTTCTACATCGATCCGGCGGTGCCAAAGGAGATCAAGGTAATGACGATGTCTTACACCTTCTTCGAAATCGGTGGAATGGATAAGAAATCGTGAAGTCGTTCCTGTATTCGATGAAAGCAGTGCTGTGGTCGTTTGTCGGCCTGCGCCGCAAAGGCGATTTTGACCAGGATGAGCAGAAGCTGAGCATCTTCCACGTCATCCTCGCCGCCTTGCTGGGCGCGGCCCTGTTTATCGGCCTGCTGGTATCGATCGTCAAATTGGTAGTTCCAAAGTAAAATTTGCAAGAATAATTGGGGAGAACAAGATGAGCTCTAACAACGCCGCGGCACCGTACTACTTTGTGCCTGGTCCTTCCAAATGGCCGATGTTCGCAGGCATTTCCCTGCTGGTCACCATGACCGGCGCCTCCGCCTGGGTCAACGATGCCTCCTGGGGCATGGCGGTTTGCCTGGTCGGTATCGCCATGACCCTGGCCGTGCTGTACAGCTGGTTCGGCGACGCCATCGCCGAGTCGGAAAAAGGCCTGTACTCGCACCGTATCGACCTGTCCTACCGCTGGTCGATGGGCTGGTTTATTTTCTCGGAAGTGATGTTCTTCGGCGCCTTCTTCGGCGCCCTGTACTATGCCCGTTCCATCACCTTCCCGTGGCTGGCCGACCTCGACCACAAGCTGATCTGGCCGGACTTCAGCGGCGTCTGGACCAATGGTGTCGGCCCGGCCGGCACGGTGGAATCCTACACCCCGGTCGAGGCGTTCGGCATCCCGACCCTGAACACCGCGCTGCTGCTGGCCTCGGGCATGACCCTGACCATCTCGCACCACGCGCTGCAAGCGGCCAACCGCGCCAAAGCCATCACCTGGCTGGCGGTGACCGTGCTGCTGGGTGCCACCTTCATGGGCTTCCAGGCCTATGAGTACATGCACGCGTACAGCGACCTGAACCTGAAACTGACCTCGGGCATCTACGGTTCGACCTTCTACCTGCTGACCGGCTTCCACGGCTTCCACGTGACCATGGGCGCGATCATGCTGGCCGTTGTGCTGTACCGCCTGATCCGCGGCGACATGAGCGCCGAACACCACTTCGCCTTCGAAGGCGCGGCCTGGTACTGGCACTTTGTCGACGTGGTCTGGCTCGGCCTGTACGTCGTCGTCTACTGGATGTAAGACGCAGGTATAATTTAGCCGCATTAAAAAGCCGCATCGGCCAGAACGCGTCCTAGGTCGCGCTCTGTGCGGATGCGGCTTTTTGCATTTGGCGCGGACCCGGTCCGTTCAGCGGATGCCGGTCGGCTTGATGTAGCCCAGCTTGGCCAGCACCAGGATGGTGAGGAACAGGAAGATCGAGAAGCCAACGCGCAGCGCGAAAGCGCGCACCATCTTCGGGTTGGCCGATTTGCTGCGCATCATGCTGATGAAGGCCGAAGCCAGGCTGCCGATGATCAGCACGAAGGCGATGGCGACGAAGTATTTCATGGCAATTAAGTAGGAACTAAGGAAGATAAGGTCTCATTGTATGGCATTCCGCTTTCGGCTGATCCCCTTCCTGGCGACCGTGGTCCTGGTCGCCATTGGCGTTGCCGCCGGACGCTGGCAGGACGGCCGCGCGGCGCAGAAGCTGGCGCTGGAAGCGCGCCTGGCGGCCGGCAATGCGGCGGCGCCGCTGGCGCTGGGCGCGGCGCCGGTGGCGGCGGCCGAGGTTGAATTCCGCCGCGTGCGCCTGCAGGGCGAGTGGGTGGCCGGCTGGCCGCTCTACCTGGACAACCGCCCGCACGCGGGGCGCCCGGGCTTTTACCTGTTGATGCCTTTGCGCCTGGCCGGCAGCGAGATGCACGTGCTGGTGGCGCGCGGCTGGCTGCCGCGCGACATGGCCGACCGCAGCAAGCTGCCGGCGTATGCCACGCCGGCCGGGCCGGTGACGGTGGAGGGCATCGCGCGCCTGGCGCCGGGCCAGGTCATGCAGCTGGGCCAGGCGGCGCCGCTGGCGCCGGGCGCCATCGTGCAGAATGCCGACGCGGCGGCGTTCGCGGCAGCGACCGGATGGCGTTTCCAGCCGCTGGTGGTGGAGCAGGCGACGCCGGACGCGGCGGCCGGCGCGGGCGCGCCAGCGGAAGTGCTGCAGCGCGACTGGCCGGCGCCGGCGCTGGGCGTGGACAAGCATAAGGGTTATGCCTTCCAGTGGTATGCGCTGGCGGCAATGGCAGTTCTATTCTTTGTATTCACTGGGTTGAGGAAAAGTGCAAAACACTAATCAAGTCGAGAAGCAGCGCCGCCGTGGGCGCTGGAGCATGTTCGCGGTGCTGCTGGTGTGCGCGGCGCCGATCATCGCCTCCTACGTCACCTACCACTTCATCAAGCCGGAAGGGCGCACCAACTACGGCGACCTGCTCGACCCGCGCCAGCACCCGATCCCGGCCATGGCCAGCACCACGCTGGACGGCCAGCCGCAGAAGCTGGAAGATTTCAAGGGCAAGTGGATCATGGTCAAAGTCGGCGGCTCGGCCTGCGCCCAGGACTGCCAGGACATGCTGTTCAAGATGCGCCAGCTGCGCACCATGCAGGGCAAGGAGGCCGACCGCATCGAGCGCGTCTGGCTGATCACCGACAACGAGCCGCTGGAAACCTTCATGCTGCGCGTGAACGACGGCACCCGCTTCCTGCGCGCGCCGGCCGAGGCGGTGGGCAAGTGGCTGCCGCTGGCGCCGGGCGGCAGGGTGGAGGAGCATATCTACCTGATCGACCCGCTGGGCAACCTGATGATGCGCTTCCCGAAAGACGCCGACCCGTCCAAAGTGAAGAAGGACATGTACAAGCTGCTCAAGGCTTCGGCCATCGGCTAAGGCGGCGCAATGGACCACAACTCCCTCGCCCACATGGCAATCACGGCGCTGCTGGTGGCGGCGCTGCCGCTGTCCATCGTCTGGATTTCGCGCGACACGAACAAATACCGCAAGCTGGTCTGGATCTCGGTCTTCCTCACCTTCGACCTGATCGTGTTCGGCGCCTTTACGCGCCTGACCGACTCGGGCCTGGGCTGCCCGGACTGGCCGGGCTGCTACGGCGAAGCCAACCCCTTCATCGCGCACGAGCAGATCCGCGCCGCCGAAAGCTTGCTGCCAACCGGCCCCGTCACCATGGTGAAAGCCTGGATCGAAATGATCCACCGCTACCTGGCCATGGGCATCGGCGTGCTGATCGTGGCCATGATGGGCGTGGCCTGGTGGCGCTGGGCCGGCCGCCGCGGCAGCGGTGCCCCGTTCGCGCCGGCCGCGCGCGGCGTGGCGGCGCCGGGCTTTTCCACTTTCCTGTTCTTCTTCGTCTGCCTGCAGGGCGCTTTCGGCGCCTGGACCGTGACCCAGAAGCTGCAGCCGATCTTCGTCACCGGCCACCTGGTGCTGGGCATGTCGCTATTGGCCTTGCTGGCCTGGTTTGGCGGCCGCCTGGACCAGCTGCACGCGCCGCTGCCGCGCGCCGCCGGTTCCGAATCGGCGCGCCTGGGGCGCATCCGCCTGCTGGCGGCCTTGTCCGGCCTGGTGCTGCTGGTGCAGCTGGCGCTGGGCGCCTGGGTCAGCTCGAACTACGCCACCCTGGCCTGCATGGAATTCCCGCAATGCGGCGGCGCCTGGGTGCCGGAGATGGATTTCGAGCACGGCTTCCACCTGTGGCGCGACCTGGGCAAGACGGCCGCCGGCCACTACCTGCCATTCTCCGCCCTGACCGCGATCCACTGGGTGCACCGCAACTTCGCTGCCGTGGTGCTGCTGGTGCTGGGCCTGACCGCCTGGCAAGCGTGGCGCGTGGGCGGCCTGGCCAGCCATGCGCGCTGGCTGGCGGCCCTGCTTGCGCTGCAGGCGCTGAGCGGCGTGGCGACCATTTATTTCAACTTCCCGCTGGCCATCGCGGTGGTCCACAACGCGGGGGCGGCAGCCCTGGTGCTGGTGCTGACCATGATAAACTACCGGGCCAAGTACCTCGCTGCCCCCGCATACCAATAACAATGAAATCCTCCACCTCCCGCATGGCCCAGTATTGGGCGCTGACCAAGCCGCGCGTGACGCAGCTGGCCGTGTTCTGCGCCGTGATCGGCATGTTCCTGGCGACCGACGGCCTGCCCGACTGGCGCGTGGTGATCGCCGCCACCGCCGGTATCTGGCTCTTGTCCGGCGCCGCCTTTGCCGTCAACTGCCTGGCCGAACGCGAGATCGACGCGCGCATGGCGCGCACCGCGCGCCGCCCGATGGCGATGGGCGATATCGGCGTCAAACAGACCGTGGTGTTCTCGCTGGTGATCGGCGGCGCCGGCATGTGGATCCTGCACGAGCTGGTGAACCCGTTGACCGCCTGGCTGACCCTGGTGACTTTCGTCGGCTACGCCGTGATCTACACCATGATCCTGAAGCCGGCCACGCCGCAGAACATCGTGATCGGCGGCCTGTCCGGCGCCATGCCGCCGGCCCTGGGCTGGGCGGCCGTCGCCAACGACGTGCCGATGCAGGCCTGGCTGCTGGTGCTGATCATCTTCGTCTGGACCCCGCCGCACTTCTGGGCCCTGGCCATGTACCGCAAGGCCGACTATGAGCGCTCCGGCCTGCCGATGCTGCCGGTGACGCACGGCATGGGCTTCACCGCCTTCCATATCTGGCTGTACTCGATCATCCTGGCCGCCACCACCTTGCTGCCCTTCGCGGTAAAGATGAGCGGCCTGATTTACCTGGCCAGCGCCGTGGTGCTGAACGCGGTCTTCCTGTATTACGGCTGGCGCATCTACAAGCACTACAGCGATATCGTGGCGCGCAAGGCCTTCACCTGGTCCATCATCTACCTGTCGCTGCTGTTCGCGGCGCTGCTGGTCGACCACTACTTCAAGTTCTGACCATGATGAAAAAACTGTTTGCGGCGCTGTTCATGCTGGCGGCCCTGGCGGGCTGCGGCGAGCAGCAGCTCAAGTTCGAAAACACCGACCTGACCGGCCTTGGCTACGGCAAGGGCTTCGCGCTGAACGACCACAGCGGCAAGCCGGTCACGCTGGAGACCTACAAGGGCAAGGTGGTGGTGCTGTTCTTCGGCTTCACCCACTGCCCGGACGTCTGCCCGACCACCATGGCAGAAATGTCGGCGGTGATGAAGGAGCTGGGCCCGGATGCGGACAAGGTGCAGGTGCTGTTCGCCACCCTCGACCCTGAGCGCGACACCAAGGAGCTGCTGGCGCAGTACGTGCCCGGATTCGATCCGCGCTTTGTCGGCCTGGTCGGCACGCCGGAACAGGTCGCCGCCACCGCCAAGGAGTTCAAGGTGTTCTACCAGAAGGTGCCGGGCAAGACCGAGGGCAGCTATGTCATCGACCACACGGCCGGCAGCTATGTGTTCGACAAGAGCGGCAAGATCCGCCTGTTCCTGCGCCACGGCGGCGGTACCGCGCCCATCGTGCATGACCTGAAACTGTTGCTGGCTTCTTAAGGTCACACTAAGCTGAAATTTTGTTAAGCTGTGGGGCATGGAAAAACGATTTCAGCCCTATAGCCGGCTGGCAGCCATTGTCTTCCTCGTCATCGGCTGCCTCTACGTCCTGCGCCCCTTCCTGGCCGGCATCCTGTTTGCCGCCGCCATCGCCATTTCCTCCTGGCCGCTTTACCAACGCTTGCTGTCCCGCCTGAAAAACCGCCACACGCTGGCGGCCGCCGTGATGACGATATCGCTCATCATGCTGATCCTGCTGCCGCTGTCGCTGGTGACCTGGAATATCGCCGACAGCGTGACCCACTTCTACCATGGCGCGCGGGATGCGCTCGATTCCGGCCACCTTGAGCCGCCGGCCTGGCTGCGCGAGCTGCCGCTGCTGGGGGAGTCGGTCGACGCCTACCTGCGCCAGATCATGAGCAGCAAGGAAGAACTGGTGGCGCTGGCCAAGCGCTATATGGAGCCGGTGCGCGATATCCTGCTGAACAGCGGCATTGTGCTGGGCTCGGGCGTGGCGCAGGTCAGCCTGGCCGCTTTTGTCGCCTTCTTCCTGTACCGCGACGGGCACAATATCGTGGCGGCACTGGAAACGGGCATGCACAAGATCATGGGCGAACATGCGGTGGAGGTGGCGGAAACCGTGAGCCGCACGGTCACCGGCGTCATGTACGGCATGCTGGGCACGGCGCTGGCGCAGGCCGGGGTGGCGGCGATCGGCTTCCTGATCGCCGGCGTGCCGGCCGTGGCGCTGCTGTCGGTGGCGACCTTCATCTTCTCGCTGGTGCCGGTGGGGCCACCGCTGATCTGGGGCGGGGCCTCGATCTGGCTGTTTTCGCACGGTGCGACCGGCTGGGGCATCTTCATGCTGGTGTACGGCATGGTGATCATCAGCGGGGTCGATAACGTGGTCAAGCCAATGCTGATCTCGCGCGGATCGAGCCTGCCGTTCGCCCTGGTGCTGCTGGGCGTGATGGGCGGCGTGCTGGCCTTCGGCTTCGTCGGCCTGTTCATCGGTCCGACCTTGCTGGCGGTGGCCCTGGGCCTGCTGCGCAACTGGACGGAAGTGAAACCGCTGGCCTGACGGCCCGGCTTAGCGCGCCAGCATCACCTGGGCGCGCTCGTGGCTGACGTGGCGCTCCATGATGGCCTTGATGGTGCCGTCCTCGCGCATGGCGCGCAAGGCTTGCTCCAGCTTGGCGGCGTGCGCCTCGGCGACCAGGCGCGAAATCACCAGCGCGCCCACCACATTCTCGCGCGGTACCAGGTCCAGCACGCGGAAGCGGCCGGCCAGCGCCGTGTCGCGCTGCAGCGCGTCGATATTGCTGCTGAGCTGCAGGATGGCCTGCACCCGGCCATACTGGAACAGGCGCACCAGGGTGGCATAGTCGGGCGCCTCGTGGACGCGGCCTTGCTTGCGCAGGCGCTCCAGCCAGGCGTCGTAGGCGGCGCCATGCTTGAAGCCTTTGATCACGGCCACTTTCAGCTCGGGCTGGGCGGCGATCTGCTCCAGCGTGGCGGCGCCGCGCGCGGCGTCGTTGCGCAGCAGGAGCATATTGCGCGCCTGCAGGTAGGGCGTGAAGCGCGCAAAGCCCTCGCGTTCCGCGGTCGGGATGCCGGACATGGTCATGTCCAGCGTGCCTTCTTTCAACATGGTCCAGATGCGGATGCGCGAATCGCGCGTCATGCGCAGCTCGCAGCCGGTGCGGCGCGCCAGCTCGTCGACGATATCCTTGTCGATGCCGGCCCATTGCTCGCCCTGGCGGTAGTACAGGGCGCCATGCTCGTACATGGCCACCGTCAGCGGGCCGCAGGGCGCGGCCGCAGCGCGCCCCATGCCCGCGCTGCAAGCAAGGCCAAGGGCGGTGGCGGCAAGGGCGCGGCGCAGCGGCATATCAGTCCTGTTCATCCGATTCCAGCGGCAGGTGGCGCGGGATGACCTTGACCAGCAGGATGCGCGGGCCGTTCATCTTCTTCACCACCAGGTCGAAGGCGTCGAACTCGACGCGCTGGCCCTGTTTCGGGATGTCGCCCAGCTTGAGCATGATCAGGCCGCCCACCGACTCCACTTCTTCAAGGCCCATTTCCTCGTTCTCGATATCGACCCCCAGGGTGCGCTCGAGCGAGAAGATGGGCAGGCTGGCCTTGCCGACCAGGGAGCCATCGGGCTGCTTCAGCCAGTCGTTCTCATTGAGGCGGAATTCGTCGTGGATTTCGCCCACCATGGCGCCCAGCAGGTTGTCCAGGGTCAGGAAGCCGACCGGGCGCTTGCCCTTTTCGCCGATCAGGGCGAAGTGCGGCGCGCCGTCCTTGAAGCGGCGGAACAGCTCCAGCGCCGGGGTGCGGGCCGAGATGGTTTCCACCGGGCGCAGGAAGCCGGACAGGTTCTTGATGTCCTTGCGCGACTGCAGCGCGAAGAACAGGTCCTTCAGGTGCACCACGCCCAGCACGCTGTCGCCTTGCTCGTCGAAGTAGGGGTAGCGGCTGAAGCGGTTGCGCACCACGGTGTCGAGGTTGTCGTCGATGGAGCGGTCGGCGTGCAGCGCGATCACTTCATTGATCGGGCGCATCAGGTCGGCCACGCGCAGCTGCGAGAAGTCGAGCGAGTTGGCCAGCACATTGCGCTCATCCTTGTTGAAGGCTTCCCCCGGCTGGCTGGTGCGCAGGATCATCTTCAGTTCCTCGGTGGAGTAGTGCGATTCGTGCCCGCCCGCTTCGCCCAGGCCGGCCAGGCGCAGCACCCCGTTGGCGCTCTGGTTCAGCAGCCAGATGGCCGGGTACATGGCCCAGTAGAAGGCGTACAGCGGGAGCGCGCACCACAGCGCGACGGCTTCCGGAATGCGGATGGCGAGCGATTTCGGCGCCAGCTCGCCCACCACGATGTGCAGGAAGGAGATGGTGACGAAGGCGAAAACAAAGGAAATGCCGTGCACGATCTCGGGCGCGCTAATGCCGAGCAACGTCAGGAGCGGCTCCAGCAGGCCGGCAAAAGCGGGCTCGCCGACCCAGCCCAGGCCGAGCGAGGCGAGCGTGATGCCCAGTTGGCAGGCGGACAGGTAGGCGTCGAGTTGGCCGTGGACCTTGGCCAGGATGCGGCCGCGCAGGCCCTGGGTCTTGGCGATGGCGCGCACGCGGGTGCGGCGCAGGGTGACGATGCTGAATTCTGCGGCGACGTAAAAGCCGTTCAATGCTACGAGGAAGAGTGCAAAAATGACCAGTAAAAGGTTGTCCATAGGCGCCGCAGGGCGGGGAGTCGAAAGCCTCTATCTTAGCCGACGCGGCTGCCCTTCCGGATATTTTTGGAGATTTCCTTCGGGAAATCCCGCAGCATCAGCTCCACCACCGGATGGCTGATGCGGCGTTCGCTGGAGATGGCGTAAAACTGTTCGCGCAGCTCCGGCGCCGGGCCCACCGGCAGGGCGCTGAATTGCTCCAGCATGTCGTCCGCCAGCGCGGCCGGCGCGAAAAACATGCCCATGCCGCTGCGGCCGAAGGTGTTGAGCATGGCGCTGTCCTCGAATTCGCCCACCACGTCGGGCCGCACGCCGTGCTCCAGCAGCCAGGCGTCGATGCGTCCGCGCAGCGCCGTATTGCGCGTCGGCAGCAGCAGCGGCGCCCCGTGCAGGCCGGCCGGGAAGTCCTTGCCGTACTGGCGCGCCAGGGCGCGCACGCCGAATAGCTGCATCTCGCTTTCCCCCAGCAGGTGGCTGAACACGCGCAGCGAGGCGTTGCCGCGCACCGGGCGGTCGGTCAGCACCACATCAAGTTTGTGCAGGGCCAGTTCGGCCAGCAGGGCATCGAACTCGCCCTCGGTGCAGACCAGGCGCACCGGCGTGTCGGGCGGCAGCGCGGCCTGCAGGTAGTGCGCCCCGATCAGCTTGGGCATGGAGTCGGAGATGCCGACCGCCAGCCGCACCTTGCCGGCGTCGACTTCCTGCAAGGCTTCCTGCAGGCGGTCGCCGAGCTGGAAGATTTGCTCGGCGTAGGTGAGGGCGACGCGCCCGGCCTCGGTCGGCACCAGGCGGCGCCCCTGCTGGGTCAGCAGGGATTTGCCGATGTGCTGCTCCAGCGAGGCGATTTGCGTGCTGACGGTCTGGATCGCCAGGCCCAGGCGCTCGGCCGCGCGCGTGACGCTGCCCTCGGCGGCCACCGTGCGGAAGAAGTAGAGGTGGCGGAAATTCAGGCCGCTGGTCTTCATGGTTCGGTTTTTTCGAAGTAATGTTTCGATTATCTTCTATTTTTAAAAGATCGTGCTAGCCTTAGACTTGTCCGGTTATTCAATATATAAAAAAGGGGAAAACCTATGAAGCACTTCAGAATATCCTTCCTGGTCTCTTTCATCTGCCTGGCGGTCGCCGGCTGGTGGGGCTACCAGCATACCGGCTGGAGCGGCATGTTCGCGGCCCTGTGGATCGCCTTCATCCTGAGCGTGATGGAAGTATCGCTCTCGTTTGACAATGCGGTGGTCAATGCCTCCGTCCTGAAAACCTGGGACGAGTTCTGGCAAAAGCTGTTCCTCGGCGTCGGCATCATCATCGCGGTGTTCGGCATGCGCCTGGTGTTCCCGCTGGTGATCGTGGCGGTGGCCGCCGACCTCAGCATCCCGGACGTGTGGACGCTGGCGATCAACGACCCGAAACAGTTCTCGACCCACCTGACCAACCACCACGCGGAAGTGGCGGCCTTTGGCGGCATGTTCCTGCTGATGGTGTTCCTGAACTTCATCTTCGACCATGAGAAGCAGATGCACTGGCTGGGCAACGTCGAGCGCAAGCTGGGCGCGCTGGGCAAGGTGTCCTCGATTGCGATCATGATTTCCATGGGCGTGCTGCTGGGCGCACTGGGCATCGTTGACGAGTCGCAGAAATTCATCGTGCTGGTGGCCGGCATGTGGGGCTTGCTGATCTACGTCGGTGTCGATGCGCTGTCGACCTGGCTGGAGAAGGAAGAAGAAGGCGGCGTCAACGCCGGCGAGATGGTCAAGCGCGGCGGTATCGGCGGCTTCCTCTACCTGGAAGTGCTGGACGCCTCGTTCTCCTTCGACGGCGTGATCGGCGCGTTCGCGATCACCAGCGACGTCGTGATCATCATGCTGGGCCTGGCGATCGGCGCGATGTTCGTGCGTTCGATGACGGTCTACCTGGTGCACAAAGGCACGCTGGAAGAATACGTCTACCTGGAGCACGGCGCGCACTACGCGATCGGCATCCTGGCAGTGATTATGCTGGCGAGCATGAAGTTCCATATTCCGGAAGTGATTACCGGCCTGATTGGCGTGGCGTTCATCGTGGCATCGCTGTGGTCCTCGATCCGTCACAAGAAACTTGAACTGAAAGCCTGAGGAAACATGACGACATTTACCGTAACCGGGGATATCGACCCCTTCCTGCAAGTCTCGATGCAACGCGGCGAGCGCATTTTCTGCGAATCGAACGCGATGGTGATGATGGACTCCACGCTCGAGCTGAAAGGCAAGATGCGCGGCGGCCTGGGCGGCGCGCTGATGCGCTCCCTGGCCAACGGCGAGTCCTTCTTCCAGCAGAACATCGAAGCGACCGGCGGCGACGGTAACTGCCTGCTCTCGCCCAACCTGCCGGGCGCCATGCGCGTGCTGGAGCTGGGCGAGCAGCAGTACATGATCAGCGACGGCGCTTTCGTCGCGGCGAGCGACGGCATCGATTTGAAAGTGCGCACGCAGAACGTGGGCAATGCGCTGTTCGGCCAGAGCGGCGGCTTCTTCATCACCGAATCGTCGGGCCGCGGGCAGCTGGTGGTGTCGGGCTTTGGCGCCCTGCATGAAGTGCAGGTGGAGCCGGGCAAGGAAGTCGTGATCGACAACGCCCACGTGGTGGCCTGGGACAGCGCGCTGCGCTACGACCTGGCGGTGGCGACCCGCTCCAGCGGTGGTTTGCTGGGCAACCTGGTCAACTCCGTCACCAGCGGCGAAGGCATGGTGCTGCGCTTCTCCGGGCGCGGCAAGGTGCTGATCTGCTCGCGCAACCGTGAAGCCTTCGTGGCCTGGATGATGTCGCGCCAGGCAAACTGATCGAATTTAACTGTTTAACGCCCCCATGGCGTTCTTCCTTGCGGTGGCCCTGGAAACAAGGCCACCGTTTTTTTATTGCAGCACCAGCATGCCCGCGTTGTACAGCGCGTGCGCCAGCATCGGCGCCAGCAGGGACTTGCCGCGCTCCGCCGCGTAAGCGGCGCACAGGCCCAGCGCGAACACCGGCAGCATTGCCAGCGGCGGATGGATGACCGCGAACAGGGCGGCGCTGGCGGCCATGGCGGGCAGCAGCGGCAACGAGCGGCGCAGGCCGCCGAACACCTGGCCGCGGAAAATGAACTCCTCGAAGAGCGGCGCGGCCAGCACGGCCAGCGGCGCCAGCCAGGCCAGTGCTGCCGGCGGCGGCGCGGCGGGCGCCATCCCGGCATGGCGCAGGAACGCCAGCCACAGCGCCCCGGCAGCCAGTGCCGGCAAGGCCATCAGCACACCCCAGCCCAGCGCAGCGCGCCATGCCGCGTGCCAGGGGCCGTGCCACAGGCGCGGCACGCCGCTGGTGCCGCTGCGCCAGTATAGCAGGCGCGCCAGCCCGTAGACCATGGCGCCGGCGGCGGCGAAGGCGAACGTCACCGTCTGCAGCGAGAGCGGCTTGCCGGCCAGGTGCAGCCCGCCGGCAATCAGCAGCTGCAGCAGGAAGAACGCAATGGCGGCCATGATGCCGTCCGACGCCGAGACGCGCGGCGGCGGCGCGGCGCTCGGGTCGAGCAGGTAGGGCAGGGCGTCGCGTGCACGCTGCCACAGCGACAGCGCCAGTGCCGCGAGCAGCACGGTGGCGGCCAGCCGCACGTGCCATTCGCGGCTGTTCAGCGCATAGGTGTAGAGCGAGGACAGGATCAGGTAGGCGTAGGCGAAGCTGGGGCGCACGCGTGCGTGCATGTCCTGCGCCAGCGGGTCACAGGCCCACACGCCCAGCGCCACGGCGATGGTGGCGAAGATCGGTATGCCGGCCAGCACCAGCACCAGCTGCGACAGCAGCGCGCCGTCGGCCGGCACGCCGAACCACAGGCCCATGCCGAACACCGCCAGCGGGTAGACCAGGGCCAGCACCGACCAAAGCTGCGCCTTTTGGGCCAGCACGCTGCCGATGCTGTGCGGGTAGGTGTAGAGCATCCACAGGGCGTGGCCTTCCGTGTTGATGGCCTGGAAGGCGGATAGCATCAGCACATAGGCGCCCAGGCCGAAGGCGACCGAGGACAGCAGGGCGGGGTTGCTGAGGAATTCGTCCATGTCCCGCACCTGGCCGTTCAGCACCAGCTGGCTGCCGAAAATGATGAGGGGGATGAGCAGGCTTTGCACCAGGAAGTTGCGGTCGCGGCTCAGCAGGCGCAGCTCGCGCCGTTGCAGCGCGGTGCCGATGGCGAAGCGCGCTGCCTTGGCGCTCGCGCGGCCGGCATCGCGTCCCGTCTCGCGCGCGCCGGTGGCCACCACGCCGTCGGCCAGCAGTCCTTGCAGCAGGCGCAGTCCAAGCCAGAGCAGCAGCGCGGTTTGCGCCGCCAGCAATGCGCCGAAGCCCAAGCCGCGCCAGGCTTCGCGCGCATTCAGGGCCTGCATCGCCAGGCCGGGCGGCGTCCACAGCGGCCAGGCCGGGAACTGGGCGGCCCAGTCCAGGGTCAAGGTGGCGGTCGGCATGGCGAGCGACATGGCCAGGTACATCAGCGGCATGCTGGCGACCGAGGCGATGGCCTGCAGGTTGCGCAGCTGCGACGGCGCCAGGCGCAGGCGCAAGCCGGTGTCGGCCACCGTGCGCAGCGTGGCGGCGCAGGCCAGCAGCGGCAGGGCGCAGGCCGCGCCAAGCGCGGGTGCGCTCCAGCGGTAGCCCGAGTGCCAGGCCACCGCCGTGCACATCGGCCAGAGCGCCAGGATGCCGGACGGGTTGGCCAGGGTGCGCTCCGCAATGCGCGCCAGCAGCAGCGTGCGGCGCGGCATGGGCAGGGTGACCAGCCATTCCAGGTCCCAGTCCGGCTGCGCCAGTTCCTTGCTGCCCAGCGGCAGCAGGAAGGCGATGGCGAACAGCAGGCAGGCCTGCATCACCACCGCCCGCATCAGCACCGGCTGGAAGGGCGCCGCCTGCAATTCCTTGCGCGCCACGCGCATGGTGGCGAGCGGCGCGGCGCCGCTTGGCGCGGCAGCGCACTGGCTGCCGGTCGGCAGGCGGCACTGCATGTTCAGCAAGGCCGTGCTGGCGGTATTCAGGAAGGCGAGCAGCATGAAGGCCGACAGCAGCGCGGCGACGATCCAGCGCACGCTTTTCTTGGCCGGCGTGGCCTGGCGGCTGGCGCCGAACCAGCCCTTGCGGAAGCGCAGGCCATGGGCGATGTTCAGCAGCCGCAGCATCCGCAGCCGTGCCAGCAGCCAGAATGCCCGGGGTGCGCTGGGCAGCTCCATCATGCCGCCAGGCTGTCTTCGTCGGTGAACTTGAGGAACAGCTCTTCCAGCGTGCTGTTGTCGCTGCTGGCGCCGCGCAACTCCGCCAGCGTGCCGGTGGCGACCACAGCGCCACGGTTAATAATGCCGACCCGGTTGCACATGCGCTGCGCCATGTCGAGCAGGTGGGTGGAAACAAAGATGGTCTTGCCGGCGGCGGCGCTGGCGATCAGGCGGTCCTGCACTTCGCGCGCGGCGCGCGGGTCGAGGCCGTTGATCGGCTCGTCGAGGATCAGCACCGCCGGGTCGTGCACCAGGGCGCACGCCAGGCCGAGCTTTTTCTTCATGCCCATCGAGTAGTTGACGGCGAATTCCTCGCTCACGTCCTGCAGCGCGAATTCGTGCAGCAGCTGCGCCGCGCGCGCTACTGCGTCCTGGCGCGGCATGCCGTGCATCTCCGCCACGAACTGCAGGATTTCGCGCCCGCGCAGGAAGTCGTAGAAGATGGGATTGTCGGGCAGGTAGCCGACGTGGCGTTTCACCTGGGCGGCATCGGCCTGGCAATCGAGGCCGTCCACCAGCACGCGGCCTGCGCTGGGCACCAGGATGCCCATCATCATGCGGATGGTGGTGGTCTTGCCTGCGCCATTTGGTCCAAGGAAGCCAAACACTTCGCCGCGCCCCACGTTCAGCGTGAGCGGCTGCACGGCGGGAAAGTCGCCGTAGTGCTTGGCCAGTCCCTGGAATTCGATCATGGCCGCAGGCTCATGCCGATACGCTCCGTGCGCGGCATCCAGTTGCTGGTGATATCGGCCGAGACCAGCACGCGTTCCGCGCGCCCGATCAGCAGCGCGCGCGGCACAAAGCCGATGAAGCGCGAATCGTGGCTGTTGTTGCGGTTATCGCCCAGCATCAGGTAGCTGCCTTGCGGTACCGTGACGGGGCCGAAGTTGCGGCTGGCGCGCACCTGCGGCAGCACCTGGATGCTGTAGCTGGCGCTGGCGTTCTGTTCGCGCAGTTGCAGCGCCTGCAGGTCGCCAACCTGGTCGATATGCTCGACGGCGTCGCCCAGCACGGCGTATTCGGATTCCTTGCCGTTGATGACCAGGCGCTCCTCGCGGATCTCGACCCGGTCGCCGGGCAGGGCGGCCACGCGCTTGATCAGGCGCGTGCGGTCCTTGGGCGAGAAGAAGGTGACCACGTCGCCGCGTTGCGGCTCGCCCAGGCGGCTGACGGAGATATCGGTCAGCGGCAGCTTCAGGTCATAGGCGACCCGGTTGACGAAGACCACGTCGCCTTCGAGCAGGTTGGGGTGCATGGAGGCCGAGGGAATCGGGTTCCAGTCGGCGATGGCGCTGCGGAATACGCCGAGCGTCAGCAGGAAGACAATGAAGCCCTTGTTCTGGCGGATGAGATTTTTCATGGCGGGAGTCTCCGGTCGGTTCAGGAAACTGCATCATCTTAGCAAAATCTTAAGCACTACTTAGACCGAAGGCCGCCAGCATCTGGCGCTGTCCTTTGGCCGGCACGTGCAGCGCGCGGCTGTCCAGGTCCTGCTCCACCCAGCCGCGTTTCAGCGCCAGTTGCAGCAGGGCCGCGCCGAGCGCGCCGCCCAGGTGCGGCTTGCGTTCGCTCCAGTCCAGGCAGGGGCAGGCGAAGCGGCGCCGCAGCTTGCGCAAAGCCGCCAGGTCCAGCCCGAGCCGGGCGAATTGCTGCGCGCCCTGGGTGCTCAGCTCATAGCCGTCGGCCGCTGTCTCCAGCCAGCCCTGCGCCGCGAAATGGTCGTGCAGCCGGACGGCGACGCTGCCGGCCATGTGATCGTAGCAGGTGCGCGCATGGCGCAGGCGGTCGGGCGTGCTGGGCTGGAAGGCGCTGCGTGGCGTGCCCGCAACCACCAGCAGCGCTTCCAGGGCACTCGCCACTTGCTGGCTGGCCAGTTGGTAGTAGCGGTGCTTGCCTTGCGCCAGCTGCACCAGCAATTGTTGGTCCTTCAGGCGCGCCAGGTGGGCGCTGGCGGTGGATGGGCTGACTTCCGCCACCACGGAAAGTTCGGTGGCGGTGCGGGCGTGGCCGTCGAGCAGGCAGCACAGCATGCGGGCGCGCGCTGGTTCGGCGATGGCGCCGGCGATGCTGGCCAGTTTGGAATCCATAGTTCGTTTGTGGGCGAAGTGTGTGTGTGGATTCTTCAGGATACTGCAATTTCTTCAACGATGGCGGAGGAAATGCGATGCAGGAACTGGAATGGGATGCTGGCCGTGGCGTGTGGATCGCGGCTGGCAGCGCGCTGGTGGAGGAAGTGCTCGGGCACCCCGCTTTGCGCGTGCGTCCGCCAACGGAGGCGGTGCCGCAGGCGCTGGCCGGCGGCAGCGCGGGCGAGGTGTTCGGCGCGCTGGTGCGCATGAACGACGGCGAACGCCATGCCGTGCCCAAGCTGGCCCTGCAGCGCGCACTCGCCGCCTGCGCGCACAGCGTGGCCCGGGCGCGCGCACACGAAGTGGCGGGCCGCCTGCTGGCGCAGGGCAGCGCCTTCGGTGCCTGGACTTTCGCAGCGCCGGTCAGCACCGTCGCGAGCCTGCTCGGTTTCAGCGATGCGCAACTGCCCGCCGTGGCGCGCTGGATGGGCCACTTCGTGGCTTGCCTCTCGCCGCTCAGCAGCGCGGCGCAAATCGATGCAGCCCACGCGGCCAGCCTGCGCCTGCTGGCCGCCATGCGCGAGCTGCTGCAGGCGGCGCCGGCAGGATCGCTGGCTGCTGCCGTGGCGCACGAGGCGCAGGCAGCGGGCTGGAACCACGACCACGCCGTCCTGGCCAACCTGGTCGGCTTGCTGTCGCAAACGTATGAAGCCAGCGCGGGCCTGCTCGGCAACTGCCTGGTGGCGATCCAGCACGGCGCCGACCGCAGCGATGCCGCGCGGCTGGCGGCGCAGGTCATGCTGGCCGACCCGCCGATCCTGAACACGCGCCGTTTCGCCGCTGAACGCTGCCAAGTGGCCGGGGTGACAGTGGAAGCAGGGCAGGCCATACTGGTGATGCTGGGCGATGCGCAGCGCGGCTTTGGCCATGGCCGCCACGCTTGTCCCGGCCAGCAGCTGGCGCTGCAGATCGCCGCCGGCTGCCTCGAGGCGCTGGGCGGCACGCCGCTGCCGCAGCTGACATGGACCTACCGCGCGTCGCTGAACGCGCGCATCCCGGAGTTCCAGCAATGATTGCCGTGATATTTGAAGTGACGCCAGCCGAAGGCTGCAAGGACGCCTACCTCGACCTTGCCGCCGCCTTGCGGCCCGTGCTGCAGCAAGTGGACGGCTTCCTCAGCATCGAGCGTTTCCAGAGCCTGGCCAATCCCGGCAAGATACTGTCGCTATCCTTCTTCCGCGACGAACAGGCGGTGCAGCAATGGCGCCGGCTGGAAGCGCACCGCGCCGCCCAGCAAGCCGGGCGCGAACGCCTGTTTGCCGATTACCGCCTGCGCATCGCCAGCGTGGTGCGCGACTACGGCCTGCATGAGCGCGAGGAGGCGCCGGCCGATAGCCGCGCGCGCCACGGTTGATCAGTGGCCGCGCTTTTGCACCAGCGCGCTGCCCACGCCATGCCGTTTGCCTTCGCTGACCGCCGTCACCGTGCCGTCCGGGTTGAAAACGATGGCGTTGGCGGCGCCGATTTCCTCCACCGAGGCGTCCCAGCGCTGGCCGAAGCCCTCCAGCGCCCTGGCTTGCGCGCTGCCCGCGAAACCGGGCTCGATGGAAGTGGCCAGGCCGTTGCGCTCGGAAATGCGCGGCGCATCAAGCGCCTGCGGCATCGGCATGCCGAAGTCGATGTGGTTGACGATGGTTTGCAGCACGGTGGTGATGATGGTGCTGCCGCCCGGGCTGCCGATGGTGAAGGCGGGCTTGCCGTTGCGGAAGGCGATCGTGGGCGACATGCTGCTGCGCGGCCGCTTGCCCGCTTCCGGCACGTTCGGATGCGGGCCGCTGAAATCAAAGTCGGTCATCTCATTATTCAGGATGAAACCGTAGCCAGGCACGGTGATGCCGCTGCCGCCCCACGATTCAATGGTGAAGGTGTAGGCGACGATATTGCCGTCCTGGTCCGACACCGCCAGGTGAGTGGTATGCGCGCTTTCCGACAACAGCCTGGCCTTGCCGCTGGCGGCCGGGCGCAAAGGCACGCTCGGGTCCTGCTGGTAAGGGTAAGGATCGCCCGCCTCGGCATGGTGGCGGGCCCGGGTCGGGTCGATCAGTTCGCGCCGCCGCGCGGCGTATTCCTTGCTGAGCAGGCCCTGCACCGGCGCCTCCACAAATTCGGGATCGGCCAGGTAGGCATTGCGGTCGGCGAAGGCCAGGCGCGCCGCCTCCAGGTACAGGTGTTCCGCCTTCGCGCGCGGCATGGACGCCAGGTCGAAGCCTTCCAGGATATTCAGGGCCTGTGCGATCGCCACCCCGCCGCTGCTGGGCAACGGCATGCCCACCAGTTCATAGCCGCGATAGCTGCTGCGTACCGGCTGGCGCCAGCGCGCCTCGTAATTGGCCAGGTCGGCCAGCGCCATCCGGCCGGCGCGGGCCGTGGCGCCCGCCGCCACTGGCGGCTGGTTGACGGTATCGACGATGGCGCGCGCCAGCTTGCCCGAGTAGAAAGCCTTGACGCCGCCCTGGGCCAGCAGGCGGTAGGTTTTCGCCAGGTCGGGATTGCGCAGCAGCGTGCCGGCCGGCAGCGGTTTGCCGTCCTTCAGGTACTGCGCGGCGGTGGCGGGGAACATGGCAAACTTTTTCTCGTTCTCTTTCACCAGCGCGACGAAGTTGTCGTTGATGCGGAAGCCGTCCTGCGCCACTTTGATGGCGGGCGCCAGCACCTGCTTGAAGGACATGGTGCCGTAGCGCTCCAGCGCATCGTGCCAGCCGCGCACCGTGCCGGGCACGCCGACCGCCATGCCGCTGGCAATCGCGGTGTCGTAATCCATGGCCTTGCCGCCGGGCGCGAAGGCGCTGGACTGGAACGCCGCCGGTGCGGTTTCGCGATGGTCGAGCGTGATGACGCGGTTCTCGCGCGCCAGGTAGATCACCATGAAACCGCCGCCGCCCACGCCGCAGCTGAAAGGATCGGTCACGCCCAGGGCCGCCGCCGCCGCCACCGCCGCATCGACCGCATTGCCACCCTTGTTCAGGATCGCCAGCGCCGCCTGCGAGGCCGGTGCGCTGATGGTCGCCACGGCGCCGCCGCTACCGCTGGCGAGCGGGGACTTGGCCCAGGCCGGGACGCTGAATGCCAGCGCAATGATGATGGTGGAAGTCAGGCGTCGAGGCTGGGCGGTGGGTGTCATGGGCGGCTAGCTGGGCTGGGAAATATTTACCCGCAAGCTTACCCGATAATCCGGCGCCGCCGCCTTGGGCGTGGGCGGCTCGGCCGGCTCCAGCCCCAGCAAGGTGAAGGTCAGGCCGTTGCGCGTGACGGCCTTGCTGGCGCCCGGCATGTCCTCGGCCAGCAGGAAGCTGGTGCTGCCTTGCTGGTTCGTCAGCACAAAGTTGTAGCTGATATAGCCGGCCCAGACGCAGACCGCGCCTTTTTTGCAACGGCTGTCGTTCACGCGTTCCAGCTTGAGCGTGACGGCTGGCGCCAGCGTCACCGTTTCCCCCTGGGCCAGCACGTAGCTGGCGCTGGTGCGCGGCGGCGGACGGTTGCCGGCTTCGGTCTGGTCTAGCGTGTTGCGGCTGGAACCGCAAGCGGAGGCAATGGCGAGGACCAGGCCCGCCATGCCAAGGCAGATCAGTCTTGGATGCATGATGTTCTCCTCTGGCCTGAGGGTAGCTTAGCAAATTGACACGTCCCGCGTTGCACTGTTGAGTCCACTCAACTGTTGAGATCACTCAGCTGTAAGAAATTTCGACAGCAAAAAAAAAGCGCCCCGCAGGGCGCCAGATTTTGTTATTGCTTTTAGCAACTTATTGGTCACGGCGACGTGCCAGGCCGAGGCCCAGCAAGCCGAGGCCCAGCAGGCCCAGCGAGGCGGGTTCCGGCAGCTCCAGTGGCGGCAGCGGCGGGTCTTGCGGGTCGGTCGGCGTATCGTTGGCGCTGCGTGCCAGCAGGTCGATATCGGTGTTGGCCGCGTTGTCGTGGACGTTGAACGCCATCAGGGTGAACAGGTAGTCCGTGCCCGAGTTCAGGGTGATGTTGTCATAGTAGGACACCATGCCGGGAGCGCCGACATCGAACTGTTCCTGGCCGTTGATGAACAGCTTGAAGTCGAAGTTCTGCACATTGCCGCTGTTGGGGGGCGCCAGGCCAAAGTCGAAGGTGGTGGTGCTGGCGACGGCCACGTGCAGGGAGGCCATCTTTTCCAGTTCGGCCCACACCCACAGGCCGGGCCCGGGAGGATCCCATTTGATGTCGATATGCGAACCCACCGAAATCATGAACGGGTTCGCGGCTGTTTCACCCGGTTTGGGCGGTGGCGCGGCAAAGACTGAACCCAGCGCCAGTGCACAAGCGGCAGTCACAAAGAGCTTTTTCAACATGGAAACCTCCTTTGGATTTGCTCAACACCTATGCATCAAGCGTGCCTGCCACGCCGCTTTCAATCGAATCAATGACTTAGCATTCGCTAGCGAGGACTTGCCGTATTGAATGTAAGAATTCCCGACATTAACTAGCGCTGACCAAAGAAAAAGCGCCGTACCTTGCGGTAACGGCGCTTGCGGGGGGCGTGCCCGGTTTAGATGTAGGCAGCCAGGGAAGTTTTCATTTTCTTCAACGCGGCCGCCTCGATCTGGCGGATGCGCTCGGCGGACACGCCGAATTCTTCCGCCAGAGTGTGCAGGGTGGCGCCGGAACCGTCGTCATTGGCCAGCCAGCGCGCTTCCACGATGCGGCGCGAACGGGCATCGAGTTTGGACAGGGCGGTCTCCAGGCCTTCGGACTGCAGGCGCACCACTTGTTCCGCTTCCAGCACCTTGGTCGGCTCCATATTGTCCGAAGACAAGTAGGCGATCGGCGAGAACTTGTCGTCTTCGTCGTCGGAAGGGGCTTCCAGGGCGATGTCGCGGCCGCTCAGGCGGGTTTCCATTTCGATCACATCTTCGCGCTTCACGTCCAGGGTCTTGGCCAGTTCGTCGATCTGGGCCGGCGACATGGCGTCCAGGCCTTGCTTGTGGCTGCGCAGGTTGAAGAACAGCTTGCGCTGGGCCTTGGTGGTGGCCACTTTGACCAGGCGCCAGTTCTTCAGGATGTATTCGTGGATCTCGGCCTTAATCCAGTGCATGGCGTAGGACACCAGGCGCACGCCCTGGTCCGGGTCGAAGCGCTTGACGGCCTTCATCAGGCCGATATTGCCTTCCTGGATCAGGTCGCCGTGTGGCAGGCCATAGCCCAGGTAGCCGCGCGCGATCGACACCACCAGGCGCAGGTGGGACGTGACCAGCTTTTCCGCGGCCTTGATATCGTTCTTTTCCTTCAGGCTCTTGCCCAGCGCCACTTCTTCCTCCTGGGTCAGCATAGGCAGGCGATTGACGGCCGAGATATAAGCGTCCAGGTTGCCCAGGCTCCCGCTGAAGCCAAGGGTCAGCGCGTTGCTGCCGGCAGGTACCAGTGCGTTTGTTGCGGTCATCTTATCTATCCTCGCTTGAAGGGAATTCTTTTCAGAGTTACCAGCATGCACGACTGAGCTTAAATGATTCTTAACCTGAAAATCGTGCTGTTCTGTAAACAATCTGAACATATATTAGCACTCTCCATCGGAGAGTGCCAATCGCTGGAAAACTATGGGAGCGATAGTTTTGCGCCAGATCAAATAAGTTCGGGGTTAACCCCGAATCTTTTAATTCAGGCGCGAGAGGTGGCGCTGGACGGAGAGCAGGGCGCCGATCAGGCCCAGGCTGGCGGACAGGGCCAGCAGGCCGCCGACGGCCAGCGGGTCGAGCGGCACCAGCTGGAATTCGGAGGCGTACAACCTTGCAAATTCGGCAATGGCGCGGTTGAGCGGCTGCAGCGCCAGTGCCACGGCGCCCAGGGCGACGCCGCCGGCGCACAGGCCCAGCAGGGCGCCGGTGTAGTAGAAAGGACGATGGATGAAGCTGTCGGTGGCGCCAATCAGTTTGGACACCAGGATCTCTTCGCGCTGGGTCATCACCTGCAGGCGGATGGTGTTGAACACCACGGCCACCACCACCGTGCCCAGGGTCGCGGCCAGCAGCAGCAGGGCCAGGCGCAGCACGCCCAGCAGGGCGGCCAGGCGCTTGACCCAGGCGGAATCGACTTGCACCGACTCAACACCCGGCAGGGCCCGCATCTGGTCGGCGATGGCGTCGATCTGGCCACCCTCGCTGGCGTTCTGGAAGGCGTTGAGCTTGATCACATAGCTGTCGGGCAGCGGATTTTCGCCCAGCGTGGCCAGCACGTCGGACAGGCCGTTCTTGGCATTCAGCTGTTCCAGCGCTTTTTCGCGCGGCACGAAGATGATCTTGGCCTGCGGGGCGATGCTGCGCAGCGGGCTGGCCAGGCCGCTGGCCTGTTCGCGCGCGGCATCGGCTTTCAGGAAGACGCTGAGCTCGGGCTCGACCGCCATTTGTTCCGACATCGGGCGCACATTGTCGAGCAGGGTCACGCCCATGAAGGGCAGGGCCAGGGCGATCGCCACCACCAGGATATTAAAGAGGAATGAGCCCGGCGCGCGGCGCACATGCACCAGCGCGGCGCCGAGGGCGAACAGATGGTGGCGCAGCCAGGTGCTCATGCGGCCTCCTTCATCAATTCGCCGCGTTCGAGGTGGATCACGCGCGCGGCCGCGTCCAGGATTTGCTCATCGTGCGAGGAGATCAGGCACGTCACGCCCACCGAATGGAAGGCGTGCAGGGCGTCGATCACCTTGCTCGCGCTGGCGCGGTCCAGGTTGGCGGTCGGCTCGTCGGCCAGGATGATTTGCGGACGGTTGACAATGGCGCGCGCGATGGAGACGCGCTGCTGCTCGCCGCCGGACAGGGCCAGCGGCTGGGCGTCGGCGCGGTCCAGCAAGCCGACCTTGTCGAGGGCGGCCCGGGCGCGCTGCTCGGCGGCGCCGCGCGCGGAACCGGTCACCAGCAGCGGCATCATGACATTGGCCAGTACGCTGCGGTCGTTCAGCAGGCGTTGCTCCTGGAAGATCAGGCCCAGGTTGCGGCGCAGGAAGGGGATGCCGGCGCGCTTCAGGGCGCCGATATCCTGGCCATTGACCAGCACCTTGCCCGAGCTCGGCCGCTCCATGGCGGCAATCATCTTCAGCAGGGTTGATTTGCCGGCGCCGGAGGGGCCGGCCAGGTAGACCAGCTCGCCTTTGGCGATGGTGAAGGACAGGTCGCGCAGGGCGACGCCGTCCGCGGAGTATTGTTTGCTGACGTGCTGGAATTCGATCATGTAGGCCGGAATTCGATCTTGTTAGGCGAGCAGGGCTTCAACAAATTCAGCCGCGTTGAACGGCTGCAGGTCTTCGATTTTCTCGCCGATGCCGATGAAGTACACCGGCACCGGGCGCACGCGCGCGATGGCGGCCAGGATGCCGCCCTTGGCCGTGCCGTCCAGCTTGGTAATGATCAGGCCGGACAGTTGCAGCGCGTCGTCAAAGGCTTTCACCTGGGCCAGGGCATTCTGGCCGGTGTTGCCGTCGATCACCAGCAGGGTTTCGTGCGGGGCGCCTTCCAGGCCCTTGCCGATCACGCGCTTGACCTTCTTCAGCTCTTCCATCAGGTGCAGCTGGGTCGGCAGGCGGCCGGCGGTATCGATCATCACCACATTGGTGCCGCGCGCTTTGCCCGACTGCACGGCGTCGTACGACACGGCGGCCGGGTCGCCCGATTCCTGGGAAATCACGGTCACGTTGTTGCGCTGGCCCCACACCATCAATTGCTCGCGGGCGGCGGCGCGGAAGGTGTCGCCGGCCGCCAGCAGCACCGACTGGCCGTGCGCCTGCATATGCTTGGCCAGCTTGCCGATGGTGGTGGTCTTGCCGGCGCCGTTGACGCCGGAAATCATCATCACCAGCGGCTGGTGGCGGCCCAGCTCGAAAGGCTTTTGCAGCGGCTCCAGCAGTTCGATCAGCAGCTGCTTGAGCGCTTCCTTCACGGCGGCGGCGTCCAGCAGCTTGTCTTCCTTGACCTTGCGCTTGAGGGCGTCCAGCAGGTATTGGGTGGCGTCCACGCCGGCGTCGGACATCAGCAGCGCGGCTTCCAGCTCGTCATACAGCTCGTCGTCGATCTTGGCGCCGACGAACAGGATGGAGAGGTTGGCGGAAGTCTTCGACAAGCCGGCCTTCAGGCGGCTCATCCAGCTTTGCTTGGGTTCCGGCCGGGCGGCGGTCTCGACTTCAAAAGCCAGCGCTGCGGCAGGTTCGGCGGCAGCCGGGGCGGCCGGCGCCGTGGACGCGGCCGGAGCGATGGGCGCGGCGGCGGGCGCCGCTTCCGGTGCAACTGGTTTCTTCTTGAAAAAGCTGAACATGGACAGGTTGGCAGAGGGTCCTTCAATCGAACCGCGTATTCTACCAGAGGCTAGCTGGCGAATTGCCGCTGGCGCTGGCGCCATTGCGCCACGGCCGGGGTGATGTCGGCCAGCTCGCATACCTGGACATAGCCGGGCGGCCGCTTGCGCAGCGCGGCATTGCTGCCGCCGACCCAGATTTCCACGTGCTCGGGCAGGCGCGCGCGCAGTTCGCGCAGGCTGTCGCCGACGTGGCGCGGGTTCATGGTGGTGGAGAAGGACAGGGCCACGATATCAGCGTGCATGGCGTGCGCGCCATCGACGATCTCGGGCAGCGGGGTCTGCACGCCTAGCGGAATGCAGTGCGCGCCTTCCGCCGCGAAGACGGCCTCCGCCATGAGCAAGCCCAGGCCGTGGCGCTCCTGGGGCAAGGTGGTGAGCAGCACGCGCGGACGGGGCGTGCCATGCTGGTGGTTGACCTGCGGCACCGAAAATACGGCGCCGCGCAGCACGACCTGTACCGATTCGGCAAACAGATGTTCCTCGAACACGGCAAACTGGCCGCAAGCCCAGGCCTCGCCGACCTGGGTGGTGAGCGGGGCGACCAGGTCGATCACGAAACTCTTCAGGCCCATCACCAGCATGGCCTGGGTCAGCTTGCGGCGGAAAGCCTCCATCTGGTGGCTTTTGCACAGGTCCAGATAGCTGTGCAGCTCGGGGTGGCCGCGCGCCGCTTCGGTTTTGCCGGCGGCGCTGGATTTTTGCGCCAGGGCCTGCAATTCGTCCGCGCTATAGCCAATGACTTTGCCGGGACGATACCCCAGATCAATCAATCTCTTGATCAATCTCAATTTAATTACCTGGTCGCTTGGGTAGACTCGCTCCCCGAATGTGTCGCGTTCAGGACGGGGAAAGTCGTAACGGCGCTCCCAAACCCGCAAAGTTTCCTTTGCCAGGCCGGTATCCCGCTCCACGTCACTGATGGTGGACGCAATTGTTACAGACATCGCACTCGTTTTCATTCGCCGACAGGGCCTCAAGATTGATAAGCGAGCTGCATTCTAACGCCGAATTTCGACACAAAGTTGCGCTTAGCTTAAGTCGGTTTCACTATGAAAGCGAGGTGCCCGAGTTTGTCCATGACACATTCTTTATGTTACTAGTTTAATCGCTCAAAGCAGCAAGCGCGGTGACAATGTCCTGGACAGCAATAAAGAAAAGACGGCGAATTTTTATTTAACGCAAAATGGCATGTGACGTCATCTTGCAATACGTATTACTACGTGCTTAGCAGGAAATATTGACTTCATATAGAATGTCCTGCAACCAATGCCGTAGAGCACTGGTGATCGATAACAAAGAAAAGGAAGAAGCACATCATGAAGAAGACCTTGATTTCCCTCGCGATCCTGGCAGCCACCGGCTCCGCCTACGCCCAATCCAACGTCACCATCTACGGCATCATGGATGCTGGCTTCGTTGGCGAGCGTGGCGGCAAGAACGGTAATGTCAGCAAAGTTTCCGCCGGCGTGGCCAATGCTTCCCGTATCGGCTTCAAGGGTACCGAAGACCTGGGCGGCGGCCTGTCCGCTGTGTTCCAGCTGGAAACCGGTATCAAGGGCGACACCGGTGAACTGGACGCCAACAACACCCTGTTCAACCGCCAGGCCTTCGTCGGCCTGTCCTCCAAGACTGCCGGTACCCTGACCCTGGGCCGCCAGTACACCCCTTGGTACAATGCCTTCGTGCAAGTGGGCGACCCGTTCCAGGCCGGCCTGTCCGGCTCGGCGAAGAACCTGTTCCCGGCCAACGGCATCAACGTGCGCAACTCCAACTCCGTGTACTACAAGTCCCCGGACTTCAGCGGCGTACAGGCTGAACTGTTCTACGGCTTCGGCGAACAGAAAGGCAACTCGACCGGCCGTCAGCTGGGCGCTTCGATCGCCTACCAGAACGGCCCGCTGAACGCGCGCCTGGCGTACAACTACCGCAACAACGACGCCGCCAGCGGCAACGTGGTGACCCAGAACCAAAGCGGCCACAACAGCCTGCTGGCCGTCAACTACGACTTCAAGGTCGCCAAGGCCTTCTTCATGTACGGCGCCAACCAGGGCCGCAACAGCGTCGCTTACCCGTCCGGCAGCGACACCGCTTACAGCACCGCGCGCGTACTGCCGTCGACCGACAGCAAGAACCTGCTGCTGGGCGCGACCGTGCCTGTGTCGCCAGTGGGCTCGGTGGTGGTTTCCTGGTCGTCGGTGGATGACAAGACCGCGCCGAACCACGATGCGGACCAGTACGCAATCGGCTACCTGCACTCGGTATCCAAGCGCACCACCCTGTACACCTCGTACGGCAAGATCAAGAACAAGAACGGCGCTTCCTTCACCGTTGGTAACAACGCTGAATCGGGCTCCGGCGACGCCGCTTACAACGTCGGTATCCGCCACACCTTCTGATCTGCACCAGTTCCTGGTTAAAACGGCTGCCTTGGCAGCCGTTTTTTTTTACAATGTACCTATGAGAACAATCGCCCCGCTCCTGCTCATCCTCGCCGCCACCGTGCCCAGCGCCGTCGCCGCCACCAAGCCGGCCGGTGTGCCGCGCCATGGCGTGGTGGTGTATTCCGACCTGTGCGTCCATGAAGGCAGCGGCGAGTATGGCGGCCAGCGCATAACGCTGCAGCGCTTCACCGAAGTCGATACCGTGATTTACGAGTACACGGCGGGCGGCCTGAGCTGGCCGCTGGTGGCCACCGATGTCAATGTCGACCCGCGCGGCAAGATGATGTACTTCACCGTGCAGGAAGGCGAGGAGGAGCGCACCCTGAGCGGCAAGTTTTCGCCGGACGGCAATACGCTGACCCTGGATGGCGCCTATTGCGAGGACCAGTCACAGCCCATGGTGCTGGCCAAGGTACGCGACTTCAGCCGCAAACCGCGCGCCTGCAAAGCCTGTCCCGTGCCAAGGCGCTAGTAATGTTATAGGTTGTAGCTGCCAGGATGTTGTTTTTCATCCCATTTGGTGACTATGGCGCCGATGATGGCCCCCCCCAATGCCGGAAAGAAATGCGGTAAGGAAAGAGTCGGGTGCCAGAATTGCGGAAGCAAGTCATTGGATGGGCCAGGTGGTGAATCTCCGCTTTGTGCGTTTTTCATATAACTCCTCCCCTTGCAAAATACCCTATAGCCAGGATCGAGCTTGAAAGTATCGCAGCCATCAGTTTCATCCGCCGTGGTGGCGTCCAGTCCGCTTTCACGCCGCGAGTATGCATCGATGCAAACAACAGCAAGCCGACAAGGAGGTAGAGTCCGCCCGCGCCAAATAGCGCGGCGATGCCTTCGATTAGCAACCATTGCATTGCTTCGTTCATCTTACGCCTTCGTACGGGAGGGCGATGTAGCGAACTTACTGCCGAATGGTGTTGCGCGGTAGCGGAAAAAGCAAAGGGCTGGCCGCGCGGAGGCGGGGCCAGCCCTGGTGCCGGGTGGGCGCTGTGCCGGGGCTTATTTGCCGGCGGCGATGGCTTGCTGGCGCAGGGTTTCCAGCGTGGCGCCCGGGGTGATCAGGTTGCCGTCGTAGCGCAGCTCGATGATGGCCGGCAGCGATTGCTCGCGGGTGAAGGCCAGCGCGCGCTGCAGGGCCGGGCCGAATTCCTCGGTGGCCGAGACGGTTTCGCCATGGCCGCCAAAGGCGCGCGCGACAGCGGCGAAGTCCGGGTTGTGCAGCGTGGTGCCGGACACGCGGCCCGGGTACTCGCGCTCCTGGTGCATGCGGATGGTGCCGAACATCTGGTTGTTGAACACGATGATGACCACGCCTGCCTTGTACTGCACGGCGGTGGCCAGTTCCTGGCCGTTCATCAGGTATTCGCCGTCGCCGGCAAAGGTCACCACCGTGCGCGCCGGGTCAATGATCTTGGCGGCCACGCCGGACGGTACCGAGTAGCCCATGGCGCCGCTGGTCGGCGCCAGCTGCGTGCGCATGCCGCCGTACGGCCAGTAACGGTGCGCCCAGGTGGCGTAGTTGCCGGCGCCGTTGGTGATGATGGTGTCAGCCGGGCACTGGGCCTTCAACTGCTGCACCACTTGCCACAGGTTGAGCGGGGCGCCGTTGTCGGCGAAGACGGTCGGCTCCTTCTGCCAGGCGGTGTATTCGGCGCGCGCTTGCGCCACGCTGTCGCGCCAGGCGCTGGCATCGACCGGTTCCATGGCGGCCAGCATCGCCGCAGCCTGCGGCATGCCGGAGGCGATCATCAGCTCGCCCTGGTAGACGCTGCCCAGTTCTTCCGGGCTGGCGTGGATGTGCACCAGGCGCTGTTGCGGCACCGGCGAGGCGATGATGGAGTAGCCGCTGGTGGTCATCTCACCCAGGCGCGGGCCGATGGCGACCAGCACGTCGGCGTCTTTCACGCGCGCGGCCAGTTTCGGGTTGATGCCGATGCCGACGTCGCCCACGTAGTTCGGGTGCGCGTTGTCCAGCAGGTCCTGGAAGCGGAAGGCGCAGCCGACCGGCAGGTGGTTGGCTTCGGCCCAGCGCTGGATGTCGGCCGTGGCCTGCGCGTTCCAGCCGCCGCCGCCCAGCAGCACCAGCGGGCGCTTGGCTGCGGACAGCATCTGGCGCAGCTGCGCGATTTGCGGCGCGGATGGCGAACCTTGCGTCGGCACGTAGGCGCGCGTGTCGGCCACGCTGGCTTTGGTGGTCAGCATGTCTTCCGGCAGGGCCAGCACCACCGGGCCCGGGCGGCCGCTGGTGGCGACCTGGTAGGCGCGGGCAATGTATTCCGGGATGCGGTCGGCGCGGTCGATCTGGGCCACCCACTTGGCCATCTGGCCGAACATGCGGCGGTAATCGACTTCCTGGAAGGCTTCGCGGTCCATGAAATCGCTGCCGACCTGGCCGATGAACAGGATCATCGGGGTCGAGTCCTGGAAGGCGGTGTGCACGCCGATCGAGGCGTTGGTGGCGCCCGGGCCGCGCGTCACGAAGCAAATACCCGGCTTGCCGGTCATCTTGCCGTAAGCGTCGGCCATGAAGGCAGCGCCGCCTTCCTGGCGGTTGATGATGAAGCGGATGCCCGATTCGTGCAGGGCGTCCAGTACGTCCAGGTAGCTTTCGCCGGGTACGCCAAAGGCGGTATCGGTGCCGTGGACTTTCAGCGCATCGACCAGGATCTGGCCGCCGGAACGAGGGATTTGCGTCATGGTACTTGCCTTCTTATACAGGGATTTGGCATTCTATGCCTCCCCTAGGGAAATAGCTTTCGGTTTTGCGACGCGAGATTTGGTAAAATACCGCCCGAAGCAAGCCAGACAGCCGCTGGTCCGTGTAGCAATGCATGGGCGGGAGGAAGGTCCGGACTCCATAGAGCGGGGTGACGGTTAACGGCCGTCCGCTGAAAGCCAGCAATGGTATAAGGCGAGGAATAGGGCCACAGAGACGAGCGTATTAAGTTACGGTGAAACGCGGTAACCTCCACCTGGTGCAATTTCAAATAGGCACGCGATGATGCTGCTCGCGGAGCGTGCGGGTAGAAAGCTTGAGCGGCGGAGTAATCCGTCGCCTAGAGGAATGGCTGTCATAGCGCCGACCGCAAGGAAGGCGCCGTAACAAAATCCGGCCTATCGGCTTGCTTCACTTAATTTCACGGCAGGTTTTCATCCCAGGAAACCCGCATTTCATGACGGTAGCGGGGCGATTCGCCGCAAAGGCCGGCGCCGCCCCGGGTGGATCTTTAGATTGGCGTCTCCATCAGACCCAAGCCACCAGGCCCCATCATGAAAAAACTTCTCCTTACGCTGGGGCTGTGCGCCAGCATCTCAATCCCATTCACCGCGCAAGCTGGCATCCTGAAAAGTCACCAGGGGCGCTGGATGGGCGATCTTGTTATTCCCAACGGGTCAACCCTGAAATTGGGGATCGATATTTTCACGCGCGCCGACGGGTCGGCCTGGGCCAGCTTTACATCGCCGGACCAGGGGGTGTATCACGTGCCCGTCGTATCGGTGCTGGAGAAAAGCGACAGCGTCCAGCTGAACCTGGGCTTCGGTGCGATGTCGCTGGCATGGAAGGAGGGGCGAATGCAAGGCGAATGGAGACAGGGCAGCGCCGCCTTTCCCTTGGAACTGAAGCCGGTAGCGGCCTTTCCACGCAAAGCGCGTCCGCAAGATCCGCAGCCATCCGCCAGCTACGTGGATGAAACGCTGGCCATCAGCAGCGTGGATGGCGTGACTCTAAGCGCCACCTTGTCCATACCAGTCGGCGTGCGTTCGCCGAATCTGGTGATCCTGGTGCATGGCAGCGGTCCCGCCACCCGCGATGAGGAAATCGAAGGACATTGGCCGTTCGCGGTTTTGGCCGACCATTTGGCGCGTCAGGGCGTCGCGGTCCTGCGCTACGACAAGCGCGGCATCATGCATTCCACTGGCGACTTTGCGAGCCATACCCAGGCGCAGTTGGCGGACGACTTGTATGCCGTGATCCAGGCGGCGCGTGCCCGCCAGCAGTTCCGTCGTGTCGGTGTTGTCGGCCACAGCGAAGGGCCGATGATTGCCGCCCGTGTCGCGGGCCAGCATCCCCATGCCGTCGATTTCCTCGTTTCCATGGCCGGCGTCGGGCTGCCGGGCAAAGAATTGATGCTGATGCAGGATCGGCTTTCGGCGCAAGACAAGGGCGCGACAGGGGCCGAGCTCGATCGCCTGGCGCTCTATGAACGCCAGTTTTACGACACGGTCATCGCGCACGAGGAACCCGCTGCCCGGATCACGGCATTGAAGCAGGTCCTCGCCAGCCTGTCGGCGCAAGACAGCGCCCTGGTTAAAAAGTACAAGATGAATATCGGCACCCTGTCGCTGAATATGGCGCAGGAACCAGCGCTGCGCGTGATGTTGATGTCCGACGCGCGCGGCGACTGGCGGAAGATCCGCTGCCCGGTGCTGGCGCTGAATGGCACGCTCGACCACCAAGTTCCTGTTGAGAGCTTGGACGGTATCGTCAAAGCCCTGCGTGAAGGCGGCAACCAGCAAGTGGAAGGGGTGCCCATGCCCTCGTTGAACCATCTGTTCCAGACCGCTAAAACCGGGGCTGAAGATGAGTACGGGAAGATCGATGAGACGATCGCGCCCGCAGTGCTGGAACGGATTGCCCGCTTCGCCAAACAGCAGCAGTAGTCCCGGTATACTTGCGCGATGAAAGAACATCCTATCCCTGCCCGCCTGGCAGGACAACTGGCAGGCTGGTCGGCGAAGGCGCAACAGTATCCTGTGTTCAGCCGCACCTGGTATGCCTACCGCGTCCGTTCGTTTGCCTGGCCGTTCGCGATTTTTACGGCCTTCCAGCTATTGATTGCCGCGCTGACGCCTGGCGGCCTGGCGCGTTTGCAGACCTGGCTGCCGATGACCGCCTTGTGGTTCCTCGTTGCAGTGGCGTTGCTACTCGGGCGCTGGCTGGCGGTGCTGGTCTGCCGGCGCAACTGGCCGCCTGCCAGGGAGGCCGCGGGTGTCGTGTTGGCGCTGTTGGCGGGGATGGCGGTGGCCGGATGTTTTGCGCCTTATACTCGCGTCCAGAATGATCCAGCCGATTACTGGATCAATGGGCTGGTCTGGCTGACCATCCTGCTATGGTTGGGCGGTACCGGCGACCTGCTCAGCTATGTGCGGCAGCGCCGGAGCCTGCAGGACGCCCGCATGCTGGAGCAAATGGAGCGCTACCGGGATGAACGCAACCAGGTGGCGATGCGCTTGTCGGTACTGGCCAGCCAGGTCGAGCCGCACTTCCTGTTCAACACCTTGTCCGGTGTGCGCGCCGCCATTCTCAGCGACCCGGCGCGTGGCGTGGCCATCATCGACCACCTTGTCGATTACCTGCGTGCCACCATCCCGCAGGTGCGCGACGAGGGGGCGCAACTGCTGGTCGAGCTGGGCGCGCAGCTCGATGCGGCGCGCGCTTATCTCGGCGTGATTCATACGCGGTTGCCGCGCCTGGCCTATCGGGTTGAATGCCCGGACGATCTACGCCGTTGCGCTATCCCGCCGCTGATGCTCATTTCGCTGGTGGAGAATGCGGTCAAGCACGGCATCGAGCCGAAGAAGGGCGCGGTCGAAATCATCGTCAGCGTGGCGCGGCGCGGTGACAGCCTGGTGCTGTCCGTGGCGGACGACGGCGTCGGCTTTGGCGGCAGCAGCAGTGGCAGCGGAATCGGCTTAAGTAATGTCCGTGAGCGCCTGCGCCACCTGTACGGTGGGCAGGCTGCGCTGACACTGACCGCGCGTGAACCAGGGGGCCTGGAAGCATGCATCGTGCTACCTTTGCAGGCCTTGCCAGGAAAGGAAGCTTGAATGCCGACCGCTGTCATTGCTGATGATGAAGACCTGCCGCGCGGCGACCTGCGCCGTATGCTGGCCCAGGCCTGGCCGGAGCTGGCCATTGTGGCCGAATGCGAGGATGGGGGAGATGCCTTGGCGGCGATTGCGGCGCATCGCCCGGATGTCGCTTTTCTTGATATCCGCATGCCCGAACTGAGCGGGCTGGATGTGGCGCGCGCCAGCGAAGGGCGCTGCCGTGTTGTCTTCACCACCGCTTACGATGCGCATGCGATCGAGGCTTTCGGCCTCGGCGCGCTCGACTACCTGCTCAAGCCCATCACGCCCGAACGCCTGGAACAGAGCGTGGCGCGCCTGCGCAGCCAACTGGCCGCCGGCCTCGCCATGCCGGACCTGATGCGTATGATGGCCGACTTCGATCGCCAATTGAGCGCCAGCCGGCAGGCCGAGCGCATCAAGTGGATTAGTACGACCGCAGGTAACAACATCAAGCTCTTCCCGATCGATGACGTCCTGTTTTTCGACGCTGACTCGCGCTACACGCGCGTGGTCAGCGCTACCGACGAAGGCGTGGTGCGAACCACCATCCGCGACCTGCAAAAGGGCCTTGACCCTGACCAGTTCTGGCAGGTCCACCGCGGCACGCTAGTCAACGCGCGCGCCATTGCCGGCGCCCAGCGTGACGAAATGGGTAACCTGCACGTCCTGCTGCGCGGTCACGCGGAACGGTTGAAGGTAAGCCAGAGCTATCTTTGGCGTTTTCGCCATGAGGTACAATAAAATATGACCCAATACATCCTCGCCCTGGACCAGGGTACCACCAGTTCGCGCGCCATCCTGTTCGACCACAGCGGGCATATCGCAGGATGCGCGGCGCAGGAGTTTCCCCAGCATTTCCCCCAGCCAGGCTGGGTTGAACACGACCCCAACGAAATCTGGAATAGCCAGATCACCGTCGCCCGCAAGGTCCTGCACGAGCACCAGGTCGACCCCAGGCAGGTGCGCGCCATCGGCATCGCCAACCAGCGCGAAACCACCGTGGTGTGGGACCGCAAGACCGGCGAGCCGATCGCGCCCGCCATCGTCTGGCAGGACCGCCGCACCGCCGATTACTGCGAGGAGTTGCGCGCCGCCGGCAAGGCGAAGATGATCTGCGATGCGACCGGCCTGGAACTGGACGCCTACTTCTCCGCCACCAAAGTCAGGTGGATTCTGGACCACGTGCCGGGCGCGCGTGAGCGTGCGCGCAAGGGTGCGCTGTGTTTCGGCACCATCGACTCCTGGCTGGCCTGGAAGCTGTGCGGCGTGCACGTCACCGACGTCTCGAACGCCTCGCGCACCATGCTGTTCAATATCCACCTGATGCGCTGGGACGCGGACCTGCTGCACCTGTTCGACATCCCGGAGGAGATGCTGCCGCAGGTTGTCTCTTCCAGCGAGGAAGTCGGCACCACGCGCGAAGCCCTGTTCGGCCATGCGATCCCGGTGGCCGGCATCGCTGGCGACCAGCAGGCGGCCACCTTCGGCCAGGCCTGCCACCAGCCCGGCATGGTGAAGAACACCTACGGCACTGGATGCTTCATGCTGATGCACGCCGGCCGCCACCCGCGCACCTCGCACAACCGCCTGCTGTCCACCGTGGGCTGGCGCGTCGACGGCGCCACCGAATACATGCTGGAAGGCTCGGTCTTCATGGGCGGCGCCACCGTGCAGTGGCTGCGCGACGGCCTGGGCATCATCCAGCAATCGAGCGAGGTGGAAGCGCTGGCCAACAGCGTGCCCGATAGCGGCGGCGTGTTCCTGGTGCCGGCCTTTGTCGGCCTCGGTGCGCCGCACTGGGACCCGTACGCGCGCGGCACCATCGTCGGCCTGACGCGCGGCAGCAACAAGGCGCATATCGCGCGCGCCGCCGTGGAATCGATCGCCTACCAGAGCGCCGAACTGCTGGCGGCCATGCAGAAGGACGCCGCCATGCCGGTGACCGAGGTGCGCGCCGACGGCGGCGCCGCCCGCAACGACATGCTGATGCAGTTCCAGTCCGATTTGCTGGGCGTGCCGGTGCTGCGCCCCAAGGTCACGGAAACCACCGCCCTGGGCGCCGCCTACCTGGCCGGGCTGGCCGTGGGCTTCTGGGAATCGCAGGAGGAAATCGCTACCCAGTGGGCGTGCGAGCGCAAATTCACGCCAAACATGGGGGGTGACCAAAGGTCCGAGTTGCTGGCAAAATGGAATCGCGCCACAGAGCGCGCCAAAGCTTGGGAGACACCTTTATGACGGACCGTCCGTGGAATGTGGAACTGGACGCGATCGAAAAACTGTTCGACGCGCTGACTGAAGTAGCCTTCTTTGTGAAGGATCGCGATGGCCGCTATGTGGCCGTCAACAACACGCTGGCGCGCCGCTGCGGCCTGCGCAGCAAGACCGATATCCTCGGCAAAACGGTGATGGACGTGCACCCGCGCCCGCTGGCCGCCGCCTATGAGGAGCAGGACCGCCAGGTGATCCAGGGCGGCGCCACCATCCACAAGCACCTGGAGCTGCACCTGTACCCGAACCGCCGCCGTGGCTGGTGCCTGACCCATAAGACCCCGCTGCGCAACGAGCAGGGCGAGATTGTCGGCCTGGTCGGCACCTCGCAGGACCTGGGCCTGGTGGACGAGCAGCACCCGGTGTACCGCCAGGTGGCGCGCATCGCCGAGCGTATCCGCGAGAACTTCCACCTGCAGCTCAACCTCAATGAGCTGGCGCGCGAGGAGGGCCTGTCGCTGGCGCGCGTTGAGCGCCTGTTCCAGAAGGTGTTCCATTACAGCCCGCGCCAGCTGCTGCTGCAATCGCGCCTGGAAGGCGCGCTGGCCCTGATCGAGGCGCACCCCGGCCGCAGCATCGCCGACATCGCGCGCGAGTGCGGGTATACCGACCACAGCGCCTTCAGCCGCCAGTTCAAAGCCATGACCGGCTACACGCCAAGCCAGTTTCGCAACGGTTCGCGCCCCGCACCTGTGGCTTTTTCGCCCGTATCCTGTGCAGTTCACGCGGCCTGAGCGGGTGAAATCGCACTAACGCCGCGCACGTTTGAATGCGCTCCACGCCTCCTCGTTAGCATGGGCTCTCCCATCAAACAGTAGTTAAAAGAGGAGTGGAGACATGATGTTGAAAACTATCGGCGTAGCAGCCTTGCTGCTTGCCGCGCAAGCCCATGCGGACAGCGGCGACAAGCTGCACCAGGCGCCGGCCCCACACCAGCGCCAGACCCTGCCGCCTTCGGCGGAGCAGGCCAAGTACGACCTGGCGCCTTCGCGCAAGCCGCGCAACGACCTGATGCCGCGCCAGATGAAGTCCAGCATGAAAGCCATGGCGGCCACGCCGGCCTGTTCCAACATGAACACGCTGGCCAGCTACAGCGGCGCCGCCCTGGCCGAGTACATCGCCACGCTGCCGGACTTCGAATGCACCTACCCTTTGTTCTCGGTCGCCAACCCGCTGGCGACGAACATCTATTCCGCCGCCAATGTTAGCGCTGTCACCACCCGCCTGCAAAGCGAGGCGGCCAGCTACAACGCCAGCAATATGAAGCTGGTCAACCTGGTGCTGTACCTGCGCGCCGGCTACTACCAGGCCAGCGGCGGCTCCATCCCGGCACTGACCGAAAGCGTGCGCGCCCCGCTGCGCGCTTCGCTGCATAGCCTGGTGCAAGGCAATCCCCTGTACGTCGACAACACCTCGGCCTACACCACGGCCAATGAAGTGTGGAAGCTGGTCACCAATATGAACGACGAGGTGCAGTTCCTGCCGGACGCGCGCGCCACGGTGGAACGCTTTACCGTGCGCCCTTCCGCGCCCAACGCCGCCGAGCCGCTGAAGCAATACAGCGCAGGCGGCGGCATGACCGGCGCGCTGACGGTGCTTTTCCGCGCCCACACCATGCCGAATGTCGGCACCGCCATGTCGAACGACATCTCCTACGCCAACGCGCTGAATGCCTTCATCACCAATAGCAAGGCGGCCCTGCTCAATACCAATGCCAGCGCCCACCTGGTCGATGCCTCCAATGAAGCGTTCCGCTTCATGCAGTATTCGGCGCTCAAGGCCCAGGTCAAGCCGATGGTGCAGAACGTGCTGAACACCACCACCATGCTGGGCGCCGACCAGGGCATGTGGCTGGCGGCGGCGGCGGCGGTGAAGTGGTATGACAGCGAGAACTGCGCGCAGTATGGCGTGTGCAATTACGAAGAGCAGCTGGCAGCCGCCGTGCTGAAGACCACTCATAATTGCAGCCCGACCCTGCGCCTGCGCGCGCAAGACGTGACGCCGGCCCAGGTGCAGGAGATCTGCGCCACGCTGGCGAATGGCGAGGGCTACTTCCACACCATGCTGCAGACCAACCGCACTCCGGTGGCGCACGACAACAATACTGCGCTGGAACTGGTGGTGTTCGATGACTACGCCAACTACAGCAAATACGCCGGCCTGCTGTACGACATCCCGACCGACAACGGCGGCATGTACCTGGAAGGCAATCCGGCGCAGGCAGGCAACCAGGCCCGCTTCATCGCGCACGAAGCATCCTGGCTGCGCCCGACCTTCAAGGTCTGGAACCTGGAGCATGAATACGTGCACTACCTGGACGGCCGCTTCAACCTGTACGGCGATTTCGGCGCCTCCACCTCGGTGCCGACGGTGTGGTGGATCGAGGGCATTGGCGAGTACCTCTCGCTGAAGAACAACAACCAGCCGGCCATCGACATGGCGCGCAGCCGCAAATACCGCCTGAGCGACATCTTCGGCAACACCTACCAGATGTCGGACTATTCGGACCGGGCCTACCGCTGGGGCTATATGGCGACCCGGTTCATGATGGAACGCCACCGCGCCGACGTGGACCAGGCGCTGGCCAAGCTGCGCGTGGGCGACTACACCCGCTATAACGACTTCATGCGCAGCATCGGCACCCGTTATGACAGCGAGTTCGCGACCTGGGCCGATGCCGCCACCACGGCCGGCGAACCGCCGTTGCCGGACAGCGTCTCCAGCCTGCCGGCTTGCAGCGGCCAGGCTTCGCCGACCTACCTGGGTAAGAATTGCGCGATCCGCAATATCGCGTCCGGCAGCCAGACTTACGCCTACCTGCACCTGATGGTGCCGACCGGCGCCAAGAATGTGAAGCTGATGAGCGCGGGCGGCAGCGGCAATATGGACATGTACGTGGCCCTGGAGCGCTACCCCAGCACCAGCTCCTACGACCTCATGTCCGCCAATGCCGGCAACAGCGAGAGCATCAGCATTCCCGCGCCGGCCGGCTACCGCTGGTATTACATCGCCCTGCACGCCAAACAGCCGTTCGGCGGCGTCACGGTTGGTGTAACTTACGATTGAAAACCGGCGCACGCCGTATAATATAGGCAAGCAGCGGTCACGCTATTTGTCTATACAAGTTGCCGCCCAGCTCCCTGGGCGGCATGTTTTTTTTAGAGGGTCCCGATCGCGCGCAAAGCGTGTCAGGCAGTAATTCTCCCCATCCCACCGGGTCTGCGCCCCTTGTTGCTATTTCGTGCAAGGCGCGTTGTCTTCAGGCAACCAAACGACGATTTCAAAATTTATTTTTAGGCATTTTTCTCCCGTTTGGCACTGGCTGCACGTGAAGTAGCACTTTCACTATCTTTCATAAGTATCTAATTTCTCGACGGTTTTTACTTCGGTCATTTCTCAAGGAATGGCGCTAAGTCCTTAATTTCATTGGACAAATCGCGGTTTTCGTCAGGGAAATTCGCTTGACCGACCTGTAAGCATCCTCTAAAGTGGGCGATAGTGTGAAAAAGTGTAGTTTTGTGGGATTTTTTAGATAAGGTAAAACGTGTTCCAAGGCGCGTCCGCGATCACTCTCGATGCGAAAGGCAGGATGTCCATCCCGGCCAAGCATCGTGACGCACTGCTGATCCAGTGCGAAGGACGCCTCACGCTTACCAAACACCCGGACGGCTGCCTCTTGATGTACCCGCGCCATGTCTGGGAAACCAAACGCGACCAGATCGCCCAGTGGCCGATGTCGGCCCGCGGCTGGCAGCGCATCCTGCTGGGCAATGCCGCCGACGTTGAGATGGATTCCGCCGGCCGCATCCTGGTCGGCCCCGAGCTGCGCGAGGCTGTCGGCCTGGGCCGCGAGGTCGTGCTGGCCGGCATGCTGACCCACTTTGAAATCTGGGACCCGGTCAAACGGGCCCAGAACGAGCAAGCCACCATCGAGGTGGGCATGCCCGATACCCTTTCCGATTTTTCCTTCTGAGGCCGACATTAAATGACGACGACCTCGGTGCCCGAATTCCAGCATCGTACGGTGCTGTTAGATGAAGCGGTCGATGCGCTCGACCTGAGCGGCGCGCGCGCCAACGGTATCTATATAGATGGCACATTCGGCCGCGGCGGCCACTCGCGCCTGATCCTGTCGCGCCTCGGTCCCGCGGGGCGCCTGGTGGCCTTCGACAAAGACCTGCAAGCGATCGCCAACGCCGAGACCATCGGCGATGCGCGATTCACCATCGTGCACGACAGCTTCGCCACCATGGCGGATGCGCTGGCCGAACGCGGCATTCCCGCCGTGGACGGCATTTTGATGGACCTTGGCATTTCGTCTCCCCAGGTGGACGACGCGGCGCGCGGGTTCAGCTTCCGCAACGATGGCCCGCTCGACATGCGCATGGATACCACGCGCGGCATCTCCGCTGCCGAGTGGCTGGCCACGGAATCAGAAAAAACACTGGAAAAGGTGATAAGGGAATATGGGGAAGAACGGTTTGCTTTTCAGATTGCAAAGGCGATTGTTGCTCGCCGGGCAATCGAACCAATTTCAAGCACACGACAGCTTGCCGGTATCGTGGCAGGCGCGGTCAAGACTCGCGAAAAGGGCAAGGACCCTGCGACCCGCACCTTTCAGGCTATCCGGATTTTCGTCAATAAAGAGCTTGAGGACCTTGAATCGGCCCTGAGCCAGGCCTTCCATGCCTTGAAGCCGGGCGGCATCCTGGCCATCATCAGCTTCCACTCGCTGGAAGACCGCATGGTCAAGCAGTTCCTGGCGTCCAAGGCCAAGGTGGAGCAGCCCGACCGGCGCCTGCCGATCCGGGCGGTCGACCTGCCGCAGCCGGAACTCAAGCTGCTGGCGCGCGTCAAGCCGTCCGATAAGGAAGTGGAAGAAAACCCGCGCGCGCGTTCCGCCGTGATGCGCGTGGCCATGCGCCTGCCGCCTGCCGGGGGCGTGCCATGAGCAACAAACTCAATATCGTGCTGACGGCGTTGCTGGTCGCTTGCGGCCTGTCGCTCGTTAACGCGCAATACCGCGCGCGCCACCTGTTCGTCGACAAGGAGCGCGCCGAGAGCCAGGCGCGCCAGCTCGATATCGAATGGGCGCAGCTGCAGCTGGACCAGTCGACCCTGGGCAAGCACGCCCGTATCGAGGAAATCGCGCGCCGCGAGCTGAATATGACCCCGCTCACGCCGAACCGCACCCAGTACCTGACGGAGGGCGCCCAATGATGCGTTCCAGCGGCGGTAACGGAACGGCGCGCGTGGCGCGCTCAAAAGGCGTGTCCTTCTCCAAGAGCCCGGTGCTGGCGGTGCGCCTGCCGACCTGGCGCTCGCGCGTGGTGCTGTTCGTGCTGTTCGTCGCGTTCGCGGCGCTGGCGGCGCGCGCCGTCTGGCTGCAGGGCACCTCCAGCCAGTCGCAATTCCTGCAGGAGCAGGGCGCCAACCGCTACCAGCGCACGCAGGAACTGCCGGCCATCCGCGGCAAGATCACCGACCGCAACGGCCAGGTGCTGGCGACCTCGATCCCGGTGCGCGCCATCTGGGCCTCGCCGGACGACCTGCTGGCGGCGCCCAAAGACAAATTCCGCGCCCTGGCCGGCCTGCTGGAAATGAGCGAGGCCGAGCTGCGCAAGAAGCTCGACTCCGACCGCAACCTGGTCTACCTGAAACGCCAGGTCGAGGTGGAAACCGCCGACAAGATCAAGGCGCTGGACCTGGACGGCATGGACATCCGCCCCGAGTACAAGCGCTTCTACCCGCAAGGCGAAGTCATGACCCACCTGGTCGGCTTCACCAACGTGGACGACAAGGGCCAGGAATCGATGGAGCTGGCGCAGCAGGCCAACCTGGTCGGCCGCCCCGGTTCGCGCCGCGTGATCAAGGACGGCCGCGGCCGCGTGGTCGAGGATATCGGCGGCAAGGTCGAGCCGCACAACGGCAAGGACGTCACCCTGTCGGTGGACAGCAAGATCCAGTACATCGCCTACACCCAGCTGAAACAGGCGGTCGAGCATTTCGGCGCCAAGGCCGGCGGCGCGGTGGTGCTGGACGTGCACACCGGCGAAGTGCTGGCGCTGGCCAACTACCCGAGCTACGACCCGAACGACCGCCGCAACCTGACCGGCGCGCAGCTGCGCAACCGCGTCATGACCGACTCCTTCGAGCCGGGCTCCACGCTCAAGCCGATCACCGTGGCGCTGGCGCTGGACAGCGGCCGCGTCAAGCCGTCGACCCTGATCGACACCGGCAACGGCCGCTATACCATCATCGACCGCACCATCTCGGACACCAAGGCGCACGGCGTGATCGACGTGGCCAAGATCATCGAGACCTCGTCCAATATCGGCACCGCGAAGATCGCGCTCAGCATGCCGCCGCAGGAGATGTGGGAGATGTTCACCAAGGTCGGTTTCGGCCAGCAGCCCAAGTGGGGCTTCCCCGGCGCGGTGGCGGGACGGGTGCGGCCGTACAAATCCTGGCGGCCGATCGAGCAGGCCACCATGAGCTACGGCAACGGCATTTCGGTCTCGGTGATCCAGCTGGCCCGCTCCTACATGATGTTTGCCCGGAATGGTGACACCATTCCTTTGTCGTTTGAAAAGGTCGACAAGGAGCCGCTCGGCCAGCAGATCATCAAGCCGCAGACCGCCGCGCAAATGCGCGAGATGCTGGAGAACGTGGTATCGGGCAAGGAAGGCACCGCCAAGAAGGCCCAGATCCCGGGCTACCGCGTGGGCGGCAAGACCGGCACCGCCTACAAGGTGGAGAACGGCCGCTATGCGATCCCGCGCAAATACATCGGTTCCTTCGTCGGCATGGTGCCGATGTCGGCGCCGCGCTTTGTCATTGCAGTCATGATCGACGAACCGACCCAGAACGGCCACTACGGCGGTTCGGTCGCTGCACCCACCTTCGCGGCTGTCGCAATCAACGCGTTGCGCGCCTCCAATGTGCCTCCCGACTCCAACGTCACCGAAATCGTGGTGCCGACGGACACTGGACCGGAGGCCATGTAAATGACGAACATGACCCACCAAGACATTATCAGCTGGATGCGCGCCGCCGCGCCGAACGCGCAACTGGCTTCGGACTCGCGCCGCATCCAGGCTGGCGACATCTTCTTTGCCTATCCGGGCGACGCCAAGGACGGCCGCACCTTCATCGGCACCGCGATCGAGAATGGCGCCGCCGCCGTGGTGTACGACGACAGCGCTTACGCCTGGGACGCGGCGCACGCGGTGCCGCACCTGGCCGTGCCCGGCCTGAAAAAGGAGGCCGGCCCGATCGCCCACGCCTGGTACGGCCAGCCCGACGCCGGCATGTTCACCGTGGCCGTCACCGGCACCAACGGCAAGACCAGCTGCGCGGTGTGGACCGGCCAGGCCCTGGCCAAGATCGGCGAAACCGCCGCCGTGATCGGCACGCTGGGCGTGGGCATGTTCCGCGCGCGCGGCGAGGTGGAATTCGACGAAACCGGCTACACCACGCCGGACGCGGTGCTGCTGGCGCGCAAGCTGCAGCAGGTGCACGCCGACGGCGCCGGCGCGCTGGCGATCGAAGCGTCCTCCATCGGTCTGCATCAGGGCCGCCTGGACGGCATGCATTTCGACGTGGCGGTCTTCACCAACCTGACGCGCGACCACCTGGACTACCACGGCGACGAAGCCAACTACGAAGCGGCCAAGACCATCCTGTTCGACTGGCCCGGCCTGAAGCACGCCGTGGTCAACCTGGACGACCCGATGGGCCAGCGCCTGGTGGCGCACATCAAGGCGAAAAAGGGCGCGCGCCCGGCCATCATCGGCTACACCCTGAAGGACGCCAAGGCGCAGCCCAACGTGCAGGGCATCTCCATGCTGCGCGCCAGCGCGCTGCGCAGCCGCAATCTGGGCACTGAATTCAACCTGGACTCGAGCTTCGGCCACGCGCATGTGCGCACCCAGCTGGTCGGCCCGTTCAATGTGAGCAATGCGCTGGCCGTGCTGGCCGCGCTGCTGGCCAGAGGCGTTGCCTTCCGCACCGCGATCGACGGCATCGAATCGCTGCTGCCGGCCCCGGGCCGCATGCAGCAGATCGGCGGCCAGGAAGCGCCGATGGTGGTGATCGACTACGCGCACACGCCGGATGCGCTGGAAAAAACGCTGCAAGCCCTGCGCTCGGTGGCCAACGACCGTGGCGGCCACCTGTGGTGCGTGTTCGGCTGCGGCGGCGACCGCGACCCGGGCAAGCGCCCGCAAATGGGCCGTATCGCGCAGATGGCCGAGCATGTGCTGGTCACCAGCGATAACCCGCGCAGCGAAGAGCCGGCGGAGATCATCCGCCAGGTGGTGGCCGGCATGGACGCCGGGCATGCGAACTCCGAATTCATGACGGTGGAAGACCGCGCCGCCGCGATCCTGTCCGCCGTGCGCCACGCCGGCAAGGCCGACGTCATCCTGCTGGCGGGGAAGGGCCATGAGCCCTACCAGGAAATCAAGGGCCGCAAGATTCCGTTCTCGGACGCCGAGCACGCGCAGCTGGCATTGTCGGCGCGCCTGACCATGATGAGGCCGCACTGATGCGCAGCACACTCGCCCACATCCTGCCCGAGCTGCCCGGCGCGCACCTGCACCACGGCGTGCTGACCAATGACGCCGCGCTGGGGCTGGAATTCGACGGCGTGTCGATCGACACCCGCACGGCCGGCGCCGGCCAGCTCTTTGTCGCCTTGCGCGGCGAAGTGTTCGACGCCCACGACTTCCTGCCGCAGCTGGCCGGCAGCGGCGTGGCCGCCGTGGTGGTCGAACAATTGCCGGAAGGCTGGACCCTGCCTGCCATCGTGGTGCCGGACACCCTGGCGGCGCTGGGCCGGATTGCCAATTATTGGCGCCGGCAGTTCGCGCTGCCGCTGATCGGCGTGACCGGCTCCAATGGCAAGACCACCGTCAAGGAAATGATCGCCGCCATCCTGGCCGCCGCCCACGGCGAAGAAGGCCGCCTGGCGACGCGCGGCAACCTGAATAACGAAATCGGCGTGCCGCTCACGCTGTTCCGCCTGGACGCCGCGCATCGTTCCGCCGTGGTGGAGCTGGGCATGAACCATCCGGGCGAGATCGGCCGCCTGGCCGTCATCGCCGCGCCGACCATCGGCATGGTGAACAACGCCCAGCGCGAGCACCAGGAATTCATGCACACCGTGGAAGCGGTGGCGCGCGAAAACGGCAGCGTGCTGGCCGCCTTGCCGGGCGACGGCGTGGCCGTGTTCCCGCACGGCGACGAGTTCACCCCGGTCTGGCGCGAAATGTCGGTCGGCCGCCGCGTGCTGACCTTCGGCCTGGACGCCGCCGCCAATGTGAGCTGCAGCTACAGCGCCGGCGACTTCGGCGCCGAGCTGGCCGTCACCATCCATCCGGCGGCGTCCGCGTCGGCCGGCGCCGCCGCCTCGTTTGCCGCGCCGGACGCGGTGCCGCGCCACTTCACCGTGTCGCTGCAGGCCGCCGGCGAGCATAACGTGCGCAACGCGCTGGCCGCCATCGCCTGCACTTACGCCGCCGGCATCGACACTTCCACCATCCGCACCGGGCTGGAAGCGTTCGCGCCGGTGAACGGCCGGTTGCAGAAGAAGCAGGCGGCCAACGGCGCGCTGCTGATCGACGACACCTACAATGCCAACCCCGACTCCGTGCGCGCCGCCATCGACGTGCTGGCCAAGGCCAAGGCGCCGCGCGTGCTGGTGCTGGGCGATATGGGCGAAGTCGGCACCCAGGGCAAGGAGTTCCACGAAGAGGTGGCGGCCTACGCCGCCAGCAAGGGCATTGAGCATTTCTTCGCCACCGGCGCGCTGGCGGCCCACATGGCGCCGCACGCCGAGCACCACCAAGAATTCGACGCCTTGCTGCAAGCTGTAACGGCTGCGGCAACGCCGGATGCAACCGTATTGATCAAGGGCTCCCGCTTCATGAAAATGGAACGGGTCGTGCAGCATTTGATTGGATCGCAACACGTAACAAAGGAAACACACTAATCATGCTGCTCTGGCTTGCACAAATCCTGCAGGACGACATTGGGGCTTTCCGCCTCTTTAACTACATCACCTTCCGCGCCGTGATGGCCACCATCACGGCCCTGCTGATCGGCCTGATCGCCGGTCCCGCCGTGATCCGCAAACTGACCGTCATGAAGTACGGCCAGGCGGTGCGCACCGACGGCCCGCAGACCCACCTGAAAAAGCACGGCACCCCGACCATGGGCGGCGTGCTGCTGCTGATCGCCGTCGGCATCGCCACCATCCTCTGGTGCGACTGGTCGAACCGCCTGATCTGGCCGGTCATCGTGGTGACCATGGGCTTCGGCGCCGTGGGCTGGGTGGACGACTACCGCAAGGTGGTGCGCCAGGACCCGGAGGGCATGCGCTCGGCCGAGAAATATTTCTGGCAGTCGCTGGTCGGCATCGCCGCCGCGCTCTACCTGGCGTTCTCGGTGTCGGCCCCGACCCCGGCCCAGGTGTTCGAACTGTTCTTCCAGTGGGTGCAATCGGGCTTCTCGATGGACCTGCCGCCGAAGGCCGACCTGATCGTACCGTTCTTCAAGACCATCAGCTACCCGCTGGGCGTGTGGGGCTTCATCGCGCTGACCTACTGCGTGATCGTCGGCACCTCGAACGCGGTGAACTTCACCGACGGCCTGGACGGCCTGGCCATCATGCCGACCGTGATGGTCGGTTCCGCGCTCGGCCTGTTCGCCTACCTGACCGGTTCCGCGACCTATTCGAAATACCTGTTCATCCCGCACATCCCGGGCGCCGGTGAGCTGATCATCTTCTGCGGTGCGATGGCGGGCGCCGGCCTGGCTTTCCTGTGGTACAACGCGCATCCGGCGCAAGTGTTCATGGGTGACGTCGGCGCACTGGCGCTGGGCGGCGCGCTCGGCACCATCGCCGTGATCGTGCGCCAGGAAATCGTCCTCTTCATCATGGGCGGCATCTTCGTGGCGGAGACGCTGTCGGTGATCATCCAGGTGGGTTGGTTCAAGTTCACCAAGAAGCGCTACGGCGTTGGCCGCCGCGTGTTCCTGATGGCGCCTTTGCACCACCACTTTGAACAGAAGGGTTGGAAAGAAACCCAGGTTGTCGTGCGCTTCTGGATTATCACGATGATGCTGGTCCTGGTCGGCCTCTCCACTTTGAAACTGCGCTGATGATCTACAACGGCAAAATTGCACTGGTACTGGGGCTCGGCGAGTCGGGCCTGGCGATGGCGCACTGGCTGGCGCGCTGCGGCGCGCTGCTGCGCGTGGCCGACACGCGCCCGGTGCCGGAGCGCCTGCCGCTGCTGCGCGAGCAGCTGCCCGGCACCCAGTTCATCGCCGGTCCGTTCAACGCAGCCCTGCTGGACGGGGTGGACTTCGTCTGCGCCAGCCCGGGCCTGGCGCCGAACCGCGAGCTGGCCGAGATCATCCCGGCCGCCGCCGCCAAAGGCATCCCGGTCTGGGGCGAGATCGAAATCTTCGCCCAGGCGCTGAAGTGGCTGAAGGACGAGCGTGCCTACGCGCCGAAAGTCATCGCCATTACCGGCACCAACGGCAAGACCACCGTTACCAGCCTGACCGGCCAGCTGTGCGAACGCGCCGGCCTGTCGGTGCGCGTGGCCGGCAATATCAGCCCGGCCGCGCTGGACGTGCTGCGCGAAGTGATGGACAACGATGAATTGCCGCAAGCGTGGGTACTCGAGCTGTCCAGCTTCCAGCTGCACACCACCTACAGCCTGCAGGCCGACGCCGCCACGGTGCTGAACCTGACCCAGGACCACCTGGACTGGCATGGCAGCATGCAAGCCTACGCCGACGACAAGCAGCGCATCTTCGGCGAAAACACCGTGCGTGTGCTGAACCGCGACGACAAGTGGACCATGGCCATGGCCAATCCAATCGGCGAGAACGTGACCTTTGGCACCGACGCGCCGGAACTGGCGCATAGCTTCGGCCTGGTGAGCGAGCGCGGCGTGTACTGGCTGGCCACCGCCGAACCGACCGACGACGCCGAAGCGCCCAAGCGCCGCAAGAAAAACGATCCGCCGCCACCGCCGGTGGAGTGCTATACCAAGAAGCTGATGCCGTCCGACGCGCTGCAGATCCGCGGTACCCACAACGCCTCCAACGCGCTGGCCGCGTTGGCCCTGTGCCGCGCCATCGGCCTGCCGTTCGCGCCGCTGCTGCACGGCCTGCGCGACTACAAAGGCCAGCCGCACCGGGTGGAGCTGGTGGCCTCGATCAACGGCGTGGACTACTACGACGACTCGAAAGGCACCAACGTCGGCGCCACGGTCGCCGCCCTGGTCGGCCTGGGCCAGGCCTTCGGCGGCAGCGAGCAAAAGCTGGTGGTGATCGCCGGCGGCGACGGCAAGGGCCAGGAGTTCGACCCGCTGGCCGACCCGGTGCGCCGCTTCGTGCGCGCCGTGGTGCTGATCGGGCGCGACGCGCCGGCCATCCGCAGCGCGCTGGAAGCGACCGGCGTCAAGCTGGAAGACTGCGCCACGCTGGAGGAGGCCACCAAGCGCGCGTCCGCCATCGCCCACGCCGGCGACGCGGTGCTGCTGTCGCCCGCCTGCGCCAGCCTGGACATGTTCAAGAACTACGCGCACCGCGCGCAGGTGTTCATCGACACCGTGCGCGAGATCGCGCTTGATGCGGGGCAGGAGATCTGATGGCGATCCAGCTTCCATTCCGCTTCGGCGGCGCCGAGTCCCCAGCACCGCTGGATGGACGCGCGCGCCATTCGAAGATGATGGACTACGACCAGCCCCTGGTCTGGAGCGTGCTGCTGCTCATGCTGTTCGGCATGGTGATGGTGTATTCGGCGTCGATCGCGCTGCCGGATTCGCCCAAATTCGCCAATTACAAGAATCACTTCTTCGTGCAGCGCCAGGCGGTCTTCATCGGCATCGCCATGGTGGCGGCCGCCGTTGCCTTCCGCGTGCGGGTGCAGGACTGGCAGCGCGCCGCGCCCTACCTGTTCATCGCCACCCTGGTGGCGCTGGTGCTGGTGCTGATCCCGGGCCTGGGCGTGAACGTAAACGGCGGCCGCCGCTGGCTGTCGCTCAAGGTATTCCAGTTCCAGCCGTCCGAGCTGATGAAGCTCTTTATCGTGCTGTACGCCGCCGACTACACAGTGCGCAAGCAGGAATACATGCACCGCCTGTCGAAAGGCTTCCTGCCGATGGCGCTGGCGGTGGCTTTCGTCGGCCTGTTGCTGCTGCTGGAACCCGACCTGGGCGCCTTCGGCGTGATCGTCTGCATCGCCATGGGCATCCTGTTCCTGGGCGGCGTGAACGCAGTCTGGTTCGGCGGTATCGCCGGCATGCTGGTGACGATCTTCGTGGCGATCATCATGCTGTCGCCGTTCCGCCGCGCGCGCCTGTTCGCCTACCTCAATCCTTGGGAAGAGGAGAACGCGCTGAACAAGTCCTACCAGCTGACCCACTCGCTGATCGCCTTCGGGCGCGGCGAGCTGACCGGCGTCGGCCTGGGCGCCAGCGTGGAAAAGCTGCACTACCTGCCGGAAGCGCACACCGACTTCCTGCTGGCGGTGATCGGCGAAGAGCTGGGCATGATCGGTGTCCTGATCACCATCGGCATGTTCTACTGGATCGTCAAACGCGCTTTCGACATCGGCCGCCAGGCCATTGCCATCGACCAGACCTTTGCCGGCCTGGCGGCGAAAGGCATCGGCATCTGGATCGGCATTCAGACCTTTATCAATATGGGCGTGAACCTGGGGCTGCTGCCGACCAAGGGCCTGACCCTGCCGCTGATGAGCTATGGCGGCACCGGCATCATCATCAACTGCGTCGGCCTGGCCATTCTGCTGCGTATCGACTACGAAAACCGCCAGTTGATGCGTGGAGGCCGCGTATGAGCAAGCGCCTGATGATCATGGCAGCTGGCACCGGCGGCCACATCTTCCCCGGCCTGGCGATCGCGCAGGTGATGCGCGCGCGCGGCTGGGAAGTGAGCTGGCTGGGCACTTCGCACGGCATGGAAACCGACCTGGTGCCGAAGCACGGCGTGCAGATGGACCAGATCCACTTCAGCGGCATGCGCGGCAAGGGCCTGGCGCATACGGTAAGCGGCGCGTTCAAGATGATCGGCGCTTTCGCGGCCTGCTTCGGCTTTATCGGCAAGCGCAAGCCGGATGTGGTGCTGGGCATGGGCGGCTATGTCTGCGTGCCGGGCGGCCTGATGGCCAAGCTGCGCGGCGTGCCGCTGGTGCTGGTGAACGCCGACGCGGCCCTGCTGCTGTCGAACAAGACCCTGGCGCCGCTGGCCAAGCGCGTGTGCTTCGGCTTCCCGGCCGATTTCGGCGCGGCAGCGGGCAAGGCGGTCGTGACGGGCAACCCGGTGCGCAAGGAAATCCTGGCGCTGCCGGCGCCGGCACAGCGCTTTGAAGGCCGCGAAGGCGCGCTGCGCATCCTAGTGGTGGGCGGCAGCCTGGGCGCCAAGGCGCTCAACGACGCACTGCCGGCCGCGCTGGCAATGCTCGCGCCGGAGCAGCGTCCGCTGGTGACCCACCAGTCGGGCAAAAAGAATATCGAAGCCCTGCGCGCGGCTTACGCGCAGGCGCATGTGGAAGCGAACGTGGTCGATTTCATCGACGACATGGCGGGCGCCTACGCGCAGGCGGATGTCGTGATCTGCCGCGCCGGCGCCATTACCGTGTCGGAACTGACGGCAGCCGGCGTGGCCAGCGTGCTGGTTCCCCTGGTGGCTTCGACCACCAGCCACCAGCGCGACAACGCGCAGTGGATGGCGAAGCAGGGCGCCTCGATCCACATGCCGCAGACGGAACTGAATCCGGAAAGCCTGGCAGCGCTGTTGCAGACGCTGAACCGCAACACCTGCCAAAAGATGGCGGCCGCCGCGCATGCAGTGGGCAAGCGCGACGCGAACGACGCCATCGCACAAGAATTGGAAGCACTCGCATGAAACATAAAGTAAAGAATATTCACTTCGTCGGCATCGGCGGCAGCGGCATGAGCGGCATCGCCGAAGTGCTGGTCACGCTGGGCTATACCGTGACCGGCTCGGACCTCGGTTCGAACGCCGTGACCCAGCGCCTGGTCGACATGGGCGCCACCGTGCACCAGGGCCACGACGCGGCCTTCATCGGCAATGCCGACGCAGTGGTGACCTCCACCGCCGTCAAGAACGACAACCCGGAAGTGGTCGCCGCGCGCGCCCGCAAGATCCCGATCGTGCCGCGCGCCGTGATGCTGGGTGAATTGATGCGCCTGAAGCGCGGCATCGCCATCGCCGGCACCCACGGCAAGACCACCACCACCAGCCTGGTGGCGTCCGTGCTGGCCGAAGGCGGCCTGGACCCGACCTTCGTCATCGGCGGCCGCCTGACCGCCGCCGGCGCCAACGCCAAACTGGGTTCGGGCGAATACCTGGTGGCGGAAGCCGACGAGTCGGATGCGTCCTTCCTGAACCTGACCCCAATGATCGAAGTCATCACCAACATCGATGCCGATCATATGGAGACCTACGAGCACGATTTCGAAAAGCTGAAGCAGGCCTTCGTGCACTTCACGCACCGCCTGCCGTTCTACGGCCGCGCCATGCTGTGCATCGACGACCCGCACGTGCGCGCCATCATCCCGCAGGTGACCAAGCCGGTCACCACCTACGGTTTCGCGGAAGACGCGGAAGTGCGCGCCGTGAACGCGCGCGCCGTCGGCACCCAGATGCACTTCACCGTGCTGCAGGAAGGCTACCCGGACCTGGACATCGTGTTGAACCAGCCCGGCATGCACAACGTGCAGAACGCCTGCTCCGCCGTCGCGATTGCGCGTGAAATCGGCGTGGAAGACACGGCAACCCAAGCCGGCCTGGCGGGTTTCGCCGGCGTCGGCCGCCGCTTTACCAAATACGGCGAAGTCGCCATCCCGTCCGGCGGCAGCTTCACCCTGGTGGACGATTTCGGCCATCACCCGCTGGAAATGGAAGTGACCACCGCCGCCGCGCGTGCCGCCTATCCGGGCCGCCGCCTGCTGCTGGCCTTCCAGCCGCACCGCTACAGCCGCACGCGCGACCTGTTCGAAGATTTCGCGAAAGTCCTGAGCACGGTCGACGTACTGGTGCTGTCGGACGTTTATGCAGCAGGGGAGCAGCCGATCGTGGCTGCCGACGGCCGCGCCCTGGCGCACGCGATCCGTGCGCGCGGCAAGGCGGAACCGGTGTTCGTCGAGAACATCGCCGACATGCCGGAAACGATTATGAACGTGGTGCGCGACGGCGACGTTGTGCTGACCATGGGCGCAGGCTCGATCAGCGGCGTCCCGGCAAAACTGACGAATTGGAAGGCGTAAGGCAATGACCAAACTGACTGCACAAGAAGCGCAAGCATTCGGCAAGGTGGGCGTGCTGATGGGCGGCTTGTCCGCCGAGCGCGATGTATCGCTCATGTCCGGCAGCGGCGTGCTGGCGGCGCTGCAAGCGCAAGGCGTGGACGCCCACGCCTTCGACCCGGGCCAACGTTCGCTGGCTGACCTGGCGGCGGAAAAATTCGACCGCGTCTTCATCGCGCTGCACGGCCGCTACGGCGAAGACGGCAGCCTGCAGGGCGCGCTGGAACTGCTGGGCATCCCCTACACCGGCTCGGGCGTGATGGCCAGCTCGGTGGGCATGGACAAGATCACCACCAAGATCCTGTGGCTGCGCGAAAACCTGCCGACCCCGGAGTACGCGGTGCTGGGCGCCGATTCCGACCTGGACGCGGAAGCCGCGCGCCTGGGCCTGCCCCTGATCATGAAGCCGCCGCATGAAGGCTCGACCATCGGCATCACCAAGGTGACCGACACGGCCGGCCTGAAAGCGGCCTACGACGCCGCCGCCGCGCTGGACGACTGCGTGCTGGCCGAGGAATTCGTGCAAGGCCGCGAGTTCACCGTGGCCGTGCTGGGCACCGGCAAGGACGCGCGCGCGCTGCCGATCGTCGAGATCGTCGCCCCGCAGGGCAACTACGACTACCAGAACAAGTACTTCACCGACGACACCCAGTATTTCTGCCCGCCGCAGCTGGACCAGGCCTTGCAGGATGAGATGCAGCGTATCGCCGTGGCGGCCTACCGCGCCGTCGGCTGCGAGGGCTGGGGCCGGGTCGACGTGCTGCTGCGCGAGAAGGACCAGAAACCGTTCCTGCTGGAGGTGAACACCTCGCCCGGCATGACCAGCCATTCGCTGGTGCCGATGGCGGCGCGCGCCACCGGCGTGAGCTACGAAGAACTGTGCGTGGAAATCCTGCGTACCGCGCGCTTGAAGCTGAAGAAGTAAAGGGAACCGGGACTTATGTGGCACGACGTCAAAGCCTTGAATGCAACCGCCAGCGGCATGGTCGCGCTGTCGGTGCTGGCTTGCGCCGTCGCCGGCGTGTGGTGGCTGGCGAATCGCCCTGTATTCGATTTGCGCTCGATCCGCGTTGAGACCATGGACAAGTCGGAGTTCAAGCACGTGAACCACCTGACGCTGCGCAACGGCACCCAGGGCCGCATCGTCGGCAACTTCTTCACCGCCAACCTGGAGCAGGTGCGCCAGGTGTTTGAAGCGGTGCCATGGGTGCGCCGCGCCAGCGTGCGCCGCGAGTGGCCCGACCAGTTGATCGTCTCGCTGGAAGAGCACGAGGCGCTCGGCACCTGGGGCGAAGACGGGCGCCTGCTGTCGGTGAAGGGCGACGTTTTCACCGCCAACCTGGCGGAGGCGGAAGAGGATCACGAGCTGCCGGAGTTCTCCGGTCCGGATGGCAGCGAGAAGGAAGTACTGGCACGCTACGGCGAATTGAAGCAGTGGTTCGCGCCGGCCAGCCTGGAGCCGAAGGCCCTGGCGCTGTCGAGCCGCTACGCGTGGACGGTAAAGCTGGACAACGGCGCCAGCGTGGCGCTGGGCCGCGAGGCGACCCACGACACGCTGCGCCAGCGGGTTGACCGCCTGGTGCGGATCTGGCCGCAGATCGCGGCCCGCGTGCCGAATATTGAAACGATTGACATGCGCTACCAGAACGGTCTGGCCTTGAGCGCAGCGGGGCTGAAGATTCCCGCGGATACGAAGAAACATTGATAAGCAGGCAGAGAGATGACTAAAGACGCTAAGAACCTGATCGTCGGCCTCGACATCGGCACCTCCAAGGTGGTGGCCGTGGTGGCCGAGGTGATGGCAGATGGACGCCACGAAGTGATTGGCCTGGGCCAGCACGAGTCCAACGGCCTGAAAAAAGGCGTGGTGGTGAACATCGAGGCGACCGTCGAATCGATCCAGCGCGCGCTGGAAGAGGCGGAGCTGATGGCCGACTGCAAGATCCGCAATGTGTACGCGGGCATCGCGGGCAGCCATATCCGCAGCTTCAACTCCAGCGGCATGGTGGCGATCAAGGACAAGGAAGTCACCGCCACCGACGTGGCGCGCGTGATCGAAACGGCCAAGGCAGTCAACATCCCGACCGACCAGCAGCTGCTGCACACCGTGCCGCAGGAATTCATCGTCGACTCGCAGGACGACGTGCGCGAGCCGATCGGCATGAGCGGCATCCGCCTGGAAGTGAAGGTGCACATCGTGACCGGCGCGGTGAGCGCGGTGCAGAACATCGTCAAATGCGTGCGCCGCTGCGGCCTGGAAGTGTCGGACCTGATCCTGCAGCCGATGGCATCGGCCGACGCGGTGCTGACCACCGATGAAAAGGAGCTGGGCGTGGTGCTGATCGACATCGGCGGCGGCACCACTGACGTGGCGGTCTTCAGCGACGGCGCGATCCGCCACACGGCCGTGATCCCGATCGCCGGCGACCAGATCACCAACGACATCGCCATGGCGCTGCGCACGCCGACCGGCGAGGCCGAAGAAATCAAGATCCGCTACGGCGTGGCCAAGCAAGTGCTGGCCGATCCGGGCGAGCACCTGGAAGTGCCGGGCCTGGGCGACCGCGGCCCGCGCAACCTGTCGCGCCAGGCGCTGGCGGCCGTGATCGAGCCGCGCGTGGAAGAACTGTTTGCGATGGTGCACCAGGTGGTGCGCGAGTCCGGCTACGAGGGCGTGCTCTCGTCGGGCATCGTGCTGACCGGCGGCACCGCGATCATGCCGGGCATGGTGGAGATGGCGGAAGACATCTTCCTGAAACCGGCGCGCCTGGGCACCCCGGACTATCGCGGCCAACTGGCCGACGTGGTCCGCAGCCCGCGCTACGCAACCGTGTTAGGCCTGTTATTGGAAGCAAAGAAGCAGTATCTGCGCGGCCACATCGTGACCCGCCAGGATGGTTCGGTAAAGGCAGTTTGGCAGCGCATGAAGGAATGGTTCCTGGGTAATTTTTAAACGTATTTTCGATAATAAACGCAGTTTTCAATCTCCAGTTCTCCTAACGATATGAGGCCTGGCGCTTGAAAACCGCATTCTAGATAGGAGTACATCATGGAGTTTGATATGGTTGATAACGCAACACTGGGAACGGTCATCAAGGTCGTCGGCGTGGGCGGTGCAGGCGGCAACGCCGTGCAGCACATGATCAACAAGGGCATGAGCGGCGTGGAATTCATCGCCGCCAATACCGACGCGCAGGCGCTGGCGACGTCCAAGGCCAACAACATCATCCAGATCGGCGAGACCGGCCTGGGCGCCGGCATGAAGCCGGACGTGGGCCGCGCACTGGCCGAAGAATCCCGCAGCCGCATTGAAGATGCGCTGCGCGGCGCGCACATGGTGTTCATCGCTGCCGGCATGGGCGGCGGCACCGGTACCGGCGCGGCGCCGATCGTGGCGGAAATCGCCAAGCAGCAGGGCGCGCTGACCGTGGCCGTGGTGTCCAAGCCGTTCTCGCACGAAGGCCAGAAGTGCCTGGATATCGCGGAAGAGGGCCTGGAGCAGCTGTCCGCCAACGTCGACTCGCTGATCGTGATCTGCAACGAGAAGCTGGAAGAGATCTACGAAGACGAATCGCTGATCGAATGGCTGCAACACGCCGACGACGTGCTGAACAACGCCGTGGCCGGTATCGCCGAGATCATCAACGTGCCGGGCCACATCAACGTCGACTTCAACGACGTGAAGACCATCATGGGCGAGCAGGGCAAGGCGATGATGGGCACCGCCACCGCGTCCGGCGTGGACCGCGCCCGCGTGGCCGCCGAGCAGGCCGTGGCATCGCCGCTGCTGGACGGCGTCGACCTGTCCGGCGCGCGCGGCGTGCTGGTGAACGTGACCGCATCGCGCGGCCTGAAAGGTAAGGAGATCAAGGAAGTCATGGCCGCCGTGCGCGCCTTCGCCGCACCGGATGCGTCGATCGCACAAGGCATCGCCTACGACGACGCGATGGGCGACGCGATCCGCGTGACCGTGGTGGCGACCGGCCTGGGCAAAGCCAAGAAGCACGTGCAACTGGTACCGCAGCAAATGCTGCGCACCGGCACCCACGGCGGCAGCGGCCTGAACGTGAATGCCGGCCTGGGCGGCGGCGCGGTCACCAGCGCAGTGGGCGGCTTCGGTTCCGCCGGCTTCGGCGCAGGCGTGTCTGCCGACGTGCAGAAGCAGCCAGCCGTGTGGCGCCGCGAATCGGCCACCGAGCAGGTGAACGCACTGGCCAAGTCCGGCATGGAAACCTACGACATTCCAGCCTTCCTGCGCAAGCAGGCTGACTAAATACCGTCAGCCACGCCGCCGGACAACGCGTCCGGCGGCGTGGAGTTATACTAAGAATTCAGGGCTACCCGCGCACTGCGCGGTTTTTTTATTTTCAGAACCGGGAAGCCGAAAAATGGGGTACGTCCCCATTTTTCGGCTTCCCGGTTCTACAGAACAACAGGAGAAAAACGAATGACCATCAAAATCGGCGACAAACTGCCAGAAGGCCAGCTGTCCGAATTCATCGAGACCGAAACCGAAGGCTGCTCCCTCGGCCCGAACACTTTCAACGTGCAAGACCTGGTCAAAGGCAAAAAGATCGCCATCTTCGGCCTGCCAGGCGCCTACACCCCGACCTGCTCGGCCCAGCACGTGCCAGGCTACGTCCAGCACGCGGCCGACCTGAAAGCCAAGGGCGTCGATGAAATCTGGTGCATCTCCGTGAACGACGCCTTCGTCATGGGCGCCTGGGGCCGCGACCAGAAAGCCACCGGCACCGTGCGTATGATGGCCGACGGCAACGCCGCCTACTCCAAGGCCCTGGGCCTGGACGCCGACTTCTCCAAGTACGGCATGGGCACCCGCTCCCAGCGCTACTCGATGCTGGTGGAAGACGGCGTGGTCAAGCAGCTGAACGTCGAACAGGGCGGCAAGTTCGAAGTGTCGAACGCCGAGACCATGCTGGGCCAGCTGTAATCCTAGGCTTGCTCCGCTAAAGACGGCGCTTCGGCGCCGTTTTGCGTTTCCGCACCCGACTCTGCGCCGGGCTTGGCACGCGATTTGCGCTTCTTGGGCGCCAGCATGACGCCGCTGCACGACGGCGCGCCGCAATAGCAGGCGAACTGCTTCTTCACCTTGGCCGTGTGGCGCGCCTCATAGATCAGGCCGTAGTTGTAATTGAGTTCCTCGCCGGCCTCGATATCGCGCAGCGAGCAGATGAAGACGCGGCTGTCGTCATCCTCCTCCGCCTCGCAGTTCGGCTCGCAGGAATGGTTGATGTAGCGCGCTTCGTTGCCGCCTGCGCCGCCATCGATCAGCATGCCGTTGTTCAGGCTGAAGAAGAAGGTGTGGCCGATCGGTCCGCCTTTCGCGTCGGTGCGGCGGCAGCACTCCTCCCAGTCCACGATTTCGCCCGTGTATTCGATGATGCGGGTGCCGGCCGGAATCGTGCGCGCAGCGAACACCCCGCGCCCATGCACCGGCGATTCATGCACCACATAGAGCGGCTGCGCCGCTTCGACTTGTAAAGCGTGTGTATTCATTCCGCCATCATAACTCGCCGCGTAAATCTCGGATGCGTGTGATGTAGCGCATGCAAATTCAGCACCCTCAGCAATAAATCATTTCTTTCAGTACAATGGACGACCCGGTAAAGTATTTGGGCCTCCATCGTGACTCCACAACAAAAAGAAAACCTGCAAGCCATTTACGCTATGGTGGCCGCCGTCGCCATGTTCTCCCTCATGGACGCCTCCATGAAAGTGCTGGCCGAACGCTACCCGGCGGTGCAGGTCACGGCGCTGCGCTGCATGCTCTCCATGCCCCTGGTATGCGCCTATATGGCCTACCGCGGCAAATTCACCGGCATCCTCAAGGTCCGCTGGCCGCTGCACATCCTGCGCGGCGCGGTCGGCATCGCCATGCTCTCGCTGTTTGCCTACGCATTGAAAACGCTGCCGCTGGCCGATACCTACGCCATCTTCTTCATCGCCCCCGCACTGGTGACCGTGCTGGCAGTGTTCGTGCTGAAGGAAAAGGTCAGCCTGGGCCAGTGGGTCGCCATCTTCGTCGGCCTGGGCGGCGTGCTGGTGGTGCTGCGCCCGGACGGCACCAGCTTTGTTTCGCTGGCCGGCCTGGCCGTGCTGGGTTCGGCCGTCTGCTACGGCATCTCCGCCATCGCCGGCCGCGTGCTGGCCAAGACCGACGCGCCCGAGCACGTCATGTTCTGGGTGCTGACCCTGATGGGCGTGGGCGTCGCGCCGCTGGCCATCCCGGCCTGGGTGTCGATCGACTGGGCGCTGTGGCCGGCCATGGCGGCGCTGGCCGTGACCGGCTTCTTCGGCCAACTGGCGCTGACGCGCGCCTTCAGCATGGGCAAAGCCTCCATCGTGGCCCCGTTCGAATACACCGCGCTGGCCTGGGGCGTGGGCATCGACTGGCTGCTGTGGCAGACCCTGCCGGACCGCTTCACCTTGCTCGGCGCCGCCATCATCATCGCCTCCGGCATCTACCTGGTGCGGCGCGAGACCGAGCATTTGGAAGCAGAGCATCCCTGACAATATTGCCCCGTTCGCCCCGGCGGCCGCGAACGTTCGTTCGGGAAAGCTACTATAATCGTGGCATGCTGAAACAACGAACCATCAAAGAAGTGGTCCGCACCACCGGTGTGGGCCTGCACTCCGGCACCAAGGTCGAGCTGACCCTGCGCCCGGCCGAACCGGACACCGGCATCGTATTCCGCCGCGTCGACCTGAGCCCGCAAGTGGTGTTCCCGACCCGCGCCGACATCGTTGGCGACACGCGCATGGCCACCGTGCTGATGAAGGATGGCGGCCGCGTTTCCACGGTCGAGCACCTGATGTCGGCCTGCGCCGGCCTCGGCATCGACAACCTGTATGTCGACGTGACGGCCGAAGAAATCCCGATCATGGATGGTTCCGCCTCCTCCTTCGTCTACCTGCTGCAGCAGGGCGGGGTACAGGAGCAGGAAGCGGCGAAAAAATTCATCAAGGTGAAAAAGCCGATCGAAATCCGTGAAGGCAAGGGCGCGCAGGAAAAGTGGGCGCGCCTGGTGCCGCACGACGGTTTCAAGCTCGACTTCTTCATTGAATTCAACCACCCGGCGGTGGATGGCACGGCGCAGCGCGCCACGGTGGATTTCGGCGACGTGTCGTATATCCAGGCGATTGCCCGCGCCCGTACCTTCGGCTTCATGCAGGACGTGGAGATGCTGCGCGGCATCGGCCTGGCCCGCGGCGGCTCGCTGGAGAATGCCATCGTGATGGACGAATACCGCATCCTGAACCAGGACGGCCTGCGCTACGACGACGAATTCGTGCGCCACAAGATCCTCGACGCGATTGGCGACCTGTACATGGTCGGCCACCCCATCATCGCCAGCTACGAAGCGCACAAGTCCGGCCACGCCCTGAACAACCAGCTGCTGCGCGCCATGCTGGCCGACCCCGACAGCTACGAGCTGGTCACCTACGACTCGCTCGACACCGCCCCCCCATCCTACGCCCGCCAAATGGCCCGCGAGTGGGCCTACCTGTAAGCGGATAAAAAATGGGGTACGTCCCTATTTTTTATCCGCGGCGGCGGGCGACCAGGCGCTGCATGGCGGCGATCAGGGGCTCGTTGGCGGGGGTGGCTTCCAGTTTCTTGCTCATCTCGTCGAAGGAGTCGACGGCGGCTTCCGATAGCTTCAATCCTTCGCCGCTCGGGCCGACGTGGGCGATGCCCTTCGGCATCTGCACGCGGAAGCGGATGTTGTTAATTTGCCACCCTTTGCCATTCAAGGTCAGCAACAGCGCCGGCACTTGCTGCTTGAGCTTGGCTGCCAGGGCAGTGTTCGGCACGGCCAAGGTCAGTTCGCTGCCGTCAAAGGCAAAAATTTCACAGGTTTTGAAGGCGGCAGGCAGTACTTCGTGGCAATCACGTTGTAAATTTGCCATGCGCTGCACGGCCGGCAACAAACGGGCCAGCGTGGCGTTGCCTTGCAGGAAATTCGTGGCTTCCTGAGGGGCGTAACGGCGGTTGGTGAACGAGAAACGCATGGCGCCATTTTACCTTGGCAGCCTCAGCCGGTGAATTTTTCAGGGTTGGCCTATTGTTATAGTGGCCTTCACCCCCAACGTTGCCCGGAACGCATGATAAAATCACGCACTTTTGCCATTGGCGGACCCGAAGGAAGAATTTAAGAAATGTCCTTACTGACCCAGATTTTCGGCAGCCGCAACCAGCGTCTGCTCAAGCAATACCAAAAAACGGTCAAGGCGATCAACGCCCTGGAACCGGAGTTCGAAAAGCTGTCGGATGCCGAGCTGCAAGCGAAAACGCCTGCCCTCAAGGAACGCGTTGCCAATGGCGAAACGCTGGACGACCTGTTGCCGGAGGCGTTTGCCGTCTGCCGCGAAGCGTCCAAGCGCGTCTTCAAGATGCGCCACTTCGACGTGCAGCTGGTGGGCGGCATGGTGTTGCATTACGGCAAGATTGCTGAAATGGGCACCGGCGAGGGCAAGACCCTGACCGCGACCCTGCCGGCCTACCTGAATGCGCTGTCCGGCAAGGGCGTGCACATCGTGACCGTCAATGATTACCTGGCGCAGCGCGATGCCGAGACCATGGGCAAGCTGTACCGCTGGCTGGGCCTGTCCTGCGGCGTCAACCTGTCGCAGATGCCGCACGCCGACAAGCAAGCCGCCTACGCGTCCGACATCACCTACGGCACCAATAACGAATTCGGTTTCGACTACCTGCGCGACAATATGGTGTTCGAAGCCGGCGACCGCGTGCAGCGCGCCCTGAATTTCGGCATCGTCGACGAAGTGGACTCGATCCTGATCGATGAAGCGCGCACCCCGCTGATTATTTCCGGCCAGGCCGAGAACCACACCGACCTGTACCACAAGATGAACTTGCTGCCGCCGCAGCTGACCCAGCAGGTCGGCGAGGAAACGCCGGACGGCAAGGGCAAAGTGGAAGTGCCGGGCGACTACACCAAGGACGAGAAATCGCACCAGGTGCTGCTGACCGAAGCCGGCCACGAGAAGGCCGAGGCGATCCTGACCAAGATGGGTCTGCTGCCGGAAGGCGCGTCCCTGTACGACTCCGCCAACATCACCCTGGTGCACCACCTGTACGCCGCCCTGCGCGCGCACGCCCTGTACTTCAAAGACCAGCACTACGTGGTGCAGAACAATGAAGTGGTGATCGTCGACGAATTCACCGGCCGCCTGATGACCGGCCGCCGCTGGTCCGACGGCCTGCACCAGGCAGTGGAAGCCAAGGAAGGCGTCAAGATTCAGAACGAGAACCAGACCCTGGCCTCGATCACCTTCCAGAACTACTTCCGCATGTACGGCAAGCTGGCCGGCATGACCGGTACCGCCGACACCGAAGCTTACGAATTCCAGGAAATCTACGGCCTGGAAACCGTAGTGATCCCACCCAACCGTCCATCGGCGCGTAAAGACCGCCAGGACCAGGTGTACAAATCCAACGCCGAAAAGTACAACGCGATGATGCTCGACATCCGCGAGTGCTACGAGCGCGGCCAGCCAGTGCTGGTGGGTACCACCTCGATTGAAAACTCCGAGCTGCTGTCCGGCATCCTGGACAAAGCCGGCCTGCCGCACAACGTGCTGAACGCGAAGCAGCACGCGCGCGAAGCGGAAATCATCGCCCAGGCGGGTTCGCCGAAAGCGATCACCATCGCCACCAATATGGCCGGCCGTGGTACCGACATCGTGTTGGGTGGTAACGTTGAAAAGCAAATCCAGTTCATCGAAGCCAATCCTGACCTGAGCGACGCCGACAAGGCGGCCCAGGCGCAGTCCCTGCGCGACGGCTGGCAAGCGCTGCACAACCAGGTGGTGGCGGCCGGCGGCCTGCACATCGTCGGTACCGAGCGCCATGAATCCCGCCGCGTCGACAACCAGCTGCGCGGCCGTTCCGGCCGCCAGGGCGACCCGGGCTCTTCGCGCTTCTACCTGTCGCTGGACGACCCGCTCCTGCGCATCTTCGCCGGCGACCGCGTGCGCGCGATCATGGACCGCCTGAAGATGCCGGAAGGCGAACCGATCGAAGCGGGCATCGTGTCCCGTTCCATCGAATCCGCCCAGCGCAAGGTCGAAGCGCGCAACTTCGACATCCGTAAGCAACTGCTGGAGTACGACGACGTCGCCAACGACCAGCGTAAGGTGATCTACTCGCAGCGTAACGAGCTGCTGGAAGCCACCGATATTTCGGAAACCATCCAGAGCCTGCGCCAAGGCGTGTTCACCGACCTGGTGCGCCAGTACGTACCGGCGGAATCGGTGGAAGAGCAGTGGGACGTCCCTGCGCTGCAGAAGGCCCTGGCCAGCGAGTGGCAGATCGACCTGCCGCTGGTGGAAATGCTGGAGAAGGAAAGCCAGATCAGCGATGAGGATATCGTCGAGCGCGTGGTGGCGGCCGCCGATGCCGTGTACCAGGCCAAGGTCGATATCGTCTCCAAGGAAGCCTTCGGCGGCTTCGAGCGCAACGTCATGCTGCAGTCGGTGGACACCCACTGGCGCGAGCACCTGGCAGCGCTGGACCACCTGCGCCAGGGTATCCACCTGCGCGGTTACGCACAGAAGAATCCTAAGCAGGAGTACAAGCGCGAAGCGTTCGAGCTGTTCGGCACCATGCTGGACATGATCAAGAACGACGTGATCCGCATGATCATGATGGTGCGCATCCAGTCGCGTGAAGAGGTCGAGGCGGCGGAAGCGGCCATGAACCAGACCCACCTGGAAAACGTGCACTACCAGCACGCCGACTTCAACCCGAACGCCGCGCCGGAAGAGTTGCTGGCGCCAACCGCCATGCCGGCGGGCGAACTGGAAGAGGCCCTGAGCCAGGGCTTCAAGGTCGGCCGCAACGATCCATGCCCATGCGGCAGCGGCAAGAAGTTCAAGGCTTGCCATGGCAAGCTGGCGTAAGCCTTAAACGCCCCCATCTAAAATGGCCCGGCCGCGCAAGCGCCCGGGCCGTTTTCATTGGGCGCCCATGGCGTCAAATGATCGACCTCAACGATGCCTGGTCAAATATACCTACGATGGGTTGCTTGACATATTCGGCGCGCACACCGCGATGCAAACGCTTATCTCTTCCGTAATTGGCGGAAAAGCGGCATGATAGCAAGACGGCAGGCATATTATTTATGCAACAATTTGACGATGGAGTTTGCATGACTGAAAAGAGACTGGAAGTCACCGTTTTGGAGGCACTGAACCATTTGATCAGCAATCACCCGCAGCTCCTGGCGCCCATGTACGAAATCGTGCATGACCGGCTCGGACTGCCGAAGAACGAACTGCCTTATGTGTTGGGGCATAACCGCATCCCCCTCATCGACATCCACCAGTTCGACTATGATCGCCAACTTGGCGTCGAAATGGACATTCGTACCAAGTACAACTACGACGGCATCCTGGCGCGCATCTACGCCGAGAACAAAGGCTGCCTGGTGCACAAATGGCACCAATACATTCCGCTTTATGACCGCTACTTTGGCCCATACCGCGGCAAGAAGATCCGCTTCCTGGAGATAGGCGTCAGCAAAGGCGGCAGCCTGCAAATGTGGCGCAAATACTTCGGCGACGAAGCGATTATCTATGGCATCGATCTCGACCCCGAATGCGCGAAGTTAGATGGCCAAGCGGGCCAAGTGCGCATAGGTTCGCAGACCGACCTACAGTTCCTGGCGTCCGTGGTGGACGAGATGGGGGGCGTCGACATCGTGCTGGATGACGGCAGCCACCATATGGACCACATCCCCGTCACGCTGAAAGCCCTTTTCCCGAAAGTCAGCGAGGGAGGGCTGTACCTGATCGAAGATTTGCATACGGCTTACTGGGAATCCTTCGGGGGCAGCTACCGCTCGCCAACCAACTTCTTCAGCACCGTCATACAGGATTTGATCGACGACATGCACCACTGGTACCACAAGGATGGTCAGAAGCGGCCGGAAGTCAGCAATTTCTGCCCAGGCGTGCATATCCATGATTCCCTCGTGGTGCTGGAGAAGCAGCGTGTGCTACGGCCTTCGCGTTCAATGATTGCCTAACAACGGCTGGCGGGCCTGGCGCTGTCGGACCCAGGTGCCCTGGCACTCACTCGCGTTGCGGCGAAGTGGTAGGAACCACCATGCGCACCGTGGTGCCGGCACCTAGCGTGGAATCGATGACGATGCGCCCGCCCATCACGCCGGTGACGATGTTGTAGACGATATTCATGCCCAGCCCCGTGCCGCCATTACCCATCTTGGTGGTGAAGAAGGGGTCGAAGATGCGGCGTTTGACTTCGTCCGACATGCCGACGCCGTCGTCGCGGAACACGATCTCCAGTTGCTGGCCCGGCAGGGCGCGCGCGGACAGCCATAGCTTGCCGCAATTGCGGCCCTCAAAGGCATGCAGCAGGGCGTTGTTGATCAGGTTGTTGAACACCTGGTAAAGGCTGCCTGGGTAGGAGTCCAGCTCCAGTTCGGCCGGCACCTCGACTTGCATTTGAATGGCGCTGCGGCGCAGGCGCGGCGTGTAGGTGGCGGTGGTGTCGAGCGCCACCGACTGCAGGCGGAAGTGGCGGCGCTGGTCATTGGTCTGGTCCACCGCGATTTGCTTGAAGGAGGCGATCAGGTCGGCCGCTTTCTGCAGCGAATTGGAAATCAGCCCGCACGCCATCTGCACTTCATCCAAATGGTGGTTCAGGGTGGAGCGGCGGATGCTGCCGTCGGCCACGGTTTGCTGGAACTCTTCCACCCGGTCGGTCAGCGCGGTGGAGGCCAGCAGGGAATTGCCGATCGGCGTGTTGAGTTCATGCGCGATGCCGGCCACCAGTGAGCCGAGCGAGGCCATCTTCTCGGAAGCGATCAGGTCGTGCTGGGTGCGCTGCAGCGTCTCCAGCGCGCTCGACAGGTCGCGGTTGGCCTGCTCCAGCGCCGCCGAACGTTCCCGCACCCGCGTCTCCAGCGCATCGTTCAATTCGCGCAATTCGCGCTTGGCATCCATTTCCTGGGTCAGGTCAAGGATGGCCCAGATGATGGCGCGCCGCCCGTCCAGCATCAAAGAGGAGGACCAGATCGCTACCTGGCCCGGGCGTTGGCCCGGTAGCATGACGTGGGCCAGCTCGCCCTGCACCACGCCATGCTTGGCGAAGACATCCCACACGCGCTGGCGCTCGCCCGGGTCGGCCCAGAACTGCACGGTGTCCGAGCGCTTGCCGATCAGCTCGTGCAGCGGCGTGCCGAAGGTGCGCACCACGGCCTGGTTGGCGCCGATGATATGGCCTTCCTGGTCGGACACGGTGAGCGGCAAGGGCGTCATGTCGAACAGGGTGCGGAAGCGTTCCTCCGACTCGCGCAGGCGGCGCTGCGATTGCTCCAGTTGGGCGATGCGTTCGCGCAGGGCGGCGCTCATCAGGTTGAGCGAATGGGTCACCACTTCCAGCTCGTCGCCGCCGCCCTCGGGCAGTTCGCTGAACTGGCCCTCGGCCAGCTTTTCCGAATGGCGCGCCAGTGCGCCCAGGCGCTGGCCGACGCCGCGCGTCAGCAGGAAGAACAGCAAGAGGGCCAAGGCGAAGCCGAGCACGGCGATCAGGCCGCCCTGGCTCAGCACATCATCGCGCGCCGCCACCAGGTCGCTGGTGGAGAGGCCGAAGTGCAGGGTGCCGACCTGGTTATCCTTCAGCAGCAGCGGCGCCTGGGCGTGCAACAGGTTGCCATCGACGGCGGTGCGCACCCCGCCCAGCTGGGCTTGGCGCAGCGATTCCGGCATGAAGTCGGGCCGTTCGCCCGCTTCCAGGATGGTTTCGCCGGAGGCATCCAGGATCACGATATAGCGCAGGAAGCTATCGCGCGGGTCGGACAGCATTTCCGACCAATAGGTGCGCAGCTCAGGCAGACGGCCGCTGCTGGCGTAGGGTGTCAGGGTCAGGTTCAGGTTGACGGCATACTCATGCGCCACGCGGTCGCCATTGCGGCTGACGGCATTGGTCATCAGGCGCAGGCTATTCCCGATCAACAAGGCCACCACCACCGCCTGCACAAAGGCGCTCAGCAGCAGAAATTTCGCGCGCAGCGACAACTTCAAAACGGACTCCAGGCTCAAATGTCCGTCCTGGGGTCAGGAAGAAAAGTGGACATTCCTCATGGAATGTCCACTTTTCTTCCTGCCCCCAGGACGGACATTTATTGTGTAAATATCACAGCATTGTATCCGTACAGTTGTGAAAGTTGCCGGTGTTTAAAACAAAACGCCGCCCGGCTGTTGCGGGGCGGCGTCGGAGGGAGTGCGGGGGACGGCGATTACGGCAGGGTCAGGATGACTTTGACGCTGTCGTCCACCGCCGATTTGTCGATGTAGCCGATGGCTTTCGGGTCGTCGGCGACGGCTTTTTTCACCTCGGCGTGCGACTTGAATTCCTTCGGCGGGGTGGCTTTGCCGGTGAACACCAGCTTGGACCAGATGGCTTTCACCTGGGCCGGGTCTTTGTCGGCCACTTTCTGGTAGAACTCGGCACGGATCTTGGAGCCTTCGGCCTGGTCCACCGGGGTGAACATGGCCGATTTGCCCAGGAAGAATTGCGAGGCTTGTTCCGAGAACATGCGCGAGGCTGGATTGTCCTTGTTGACGATCACCACGATTTCAGCCGAGGCCGGCACAGCAGCGGCTGCCAGCGCGGAAGCGAGGAGGGCGGTCAGGATGTTTTTCATGGCTACCTCCTTAGAACACGAAGTCGATGCCGGCGGCATAGACGTTGATGCTGCGGTTGTAGGTCGCTACGCCCGATGGCAGGATCAGGGAGCCGCCTTTGGCTTGTGGCTTAATGTGGTCGATCTGCACTTTCAGCGCCAGGTTCTTGGCGAAGTCCCAGCGCATGCCGATCAGGTCGGACTTTTGCTCAGGCGATGCCAGCAGGCCGCGCACGCCGGCCAGGGTTGGCGCCAGCGGGTGCGCCGCCGGTACGCTCGGCACGCTCACGGAGGTGCCGGCATCCTTGTAGAAGGCATGGGTGTAGTACGGCAGCACTTTGCCCAGGCGGTAGCCGAGCATCACGTAGCCGGAGTTGGTTTCCGGGATGTAGACCGGCTCGTGGGCGCGGCGCTGGGCGTATTCGGCCTGTACCACCACGTTCTTGTAGTCCATGGTGAAGCCGATTTCCGTGAAGCTCATGCGCTTGCCGCCCTTCAGGGTCAGGTCGTTGGCGAGCTGGATGGCGGCCGGTACGCCGGTCTTGTTCAGGCCGTCGGTCAGGGCGTTGATCGGTGCCAGGTTGTTGACTTCGATCTGGGCGCGGGCGTGCGCGACGCGGGCGGTGAATGGGCCGTATTCGGCGGTCACGGCGGCGCCGAACACTGGCGACTGGTGCTTGGCGACGGAGCCGCCGCCGGTCGGAATGTACAGCTTGCCGCGGCTGGTGCCGCCGAAGGCTTGCACGGTCACATTGGTGTCGCCGAAGGCGCGCTGCCAGTTGACGTCAGCACCATCCACGTTTTCGATCGGGGCCTGGCCGTACATTTCGATCGGCGGGCGCATCATGGTGTTGGCGTAGCCCACGTTCTGGTAGTCCGAAATCAGGAAGGCGGGCAGTACCACGCGGCCCAGGCGAATGCTGGTTTCGTCGTTCAGCTTGTACTTCAGGAAGCCCCAGGTCAGGTCGGTGGTGAACTGCGGGCTGGTGTTCTTGCGGGTCAGCACCTGCACCGTGGCCGACAGGCGGTCGCTGAAGGTGTAGGTGGCTTGCAGGCCCAGGTTGCTGTCCAGGCCGATGCGCGGCGAGTCGCCGGTGCCGGACGCCTGGTTGTAACGCGCGAACTTGGCGTCATCCGAGTCGGTTTGGGCGACGCCCAGCGTGCCGAAGCCGCTGATGCTCAGGTTGCCGTCCCCCAGGCTGGCGGCCTGGGCCATCATGCCGGTGGCAGCCAGCACGGCGGCGGCGAGAAGCTGTTTCTTCATGAAAGTGTTCCGATCAAGTGTTGTTATATTGTCGGTGCTTTGCACCAAAGTGTGCCGTATTGTAACAGCCGTTTCCTAAGATAAATCAAAACCTTAAGTGGTTAAACGGTTTCGTTTCGAAATAGTGGGACTGTTCTAGAAACTGTGGGTTTTTTGCCGGTGTTGATTCCGGCCATTGCGCCGCGCATGCAAATACGCTCTGCGTTTAAAATAGCGCCTTCATCCCACAATTTTTGACCGAGAAGAACACCATGGCCGTCAATTCCCCTATCCCTGTCGCCGCCGACCTGCTGCCTGTTGCCGGTATCGAGCTTGGCTTTGCCGAAGCCGGTATCAAGAAGCCGGGCCGCAAGGACGTATTGGTTATGAAGCTGGCCGATGGCGCCACCGTGTCCGGCGTGTTCACGCTGAACCGCTTCTGCGCCGCGCCGGTGCAGATTTCCAAGGAAAACCTGGCGGCGGTGAAGGCCGGCGGCAAGCCGATCCGCGCCCTGATGATCAACACCGGCAATGCCAACGCCGGCACCGGCGAAGCCGGCATGGCCAACGCGCGCTCGACCTGCGCCGCGCTGGCGCAGGAGCTGGGCTGCGACGCGCAGCAGATCCTGCCGTTCTCCACCGGCGTCATCCTGGAGCCGCTGCCGGTGGCTAAGATCGTGGCCGGCCTGCCGAAAGCCATCCAGAACCTGAAGCTGGATAACTGGTTCAATGCCGCCGAAGCCATTATGACCACCGACACCCAGCCGAAGGCGGGTTCGCGCACGGTGGACATCGCCGGCCATAAAGTCACCCTGACCGGTATTTCCAAAGGTGCCGGCATGATCAAGCCGAATATGGCGACCATGCTGGGCTACCTGGCGTTCGACGCCAAAGTGGCGCAGCCGGTATTGGATATGCTGGTCAAGGAAGCGGCGGACAAGTCCTTCAACTGCATCACCATCGACGGCGATACCTCGACCAACGACTCCTTCATGCTGGTCGCCACCGGCGCCGGTTCGCTGGTGGTCGACTCGGTCGATGCGCCGGAATACAAGGCGCTGGCTGCCGCCGTGACCGAGCTGTCGGTGTTCCTGGCGCAAGCCATCGTGCGCGACGGCGAGGGCGCCACCAAGTTCATGACCATCACCGTGGAAGACGGCAAGGACGCCGCCGAATGCCGCAAGATCGCCTACTCGATCGGCCACTCGCCACTGGTGAAAACCGCCTTCTTCGCCTCCGACCCTAATCTGGGCCGCATCCTGGCCGCCATCGGCTACGCCGGCGTGGACGACCTGGACGTGTCGAAGATCAACCTCTACCTGGACGATGTGTGGGTGGCCAAGGACGGCGGCCGCAACCCCGACTACAAGGAAGAAGACGGCCAGCGCGTGATGAAGCAGAGCGAAATCACGGTACGCGTCAAGCTGGCGCGCGGCAGCGCCGCCGCCACCGTGTACACCTGCGACCTGTCGCACGACTACGTGTCGATCAACGCCGACTACCGTTCCTGAGCGGATGTCGCCCCAACTCGACCAGTTCCTGCGCCGCGCCGAGGCGCTGCTGGAACGCGTGGAAGCGATCCTGCCGCCGCCTCCCGTAGCGCCGGACTGGAAGGCTTCCACCGCGTTTCGCTGGCGCAAGCGCGGCAACGGCCCGGGCTACCTGCAGCCGGTGCCGCGCCCGGCGCAAATCGCGTTCGACGACCTGCAGCACATCGCCCGGCAGAAGGCGCAGATCGAACAGAACACGCGCCAGTTCGTGCAGGGCAAGCCGGCCAACAATGTGCTGCTGACGGGCGCGCGCGGCACCGGCAAGTCGTCCCTGATCAAGGCCTGCCTGGCGGCGTTTGCCGCCGACGGCCTGCGCCTGATCGAGGTTGATAAGGCCGAGCTGCACGACCTGCCCGATATCATGGACCTGGTTGCGGGCCGCCCGGAACGCTTCGTGGTGTTCTGCGACGACCTGTCGTTCGAGGAAGGCGAGAGCGGCTATAAGGCGCTGAAAGTGGCGCTGGACGGTTCGGTGTCGGCGGTGATCGACAATGTGCTGATCTACGCCACCTCCAACCGGCGCCACCTGATGCCGGAACGTATGTCGGACAACGCGTCGTACAAGCATGACGAGGATGGCGACCTGCATCCGGGCGAGACGGTGGAGGAGAAGATTTCCCTGTCGGAGCGCTTCGGCCTGTGGCTGTCCTTCTACCCGTTCAAGCAGGACGATTACCTGGGCATCGTGGCGCACTGGCTGGCGGCGTTTGGCTGTTCCGTGCCGCAAATCGCCGACGCGCGGGCCGAGGCCCTGCAATGGGCCCTGCAGCGCGGCTCGCGTTCCGGACGCGTGGCCTGGCAGTTTGCGCGCGACTATGCGGGGAGGCTGCCATGAGCGCGCCGCAACAACCGATTGATGTGGCGGTGGGCATCCTGATGCAGCCGAACGGCGATGTCCTGCTTGGCCAGCGGCCGGAGGGCAAGCCGTATGCGGGCTATTGGGAATTCCCGGGCGGTAAAGTCGATCCGGGCGAGACTATCCTGGAGGCGCTCAAGCGCGAGTTTGTGGAGGAGCTGGGGATTCATATCACCAGCGCCGAGGAGTGGTGCGGCATCGAGCACGTCTACCCGCACGCCCACGTGCGCTTGCATTTCTTCATCAGCCGCCAGTGGACCGGCGAGCCGCAAAGCCTGGAAGGCCAGGCCTTTGCCTGGCAAGGCACGGTGGGCGTCGAGCCCCTGCTGCCAGCCACCATTCCCTTGCTGGAGTGGCTGGACCGGGTACGTTACTGAAACCGTGAGAAGCCGGGACACCAGGGGCCGGCCCTTTGGGCCGCACCCTGGTGTCCCGGCTTGGTGGTTTCAGGGTGCCAGCCGAGAGGAATGGGACGCCAGCATCACCCAGCGCCCGTCCTGCCACTGCCAGGTGCGAGTAAAGCGGAAACTGCCGCTGAACGGCCCTTGTTCGCCCACGCCGGACTGTACGCTCTTGCCGGTGACGATGGCGGTGTCACCGTAATACTGGATCACGGAATCGTGGTTGGTGATGGCGGTATTGCGGCGCGAACCGGTGGCCAGTTGCGCCAGATAGTCCGCCTTGTGCTGCACCTTGCCGTCCGAATGCGTCAGCACCCAGCCCTCGGCCAGCAGCGGCGCCAGCGACTTGGCATCGCTGTGCAGGCGGAAATGGTTCCATTGCAAATCGGCCAGCTGCAGCGCTTCTTCGCGCGGTCCGGCGGCAGCCGTCCCGCCAGCCAGCATGGCGCCTGCGGCCAGCACGGCGGCGAAGCGGCGGCGTTTCATTGCTTTTCCTCGTCCAGCGGATCGGTCGGCGCGGCGCCGGGAATGGTGTACTTTTCCTCGGCCCAGGCGCCGAGGTCGATCATCTTGCAGCGCTCGCTGCAGAAAGGGCGGTATTTATTGGCTTCCGTCCACTCAACCTTGGTTTGGCAGGTGGGGCAATCGACGACAGTGGTCATGGTGCTTAGAAATTACAGAGGGTGAGCTCGAATGGTACATCTTCTTCCAGCGGCTTGGGTTTCAAGTCCCCACCCTGGGAAGTAAAGCGCACCCACAGCATGTATTTGTTGGCCGAGATCTCGGGAATCGCGCCCGAAGCCTGGTCCACGGACAGGCGCAGCATCTGGTAGACCTTGCCTTGCAGCATTTGCTGGTAACTGCCGGCATTGGCGATCATCTTCACCGGCGCGCCCGAGTCGCGCAGCAGGCGCAGCACCAGGGCCAGCGCGTCGAACAGCGGCACCAGGGGATTGAACCAGGTCGCAATATCGTTGAAGCGCTTTTCGGCGGGCTGCTTTTGCCAGGCGTAGTAGGACGGCAGGTCGAATTCGCAGGCGCCGCCCGGAATGATGGTGCGGCCGCGGATGCTCATCAGCCATTCATTGTCGCGCACGTTCTGCCCGGTTTTGCCCTGCGCCGCCACCAGCGCGCTCGACACGCTGTCGAGCTCGGACAGGATGGCGTCCAGCATCTCGGCCTGTACATTGGGGTTGGAACGGTAGCCCAGCAGGCTCTGGCGCTGGCGCTCCAGCTCCTGCAGCAAATCGGACTTGAGGTCGGCGCGCCCGGCCACTTCGAGCATGTCGAAGATGGTGGCCAGCGCCACGTGATGCTGCATCGGGTGTTCCTGATGCACGAAGAACTTGAATTTCTCGTATAGATCCTCCAGGCGCAACAGCGTGCGGATGCGCTCATTGAAAGGATATTCGTAGACGATCAAAGCATCCCTCGTGTGGAAGACTCATTAATAATCACGTGATTCTGAACCATGCGAAGCAAAATTACAAATATTGCTGATATAAATCATGCAGGCGGTCCACTTGGGGCGCCAGGGCCTCGATGCTGCCGCCGTTGTCGATCACGTCATCGGCCGCCGCCAGGCGCACCGCGCGCGGCACCTGGGTCGCCATAATGGCCCGCACTTGCTCCTCGGCCAGGCCATTGCGCGCCATCACGCGCGCCACCTGCACCGGTTCCGGGCAGTCGATCACCAGCACGCGGCTGACCCGTTCCTTCCAGCTGCCCGACTCGACCAGGAGGGGAATCGCCAGCATCACATAGCAGCCCGTGGCGTCGGCCGCCGCTGCCAGGGTGGCGTCGCGGATCATGGGGTGGAGGATGGCTTCCAGGCGGCGCTTGGCCGCCGGTTCGCGGAACACCAGTTCGCGCATCCTGGCGCGGTCCATGGCGCCGCGGCTGTCGGCCATGTGCTGGCCGAACTCGGCCAGGATGTCGGGCATGGCGGCGCCGTGCGGGCCGGTCAGGCTGTGCGCGATCTGGTCGGTGTCGATGATGCTGGCGCCGCGCTCGGCAAACAGGTTGGCCACCAGGCTTTTACCGCTGCCGATGCCCCCTGTCAGGCCGACCGTGAAGCGCGCCGGCATCTCAGACTGCCGCTCCGCTGATGAAGGCGCTGATCTGCGGGCCGAACACCAGGGCCAGCAGGCCGGCGCCGGCCAGGTACGGGCCGAACGGGATCGGCTTGCTGCGGCCGTGCTTGAAGAACAGGATCAGGGCGATACCCACCACCGCGCCCACCACGGAGGACAGCAGGATGATGGCGGGCAGCATTTGCCAGCCCAGCCAGGCGCCCAGCGCGGCCAGCAGCTTGAAGTCGCCGTAGCCCATGCCTTCCTTGCCGGTCAGCAGCTTGAAGGCCCAGTACACGCTCCACAGCACCAGGTAACCGGCGGCGGCGCCGATCACGGCGTCCTGCAGCGGCACGAAGCCGCTTTTGAGATTGAACAGCAGGCCGAGCCACAGCAGCGGGTACGTCAAGTCGTCCGGCAGCAGCTGGGTGTCGGCGTCGATAAAGGTCATGGCGATCAGCAACCAGGCGAACACCAGGGTGGCCAGGCCGGTCCAGCCGAAGCCGAACTGCCACACCAGCCAGCCCGACAGCAGGCCGGTCAGCGCCTCGATCACCGGGTAGCGCGCCGAGATCGGCGCCTTGCAGGCGCGGCATTTGCCGCCCAGGGCCAGCCAGCTGACGACCGGGATGTTCTCCAGCGCCGTGATGCGGTGGCCGCAGTGCGGGCAGGCCGAGCGCGGCAGCACCAGGTTGTAGCGCTCGGTGTGCGGCAGTTCCTTGCCGGACTCCTCCGCCACATAATTGTCCGATTCGCGCTGCATCATGATCGGCAGGCGGTGGATCACCACATTCAGGAAACTGCCGACCAGCAGGCCCAGGATGCCGGCCACGATGGCGGCAGCCAGGGTGGCGGGCGGGGAGAACAGCATCAAAGCGTCTTGCATTCTTGTTTTACACCACAGAACCGAGTTTGAAGATAGGCAGGTACATGGCGACCACCAGGCCACCGATCACCACGCCCAGGATGACCATGATGGCCGGTTCCATCAGGCTCGACAGCTGGGACACGGCCTCGTCCACTTCTTCCTCGTAGAAGTCGGCCACCTTGCCCAGCATGGAGTCGAGCGCGCCCGATTCCTCGCCAATGGCCACCATCTGCGTCACCATGCTCGGGAACACGTCGGCGTTCTGCATGGCCACCGTCAGGCTGGTACCGGTCGACACTTCGGTCTGGATCTTGCGGGTCGCTTCCATATAGACATGGTTGCCGGAGGCGCCGCCCACCGAGTCCAGCGATTCCACCAGCGGCACGCCGGCGGCAAACATGGTCGACAGGGTGCGGGTCCAGCGCGCCACGGTGGCTTTGCGGATCACGTCGCCGAACACCGGCAGCTTGAGCATCAGGCGGTCCATGAAGGCCTGCATCTTGACCGAACGGCGCCAGGACTGGAAGAAGAAATACAGGCTGGCGAACAGGCCGCCGAATATGAGGTACCAATAGCTGACGAAGAAGGCCGACATGCTCATCACGAACACGGTCGGCGCCGGCAGGTCCGCGCCGAAGCTGGCGAACACCTCCTTGAAGGCCGGCACCACCCAGATCATGATCACGGCCGTCACAATGAAAGCCACCGCCAGCACCGCCACCGGGTAGGTCAGGGCCGACTTGATCTTGGCCTTGATGGCCAGCGTTTTTTCCTTGTAGATCGCGAGGCGGGTCAGCAGGTCTTCCAGGATACCGGCCTGCTCGCCGGCCGCCACCAGGTTGCAGAACAGCGGATCGAAGTACAGCGGGTATTTGCGGAAGGCCATGTTCAGGCTGGTACCGGTCTCGATGTCCGAACGCAGGTCCAGGATCAGCTTGGCCACCGAGGGGTTGGCGTGGCCCTTGCCGACGATGTCGAAGGCTTGCAGCAGCGGCACGCCGGCCTTCATCATGGTCGCCAGCTGGCGCGTGAACAGGGTGATGTCCTTGTCGCTGATTTTCTTGCCGGAGCGGTAGACCTTCTTTTTGACCTTGGTCACCATGATGCCCTGGCGGCGCAGGGTCACGTTGACCACGGCCTCGCCCCCGGCGCGCATTTCGCCGCGCACCGTCTTGCCAGTCTTGTCCTTGCCTTCCCAGGCGAAGACTTGTTCCTTCGCGTTGCCCGCAGTAGCCATATGCTTGTTTCCTATTCGTTGGTGCAGCCCAGCACTTCTTCCAGGCTGGTCAGGCCGTTTTTGACCTTGACCAGGCCCGATTGGCGCAGCGATTTGACGCCTTCCGCCTCGGATTGTGCCGCGATCTGCATCGAGTTGCCGTTTGCCAGGATCAGTGCTTCGATCGCGGGCGTGATCGGCATGATCTGGTAGATACCTACCCGGCCCTTGTAGCCGGTTCCATTGCAGCGCTCACAGCCGACCGGGCCGTAAGGCTTCCAGGTGCCATCCAGGTCGGGCTCCTTGAAACCCGCTTTCAGCAGCAGGTCGTGTGAAATGTCGACCGGCTTCTTGCAGGTGCACAGGCGGCGCGCCAGGCGCTGCGCCGTGATCAGGATGACCGAGGAGGCGATATTAAAGGGCGCCACGCCCATATTCATCAAACGCGTCAGGGTCGACGGCGCGTCATTGGTGTGCAGGGTGGAGAACACCATGTGGCCGGTTTGCGCCGCCTTGATCGCGATGTCCGCCGTTTCCAGGTCGCGGATCTCGCCGACCATGATGATGTCCGGGTCCTGGCGCAGGAAGGACTTCAGCGCCACCGGGAAGGTGAGGCCGGCCTTGTCGTTGACGTTGACCTGGTTAATGCCGGGCAGGTTGATCTCGGCCGGGTCTTCCGCGGTCGAGATGTTGATGCCGGGCTTGTTCAGGATGTTCAGACAGGTGTACAGCGACACCGTCTTGCCCGAGCCGGTCGGGCCGGTCACCAGCACCATGCCGTAGGGACGGACGATGGCGTCCATCAGGATTTCCTTCTGGTCCGGGTCGTAACCGAGCGAGTCGATGCCCATCTGGGCCTGGGTCGCGTCCAGGATACGCATCACGGTCTTTTCGCCGAACAGGGTCGGCAGGGTCGAGACGCGCAGGTCGATGGTCTTGGTGGGCGAGACGATCAGGCGCATGCGGCCGTCCTGCGGCACGCGCTTTTCCGAAATATCGAGCTTGGACAACACCTTGATGCGCGACACCAGCTTGTCCTTGATCGAGGTCGGCGGCTGGGCGTGTTCGACCAGCATGCCGTCGACGCGGAAGCGGATGCGGTAAAACTTTTCGTACGGCTCGAAGTGCAAGTCGGACGCGCCCATATTCACCGCGTCCATCAGCATCTTGTTCAGGAAACGCACGATCGGCGCGTCTTCCACGTCGGCGGCGGCGTCGGTCTGGGCCTGGCTCGGGGTCGCCGAGTCGTCTTCGGCGAATTGGATATCGCCCTCGTCGCCGGCCAGGTCGGCAATGCTTTGCTCGGAACTCTTGGTCAGGCTCTCCAGCAGCTTGAGCAGGGCATCGTGCGGCACGATGACCGGTTCCACCGTCGATTCGGCCTGGAACTTGATCTGGTCCAGGGCCTGGCTGTTGGTCGGGTCGGACAGCGCTACCGACATCTTGTTGCCGCGCTTGGAGAGCGGGATGACGCGTTGCGTCAGCATCAGCTTGATGTCGATGGCCTTGGGCGGCAGCACCTCGATATTCAGGGCGGCCAGGTCCAGCAGGGGATAAGCGAAGGTGTCCGAGCAAAACGCCGCCAGGTCGCGCGCATTGATGGCGCCGCTACCGAGCAGCACATCAATAAAATGCGACTTTTCGGCCTGGGCCTTTTTCTGCAGCGCGTCAGCCTGCGGCGGGGTCAGACGCCCCGCTTGCATCAGGGCCCGCGCCAAACCCGACATGGGTGTGCCGGTTGCCGGGTTGGGTTGAACTGCAGCCATAGGAGCGCACTATCAGATTGATAATATTAAGTGAGTCTCCGGATGATGCCTGCAGGCATCATTTTTGTAAAGCGCCGCACGGTTCACTCTGCGTGGCGGGGCTCCGGGCGTCGCAATTTCACTACTTTGATAGCCTGGTCCTGGGCTTGCACCACTTCCACCACGCAAGCCCCCACCTTGACCGAGATCGGGGCGTCGGGAATGTCCTGTAATATTTCAAGCAACATTCCGTTCAAGGTTTTGGGCCCATCCAGCGGAAAGTTTAAACCCAGACGCTTGTTGATGTCACGTAATGCCGTACTACCCTCGAGCAGGCATTCGCCCTGGGCGTCCCAGGCAAAGCTGTCGGCGCGCGCCGCGCTCGGGGTCGAAGTGGTGAATTCGCCGATCATTTCCTCGATGATGTCGTCCAGCGTCAGCACGCCCTGCACCTCGCCGTATTCGTCGACCACCAGGGCCAGGCGCTCCTTGTTCTCCTGCAGGTTCTGCAGGGCGGCGAAGGCGGGCGTGTCCTGCGGGATGAAGAAAGGCGCGCTCAGCAGGGCGCGGAAGTGCTCGACCGTCAGCTCGTCTTCCTCGTTCAGCAGGGCGATGGCCTTGCGCACATGCAGCACGCCGCTGACCTGGTTGATCTCGCCCTCGTGCACCGGCAGCTTGTTGTGGAAGCAGGTGGTGAGCTGGGCCTTGATTTCGGCCACCGGCAGCGAGAAATCGAGCGCCTCGACCTGGGCGCGCGGGGTCATGATGTCCTCTACCGAGATGGTGTCCAGGTCGAACAGGTTGAGCAGGATGCTTTTGTGCTGTTTCGGGATGAAGCTGCCGTTCTCCAGCAGCACCGAGCGCAGCTCGTCGGCCGACAAGGGCCCCTCCTGCACCTGGCCGGTGGGCTTGACGCGGAACAGGCGCAGCAGGGTGTTGACGAACAGGTGCACGAACCACAGCAGCGGCTTGGATACCGAGAGCAGCGGCCGCAGCACGAAGGAGGCCGGCAGCACGATCTGGTCGGCGTAGCGCGCGCCGACGATCTTGGGCGAAATCTCGGCCAGTACGATCAGCACGAACACGGTGGCCACGGTGGACAGGGCGATGACGTGTTCCTCCAGCCCGAACTGGGTGATGGCAATGGCGGTGGCCAGGGCGATGGCCATGGCGTTGATCAGGGTGTTGGCGACCAGGACCAGGGACAGCAGTTGTTCGGTACGTTCCAGCAGCCACAGGGTGGCGATGGCGCGGCGGCTGCCGCGTTTGGCCTGGTGCCGCAGGCGGAAGCGGTTGGCGGCCATCAGGGCCGTTTCAGCCATCGCGAAGAAGGCCGAGGCAAGGATCAGGAAGGAGAGGGCGGCAAATTGCGCCCACAAGGGAACGGTATCCAAGGTCGTGGCGACAAGTCAGTAAGAGGGCGATTCTATCACGCGGCCCCGGGGCACCCGGCCGCCAGCGCGCCGCCCCGCGCCACCCTATAATGTGCGCCATGCGAGACGTGGACCCGACATTGGCGCCGATGCGCCTGGCCATACTGCCGCCGCCCGCCTTGGCCGGCGTGGTGCGCTACTTCCACATCGAGCATTCCAGCCCGGGCCCGGTGATCGTGCCCGCCACCCCTTGCCCCATGATCGGCTTTTACCTCGCCGGCGGCAGCCGTTTCGCCGCGCCCGACGGCAGCGAGCGGCGCTGCGGCGAGCCGATGGTGTCGGGCGCCCTGACGCGCCCCACGCCGGCGGTGTGGGAGCCCGGCACCACCTTCATCAGCGCCATGCTGGAGGCGGGCCAGTTCGCCCGCCTGCTCGACATTCCCCTGCCGGAGCTGCGCGACACCCTGCTGCCGCTGGACGTCCTGGCGCCGCAACTGGGCGCCGCCCGGCTGCAGGAGCGCCTGCAGCGCATGACAGGCAGCATGCAGTGGGTGGCCGCCGTCTCCGACTGGCTGCTGCAGCTGCTGGGCAAGCGTGAAGGGCAGCGGCTGCCGTTCGCCCTGCCAGCCGGCGCGCTGGCGCTGCCGACCGAGGCGATTGCCGGCCACTGCGGCCTGAGCGTGCGCACGCTGGAGCGGCGCTACCTGGCCAGCTACGGCCAGACCATCCGCGACAGCCGGCGCATGGCGCGCTATGTGAAGGCGCTGGGCCGGCTCATGCTGCTGCCGCCGCGCCATGGCCTGCTGACCCGCCTGGCCATGGACTGCGGCTACCACGACCAGGCCCATATGGTGCGCGATTTCGTCCATTTCACCGGCATGCCGCCTGGCGCCCTGATGGACGGCGCCGCCGCCGATGCCGCCGGCAAGCTGCGCCTGCTGCGCTACGAGGGCGATTCGCGCCGCATCGTCACGCGCGAGGACTGAGCGCCGGACGCTGGCCCGCCTGTCGTTTCCATACAATACATTCGCCGTCAGCCTCTGTATCTTGGCGCTGCTAATGAAAGGGGATCGACATGGAAATGGAAGCAACGCTGGAGCGCGACGGCTACGTACTCACCTCGCTTGACGGCCTGATGGAAACCGTGCGCACCAACAGCCTGTGGTACCTGAGCTTCGGCCTGGCCTGCTGCGCGGTGGAGATGATGGAGGCCGCCTCGGCGCGCTATGACATGGACCGCTTCGGCATGTGCCCGCGCCCGTCGCCGCGCCAGGCCGACCTGATGATCGTGGCCGGCACCTTGACCAACAAGATGGCGCGCGCCATACGCAAGGTGTACGACCAGATGGCCGAGCCGCGCTACGTGGTGTCGATGGGCTCCTGCGCCAACGGCGGCGGCTACTACCATTACTCCTACTCGGTGGTGCGCGGCTGCGACCGTATCATTCCGGTCGACGTTTATGTGCCGGGCTGCCCGCCCACGCCGGAAGCCTTGCTGTATGGCCTGATGCAGCTACAGCAGAAAGCCCGGCGCGGCGAGCGCGCCGTCATGCTGCGCGACTAGTGCCTCAGCTGCCGCGATAGGTCGAATACGACCAGGGCGACACCACCAGCGGCACGTGGTAGTTCTGGTCGGTATCGGCAATGCCGAAGGTGATCGTCACCTGGTCGATAAAGCGCGGCTCCGGCAGCGCCACGCCAAGCGCGGCGAAATAGTCGCCCGCGCCGAAGATCAGCTCATAGCGGCCCGGCCGCATGGCGTCGCCCTCCAGCAGCGGCGTGCTGCAGCGGCCATCGGCATTGGTCACGTCCTCCTTCAGCAGCGTGCGGCCGCTGCCGGCCAGCGCATACAGCGCCACGCGCACACCGGCGCCCGGTTTGCCGTGCGCAGTATCGAGGACGTGGGTGCTCAGTTTTCCCATATTGATTCCTTATCCTGTGTATCCGGCAGATCATATACTGGTACTGCAAGGCCAATATATTATTGCCCATATACCATTTTTCCCAGGCGATCATGAGCAACTACCCGCGCGACCTCATTGGCTACGGCCGCAACCCCGTCCACCCGAACTGGCCCGGCCAGGCGCGCGTGGCCTTGCAGTTCGTGCTGAATTACGAGGAGGGCGGCGAGAATTCGGTGCTGCATGGCGACCCCGCGTCGGAAACCTTCCTGTCGGAGATTATCGGCGCGGCAGCCTTTCCGGCGCGCCATATGAGCATGGAGTCGATTTATGAGTACGGCTCGCGCGCCGGCCTGTGGCGCCTGCTGCGCATGTTCGAGGAGCGCAAGCTGCCGCTGACCGTCTTCGGCGTGTCGATGGCCTTGCAGCGCAATCCGGAGGCGGTGGCCGCCTTCCAGGAGTTGGGCCACGAAATCGCCTGCCACGGCCTGCGCTGGATCAGCTACCAGAATATGGACGAAGCCACCGAGCGCGCCCATATGCAGGAGGCGGTGCAGATCATCAAGGAGCTGACCGGCAGCGCGCCGCAAGGCTGGTACACCGGGCGCGATTCGCCCAATACGCGCCGCCTGGTGGTGGAGCATGGCGGCTTCCGCTACGACGCCGACTATTACGGCGACGACCTGCCGTTCTGGCAGGACGTGGCGCATACCGGCGCCGATGGCAAGCCGGCCAGCACGCCGCAGCTGATCGTACCGTACACCCTGGATACCAACGATATGCGATTTGCCGCAATGCAAGGCTTCAATAGCGGCACGCAATTCTTCGATTACCTGAAGGACGCCTTCGACGTACTCTACAAGGAAGGGGACCCGAACGGCCTGAACCAGCCAAAAATGCTGTCGATCGGCCTGCATTGCCGCCTGGTGGGCCGTCCGGCGCGTGCTGCCGCCCTGGCGCGTTTCCTCGATTACGTGCAAAGCCATGACAAGGTGTGGATCACACGCCGCATCGACATTGCCGAGCACTGGCACCAGCATCATCCTTATATGGTAAACGTCTGATATTCAAAATAAGCGATTTCTTATATGGCGGGGTGCTGGAAATGGTAGTCTTGCAAGCTGGGACTATTGCGAGGCCAAGATGGCAGAACCGATCCGTTTTTACTACCGTGGCGCCGTACATGAGGTACGCGATGCCGCCCCGACGCAGACTGTGTTGCAGCACCTGCGCGAGGACTTGCACTGCACCGGCACCAAGGAAGGCTGCGCCGAAGGCGACTGCGGCGCCTGCACCGTGGTGGTCGGCACGCTGGCCGATGGCAAGCTGCAGCTGAAAGCGGTCAACTCCTGCATCCAGCTCACCCCGACCCTGGACGGCAAAGCCCTGTTCACGGTGGAAGACCTGCAGCAGCCGGACGGCGCCTTGCACCCGGTGCAGCAGGCGCTGGTCGAATGCCACGGCTCGCAATGCGGCTTCTGCACCCCCGGCTTCGCCATGTCGCTGTGGGGCCTGTACCTGAAGCAGGAAGGGCAGTGCGCCTCGCGCAAGGCAATCGACGACTGCCTGTCGGGCAACCTGTGCCGCTGTACCGGCTACCGCCCGATCATCGATGCCGCCCAGCGTATGAGCGAGCTGCCGCCGGTGGAATTCGATGCGGCCCACGTGGCCGCGCAACTGCAAGCGCTCAAGCGCGACACACTGGCCGTGTACAGCGCGCAGGGCCAGACTTTCCTGGCACCGCGCACCCTGGACGAGCTGGTGCAACTGCGCGCCGCCAACCCCGGCGCGACCCTGCTGGCCGGCTCCACCGATGTCGGCCTGTGGATCACCAAGCAGATGCGCGAGCTGGGCGACATCATCTACCTGGGCCACGTGGATGCCCTGCGCGAGCTGCGTGAACACGATGGTTCGCTCGAGATCGGCGCCGGCGTGTCGCTGGAAGACGCTTACACGGCGCTGTGCCGGCACTACCCGCAAGAGCTGGGCGAAATGCGCCAGCGTTTCGCTTCGCTGCCGATCCGCAATGCCGGCACCCTGGGCGGCAACGTCGCCAATGGCTCGCCGATTGGCGACTCGATGCCGTGGCTGATCGCGCTGGGCGCCCAGATTGTGCTGTGCGGCGCCGCCGGCGAACGTGTGCTGGCGCTGGAAGACTTCTACCTCGATTACATGAAGAAGAACCTGCAGCCGGGCGAATTCGTGCAGGCGGTGCGGGTGCCGCTGCCGCGCGCGGACGTGCGCTTCCGCACCTATAAGCTGGCCAAGCGCTTCGACCAGGATATTTCCGCCGTGTGCGCGGCATTCGCCTTGCGCATGGACGGCGACGCCATCGCCGAAGCGCGCATCGCCTACGGCGGCATGGCCGCCACGCCCAAGCGCGCCGCGCAGGCGGAGGACGCGCTGGTGGGCCGCGCCTGGAGCGAGGCTGCGCTGGCGGACGCCATGGCGGCCCTGGCGCGCGATTACGCGCCTTTGAGCGATATGCGCGCCAGCAGTGAATACCGCATGAAAACGGCGCAAAACCTGCTGCGCCGCTTCTGGCTGGAGACGCGCAGCGATGCGCCGCTGGCGGCCAATGCTGTGAATGCCTTTGCCGTGGAGGCGCCATGAACCACCCCGTCACCCCCGAACTGAAGGCCGCCGCCTGGACCGGCGTCGGCATCCCGCGCGCGCACGAATCGGCCGAACTGCACGTGCTGGGCCAGGCCACCTATACCGACGATATCCCCGAGCTGCAAGGCACGCTGCATGCGGCGCTGGGCCTGTCGTCCAAGGCGCATGCGCGCATTACCTCGCTCGACCTGGACGCGGTGCGCGCGGCGCCGGGCGTGGTGGCGGTGTACACGGTGGCCGACATCCCCGGCACCAACGATTGCGGCCCGATCATCCACGACGACCCGATCCTGGCCGATGGCCTGGTGCAGTACGTCGGCCAGCCGATATTCATCGTGGTGGCGGACTCGCACACCAATGCGCGCCGCGCCGCCAAACGCGGCGTGGTGGGCTATGAGGAGCTGCCGGCGATCCTGACGCCGCAAGCCGCCAAGGCGGCCGCTTCCTACGTGCTGCCGCCGATGAAGCTGCTGCGCGGCGATGCGCAGGCGGCGTTCGAAAAGGCGCCGCACCGCGTCAGCGGCCAGCTGTATGTCGGCGGCCAGGAGCAGTTCTACCTGGAAGGCCAGATCGCCTACGCCATCCCGAAAGAGGGCAGGGGCATGCTGGTGCAGTGCTCAACCCAGCACCCGAGCGAGATGCAGCACGTGGTGGCGCACGCGCTCGGCCTGCATTCGCACCATGTGACGGTGGAGTGCCGCCGCATGGGCGGCGGCTTTGGCGGCAAGGAGTCGCAATCGGCCTTGTGGGCGGCATCGGCGGCGATTGCCGCTGCGCGCACCGGCAAGCCGGTCAAGCTGCGCGCCGACCGCGACGACGACATGATGGTGACGGGTAAGCGCCACTGCTTCTACTACGAGTACGAAGTCGGCTATGACGACGAGGGGCGCATCGTGGCGGCCAAGGTCGATATGACGTCGCGCGCGGGCTTTTCGGCCGACCTGTCCGGCCCGGTGGCGACGCGCGCGGTCTGCCACTTCGACAACACCTACTACCTGTCGGACGTGGAGATCCACGCCGGCTGCGGCAAGACCAATACCCAGTCGAACACCGCATTCCGCGGCTTTGGCGGGCCGCAGGGCGCCATCGCCATTGAGTACGTGATCGATGAGATTGCGCGCAACCTGGGGCGCGATCCACTCGACATCCGCCGTGTGAACTTCTACGGCAAGACGGAGCGCAACCAGACGCCGTACGGCCAGGTGATCGTGGACAACGTTATCCACGAACTGGTGACGGAACTGGAGCAGAGCAGCGAGTACCGCGAGCGCCGTGCAGCGGTGGCGGCCTACAACGCCGCCAATCCGGTGTTGAAGCGCGGGCTGGCGCTGACGCCGGTCAAATTTGGTATCGCCTTCAACGTCACCCACCTGAACCAGGCGGGCGCGCTGGTGCATGTGTATGTCGATGGCTCGGTGCTGGTCAACCATGGCGGCACGGAGATGGGGCAGGGCATCAACACCAAGGTGGCGCAGGTGGTGGCACATGAGCTGGGCCTGGACCTGTCGCATGTGCGGGTGACGGCGACCGATACCAGCAAGGTGGCGAACACCTCGGCCACGGCGGCGTCGACCGGCGCGGACCTGAACGGCAAAGCGGCGCAGGATGCGGCGGGCAAGATCCGCGCCCGGCTGGCCGAGTTTGCGGCGAAGACGCTCGGTGGCGAGGCTGCCGGCGTGCGCTTCGCCGACGACCAGGTGCATGTGAATGGCCAGAGCGTGCCGTTCGCGGCGCTGGTGCAGAAGGCTTACCTGGCGCGCGTGCAGCTGTGGTCGGACGGCTTCTATGCGACGCCGAACCTGCACTGGGATCCAAAGAGCATGAACGGCCATCCCTTCTCCTACTACGCTTACGGCGCTGCGGTGTCGGAAGTGGTGGTCGACACGCTGACCGGCGAGTGGAAGCTGCTGCGCGCGGATGCCTTGTATGACGCGGGGCAGTCGCTGAATCCGGCCATCGATATCGGTCAGGTGGAGGGGGCATTCATCCAGGGCATGGGGTGGCTGACCACGGAGCAGTTGTGGTGGAACCCGGCGGGCAAGCTGATGACGCATGCGCCGTCCACTTACAAGATTCCGGGCATTTCCGACTGCCCGGCGGATTTCCGCGTGAACCTGTTCGCCAACCGCAATGTGGAGGATTCCATCCATCGCTCGAAGGCGGTGGGCGAGCCGCCGCTGCTGTTGCCGTTCTCGGTGTTCTTTGCGATCCGCGACGCCATTTCGGCGGTGGGCGGGCATCGCGTGAATCCGCCGCTGAATGCGCCGGCCACCAGCGAAGAGATCCTGCGCGCGATCAGCGCGGTTGAAGCGGCGGGCTGACATGATTGACTGGTTGACGCCAGCCGGTGCGCCGGCAGTGCTCGTCACGGTCGCGCGCGCCGAAGGTTCGGTCCCGCGCGAAGCGGGCACCCACATGCTCGTCACGGCGCACAGCCAGCAAGACACCATCGGCGGCGGCCACCTCGAACACAAAGCCCTCGCCATCGCCCGCGACATGCTCGCTACCAGCGCCGCACGCGCGGCCGGCGTGCCGGCGCCGAGGCTGGAACGCTTCCCCCTCGGGCCGAGCCTGGGCCAATGTTGCGGCGGCGTGGTATGGCTGCTGTTCGAAATGGTGCAGGGCGACCTGGAAGACGTCCTCGGGCTGCTGCGCCAGCGGCGCCAGCAGGATAGCTGCCGCATCGTGGCCATCGACGCCTCGCCCGAGTCGCGCATCCTGGATGAGCGGCACGCGCAAACCCACATCCGTACCGACGCCGCCGGCCGCCGCTGGCTGGTAGACGCGGTCAACGCGCCCAAAGCGCATCTGGTACTATTCGGCGCCGGCCATGTCGGCGCCGCCATCGTGCGTGCGCTGGCCGAGCTGCCCTGCACCGTGACCTGGGTCGATGAACGCGACGCCATGTTCCCGGACCAGGTGCCGCCGAACGTCACAATCGATGCCACCGACACGCCGGAAGCCTGCGTCGCGCAAGCGCCCGACGGCGCCAGCTACCTGGTCATGACCCACAGCCACGCACTGGACCAGCAACTGTGCGAAGCGATCCTGGCACGCGGCAAGGTCGGCTGGTTCGGCCTGATCGGCTCCAAAACCAAGCGCGCCCAGTTCACTTCCCGCATGGAAGCCAAAGGACTGAACGCCGACAGCATGGTCTGCCCGGTTGGCCTGCCGGGTATCATCAATAAAGCACCGGCCGTCATTGCCGCGTCGGTGGCAGCACAACTACTAATGGTCTGGGAATCCCAGGCGAAAGACTAAAGCATGAACAAGCAATCCAGCGTGCAAGCCTACCGAGCGGGCTTGCTGCACTTTCACGCCGATCCGGCTTTCAACGAGCGCGCCCACGCCTGGCACGCAGACGGCCTGCTGGTCGTCGAAAATGGCAAGGTCAGCGCCGCCGGCGACTACGCCGCGCTGGCCCCAACCCTGCCGCCCGGCACCGAGGTGAAAGACTATCGCGGCAAAATCATCATGCCCGGCTTTATCGACAGCCACGTGCACTACCCGCAGACCGACATGATCGCCTCGCCGGCGCCGGGCCTGCTGCCATGGCTGGAGCAATACACCTTTCCGACCGAGCGCCAGTTCGCCGATCCGGCGCACGGCGCACAGGTGGCCGAGTTCTTCCTCGATCAGCTGCTGGCCAACGGCACCACCACCGCCATGGTCTACTGCACCGTGCATCCGCAATCGGTGGATGCCTTCTTCACCGCCAGCGAAGGGCGCGGCCTGCGCATGATCGCCGGCAAAGTGATGATGGACCGCCACTGCCCGGAGTTCCTGTGCGACAGCGCCGCAAGCGGCGCAGAGGAAACCGAAGCGCTGATCCAGCGCTGGCACAAGAAGGGCCGCTCGCTGTACGCCATCACCCCGCGCTTCGCTCCCACCTCGACCGAAGCCCAGCTGCAGCTGGCCGGCGAGCTGGCACGCAAGTACCCCGACACCTTCCTGCAAACCCATGTCTCGGAAAACAAGGAAGAATGCGCCTGGGTCAAACAGCTGTTCCCCGAGGCGCGCAGCTACTTGGACGTGTACGACCGCTACGGCATGATGCGCCCGCGCGCCGTCTACGGCCACTGCATCTGGCTGGATGAAACCGACCGCGCCCGCATGGCCGAGACCAGGGCCGCCGCCGCCGTCTGCCCGACTTCCAACCTGTTCCTCGGCTCCGGCCTGTTCGATTTCGAGCAAGCCGACCGGGCCGGCATGCTGCTGTCGCTGGCCACCGACGTCGGCGCCGGCACTTCCTTCAGCATGTTGCAAACCATGAATGAAGCCTATAAAGTAGCGCGCTTGAAGGGCAGCTACCTGCCTGCCATGCGCATGTTCTACCTGGCCACGCTGGGCGCCGCGCGCAGCCTGCACCTGGACGACACGATCGGCAGTTTTGCCGTAGGCCGCGAAGCGGATTTCATCGTGCTCGACCCGCAGGCTACGCCGCTGCTGGCACGCCGCAGCGCCAATACCGACAGCCTGGAAGAGCAGCTGTTCGCCTTGGCGCTATTGGGGGACGATCGCGCCATCGCCGCCAGCTATGCGGGCGGACGACTGGTGCATGCGCGCGGGCAGGGCTGACCACGACCCCTGACGCTGAAAGAGAAGCCATGCAAAAGAACCTGACCAGCCTGCTCACCGCCGCCGCGCTTGCGACCGCCTTTGCGGCGCCGGCCGTTGCCGCCCCGGGCAGCAACGCCGACGCCACCGCGCGCCACTTCGCTTCGCTGGTGTCCGGCCCCGTGCCCAAGACCGCCGAGCTGGCCATGTTCTTCAACAATATGCCGAAGGGCGCCGACCTGCACCACCATTACTCGGGTTCTATTTATGCCGAGCAATACCTGGAGTGGGTCGACAAGCTGGGCTACTGCATCGACAAGACCAGCTGGAGCGTGCAGACCGACAAGGCGGCCGACCGCAAAAACTGCGCCACCGTTGCCGAGCTGGAGAAGGACCCGATCGCCTACCGCTCGCTGATGCACAAGTGGTCCACCATGGACTTCTACAACCACACGCAAAACCAACTGCCGCCGGACCTGGCTTTCTTCACCACCTTCCTGCGCTTTGACGGCGTTGCCTCGACCAATGGCAACGATGGCCAGAAACGCCTGAAAGAGCGCGCCATCGCGGAAAACGTCAGCTATATCGAAACCGTGTTCGAGATCGCGCCGATTACTTTCGACGCCGAATTCGACGGCAAGCTGACCGACGATGCGGCGTTTGCCGCCTACCTGGCCAAACTGGAAGCGAGCCCGGCCTTCAACAAGGGCATCGCCGACTACAGCGCCTACGTCGACAGCAGCAGCGCCGGGATCGACGACGAGCATTTCACCATGCGCTACCAGCCGTTCGTGCTGCGCTTCCTGTCGCCCTCGATCGTGTTCTCGCAGATGGCGGCCGGTTTCAAGATCGCCAGCCAGAACCAGAAAGTGGTGTCGGTGAACATTGTTGGCGCGGAGCACTATCCGGTCTCGATGCGCGACTACAAGTTGCACATGCGCATGTTCAAGTTCCTGAGCGCCAAGTACCCGGGCGTGAAGCTGGCGCTGCACGCGGGTGAGCTGGCCCTGGGGCAGGTGCCGCCGGAAGGCCTGAAATTCCATATCGCCGATGCGATTGAAATCGCCGGCGCCAAGCGCATCGGCCACGGCATGGACATTGCCCACGAGCGCCAGCCGCACGCCATCCTGAAAAAGATGCGCGAGAAAAATATTCCGGTGGAAGTGAACCTGACTTCCAACGAATTCATCTTGGGCGTGAAGGGTGAAGCGCACCCGATCAATATTTATCGCAAATACGGCGTGCCGTTTGTGCTGTCGAGCGATGACACCGGTGTCAGCCGCAATACCCTGTCCAATGAATACGTGCTGTTCGCCAGCCGCTACAAAACCAATTATGCGGAAGTCAAAAAGCTGTCATATGACAGCATCCGCTACGCTTTCCTGGCCGATGGTGACAAACAGCGCCTGTTGAAACAATTGGACACGCGCTTTGCCAAATTCGAAGCCGAGGTAGCAGCTTCACTGAAGTAAGCCACGTTTTAAGCGCACTTGTGGCCCTTTCACCACAAGTGCGCACAGCACGTTACAAATCCCCAAGCTTGCATTTCCCTCCAAGCGGCGGCAATTCTTTATAATGCCGCCTTAAAGCCCCCAGCAATTACAAAAAAACATATAACGATATGCAATTTATTTGCTCTGCGTATAAATACGTAAAGGAAAATGAATTTGTGTAGGAAGGCGCCTTTCAGGCATAGTTGACGGAAAGATACGTCCACTGCACCTGGGAAGTCCCGCGCGTCACACAATCGTCATAAAGCTGTCGCACCCTTGTCATCAACGGTGCCTAAAATCGCTGGGCGGCTACTATTTTTGCAACATTTAGTAAAAAGCGCAAATGAGGCAACACAGCAGTAAGTTGCCGACATTTACCAATATTTTGTTCTCTTTTGGGGTATATCAATGATGAATCATAAACGGCTTCGGCTGACGCAAATCGCGTTGAGCCTGTCCATCGCACTGGCGGCAGCGCCAGCGCTGGCACAGAACACCACTTCGGCAATCGGCGGCCGCATTTCCGCGTCCGACGGCAAGCCGGCAGCTGGCGCTACTGTGCACGTGGTGCACGTGGAATCGGGTTCGGTCAGCACCGTGACCACCGATGCCGAAGGCCGTTATGTGGCCCGTGGCCTGCGCGCCGGCGGTCCATACACCATCACCATCACCAAGAACGGCATCTCCGAGAAGCGTGAAAACGTCTTCGTGGAAGTTGCTGAAACCGCAGCCGTGGACGCGACCATCGGCCAGGCCATGCAGACCGTGACCATCGCCGGTTCCTCGGCTGCCCGCAGCGAGAAATTCGCGCGCACCACCATGGGTTCCGGTTCCAGCATTTCCTCCGCTGAACTGGCGATCCAGGGTTCGATCCAGCGTAACCTGCAAGACTACGCCCGTATCGACCCACGCGTTTCGCAGACCGACAAAGAGCGCGGTGAACTGTCGATCGCCGGCCAGAACTCGCGTTTCAACTCCATGACCATCGACGGCGTGGCGGTGAACGACACCTTCGGCCTGGAAGCCAACGGCTCCCCAATGTCCAAGCAGCCGATCTCGATCGAAGCGATCCAGTCGGTGCAGGTGAACGTTGCCAACTACGACGTGACCCAGAAGGGCTACACCGGCGGCAACATCAACGCCGTGACCAAGTCCGGCACCAACGCGGTCAAGGGCTCGCTCTACTACGTCTTCCAGAACGAGAAGATGATCGGCGACCGCTTCAACCCGACCAACGGCACCTACGTTGAGCCGGCCAAGGTCCGCAACACCACCAAGGGCGCCACCATCGGCGCGCCGCTGATCAAGGACAAGCTGTTCATCTTCGCCAACTACGAGAAGACTGAATCGCCATCCAAGAACACCATGCCTTCCGGCCCGATCGGTTCCGGCCTGACCAACGTCGGCGTGACCGCGGAACAGCTGGGCCAGGCAGTTGCCGCGGCGAAAGCGTACGGCATCGATGCCGGCACCGTTGGCGAAACCGGCGGCAAGCTGCTGGACGTGACCGACAAGCTGGTGAAACTGGACTGGAACATCAACGACGACCACCGCGCCATGGTGCGCTGGTCCAAGACTGAAGAAGCCAACCCGTTCTTCCCAGGCTCCGGTACCTCCTCGCTGTCCCTGAGCAGCTACTGGTACAACCAGGTGAAATCGCTGGAAACCAAGGTTGCCCAGCTGACCTCGGACTGGACTTCGACCTTCTCGACCGAAATCAAGTTCTCCGACCGCGACTACGCGTCCGTGCCGGCCCTGAACTCCGTGCTGCCATCGATCCGCCTGAACTTCGGCGGCCCGCTGCCAGGCAGCGCCGCCAGCGGCGTGTCGACCAATGAACGCGGCGTGCTGTTCGGTACCGAAGCCAGCCGTCACCGCAACGTGCTGGGCACCCGCACCAAGGACGTGTACGTCGGCGCCAACTGGTCGCTGGGCGCGCATGAGCTGAAGTTCGGCGGCGACATGAACAGCAACAAGGTGATGAATGCCTTCCTGCAGAACGTGAACGGTGCCTACACCTTCGGCTGCCTGGCCAACGTCAAGTACGACTTCCTGAACGGCGGCACCATGGCGTGCGACAGCCGCACCGAGTCCAACGAGAACTTCGCGAAAGCCGTGCTGGAAAACTTCGCCAAGGGCCGTCCATCCACCTACACCGTGCAAGCCGCACTGCCAGGCCACACCCTGGACGAAGCGGTTGCCAACTTCACCGCCAAGGACTACGGCCTGTTCGTGCAGGACACCTGGTCCGTCAACGACCGCCTGACCGTGACCGGCGGCGTGCGTGTTGACTACATGGATATCGGCGAGCGCCCATCCTACAACGCCGCCCTGGCCGCTGCGCCAGGCCCGATCGTTGACGGCCGCGCTACCGGCGGTTTCGGCCTGAACAACACCCACACCTTCGACGGCCAGAAACTGTGGCAGCCGCGTCTGGGCTTCAACTACAAGCTGCCAGGCGTGAGCGATCGTCCAACCCAGCTGCGCGGCGGCGTGGGCCTGTTCCAGGGTTCGGCCCTGGGCGTATGGATGGGTAACCCATTCCAGAACAGCGGCGTTGCTACCCGTACCCTGACCTGCTCCAACAGCAGCAACCCGGCTTGCCCATCCGGCATCTTCCAGGCTGATCCAACCAAGCAAGTGACCTCGCTGCCAGGCGCCGTGCCGGCCCAGGCAGTCGACCTGCTGGCAGGCGGCCTGAAGCAGCCATCCGTCTGGAAAGCCAACCTGGCCTTCGATACCGAACTGCCATGGTACGGCGTGATCTTCTCGGCTGAACTGCTGAAGATCAAGACCAACCAGATGGCTTACTACCGTAACGAAAACCTGGGCGCACCAACCCGCCTGGGCACCGACGGTCGCGACCTGTACTGGACCAGCCAGGGTTACAACACCAACTGCTTCAACGCCTCCACTGGCGCCGCGATCAACACCGGCACCGGCTGCGCGGGCCTGCGTAACCGCGCTGGCAGCAACAACTCCTTCCTGACCGTGTTCAACGCAGTCAACACCAAGGAAGGCTACAGCAAGCTGGCCACCATGAGCCTGAGCCGTCCGCTGATCGGCGGTTTCGGCTGGTCGCTGTCGTACACCTACACCGATTCGAAGGAAGTGTCGCCGCTGACCGCTTCCACCTCGGGCACGAACTGGTTCGCACGTTCCGTGTTCAACCCGAACGAAGAAGTGCTGGCGAACTCCAGCTACCTGGTGAAGGACCGTATCGCTGGTATGGTTAACTTCCGTAAAGCGTTCTGGGGCAACTACCGGACCTCGGTGGGTCTGTTCTACGAAGGCCGTACCGGCAAGCCATACAGCTGGACCTTCAACAACGACATGAACGGCGACGGCGTCACCGGTAACGACCTGATGTACATCCCGTCCAAACCAGGTTCGGGCGAAGTCATCTTCAAGGGCGACACCGCCACTAGCCGTGTGAACGAAGACAAGTTCTGGGCCGTGGTCGAGGGCTCCCGCGCCCTGCGCAACGCCAAAGGCAGTGTGGTTAGCCGCAACACCGCTTTCGCGCCATGGACCAACAGCTTCGACATGCGTATCGCACAAGAGCTGCCAAGCTTCTTCTCGGGCCACAAGGCAACCTTCACCTTCGACATCTTCAACGTGGGCAACCTGTTGAACAAGCGTTGGGGCCGCGTGTATGACATTTCCTACCAGGGCAGCAGCACCTCCGGCCTGGGTGGCGCGAATGCACGTAGCTTCGTGGATTACGCTGGTATCGATGCGTCCGGCAAGTACATCTACAAAGTCCGTGACAACCTGGAAGCGTACAACCTGAAGACCGACGCCAACGTGTCGCAGTGGGCACTGCAAGCTACCCTGAAGTACGAGTTCTAAGCAGCTCGTCTGAAGTAGCCTGAAACAAAAACGGCCAGCGTAAGCTGGCCGTTTTTTTTATGCGGGAGAAAGGCTTATGCCAGGTATTCCGGCGGCAGGCCGCCTTCTTCGCCCAGGGCCAGGGTGGTTTCGCGGCCGTCTTCTTTGGCTGGCACGCTGATCGGGTCAATCTGGCCGCCTTCGAGCAGCAGGTTGCTCAGGCCGTCGTGCAGGGCGCCGCCGCTGACTTGTTCGATTTCTTCGGTATTCAAGGAAAATGGATGCATGGTTGTCTCAATAGGTGAAAGTTAAAAGATAGGGGTGGCCACCCTGCGCCCACTATACGCGCAGTTACCAAAAATGCAATATTGCTTTTAAGGGAATAGTCACCCGGCGCGCGCACCGCGCGCCGGCTCAGGCGGCGGCCGCGCGGCCGTTGCGCACTTCCAGTGCCTTGCCGTTCTGGATGCCGATCACGCGCTCGGCGGCGTTGATGGTTTCGGGGCGGTGCGCCACCATGATGCGGGTCAGGTTGAGCTCGGCCAGCGCGTGGTTGACGCGCGCCTCGTTGCGCACGTCGAGGTGGCTGGTGGCTTCGTCCAGGGCCAGGATCTTCGGTTCCTTGTACAGCGCGCGCGCCAGCAGCACGCGCTGTTTCTGACCGCCCGACAGGCTGCTGCCCATATCGCCCACCAGGGTCTGGTAGGCCATCGGCATGGCGGCGATATCGTCGTGGATAGCGGCCAGGCGGGCGTAGTGCTTGACCTTCTCCGGGTCGGCGCCGTTGTCGAAGAAGCTGATGTTGTCCAGGATGGAGCCGGCCAGCAGCACATCGTCCTGCATGACGGTGCCGATCATGCTGCGGTAGGCGCGCAAGCCGAGCTGGCGCAGCGGGATGTCGTCGACCAGGATTTCGCCCTCGGTCGGTTGCAGCAGGCCCAGCACCAGCTTGCACAAGGTGGTCTTGCCGCAGCCGCTGGGGCCGACCAGGGCCAGGCTCTGGCCGGCGGGGATATGCAGGTCGATGCCGTCCAGGATCCACGGTTCGCCCTCGGCGTAGCGGAAGCGTACATTGCGCAGGGTGATGGCGGGCGCGATGCGGCTCACGTCCGCCTCAAACGCATCCTCCGGCTCGGCCGGCTCCTTGACGATATCGGCCAGGCGTTCGGCGTGCATGCCCAGCATCTTGACGTCGATGTACAGGTCGACCAGGCCGAAGACGCGGCCGGTGAAGGTGGTGGAATAGCTGGTGAAGGCCATCAGCATGCCGATGGTCAGCGCGTTGTCCATGACCAGCAGGGCTCCCACGTAGAACAGAAGCAGGGCCTGGCCGCTGCTCAGGGTCGAGCTGCCCAGCTTGAACAGGATGCCCAGTTTCTGAGTCTGGATGTCGCGGTTGACGACATCCTGCTTCAGGTTGAGCCAGCGCGCGCGCCGCTCCACTTCACGCCCGAACAGTTTCAGCGGCACGATGGCACGCACGGTTTCCAGGAAGTGGCTGTTCTCCTTGGCCGACAGCACCAGCCGTTCCTGCGATGCGGCGCGCAGCGGGTGGTAGGCCAGCGCGCGCAGCGCGATATAGGCCGCCAGGCCGGCCAGCACGATGCAGGTCAGCTTGGGGCTGTAGGCCAGCATCATGCCGAAGGCGAGCAGGGCCATCAGGCCGTCCAGCATGCTTTCGACAAACAGGCTGGTCAGGGTGGTCTGGATCGCATTCATGCTGCCAAAACGCGAAACCACGTCGCCCAGGTGGCGCTTTTCGAAGTAGCTGACCGGCAGGCGGATCAGGTGGGTGAAGACGCGGGTGGACCATTGCAGAGCCACGTCGGTGCCCCAGCGCATCAGCACCCAGCTGCGCGCCAGGCTGATGGCCGATTGCGTCACCAGCATCAGGGCGAAGCCCAGGACCAGGACCTTGAGCAATTCGCGGTCGCCATTCACCACCACCTCGTCGATCACGAACTGGTTGAACAGGGGCGAGGCGAGGGCGAACACTTCCAGCGCCACCGCCAGCATGATGACCTTGGCGATGGCCCAGCGCAGGCCGATCACTTTGCCGGTCAGCTCGGTGAGCGAGACTTTGCGCACGGCCTTCTTTTCCTCGAACTCCGCCGTCGGGCTCAGCTCGAGCGCGACGCCAGTGAAGTGGCGCGACAGCTCGGGCATGGAATAGTCGCGCGCGCCGGTGGCGGGATCGTGGATGGTGGCCAGCACATTGCCGCGCAAGTCGCGCCTGATGGCGGACAGCACCACAAAGTGGTTCAGGTTCCAATGCAGGATGGCCGGCAGCTGCAGCTGCGACAGGTGTTCCAGCTCCAGGCGCAGCGGCCGCGAGGACAGGTGCAAGCTGCTGGCATGGCGCATCAGCTGGTTGAGGGTGGCCCCTTTCAGGCTGATGGAAAACCTGCGGCGCAGTTCCGCCAGGTCGGTCTGGTGGCCGTGATGGGCGGCCACCATGGCGATGCAGGCCAGGCCGCATTCGCTGGATTCGGTTTGCAGGATGGTTCTCATTCGTTGCTCTTCTGGCGCGGGGCGATGGCGATCAGCGGTTCCGCGATCCATTCCCAGATCTTGCGCTGGTCTTGCACGATGTCGGCTTCCAGGGTCATGCCGGGTTTGACCGCCAGGCTGTCGCCGTAGACCTGGATCGCCTGCCGGTCGAGCTTGACGCGGATGCGGTACAGCGCCTCGTTGCTGGCGCCGCGCGAGACGGTGCCGAGGATGGTGCCGGCGATATTGGCCGGCAGCTCGCTCGGCGCGAACGGGGTGCGGCTGACATCGACGATCTCGCCGCCGTGCAGGCCGAATTTCTGATAGGGGAAGGCTTGGTAGCGAATCAGCACTTTCTGCCCCGGCTTGACGAAGCCGGCGGTGCGGCTGGGCGCGTACAAGTTGGCTTCCAGGGCGGCGCCATCGGCCGCGCCGGGCACCAGGGTGGCCAGCGATTGCCCGGCGCTCAAGGCTTGGCCCACATGGTAGTTGAGGGCGGTGAGCGTGCCTGCTTGCGGCGCCACCACCAGGGTGCGGCGGCGGTCGCGGTTTTGCACCGCCTCCTGCTCCAGGGTGGCCTCGGCGCGCCTGAACTGGGCCAGCTCGCCGTCCAGGTCCTGCCCCAGTTGTTCGCGTTCGGCGCGCAGGTTGACCAGGGTGCTGGCGAGCTGGCTCTGGCTGCGCGCCAGGGCGCTCAGGCGCGCTTCGGTGTCGATCAATTCTTCCTGCTTTTGCTGGGTCTGCGCTTGCGATACAAAGCCGCTGGCCTGCAGGGTTTCGTACTTCCCCACGCTTTGCTGCGCCAGGCCCTTGCGGCGCGTTGCCAGCTTGATCTCGTTGCCCAGCTGGACTTGCTCGGCTTCCGCATTGGCGATGCGCGCTTCGATGGCGCGCTGCTTTTCGCGCGCCATGGCGATGCGCGCGGTGCGCTCCGACTGCAAGGCTTCGCGGCGGATGGTGAGCTGCTGGGCAATCAGCGTGCTCAGCTCGCCGCCGCTTTGCTGCCGCTCGGACGACAGTTCAAACAGCAGATCGCCGGCCTTGACGGTGCTGCCTTCCGCCACCAGCGAGCGCACCAGGGTGCCGGCCTGCGGCGTGGTCACGGCCAGGGCGCCGTTGACCGGCACCACCAGCCCGCCGACCCGGGCTTTCTGGGTGAAGCTGCCGAGCGCGACAAAGGCGACCAAGGCGCCGGCAATGCTCAGGGCCACGGCTGCCACCACCGTGCCGGACATGGTGTGCTTCAGCCGGATCGATCCCAGCCAGTTGGAGGTGAGCGCTTGCGCCACCTCCGGCCGGAACAGCGGCGGCTTGGCGTCCGCGCTCACGCCGTCATCGCCCTCAGCAGGGTGTCGCCGAGCGGGAAGCCGCTGCGTTTTTCCATGCCCAGGAACATCGGGCTCGGATTCGCTTCCAGGAAGTAGTAGCGGCCGTCGTGGTCGCGGCGCCAATCGATGGCGGTCCAGTTCAGCCCCAGGCTGCGCATGATGGCCGGCACCAGGGCGGCTTGCTCGGGCGGCAGCTCGATCGGCTTGATTTCCATGCCGCGGTCGGTGCGGAAGTCGATGTTGTCGCTGTTCAGCTCGGCGGTGAACAACTGCTCGCCGATGGCATAGGTGCGGATATTCGTGCCCGGCACAAATTGCTGCAGGGTGATGGGGGCCAAGGCCAGCGCTTTGCTCATATGCTCGCTCTCCAGGTGCTTGGGCGTAATGCGTTCGGTATGCGCGCCGCCGTACACCGGCTTGAAGATCACATCGCCTTCCGCCTCGCAGAAGGCACGCGCCTGCTCGATATCGTTGCCGATATAGGTGCGCGGGATGGCCACGCCGGCTTGCGCGGCCAGGCGCAGCTGGTGCGGCTTCTCCTGGTGCGACTGGAAGGCGCTCCAGGAATTGAACCAGCGTGTCGGCAGCTCGGCCTGGAACCAGGAGCGGATGCAGGCCATGCTGTCGTAATAGGAAATGTCTTCCAGCGTGCCGCGCACGGCGCGCGCGCGCGTGCCCTGGCTGACGCCGCAGAAGTTGCGCCAGTAGACCGAGCCAATCTGTTCCAGGTCCAGCAGGGCGCCATCGGCCAGGCGCAGGGTGCCGCCGCCGTGTTGCGGGCGCAGGCTCAGTTGCAGTTCGCTGGGGAATTTGGAGCTGTCGATAAGGTGCGCCTGGAAGCCGCGTGCGGCCAGGCTCTCAAGCATGTGGGTGACGTGGGCGTCGCTGGGGTGTCCGAGAACGATATGTTTCATGCTGGGTTTTCTTGGCAAGGATGGCCGGCGCCGGCCATCCTGGGGTTGGAGCAGCTTAGATCTCTTGGGCTGGCAGGCCGCCTTCTTCGCCGATCGCCATGGTGGTCAGCTCGCCGCCGTCTTCTTTCAGTTTGACGGTTGGCTCCAGGCCGGTTTCATAGTTCAGAATGCTGCATTCTTCGCCGCCTTCGCGCAGGACATTGCTCACCTCGGTGCCGCCGCTTACTTCTTCAATTTGCTCTTTGTTCAGGGAAAACGGATGCATAGTTACTCCTAAATAAATAGTCAGTTAGACAATGTTAAGGATTTTACAATCCCGCCGGAATCATACTCAATAAATAGTGATTTAAATGTCTCGGATTATCACTAGATTAATTTATTGGCGATGTTGGCAACCTGCCGGGCGGGGGCATTGCCGGGGCAGGTTTTTTTTGCGTTTTGGCGCTGTACAATGCGTGCTTTCGCCCGTCATTACTGCCGTCCCGATGAAACCTGTTTTGCCCTTGCTTGCTATCGCGAGCCTGCTCGCCGGATGCGCCGCACAGCGCCCGGCCCACCACGTCGAGCTCAATTTCGCCGCGCTGAACGACTTGCACGGCCACCTGGAAGCGACCCGGTTTGACCAGGGCGGCACGGCGGGCGGCATCGACGCGCTGGCGGCCACGCTGAACGCCTGGCGCCAGGAAGACCCGGAACTGCTGTTGGTGGGCGCGGGCGATATGATCGGTGCCAGCCCGGCAATGTCGGCCATGTTTGCCGACGAGCCGACCATCCAGGCCCTGAACCTGATCGGCATGCGCGCCACCTCGGTCGGCAACCACGAATTCGATAATGGCCGTGTGGAGCTGCTGCGCCAGGCCAAGGGCGGCTGCGCCAATTCGCCGCGTCCGGACCGGGCCTGCAAACTCGGGCCGCACGAAGGGGCGAAGTTCAGCTACCTGGCCGCCAATGTGATCGACACGCGCACCAACCAGCCCCTGTTCCCGGCCTACCGCATCGAGGAAGTGAAGGGCATCAAGGTCGCCCTGATCGGCACCGTGCTGAAGGCCACGCCGGACCTGGTGGGCGCGGCCGGTGTTGGCGGCCTGCAGTTCATCGACGAGGCGCAGGCCGTGAACCGCCTGCTGCCCGAGCTGCGCGCGCAGGGCGCCACCGTCTTCATGGTGCTGATCCACCAGGGCGGCCACACGCCGGCGCGCTACGACCAGCAGTACTGCCAGGACCTGAGCGGCGACATCGTCGACGTGGTCAAGCGCATCGACCCCGCCGTGCGCGTGGTGGTCAGCGGCCACTCGCACAACGGCTACCTGTGCCGCGTGGACGGCAAGCTGGTGACGCAGGCCGAACGCTACGGCCATATGCTGTCGCGCATTTCGCTGGTGGTGGACCGCCAGACCGGCGCCGTGGTCGATACCAGCGCGCGCAATATCCTGGTGCAGCCGGGCAAGCATGCCGGCGTGCCGGAAGTCGACGCCTTGCTGGCATCGCTGCGCGCGCGCAGCAGCGAGGAGCTGGGCAAGCCGGTGGCGCGCCTGGCGCAGCCATCCATCAGCCGCGAGCTGATGCCGAACGCCGATGAATCGCCGCTGGGGCAGCTGGTGGCGGACGCCGTCCTCGCCTCGGGCCGCAAATGGGGTGCGCAGCTGGCCTTCACCAATACCGGCGGCATCCGCACCCATCTCGATGCCGGCGACGACCGTATCGTGACTGTCGCCAATGTGCAGGCGGTGCTGCCGTTCGCGAATGAGATCGTGGTGATGAACATGAGCGGCGCCCAGATCGTCGCGCTGCTGGAAGGGCAGTGGGGCGGCGTGGAGGCGGACAAACGCGGCGTGCTGCAAGTATCGGAAGGCTTTACCTACGCTTGGGACGGCCGCCGCCCCCTGGGCCAGCGCATCGTGCGCGAGAGCGTCAAGCTGAATGGCGTGGCGATCGAAGACGGCGCCAGCTACCGCGTGGCGGTCTTCAATTTCCTGGCCGAGGGCAACGACGGTTTCGTCACCTTCCGCCAGGGCAGCAACCAGGCGCCGACCGGCGTGCGCGATGCCGATGCGCTGCGCAGCTACCTGCAGCGCCTGGAACAAGACAATAAACCGGCCGGCACCTATGGCGCCGTCCCGCGCATTTTGCGCGTCAAACAGTAAAGGATGAATATGCGCCGTTATCTCCTGGCCGCCGCACTGGCTGGCTGTTTCGCCTCCGCCCACGCCGCCTTCCAGGTGCCGGGCTTTGAGCTGGTGCAGACTGCACCGGTGGAAACCACGCTCAAAAGCGACGACCTGCGCGGCCCGATCGAAGTCTGGACCGAATTGTTCGACAACGCGAAATCGGAAATCTGCATCGGCCAGTTCTACGTCGCCAGCGTGACCGGCGCGCCGTTCGAAAAGGTGATCGAGCGCCTGGAAGCTGCCGGCAAGCGCGGCGTGAAGATCCGCTTCCTGATCGACAAGAAGGGCGTCAGCGGACTGTCCGAGAAGGCCACCGTGGAGCGCCTGCGCGCCATCCCCAACCTGGAAATGCGCGTGCTGGATGTGAACCAGCTGACCGGCAACGGCATCATCCACGCCAAGTACCTGACCGTGGACCGCAACATCGCCTTCGTCGGCAGCCAGAACTTCGACTGGCGCGCCTTCACCCACATCCACGAAACTGGCCTGCGCATCACCGACGCCAAAGTGGCAGGCCAGGTGCAGGCTATCTTCGAGCAGGATTGGGCAGCGCAAGCCACGCTGGCCGCCGGCAAGACCGTCGCCCCGGTGCAGGCCAAATCGATGGCGCCGGCGGCGCTGCCGGCCGACGCCAGCTTCCTGGTCGCCAGCCCAGCCGCATTCAACCCGGTTGGCGTGGCCGATTCCGAAACCGTGCTGCCGGCCTTGCTGGCCGATGCCAAACAGGAGATCAGCGTCTCCATGCTGGACTACGCGCCCCTGAGCTACGGACCTAAGGGCACGCGCCCGTTCTACGCCGTGGTCGACAACGCCCTGCGCGCCGCCGCCACGCGCGGCGTCAAGGTCAAGCTGATGGTCTCCAACTGGAACACCGAAAAGCCGGCCATCAACCACCTGAAATCGCTGGCCATGCTGCCGAATGTCGAGATCCGCATCGTGACGCTGCCCAAGGCCAGCACCGGCTTCATCCCGTTCGCCCGCGTATGGCATAGCAAGACCATGGTCATCGACGGCAAGCTGGCCTGGGTCGGCACCAGCAACTGGGCCGGCGGCTACTTCGACCTGTCGCGCAACCTGGAAGTGGTGATGCGTAACGAAGCCATGGCCAAGCGCCTGAGCGCCGTGCAGGAGCAGGCCTGGTCGTCGCCATACGCGCAGCCGATTGATATCAACAAAGACTATCCGAAACCAAGCAAGGGTAAAGAAGAATGAAGAAACTCGCACTGATCGCGGCGCTGGCCGGCGCCTTCGCCGCCAACAACGCCATGGCCTGGGGTAACAACGGCCACCGCATCGTCGGCGCCATCGCCGACAACCTGATCAAAGGCTCCAACGCCGAGAAGCAGGTCAACGCGCTGCTGCAGCAAGGTGAAAACCTGGAGAAGATCGCCAACTGGGCCGACTGCGTGAAGGGCACGTTCTGTGGCCCGCAATCGCAGGAGATGAACGATTACGTCGCCGCGCACCCGCAGCACAGCGAGTACCACTACACCGACGTGCCGTTCCAGTTGAACGAGTACCACAGCCACGGCGCCGGCACGTCGGGCCACGATATCGTGCAGACCATGCAGCAATGCATCGCCACCCTGCAAGGCAAGGGCGACGGCAAGTTCACGCCGCGCCAGGCGTTGTTGATCCTGACCCACCTGGCGGGCGACATCCACCAGCCGTTGCATGTAGGCGCAGCCTTCGTCGACAAGGAAGGCAAGTTCGTGGTGCCAAAGTCCGCCAAGGAGATCGACTCCCTGAACATCTTCGATTCGCGCGGCGGCAATAATCTGCAGATGGACGAAGCGGCACTGAAGGCTGCCAGTGCCAAGGTGATCCCGGGTGAGGATGCAGAAGTATCGAAGTACCCGACCAAGCCGTTCCACTCCTACTGGGACACCACCGTGGTCGATTACGCCATGCGCCGCAGCAGCCAGCGCAGCGTGGACAAGTTCACGCAATGGGCGATCGACGGCAAACCAAGCATCATGCTCTCCAAAGGCGACGTCGCCAGCTGGCCGGTGCAATGGGCCAACGACTCCCTGGTCGCCGCCAAGCAAGCCTATGCCGACGTGAAGGTCGGTGTGGCCACCAAGCAGACCAGCCGCAGCGGCTCCACCTACACCGTATGGGCGATGACCGTGCCGGACAGCTATCCCGTGCCGTCGTCCGCCCTCGCGCGCGAACAGCTGATCAAAGGCGGCTACAACCTGGCCGCCATGCTGCAGAAGATTTGGCCATAAGTTAAATTCGGGGTCAGGTCTGACAATCGGACAATCTATGCGCTTCGCGCATAGATTGTCCGATTGTCAGACCTGACCCCGAATCT